>CAVWHJ010000015.1:0-249734 GCA_963754765.1 uncultured Acidobacteriaceae bacterium | reverse complement strand
CCAATGCGCTCACCGACGCTGGATTGGTCCTCATAATGTATGGTCCGCCGCGTGACTGCAAGGATTAGTTTGGGCGAGAAGACAAGTCTGCGGCAATGTATTCGGCCTTTGATGGAGCCGCGTGCTCCTGGCCAGGATGAGTTCCGCTGCGCATCTGTCCTTACAAGTCGGTCGGTCGTTGAGGACCATTATCAGGTAGCAGGTTTCAGATACGCCGTTGTGACTGTTCTTTCGTCCTTACTGTTCCGATGCAGACTTCTTGGAAGCTTGATTGCAGCGAAGGCATGGTCTGCGCTCGACCGTTGCTCGCAGACGGTGCCCAAGGCCCTGGGCGCGGTCAGCATTACCCTCTGGCATCCTTGCGGATGCGGTCCTTCCCCTTCGCTGTGTTGCAAGATTAGCTCAGACGACTGCGGCTACGGTGCGTCACTGCGGGCCGATAGTCTTCTCCGCTGGAGAGCACAGCCCATGCGATACGTGCGAGCTTGTTGGCCATGGCCACGACCAGCACGTTGCGCGGCGCTCTGGCTTCAAGCGCGTTCATCCATGCTCCGATCGCGAAGCGATCTCGTTTTATGCGCATCGCGGCAGCGCGTGCGCCGTGGATCAGCACCTTGCGCAGATAGATGTTGCCGCGCTTGCTGATGCCCAGCAGCTTCGCCTTGCCACCGGTCGAGTACTGTCGTGGAACTAGCCCGAGCCACGCCGCGAAGTCTCGCCCCTTGCGGAACGCTGCGCCGTTGCCGATGGCGGCAACGATCGCTGTCGCAACGATGGGCCCGATGCCTGGGATCTGCCGAATGCGGCAGCAACCTGCGTCGCTGGCAGCGATCTGTTCGAGCCTGTCGGTCAGTTCATCGATCTGCTGTTCGACGGTCTTCCACTCATCCCACAGGATGCCGATCATGTTGCGCATCATCGGTGTCAACGCGTTCTCTGCGTTCTCGAGAACATCGGCCATCGCGGCCTTCAGCTTCGCCGGCTTCTGCGCAAACACCATGCCGCGCTCCAGCAGAAACGCCCGTATCTGGTTGATGACCGCCGTGCGCCGGGAGACAAGCCGATCACGAATCCGGTGCATCGCCTGCAGGTCGAGCTGGTCATCCGTCTTGATCGGGACGAAGCGCATGTTCTTGCGCTCGACGGCCTCGGCGATAGCCTCTGCATCGACGAAGTCGTTCTTGTTGGACTTCACAAACGGCTTCACGAACTGCGCCGCGATCAGCCGCACGTCATGGCCTTGCTGCCGCAAGGCTCGACCGAGGAAATGCGCTCCAGAGCAGGCTTCCAGGCCGATCAGCGAAGTCTGCATGTTCGCCGTGAACGCCAGCAGTTGCTTCTGCGTGAACTTCTTCTTCACCAGCACCTTGCCCGATGCTCCCAGCGCAACAAGGTGAAACGTCGTCTTGCCCAGGTCGATGCCTACCGAACGAATCTGCATGTCGATGATCCTCCTCTGAAACCGCTGCTTACATCCTCCGCCTAAGCGGAGGGTTACAGCGGCGGACCATCTCATTAGTCGGCTTCTCGTCACTGATGTAAATGGTACGCTGTGGGATCATGGCCAAGCCCGGCAAGCAAGCTGCGCCAGAAGCGCCAGCGCCACCGCAAGTTGGCGACAAGGTCTATCCACCACGCTCAGAGCTGGTCTACGAGATCTTCCACGTGCATGTGGGAGGCAATGAAGTTGACCTCCACGTCCCTGGAACCAACCTCGAGTGCTTCAGAGTGAGAACCGATGCGCTGACGTACGTTGAGCGCAAGGCACCAGTCAAGACCTCGAAGCCTTTCACCACCCCTGAGCCTGTATTCGACGTCGGGGAAGTGATGGAGAAGATCGAAACTGTTCGACTTCTCGGCGCAAAAGCCGAGAGGGTTCCGGCGTGCAGGGCTGGCCGCAATCATGGAGGCCAACTGATATTCTCCCTGAATGAACGCCAGGGATACGCTGGTCAAAGCTGTGCAAATTTTGGAAGAAGAGCGTGTCCGCCAAACGCTGCACTATAGCTTCGTCTCGAAGACTTGGCCGCGCGCGCTCTACTGGAACCAATATCAACTCCAGTTGCAGGGCTACACACCCGGCATGGCTGGAGTTACGGCGCTTACTTCCATGCGAAAAGAGAGTCCGCGTCTTGTCGAAGAGGATGCCACACTTTGGGAGTTCAAAAGCGGCAATTTTGATCTGCTCCTGAAAATCCTCGGCCTTGTGCCAGACAACGAGCGGCAGGATTTTGTAAAGAGCCTAATCGAATCCATGTTCAAGGCCGTGCCGATTCAGAAGGTCAAGGTGCAGACGCCGTTCCCGAATTGGGAGTTTCAGACCTCCAGCCTTTCGCTACTTATCGAATTCGCCGTTCGCACGGGATACCTCGCCGAACTCTTGGAAGCGACAAAGCTCATTACTATGCCTTCACCGGGACTTGTCATGATGCTCATGGAGTTGGAGGAAATGATCGCCCTCAACTTCACTCTGTTCTCAGAAAGCCAGATTGCCAATCTGCCAAACGGTCTTAGCCACCTGTTCGAGATTGCAGAACGCCAGACGTATTCGGCTCGTGGCCCTCTAGCGGGCCCGATGGTCGACAATCCTCATTACAAACAGGGATATCAAGACGTCGGAAAAGAGATTGTTTAAGATCATTATCGCTATCCGGGAGGAGTGCTGACAGGCAAGCTTCTTCTACCTGAAGGGAGCGTTACAAGACTCTCCGAACCTAGAAATCGAAAATGACAGGCTGAAGGTAATAGGCTTCATCGAAAGTTTCGGATTAATCCGACCCTCACTGCGTCCCTCAATGAGGCCGAGAAAAACTACAGGTCCGGCGCCACTCCGTTCGAACTCAAGGACTGCATGAACCACCTTCGCAGCTTTATGGAGAACCTTCATATCGAAGTAGCACAGTCCGTCGCTGCTGGACTTAACGTACCGAACCCGCCGAACAGGTGGGGCAAGGTCGTCGCTTATCTGAGAACTAACGGCGTCCTCTCCGTGCAGGAAGAGGTTGTTCGTTACATCGCTTTATACCCTAATGAGCGACGAAGGAGTTCACCCGCTGATCGCCGAACGTGAGTACGTCCGTATCCGGCGCAACATGACCTACGAATACGGGCTGATGTTCCTGACGGTACTCGACAAGAAAAACCTCAGAGGCCGTGTCGGGAGTTCGTAAAGAACTAAGGATGCGCTCTCTCTTAATCTGCGCTATCGTCTATCGAACCCCTAAGAAATTCCAGGATTAGTGCGCCGATATACTGAGGCCGTTGTCCAAGACGCCTTTCAATGGGGCCTTTCTTATCCCGGGCTTATGTTCACCATGCCGTTGCGCTGATGGTAAGAGGCGCAGTTTGACGCCTTGCCCACTCGGTAATAGGACTGCGGGTCAAGGTATTCCCTGATTGCCGCTTTAAGAGTATCTCCGGTCACATTGGCGACTACCTTGCGCCGAATCTTGCCGTCTCGTTCAATTGCAGCGAAACCTGAGTCTTTGACGTGCCCCGGCCTTTCTTGTGAATAGGCCATCACCCTTGCGCGGCTGCCCCTCCCACATAAGTTTCATCACAGTCTAGGTTCGTCGGGATCAATTCATACTTCCGTTCGTAAATCCTCGCATCGATCTTTCAGAAGCTGTGACGTGGTTTGTGACGTACACGCTCAACCACCTCCCGCAAAACCCAACAATTTCAACGGTTCACGGTTCTCCTCGACGCGGGTGGTTCTGAGAATTCCCCTCTTATTTTCAGATAGATATAGTCTAACCAGCATTTGATGACTATCAAATTCGTAATCAGTAGGTCAGCGGTTCAACTCCGCTCATCGGCTCCATTTTTATAGCCCGGTTAATATTTCTTTCCCGTTCTGCATTGCCGCGAGCTCGTTTTGCTCCGAGTGCTGTGCAGAACTGCGGCGAACCACGTTTGGTACGTGTTATCCACGGCTATTCCATCAATTACGCAGTAAAGGGTCTTGATTGGCGCGGTCTCCAAGGGCATACTCCAGAAAGAGTTCGATGTTGAACTCTGAGACGGTGCCACACGAGACACACAGTGACCCGATATAGCCGTCAAGACGTAATCCGGATCCTCCACTTGCATGCGCGCCAACTGTCGGCGTGGGAGCGGGCGGGACTGATCACCTCCAACGAACATTATTCTTTTGAAGCTCTGAGCCAGTTGCGGAAGCTGCGCGACCTGCAGGCGAACACCCGCATCTCTGCGAAGAGTATCCGCGCCTCTGTTGATGCGATGCAGCGTGTGGCGGGTATGCGAAACCCGCTGATGGAGGCGAGCTTTGTGCGCCGAGGATCGCGCCTCAGCTTCCGGCACGGTGGCGCGCTCATGGATCCGCTGACCCAGCAGCTTGCCTTCGACTTCGACACCTCGCCGGCCCGGCAATTGCGCGTAGTCGGCGCGAATGGAGACGGTCCCGCGCGGCAGGCAGCCGAGGTGCAGGACATGTTTCTGCGTGCGGTGCAACTGGAAGAGAACCCCGCCACCATTCCGCAAGCGGCAGAGATTTATCACTCGATCCTGGCGATCCGTCCCGAACACGCTCCCGCTCTGATCAACCTCGGGACGATCCACTACAACCTGCGCCGATACGAGTTGGCCGAGGAGCACTACCGCAAGGCCACGATCGCCGACCCCGAATACGCGCTCGCATTCTTCGACCTCGGCAACGTTCTCGACGAGATGCAGCGCCTGGCCGAGGCAACTGCGGCCTACCAGAAGGCCGTCGCCCTCGTTCCGCAGTACGCCGACGCGCACTACAATCTCGCCCTGGCCTACGAACGTCAGGGACACCGTCGTCGAGCGTTGCGCCACTGGCTGGCCTACGTGAGGCTCGACCCCGTCGGCCCATGGGCGAAGCACGCGAAGGAGCAGGCCCGCAAGATTTTGAACACCGAGAAGCTGTCCATCGTCAGTCGCCGTGGACGATTGGTAAAGGCCGCCGGCTAGTCTTCTTTCTTCGATTCACCAATCCTCAACATCCCACCTGTTATGCCGTCAGTACATCACTGAACGAGTATTCAGTCGTGTGCTCAAAGTGCTAGACTCACCTTTTCTGAATACCGTTTGAGGTGAGTGGATGTCGCAACAAGCAGGTCCCCATGGCGTTGACGCAGTTGGCTGAAGATGAACAGATGTTTCGCGACACGGTCCGGCGATTTGCCACGGAACAGATCGGTCCGCTCGTCCGCGGCATGGACGAGTCGCAGCAGATGGACCCCGCGCTCATCAAGAAACTCTTCGATCTCGGGCTGATGGGCATCGAAATTCCCGAGGAGTACGGCGGCGCCGGCGGAACCTTCTTCAACGCCATCCTCGCAGTCGAAGAGATCTCCGCCGTCGACCCCTCCGTCGGCGTAATGGTCGATGTGCAGAACACGCTCTGCATCAACGCGCTCGTCCGCTGGGCGAACGACGAGCAGAAGAAAAAATATCTTTCTCGTCTCGCAACCGACACCATCGGATCCTACGCACTCAGCGAAGCCTCGTCCGGCTCCGACGCCTTCGCGCTGCAAACCCGCGCAACGAAACGCGGCGACGACTATGTGCTGAACGGACAGAAGCTCTGGATCACCAACGCGAAGGAGGCCGGTCTCTTCATCGTCTTCGCCACACTCGATCCCGCAGCGGGATACAAAGGCATCACCGCGTTCCTCGTCGAAAAGGGCACGGCAGGTTTCACGCTTGGCAAGAAAGAAGACAAGCTCGGCATCCGCGCCTCCAGCACATGCGAGCTCATCTTCAACGACTGCGTTGTCCCGGCCGCGCAGGTGCTCGGCGAACCGGGCAAAGGCTACAAGATCGCCATCGAAACTTTAAATGAGGGCCGCATCGGCATTGGCTCGCAGATGCTTGGCCTCGCCCAGGGAGCCTGGGGATACGCCGCGAAGTGGGCAAAAGAGCGCAAGCAGTTCGGCAAGGCGATCATCGAGTTTCAGGCGATGCAGTTTCAACTCGCCGAGATGGCGACCGACATCGAAGCCGCGCGCCTCATGGTCTACAACGCCGCTCGCCTCAAGGACGCGAAGCTCGACTTCCTGAAAGAGGCAGCCATGTGCAAGTACTTCGCCTCGCACGTGGCCGAGCGCGTGGCCAGTCTCGCAGTCGAGGTCTACGGCGGATCGGGATTCGTGAAGGATTATCCGGTGGAGAAGTTCTATCGCGACGCAAAGATCGGAAAGATCTACGAAGGGACCTCCTTCATGCAGCTTGCTACGATCGCAAAGCTGACGCTGGGTAAGGTTTAGCCGCATCCGAATCGCACTTAAGGCTCTACACTATAACACAAGGCCAGCCTTGGTATGACCACCTCTACAAAACCCGCGATTCGTGCGCCTCTTGGCATTCCTCGGGCTCGCATGTGCTGTAGGCGTGTCCACCATGTACTACAACCAGCCGTTATTGCTGGAGATGGGCACCACCTACGGCGCCACTGCCGGACGCACCGGCTTCGTCGCAGTAGCGACACAAGTCGGCTACGCGGTAGGACTACTCGCGTTCGTTCCCCTCGGCGACGTGCTGGAGCGCCGTTCACTGATGATGCGGATGTACGGAGCAGTGGCAATCGCGCTTCTCCTGGTCGCCGCCGCACCCAGCCTCAATCTTCTGATCGCAGGCAGCGTGCTCATCGGCATGTTTGCGTCGGTCACTCACGTTGCGCTGCCCATCGCGCCTGACCTTGTCTCGCACGAACAGCGCGGACGAGCCATCGGCACAGTCATGACCGGCCTGCTCCTCGGCATCCTGCTCGCCCGAACATTCTCCGGCTGGGTCAGCGGCATTCATGGCTGGCGCTGGGTCTTCGTTGTGGCCGCAGTAATGAATGCGGCCTTCGTCCCTCTGATTCTCAAGTTCATGCCAAAGCTGCCGCCCAGACAAAACCTGCGCTACAGCGACGCGATGAAGTCGCTCTGGACGCTCTTCCGCACGCAACCGCTGCTGCGCGAATCCTGCCTCATCGGCGCTCTCGTCTTCGCCTCCTTCAGTTGTTTCTGGACGACACTCGCATTTCTGCTGAACAGCCACTATGGGCTCGGAGCTGGCGTGGCCGGTACCTTTGGCGTCGTCGGCGCCGCAGGCGCACTGGTCGCGCCGCTTGCCGGACGGCTGGCGGATAGACACGGTTCGCGATGGGTCGTCTCGTTGGGAATGGCGCTGCTCGCCTCGTCGTACCTTCTGCTCTGGGGCGAAGAAGCAGCGCATCGCTCGACCTTCTTCCATCTCGCGGCCCTGGTCGTCGGCGTGGTCGTGCTCGATATGGGCGCGCAGATGACGCAGGTCGCCAACCAGACGCGCATCTTCGGCCTGGATCCCTCCGCGCGCAGCCGCCTCAACACCGTCTACATGACGGTGTACTTCACCGGCGCAGCTGCAGGCTCTGCCCTCGCGACGATCGCCTGGGTCCACTGGCGCTGGAATGGCGTCTGCATTCTCGCGCTGGGATGGATCGCCTTAGCGGCGATCGCGCATGCAATGGGTCACCGCGGCACAGGAGACCATTGCAAGCCGACCGAAGAAGACGTCTTCATGGAAGCCTGACGCCAGCGTCGAAACATAGAATCAAGAAATAAAAATATGCAAGACCAAAAAACATACCAGCATCGAGCGCGGTCAATGTTTGCGAGTGGAATCGCGGCTGTAATCGTCTTGGCTTACGCGGGCGGCGGGAACCGCACAAGCCCAGTGGATCGGCAGTTGGACCGCGTCGCCTGCGCCGCCGCAGGCTCCAGCCGCCGGTATCCGCCCGGACCGCGTTGCGCCAATCCTGGAAGACCAGACGATCGTGCAGGTCGTAAGGCTGAGCATCGGTGGTTCGGCGCTTCGGATTCGCTTCACAAACGAGTACGGTCAAACCCCACTCGAGATCGGCGCCGCGCGGGTCGGTGTGGTGCATCAAGACGGATCTACGGGGCCTGCCGCTACAGTCACTTTCGCCGGAGCGACAAACCTCGCCATACCTGTGGGGGCACCGGCGGTCAGCGATCCGGTGAAGCTGAAGACCGCAGCTTTCGACCGTTTGCGTGTCACTGCCTATGTTCGAAACCGGCCAGTCTGCACCTGCCATATGGTAGGACTCGAGCCCGTTGAGCTGTCACCCCAGGGCGACTTTACAGACAAACCGTTTGTGTCCGTCGCGCCACAGAACGCGACTTACCGCGCCTTTCTCTCGGAAGTAGACGTCGAACGGAACGGACGAGTGCCCGTCATCGTGGCGCTGGGTGATTCCGTTACCGATGGTGTGGGTTCGACGGTTGGCGCGAACCACCGCTGGCCCGACCGTCTGGCTGAACGCCTCGCCGCGAGTCACAGAACTCCAGTGGCCGTGCTCGACGCTGGTATCGCGGGCAACCAGCTTTTGTCGGACGGAGCCGCCTTCGGTGGCCAGAATGCCCTCGCCCGGCTTGACCGCGACGTGCTGTCGGTCCCCGGCGTCACACACCTGATCCTCCTGGAAGGGATCAACGACGTCCTTGCGGGCGACGAGTCACCGCCTGCATCAGAAGCGCTGATCGGCGGCTACCGCCAAGTGATTGCGCGCGCCCACGCGCACGGGATCAAGGTGATCGGCGGCACGATCACACCCGCCGGAAGGGGGAAGTTCGCCCTCTCTCCGGAAGGCCAGGCTGTGGTGCGGAAGGTCAACGAATGGATACGAGTAGGCGGCGCTTTTGATGGCGTCGTGGATTTCGATGCAGCCCTCCGCGATCCCACAGCCCCGGATCAAATACGCGGGAACCTGCGCTCCGAGGACGGCCTTCACCCCAACGACGCGGGCTATCGAGCCATGGCGGACGCAATCGACCTGTCTTTCTTCCGCTAGGAAAGATTGGAAAAGTCCCAAATTGGGAATTGCCGACAATGTAACGAAAGGTTCGCTCGAAAAAATAGTGCATTTCGTACAATAACCGTGATCAAACACTCCCGCAGCAGAGCAGGTATGCGTGAAAGTCTTGGACTTCATCCTTGGTCTTTTAAATCGCTCTGAGTTCACCCGGTGCAAGACGTGTCGAAAGCGCGGTCGAAAATCCGAAATGGTCGAGGAACTCGGACACTACTACTGCGATGTGGACCACAGAATCAGGTCTTGGCAGCGACAACTGTGGTAGCTTCTGCCCGGTCTTTCTCCGGAGCGCCCTGGCTTTGACCGCGGATACCTGTCGATCGTCACTTCACCCTGATGAATCAAGGGTCAAACGATAATCTGGTGAGCGAGGCAGGGCTCGAACCTGCAACCGTCAGCTTAGAAGGCTGATGCTCTATCCAATTGAGCTACTCGCCCGCGCACATCTCTTTTGATTGTATCGGTCACCCTCACTCCTCGGGGAGTGGCCAAAAGAGGAACGTCGTGCCGCGCGAGATTCTCGACCAGAATTATTTTTTGTGATTTTGCCCAGCAAATTCGCTTGTCAAGCCCCCTGATAGCGAAAACCCGCGCCAATCGCGGAGATTCGCGCGGCGTATGAGTTATGCTCCACCCGGTAAGATAGATGTATAGAGAAATGATTTTAGCTGGAGCAGATTCGTAACTCGTTGATTTGCTTGACTTGCCGCTCTGACGGGGAGGGGGGTACCCCGATGGTAGAGCACAGAACTCCGCCTAGTTGAACGCCAGGTCCTTGCTGCGAAGCAGCGCCACAACGGCATCCAGCGCGGAGGCCCAGTTTGCTTCCGCAGCCTGCGCATCATGGCCGACAGCTTTCACATACAAGCTGACCGCGAAGCCCTCCTGCGGCCCCGCAAGGTCCACCATCGCAGGACGAAGAACGCAATCGAGCATCGCGTAAGAATGTTCCAAAGGAGCAGCGTGCCGGGTCAGGCGGTGCAGCATCTGCTCCTGCAAATGAAACGAAGCGAACAGCGATCGCTCGCGCCACAGGATGTCGATGTAGCTGCCGAATCCGGCCGGGGCCTCGTCGGCGCTGACGTCGAGATTCATGCGCAACGCGTCAAGTTCCTCCGCATCGAGCGGCCACGCATCGCACTTCGCCGTAAAAACCGGCGACCGCGCTGCGTTCAGAGCGCGCAGAGCATGCATCAGTGGAGGGAAGTGTTCCGCTTCGGGAAGATGGTCGAGATCGTAAGGGTTCTCGCGCAGATCGATGAATCTTCGGTTGCCGGTCCTGTCCGACGGATCAGACCACGGCACGACAAGCACTGGATCGTCTGCGGAACATTCAACGGACCATTCGGAGAGCATCAACAACTATCTTAGCGTTACAGGAGGGGAAGCCGCTGACAAGCGACACTCAGGCGTTGGCCAGAAGAAAGCGCAGCAACGTATGTTCGGCCCAGTAGCCATCGTAGCCGCTGGCTTCGTCCGGCTGCGCGAGAAAGGCGCAGTGGCCGCCGTGGTCACTTTCCATCAGCGTGATGTTGGGATTCGCCTTGATCTTCGCGCGGGTCTCATCGGTGAGACGGACGAACGGATCGTCCAGCGCATTCAGGATCAGCGCCGGCACGGCAATGTGGTCGAGCACGCGGGCGGCGGCGGCCCGCTTGTAGTAATCGTCCGCGCTGGTGAAGCCGGAATAGAGCGCCGTGATGCGATCGTCGAACTCGCGCAGCGAGCGGATTCCAGCTGGCGCGGTTTCGATCGTAAGCGTTAGGGAAGAGCATGGCTTTGCGGCGAAAGCGGCGCAGAAGATTGTGCAGAAACTTCAACTCGTAGAGACGGTTCTGCGGCAGATGCAGCGCGTCGGCCGAAGGCTGCAGATCGACCGCAGGCGAAACTCCGATCACCGAGCGGAGCACCGCCGGCGCATGCCGTGCCGAGTTCGCCGGCCAGCTTCAGGACCAGATTTCCTCCCATCGAATAGCCGATCAGCGACATCGATTGCAGCCCATACAGCTCGACGAAGAAGTTCATCACCACCAGCACGTCGCTCGAGAGGCCGGAGTGGTAAAGCGTAGGCGAAAGCGCCTCCGTGTCCGCCACAGTTGCGCATGTTCATGCGGATGATGTTGCAGCCCGCACGCCACAGCTTGTTCGAGTTGCCAACGACATACTGCGAGTCCGACGAGCCTTCGAGCCCATGCACGATGATGGCGGTGGGGCGCGTCGCGCGAACCTCCTCCGGCTGCCAGTGACAGTGGCACAGAACCTGGCTTGCGATCTGGTTTCGCGTCGCAGGCGACACCTCGACCAGCTGATCCTCGGGCGCAGGCAGGTCGTTGACCCGAGCCAGATAGTTCCCGGCGATGGTCTGCAGATGTCCGTTGTTTAAAAAACGCCGCGGATGAAACTCTGTGGCGTGACTTGCAATGGTCTCGATCTCCGCTGTCGGCATCAGGCCTTCCCTGCCTGAGCGCGTTCGAGAAACGCAGTCGCGTTGAGTGCGCCGGTCGGCTCATCTTCATGCTTGAAGTACACGTAGACGTCACGCTGCTCGGCGAGCGCGGTAAAACGCTTGGCGAACGCATCAATCTCCAGCGCCGAGTAGCCGCCATTTCGGCGCAGCCTGTAGCAGGTGTAATCCGCAGCAGTATGCACCTCGGGCGTCAGCAGATCGTCGCTCTCGGCGATGCAAAGCGCGGCGTTATGCTGCCGAAGGATCGCGTAGATCTCGTCGGTGAACCATGACTCGTGGCGGAACTCGAACGCGATCCGCGGAGCCTTCGACGCTCGAAGCGCAGCAATCGCAAGAAAGCTGCTGAGGCGCTCGGCATCGGCCTTGAAGTTGGGCGGAAGCTGGAAGAGCAGCAGGCCAAGCTTGCCCGCGTCATGCACCGGCTCAAGCGCCGCGACGAACTGAGCCACGTCGGCCTCGCACTCGACCAGTCGCCTGAAGTGCGTGATGCGTCTGCGGCGCCTTGAAGCTGAACCGGAAGTTCGCCGAGTGGCAGCCAGCCAGCCTTCGAGCATCTTCGCCGTCGGCAGCGCGCGAAAGGTGTAGTTCACCTCAACCGAGGTGAGCTTTGTTGCGTAGAACTCGAGGAAGCGCTTTGCCGGTGTGCCGGCAGGATAGAACTCCGGCTTCCACGTCGGATAAGCCCAGCCGGAAGTTCCAGCGTAGAGACGGTCGACGACGGCGAAACTTGGGATGCGCGGGGCAAGGTTGGGCCGCAATGGACTACTGAATGATAAAGTTTGGGGCGGCTAGTGGGTTTCGAACCCACGACATCCGCTGCCACAGAGCGGCGTTCTGCCACTGAACTATAGCCGCCGTATACTGGAATTATAGCACTGGCGCCCCGGACCATTCTGTGGGGGACAGTGGGGGTCCGATGGCGTTTACCGCAAAACCCGAGGTCATCTCGCCCCGCCTGAAACGCGGCAGCAAGGCGTTCGACGACGAAAACCTCGACCTCCTGTCCCATGTGCTGGACGATTTCATCCGAATCCCCGGTACCTCCATCCGCTTCGGCCTCGACGGCATCGTCGGCTTCATCCCCGGCATCGGCGACCTGATCGGCGGCATCGCCTCCTGCATCATCATCATCGCAGCCTGGGCTCGCGGCGTCTCGTATGTCACGGTCGCGCGCATGGTGGCCAACGTTGCGATCGAAGTTGTCGTCGGATCGGTCCCAGTCCTCGGCGACATGTTCGACATCGCCTGGCGCGCAAACCGCCGCAACTACGCCCTGCTGGTCGGCAGTGTCGACGAGCCGCGAAAGCACACCGTGCAAAGCTGGCTCTTTCTCGGTGGCCTATGTCTCGTCCTCGTTGCGCTGATCCTGCTCCCCATGCTCCTGCTGACCTGGGTCTTCGGAAGCCTGATGCATGCGCTGTTCGGCACGGACATACACAGCATGTCCCGCACGTTTTGAGCAGCCGATTCAGGCCCGATGCGATAAACTAAAGACAGTCGGGGCGTAGCGCAGTCTGGTAGCGCATCTGGTTTGGGACCAGAGGGTCGGGGGTTCGAATCCCTCCGCCCCGACCATCAATCCATCCAGCCTCATCCCATAAAATTCAAACTCCTCCGCAAAAAAGCCAAACTTCCAGTCACAGGACCCTGAGAAGCCCGATCGATCTTCCGCATCTTGCGGGCGGCCGAGATACTATTGAGGTCGAGCGTCTGGCAAAAGCCATGCCACCTATCAAGAGAACCTGGAAGCTCGTGCTGACTGTGGCCCTCACCGGCGTCACTCTTTCCGGAACCGGGCACACCCAAACTACGCCGAACGCAGAAGGGCAACTTCCGCCCTTGATTCGCTCTGTCAAAGGCCCGGACCTGTTCCGTGCCTATTGCGCCTCGTGCCACGGCTTGGATGGCAAAGGAGCCGGGCCAGTAGCATCCTCGTTGAGGGCAACGGTGCCGGATCTGACTCTCCTGGAGAAGAATAATAGGGGCCAGTTTCCTGCAGCACGCGTGCGCCAGATCATTATGGGCGACGAGGTTGAGGCGGCACATGGGTCGCGAGAGATGCCAATCTGGGGACCCATCTTCCATCAGGTCGAGGGGGATATGGACTGGGGAAATGTGAGATTGGAAAATCTCATGAAGTACCTGGAATCAATCCAGTCAACGAGAGGCTCAAAGGCCCATCTGGCGCAGAACTTCACAAATAACAAAGCCTCTTTGAGCGCTGAGCGTTGGTAAGCGACAGGCAACCGGTTCGCGATCTCGCGCCGCAGACGTGTCGTACCGTCCTTGCTGCGCTTATCGCGTGCAAAAACCGAGAGCGGAGTCAGCGACCGTCGCTGTCCAGGTCCGCCGCATAGAGGTTCGCTGTGGACACGCGCGCCCGTATCTGCGGCAGGTCGCCCGGGGCGAGACCAACAAGACGGAAGTCGGCGATGTTCAGCGACTGGAGGTTGCCGAGTCCAGCGACGCGCTCGACCTTGCCCTCCGGGACGGAGACCCGGTAGATGGATTGCGATTTGTCCTGGAAATCGTGGAAGAAGATCGAGCGTCCATCGCTGCTCCAGATGGGGTCGGCCGCCGGTTGGGCTGCAAGCGTCTTCCAGACTCCAGAGGTGCGATCGAAAATCATCAGTGATCGCTGTCCCAGTGGAAGCGCCGCGAAATACCTGCCATCCGGCGAGCAGCGTGGGCTGAAGAGATTATTCGATCCGGGCAGCGTCTGGAAGGTGTCTGATTTGAGATCGAGAAGGTAGATGGCCTTCTCTTGTGAGCGCTCCGCCATGATGTCCGGCGGTCTGCCAAAGACAATGGCATCGCCGTTCGGGGTCCACGAGGGGTCAGCTTCGTTGCGCTGCTCATCCAGAAGTGGATGGAGGTTGGCGCCGTCGGCATCCAGCTCGTAGAGACGCCACAGCTTTCCCGGTTTGCGCGCCATCAGGACAAGATGGCTGGCATCGGCGGACCACTCCATCATGTAGATCTCGAGAGTAGGCCCAGTTAGTTGCAGGCGCTCGGAACCATCGGTCCGGCTGCGCCAGAGCGTACTGCCGCGCTGGCTGAGCCACGCTACCCAGCGACCGTCTCTGGAATAGCGGACAAATTGTGCCGAACTGAGCGAGTTATTGACCGGCAAAAACAGCGCTGAGGCTGGATCGTACTGCAGCAGCTCGGAGCGAGCGTCCAGTCCCAGGAAAAAGATCTCGTGTCCGGTGCGCCCTGCGATAGGAGCCTGGTAGCTGAGCGGGCCATTCGTGATCTGGAACGGCGCCCGGGGCAGGAAGCGAGTAGACAGGCCGCCTTGCTCCAGTGCCCAGATATTATTCTGTCCGCTGTGGCGCGACTGGAAAACGAAGTAGCGTCCGTCGGAGGTCCAGCTTCCGCAGCACTCCGACTCCGGGTGACTCCAAGCAGGAAGCAGCGGCCGGATCGCCTTTCCGTCGGCGCTCATCTCCCAAAGCGAAGTGACGTGATTGAGCGCGTTGACCAGCGTAAACCGCAAGACCGTTCCATCGGGAGACCAGCGCAGCCAGAACGCCCGGCCCGGCAAGGAAGCCAGCTTCTGAGTGCCGGAGCCATCGGCGCCAGACACAAGGAGCTCCGTTCCACTCGCGAACAGGATCTTCTGGCACGCCGGGCATCCACGTCGCATCATGCGCGACAACATCATGCACAGGCTGAGGACTGCCGCCCAGCGCGGGTACCACCCACAATGGGCCCTCGGCCTCACGAGAGAGTCTGGTTGTGGATCAAAAGCCGCGAGCCGTCGGGGGAGATATCGTCAATCAGCGGAGCGATACCTGGGGACGAGAACGGCAGCAAGCTGGTTTCGCCGTCTCCGATGGACGCCTGCGCCAGAACAGCCTGACCATCTTCGATCTGCGGGAAGAACAGTCGCGAACCGTCCGTCGCGGTTTGCGCGAGGCTCTCCTGCAGCGCAAATCCGGGATAGACTCGCCCACTATCAGTCATCTCGCGGATAGGTATCGGCAATGGATGAGGTCGCCACTGGAAGATCCAGACGAGGAGAAACAGCACGGCGAAGGCTGTCACAATTAGACGAGAAAGACCTGAAGACGAGCGGAAAGAAGTTGAGACCGCAACGTGAGGCTCCGGTGCAGGCCAGTCTGATTCGGCAGACGTCTCAAGTGTGGGGAGTTGAGCCGCCTCGGCCGTGGTGATGGTGCCGACGAAGCGATAGCCGCGTCGCGCAAGCGTCTCAATGTACTGCGGATTGTCAGCCGAGTCTTCGAGCACATCCCGCAGCTTATTCACGGCGACATCTAGGCCATGGTCGAAGTCAACCGTAGTGTCGCTGCCCCACAGGTAACGCCGCAGCTCCTCCCGGAGACAACCTCGCCCGCGCGTTCGACCAGCATCGACAGCATCCGAAACGGCTGGGCCTGCAAGCGCAGCCGTACGCCATCACGGCGCAGCTCACCGCTCTGCAGGTCGAGTTCGAAGGATCCGAAGCGCATCCGGGGAGCTGTGCGCGATTCGTCCAGTGTCGGCATAATTTCCAGTAAAACGGGTTGAGTTACGTTGTGGTGCTAGTCAGGCAGATGCCTGAAGTACAGATCGGCTGCGGAGAGGCGCGCTTTCACCAGCGGCACTTCCCCGGGCAGCAGGCCGACAAACTGGTAATCGATCGCGCCGGCGATTTTGAGTGTGTTCAGGTCCGCCACGCGTTCGACCTTACCGTCCTCGAGATGCAGGCGAAGAAGCGGTTGGCCCGGCTGACTGCTATTGCGGAAGAAGATGAACTGGTTGTCCCTCGACCAGGCCGGCGCGTCGAAGTGTCCGCGCAATGCGACGCGCCAGCTCTGCGTGTTCGCGGTATAGAGCATCAGTGCGGTCTGGTCCGCGGAAAGGGCAAGCATGCTCTGGCCGTCGGGCGACGAGAGCGGATGGACTAGTCCCTCGGAGCCAGGCACGGTGCTCAACGTATGAGTTGTCAGACCCAAAACCGAAAGCATTTGTGGTTGAGATGCTTCTCCCGTGGAAGTGGACATGCGGCTAAAGACGATCGACTTGCCATCCGGAGACCAATCCGGGTAAGCCGCGCTGCGTGTGTCGTTCAAAACCGTCTCCAGGTGACCCGTCTGGGTATCAGCAATATAGATAGCCCACGGCGTGCCGATTTTGCGAGCCATCAGGACAAGCCTGGGAGCGTCCGGCGACCAGCGCATGCTGCGCACTTCAAAAGGCGCTCCAACGAGTTGCAGGCGCTCCGTGCCGTCACTTCGGCTGCGCCAAAGCGAGCCGTCTTCGCTACTGATCCACGCCACCCACCCGCCATCGCGCGAGAACTCGACGCTACTCGCATTGTGGAACGTAGTCGGAGATGGCTGTGAGCCATGGCCATCCCGACCTAGCTGAATCATCTCCGTCTTGTTATCCGCGCCAAGGAAGAACAGATCGTGCCCGGTGCGCGAAGGTGTTGGCGACTCGTAGCTGAGTGGGCCATCTCCAAACAGGACAGGTCGAGCATTCACTCCCGGCATCGCGGAGCTAGCAGGCAGAAACCAGAGCGACCCGCGACCGGCCATAGTCGCCTGAAATGTGAAGTAGCGCCCGTCCGCAGTCCAGCTTCCACAGCAGGTCGCCGCTTGCGGATTCCAATCTCGAAGCAGCGGGTGTGCGCCAGAGCCATCGGCCGCAGCCTCCCACAGGCTGGTGGTCAACGAGCGATCCTCAACGAGGGTGAAGCGAAGTCGTTTGCCGTCCGGCGACCAGCGAATCCAGAACGCGCGCCCTGGCAGCGTGACCAGCTTGCGACTCGCCGTGCCGTCATCGTGAGCTAGCCACAAGTCGTCGCCGTTGGCGTAGACGATCCCGTTGTCGCTGGGCGTCCAGGCAGCGGCATGAGCCAGCACTCCCGGAATCTGATGTGCTCCCTGCCCAGTCGTAGAGGCAATCCAGAGAGGGTGCTCCGGCGTCGTGGAGCGGCGGTTTTGCAGCAGCAGACGGAATTGATCCGGCGAAATATCTTCTAATGACGGCTCCCCGAGTTCGGCCGGTAATCCCACCCGCGCCGTGTCACCACCGGCAGCTGCTACTTCCGCCAACTCCACCCGGCCTTCGCTGATTTCAGGAAAATAGACACGGGAACCATCGGTGGCCATCTCGGAGTAACCTTCCAGCCCAGTCTCGGCAGGCGCAGCCTTTCCCGAGGAGGTGATCGGAACGACTCGCGTTATGGGCGCGGCGGGCTGGGATGCGTGAACGCCCGCAAAGTACGCTGCCACCGTGAAGAGCGTGATGCAAACTCCCAGAACCAGGGCGACCAATCCGTTGCGCCGGGAATTGGGAAGAGACGCAAGCGTAGGCGAAACCGCAGTTAACGCAGGTGCCTGCTCTCTCTCGGGTGCTCCTCCCGGAATCACTGTCGCGGCCGCACTCTGCGCCGAGTCGCGTTCTCTTGCCGTCGGGTCTCCAGCGCGGAGCGCCGGGTCCAAAATCGTTACCGGCGCGATGAAGCGATAGCCGCTGCGGGCCAGGGTCTCGATGTAGCGCGGCTGCGTGACCGAATCTCCCAGACACGCTCTGATCTTGTGAATAGCGGTCGCCAGACTCTGGTCCAGGTCGACCATCGAGTTCTCTTCCCAGAACCTTGCCTGAATCTCTTCTCGGCTTACAACTTCGCCGCTGCGCTCCAGCAATAGCTGGAGGATTTGGAATGGCTGTGACTGAATGCGAATGCGGATGCCGGACTTGCGCAGCTCTCCCGACTGAGGGTCGGCTTCGAAGACGCCGAAACGAAATTTTCCAACTACGGGCCCAGGAGGTAAGGATGTTGCCGACATGTTTTAAACGTTAAATAAGGACTCAATAGGTATAGCTCTCGCGCCCGAATACCGTCAACACGAGGTTATCGCCGATAAGATTCTGGTAATCAGTACGGCTCATCCTATTGCCTGCAAACGACTTATCTGTTCAGAAAAATATTGCGAAACAATAGAGGCCTAAAACATTGCCTGCCGCGATTGTGAACGCGTTTAGTTCGCATTGGCTCAGCCGCATCACTCAGAAGCAGACGGTGAGCCAGCGTTATTTGGAGGCGACAGAACAATGTTCAATAAACAAGGGCTGCGGGCCGGTTGGATGGGCCGCCTTTTCGCGGTGCTGGTATTGTCGATGGCATTGAGCGGGCATCTGCTCGCGCAGACCGACACCGCACAAATCGAAGGATCCGTCACAGACAGCACAGGAGCACAGGTCCAGGGGGCAACGGTTACGCTAACCAACACGGACACCGGGGCTGCTCATATAGTGACGAGCGATAAAGCAGGGCGCTTCAGGTTTACTGCTCTCGTCCGGGGCCATTACAAGGCGGAAATCAAGGCTCAGGGCTTCGAGAGCCAGATGCAGCAGTTTGCCCTGGATGTCTCGCAGGTTCAGGCCCTGGACTTCCATTTGAACCTCGGATCAGTCGCGACCGAAGTCACCGTGACCGAGGCGGCAACGCTGGTGAACACGACCACCTCTTCGACAGGAACCGTGATCGAAGGGCGGCAGGTGACCGAGCTCCCGCTGGATGGTCGCAACTTCACTGAACTGGCGCTGCTGGTACCGGGTGTGGCGCGCGGAGCCTACGGAGCCGACGCCTCCGGTCTGAACGGCAACGCCGAAACCTGGCGCTATAGCGAGACCGGTGGTGGGGCGCTCATGGTAAACGGCCTGCGGGCGCAAGCGAACAACTTCGAACTCGACGGCCTGGACAACAACGATGCGCTGGTCAACACCATCATCTTTTTTCCGCCGGTCGAAGCGACACAACAGTTTCGCGTGACGACCTCAGTGGCGCCGGCAGAGTTCGGCCGCGCTGGCGGAGCCATCATCCAGACGTCGATCAAGTCTGGCACGAACCAGATTCACGGGTCCGCATTTGTATTCGACCGCGACCAGATCTTTGACGCCAGCCCCAATTACTTCGCGCCAACCAAAGCACCAGCTTCGTTCCACCGGGTGCAGTACGGCGGAACGCTGGGTGGTCCGCTTTGGCGAAACAAGTTGTTCCTGTTCGGCGACTATCAGGGCCTGCGCATGAAGCAGCCAAACGGAAGCTCCTTCCAGACCGTACCGACAGCACTCGAGCGAACGGGCAATTTCTCCGAGTTGCTCTCGTCGGCGAGCACCATTACAACCAGCACACCCAACGGCCCCGTGACCGGATGCAACACAACCGCGGGCCCCAAGGGAACCATCTACGATCCGACGACGTGTAAAGCATTTAGCGGCAACATCGTTCCGACCGGGCGGCTGAATCAGGCAGCCATCAATTACCTCAACGCATTCCCACTGCCGAACTACGGTCCCGAAGTCGGTAACAATACGCTGCAGAATAACTACTTCACCAACCCCATCCAGGTTCAGCGCATGGACGACTTCGATGTACGTCTGGACTGGACCGCCACCGGACGCGATTCCTTCTTTGCGCGTTATAGCTACGGCCAGGACATCCTGATCAAGCAAAGCCTCTTTCCCCCCTCCCTGCGGGCTCCGGCTCCGGTACAAACCCGCAGCATCCGCGCGGCGAGGCATTCGGATACACGCACATCTTCACCGCCAACCTCGTCAACGAGTTCCGCTACGGACACATCTACGACTTCTACGGTTATCAGCCTCCATTCGCGGGCATTCCTCTGTCGCAGAATCTTGGCATCGTGAACGCCAACCGCAATCCGAATCTCGGCGGAGGTGCGGCGATCAACGGCGGCACCCTCGCTTACACCGGAGACGGAGGTCAGTACACGGTTCCCCAGACGAGCAATCAGTTGGTGGACGAAATCACCTGGACCAAGGGGCAACACAACCTGAAATTCGGCGGCAACGTCGAAAGGCGCGGGGTAGGATTCTTCCACGGCTCGAATGACAAAGGCCTCTTTGATTTCAGCGGCAAGAACTTCACCGGCTTCTCCATCTCGGATATGGTCGCAGGTTTTGTAGGAACCTACAGCATCGGCGTCGCTGATCGCTACTTCACCACGATCAATTACAACACCGGCTACTTTGCTCAGGATGACTGGCGCGTTACACCCAGGCTGACCTTGAATCTCGGCTTGCGTTACGATCTCTTCACGTTCCCGTACGAGGTCAACAATGACCAGTCGGACTTCAATCTAACCACCCTGACGCTCCAACAGGCTGGAACCCAAGGACTTTCCAGAAGCATCGTCCACACAAACTTCACCAACTTCGCCCCGCGTCTGGGCTTCGCGTACGACCTGACGGGACAAGGCAAGACGGTGCTGCGTGGCGGGTACGGCGTGTTCTACTTCCTCGACCGCGGCGGCGTCGGCAAGCAGTTGTCCCAGAACCCCGACTTTGCAGGGTCTTCGGCTTTCTCTGATCTCCCGGCGAATGGCGGCTATCGCATCACCTTCTCCGGCCAGGCCCCGGCGAACGACAATAACAACGTGCAAGCGACGGCAGCACTGCCGCTGCCCGTCTTCGGTCAGGTGGTGAATCGTGCCAACCCAATCAACTCCAGCCTGATCTCGGTGAATGAGAACCTGCCGACTCCCAGGATTCAGCAGTGGAATATCCAGTGGCAGCAGCAGTTGATGGCCAACACATCGCTCAACATCGCCTATGTCGGAACCGCTTCGAACAACCTCATGAACTGGTACAACCTGAACAGCCAGATTCTTGGCGGCGCGCTCAACGCCAAGCTCTATCCGGCGTTCGGCTCGATCGAACGCGGCGAATCCACCGGCATGAGCCGTTACAACGGCCTGCAGGTGTTCCTGAACAGCCGCCTCTCCCATGGGGTGCAGTACACGGCCGCCTACACGTGGTCGCACAACCTCGACAACTCCAACGGCGCGTTCAACACCGGTACCAACACGCCGGGTAACCGCGTCTTTATCCTGCCAAGCGGCGTCGACCTCGCCGATAACTACGGCAACTCGGACGAAGACGAGCGCCACGTCTTCGTCGCCAGCGCTATCGCCGAGCTTCCTTTCGGCAGAGGCAAAGCGTTTCTCGCCCATGTTCCTGGGGCGGTGAATGCAGTCGTCGGAGGCTGGCAGGCAAACATGATTGGAACTCTCGACAGCGGCACGCCATTCGATATCACAACGAGCGATTATTTCTACACTGCGAGCAACGGCAAGACGTCGCTTCTCGGTGCAACGTTGAATAATCGCGCCGATGTTGTTGGCCCGATCAGTTATCCCAAGAGCATCTACCAGTGGTTCAACCCGGTGAGCTTCACCCATCCGCCTGCAGTGTTGCCGAACGGTCAGACGAGCGTCTTCTCGCGAGTAGGCACACTGCGTCGCAACCAGATGTTCGGACCTGGCTACCGCAAGGTAGACCTGTCCCTGTTCAAAAACATCCCAATTACCGAACGGGTGTTTGGACAGTTCCGCGCCGAGGCCTACAACCTTACCAACACGCCGGCGTTTACAAATCCCAACGGAAACCTCGACAGCTGTTCTGGAACGGCTGCCTCGACGTGCTCCACAACCAGCACGAGCGTCGATAGCGGCAGCTTCGGGCAGATCAACGGAACGCGCACTCACTCCGAACGGCAATTGCAACTGGCGTTCCGGCTGCAGTTCTAACAATTACGGCGGTGCGAGCAGTCAGCGCACCGCCGACGCATCAATGAATCTTCGATGGAAGAACAGTTGAAGAACAGTTAAGGACACTCTGAATGTTTGCTGGTGGATGGAAGCCTCTTGTTTGGACAGGAATGTGTTTGGCAACGATGGGAACCGTAGCTGCGCGAGCGGAGCGTTCGCCATTGGCGGATTGCTCAACTGCGCAGTCTGCGTGTGTGGATAAGGTCGATCCGCCGGATTGGTGGGCGGGACTGCCTTCACCCATGCTGCTCTTGCACGGTACTCACTTGCGCGGCGCGAAGTTGAGTGTGACCGGTCCGGGAGTGACGCTGGACAAGGCCGAAGTCACACCGAACGGGCACTACGCATTTCTGTGGCTTGGAACCAAAACAGCCGCGGCAGAAACCGTCACCATCCAGGTGAGCGACGCGAACGGTACATCTATCGTGCCGTTTACTTTGCATGCACGTACAAACGCGGGGCCAAAGGGATTTTCAGCGGCCGATGTGATGTACCTGATCTTTACGGATCGTTTCGCTGACGGCAATCTGCAAAACGATCATCCTGTGGGAGAGAGCACAATCGATCGTGCCGACCCGCATGCCTGGCATGGCGGAGATCTCCAAGGCATCAAGGAACATCTCGACTATGTGCAAACGCTTGGTGCAACGACGGTATGGGTCACACCGGTATATGCGAACAACCATGAGCCGCACGCCTATCACGCCTACGACGCAACTGACATGTATGACGTCGACCCGCACTTCGGCAAGATCGAAGACTTGCGTACCCTGTCGGATGCGCTGCACGCGCGGAACATGAAGCTTGTGCTGGACCTCGTGCCAAACCATGTTGGGCCGCAGCACCCGTGGGCGAATGATCCTCCAACTCCGGATTGGTTCCACGGCACACCGACGCAGCATCTGCGCGCGACGAGCAACTTCATCACTCTCGTGGACCCGAACGCCGTTCCAGGTGCATCGCGTCCTGTGACGGATGGTTGGTTCTCAGATGTCAAACCAGATTTGAACCAGGATAATCCCCTCGTCGAGCAGTACCTCATTCAAAACGCGGTGTGGTGGGTCGAACGGGCAGGGCTTGACGGCCTCCGTCTCGACACGTTTCCCTATGTGCCGCGAACCTTCTGGCACGACTTTCACGCCACACTGCATGAGTTGTATCCACAGCTGACGACGGTGGGCGAAATCTACAATCATGACCCGTCGATTACGTCATTCTTCGCCGGTGGAGAAGAGCGTAGAGGCGTGGATAGCGGGCTGGATACGCCATCGATTTCCCGATGTACTCGACGTTGCGCAACACTCTGGTGAAGGGCGAGCCGATGTCGCAGCTCGACGCGGTGATTCGACAGGACTCACTGTATCCGCATCCGGAGAGGCTGGTGCCATTTCTTGGGAACCACGACACGAGTCGTTTCCTGTCTGAACCCAATGCGACCATCGCCGAGATGAAGATGGGATTCGCTTTGGTTGCGACGATGCGTGGCATGCCTGAGCTGTATTCCGGCGACGAGATCGCAATGCGCGGCGGCAAGGACCCGGATAATCGGCATGACTTCCCGGGTGGCTTTCCAGACGATGCTCAAAATGCATTCATCGAGCACGGAAGAACCCCTGAACAGCAGGATATGTATTCGACCGTATCAGCGTTGATGCACCTCCGGGCACAGCACCCCGCCATCACCAAGGGACAACAAAAGGATGTGCTCGCCGACAACGACACCTTCGCCTTTGTTCGCGCGATAAATATTGAGGCCGGTTGTCATCTGCATCATGACGGAAGTGCAGATGACCGGTTGCTGGTCGTAGCCAATCGTTCCGACAAGGCACGCACCCTGACGTTCTCAACCACGGAAGGCGCACTCGCAGGATGCAGGAAATTCACGTCGGCCTTGCAAGGCGATGCTGTCGTTTCGGCAAGCAAGAGCTCCGTCACGCTGCCGGTTGACGCGCAATCCGTAGCCATTTTTCAAGTGCGTCTGACGCGTTCGCGCACAGTGAACAATGACCGGCGTCGCTTGAAGAAAGACGAGAGAGAATGAAGAGTTTGTCACTGTGTAGAACTGCTGGATTGGCGGTGCTCTATCTTGCCGGGCTTCAGGGATATGCTACAGCTGCGGAGACGAACGTCGCGGCTGCGCCGATGATTTTGAGTTCAGTGACCGACACCCGCACGTTATCAGATGGCATTGAACTGCACAGCGGCCCAGCAGTCATGCGTATCTTGGCACTGGATGAAGACGTGCTCCGTATTCGTATCGGGCCAAACGGAACACTGCCGGAGGACGCCTCTTGGGCGGTGCTGGCGCAGGCTCGCGAACATTCGGTAGCTGTGGTTCGCGAACAAACCGAAACAAGCATCGGCTTTCACACCAAGAAGCTGCGCGTGAAAATTGATCGCGCCTCGATGCAGGTTGTTGTCACCGACCTCGCTGGCAACGTGGTGGAGGAAGATGTTCCGGGACGTCCAGTGGAGTTTCATGGTGACGCCTTTCGCGTCTACAAACGCATGCCTGCGGACGAGCATTACTTCGGGTTGGGAGACAAAGCGGGCCCACTGGATCGGCGCAACCAGGCATTCTCCATGTGGAACACCAACTCGTACGCATGGCAGGAAGCAACTGACCCTGTCTACAAGACGATCCTGTTTTTTATGACATTTCGCGAAGGTCGCGCAGCCGGCATGTTTCTGGACAACACGTTCCGCAGCAGCTTCGACTTCGGCAAGGAGAACCACACAGAGTATTCGTTTGGTTCCGAAGGAGGCCCGCTGGATTACTACGTGATGTACGGTCCCGATCCCAAGCAAGTCCTGCGCGAATACGCATGGCTAACGGGCTTTACACCGATCCCTGCGCTCTGGACACTGGGTTATCAACAGTCGCGGTCAAGCTATTATCCGGAGTCGCGCGTGCGCGAGGTCGCCACCCGTTTACGTGCCGATCATATCCCTGCCGATGCGATTTATCTGGACATCGAATATCAAGACAACTACAAACCGTTCACCGTCGATACGAAAAGATTCCAGAACTTCAAGCAGATGATCGCTGACTTGAAGAAAGATGAATTTCATACCGTCGCGATCACCGATCCGCATATTGCCGATCTGCCCAACGCGAAGTATGACCCTTACGACAGCGGTATAGCAGGGAACCACTTTGTCCACAATGCAGATGGTTCGCTCTATGTCGGCAAGGTGTGGCCGGGAGACAGCGTGTTTCCCGACTTCACCCGCGCGCGCGACGCGGGCCTGGTGGGGATCGCTGTATCGATGTTTTGTGGATGACGGAGTCGCAGGCTTCTGGAATGACATGAATGAGCCTGCCATCTTCAACTCGCTGAAGACGATGCCGGACGATGTGCAACACCGCATCGAGGAGCCCGGGTTTGCGACACGAACGGCGGATCATCGTGAAATCCACAATGTCTATGGAATGGAAAACTCACGTGCGACGTACGACGGGCTGCGGCAGCTTCTACCCGACGAGCGCCCGTTTGTCCTGACACGCGCAAGCTATGCCGGCGGGCAACGCTACGCGACAACGTGGACGGGCGACACCACGAGTACGTGGAACCATCTGCGATTGACCACCCCAACACTGCTAAATCTTGGGTTGAGTGGCTTCGCATTGAGCGGAGCCGATGTCGGAGGATTTTCAGGAACGCCGCAGCCGGATTTGCTGACACGATGGTTTGAGCTTGCAGCCTTCCAGCCGCTGGACCGCGGTCACTCGTCGCGCCGGACTGCCGACCAGGAGCCGTGGGCGAATGGGCCCGAGCAGGAGGGCATCCGCCGCAAGTACATTGAGGAGCGATACAAACTGATGCCGTATCTCTACACCACGGCGGAGGAAATGTCGCGCACCGGCCTGCCGATTGTGCGTCCCCTATTTCTCGAGTTCCCGAATGCGACTGCGGACAAACATCCTTTGGATCTGGACGCGGGTGCGGAGTTTTTATTCGGCCCCGATCTGCTGATTGCGCCTGCACCCTTTCCAGAAGAGTTGGAAGCGTACGAGGTGAAGTTGCCGCCGGGTCGATGGTTTGATTATTGGACGGGCGCGGTGGTCCAATCTGCAACGCGGGAAGAGAAGCCCATTACGATCCATCCGCAGCTTGCCGTGCTGCCGGTGTACGTGCGCGGGGGCACCGTTCTGCCGATGCAGCCAGTCGTGAAGAGCACAATGGAAACGCCGGCCGGCTCCGCTGACCTTGCGGGTGTATCCCGGAAAAGACTGCAAGGGCGATCTGTATCTCGATGACGGACACAGCTTCGCCTATGTTCGCGGGGAGTCAACGCGAGTTGCCTACACTTGCTATCAGACGAGTCGCGGTATTGCATTGCACATCGCGGCGCGCGAAGGTAAATATCCGGTATGGTGGAAGCAACTGCGCGTCGAGTTCTACAGTGTTACTGCACTGCCGAGTGCAGTGCGCGTAAATGGTGAAGCGAGAGCATTCACTGAAGGCAACTTTGATGCTGGCCAACATCGCGCGGCTGTCGTCGTGAATGATAACGGCCAGACCCAGGAAATCGAGATCGAAACCGGGCGTCCTGCATCCGACTAACAGCCAGTGCGCGTGATCACGGTGTAGTCCCTTTCGCGTCCCAACGGCTGTCGTAGCGATCAAACGCGACCAGGCTCTTCAGCGCAGTTCGTTTCTCCCAACCCACGCGCTCAAGATCAGGCTCGGCTGCAAACGCCTCGACGTATCCCAGGCACAGATACGCCACCGGAACGATATGCTCCGGTATCTCCAACGCGGCACGCAGAAGTGCAGGATCGAGAATGCTCACCCAACCCACGCCGATGCCTTCGGCCCGCGCCGCCAGCCACAGATTCTGCACCGCACAAACAGCCGAGTAAAGCGCCGTCTCCGGCATCGTGCGTCGTCCAAGCCTGTGACCCTGACTGCTCTGCGGATCGCACACAATGCAAAGATTCTGCGGCGCTTCGAGTATGCCCTCGAGCTTCATATTCGCGTAGCTGTTCTGCCGCTCCCCCTCATAACCAGCGAGCGCCTGCTCATTCGCATCAACAAAAATGTCGTGTACCGCCCGCCGCACCGCAACGTCTCGCACAACGATAAAACGCCACGGCTGCATCAGCCCGACCGAAGGCGCACTATGCGCGGCCTCCAACAGTTTGCCGAGCAAGTCATCCGGCAATGGCTCCGGCAGAAAACCGCGGCGGACATCTCTCCGTTCGCGGATCGCACGGTAGACCGCGTCGCGTTCAATCGCGTCAAAACCTTCGGCTTTCGTCATTTCCAGGCTCGCGACCACTTCGGTCCGGCGGTGTCGTCCGTGCGCAAACGTGCATCCACGCCGGCGTTCACTTCGATCAATCGGCCGAAGAGCCAGATCACGTCGGAGAGCCGATTCAAGTACGCCAACACCTCCGGCTTCACCTCTACGCTGGATGCGAGCCTAACCGCGAGGCGCTCCGCCCGACGGCATACAGTGCGGGCAACCTCATACGCTGCTGACTCCGTATGCGCGCCCGGTAACGACCAATCCGAGAGAATCCCCTCGGTCGCCTCGATCTGATGAACGAGCTTCGTCAGCGCCTCAACATCCTCCGTCGAAACAGTTGCGCCCCCCTTCTTGTTATCCGGTGGAGTCGAGAGCGCCGATCCCACGCGAAACAGCGTACGCTGAATATTCTCTGTCCAACCGCAGATCTCTTTATGGGTGCAGATGCTGCGCGCAAAGCCGAGCACTGAAATCAACTCGTCGACAGTGCCATACGCCTCCACGCGCAGGTCAGCCTTCGAAATGCGAATTCCCCCGGTCAACGCGGTCTGTCCACCATCTCCATGCATCGTTGCAATACTCATATCGTTTCTCCTTGTACTTCCAAGCCTTCGTCAAATAGCCAACTTCACCCCGGCTCCTATCAAACCAAACGATCCGAGGATAGGATGTCGAACAACGCAGCAATAGTCCTTCGTCTGTTCCCATGCGGTCTCTTCGGAGCACCCATGCAACGAGCAAAGCACCGTGCGAATTACCCCGGCATGAGTGACCACGGCGATCGTGCGAGCCTCCCGCTCAGCCCCAATCGAAAGAAACTCAACCTCCTCCAACACCCGCCGTTCAAACCGGCCAATGTCTTCACCACCCGGCGATGCCATGCGAGGATACGCCGCAATCCAATCGCACGAGTAGGCCTTGTCTCGTTCTTCTATCTCCTCCCAGCGAAGACCCTCCCATTGCCCAAAGTCAAGCTCACGCAACGCCGGACGCACGTGACAGCCGACACCAAAAGCATCCGCTATTGCCATGCCTGTAGCGCGAGCCCTGCGCAAATCGCTGGTGTAAACCGAACCGAGATTCTCTCCACGAAGTTCCTCGACCAGCCCGGCCAGTTGAGCTCGACCCCGCACATTTAGATCAGGGTCGGAGTGGCCACAAAACGTCCCCGCCATATCGGTCTCAGCATGTCGGATGAAGAGTATCTCATTCATGCAATCCACACTCCGCAAAAATAGACAGCGATCTCCGTCAACTGAGTCGTCGCTCCGAAACAGTCACCCGTCACTCCGCCGATCTTCTTGAAGTAAAGCCACCCAGTCAAAAGAACCGCAACCAACGCCATCAACAGAGGAGCCAGGGCCAACCATCTCAGCGCGAAGCCCACGATCAAGAACGTCAAAGCCGATCCGAAAATCAACGAAGGCAACGACGTCAGCTTTGCGATTCGAGCCCCCTGCCCAGCCCCCTCGCGCGCCGGAGGTAGAAAGTAACTCAATGGAAGTGACGACCAGCGTGCCAATACCTGCGCCGAAATAACATACGCAGCGAAGTGTTCCATCGGCAGCAATGTCAAAAGCGAATAGCGCGCCAGCAGCGACAAAATAAGAGCCGTAGCCCCGTAACTTCCAATGCGACTGTCTTTCAAAATGAGAAGAATCTGCTCCCTGGTCCATCCACCGCCCAATCCATCCGCGGTATCGGCAAGCCCGTCCTCATGCAAACAACCCGTGATCAGCACAAGATAGACCAATACAATTACCGCAACCAAAGGTCGACCCAGATGAGACACCAGTAATCTCTGCACCACTACCGCGCCAATGCCGACAACAAGCCCCACGAGTGGAAAGAACTTGATCGCACGAGAGAGTGAATCGAGTTCGAACGGAATCGATGGCAGCGGTATCCGCGTGAGAAATTGGAATGCAACCACCAGGTCCACGCCCTGCTTGCGAATCTGTTGGATCGCGTTCACTCGATCGCCTCGCTAACCCCGGCAGAGGCAAACGTGGCCATCTCGTTATAGAGACACATCGCAGATTCAATGATTGGCATCGCCAACACCGCGCCCGTCCCTTCACCCAGTCGCATCTTCAAATTCAGGATTGGCTTCAGCCCAATATATTCAAGCAGCACCCGATGACCCGGCTCTTCAGATTGATGCCCCGCAAAGAGATAGCCACGCACACGAGGCGCAATCGCAAACGCCACTGCCGCTGCAGCAGTCGAAATAAACCCATCAACGACCACCGCAATTCCACACTGCGCCGCGCCAAGAATGAATCCTGTCATGGCAGCAATCTCCAACCCTCCGACACAACGTAACACCTCGAGCGGATCAGGCCTCGAGCCGTCACCAGCAATCGCAAAATGCTTCTCGATAACAGCTTCGATAACCCGCTGTTTGTGAGCCAGCGCGTTCACATCCAGACCGGTCCCTTTGCCCGTAACGTCAGCCACAGCCGTCCCGGTCAGGACAGCAGCGATCGCACTCGCCGCAGTTGTGTTCCCAATCCCCATCTCGCCCATAGCGAGCAGGTTTTTCCCGCGAGCCTTCGCCTCCTCGGCAAACTTCAATCCCACGCCAATCGCCTGCACCATCTCCGTGTCGCTCATCGCTGCTTCGCGCAGCATATTTCGCGTCCCCTTGCGCACCTTTCGGTCCAGCAGTCCCTCAACGACGCCGAAGTCCGTATCCACACCAACATCAACTGCGTTCATCTCAACCTTGTGGAGCCGCGCCAACACATTAATAGCCGCGCCGCCGGCGACAAAGTTCAACACCATCTGCCGTGTCACCGCACTCGGAAACGCACTGACTCCCTCTGCTGTAATCCCATGATCCGCGGCAAAAACATACACTGCCTTCCGCAAAGGCTCCGCAAAATCCCCCTGCTGAATCGACACCATCTGCGCAGCGATATCTTCGAGTGCTCCCAGGCTTCCAGGCGGTTTGGTCAACCTATCCAGATGAGACCGCGCACGCGCGCCCCAAGCCTCACTCGGCAACTCAATCGCACAGTCAACCTCGGAGATCACCAATAAACTCGCTGCTTTCATCACCCAGCCCTCTTCGCATGGCGCTGCATTCGTTCCAGCAACAAAGGATGACGGCGCGGAGGACAGTTGAACGCCTTCTCCAAAAGGGATGGCTTGAGCATCTCCTCCGGAGTTCCACTCATCAGCGGAGTGTCGGGACTCAACAACAGCACCGATGAAAAGTTTCCCTCGACAAGCTGAAGATCATGGATCGAAGCGAAGATCGTAATTCCCTCCGCGCGAAGAAAGTGCAGCAGATCCATCAACTCGACTTGCCTTCCGATGTCGAGATTCTGCGTCGGCTCATCCAGCAGCAGAAGCTTCGGTTGCTGTGCAAGACCCAGCGCTATCTTCACCCGCTGCCGTTCTCCGCCACTCAACTCATTGAAGACCCTCCGCTGCAACCCGCTCACATCTGCGAGTTCCAGCGCACGATCAACCGCCCTGCGATCTTCGCCTATCGGTCCGCGCAAAAACCCGAGATACGGCGTCCGCCCCTGTTCCACCACCTCGCGCACAGTAAATTGAAACGGAACGTCGAGCTGTTGCGGAACCAGCGCAACCACGCGCGCGACTGTTCTTAGCGCAAGTTCATGCAGCGGCCGGTCATTCAACATCACGCTGCCCGATTGAGCATGCAGCGTTCCAGCAGCAAGACGCAGCAGTGTCGTCTTGCCCGCACCATTCGGGCCGATCAGAGCGGTACAACTTCCCGGCAGCAGATCGAAGCTCGCCGACTCAATCACATCGCCCGCACCATATCCGAAGGTGACGTCGCGGAAGCTCAAAAGAGAATTCATAACAGGTAGCTCCGTTTCGTCTTACGCAGCAGATAGAGAAAGAACGGGCCGCCAACAAACGCCATCAGAATTCCGACTGGAATCTCCGTCGGAGCGAATACCGAGCGAGCAAGCGTATCCGCAACAACCAGAAATATCGCGCCTGACAAAGCCGTGACAGGAAGCAAGCGCACATGATCCGGCCCCAACAGCAGACGCGCAACGTGCGGCACAATCAGGCCGGCGAAGCTGATGAGGCCGCCAAGCGACACAGCAACCGCAGTCAGTAACGATCCCGTCAGGATGATGCCAACACGCGTGTATTCCACCCTCAGCCCAAGCTGATGCGCATATTCATCGCCCAGAGCCAGCGTGTTCAACCGTCGCATCAGCGGCATCGCGATCACTGACCCAAACAGCAGAAGCACTCCAGTCACGGCAAGCTGACTCCACTGCGGAATCCCAATGACTCCGTGAAGCCACGACAGAAGAACCATGTGGCTCGACCCACTGCTGCTATCGATCAACTCAAAGAAGTAACTCGAATAGCCGAGCATCGTGCTGATCGCAAACCCGGCCAGCAGCAAAGTGATCACGTTCGTTCGGCCGTTCGTCCGCGCAAGAAAATAGACAATCGCCATCGTGACGACCGAGCCCAGCGAACGCCAGAAGCGCCGTAGCGCTGAAGCCGAACAACGAGAATTGCGAGAAGAAAAAAATACCCACACACGCGCCCAGCACCGCGCCACCCGACGACCCGATCACATACGGGTCGGCCATCGGATTGCGAAACAGCCCTTGAAACATGAGTCCCGAGATTGCCAGCGCCGCTCCGATCACAGCCGAGGCCAACACCCGCGGCAGGCGAATCTGCAGCAAAATAATCTCTTGTGTCGCGGTCAGCGTGCCATGCCCAAAGAGCGCACCCAGGATGGCTCCCGGCGAAATGAGAATGGCTCCAATCGCAACTGAGAACAGAACGACGACCACCAGCAACATGACCAGCAACGCCACCAGAGTAAGAAAACCGGCTCTGCCCTTCGCCACGCGCCCATCGTCGCGCATCTCCAGCATCTGCTCCTCAGTTGAGTGTGGAGCAGATGCCGGAGGCGGCACCGCGATTCGCTGTGCTTCGCGATTTACTTCAGTCCCCAGGATTCGCCTCCAAAGCTGAACTTGATTCCCGACCGGAACGTAAACGGCAACGCAGGAAATCCAAACGCCTCAACATAATGCTCGCTGAATAGATTTTGAATATTCGTATACACAGCCAGTCTAGGCATCACCTGATAGCCGCCGCTAAGATCAATCCGTTGATACGCTCCATCCAGATTGCGATTCGGCAACAACATCGTCGGCCCGTAATTCGCATCGAAGAGGAAGTCGCTGTCGTCGCGTCGGCTCACCAGCGTCCCTGTCAGTGAGCCATAAAACTTCGAGCGCGAATAGTTCAACCCAAAATATCCCGTGTTCGGAGCCACGCGAAACGGCCGCGCTCCTACCAACGGCGAGAACGCGCCGATCGGAATATCAGGGAAGTTAAACGCAGGATTGAAAGACTCTCCCGCTCCCTGATCGCTCGAGAAAGATTGCTGCACCACGGCATCCGTATACGTATATCCGCCACGCGCGAATAGATGACTGTTGATCTTGTATTCCATCTCGAACTCAACGCCCTGCGAACGGAATGCCTCGGAGTTGATGTAAGCGCCGAACTGGAGCGCAGGAAGACTTGCCACAGGTACTCCCAGTGCGAGAAGACCGCGCTGGAGGAACGTCTTCAATGCCGTTCGTGAATTCATTATGGAAGTAAGTCACACCCAACCGCGCACGACCGTTCCACAACTGCTGATCGATGCCGCCATCGTAGGTGCGCGAGTTCTCCGGTCCAATCTGTCCAATGTGAAATTGTTCGATCAGTTGGCTTCCGTTCGGCAGCGCTGCAAGAATATCGAACACCGAGCTAGCCTGCTGCGCAATCGTCGGTTCCTTAATTCCCTTGCCGAAGCTCGCGTGCAGTTTCGTGCCGCTCAGCCAGCCAGTCGCCGAAGGGCGAGCAAGATAATAAGCAACCGATGCACGCGGTGTCCCTGCGACTCCAAAGAGCCCGTTGTTCTCGATCCCACTCCCAACGTTGTAGTAGAGACGGTTATGAATGTCGCCGGAGATTTGCAGCGTGTAACTATAGTTGCCGCGGCTGATGTTGGTGGCCGGCGAGCCCGAAAACACCGTTGAGCCGCGTTCGGCCTCGTACTTGAAACCTCCCAGCGCCACGACATGCGGATTGAAACGATAGTCCGTCTGCGCGTAGACGTAGTCACGATTCGTGATGGTGTCATACTCGTTCGGATACGTGCCGGCGTATTGAAAGATTGCCTGACCCGTGACGCTATATCCATTCCCTCCCGTAATCGTGACGGGCGCGCCCAGGAAATTTCCCGATCCCGCGGGATCAGGAATTCCCGTCGCTTCAAAGTCATCGTACTGCGTATTGAGACGCAGACCGCCGTAGCGAATCTCATTGTGCCACTTCGCGGTCGCTTGATTGTTCCACGCGCCGCTGTAGTAGGTGTTCTGCGCCTTCTGGTCCGCATCATCCGGAATCCCATATAGCAGGATGCTATTCGGCTGACCTGCCGAAGCCGAGAGGTGACGCACCGTGAAACGAAGATCGTTCTCCGGATTTGGAGCCCACCCAAAGTTGCCCACATAGGTCGCATTGTGGAAGGAATCGTTCGGAAAATTATTGCCGCTGTCCAGCCGCCCAAAGGCGCCGTAGTAGTCCAACCCTCGCGCCATGCCGCTCAGCGTTGCTTCCTCGTGATACGTGTTGAAGTTTCCGCCATCGCCCGCGTAAGTAATCAGTGGCAGTCTCGTCGTGCCTCGTGTTGTCGTCATGCTGACAACGCCGGCCAGCGCATCCGATCCATACAGAGCACTGTTCGGCTCTCGCAGCACCTCAATCTGTTGAATGCCGACCGTTGCGATGTTCGCAAAATCCACCGCCCCGCCGATATCGTTCATCGGCACATCGTCAATCAGCACCTTATTTGCATAGGTGCTCCCACCGCGAATCGATAACCCCGTCTGGCTACCAAGTTGCCCCGCCTGGTTCACCTGCAACCCCGGAATCTGTCGCAGTGGATCCTGCACCTCTGTGTACTGGCGATAATCATCCGACGTCAGCACTGTTACGGACGCGCCAATCTGCGCAATCGGCGTCGGTGTTGCCGTAGCCGTCACCGTAACTTGGTCCGTTAGCGTCTGCGTGGCGAGCGTAACATCCAACTCCGCCTTGTCTGTCTTCGGAAGATATACCGAAGCACTGACCGTACGTTGAAAGGTAGGTGCAACAGCCCGCACACTGTATCGCCCCGATGCTGGAACTTCGAAGGTATAGTTGCCCGCTCCATCGGTCTTGGCTGTCTGCAGCACCGTACCTCCGTTCAACAGTTCAACCGTCGCGCCCACCACAACCGCGCCAAGCGGATCTCTCACTGTCCCGTGCAGAACGCCTCGCTCTGCCGCGCGCGCAGAAATAGACGATGAAAGTAGCGAAACAACCAGGAAGACGGCGACCCAAAAAGTCGCTGAGACTCTACGAAATAAATAGACGATGCATGAAATTTTCCCCCTCGGGTAGTGAAGCAAGGCCGGTCTCCTGACTTGCGCTTCATCGAGCCTTGGCTGCCTTCCCGGATACTCTCCAGTGGCGTTGCGCGACCATGCCGTGGCTCTCTGCGCTTACAGTTACGGGGTAGTGGCGGATTCGCACCGCGCTTCCCGACACCTTGCTGTTCGTGAATGGTTGCGAGCTGAACGCTTCAGCTCAAGGATGAAATTCTTTTGCGAGATCCTCCAATGCGTCGATCGCCAGCGGACTTGGAAAGTTGATCCGGTCGTCCACGTAGTAAGCACGCTTCTCTTTCACGGCCGTCAAGCTCTTCCAGCCCGGTCTGTCCTGCAAAACCTTCAGCGTCATCTTGCCCCCGCGAACAAACAGCAGCGCGTCGGGCGCACGCTCCAGCACAACCTCCATGCTGATCTCCGGCCACTCCGTCGGCAAATCGTCCGTCACCGAGCGCCCTCCGGCGGCTGCAATAATCTCCGTGATAAACGCGTTTTTCCCAATCGTGCTGATCGGGTCGTACCACACCGGCATAAAAACTCTCGGCGCAGGCAAATCTTTGGTTCGCGCCTTCACCGCATCAATGCGTTGTTGCAAGCGATGCACCAACGCATCCGCCTGCTGTGTTCTGTTCAGAGCCAACCCAACCGTCTCAACCGAATGAAGAATCCCGGCGATGCCATGCGGGCTCACCAGGAAAACGGGAACGCCGGCTCTCTCAATTTGCGAAGTCGACTCCATCGGCCCCATCGGTTGCACGCCGATCACAAGATCCGGATGCAGCGACAGAATCGTCTCAATCGACGGCGTAATCAAATTGCCGACGCTCGGCTTCGTCAGCGCCGCAGCCGGATACTTCGTATAGTCGCTGATCCCGACAACATCATCGCCCGCCCCCAGCGCATAAACCGTATCGGTCACGCTCGGCATCAGGCAGATCACTCGATGCGGATGATCCGGCACCACCACCGTCCGCCCCATCTCATCCGTCAGCGTCCGACTCGCGAAGCAGTGACCAGCCAGCACCATCACCAGCGAAAACAAAAACGAGATCCGCCCCCCTCACAGCGTCACCTCAAGATGCCCCTTCAACGCAAGCGGCAACCCCGCCACCATCAACACAACATCATCAGCAACTCTGGCAATCTTCTGATTCATCTCGCCCAGCAGATCGCGATATCGAATCCCCGACGCATACGCCGGAACCACGCCGCTTCCAACCTCGTTCGACACCAGCACAACGCCGCACTGAACCGACTGCAAAGCCACGCACAAAGCCTCAACCCGCGCGTCAACCAGCGACTCGTCGCCGTCACCCTCCGCCTCCAGAAGATTCGCCGCAAACAGCGTCAGGCAATCCACCAAAATCAAATCGCACTCCGCGCTCATGCTGCGCCAGCACCTTCGCCAGCTCCAGCGGCTCCTCAACGGTCAGCCATTCCTTCGGACGATCTGCGCGATGCCGCTCGATCTTCGCGCGCATCTCGTCATCCGACGGCTTCGCCGTTGCCACAAACACCACGCGGCTCGACTGCTCCGCAAGATGTTGCGCGTAACGGCTCTTGCCGCTGCGCGCACCACCAAGCACGAGTGTCACCGAACCTTGGCGCGTCTCCTGCATCGTCAGCTCCTTGTCCACGCGCACAAAAAACACATGGAACAGAGCGGGAATAAATTTAGGCAGCGCTCGTGCAGACCTCTTAGGGGTCAGCGAGAATGCTCTTCAGCCCTCCCAGCGAAGCTGAATCAAGCCCGATTGGCCTCCGGCGGGTCTCCTGACTTGCGCTTCACCGAGTCTTGACTCACCTTCCCAGGACGCATCCCAGTGGCTTCAGAAAATTGTCAAAACTCTCAGCGCTTACAGTTACGGGGTAGTGACGGATTCGCACCGTCTTCCCAACACCAGATTAAGTAGAGACTATCCCGGTCACACCCCCGGGTCAAATCTTCAAAACCCTGCCGCTACGCTCGTCCCGCAAACTCCCGCGCCGCAGCCCGCGAATCCCGAATCAAGTCAGGCAGTCCCACTCCGCGATAACCATTCCCCAGCAGCCACAACCCGTCGAACGCACTCACCCTCTTCGTCAGCGCCATCATCCGTTCCAGATGCCCAACCCCATACTGCGGAAGACTCCTAGGCCAACGCCGCACCACCGTCATCTGCGGCTCCGGCAACGGCCCCAGAATCCTCGCCAGCTCCATCCTTGCCACGGCCGCTGTCTCGTCGTTGTTGCAACGCATCAACCGTTCCGCCGCCTTCCCGCCAAAGAACACCCGCACCAGCCGCCCGCCTTGCGGCACCCGATCATCAAACTTCTGATCCACAAACGTGCACGCCAGCAACATACTGTCCTCGCCCGGCGGCACCAGAAATCCAAACCCCGCCGGCACCGCAAACTTCGCCGCATCAGGAAACGCAAACGCCACCAGCACCGCCGAGCTCGCATCCATCTCCATCAACTCCGCAGCCCGCTCATCCACTGGCCTCAGCAGCGTGCGCGCCACATCCACCGGCGCCGCCATCATCACCGCATCAAACCGCTCCACACCTCTCGAAGTCCCAATCAGCCATCCCTCGTCTTCATACGAGACGAAGCTCACCTCCGAGACCAGCCGAATCCAATCCTCCGGAATCGCCGCAATCATGCGATCCACCAGCGTTCCCATCCCACTTCGCAGCGAAGTAAAGATCGAATCAGCTTTCGCGCCCGCACTCCGCAGCTGCAACGCCGTAATCAGACTCCCATGCTCTCGCTCCATCGCAACAAAAGGAGCCATCACCGCCTGCACACTCAATCTCGCAACATCGCCGCCAAACACGCCGCTCAGCAGCGGAGCCCCCATCTTCTGCAGCACCTCATCCCCAAAGTGCCTGCCGCACAAACTCCGCCACACTCTCGTCGCTCACTCGGAGCGCAGGCGCGCAACTCCTCCGCCCGCCCCGGCTCATCGTGATAAGCCCGCTTCGCCTCCGCGCTAAACAGATCCGAAGCATCCAGTGCCTCCAGATCGCCCGGCACCATCATCCGCATTCCGTCCGGCATCACCTGCAGTGTCTTGTTCAGCAGCAAATGCGTCTTCCGCCCTGCGTCATTGGAACCGATCACCTCATCACCCAGCCCAAGCTCCTCGGCCAACTCGCGCGCCCACGGCTTCTCCGTCACCCACCCATCCGGCCCGCCCTCGATCGTGAACCCACCCTCACGAACCGTCTCCACAATCCCACCCAGCCGCGTCGAAGCCTCAAACAACACAACCTGCACCTCTACTCCGTCACGAGCAAGCCGCGCCAGCTCATACGCCGCCGCCAAACCCGCCACTCCACCGCCAACAATTGCAACCCGCTTCATCGTCTCTCCCAACAAATCCCCGCACCAAAAAAATTCGAGAGCCGGAGCCCTCGCATCTGGCCCCCCGTACCCGGCCCCTGATATTAAGCATCCTGACAGCCTATACTCCTGCGGGCACTATTAGCTCATCGACGGTCGCTTTATATTGCCCCGACACCACCTCCACCAGCGCCCTCACCAGCACCTCGGAGTCGTTCAGGCTCTCCGCCCGCCACAGCTTCAGCCCCAGCTGGCTCGCAATCTCACGGAATGCAATATCGATGTCGTACAGAATCTCAACGTGATCGCACAGAAAGCCCACCGGCTGCATCACCACGCCCACATGGCCCTCCGCTTGGATCGCCTTCAGCGTCTCTTCCACCGTCGGCCCAATCCACGGCCCGCCACTAACGCCCTGGCTTTGAAACGCAAAGTACCAATCGCCCTCTCCAAAACCAACCGGAGCCATGCGATCCGCCACCATCTGCGCCGTCCGTTTTGCCTCCACCGGATAAGGATCGGGCGACCCCTGCACCGGCGTCCCCGGCCTCGCTCCAGCGACTGAAGCCTCTCCCGTCATAATCGTTCGGCACGGCACGCTGTGCGCAGTAAACAACACCGGCACCCGCCGCCCCGACTGCGCACAAGCCTCTGCCCAAACCGGCCACAGCCTCTCCGCAAACGCCTGCGCCAGCACAGGACTCTCCGCCCACCCAGCAACAAAGTCGACCTCAAGTCCCGCGGCTGCCGCCAGCACTGCCTTCCGATAAAGCCCCACACTGGTCCGCGAATTCTGCGGCGCCAGACATACCGCCTTGATGTGCGTCACGCCATCCAGTCGCATCTGCGCAACCACATCCGCAATATACGGATGCCAGTTCCGCATCCCCACATACACCCTCTCGCCACCCAGCGCCTGCTCCAGCAGATGCCCCTGCGTCATCGTCCACTTCGTCAGCGGCGGAGCCTCAATGCCCGGCGTCTCACGCAACCCGATCTGCGCATAACGATGCTGCAACTCCTCCACAACCGCCTGCGGCAGCGCCCGCCCGCCCGTCACCTTGCTCAGATACTCGGCCATCTCGCCCAGCACATCCGGCGTTCCATGCGCGAGCAGCAAAACCGCACTGTTTCTATTCTCCGTGCTCATCGCATATCCCATCTGTCTTTGTCGTCATCCTGAGCGGAGCGAAGGACCCCTGTATTTCGTCGTTGCTTTTGCCGTTGCCCGTTCTTAAATCCGTATTAGGTCTTTTCATTCAGATCATCCGCGCAAATCCGCGGTCGGCCACTCACAGCGCGCTCAACTCCTTCACCCACTCCACCACTCGAATTACATTCTCCACCGGCGTCGTCGGCACAATCCCATGTCCAAGATTGAAGATGTGCCCCGGCCGTCCCGCCGCAGCATCCAGCACCTCGCGCACCCGCTCCTTCAACACATCCTCCGGCGCAAAAAGCGCAATCGGGTCCAGATTCCCCTGCACCGCGCAGCCCGCACCCACCGCCTTCCAGCCCACCTCCAGCGGCACCCTCCAGTCCAGCCCCATCACATCGGCTCCCGTCTCGCTCATCGCCGGAAGCAGGGAAGCGGTCTCCACGCCAAAGTAAATCACCGGCACGCCCATCGCCTTGATCCGCTGCACCAGCTCGGTCGACCAGCTCAGGCAGTACTGCGTGTAGTCGCCCACGCTCAGCTTGCCCACCCAGCTGTCGAACACCTGAATCACATCCGCGCCCGCCTCCACCTGCTGACGCGCATAAGCAACCAGGACCGTTACAATCTTCTCCATCAGCAGCGACCACGCCGCTTCATTCGAGTACATCAGCTTCTTCGTCTCGATATAGTTGCGATCCCCGCCGCTCTGCTTGCCGCCCTTCGATCATGTACGCTGCCAGCGTCCAAGGAGCCCCGCAAAATCCGATAATTCCCAGCGTGTCCCCATCGGCTCGCGGTCCCGCGAAGTGCGTCGCCACCTTCTCGATCGCCCGCGACACATAACTCAGATCTTCAGTCCGATCGGTCCGCAGCGCCTTCACCTGCTCCAGCGACCGCAGCGGCGTATGCACCACCGGCCCCTCGCCCGCGACAAACTCAAAATCCAGCCCCATCGGCGTCAGCGGCAACAGCAGATCCGCAAAGATGATCGCCGCATCCACGCCAAGCCGTTCCGCCGCGGTAATCGTAACCTCCGCCGCAATCTCCGGCGTCCTGCAGATCTCCAGCAGCGTGTGATGCTTCCGCACCGCCATGTACTCCGGCATGTACCGCCCCGCCTGCCGCAAAAACCACACCGGCGTCCGGTCCACCGGAAGCCGCAGGCAGGCCCGCACAAAACGACTTTCCCCCGCCGACTTATCGATAACCTGTCGCGCCATACTATCTACACTTGCATCGCTCAAAAGAATCTTCCCCTACAGACTTTTAAGCGTAGCACCGGCACGCATACTCCACAGACTTGAGTGTCCGACGCGCAGAAAATAAAGTTCAAAAAGTTGGCGTGTTTTTCAACGTGGAAGCCTCACCACGTTTCCACCACAACTTCACCACGCTCTCACCACGTTTTCACCACGAAAAAACCACAAAAAATGCCCATTTTTCCCAGAACCCCACCCAAAAAAGGCCTCCAAAAAAAATGCACGCAAAACCGCCCGCGGCAACCCGAAGGTCCGCGGGTCGGAACCCAAAAAACAAACAGAATTAAGCCCCGCTCAGGGCTCGAGCCGGAACGTAAACTCTTCAATCACAGGGTTTGTCAGCACTTCACGCGCAATCCGCTCCACCTCGGCCTGCGCCGCGTTCTGTTCCAATCCATCTTCCAGAGTCAGCAGGAAATACTTCCCCTGCCGCACATCCGCAACGCCGCGATATTCCATCCGCCGCAATGCATCTGCAACCGTCTGCCCCTGGGCATCCAGCACCGTTCGTTTCAGCGTGACATAGACATGAGCCTTCATCCTGACTGATTATAGACAAGGCGCTGCTTTCTTCCCCGAATCACGAGTCAGCCGGCCGCCAACACATTCCCAGGCCGCATCCACACAGGCCTGCAACCGCGAAACCCACACTAGAGAACAAGAGAAGAGAAGCCAGAGTTATGACGAACTACCTTGAACTTCCCGTAGGGGCCAACAGCCCTGAGGTCATCACCGCTGTCATCGAAATCCCCTACGAAGGCAGCAACAAGTACGAATACGACAAGGAACTTAACGTCTTCCGTCTTGATCGCAACCTCTACTCCCCGGTCCACTACCCCGGCGACTACGGCTTCATCCCCAGCACCCTCGCCGACGACGGCGACCCGCTCGACGTCCTCGTCCTCGTCGACGCCCCCAGCTTTTCCGGCTGCGTCATGGACGTCCGCCCTATAGGCCTGCTCGAAATGCTCGACCAGGGCCTCGGCGACGAGAAAGTACTCTGCGTCGGCAAAAACAACCCTCGCTACAAAGACGTCTGGAACTTCTCCGAGATCTACCCGCACATGCTTCGCGAGATCACCCACTTCTTCTCCATCTACAAGGACCTCGAAGGCAAGCGAGTCGAAGTCAAAGGGTGGCGCGACGCCGCCTTCGCCCGCACCAGAGTCGCGGACGCCCAGCAGAACTTCATCGACAACAAGACCAACCCGCGCCCCAAACCCGTACCCGTGAAGGACACCTCAACGCACAATCGAAGGGTCTTCGACTAAGCAGCGCGTCCCCTGCTACGGCTCAGTGTTCTAACAGCCAGATAAACCAACGGCCCTGCTGCGGCTACGATTCCCGCGAACGCCAGGGCCGGCAGTCCCGCAACACGCTCACCCCTGGCCGCCCACAAGGCGAACCCGATCAGCACCGTCGGGCCCACTCCAATTGCAATCGCGCCCCAGAAACCGCCCGGGACCTTGAACGGTCGCATCAACCCCGGCTCCTTCACCCGCAGCACCACCAGAGCAACAAACTCCAGCACCAACGCCCCACCATAGAGCACCAGGTCAACCGAGATCAGCCGCTCAAACGACATCCCCAGGGCAAGCGCCCACGCCACCGAACATAGAACCACACTCACCCACGGAACTCCTGTTTTGGTCCTTTGTGCCACTATCTTCGGCAGCAATCCCTCTTCCGCCAACGCATAGGGCACGCGGGTGTAGCTCATCATCAATGCGTTGAACATCCCAAATCCGTTGATCGTTCCACCCACCACCACGCACAGCGCCAGCCAAGGACCCACCACCTCCCGCGCCGCATCCGTCCACGCTCCTGTCGAAAACTGTTCCGCCGGAACTCCCGCGAGCGCCACGGCCGCCAGCGGCAGCACGTACGTTAGCGCCACAAGTCCCGCCGCAATCAACATCGCCCGCGGATAGTTCCTCTGCGGCTCCTGCACCTCCTGCGCCACGGTCGAAGCGTTATCCCAACCCATGTAGTTCCATAGAGTCACGGAAACCGCCCCGGCAAAGTCCGCCCCAGCCGCCGGAGCTTTCAGCCACGGTGAGCCCCCTCCGAATCCACTTCCATGCGGCCCTACCAGGCCCTTCCACAACCCCACAGCCGTCAGCACAACAAACGGCGACAGCAATAAACAAAACATCCCCACCGAGCCCTCGCCGACCGCCCTGGCTCCGCGCAGATTCCACGCGGCACACAGCACAACCACCAACAGTGCCCACAAGGTTCCACGCCCACCCGACGTCCACGTCGGCTCAATCCTCCCCAGATAAAGCACAAAAATGACGGGATAAATCGCCATGTCGAACACGCTTGCCGCCAGGCTCAGCCACGCCTCTTGAAACCCCCAGAACCCGCCCAACGCCCGCCTCACCCAGCAGTAGTAACCACCCTCTTCCGGCAGCGCCGAAGCCAGCTCCCCGACCATCAAACTCGTCGGCAGACTCCACACCAGCGGCACGATTGCCAGCAGCAGCAACGCCCGCCCGTACCCGGCCTTTCCAATAATGTCTTCCAGCCCGTACGGGCCGCCCGACACCATGAAGTACGTCGCTGCAATCAAGGGCAGCAGCCGCATCTTCTTTACGCCACGCAGCCCTCTCGCCACCCCACCCCCTTAAGCCAATTCGCGACGCATTCGATGCCTGTACCCACAAATCTAATTGACCTTGTCCCTATCCCCCAGCCGCAAGTTATAATTGCCTCAGCCAGGGTATGGAGAAGCAAAGGAATCGCTGATCCCCTCCCACGCAACACAGACGGAGAGTTGGCCGAGTGGCTGAAGGCGGCGGTTTGCTAAACCGTTATAGGGCGAAAGCTCTATCGGGGGTTCGAATCCCCCATTCTCCGCCATTTCATAGAATCAATACCTTACAGCCCAACCGCTTTCGGGAATGTGTTCGGTAAAACCGGCATGTCGAACGCTGTTTCTATTACGATCCCGGGCCGTCGCCAAGATCTTTCTCGCTCCTCGCAACTCCATCGAGCGCTCGGAAAGCTTCATTCGACGAAGCCGAGTAATTAGCAGCAGAGAACCGCTCCCGTGGACGGTAGATTTTTGGATTTTTCCGTCATACACTCGGTTGTATGCGGCGCGCGATAGCAATGTTCATGCTTCTGCTCTTCGGCTCATTCTTGAGTGCGCCTCTATTCGCCGCTTCTTACGATTCGCAAAACGACCTGCCTGCCTGCTGCAAGCGAAATGGGAAACATCACTGCATGGCGCGGATGCAGCTCGCTCCGGGCGTCACGCAGATATCCGCTCCTCCAGAAAAGTGTCCGTTCTGGCCTCAGACACGGATGATGATTGTGGTTCGCAGCCACGGGATTGCACCGAGTTCTGCTGGCGTATTCTATGCGGCCCTTCAAAGTCATCCTGCGTGCCACGCGCAGTTGGAAGCGCAACAGCGTATTTCGTTTGACCGTTCCCGCCAAAAGCGCGGACCACCCGCCGCTACGGTTATCAGCTAGAGCAGAAGCAGCAAGGCCACCGTGTCTGTGCTTTTCCGCTCTAGTTCGCCTGCAATAACGCCATTCAGTTGTCATTATCAAGCCCCTTCGTGGGCCGGTTGCGCCTATCTGGATGCTCAACCTGCCGACGGGCTTTAGCCGGATGAGGTTCGTAATAAGGAAACACTTTTATGCGGCGAGCAATCAGTTTTCTAGCAATGATTTTTCTCTTGGACGCAGCGGCGTTTGCCACGATCTTCGGTTCCGTTCGCGGAGTCATCCATGATCCCCAGCACCGTCCAATCCAGGGCGCACACCTGACGCTAAAAGCTCAAAACTCGGACTGGGCGCAGACTCAAGACTCTGACGTAAACGGAGAATTTGTATTCACCTCTGTTCCCATCGGGAATTACACGGTCGGGGTCTTGTCGAAGGGCTTTCAGGAAGTGAGCCAGAGCGTCATCGTCCAGTCCGACACCAGCCCGGTGCTGCATTTCCAATTGACCATCGAAGGCGTAAATCAAGAGATCGTTGTTGCGGGAACGCTGGCGGAGGCGTCAACGGATAGCGCTACGCCGACGACAATGTTGAGCCGCTTGGACATTCAGCAAACTCCAGGAGCGGACCGCACTAATGGCATGGAGATGATCACGGATTATGTTCCAGCTTCTTATATGACCCACGACATGCTGCATATGATGGGGGGCCACCAGGTCAGCTGGCTGATCGATGGCGTCCCTATTCCCAACACGAACATTGCGACCAACCTCGGTCCGCAAATCCTCCCGAGAGATATCGATTATCTCGAGGCGTACAGCGGAAGCTACGACGCAGACTATGGAGACCGGATCTACGGAGTTTTCAACGTCGTGCCACGGACCGGCTTTGAACGCAATAGGGAGTGCGACCTTGTCATTACCGCTGGAAATTTCTATCAAACTGACGACCAGATTAGTTGCGGAGGGCACACGCAGCGATTCGCCTACTATGCCAGCTTGAACGGGAACCGCAGCAGTTATGGACTCCAGACTCCCATTCCCCAGGTAGTCAACGACGCGGTGAACGGTTACGGAGGATTCGCCTCGTTCATCTTCAATCACGACGCGAAAAACCAATTTCGGCTAGTCACTTCGTTGCGCCAGGATTATTACCAGATCCCAATAGACCCCGATCCCAACTCAATCGGAAACCAGGTATATCCATCGAGCGGCCTGCATGACGCCGAGCGCGAGCCCGATGGCTATGTCACCTTCTCTTGGGTCCACACGTTCAACCCCGATACGTTGCTGACGGTTTCTCCCTTCTATCACTACAACGGTGCCGACTACAGCGGAGGCCCGAACGATACTCCCGTCATTTCCACAGTCAATCAAAACGCTAACTACGCCGGAGCCCAGATCGCTCTCAATGAAAACTTCTGGAAGAACGATCTTCAGGCCGGCGTCTATGGGTTTGGCCAGCACCAACACAACTACTTCGATAACTATTTCACCGACGGTACGCCAAACGTCCCTGCCTCTTCGATCGGTGTGACCGGAAGCGTGGTCTCTGAATTCATCAATGACAAATTCAAAATGACTCCTTGGTTTACTTTGATCGCAGGGCTCCGCGCAACTCAATTCAACGCGACCATCTCCGAGACCGCAACCGATCCACGCTTTGGCGCAGCTTTGCGCATCCCACGATTGAATTGGGTTTTCAGCGGCTTCTATGGGTATTACTATCAGGCCCCGCCACTAGCGACCGCCACCGGCCCTCTGCTTGACTTGGCAAACGGCCAGAACTTTGCGTTTGCTCCTCTATATGGCGAGCGGGACATCCAATGGCAGTATGGCCTGACGATTCCGTACCGCAACTGGACCCTAAGCGCGAATAACTATGAAACCAGGGCGAAGAACTGGCTCGACCACAACAATATCGGAGAGTCAAATATCTTTTGGCCGATCACCTGGGCTTCGGCGCTCATTCAAGGCTGGTCACTCACCTTGCGGTCTCCCGATGTCTTCCACCATGGCCAATTTCACCTTGCCTATGCGAACCAGATCGCGCAGGCAAGCTCGCCGATTACTGGAGGCCTGATCTGCCCGGTTCCCGTCACCTCGGCATGCCCGCTCGATATCCCGCCAGGACTCTCACCCGTCGACCACGATCAGAGAAACACCTTGAACGTGGGCTTCAACGGCACTCTGCCCTGGAGGATCTTCGCGTCAACCAACGTTTATTACGGCTCGGGTTTCATCAATGGGTTGTACGGGACGCCTCAGGCACAATATCCAGGCGAGTATCTTCCGAGCCACACTACTTTCGATCTATCGATTGGCAAAACCTTTGCCGAGAAGTACACCATTTCAGTGAACGCGTTGAACGTTGCCAATCGCCGCGTGCTGCTGGATAACAGTTTGACGTTCGGCGGATTCCACTGGAATGACCCACGACAGATTTATGGGGAGTTTCGCTACCGTTTCAAATATTAGCTATGGCCACAGAAAACTCTCGCGCTATTCGAATACCAAGCGAGGCCGTCAGAACAGATCGGATACCACAGGTCACCATTCGGATACCGCCGAGATGGCTGCAACGGGAACCGGCGGATCGAGATGAGCTCGTATGTTGATGTAAATGCTCACGAGAGCCTGTCACGCTGGAGTTTGGCAGAGTTTGGCCACCGGTTTGCAATATCACAGGGCGTAACAAGCTCCCCAAGAGAAAGTAGCCGGAGCGTTAGAGGAACCTCAAAGAGGACCTCAAAAGGAGATCGTCATGAAACGCACAATCGCCACAGCCGCTCTATTCGTCGCCTCTCTCTTCACTACCGCAGGTGTCTGGGCACAAGCAGTGAAGGCAACCGTTCCATGGGGCTTCACAATCAACGATTCATACGTTCCCGCTGGAACCTACACCATCAGTTCCTTGCCAACGGACCATCGCATTCTCGAAGTATCCAACCGCGACCAGAAGGTCCATATTCTGAGCATGGCTCTTGATGACTCGGCTACTGGAAAAGACAACGTGCTGGTATTCCACAAGTGTGGCGATCAGTATTTCCTCACTGGGATTCGCAGCACGACAGCCGCGATGGAACTTCGCTTCCCAACTTCTAAGGCCGAGAAGCGGGCCCAGACGCAGAGTCTGGAAGCAGGAATTCCTGCTAGCAGTGACGTCGTACTGGCACTCTACTAAATACGCAAAGTTACAAAAGACCCGGAGACAAACTGTCTTCGGGTCTTCCTCTTTAAGGGCGAGTCACCCACTCAGAAGGTTAGTTTGAGGCCAAATTGCACCAGGCGAGGATTGTTCACGGTGGAGTTTACGGCACCGAATCCAGCAGCGCTCACATCATTCACTGGCAGTCCAAACTGGGTGTGATTGAAGAGGTTGAAGAACTCAGCGCGGAAGTTCAAACCCATCTCTCGAGGCAGCGCGAACTGTTTGATCACGGAGAAGTCCGTGTTGACGAAATCAGGCCCTATGGCCGGGACACGATTCGCATTCCCCAACTGTCCGACTGGCGGCGCGACAAAGCAGGATGCGTTGATCCACTGGAGCTGCCCGTGGTTTGCGTTGTGTGTATTGCAACCCGCAACCTGGGCAGGCCGGTTCCAGTTGTTTCCATTGCCGCCGTTCTGGAAGAAGGATCCGGATTGGTTATTGCTGTCAATCAAGGGAACGGGAAACCCTGAAGAGATTCTTTCGATGAGAGTCAACTGGAAGTTACCAAGAAGGCTGTTTGTGATAGGGCCCCAATCACTGCCGAACTGCTTTCCCCTGCCGAAGGGCAGATCATAAATGACGCTGGCGATGAAGCTGTTATTGAGGTTAATCTGCGATAAGGCCCAATCCAGGTTCTGCCAATTGGGTAGCGGGAAATAGGGCGCACTCAGCAGGGAGCCCAAGCCATCGGATAATCCGTTGTCATACGTATGCGAATAGGTGTAAGCGATCAGGGCGTACAGGCCTGCCTTCGGTGTTTTGGTCTCGGCTTTGATTTGCAGAGAGTCATAGTTTGTCTTGCCAACATCCCCGAAGAGCGAAATCGTGTCGAAAGTCCCGTAGGGTGGCACGTAAGGCGTGCCGTTGGAAAGGCAACCGAGCGTATAGTTGGCGACCGTGCCGCACGCATTCGGACTTCCGGTGTTGAGGTCATTCCCGGCCACAAGGATGTGAGTGCCGCGTGAACCAGCATAGCCAGCGGTGAGCACGACGCTGCTGAAAAGTTGGCGTTCGACGTTCACGTTGAATTGCTGGACCCGGCCTAGCTTGAAGTCTGTAGGCTGGGTATAAAACGAGCCCGTAAATGTGCCGGCGGTAGGCGGCGCAGGAATGGCCTGAAATCCGCTGGAGAGACTAAGGCCGGTGGGGGTTTGTCCGAGCACGGTGGCACAGTACGAGGTCGCAAAGGCGCAGCCGGCGGAGGGGAAGGCATCGGATTCGCCCAGGAAGGGCGGGTTCTGCCACAGACCCTGAGCGCCCTGGCTCCAGGCCGAGTCGTGGAAGAGCGCGTAGCCGCCGCGCAACACTGTCTTGTCGCTGCCGAACACCTTCCAGCTGGCACCCACGCGAGGCTCGAGGGCGGTCCAGTCCATGTTGACGCCCGCAGACCCACTCACACCATTTTGATTGGCAATGAGAAGCTGTCCAGTTGCGGGCACGTAGTTCGCCAGTCGTCCGTGGGCTTCGGTGATCGGGGTGGTCATATCCCAAGCCAGGCCAAGATTGAGCGTGAGTGAGGGTGTGACCCTCCAATTGTCCTCGACGAAAGGACGCCAGATTGTCCAGCGACGGCCAGTGACGGGGCCATCGAACGTCTGGTCGTGAATGGCCAGGCCAGTGAGGCCGAGCAAAAAATCGGCCGCCGGTGTACCACCAATATTTGCGCTGCTGAGGCCGGAAAAGTTACCGCCGTTGCCAATAATCCAGAAGCCATCCTGGAAGGCCTCCGTGCCGACGTTCATTTGATTACGCCGAAGATCAAGGCCCATCCTGAAGTCGTGCTTATGACGAATCAGTTCAAGCGAGTCTCTGAATGAGAAGATGTTCGTTCCACCCTGGAACGGAGAGTAGCCGCGATCGCCGATTGCCCAATAGCCGCCAAAGACGATTGTTGAAACCAGTCCGCAGCTGTATGAACCACTCGCGCATGTGGCAGGAGCGCCGGAACATCCCAGGTTGGCGTTGGGAATGCCGCCCGGCACGATGTTCGCTGAGGCGCAGGTCCCTGTGCCTTGCGAAGTGATGTAGTCGAAGATTCGGTTGTAGCCAAAGCTGGCCTGGTTCACCATATTGGCAGAGAACACATGGGTCTCTCCGAGCGCGAGGTTCCGCGCATGGTTAATGATGTGCTGATTCGTGCCGAAAGCGTTCGCTGAGGCAAAGGCTGGCGGAGTCGAGCCGCCCGGCACATAGGAGAACGCCTGTTCGTAGCTGAAACGGCCGAAGAGACTGTCCTTTTCGGAGAGCGTGTAGTCCAGACGGGTATCGAACCTGGTGTCGTTCAGTTGACGCACGGGGGTATTGACGAAGTTGTAGCCGGCGCTGGCGTTGTTGGCGTTCGGCGCGGGGTACAGGTTCATCATGGCCTGTCCAATGTTGTTGATCAGGCCGGAAGGAATCTTATTACACGGAATCCCATGAGGCTGGCTGCCATCGGGATTCGATGGCAGAGGATTCCCGGCGCCATTGCACTGAAAATAAACATTCGGATAGATGTTCGGGTTTGTGGACGCGCCAATCATGTTCGGGTTAACGATGGTGAGACCCGAAACAGGATTGCCAAAAGGATCCGCGGAGAAATCGCCAGTGCGCATAGCAAGCGAAGGCACCAGACCCGTAAACGCAATGCCGTGGCGCTGATACTTCTGTTCGCCATCGACAAAGAAAAAGAGCTTGTTCTTCAGAATGGGTCCGCCGACCGAGCCTCCAAAATCGTTCAAATTAAACTTCTCCACTGAGCTGGAAAAGTAGCTCTTGGCGTCAAGAGACGTATTGCGCAAAAATTCGTAGAGAGATCCATGAAAGTTGTTAGTACCGGATCTTGTAGTAACCAGCACGGTCGGTCCCGCCCGGGTCCCGTATTCGGCGGAGTAAGTGTAGGTTAAGACCTTGAACTCCTGAATGTCATCGATCGACGAGAAAATGCTGATACCGCCAGCAGTCAGTTCGTTATTGTCGACGCCATCCAGCAGCCAGTCCGTGCTGTTCGGACGGGATCCGCCGACCGATAGCGAGAACGCTCCGCGTGCGGCCACCTCGCTGCTGGCAGCGGAGGTGAAAAAGCTGTTTGGGTTCGTCTCTGCCGTAGCCCCGGCCGTCAGAGTGGCAAGCTGAACGAAATCCCGGCCATTCAACGGAAGCTGTGCCACCTGTTGCGAGGTGATGACCTGGCCGAGAGATGGATTGGCCGTCTCGACAGCTACGGCTTCACCGGTAACTGTCACCGCGGAGACTACCGTCGCAGGCGCGAGGGAAAAATTAAGTTCGCGGGCTTGGTCAACGTCGAGTTTGAGGTCTTTGGACTCGGCGCTTTGAAAGTTGGTGAAGTCCACGCGAACGGTGTAAATGCCGACGGGAAGCAAAGGGATCAGGTAGTGGCCGGCGCTATCTGTCTTCACGTCGCGAGCAAGCCCAGTTCCCTGGGAGGTGGCCGTGACAGTAGCCCCGACAACGCTCGATCCGGATTTATCTACGACGTTGCCGGAGAAACTTCCAGTCGCTTGACCGTACACGGCCGGGCAGATGCAAAGCGCGAAAATACAGGCAACGAGGAAAGAAAGTCTTTTGTGACCTGTTTTGCCAGCCACGCCTTCGGCGGATTTCGAGAATTCTGCGCCTATCATTGTGCGTCTCATCGTCAAACCCCTTTCGAGTACATCGACTAAGGTGGTTCTTGAGTTGAATTCGCAAACGAAGAACTGGACTAGAGTGTGGTCGTTAGTACGTCAATTTTTCACGGTTTTACAAGTGATTCGAAATGACCGGGACGTAGGGATATCCGGAAACGGAATAGCAAGTCTCTCCCGCGCATTAAGCCCAACCGAATATGCTATTACTTGCCAGCGAGATCAAACAAAGATAAGCGGAATCACTTTGCCATGGATCATAACACCCTGCTGAGAACGATTTGTAATTACCCTTGCCTCTTACCTGATCGGCATCAATCGTTTCCATGGGCAGCAGATCTTTGGGGCCATGTACCCTGTGCAGTCCATCTATGCATAACAAAATAAATGGCTTAGCAGGAGAAAATGAATTTCCCTCTCAATTTGGCTTAGGCGATTCGCCGTGCCTGAGGGAACTGCGAGACCACGCCTCGTCGCCGGCCCGCATACAACTGAGACTGGATGGGTTGCGTGTTGTATGTTGAATTCACGACGCAAATGGTTAACCATCCGTGACCCCTCAGAAGCTGGTGCAGCAGATCTTCGAAGAAGCCCTCAACGTGCCCGACGCGGAACGCAGCGTCTTAATTCGCGATCGCTGTCACGGGGACTCGATCCTGGAGATGGAGGTGATTCGTCTTCTGGAGGCAAACCGGACGACTAACGGTCTCTTCGATGCCCCTACCGTGGCCGCGCATGGCTTGCTTGGAGCGAAAGAATCGGCGCACTCCTTTTCAACCGGCGACTTAATTGCAAATCGGTTCGATATCCTGCGTTTTTTGAATCGCGGCGGCATGGGCGAGGTCTACGAAGCGTGGGATCTGGAACTGAAAGAAAGAGTTGCCCTCAAAACCATCCGACCTGAGATAGCGCAGAGTCCGGATACGCTCGAGCGCTTCAAACGCGAGGTGAAACAAGCGCGCGGCGTTTCTCATCGGAACGTATGTCGCGTCCACGAACTCTTCTGTCACGAACCGAATCCTTATACCAAAATCTGGTTTCTAAGCATGGAATTTCTGGAGGGCGTTACGCTCTCCGATTACATTCGCCACCACGGCCCGATGGATAAGAAAGCCGCCCTTGAGCTGGTGGAACAGCTGGTTCACGGCCTCATGGCAGCCCATGCATTAGGCGTTATTCACAGAGACTTCAAAACCAACAACGTCATGCTCGTAAGCTCCGGCCCCAAGCGGATGCGAGCTGTGATCACCGATTTCGGCCTGGCGTTAAATGTCTTTGGTCCACGCGACGGTCTTCAAGAGCCCGGTGGGCAGGGAACTCCCGAGTTCATGGCTCCTGAGCAGAGAGACACCGGCGAAGTGACCTTCCTCGCCGATCAATATGCTCTCGGCGTTGTCATGTGCGAAGTCCTGACCGGCGCCCGTCCAGCCCGAATCGACGGTGGCCCGGCCGTCTCCGGTGCTTCAGTCGAATTACCAGCAGGAGTCTTGGATCCGCGATGGAGGCGCGTCATCCTTCGATGTCTACAAACGCGCTCCGAGGACAGATTCAAAACGATGGAAGACGTCCTCACGGCGTTGTCGCCTCAAAAGACATCTCTGCGAACGCAGGCATGGGCGGCAGCCGCCGTATCTTCATTGGCGGCCATCATCGGCATTTGGTATTTCTCCGAATCCCGGGCTCCCGCGACAGCTCTCGCCGTGCTTCCTTTGCAAAACCGCACCGGAGACCCAGCCCTCGATTATCTCGGCGCGGGAATCAGCGAGGCCCTAACCAACGATTTATCGCGAATGCCAGGAATTCAGGTGACGGCTGAGAGCGTAGCAAGGCGCTACAGCGGCGAGTCCGTTGATCCAAGGTCTGCAGGGCGAAGTCTGCACGTCGGATCGGTTGTGGGCGGATCAATCTCCGAACCGAACGGAACTTTGAGTGTGCCTATCGAGCTAATCGATGTGAGGACCGGTCGCGAGGTATGGGGTCAGACTTATCAAGGCACGCCTTCTAACGTCGCTGATCTGCAGCATGAGATGTCCACCGACGTCGCCTATCGTCTGAAGATCAAGCTCGACGTGGACACCCAGGCCCGGCTCAAGCGGCAGTATTCAACAAACTCCGCGACCTATGATTCCTACTTGAAGGGGCGTTTTCACCTGGCCCAACGCTCCCCCGATGCGCTTCAGGCGGCGATCGTTGACTTCCAGCGCGCTCTGGATGGCGACTCAGAATACGCCCCTGCGTATGCGGGTCTGGCCGACTGCTACAGTCTTTTGGCCTACTATGGGCAGCAGGAATCGACCCCTCTTCTGACGAAGGCCATGGCAGCCGCCCAGCGCGCATTGGAGATCGACAGCACTCTGGGCGAGGCTTACACCTCACGAGCCCTTGCCCGCACCTTTCTCAACTTTGACTGGCAGGGAGCAGAAGAGGACTACAAGAGATCCATCGAGCTTAATCCCAATTATCTCGCTGCCCATACCTGGTATGGACTCCTCCTCTTGACCCCGCTTGACCGTCGACCGGAGGCAGCGGCCCAGTTAGCCTATACCAAAGCGTCAGACCCTGATTCTCTCGTGACAACGGTCAGTCTGGCGACCGTCGATTACTTTGCTGGCAACTTTGATAAATCAATCAGTTTGCTCAAGCCCCTTGTTCGCTCGTCGCCAACGTTTGAGCCGGCATTCACAGTATTGGCGGCTAACTACCTTGCGAAGAATCAGAACGACAAGGTTATCGCCTTGCTAGAGACGCGATCTCTGCCCGAAGACATCATTCGACAGCGCGCGGTGCCGTTGGGAATCGCATACGCAAGAACCGGACAAAAGGCGAAAGCCGCGGCTAAATTGAAGATAGCCGAAGCCCCGGGTAGCGACGGGTATACGAACATGTATAAAATAGCGGGATTCTACACGGCGTTAAATGATCACCAACGAGCCCTCGATTTGTTAGAGTCGGCGTTCGCCCGAAGGGACTCGGATCTGATCTTTCTAAACGTCGATCCTCTGTTCGTTCAGTTGCGCTCAGAACCAGGGTTTCGAAAGCTGATCAAGCAAATGAACATGAATTAAATTCTGCCAAAGAAGGAAATGGACAAATGAATCAAGAGGAAATGCTCAAAGAGTTAGGCCTCTCCCGAGAGGAATTCAATGACCTTCTAGCCAAATTCCGCACTTTTATGGCATCTCTCGATGAGCGCCAGCATGCGACCGTGAGACGTTCTCTTCCAGACATGGCAGAAGCACTTGCCTCGTTCGGAGGCGATGCAACTCCGGACGATCTGCGGAAATTATTTGAGGAAGAGAGCGGTCGGCCGCCAATTCTTGGGGGCGGCGGCTACTTCATGTGTCGGCGTAGCGCCAAAAAGTAAGCGATTTCGGGAAACCAAATGCTAAAGGTCGACGGCATAGAGAGAATTGTGCCTGCAGCAGAAACAATCAAGCGGGTGACGGAATCCGCCGAGCTGCTCGGCGTCACCCGCCTTGCTGACATCACAGGTTTGGATCGCGTCGGCATTCCGGTATATTCCTCGGTGGTTCCAAAGTCCGACGACGTCCTGTCCGTCTACAACGGCAAAGGAACGCGGATCATTGACGCGCAGGTTGGCGCGCTCATGGAAGCAATCGAGAGACAGACTGCGTTGAAGGCGCGGCCACCCCTCATCGAAAGCAGCTTCTCCGATCTAAGTCAAAAACGAAACGTTCTTGATCCAAACCGAGTCAATCAGAAACTCGCGGATGATTACTCCGAACACCAAATCTACTCATGGGTAGAGGGTCTGGACATCATCTCCGGGGAAGCATGCTGGGTACCGGCCAAGCTCGCCGGATATCTCTGGGACGATCTCCCGCACCCATCCTGCTTCGAGATGAACGATACCAACGGCCTTGCCTCGGGTAACTGCCGCGAGGAAGCGATAAGTCACGCGCTCTGCGAGCTGGCCGAACGTGACGCCTGGACGATGGCGGAGTTGGGAGCACACAAACTCCCACGCCAGAGAAGATCATTTGCATTCGGCTCCGACGCCAAGGATGGACCCGACGATTTGGAGATGTTTCCCTGTCTCGATCTCGGTTCAAATGAACTACTCGAGAAATTCAATCGTGCCGGCTTGTTTCCCGTAGTGCGGGACATCACATCGATGCTCGGTATTCCAGCGATCTTTGCTGCTGCCGCAGACGAGCACATTCCTGGCTTTCCCATGGCTCACAGCGGCTTGGGCGCACATCCCGATGTCGAGGTTGCCCTCCGTCGCGCCCTTACCGAGCTCGCGCAATCCAGATGTGTCGACATCCAGGGAGTGAGAGAAGATTTGCTTCCCGCGAACGCGGTCTCCGATACCTTCGCCTTACACACTCGCCGCGTGAGTGCCATCGATCGAAACAGCTGGTATCTCGGCGAATCAAAGTCAAGACGCACGCTGACTGAAATCTCATCGAGAAAGCACGGCAGCGTTGACGAGGACATGGCGTTCCTCCTGGATCGCTTTGTCGCCTGCGGCCTCAATCAAATCATCGTCGTCGACTTTACTCCTCCTGCAAGCCCCTTTTCTGTTGTACGAGTGATAGTGCCGGGCATCGAGTTCTGGGCGACAGATCATGGACGCCTGGGGAATCGCGCCTTGTCCTTTTGGAAAGAAAATGCGTGATACCGTCGTCTACCTCGGCCCAAGCCTAAGCCGATCCGATGCCAGCTCAATCTTGGATGCTGACTATCTGCCGCCAATTTGCAGGGGAGATCTCGCCAAGTTGCCCGAAGAGGTCAGAACCGTTGGCATCATCGATGGAGAGTTTTGCCAACAGCTCTCAGTCTCTTCAAAGGAGATAATCGCCCTATTGGATCGCGGAGTAAGAATCTTCGGCGCTGCAAGTATGGGAGCGCTCCGCGCGGCCGAGACCTATAGATTCGGCACCATCGGCGTCGGTGATATCTTCGTCATGTTTCGTGACGGCGTCCTCGACGCCGACGACGAAGTTGCCGTTGTGTATGATCCCGAGTCCTATCGCCAGCTCTCCGATCCGCTCGTAAACATCCGTCACGCACTGAAGATTGCTTTAGAGAACAACGTAATCGACGAAGCAGAAGCAAGCAGGCTTGCTCTCATCATGAAATCCCAGTATTTCCCAGACAGGTCCCACTTAGCCTTGCAAAGACTATCTCCCGCCCTCGCCAATTTCTTCCACGGCGCAGTTATGCCTGATCTTAAGCGAGACGACGCGTGTCAATTGTTGTACGCAATCAAGAGCATGGACCAGATGAAACCCTGATCTGAGCCAAGGTTCTCACTGAGACAAGCCATGGCCCTGTATTTCTTAATGAGCAAACTTGGCAGTGACCTGCTCTACGAGGCTTTGGAGTAGCGAAGCAACATCCGCGCAACAGGCAAGATTCGCGCTCTGCCCAGCCCACAGCGCAAGCAGCTCTGCCCTCCCCGCTTTTTGAGCAGGCAATGCCAGACTCCTCATTAGCGATCGTTGCAATGGATAGGGAAGAATCTCCACTCCAGGCTGATTCAGCTCCTCCAACAATTGATTGTGAATACCTCGCGCCAGCCTGCCCGTAAAACCTCGCGTCAGCCCGGTGTGTCTGGCTTTCCCGCCAAGGATCGCCTGCCGGTGCAACTCGCTTGCACCCGATTCCGCGCACGCCAGGAATGCGGTGCCGATCTGAACGCCCTCCGCCCCGAGCGCAAGAGCTGCAACGATGCCTCTCGCATCGGCGATCCCGCCTGCCGCCACCACGGGTACACTTACCGCGTCAGCAACCTGCGGAACGAGAGAGAAAGTTCCCGTCAGTGAATCCTCTGCAGAACGCAGGAATGAGCCGCGATGTCCACCCGCCTCGAAGCCCGATGCTACGATCACATCGACTCCCGCCTGCTCTAGCGCACCAGCCTCATCCGGCGTGGTCGCCGTGCCCATCATCACAATCTTTTGCCGACGACATTCTTCAAGGATCTCTCTCGGTGGGATTCCAACAATGAAGGAAAACACAGGAACCTTCTCGTCAATCAACACCCGCACCTGATCCTCAAATCGCATTCGCACATATGGTTTGTAAGTAGGTTGCACTCCACCTACGGACTCGATATGCCGAGCAAGGGGAGCGAGAGCCCTTGCAAATGCTCGGCTGTCTGAAGAGGCCGCCCCTTCATCTTCCATCGAAACCCATAGATTCATTGCGAACGGCCGCGATGTCAGTGAGCGTACTTCGGCAATCACGTCGCGGATCGCCGACGGCTCAAGACTATGCGCTCCAAAGGAACCCAGGCCGCCGAAGTTAGAAACAGCCGCGGTCAGTTTCTGCGAGGAGAAACCCCCGAGCGCTCCCTGAACAATGGGATATTCCACTCCGAGCGCCTTGGATACGCGAGTCCGGTTCCAAGGGGAGATAGGAGAAATAGGAGAAACAGTCTCAACTGGTCTCTGCGCCATACACGCTCCTAGAAAAAAAGGGACAGGCGAAATCGCACCTGTCCCATCCCAGCTTTTCTATCTCTCAACTTCGAGAATGACTTCCAATTCAACGGGCATGCCAAGGGGCAAACTCGCTACGCCGAACACCATCCGAGTCGATGCCTTGTCCGCGCCGAAGACATCACGGAAAAGTTCAGACGCTGCGTCCGCAACCTTCGGCTGATCGAAAAAATCACCTGAAGTTGCCAAGTACACGCCCAGGCGAACGACTCGCGTTACTTTGTCCAACGATCCCAGATGTTCCCGCGCGACTGCGAGTACATTGAGCGCAGCCACTCGGACTGCTTCGCGACCAGAGGCTGCATCGAGTTCTTTTCCGAGGCGCCCGAGAAACGCAGGCTTGCGATCAGCCACGGGAAGGATCCCGCTAAGGAACAACAGATTTCCAGTCTGCACTGCCTCGACGTAGGAACCTAATGGCGTTGGTGCGGCCGGGAGTTTAATGCCGAGATCCTGCAATCGGCGCTCCGCGGCCATCCCTTCCGAGTCCCCGCTGCTTACCATCTGCCAGTGTGCGCACCGCCATCCACGTGCAACACCTCCGCCGTTACATGACGGGCCTCCGTGAGATAGACAACAGCATCCGCAATATCCTTCACGTCAGAGAAGGTACCCATTGGGCTCAAGCTCTTGAGGAAGTCCTTCGGGTTGTCCTTGTGAAGCGGGGTATCGACGAACCCAGGGGCAACCGCATTGAAACGTACGTGATCCTTTGCGTACTCCAATGCGAGGCTCCGCGTTACTGCCTCCAGGCCGCCCTTTGTAATCATTGGCACCGAAGCGGTGATTCCAGCGATAGGGTTCACAGTCAGTGACGACGTGATAGTAACCACGCTGCCACCGGACTTCTGGGCCAGCATCTGCTTCACGGCGTCTTGAGTGACGTGGAGAAACCCTTCAAGGTTGGTGGAGGAAAGCGACTTCAAGTCTGCGGAGGTAAAGTCGGTAAAAGCTTTACCAAAGAATATGCCGGCATTGTTCACCAGCGCGTCGATTGAGCCGAACTTGCTGACCGCTGTGTGTGCGATTTTAGCCGCAACAGCCTTGTCGCCAATATCTCCGTCGACCAACGCCAGATTCTCCGAAGGCGTAAAAGTGCCCGACTTGCTGATGTTGCGAGAGTTCGCGACCACGTTGTAGCCACGATCCAGAAATGCCTTGACGACGCCCGCTCCAATGCCCTGCGATGCTCCCGTTACGATAACTGTTTTCTTGTTTCCCATACTGTCTCCCTTGCTCCGGCCAAATTCTCCGCCGTACATAACAACAGAGTCGAGAAAGGGCGATAGAGATGCGTCGCAAATTCCAATCACATGATAGGTAGCGCCTATCGCAGCGTGGTCAGCCGTGATGCAGCCTTCTGACGAATTGCGGGAAGCTCCTCGTCAATAAGCTCAAGGAACGACTTAAGGACAATCGAAGGCTCCTTCTTCGGCCATGCTGCGACGAGGTCGATGCGAACGTCGTCAGGCTGCAGACGAAAGAAGTCGACATTGTCCGCGCGCAGGTTGCGAGCCGAAGCGGGAACAATGGCAACTCCTTCATCCGCTTCCACTGTGGCGAGTACTGACAGCATGTTATTCAGCTCGTTATGCAGGTTGGGCGAGAAGCCTTGGTCATTGCAGACGCTGATGATCGCGTCGAAGGATGCAGGGGCACTCGTGCGCTGAAAGATAACGAAGCGTTCGCCTGCGAGATCCGCGATGCGGATACTCTTCGCTTTCACCTTTCTCGAGCTCGGAAGCGCCACCAGTAATGGTTCACTGAAGATCAAGCGTGAGTGAAACGACGAGTTCCGATCTGCTGCGAGCGGCCGAGTGAAGCCGATATCAATCTCGCCGCGGTCAAAGGCCAGGTCTTGTCCACTCGGCACATTCTCTTCCAGATGGAGCGCAACACCCGGATGGCGGCCTTTGAACTTGCGCAACAGTTCGGGCAGAAAGCTGCAGGTCGCTGCGCCGATCATGCCAATGCCGAGTCTTCCGATATCTCCCTTAGCAGCTCGCTGGGCCATGGACACCGCCGTCTCTGCCTGCGTGAGGGTCTTAATCGCTTCTTCATAAAAGATTCGGCCCTCAGGAGTGAGTCGTGCGACGCGACCCTCTCGAGAAAAGACCTTGAGCCCAAGTTCGCTCTCCAGATCCGCAACTGCCTGGCTGATGGAAGGCTGCGCAACATGCAGGTGTCGCGACGCCTCGCGATAGCCCTTCCATTGAACTACTGCCGTGAAATAGCGTAGATGGCGGAGTTCCATCCGATAGGTTCTCCCTATCGTTTGATACCAATATGACGTTTTTGATGCATAACTCTTTTGCTGGCGACCAGGCTTCGCGATTTAGTTCAGTCTTTCAGCTCAAAAGCCTGCCCCCTTGAGACTCGTTTATGATTCAAATACTTACCTGCGAGTTGGGAGGGCCTGTCCTAGATGCGTCTGATCGTTCAGGGGAAAATCCGAGCTATCGGCGCCGCTTCGCTCGCGAAGGGTTCCGGACGGCAACTATCTCCCCACATCACTGTGCTCATCCTCTTTCTCTGGTGGCTCCCGCGATCAGGCTTAGGTCAGTGTTCAGCCATCGCCTCCAGTCCTAACGCGGCCGCCGACTGCGCTGCGCATGCCATCCCGCAAGGCGGGGTCGCCCCGCTTGACGCCGCCCACACCTATTCTCTGGCCGAGCTCATCGACCTCGCCGAACGCAATAATCCACGTACCCGAATCGCCTGGGAACGGGCTCGTCAGCGCGCCGACGAGCTGGGCATCGCCAGAAGTTCCTACTATCCCGTCCTCGCCGGCGAGGCCGCCTTCGGTGACGAGCGCACCATCCTCCCGTTTCCTAAGCCCCTTGCCCCGCGTGGCTATGTGATGGTTGAGCTCCCGGCCGTGGTCCCCCAACTCACGCTCGAGTATTTGATCTTCGACTTCGGCAAACGCGGGGCACGCGTCGACGCCGCCGCCGCCGAGAAGCTCGCCGCAGGCGCAAACTTCATCCAGGCCAATCAGGATGTAGCCTTCCGCGTGGCCAGCGCCTTCTATCGGTTAGTCACGCAGCAGGAACGTTTAGCCGCCGCCGAAGCGACGCTCAAAACCGCGCAGACCACGACCGACGCCGCCGAGTACGAGCTTCGAAATGGCCGCTCTACTCTGCCCGACGTGCTCAACGCCCGCGCCGAAACGTCGCAAGCCGTCTTCGACCGCGAGACCGCCGACGGCGACGAGAAGATCGCTCGTGTCACACTCACCGAAGAGGTTGGCGTCGAGCCCTCTCCCGACATCACGATCGACTCCGCCAGCTCCGCGCCGCTCCCGTCGGATCTGGCGGCTTCAATCGACGCACTCATCAATCGCGCGATAGCCGATCGGCCGGACCTCGCCGCGCAGGCCGCAGAGATCCGCGCTGCGGACGATGCCATTCGCGCAGCCCGTGCCGAGTACTGGCCACAAATCGCCCTTCACGGCTCCGGCGCACAGACCTCCCTCTGGCCTACAACTGACTACGGCGAACTCGGCAACGCAAGCGAGCCGACCTGGTCAGCCGCCCTCACTATCCAGTGGCGCATCTTTGACGGCGGCGAACGAAAGAACGAAGTTGCCAAGGCCGAGTCGAAAAAACGCGAGGCCCAGGACGAGCTGCGTGACAAGCGCGATCAGGCCACACGCGAAGTCTGGACGGCGTACATTGCCTTCCGCACCGCCCTTCGCAAGCAGCAAGCCGCTGTTGCCCTCTTGGAATCCGCAACCGCCTCCTATGACGCATCGCTTGACGCCTACAAGTACGGTGTCAAAAACCTCATCGACGTAGTCACCGCCGAGCGGCAACTCGCTCAGGCGCGCCTCTCCAGCGTCTCGGCACGCTCTCAGCTATTTCTTGAGGCGGTCGATCTCGAGTTCGTCACAGGCAATCTTCTACGGAACGGGCCGCCCGCGACGACAACAAGCCAGCCCTCAACTCCCTCAATTCCAATTACGTCTCCAACCACAGTTCCACCTCCACCTTCTCCCATTCCACCTCAGGACGGTCGGCAACGATGAGTAGAACACCAGCGCTTTCCCTCAGCATCGGAGTCTGTCTCCTGCTCACTGGCTGCTCGATTGCACCGTCCGTTGATGTGATCGGCTCTTTCTTTCCTGTCTGGATGGTTTGCCTCATCGTCGCTATCGTGCTCACATCCGTCCTACGCATATTTCTTCTGCGCCGGCAGCTTGAGCCCGCGATCGAGCCGGTCGCGCTCTTCTATCCCGCTGTCGTCCTTCTTCTTTGCTGCCTTTTGTGGCTCATCTTCTACCGCTAAGGAGCGCATATGGATACTGCCGTTGAAGTTGAGAATCGTAGACGCATCGGTCGCCGGGTAGTTATCGGTGTTGTCGTTGCCGCCGTGCTTGTCCTGTTAGTGGTGAGTTATGAGGTCGACCGCTGGCCTCGCACCGATGACGCAAACGTGTGGGCCAACTACATTCAGGTCGTGCCCGAGGTCACTGGTTGGCTCGTCGAGCTTCCCATCAAAGACAACGCCTACGTAAAAAAAGGTGACCTTCTCTTCGTCATCGATCCTCGTCCCTATGAGTACGCTCTGAAGCAGGCGCTCTCCAATCAGGCATCTCTCGAAGAGCAGATCATTGACGAACGCCGACGCATTGCGGCGCAGAACAGCGCTGTCCAGGCCGCTGGTGCTGCAGTCGAGACCTCGGACACCGGCATCAAGACCGCCGGAAGCACGATCGACGCCGCTCGCGCAGCAGTTACCCGGGCTCAGGCTTCCGCCACTGCAGCCCAGGCGCAACTAAAACTCGATACCAACAATCTCCATCGCATCGAACCGCTGCTTCAGAAGCAGTACGTCACAGTAGAGCAGGTCGACGAAGCCAACACCGTCGTCCGTGTCTCGCAGGGTCGTTTCGACGAGTCGCAGGCCGCGCTCCTGCAGGCACAGGCCCAGCTCGCGCAAGCCACGCTCCAGCACGACCAGGCCAGCTCCCAATCCGCTGAGTCCCATGCGAAGCTCGCCCAGTCCATCCACATTATCGACCGCATCGAGACACTTGAGTCGGAGCGCCCCGCCCTGGCAGCGAAGGTGGACAGCGCCCGGCTCGATCTCGAGCGCACTCGCGTCGTCGCTCCCTTTGATGCCTACGTCACCAGCCTGAACATCTCGGTAGGCGCCTTCGCGCATCCCGGCACTCCTCTCTTCACTCTCATCGACACCCGCGTCTGGTATGTCATCGCCAACTACCGCGAGTCCAAGCTAAAGAACATCCCCATCGGTGCGCCTGTAGACGTCTATCTCATGAGCCATCCCGACCGGCACTTCACTGGCCACGTCGAGAGCCTGGGCTTCGGCGTACTCCCCGAGGACGGAGCCCTCTCCAACGGCCTGCCCAATATCGAACGCACACTTAACTGGGTTCATCTTTCGGCCCGGTTCCCAGTCCGCGTGCGCATCGACGATCCTGATCCGCAACTCTTCCGCATCGGCGAAACCGCTGTCACGGTTGTGAGGTAGCGCCCGTGGCCACGATTCTGTCCATGTGGACCGAGCGCATTTCGAAGGACCTTGAGCCGACTCCTGGTCGCATGAATGCCGCGTTGCGTACCGTGCTCGCCTCGATGATCACGCTCGTGCTCCTCTTGACGCTCCGCATGCCCTTCCTTGGCCTCAGCATGTACTTCGTGTTCCTCGTTGGACGCGATTCCCCGGCTGTCTCCTTTCGCTCCAGTCTTTTCGTCATCTTCACGCTGATCGTAAGCGTTACCACTGTGCTGGTGATCGTCACTGTCACGGACAACGATCCCATGTCGCGCGTCCTCGGCCTCTCCCTCGTCACCTTTGTCGCAGGGATGTTCATGCTCTCTAGTACCCTCCCCGCTCTCGGCTCAAGCTATGGCTTGGTCTTTGCCTTGCTCATCCAGTTCTGGGAGAATCACGTCCCCGCCGGCCCACTGGTCAAGCATATGCTTTACCTCATTGGCAGCATCTCCATCGCAGTCGGCTCGGTTGTTGCCGTGGAATACACCTTTGGCGGCCGCCCTCCCGTGAAAGAACTTGAGGCCCAACGCGTCACGCGCTACCAGGCCCTCGTAGCAATGTTCTCTCTCTACGCCAAGGGAGCCCCCGCCGATAAGATCTCTCCCGCAGTCATTAGCGTCTCGCGTCTCGCAGCCACTGGCCAGGCCGGAATGCAACGGCTTTACAACACCATCGTCGAGCGCAACCTCGACCCGGGCGGGCTCCGCATCGGCACCCGTGTCCGCATCACCATGCTCGCGCAGCTCATGGACCTCTCGGCCGCATTCGGATTTCAGTATCCGTCGCTTCCCGATTCTGACCTTCGCCAGCGCTGTGCTCATATCGCCGAGCTTTGCGGCTACCTTGCCACAGATACCTTGCCTCCCGGACTTCAGGAGGAACTGAAAATCGAACAACCCATCGGTCCGGACCCCTCGCTGATCGACCGTGTTGACGGCGTGCTCCACTCCATTTTCTCCATGCCCGCCGAAACAGCAGCAGCGGAGGACAAACAGCTCGGGACAATTCCCTCCGGCAAAATTTCGCTGCTCGTCCCCGGTGCCCTCCGCCAGCCACAGACCGTTGCCTTTGCCCTCAAGCTCAGCCTCTGCGCCACCGTCTGCTACATCATCTATTGGGCCATCGGCTGGCCAGGAATCTTCACCGCCGTCCCCACCGTCCTCATCACCGGCCTCAGCACCAGCGCCGCTACTAAACAGAAACTCATCTTCCGCGTCGCTGGCTCCATAATAGGTGGCCTCATCTTTGGCATTGGCGCGACCGTCTTCTTCTTTCCCTCCATGGATTCCATCACCTCTTTGGTTGTACTCACCAGCGCTGTGACCTTTATCTGCGCCTGGGTCGCCGGAGGCCGCAACTTCAGTTACGTCGGTCTGCAGATCGCGTTCTCGTACTACCTCGTCGTCTTCACTGACTTCACTGCCCCTACAGAACTCGCCCCCGCGCGCGACCGCCTCGTCGGCATCCTTCTCGCGCTCGTCGTGATGGCCTTCGTCTTTGACCAGTTCTGGCCAGTCCGCACCGTCACCGCCATGCGCACGACGCTGGCAACCCTCCTTCGCGCTGGAGCCAACTTCCTCCGCCTGCCCCAGACCGCCCGCGACTTCCCCGATCTTTTTCGCCAAGCCGAAGGCATCCGCGACCAGATGGGTAAAAAGGTTGCCGACATCCGTAGCATGAACGACACCATCGATTATGAGTTCGGGGTCGACCGCAAGCTACACGGGCTCGCAGGGCAGACCATCCTCCGCGCAGCCCTCGCGCTGGTCGCCTTCTTCTGGAATCAGTTCTCCGTCCTGCACAGCGAGAAGGATCACGACTTCCTCACCGAACCCGATCTGCAGCAGCTCCGCACCACCTTAGCCGAAAGTATGGACGCCATGGCCCAGGCGGTCGTCCGCAAGACCGATCTCGCGGCCCTCCGCCCCGCGGACCTCGTCGCTCCCGAACTACTCACGCACCCGCGCTATAAAGAGTACGTTCAAAACTCCATAGCACGATTCGACGAACTCCAGAACCTCGTCGCACAACTACGAACCCAGCCCTGACGCAGCCAGCAAAGAGTCACACCCAACTCTCACGCGTCCTTATACGGAATCCAAATCTGCATTGAGCTGGACTCCCGATTTGCCCACGCATAATAGGGAATCAGCCGTATCGTCGTAGGACTCGCCGGCGGCTTTGGAGTCGAAGCAGGGAAATAAAGCGGCGTGTCAGTGGCGGTTTTGCTGACCATAGCGGGATGACTCAGCACCATCACACCGTCCAGCAGAGTCGGCTCAAAACGAGCCGCCGTCTCGCCCTTCGTCTCGACCACATAGTCAGCCATCTTCGTCCCGGAGCTGCGATCCTGCTGGTCCAGATGCTCCATGCAAAACACAATCGGTCCGCGCTGGAACGCAACACGCCCACGATCCTCCGTCACGGCAGGATTCGCCTTCAACAGGTGCGTCGTCATATCAAAGTTCAAATCGATGGTGTCGTTCTCGGCCCAGCGCCTGCGAATCGCAAGATACTCGCCCGGCTTCGCACCAGGAAACTCCTGCCCGTTCACTTTGACGGTGTTCTTCGTCGACCATCCCGGAATCCGTACGTACATCACGAATTCACTCGGCGACGCTGGACTAACCGTCATTTTCACACTGCCACTCCACGGATAATTGGTCTTCTGCTGAACCTTCAGCGCGGTACCGTCATGCAGGTGCCAGTTCATCTCAGAGTTGTCGTACAGATGCACATAGACCCCATCCGCGCTCGTGCTGTAGAAGTAGCCCCCCAGTGACGCGAACGTTCTCTCCAGATTTGGCGGGCAGCACGTCGTGTCATACCACGCATTGCGAATCTTTCCATCTTCCAGATGCCGGTCCCGCGACTCACCTTCCGGATCAAACGCCAGCGGATTTCGATAACAATACGTCTTTCCATCCAAAGACATTCCCGAGTTGATGCCGTTGTAAAGCGCCCGCTCGATCACATCGGTAAACTTTGCATCGCCCGATGCGGCCAGCATGCGCCAGTTCCACATCATGTTGCCGATCGCTGCACAACTCTCCCCGTAAGCCTGCGCATTCGGCAGTTCGTATGGATCGCCAAACGCCTCACCCGCAGCACGCGCCCCCACGCCGCCATTCACATATAACTGATGCTCGGTCAAATCATTCCACAGCACATTCAGCGTCTTCCAGTACGCCGGATCGCCGGTCTCGAGATAGTAGTCCGTCGCCCCGCAACACGCATACATCGCCCGAACCGCATGACCCTCTAGCTTCGTTCGCGAGGTAAACGGAATCCCGCAATACATATAAACAATCTGCTGCGGTCTCAGCGGAACTCTCTTATCGCCTTGCAGAATATAACCAGCCAGATCAACGTATTTGCGATTGCCCGTCGTGCGAGAAAGCTCGATCAGAGCCATCTCGATCTCCGGGTGCCCCGACACAATCGCCTTTTGATTCGCACCCGGCCCGTAATTGGGAATCAAAAAGTCATCGACAAAGCGAATTCCCGCATCAAGCAGCGTCCGGTCCCCCGTCGCCCGGTAGTACGCAATCGCGCCTTGCAGCATATGCCCGATGCAATACAGTTCGTGCCCCGTCGTCTGCGTGTCGTACTGCATACGCAACGGCTTCCTGTCATCGTTGTAGTAGGTGTTCAGATAACCGCTCGGCTCCTGAATCGCCACAACATCGCGAATCATCGCATCCGTCGTCTTCCGAAGTTCCGGCTGATCGCCTGTCTGCAACTGAAATCCAACTGCCTCTGTCCACTTGTAGATATCGGAGTCCGAGTACACAGGCCCCTTCTGCGGCTCTGTCGATCTCCCTTTCAGCCGTAGAAAATTATCCATGCGCCCATGTTCCAGAAGCTCATCGTGCATACTCGGAATGCTCGCTACCAGATTCGTCTTGCGCCTCTGCGACCAGAACCCGTCCTGAATCACAACAGCCCTCACCGGCACCGTCTTCAACTTCGCATAAGGAGAGTTAGACAAGTCGATAACGCCAGCGTCTTCCCAGGCCGCCTTCGAAGCCTTCTGAGTCGCCGCCAATTGCGGCTCACCTGTAAGCATCGACAATAGACTCCCGCCCTTGACCTGAGCGACAGCCAAAGCGGAAGGAACAACTGAAACTGCAGCGGAAGCGATAAATTTACGTCGAGATAGACCGTGTTTCACAGGAATTCACCTCTGGAAATCGTGACACCCCTTTCTATTCCCATCAGCCGACGGCGGTCAAGAGAACGTTTTCTCGAATCAACCGATACGCTGCGATAGGAAATAGTACGACCGAACTAGGACGTTATCGTATCTGAGGCACCAATCAATTAGTTCAAAGTCTTTTCCTGCCACGCGGTAGAAGACACCGTCTCCAACTCAAGATCGTCAAATCGTCGCCATTTATATATTCCAATCGACACACACCAGCTCAGGGCAAAGAGCGCAATGATCAAATAACCCAGCGTCCCGAAGTTCTCGTTCAGCCTTCCCACCGCCCCCCAAAATACTCCTTGAGGATGGAACTGTCCTGCCAGCAGACCAAGTGCCTCGATGCCTCCCACTACCAGCGCAACGATCACCGACACCAGCGTGATCGTCATGTTGTAGTAGAGCTTCCGAATCGGCTTCACGAACGCCCACCCGTACGCCCCAAGCATCAAAATATTATCCGTCGTATCAATCAGCGACATCCCCGCGGCGAAGAGTATCGGGAACACGAGAATAGACCACAGTGACAATCCCTTCGACGCCTCAGCCGCCGAGATCCCCAGCACTCCAATCTCCGTCGCCGTATCGAAACCAAGCCCGAACAACATGCCAAGCGGATACATATGCCAGCTTCGCCGAATCACCGCGAACATCGGACGAAACAGTCGCGAGAGAAATCCCCGGTTGCCAAGAAGCAGGTCGAAATCCTCTTCGACATAGCGCTCTCCGCGACGCACCCGCTTGAAAGCGAGATAAATCGAGCGCAGCACAACAAGATTCACAATCGCAATTCCGAACAGAAAAAATGTCGACACCAATGTCCCGACGAATCCGCCAATATGACGCACCGCATCCATACGATGCTGCAGCGAAAGCGCCGTCGCCGCGATTGCCGCAGACCCCAGAACAACGATCGTCGAATGCCCCAGCGAGAACATGAACCCAACCGCCACCGGACGCTTGCCCTCCTGCATCAGCTTCCGGGTCACATTGTCGATCGCCGCGATATGGTCCGCATCCACCGCGTGGCGAAGCCCAAGGCTGTACGCAAGAAATGCCGTACCAATCAACGCGGGATAGTGCCGGAACGCAACGAACGCCCACAGCCACGCCGAAACATTGAAGACAAGCAACAAGGCATAGATGCCACCGATCTTCCTTCGAGTGTGTCCGCCTACATCGCTAAACAATGCCTGGATGGTACTTCGCATGCATCAATCCTAAACGGGTATTTGTAGAACTGTCGCTCTGATGCACTCGCCTCACCCAACGGTCCCGACTGCCTCACGCGAGCGTGCAAGCTGCCCGCAGAGAAAATCCACCACACCATCCATCCCCAACCCGGTCTTCGATGAAACCTCAAAGATCCGCATACCGGGGCGAACGCCTTCTATATTGCAGCGAGCCGCATCCAAATCGAACTCCGCGGCCTCGGCAAGATCCATCTTCGTGATCACCGCGACATCCGAGCTGTTGAAGATGGTCGGATATTTCAGCGGTTTGTCCTCTCCTTCGGTAGCCGAGAGCAAAACAAAACGAAGCTCTTCTCCTAAGTCATAACTCGACGGACATACTAAATTCCCGACATTCTCGATAAAGAGAAAATCGATCACACCCAGATCCCATGAATCCAGAGCCCCCTTCACCATCTGTGCATCGAGATGACAAATGGTACCCGTGGTGATCTGCTTCACATTCGGCGTAGCTCGTTGCAAACGAGCCGCGTCATTTTCCGTAGCAAGATCACCGACAAGAGCCGCAACGCGATACTCTCGCGCAAGAGCCCCGAGCAGCTTCTCAAGAAACGCCGTCTTCCCTGAGCCTGGACTTGAAACCAAGCCAACGACACAAATCCCTTTGCTCCGAAACTCCTCCCGCAAAGCATGCGCGAGCAGGTCGTTCTGCTTCAGCACCTTGGCCCGCACCTCGACCATGCGCGTCGTCATGCCGCCACCTCCAGCGACACAACCTCAATCTCCCGCCCCGTAACAATACTTTCCCCCGGCACAAGACAATCCGGGCAGCACAGCTGATACACCGACAACGGCGCGCGCTCTCTCTTGCAGCTAGGGCAGTAGATTACCAGCGGCACAGTCTCGATCAGCAGGCGCGAGCCCTCCAGCCGCGTCCCTTCACAAGCAAGGGCGTAGCTAAACAAAAGCGCCTCCTTATCCACGCCAGAAAAGACACCCAGCCTCAAATGCACGACTTCGACATCAAGCCCACCGCGACTGTCGGACTCCTCGAGTACTTGCTCGATCATGCTGATTGCTATCGACAACTCATGCATACACAGCCCTTCGAAAGACCGGATGGGACAACACCATCATCAACAGCAACAATCGCCCGCTACATCGAACTGATCCTGATGTAACGACGAACGTCAGGCGCGACCGAAATTGCGACCACGATTGCGAATAAACCAACGATTCCCAGCAATACTTTCGACATAAACATCACCTCATTCTCTTCAAACAGAACAGAGTCCTTTCGCTGCCAGAGCCTGTCCCGCAAGCTCTTCGACAACATGGCACGCTTCCTCCACCGCGCCTTCAACAATAGAAGACAAACCCATTCGCCCTTCCAACTCATCGCCAAAGTCATGCGGCTCACACCCAACCACCAGCACCCGCGCGCCAATGGTTCCTATCGATGCAGCCAGATTAAGCACACGCACCGGATCCATCCCATGCGGATTTATCGCCATATCGGGCGAAGCCGCATCCCCCATCTTGGAAAGATCCGGCTCCAGCGTGTACAGCGTTCCAGGAGCGCCGCCACGCGGCAACGCATCGACAAGAATCACCATCTCCCAAGGGTCCAGCAGCGTATAAGCAAGATCGAATCCTCGAATCCCGAAGTCCTTCACGCACACCGGATCGGAAAGCGAACGCTAGGCTAGGGCGCGCACCACCTCGACACCAAACGCGTCGTCTCCAAGAAAGATGTTGCCGATACCTGCGACCAGCACGGAAGCGCTCACCCTTCGCCCCCTTCAGGAACCGGCTCCACTTCTTCCGGCGAGAAGAAAAAGCGGTGCCCCGGTTGCCGCATCATTCCGAACTCGCGACCGGGGTCGTCATCCAGCACAACCGCAAACTGTATCTGGTTTTCAAAATCCTGTTCGATCGCTTCGATTACAGCCACCTTGCCCTTCAGCGCCATATCCATAATGTCAGCGGTTTTTTGTGGCCACAGGCGCACACGGTCACCCACCCGTACATCCACCCCAAAGACCCGTACGCTCTCCGGCGCAGCCTTCGTCTCTTCAAAAGGATTCCACTCTTCGATCACACGCCCCTCCTGATCTCTCTCATCGAGCGGATGGTACCGTGGGCTTTCATCATCGTCTCCGCTGTCAAAGACTCGGTGCGTTCCAGAATTCGTCGCGCCCGCGAATCGCCCTCGCGCATCTCCTGCTTTTCCGAATCTGCCAAAGTTAGCACGCGCAACGTCAGCATCTCGTCCATCTCGGTCCCATCGAAGAAATCACCTTCGCTCTCCGGCGCAATCTTCGGATAGTCGTAAAGAATAATCGGCGAGCAAAGCATCATCGTCCGATCTGGTTCGACACCCGTGAGAACAGGAAACACTCCAACGTTCTTGCACCCCTTGGCCGCCTCAGCGTAGCTCTCCCCGGGATCGAGAAGCGATACGAACTCACCCCCATGCAGCCCAAGCAGCGCGTGTGCCGACACGAAAGACAGTGGCAGCGCCTCATCGCGTCTCGCTTTAGCCCCATTGGGAAGCGGTGTAGCATTCAACAATTCAAGACGAATCTTTTGAACTCCATTGGCTATCTCCTCCAGCGCAAGCGTCAAAACGGCCTCGACCTCCGGCGCAATCTGAACTCTTGGATCGTCCCATGAAGCCGAAGCTTCCAATCCCAACCGAACCGTCAAAGGTCGCACCGCAAGTTCGTCGAGGCGAACGCCCTTACACTCCGCCGTCCGCTCCACCGCTTCGTCCCACCCAAGCGAAGGATCGACAAGTTCATGTACCCGGCCTGAAATCTCTCCGGACGCTTCCTTCTGCTGACGCAACAACTGCAGAAACTGAATCTTCACATCAAGCGTCATCTCTTCCCGCGTCCCTTCAACAAGGCACTCGGCAACAAACCGGAACAGCTCTTCCGGCATTTGAGCCTCCGCATAAACACGCGGATACAGCGTTCCAAAGTTCCAGCGCTGCCGATTCTTAATCGCAGTCTTCCTGTAGGGATAAAGAATGTAGCCCTCGTACAAAATCGCGGCTCCTATCTTTTCCACCTCGGCGAAGTTCATACCACCACCTCCGCCTTATCTTCCGCCCCCAGAGCTCGTTCAATAGCCTGCTCCCACGTAGGAAGTCCATGCCGAACCTTGTACGCATAGAGCCGTTCAAACGCATCGCGATTCAAACAAAGCCACGCCGTGTTGGGGAAATAAGCATCCATCATCTTCTTCCACACAGAGATAGGGAGCCGGAAGCTGGCCTCACGATCCCACGGCACCTGCGCGACCTGAAGTTCACCATCCGCGCCCTTGTAAAACGCGGTCCCACTGAACATGACGCACAGCGGAACTTCGCCGGAACCCAGCGCGTGAAAATACTTCGTAGCCGCGACATTGAAGTCAAAGGAGCAGGGAAGTTGCAAATCAACAAGCAGGCTATCGCTGAAGCCCGGCACCGCAACGCTTGTGTTCATCCAGAGAAGAGGACGCACAGTCCGGCTCCAGCGCTCAGGTTCGCCAAAGAGATCCAGCAACTTCTCTCGTTCCTCCGGCACATATGCGCGCCGCGCCGGCTCAATCTGCACTTGGCACCGCAGCAGCAGACTATGAATATCCTCACCAGCCGGAAGATTTGTAATACGCAGCTTCAAGGCGATCATCGGCACAGCGGCGTTCTCCACCGCTTCCGCGCCTTCAATGGAAAAGTGCAGTTCAGGCACGCGCGATCTCCCTCACTTCCGTGCTTCGCGATTTAAGCTCTTCGAAAAATTGGTTGATCTCTTTCCATACCTCAGTCCCTCCCGAAAGACCGCGCCAGTGCAGACGAATCAACCCAACCAACCGAAAACACTCGTCAATCGGCACGATGTAATACTGCGCCGAGGCGCCCACCCGATTGACCAGAAACGTCTCAACATCCGCCTCCATCGTTTGCAACTCCGGATGCTCAACCGCTATCTCGTTCCATGATTCGAGACTGAGCAGCGATTCGATCGCTCCCGCAGGACTTGGGTACATCGCCATCATCCTGTTGGCCCCGCTGTCGAAATAAAAGAATGCGAGGTTGATCGGAATCATCAGTCCTTCCCACTGAAGATCCGCCATCTGAAAGTCTGTCAGCGCCCGAATGCGTCGCGGAACCCGCAGATAGTGCGCCCCCGCCTGACCGCAAAAGAGCACGGCACAACCATCGCAGGAACATATAATCTGTCGATTCTTCCGCTCAAGAAGATGCTGATGAGCAGGCGCCAACTCCGCACTGCAAAGCTCACATCGCTCTGCCGTGGCACGCCGCCTCGCAAACTTCTTCAGGAAAGAAGCTGCGCCTTCGCGTTCCTCCGCGCGTTGTGAAACTTCGCTCATGGGCAATCTCATTCACAAAATTAGGCAGGAGGCAGGTGCGGCATCCGCGGATCAATTGGTCCACGATCCTCCGTACTAACGCCGCTCGCATCGCTTGCAGTTCGAGTAGTGCTCCCTCCTGCATTCGCCAGACTTCCTGCTGGCCGCGTCCCAGTGCTGCGGATCGGTGTCGGTTCCATCGGAATCCTCCTTGTGGCGCAAAGTCTATTTCAGGACAACGAGGTTTGGACTAGCCCCTTGGCTCGCATCCGCATTCTCCGCAACAATCTCAACGATGTCCGGCGCCGCCTCGAACAGCGCATCTTCAACCGCAGTCTTCAGCGTCAGCGACGACGAAGGACAACTCCCGCAACTCCCATGCAACACGAGCCGAACAATCCCGTCTCGCACGCTCGCCAACTCCACGTCTCCACCATGCGACTTCAGATACGGCCGCACCTTTTCGATTCCGCGTCGAACACGAGTCTCGATGTCGTCCGGATGCAACCCATGCAGCAAAAGCATGCTCGCAACCAGATCATCCTCTAGCGCCGTTTCCAGAGCCTCTTCTCCCCGTGGTGCCTCAGCGATCGCGCCGATCAGGTGCTGCAACGCAACGCCATGAAGCTCAACGACAGATTGCACAAGATCGAGCGCAGCAGCGCGTATCTCCGGATCGCCGGCAATCTCGAGCTTCGCAGCCAGCTTTTCGATTCGTTCTGTCTGCAGACGGAACTCCCCCAGCTCAGGCTTCGCAATCGACTCGACAACGACAGGTTGCAGACTCGCCGCCATCAGCGTTCCCCCGCCGCCCCGAACATCGGTGAATGCCGCGTCTCCAAAACTTTGCCGTCACCGAGATACATGTGAACGCCGCACGGCAAGCACGGGTCAAAGCTTCGCACAGCCCGCATAATATCGATCCCCTTGAACTTGTCCGGTCCATTCTCCTCAAAGATCGGCGTATTCTGCACCGCATCTTCGTAAGGTCCCGGCGTCCCATAGATATCGCGCGGATTCGCATTCCACGGCGTCGGCGGATACGGATGATAGTTCGCAATCTTCCCGCCCCGGATCACGACATGATGCGACAGCACTCCGCGAACCGCCTCATGGAAGCCGCAACCAATCGACTCTTCCGGAACCTTGAAGTCCGTCCACGTTGAAGTGCGACCCGCATGCAACTCTGCCAGCGCCTTCTCCACAAAGTGCAGCGCCGTCGCCGCCGCGTAAGCCTGGAAGTAAGTCCGCGCACGATCGCGTTCAATCGCATTGCTCCACTGCGGAATCTTCCACTCAAACTCCGCCTCGGGAAGCATCGCGGTCTTGGGCAGATTGATCTTCACGCTATGCCCCGTCGCCTGCACATATCCGATATCGACCAGGCCCGACAGAGCCGTTGACCACAGCCGCGCAATCGGTCCGCCACCTGTATCGAGCGCAAGATAATCGCCCGTCCGTTTGTCATACCATCGCGGCGACATCACCCACGTATAGTTCCCCGCGAAGTCCCGCTTCTGAGGCCGCGGAATCGTCGTCTGATTCCAAGGATGCCGCTTGTCCACCGGGTTACCCAACGGATCCTTTGCAACAAACGTCTCTGCGCTCTGCCAATCGTCATAGTACGAACTGCCCAGCAGAATTCGAATATTCAGGTTGATGTCGACCAGACTGTTCGTCACCAACTTCCCGTCCACAACAACGCCGGGTGTAACAAACATCGAGCGTCCCCACTCGGCCATGTTCTTGTACGTGTAGTCACATGTGTCTGGGTCATTGTACGAACCCCAGCATCCCAACAGAACACGGCGCTGCCCAACCTTTTCGTAACCAGGCAGCGCTTCGTAGAAGAAGTCGAAGAGATCATCGTGCAGAGGCACAACCTTCTTCATAAACTCGACGTACTTCATCAGGCGAACAAGATAATCCGTAAACAACTGAATAGTCGGCACAGTCCCAACCCCGCCCGGATACAGCGTCGACGGGTGAACATGCCGCCCCTCCATCAGGCAGAACATCTCACGCGTCATGCGACTCATCGCCAGCGTCTCGCGATAGAACGATCCCGTAAACGGATTCAGCGCAGTCATGATATCTGCAATCGTGCGGAATCCATGTTTGTCCGCATTAGGCGACGCTGTCCCCTGTGCTTTGTCCCACACACCAGGATTTGTCTCCTTCACCATCTGCTCGCAGAAGTCCACGCCGACCAGATTGTCCTGAAAGATGTTGTGGTCGAACATGTACTCGGCCGCTTCACCAAGGTTGATAATCCACTCTGCAAGCGCAGGGGGCTTAATTCCGAACGCCATATTCTGTGCGTACACCGCGCATGTTGCGTGGTTATCTCCGCAGATCCCGCAGATGCGGCTCGTGATGAAGTGCGCATCGCGCGGATCCTTGCCCTTCATGAAGATGCTGTACCCGCGAAAGATCGACGAAGTGCTGTGACACTCAGCCACAACACGATTTGCAAAATCAATCTTTGTGAAGATCCCGAGACTCCCTACGATCCGAGTGATCGGATCCCAATTCATCTCAACAAGATTGCGGTTGTTTTTTGCAGCATCGGGAATCGTCTCCGCGAACGTGGCCATGGCATATTCCTTTCGTCGGTTGCGCTTTCGTCAGTAGGTCGTAGGGTGATAGCCGGTGGTTAGCTCAGTCCGGTTATGCCGCCACTTGGGCTCTTTATTCAGCGTTGCGTTCGTAATGCTGCGGAGCGCTCGAATCGATCGCCCATAAACCCCAATGGTCGCAGTAGAAATTCGCGCGCCGGGCGGCTCATCCATGAACGGCATGAACTTATCTGGAAATCCGGGCATCGTGCACCCTATGCAGATACCGCCAACGTTGGGGCATCCTCCGATGCCGCGCATCCAGCCTCGCTTGGTCACGTTGCAGTCCACCACCGGTCCCCAACACCCCAGCTTCACCAGGCACTTCGAAGAGCCGTACACACTCGCAAAATCGCCCTGCTCGTAGTACGAACCTCTGTCGCACCCTTCATGAACCGTCTTCCCAAACAGCCACGTCGGCCGCAGCTGTTTGTCCAGCGGAATCATCGGCGCAAGACCCGCAACCTGGTAAAGCAGGTACAACACCGTCTCCATAAAATTATCTGGCTGAACCGGGCATCCCGGTACATTGATGATCGGCAGGCCCGCCTTCGAGCGCCAATCCCAACCCAGATAATCCGCAAGCCCCATGCATCCCGTAGGATTTCCCGCCATCGAGTGGATGCCGCCGTAGGTTGCGCACGTGCCCGCCCCGATAACCGCCGTAGCCTTCGGTGCCAGCCGATCAATCCATTCGCACGTTGTGATGGGCTGCCCCGTGTCGGGGTTCGTTCCCATCGCCGCCCAGTACCCTTCCTCCTTGATCGTCTCATTGGGTATCGAGCCCTCAATCACAAGGACGAACGGCTCGAGCAGTCCCTTCTCTGCCTCATAGAAAAAGCGCATGAACTCATCGCCGTTCTCATACGCAAGCACCGGATTATGCAGATGAACCTTAGGCAAGCCGGGGATAGCTCCAAGCAAAACATCCTCGATGCTCGGCTGCTCTGCCGCCGTTACGGAGACACTATCTCCGTCGCAACTCAAACCCGCGGTGATCCAGAGAATATGAACGTCCGATACTGCAGGTGGCTTGGTTATCTTGCTCACTTTCTCAGGCATTGGTCTCTCCTTCATCTGCAAAAGAAGCTTCAACAATTCGTAGTCGACGCGGTCTCACGCACGCGCGAAACAAAAACGCCATCACGAAGCGGCGAGCTCGAAGCACACGAATAATGTTGTCTTGGGCGATCGGAGTAGCGGAAGTAGGACAAGGTTGGCACCTCGATTTGTTCGGCAACGCAGCCGAACACCAACTTCGAACGATTGAGAAGCTACGCCCTGTTCCCGGACGATGTCAAATTGCTATTTTGTTGAAATCGCTTTGTTTATAGGCTCCATTCAGTTGTTCATCAAATCAAGCCGAAGCAAAAAAGATGCCTTTCCCTTGAATACAAAATGGCGACACCTGCGTAAGCGCAAACTCCATTGGGAATTCTTGCCCCATGTGATCGCCCGTCAACAGATACGCGGCAGCTGCTCCCCAAACATCACATCGAGCACCCGAGTCCCGCCAATCTCCGTCTTCATCAGCACCATGCCCGGAGGGTCCGCGACCACTTCGCCAATGATGACTGCGTCCTGTCCGAGTCTGTGACGTCGCATCTGCCGAACAACATCATCCGCTCTCTCCGGCGCGACAATCGCAAGCAACTTCCCCTCATTCGCGACATACAGCGGATCAAGTCCAAGCACCTCGCACGCTCCCTTGACGGATTCGCGCACCGGTATCGACTGCTCTCGAATCAACATCCCCACACACGCACGCTTCGCAACTTCATTCAAAGTCGTCGCGACGCCACCCCGCGTCGGATCCCGCATGCAGTGTAGAAAATCCGCGTCGCCATTCGCCTGAGGAGTCTCCAGCATGCTCGCCACAAGGCCATTCAGCGACGCGCAGTCACTCTCAATCACGCCTTCAAACTCGAGGCCTTCGCGCTGAGACATGATTGCCATCCCATGATCGCCAACGTAGCCGCTCAAAATAATCTTGTCCCCCGGCCGCGCACGATCCGCCGAAATATTCACTCCCTCCTCGATAACTCCTATACCCGTCGTCGTAATGAATATCTGATCGCCCTTCCCGCGATTCACGACCTTCGTGTCGCCCGTCACAAACTGCACACCCGCCTCCTCAGCAGCCGCGCGCATCGACTCCACCACGCGCTTCAGATCTTCAGCCGCCAGGCCCTCCTCCAAAATAAACGCCGCAGCCAGATAGAGCGGGCGCGCCCCACTCATCGCCAGATCGTTCACCGTTCCATGAACCGCCAACCGCCCAATGTCCCCACCCGGAAAGAAGATCGGTGTCACCACGAAGGAGTCAGTCGTAAACGCCAGCCGAGCCGTCCCGATCGTCAGCACCGCCTGGTCATCCAACTTGTCCAGCACCGGATTCTTGAACGCCGGCAAAAATACCTTATCAATCAGCTCCGCAGTCAGCTTCCCCCCACTGCCGTGCCCAAGAACAATCTGCTTGTGCTCGAACAACGGAAGAGGGCAAGATCCGAACAAAGCCGAGACAGCTCCTTCGGAACCCCCATTCGTGGCCAGCGCCCCGTCTTCTTCGCCCGCTTCTACCTTACTCATGCAGCGCCTCTCAGCGAATCGGCGCTGACAAGCCGCGACGAATCTCTACGCTGTTCAAGATGTCTTCCATAAGCGTAATAAGCCGCGCAAGCACCCTCCGCCGAAACCATCGTCGCCCCCAGCGGCTTCTGCGGCGTACAAAGCGTTCCAAACGCAGCACAGTCATGCGGCTTCTTTATCCCTCGAAGTATCTCGCCGCTGATGCAAGCCTCTGGCTCCAGCGTGTCGATCTCGTGCACATCAAAAATCCGCTCCGCATCCTGCTCCTGGAACTCGCGCGCGCAGATGATACCCGCTATCCGGAATCATCCCAATCCCACGCCACTTCCGATCACCAATCTCAAACACACTCGACACAAGCTTTTGCGCCGCAACATTTCCCGTCCGATCCAATATCCGCGAATACTGGTTCTCCACCTTCGCCTCTCCCATCTCCAATTGTCGTACGGTCATCAAAATCCCATGCAAAATATCCAGAGGCTCAAACCCCGTTATCACGATCGGCACCTTGAATCGTTCGCTCAACGGCTCATATTCGGAGTACCCCATCACAGCGCAAACATGCCCCGGGCCTAAAAATCCCTGCACCCGATTCAACGGAGACGCAAGAATCGATGCCATCGCCGGCGGCACCAGCACATGCGACACCAGCACCGACACATTCTTCACACCCTCCTCGCGCGCTCGCCATACCAGCATCGCGTTCGCAGGAGCCGTCGTCTCAAACCCAATCGCAAAAAACACCACCTGCTTCTCCGGATTACTCCGGGCAATCTTCAAACAATCCAGCGGCGAATACACAATCCGCACATCGCCGCCCTGCGACTTGATCGTGAACAGATCCCCATCCGAACCCGGCACCCGCAGCATGTCGCCGAACGAGCAGAAGATCACATCCCGCCGCCTCGCAATCGCGTGCGCCTTATCGATCATCTCCAGCGGCGTCACACACACGGGACACCCCGGCCCATGCACCAACTCAACGCCCTCCGGCAGCAGATGATCAATCCCATGTTTCACAATCGAATGCGTCTGCCCCCCACACACCTCCATCAGCACCCACGGCTTCGTCTGTACATGTCGTATCTCCGCGACAATCTTCGCCGCAATCGGCCCATCCCTATATTCATCGAGATATTTCATCCCCGATCCTTCCCCGCCTCTACCTCTTCCACCACAGGCGACTCCAACTCCGTCAGCTGGTCCAGATCGCGAAGCGCCTGATACGTCCGTTCCGCCTCCGTTTCATCAACGCGGCTAATCGCAAAGCCCACATGCACCAGAACGTAGTCGCCCACCTGCGTCTCCGGCACATACTCCAGGCATGCCTCGCGCACAATGCCGCCAAACTGAACCTTTGCCATACGCATCCCACGCTGATCGAACGTCTCCACCACCTTGCCTGGAATCGCAAGACACATGTCACTCTCCTCGCCGCACCGCTTCATTTGCGATGACGGCCTGTCCCAGAGAGATCCCGCCGTCATTGCAAGGAACCTTGGCGTGTAAGAATACTCCAAATCCGCGGTCTCGCAACTTCCTCACCGTCCGCCCCAGAAGATAGAAATTCTGGAACGTCCCTCCACTCAAACAAACCTTTTCCAAACCATCGCTCTTTTGGATGCGGCAACACACTTCCACAATGGCCTCGCTCAAAGTGTTATGAAAGCAACTTGAAATCTCACCCGCAGCCTTCCCCGAAAGCAGATCGCCGACGATCGCCGCAACCATCGGCCTGAAGTCGAGCACTTGCAACTCCCCATCTTCTACAAAGAAGTCATAGCGCCGCTCCACACCCGCTTCCGCAATGCTCTCCAGCGAAATAGCCAGCTGCCCCTCGAAGCTAACCTCCGACCCAATCCCCACCAGCGCTGCAACCGCATCAAACAGCCGCCCCGCAGAAGACGTTTCAACCGTGTGCAGACGCCGCGAAATCATCGCATCCACAAGCCGAACCTGTCTTTCTGGAATACTGCGCAAACACTCGAGATCCCCTGGCACCAGCTCTCCAAACGCATCTCGCAGATAACTCAAAGCCATTCGCCAAGGCTGCCGCACCGCCGCATCACCGCCCGGCAGCAGCACATTGCGCAGATGCGCTCGTCTCTCAAACCCCGCAAAATCCGCGACCATAAACTCGCCGCCCCAAACGCGCCCATCCGTCCCAAACCCCGTCCCATCGAACGCCACGCCGATCACCTTCTCCCGCAGATGGTTCTCCGCCATGCAACTGCAGATGTGCGCATGATGATGCTGCACCCCAATCTTCTTCTCTATATTCGACGCAAGCGCCATCTTCGTGCTCATATAGCCCGGATGCAGATCATACGCAGCCACACGCGGCTCAACGCGAAACATGTGCTTCATGTTTGCCAGCGTCTCTTCGAAGAACTGCATCGTCTCATAGTTCTCCATATCCCCAATGTGCTGGCTGAGAATCGCATACCGATCCTTCGTCAGGCAGAAGGTGTTCTTCAACTCAGCACCGAACGCGAGCACCTCTTCCATCGATATCCCCAAATCGATCGGCTGTGGCACAAACCCACGAGAACGCCTCAGCACTCTCTCTCGACCTTCAAAACTACGAACGACCGAGTCATCAACCCGCGTTGCAATCTCCCGGTTGTGCAGCAGAAACCAATCTGCGACACCGTCCAGCCGCGTCAGCGCCTCCGCGTTCGCCACCACGATCGGCTCCTCACTCAAATTTCCACTCGTCATCACCAGGGCAGGGAACTCGCTCACGCTCTCAGGCGAATCGCTGAACAGAAGATAGTGCAGCGGAGTGTAAGGCAGCATCACCCCAACCGTCACATTCCCGGGCGCAATACCGTTCGCCAAATCTGTATCTGCGAGCCTTGGCAAAATCACAATCGGTCGTCGAAGATCACGCAAAACATCTTCATCCGCAGCCGACACCTCACACAACCTCCTCACCGCCTCGATATCCCGCGCCATCAATGCAAATGGCTTATCGGGCCTGCGTTTGCGCCGACGCAACTCAGCCACCGCCGCTTCATTCCCCGCATCGCAGGCCAACAGAAATCCCCCGAGCCCCTTGACCGCAAGAATCTTCCCCTCGCGAAGCAACGCCCGCGCTTCGCGAATCGCAGCCAGCGACTCAGCCCCCGCAAACGTCGCCTCATTTAAGCGAAACACCACGCGGCACCAGCACCAACGACGGGCCACAGTTGGCGCACGCATTCGGTTGAGCGTGGAAACGCCGATCACGCGGATCGTTATACTCCGCCGCGCACGCCTCGCACATCCTGAAACGCGACATCGTCGTCGTCGCGCGATCGTACGGTATATCTTCAACGATCGTGTATCGCGGACCGCAGTGCGTACAGTTGGTGAAAGCATAGCCATACCGCCGGTTCGACCGTTCTCCAGAGTCGTGCCAGCACTCATCGCAAGTCCCCGCATCCGGAGAGACGAGCACAAACTCGCCTGGCACCTTTTCGCTGCGAAGAATGGAAAACGCTAGCGTCTCCGAGCAATCCCCGCATCGCTCACAGTCACATCCGCTATCTCAGCAAGATGCGGAGGCTCCGAACGTAACGTTGCAAGAAATTGTTCAACCGACTCTTCACACCCCTCAACTTCAATCGTCACACCCGCCGAAGAGTTGAAGACATACCCAGCCAATCCAAGCGACTTCGCCAAGTTATAGACAAACGGACGAAACCCCACACCCTGCACAATGCCGCGAACGTGGATGCGCTTCCGCACAGCGGAAGCAGACGCCGGATTCACCATGGGGCCGCTCTGCCTTTGCTTGATCCAGGCTTACTTCGCCGGATCGATTCGCCGCAACGCCTCGCCGCAAAATCATACACGCCCGACAATGTTCGTCATCGCGAGTGTTCCACTGGGACCGAGCTTAGGGCCTCAAGCGCAGGATCTATTTCGACCGTGGGAACTCCTCAACATGTATCTCGCCTTTACGGCCGAAGTAGACCACCTTCTTGCCCGCGAGAAATGCCCAATATGCAATCACGCCCGCCGCAGTCGAGCGATTCACAAACTCCGGATAACGGATCGTATCTGCCTGCGCACCTCGAATCGCAGCAACGATCCCAGCGGACGAAAACTCCTCAGCAATCGCACCCGGTCTCAGAGTCATACTTTCGGCATGAGTTTTACCGTCCGTCATATAAAGAGTCTCTCTCCCCGCTGCAAAATCAACGAAATACGATTCCACCCCTACAGCAAGTAACCTGCGCACCACCTCCGGGAAGGTCAGCTTCCCCGCTTGCGTCTCCGTCATCACCTGCTGCATCTCATGCGTATTCATCTGGCTTCTCCGTTCATTCGGTTGGAAGTTTATACAAGCCATGCTTCAGCACGAGCCTTTTGAGCGTCGAATCGAAGTCTTCGCGCTCCTTCGCAGAGAGCAATGCAAAGAGTTCCCCAACCATCCTCAAAATCAGCTAGATAGGGTTCGTCCGGTCACCCGGCGTCCCGTGCGGACGCATCACCTTAATGTTCTTCGCCAAACCAAGCAGACCCAACAACCAGATTCCCCAGTAGTTGAAGTCCACCTCCCACCACGCCATGCCATGGCTCGCCGATACCGGATGAGCGTGGTGATTGTTGTGCCAGCCCTCACCCCCGGTTAACAGCGCAACCCACCAGTTATTCGTCGAGTCGTCCCGCGTCCTGAATCGGCGCGAGCCCCACAGATGCGTCGCCGAGTTCACCAGCCACGTCACATGGAACCCAATCGTGATCCGCAGAAACGTACCCCACAGCAGCCACGACAACCCCAGCTTCCATCCCCCGAACGCAGTGCCGCCAGCGAGCAGCGCCATGCCCGTCACGGTGATGGGAACCCAGTGCCACACCTCCAGCCACCGGTAAAAAGGTTCATTCTGCAGGTCAGGCGCATACCGCGACAGCATCGTCGTCTCACTGTGCAGGGAGCCATGCAGTATCCAGCCCATATGCGACCACCACTTGCCGTCGCGTGGAGAGTGCGGATCGCCCGGCTTGTCCGTGTACTGATGATGCAGCCGATGCACCGCGACCCAGTACGTTGGGCTGCCCTGCAGCGCCATCGTGCCACAGATCGCCATTGCGTACTCCAGCCACTTCGGCGTCGTAAATCCTCGATGCGTGAGTTGACGATGGTAGCTGATCGCAATGCCCACATTCTGCCCGAAGATCCACATCACCAGAAACACGACCACCGAAGACCAGTGGAAGGTAAACAATGCCGCCACCGCACCCACGTGAAACGCCGCAATCACGGTGAAGAATACCCAGTTAAACTCATCCGACTTAGCCTGCACCAACTCGACTACTTCGGCACCGCTTGATCTTTGTGGCTGTTCCGCGAGAGTGGCCATGACATCCCTGCCTTAGTCTCGAGGCTACCGTCCCCGCGCAGCCGATGCCTAGGCCAACCGGGTAACAGTTCCGTAATAGTTGCAGCCGCTCACCCGAAAAGTGTGAAATAGCGAACACCCGCTGGCAATGCGAAGACCGCAACTGTTACATACTCTCAGTGCCCACCTGGCAACAGCTATTCCCAAATTAGGAATCTATCAAAATAAATCTAGAAAAAGTGGCGTATTTTTCGCGGTCAAAAAGCCACCACCAATTCACCACGCTCCACCACGTCGCCACCACAGATTCACCATCAAAACACCACCACAAAAACACACTTTTTCGCAAAACCCCCTGCAAAAACGTCGAAACCCACCAGAAAAAAATTCAGCCGCGCTTCCGAGCCACCGGCGCCCGGGATGCGCTAGTCATCTTCGATTCCTTGCACAAAGTGCACACCCGCTTATGGTTCACAAAATCCGCCAACCTGCTGTTGTAACGTTTCACTGCATCCTCAAGGCGCCTCGAACCATTTTCGTTCGAGCCAGAGTGTGCTTGAACAGCGCGTCGAGCGTTCTCCTGCTCCACCATCGCAAGATGCAGCTTCTCCTCGAACTCATAACCCGACGCGCAAAGCATTGTCCTCCGGCCCTTTCTCCGACAAGCGCTGAGCGCTTGTCGGGCTACTTATACTCCGCTGCGAACGAATCAGCCTCCTTGTTCATCTCCGCTGCGTCAGCAGCGTGCGAAAACAAAATCACACGATAGCGGAACGTCGCCTTCTGGCCCTTCTCAATCGTGTAGTTGAACGCTGGCTGCTTCGGATCGAAGATGCTCCGCCCCAGTGGATTCGCGGCAAACAACCCATATCCTCGCGCATGCCAGTAAGTCGGATAACCAGGATTCGCAGGGTTGTCGATCATCGCGATCGTCACCACATGCTTATCCGGGTCAGTGCCGGTCAGGATGCACCATCGTCCGCGTGTCGACCAAACCGCTCCACCTTTCACGCCTTCGCTGGTGAGATAGACCCCCGTTGCGCCCGCCGTATCCGCACTGTCCACCTTGGTCGGCCTTCCATTTGCATCCATGAAGATGCCGCCCTTTTCATCAGCCGATTCAAGCCAATGCGCCACCCGCATCCCAAGCACGCCTTCTTTATCGTCATTGAAGACAGCCTTATCGAGAGCCTCGAGCGTAGTGATTTGATCGATGATGCGAGCGTCTTTCCGCCTGCTGAAGACATAGCGAGTCGTGTCTTTCAGAAGGTCCTTGCCTTCGCCCGTCACCCACAGCGATTCGACGACAAGCTCTCCCTCGTCCGCTCCGCTCTTCGTCGAGACGATCTTTTTTTGATAGATCGTTCCCATCTTCGAGCGGCCTTCCGGCTTGATTGCATCGGAGTTGTTCCAGAAGTCAAAGCCGTTGACGTTGCCGTAGTTGAACCACATTCCCGCATGGTGTGGATGGTCCACACGCTCGCCAGGTCTGGGTTCAAGCGGGTATCCGCGTGTCACCGTAATCCCTTCATCGGTGATCAGCGGATAAAGAACAGGCTTCTTCAGAGAGGTCGGCCAGATATAGGACGTAAACGCCTTGCCATCTATTGTGACGTCGACGCGCTGATGCGCCTCATCGGCGACCACTTGAACTCCCTTACCCGCCGCGTTCGCCACACTACTGTCGCCCTGCCCAAAAGCTCCAATCAGAAGGCTTAGCGCCAGTAGCCTATGCATAGACCTTTCCTCCCGCCATTACCTGCTGCGTCTTCTCGTCAAAGGTCACCTTCAAACCAGTCTGGATTGCGGCAACGTTCATGCAAAGCGCAATCGAGTGGCTGTAACCCGCTTCGATGCTGGCGTTCGGCGTCTTCCGAGAGCGTACGCACTCCATCCAGTTCCGCATATTTGCCCCAGTCTGCGGATCACCCTTCATGTCAGCTGCAGTCGACATTGGCTCCGCCTTCTCCACGAGAGAGAAACTTGGCAACAGGTTCGGCTGCATCTTCATCTCTGCGGCTGATTTTGCTTGTAATCCACCAGTCGGAGTCACCGTCTGCTTGTCCATATCGATCATCCCGGCATTGGAGTAGTAAAGCTCCTTCACTCCGCCGGCAGAGTTCGTGAACCGAGACGTGTACTGTACCTGGAAGCCTTTGGTGAGATCATCGAGCGGACCGTAATCAAAGACCGCCGTCATCGTGTCCCAGTTTTTCCGTCCGTCCTTCCACAGATAAATACCGCCGTTTGCAACGCAGCTTCGCGGATGCGGCAATCCGGTGAACCAATGGACCGTGTCGATCTGGTGTACAAGCCACTGATCAGGAATACCCGAGGAGTACGGCCAGAAGAGGCGGAACTCAAGATACTTGCGAGCGTCGAACGGTTCGTACGGACGGTTCATAAGATAGCGCTTCCAGTCCGTATCCTCTTCCTTCAGTAGTGGCACAACATCCGGACGACGCCATCGGCCGGGCTGATTGACGTTCCAGCTCATTTCAACCATCACAATGTCGCCGAATTTGCCTGATTGGATATACTCGGCTGCTTTTTGATATGCCGGTGTGCTGCGGCGCTGAGTGCCAATCTGAACGATCTGGTTCGATTTCTTAACTGCTGCTCGGAACATGCGAGCGTCTTCCATGGTGTGCGCGGTAGGCTTCTCCACATAGGCATCGCGGCCTGCATTGACGGCCTCCGCTCCATGACGCGCATGCTGGAAGTCAGCGGTCGCGATGATAACCGCGTCTACGTCTTTTCGTGCATACAACTCATCGTTGTTTCGCACGGGAACGACCGTATTCCCATTCAGTTTCTGGAGGTAAGCTGCGCCTTCCTCGCGCCGCTTGTTCCAGATGTCTGAAACGGCAACAATCTCGAAGTTCATCTCTTTGGCGTGCGCCTGAAACGCTGGAATATCGCCTTGCCGCATCCGATCGCCGTAACCGACAATACCCACTCTGACTCGGTCATTCGCGCCAACAACGCTTGCATAGCTGCGTGCATTCCACGAAACTGCGGTCGTGGCCAGCGCAGCTCCCCCTATCTTCAGAAACTCTCTCCGATCATTGCTATGCATAGTCATGGTTCTCCCTTGCTCCGATTACGATTTGTTCAAACTCCGAATGAGGAGACGACAATTCCTCCGCCATAAATAGTGGTGCATTACTTAATACGAACACCTCGCTCGCCGAGTTGCGGCGAGCGAGGTGGTTTCCTAGAAGTTGAACTTAACGCTTCCCTGGAAGAGTCGTGCGTTAGTGTTCATGCTGAGACCTGAAATCTGGCCAGAAGGTGGATGACGTGAGGCCAGCGGTTGGGGTGCCGAAGATTCGGATGGTTCAGCACATTGAAGGCTTCCAGCCGGAGCGTCATGTTCAGCGACTCCCAAATTGGAAAGATTCGCGAGATCTGCGCGTCAAACTGAGTAGCGGTTGGTCCACGGAAAGCATTTCTGCCGATATTTCCATAGGTTCCGTACCCGGCGCACGTCACCGGAGATAGCGGAGTCGGGCAGCCGGCCGTGACCTGAGCGAAGGCAGCAGGGTTCAGATAGCCTCTGTTGGCCACGCCAGTTCCCGATCGCAGGGGAGTGTGAAGATAGATCGGAACTCCCGAAACCAGGTTCGGGCGATCCTGGCCTATGTCTGTGAAGGAGTTGTCTACAGCCGCTGTTACGTTGACTGGGGCTCCGCTGACGATATGTACCAGCGGGGCGAATTCCCAGTTGTTGACGAGCAGCGAAGTGAAGCGGTTGGCGATTTGGAATTGGCTCTTGGTAACGAGGACGATGTTGAATACATTGCGGTAGTCAGAGCCGCACGGACCATAGTCCAAGCGGTAGTTGTTGGGATTTTCCGGTCCCGTGCCTGCATAGTCGCCTTGCGCATCGTAGACGTTCAGGCACTTCGACCAGGTGTAGTTGGTCAGCAGGCTGAATGTAGACGAGAGGCGATGCTGGACCGAGGTGATAAGACCGTTGTAGTTGGCGTAGGCGTTGTCGTTGACGAGCGTCGAACCGGTACCGCCCCCCTGATACGAGTTGCCCTGCGCTGGATTCAGCGTGGTGAGATAGAAACGCGAAGCCTGGTTGGCGACCGTGGAGCACGGTGTTCCGGCTGCTCCGGGCTTGACTGCGGCGGGGCCTGTGGTCACGATACCCGCACACCCTGTGCCATTTGCACCCCACACTCCGGGAATGTAGACGCGCCGTACCCTCCCAGCGGAGTTCCCACCGGCATATGAAGGGTATGGCTCCCGATGTACTGAACCTGGAGCTGCCAGCCTCGTCCAAACTCACGCTGAACGCTTGCTGTCCAGATTTCGGCGTAGGAAGGATGGAACTTTGCAGGCGAGACAACATATTGCGATTGAGCGAAGAACTCCGCGGTAGCCGGAGTTGGAATCTGAGGCTGAGGAAATGGATTGGTCGTCACCTGGCCAACCGACCACGGGCTGGAGAAGCTGATCGGTCCGGAGGTCGCGGTCTGAGTCTGGTTGATGGCGGTGGCGAAGGGAGGGTTTTCCTCATTGCGCTGGGAAGTGAAGAAATTCACCTGGTCATAACCCAGCGAGAAGCCGCCACGCAGGACGGTTTTGCCATCGCCGATGGGATCGAACGACAGTCCTATGTTCGGAGAGAACTGCCAGGGCGAGTTCTGTGTGAACTGCCGGGAACACCAGGATCACCGTAGTACATCGCTCCCGCCGGAGCGTTCGGGTAGATCGAACTTCCTTTGTTCGCCAGAAAATTAGCCATATTGAAGACGACTCCGCGGTTGAAGACATCCACGGGCAGGAACGCAGGGGCCCAGCGGAGGCCACCGGTCATCGTAAGTCGCGGAGAGGCTCGGAAAGTATCTTGAATGTATAGGCTTGGGATTGGTCCGCGTAAGGCGTTCTGCTGAAACTTGCTCTGCTGGAAGGCTGCAATGCGCCCTGGAGGAAGTCGAGTTCCGGATCGCCAGTCGCCGTACCTCCGTTTGGACCATTGCCGCTATAGACGCCCGTGAAGGTAAATGTGCCGTTGGACTCGTATGCGTTGGAGATATTGAGTTGGTTCTGGACCCACTGTCCACCGAAGACGAACTGATGCTTGCCATGAATCATCGTTACGTCGTCGTCGAAGGCAAGCGTGTTGTCGTTGAAATGGGAGACCGAGTTGGTGCCGCCGCCGATGGTGAATCTCGTGGCTGCCAGTTGCAGGCCGTTGGGCTCGGACTGGAAGAGATTCACGCCGAGAGTAGCGGCGTTGATGTCGTCGGCGGCATATCCGCGGTTGTTGCGGCGCCGCATGATCGTTAAGTGTGCAGTGTTTACGGTTCTGTTGCTGATCGTGAAGGCCTCGCCGAGCGTGAAGGTCTGCACGCGCTGCAGGTTTCCAGACTGAGTCGTGATCAGGATATTGGTTGGAGAGTAGAAGGCCGGGGCCTGGTAGCCGTCGATGAAGTACCGGCCGTACAGGTTGTTCTTCGCGTTGATCGTCCAATCGACCCGGGTGACAAACTGAGTTGTCGGAGATCTGCGACGGAATGGCATAGGAGACAAAACCGCAATTGCCTGTGTCATAGGCCGGATTGATTGCAGGTAAGTATTTCATCAAGTGCCAGCGCCTGCGGATTGTACGATGGCGGGGTCGGATATTTGTTGCCTACCAGCTTTGCTCCGGTCAGAGGGTCAACAAGCGGAAGGTTCTTTCCATTTGAGGTGCAGGTGGGCCCGTCCGAGACAGACCAATCACCCGCAGGTTTGCCGCAGTCGGGACTTGGGCCTTCGTAGCCGCCTGAGACTGCTTCGACTCGGTCCGCTGGTATGCGGCAAAGGCAAAGAGCTTGTCCCTGAGGATCGGGCCGCCGAACGTTCCGCCGAATTGATTCTGGTGCAATGTGTCTTTTGCCGAGCAGGTCGTTGCGGGTGCCACGGCGTGCACTGGAGAAAAAGTTAGTGGCGTCGATGTAGTTGTTGCGGATGAACTCAAAGGCCGACCCTGATATTTGTTCGTGCCAGAGCGAGTAACGACGTTGACCATGCCGCCGGTATGCATCCATCCTGCGCGCCGAGGCCTGCAGCTTCCACGCTGAACTGGCTGACGGCATCGGGGAAGGGGAACGGCAGGTTGCCGTTGGCCATGTAGTCGTTGTTGTCGCCGCCGTCCAGCCGCCACATGGTCGTGTTGCCCATGCCTCCGGCGACCGACACAGCGATCGTCTGGTACGAGTACTTGCTACCTGTAAAGTCGCCCGCTGGCGCTGCAGTGGACCCGCCAGAAAGCGTAATGAGGGAGGTCATCTGACGTCCATTCAGCGGCATCTCTGTGACTGTCCGCTGGTCGATGGTCTGCTTGAATGTGGCATCTTCCGTCTGCAAGGCCAGACCACTTGCCTGCACTTCCACCTTCTGGTCTGTCCGTCCAACCGTCATGCCAATGTTGACTGCGATGCTGCTGCCAACCTCCAAAACAATATTGGATTGGCTGTATTGTTCAAAACCTGCGGCGGCCACACTGACGGTATAGGTGCCGATATCCAGATTAGGGAAGCTGAAGAGTCCGCTGCTGCCAGTCACCGCAGTGTGCTTTACCTGGGTCGCGGTATTAGTTGCCGTGACGGTGGCGTTCTGAATGATAGCGCCAGTAGCATCAACGACAGATCCTTGGATGCTTCCTGTTCCAGCCAGCTGGGCGTTACCCGTTGCCGAAAACGCAAGAATCGCTATACAGAAAGCAACGGCCAACCAACGGTTGACCATCTGTGGGTAACTTTTAGCACTTAATTTCATGGAGCCTCCTGAATTTGGTGACTGGCAGCGATTCGTTGGTCTTTTGCGTACCTGGGACCTTGTTTTTCAGAAATACCAACCGGAAAGAGGCAAGACCATTGAGTATTGGGCGCGCTTCTCGACCCGCTTGTTTGAACGACAGCAAAGGTAGTACCAGTGCTGAAAACTTGTCAAGACAATTCACGGATGGAATCAGTGCTCAGAAAGGAGATTCTGACATGGGCGGAGTGCTAGCAATTCAGCTGAAACTTGACCAATTCGGAGAACGAATCGTGACGCAGCAGCCCCGAAATTCGCACCGCCGAGATCGTTGAATAGCACCTAACCGAACATTAGGCCTCAGTTAGCAGGCGATGGAAGGGTGGTGCCTTCGAGTGATGTACGAACAGGTTGGGCTACAATCCGGACGAAAAGAAGAGTGCATGAAACCGGTTCCAAACAGGATCTTCCAACGTCCGGCGAGCCCAAAGATGTCAATCGCCTATCTGTTAACTCTCTTATTGATAGCGTTTTCGGCTCATTCTCAAACCGAAAAGACGGGCCGGGGAGCATTGAATGCGCAGGAGATCTCTCCCACACCGCCCATGGGCTGGAACAGCTGGAATCACTTCCACAACAAAGTAGACGATGCCACAATCCGAGCGCAGGCCGAAGCAATGGTCTCCAGCGGAATGCGTGATGCAGGCTACATCTATCTCAATATCGATGACACTTGGGAAGGTGAGCGTGACAGCAGTGGCATCATCCATCCCAACAGCAAGTTTCCCGATATGAAGGCGCTCGCCGACTTCGTTCACAGTAAAGGGCTGAAGCATTGGAACGACCCTGACATGCTCGAAGTCAGCAACGGAGGAATGAATACCGACGAATATCGGACGCATATGAGCCTGTGGGCCATTCTTGCCGCGCCGCTTCTCGCCGGAAACGATCTCACATCGATGACCCCGGAGACAATCGCTCTGCTAACCAACAAAGAGGTCATCGCCGTCGATCAAGACCCCGCAGGCAAGCAGGGAGATCGCGCCACTGCTGAAGGGCCGATTGAAGTATGGGTACGTGCTGGCAGATGGCTCGAAAGCAGTTGGTATCTTTTAATCGCCATCCCGGTCCATTGAACGCCGTAGTGAACTTCAAGCAGCTCGGATTCAACCAGGCGGTGAAGGCCCGCGATCTATGGCGGCATAAGGACCTTGGCATCCTCGACTCCGACTACGCAACGAGCATCCCGGGCCATGGGGTCGTCTTGTTGCGCGTTTCGCAATGACATCGTAGCTCTGCCACGAATGTTGCTGGCTTCGAGCCCACGAGTTGTGCCGACACAATACGGTATATTTTGGTGAGCTCCCATTGGGAATAAAGGATGCGAGATATTGAAAATGGAACCAACTGAATTGGCGAAGAAGATCGGCGAAGGGCTTCTTTCTTTTCCGGTTACACATTTTAATAAGGATTTTCAATTCGACGAGAGTGCCTACCGCGAGCACATCTCTTGGCTCCTTGACCACAAGCCTGCGGGCCTCTTCGCGGCTGGCGGGACGGGCGAATTCTTCTCGCTGACATTGAACGAATTTTCCTCGGTTGTCGAAGCAGCAGTGCTTGAGACAGCTGGACGAGTTCCCGTACTCGCAGGGTGCGGCTACGGTACGGCGATGGCAAAAGAATTTGCCCGAGCCGCCGAACATGCCGGTGCTGACGGCATCCTATTATTGCCGCCGTATCTGGTTAACTCCGAGGCAGCCGGGCTCGCCGCGCATGCGGAAGCGGTCTGCGCCGCGACAAATCTCGGCGTCATCTTCTACAACCGAGATAACGCCATCATCGACGACGTTACCTTGGCCCGCCTGTGCGATCGCTGCCCAAACCTCATTGGCTTTAAAGACGGCGTTGGCGACATTGAGCTCATGACGCGCATCTTCGCCAGACTGGGCGACCGGCTCACCTATGTCGGAGGCCTGCCAACGGCAGAGACCTTCGCCCTTCCTTACCTGGAGATGGGCGTAACAACCTACTCATCCGCCATCTTCAACTTCCTGCCAAAGTTTGCGCAGGAGTTCTATAAGGCAGTTCGGCAACGAGACCACGAAAGGGTTTATGCGGACCTGCGCGATTTCGTGTTGCCATATATCGGAATTCGAAATCGGCGAAAGGGCTACGCAGTCTCGATCGTGAAAGCCGGAATGGCCGCCGTACGTCGGCCGTCCGGTCCGGTTCGCACTCCGTTACTCGATCTGACCGATTCAGAACTCCAGGAGCTGACGAAGCTCATTGGAGATCGCAGCTAATGAACGAGTCCCGGGGCGCATCGCTCACGCCGCCGCAGAGACCGACTCGGATACGTTATCAAGTTGTGCTGATGCTCTTTCTCGCCAGTTGCCTCAGTTATGGCGACCGCGTGATGTTGTCGATTGCCGGAATATCCTTTTCAAAAGATCTGCATATGGATGCACTCCGTCTCGGCTATCTGTTCTCCGGTTTTAGCTGGGCCTACGTTGTTGGGCAGTTACCCGCAGGCGGCCTGTTAGATCGCTTTGGGTCCATGCGCATCTACGAAGCAAGCATCGTCGGCTGGTCGTTGTGCGCAATCCTTACCGGTTTTGCCGGATATCTGCCTTTGACCGCCGCTTTCGTCGTCATCTTCGGACTGCGACTGATCTCAGGACTCGTCCAATCGCCCGTCTTTCCTGGTAACGGACGCATTGTGGCTAGCTGGTTCCCCGCCGCCGAGCGAGGACGCGCTTCGGCCATCTTCAATGCATCGCAGTACTTCTCTCTTGTCATGTTTGCTCCGATCCTGGGATGGATCACGCACTTCTGGGGATGGAAACAGTGCTTCTGGTCTCTCGGAGGCGTGACGCTCGCCTTCAGCTTCTTGTGGCATAAATCGATGTACAGCGTAAGAGCCCATCCGCGCATCAATCAGGGCGAGATTGATCTCATTGAACAAGGCGGTGGCCTCACCACCATTGATCCAGGCTCTGCCACACCGCAGAAAGCTCAGACGCTGACCTGGGCCGCAGTACGAATGCTTTTGAGCAACCGCATGCTGGTTGGCATCTACATCGGGCAGTATTGCATTACTACGCTCACATGGTTCTTTCTCACCTGGTTCCCCATCTACCTCAGCCAGGCGAGACATATGTCCGTCATGCAGGTCGGCGTAATGGCCGCGATTCCCGCTCTGTGCGGCTTCGCTGGCGGAATCCTCGGCGGCATCGTCTCCGATAAGCTCCTGCAAGCTGGGTATTCGCTCACCGTTGCGCGCAAAACGCCGATCGTCGCGGGTATGCTGATCTCCATGACGATGATCGGCTGCAACTACGCCAACGCACAGTGGGTTGTCATGGCGCTGATGTCGTTGGCTTTCTTTGGAAAAGGCTTTGGCGCCCTCGGATGGACGGTAATCGCGGATGCCTCGCCCAAGGCGCTCATCGGTATCAACGGCGGCCTCTTCAATCTGATCGGCAATCTTGCGGGAATCACGACCCCAATCGTTATTGGATATATTGTCCATCGCACCGGTTCATTCCATTACGCACTGATCTTTGTTGTCGCAATGGCAATGCTCGCTGTTGTCGCATACCTCCCAATTGTGGGAGAGATAAAACGGGTCGATCTCAAGCTGCCGCAAACCGCTGGGGGTACAGCGTGATCGAAGATCTAAAAGCACAAGGCTCTCCGCGGATTAAAACGATGCGTGTCATCCCGGTCGCAGGCCGAGACTCAATGCTGCTGAATCTCAGCGGCGCACATGGTCCTTACTTCACGAGAAACCTCGTCATCGTCACCGACAACACAGGCCATACGGGTGTCGGCGAGGTTCCAGGCGGCGAGAAGATACGGCAGATACTCGATGAGAGCAGATCCCTGGTTGAAGGTAAGCACATCGCCTCATATCAGAAAATTCTCAACACAATCAGGGATCGCTTCATGGATCGCGACATCGAAGGGCGCGGCCAACAAACCTTCGACCTCCGAGCGGCTATTCATGCTGTGACAGCGGTTGAGTCCGCGCTGCTCGACCTGTTGGGACAGTTTCTGGCCGTGCCGGTAGCAGCGTTATTGGGTGAAGGACAACAGCGCAGCTCTATAGAAGTACTCGGGTATCTCTTCTATGTCGGAGACAGGAAAAAGACCGATCTCGCCTATGCAAGTAACGAGACGGCGAATGACGATTGGCTTCGACTGCGACACGAAGCGGCGCTCACGACCGAGTCAATCTTGAAGCTCGCCGATGCCGCGGAAGAGCGCTACGGCTTCAAAGACTTCAAGCTAAAGGGCGGTGTGTTGGCGGGCTCGCAGGAGATGGAAACCATCACCGCGCTCGCAGAACGCTTCCCCAAGGCGCGAGTCACTCTCGACCCGAACGGAGCGTGGTCATTGGAAGAGGCAGTTCGACTCTGTTCCGGTAAGCAGGCTGTCCTTGCGTACGCGGAAGACCCTTGCGGCGCCGAGCACGGCTACTCGGGTAGAGAGATTATGGCGGAGTTCCGTCGCGCAACAGGCGTCCCAACAGCCACAAACATGATCGCAACCGATTGGCGACAGCTAAGGTTTGCAGCAGAACTCCATGCCGTCGATATACCTCTCGCAGACCCGCACTTCTGGACAATGCAAGGCTCAGTCAGAGTGGCACAGTTCTGTCGAGAATGGGGGCTGACATGGGGATCACATTCAAACAATCACTTTGACGTCTCACTGGCAATGTTTACTCATGTCGCTGCCGCTGCTCCTGGAAATGTAACCGCAATCGATACACATTGGATATGGCAGGACGGCCAGCGTCTAACCAAAGATCCCCTGAAAATCAAAGGCGGAAAGCTTAGTGTGCCGGAAAAATCAGGGCTAGGGATTGAACTCGACATGGTCCAGGTCGAGGCTGCGCATCGCCTGTACGAAAAAGAAGGGCTCGGTGCGCGGGATGACGCCGCGGGGATGCAGTACCTGAGACCAAACTGGAAGTTCGATCCGAAGCGACCAAGCCTTTGCTGATCTCAGGCGCTTAGGTGATGGGGGCGGGATTGAAGAGCGCAAACTCATTATGGAGCCCCCAATGGTCGGCGCAAGTCTGTTTGCGTCCGCTGGCTACATCCAGAATGTAGTGGAAGATTGCTTCGCCGACCTGCTGAATACTCGCTTCCCCAGTTGCAATCGTGCCCGCGTCGATATCGATCAAATCCGACCACCGCTCAGCGAGCGCCGTTCGCGAGGAAACCTTGATCACGGGCGCCATCGCCAGACCATAGGGAGTGCCTCGACCCGTAGTAAAGACGTGCATGTTCATCGATGCAGCCAGTTGCAACGTTCCACAAACAAAATCGCTCGCCGGCGTGGCAGCAAACACCAGCCCCTTGCAGTTGATGCGTTCTCCCGGCCCGAAGACTCCGGCGATGGGGCTGGTCCCCGCCTTAGCAATAGAGCCAAGCGCCTTTTCAACAATGTTGGCAAGGCCGCCTTTCTTATTGCCTGGCGTTGGATTCGCGCTTCGATCCGCCGATCCACGCTCTAGATATCTGTCGTACCAATCCATCTCGCGAATCAAATCCTTCGCTACCTGTGGCGAGGCCGCGCGAGCGGTCAGCAGGTGGATCGCGTCTCGCACCTCAGTGACTTCAGAGAACATCACGGTGGCCCCCGCCCGCACAAGCAAATCCGCCGCATAACCTACGGCCGGATTTGCCGTCACACCAGAGAACGCATCACTCCCCCCACACTGCAGGCCGACGACGAGCGCAGAGGCGGGGCAGGTCTGGCGTCGCCGTTCATTGAGTTGCACGAGACGCTGTTCGGCCATATCCATAATCGCCCGAACCATATCGCCGAAGCTGTGGTGCTCATCGTCCTGCAGCCGAACGACATAAGGCCGCTCAGAGAGAATCGGCAACGTACTGCTCGGCAGCATCTGCGCAGGCTGCAGCTTTTCGCAACCTAAACTGACGACCATCGGCGCGCCGCCGAGATTGGGGTTGAGGCTCAGGTTTCGCAATGTCCGAATGGGAATCTCTGCCCCCGGAGCGTTAATCGCAACTCCGCAGCCGTAAAGATGCGTAATTGCAACGACGTCATCCACATTCGGATACTTTGGAAGAAGTTCGGCCTTGATCTTTTTTACCGCATACTCGACGGTCGCCGACACGCACTGCACAGTCGTGCTGATTCCCAGGATGTTCTTGGTCCCCACGGTACCGTCTTCATTGACGTAGCCCTCAAAGGTAAATCCCTCAAGCGGAACGGGGGCCGCGTTCATACCCTCATGGATCGTCAACTCCTGAAGCGCCGGGGCTTCAGGTAGTTCAAGAAGCCCCTCGTGAACCCAGCTGCCGGTCGGAATCTCAGACCGGGCGTAGCCAATCGTCACTCCGTACCGCGTGATCGCGCCTCCCACCGGGATCGTCGTGATAGCAACTTTGTGCGCCTCCGGTATCGCTTCAAGAAGAACCAATCCGGAGCCAAAACGTGTCCCGGCCGGAAGACCTCCTTCATTCACTACAATCGCAACATTGTCCGAAGGGTCTATCTGGATGCATCGTGGTTGGTTATCGCTTCGCATTCAATCTAAATCTACGCCATCATCGCGGAAGCCCATTCAAAATTATCGAAATCGTGTGGATGAGGTCGTCAGACATAGGAGATTGTAGAAGAGAAATCTCTGGGTGCATCTTGCGCGACGGATGCAACGTCTAACTAGAACGATCTCAACCAGATTGTCGCTAGACCCAATCGAGAATAGAAATCTCACCGAACTCTCAACTTGCATCAGCATTTCTAATTGCAGACAATTATCGAAACGAAGCGTCGAGCAGCTTCGACCTCTTTTTCCGTACTTGAGGTTTCCATGGCTAAAAATCCGACAGATTCCCAATCGACGAAAAGCACCGATGAACTAGAGAGGTCATCCCCTGAAACTGGCCAGCCTCTGCTTGGGCGCGTCAGTCGACGATCGTTCCTCTCCCATATAGGCGCGGCCAGCATTGCGGCGACGGCTCCACCCCTCTTCGCCTCTGCTCCGGCTCCTACCGCTCCAGCCGCGGAAGAAGTGGCAGCCGCCGACGGAGTTGAGGGCGCAGTCCCGATCACGCTGCGCATCAACGGCAAGGAACACAATCTAAAGCTCGATACTCGCACAACCTTGCTCGATTGCCTGCGCGAAAACCTCGGCATGTCGGGCACAAAGAAAGGCTGTGATCACGGACAATGCGGCGCCTGCACGGTGCATGTCAACGGACGTCGTGTGAACTCCTGCCTCTCCTTCGCCGTCATGCATTCCATGGATGAGATCACCACAATCGAAGGCATCGGCCAACCCGACAATCTTCACGTCATGCAGGCAGCCTTCATCGAACACGACGGATACCAGTGCGGCTACTGCACCTCAGGCCAGATCATGTCTGCCGTCGCTCTCCTCAAAGAACCAGTTGGCCCGACTGACGACGATGTCAAACAGGCCATGTACGGAAACATCTGCCGCTGTGGCGCTTATCCCAACATCATCGCGGCCGTTCAGCACGCGCGTAAGCAAGCTTAGTCAACCGCCACCGCACCTGCATCGGAGCAAAGAATGGACACATTTCAATTCAGCCGACCAACAACCGTCGATCAGGCCGTTCGGACAGGCGCTCAGTCATCAACAGCGCAACAGTCTGCAGAGGTTCGCTTCGTCGCGGGCGGCACGACGTTGATCGATCTTATGAAGCTCAACGTCGAACGTCCCAGGCAGGTCGTCGACATCAACGTTCTACCCCTAGACAAGATCGAAGCCGCACCCGGCGGCGGCCTCATCATCGGAGCACTCGCACGCAACTCCGATGTCGCGCATAGCCCACTAGTGCAGCGCGACTATCCCGTCCTGTCGCAGGCTCTCCTCTCCGGAGCGTCGCCCCAGTTGCGCAATATGGCGACCACCGGCGGCAACCTCCTGCAGCGCACTCGCTGCGTCTACTTCCGCGATACTGCGCACGCCTGCAACAAGCGTGAGCCCGGCACGGGCTGCTCCGCAATTGACGGCCACAACCGAATGCTCGCCATCCTCGGCACCAGTAAAGACTGCATCGCAACAAATCCGTCTGATCAGAATGTCGCCCTCACCGCACTCGAAGCGACGATTCAGGTGCAGGGAACAAAGGGCAATCGCAGCATTCCAATTCACGAGTTTTATCTATTGCCCGGTTCGACTCCACATCGCGAAACTGTTCTGGAGCCGGGCGATGTAATCGTCAGCGTCACGTTGCCGCCGCCGGTTGCGGGTGCGAAGTCGCACTATCTCAAACTGCGCGACCGCGCTGCCTATGAGTTTGCTCTTGCGTCGGCCGCAGTCGTGCTGAAGCTGAACGGCAACAAGATCCAGCAAGCCCGCATCGCACTCGGCGGCGTAGGTACGAGACCATGGCGCTCGCTTGAAGCCGAACATGCGCTCCAAGGCCAGCCCGTCAGCGCCACCACCTTCCGTCGCGCAGCAGAAGAAGCGCTCAAGGATGCGCGCCCGGCAAGCGAAAACGGATTCAAGGTCGAGCTGGCGAAGCGCTGCATCGTCCGCGCACTCACAACATCCACCACAGCGGCATAACTGCGAAGCAGCCAATCCAGAGGAGACGGCCACTATGTTGTTCAGTGAATTTGTCGATTTCATAAAATCCAATGAGGGCCCGCCGCCCTCACCCTCCGACATGAACCCCGATGCGCCCTCTGCAATCATCGGCGCCGAAGTGCCTCGCATCGACGGCCCTTTCAAGACCACCGGGAAAGCCATGTACGCCTCCGACTACAAGTTCCCGAACATGGTCTATGCCGTCCCGGTGCGTGCCACCATCGCCAGCGGTAAGATCCAGCGCATCGACAGCAGCGCCGCAGAGAAGATGCCAGGAGTAGTTCTCGTGCTGCATCACGGCAATATCATGCCTCTCTACCGCAACGCCTCCGGTGGCCGCAACAGCGAGAATCGCCCTCCATTCGAGGACGACACTGTCTACTACTGGGGACAGTATGTCGCTGCGGTCATCGCCGAAACCTTTGAGCAGGCCCACGCCGCCGCCGCTACGGTTCACGTCGACTACGCCGTCGACAAATTCAACGTAGCCACCTCGCTCTCCGATCCGCTTCCAACGGAAGGCCAACCCGGTGGGCCCCGCGTCCTGAGCCATCGCGGCGACTCTGAAGGTGTCTTCGCCACTGCCCCCGTTCAGGTCGACGAGACCTACGTCACGCCAGTGGAAACGCATAATCCAATGGAAATGCACGCCACCGTCGCCGTCTGGGATGGTAAGAAATACACCCTCTACGAATCGTCGCAAGGCGTTATGAACCATCAGAACGTTCTCTCACAAGTACTGGGCGAGCCCAAAGAGAACGTCGAAGTCATCTCCCGCTACATCGGTTCCGGATTCGGCGGCAAGCTCTTCCCTTGGCCACACTCTGCTATCGCCGCTGCTGCCGCGCGCAAGCTGAATCGTCCAGTCAAATTCACCCTTACTCGCGAGATGATGTTCTCTAATGTCGGCCACCGCCCCCGCACCCAGCAACGCATGCGACTCGGCGCGACCCCCGACGGCAAGCTCCTCTCACTCCAGCAGGACTATCGCAACCACACCTCAATCGGCGACGATATTCGCGAGAACTGCGGCGAAGCCACGCCCTTCCTCTACAGCACAGCAAATCTCAAGGTCACCTCAGCTCTCGTTCGCCGCAACGTCGGCACTCCCACCCCGATGCGTGGCCCAGGAGCCGTGCCCGGCCTCTTCGCTCTCGAGTCCGCAATGGACGAGCTAGCCATCAAACTGAAGAAAGACCCGGTCGAACTGCGCCTTTCGCTCGATACCCTGATCGACGAAGAGAAGAACAAGCCTTTCTCCTCGCGCCACCTCAAAGAGTGCTTACAACTCGGCGCAGAGAAATTTGGCTGGTCGAAACGCACTCCGGAAATCGGCTCCATGCGTAAGGGAGACCTGATCCTCGGCTGGGGCGTTGCTTGTGCTTCCTGGGGAGCCAATCGCGGCGTCAGCGAAACATCCGTCAGCCTTCTCAGCGACGGCACTGCTCGCGCAAGCTCCGGCACGCAGGACATCGGCACCGGAACCTACACTGTGATCGCGCAGGTCGTCAGCGACAAGACTGGCATTCCCGTCGAAAAAATCCACGTCGTCCTCGGCAGCAGCAGCCTTCCGCCTGGCCCTACCTCCGGCGGATCAACCGCCACGGCGACAATCCTTCCGTCAGTAATTGACGGTGCCAACGCCGCGATCAAAGTTGTCCTCACTGTCGCAACGAACACGAAGGGATCGCCATTTCTTGGGAAAAGACGTCGACTCGCTAGCGATGGCCCGAGGCCGAGTCTACGCCAAAGGACAGTCACCCGACGGCGGTGTGCCTTTCCAGGAGATTCTGAAGATGGCGAACCTCGCCAGCGCCAACGGAGATGGCAAGTCAGGCGGTCTCGGGGCAGATCCCAAATCCCGCAACTTCTCCACACACTCATTCGGGGCACAGTTCGTTGAGGTGGAATGGGACCCGGGCATTGCAAAGCTGCGCGTCAGCCGAGTCGTCAGTGTTGTCGATGGCGGCCGCATTATCAACAAGCGCACAGCGACCAATCAGATGGCCGGAGCGGTCGTCATGGGAGTCGGCATGGGCCTCTTCGAGCAGACCATCTACGACCCGCGCAACGGTCATGCCATCAACGACAACTTTGCCGACTACATCGTTCCCACCATCGCGGACACCCCAGACATTGACGTGCATTTCCTCGACATACCCGATCCAATCATGGGCGAATACGGTGCCCGCGGCATCGGAGAAATCGGATTAGCAGGCATAGCACCAGCCATCACCGCGGCGGTCTACCACGCCACTGGTGTCCGCGTCCGCACGCTTCCAGTTCGTATCGAGGATCTACTGGGAGCCCATTCCATCGCATAACTGCCCACAAAGATTCGCCCGCAAGGCAACTTCTGTCAGCCGTGCGGGCGAGTCTTCATGAGCTCTAGCTATTACTTCGTGGGGCTGGCCGCGGTGAATTGCGAGCAGCACGGTTTAGCCGCAGGCTGAAACTCCATAATCTCTGCCCTGGTGCCGTCGGGATCAAAGAGGTTGTACTGCCACTTGCCGTCGCGCCCAACCTTCGGGCCAGAGGTCCTCTCTGGAATGCGATCCTCCGAATACAGAACTTCAGCGACCTTCTTGATGTCATGCACTCCAAGCGAAAAATGATCCATCGCGCCGAGCGATGCGGCAGTCACGCTCGCCGGAATGCCCTTCGTCTCCGGACCAGTCACCATCATGTACTCGATCCAGTCCGTTCCGTCAGGCACCTGCTGCGAAATCCAGCTGATGTCCTTATCGTCGCGACCTCCATACCAATAAGGCCGAAATCCGAGCACGGCGCGATAGAAAGCATCCTCTGCCGACCTGCTGTGCACCATATATCCCACATGGATGATGCGACTGCTAAGCGGATTAAGCGGTACTGCTGCTGGCTTCGATGCTACCTGCACGAATTCAACCTTGTTCCCCTCAGGATCGCTCACATCGAACCATCGGCTCCCATCACTTCCCGTCTCGACAGACTTCGGTACTTCGATGCCGTGCGATCCCATGTACTGCCGCAAACTATCGGCATTCGCCGTAATGAAGGCCACATGGTCCAGTCTGTTGATTGAGGTGTAACCAGCGGGAAGGGGAAGCACTTCAACAAACTGTGTTGGACTGAAGTAGTAGCGAACCCCTTTTGGATTTTCCGGGTCAGATCCCTTTGCAGCTCCGAGATCATGGACATAGAACGCCTCCGTCTTAGCGCCGTCCGAGCTGTAAATGCTGATATGCGAAATTCCCGTGATCGGCGGCCTGGAACTCGGTGCCTGCCCATATGCGATCAGGCCAGTTGAAATGGCAAGTGCGGAAAACTTAACGAATTGCAAAATCCTCATCGGATTGTCCCTCCTCAGGAACAACATATCAAGCCTGCAAACTGTTGGATCACTGTCCGGCACGAGCGCAATCGTAACCCGCGAACAGTTCTCACGAAAATGACCTAAGGCCGAAGCATACTCTTCAGTCACGGCGAAGATCCCCGGCCGTGCCTCATCGGTTTCCACCGAAAAGCGCATACAGAGATCGAAGGATGGATCGACGATGCTTTCATGATTCCACTTGAGCCTCCCTCAAATTCCCCGCCGCTTCTGGATCTCGTCTCAACGCACGCACATTGTCCATTCCTAACACCCAAGTTACTTAGAAACTCTCATTCGTGACGAAAATGAACGAACTGGAGGGGCTATTTGGGTTTTCAGTCTATCACTAGTTAATTATTTAACTTATTTGCTTGACAGTCGAGCCCCCAGGATTGTTAAATGGCCAACCATCTACACGAAGCACCGTTTTTGGAGGAAATGAATGAACTGCTACCCAGATAGGTTGAAGCATTTTCTCAGGCCGGGCCGAGCACCTCGACTAGCAGCAATATCTCTTCTAGTCGCAATATCCCTATCGTTTGGGGCCTTTGTCCGTCAGGTCGCGGCTCAAACAACAACCGGGACAATCTCTGGCACCGTCACCGATCCAACTGGCAGTGTTATTGCAAACGCAGTGGTTACGGTCACAGGCGTGCAGACGGGTATCGCTCAGACCGTGCAGAGCAATGGCTCCGGCAACTATGTGTTTCCCGCCTTGTCGACAGGCGACTATACCCTGTCCGTTCAGTCCAAGGGCTTCGGTACCGTAACCGCGAGCGGTCTCCATCTGGACGTAAGTCAAAACCTCACGACGGACATTCAGTTGAAGCCGGGAGCAACGACAGAGAGCGTCAACGTTGAAGCCTCTGCCGCTCTGGTCGAACTGCGCGAGTCAGCGCTCAGCACCACGATCGCTCAAAAGCAGATAGCTGACCTTCCCCTTAACGGAAGAGCCGCCTACAGCCTTGTTCAACTCGTGCCCGGAGTTACGACCTTTTCCCCGTCAGCAACCATTGGCGATAGCGCAGGAACCAAATTCAGCCTCAATGGGAATCGCACCAACGAGAACTCGTACTACCTCGATGGCTCATACGACACCTCCTTTATGAGCCAGGGTGGAAACATCATTCCGAATCCAGACGCATTGCAGGAGTTCCGGGTATTGACCAACAACTTCGACGCCGAATACGGGCGTTATCCGGGCGCAGTCGTGAATGTGATCACTCGTTCCGGCAGTAACCAGCTTCACGGTATGGCGTACGACTACTTGAGAAACGGCGATCTCAACCTCAAGAACTACTTCGCCACTTACGTAACTCCGCTCGTTCAGAATCAATTCGGCGGGAACATCGGTGGGCCGATCATCCACAACAAGGCCTTCTTCTTCGGCGCGTACGAGGGTCTGCGAATTTCAACCCCAACCATCATCACATCCACCAGCGTCAATCTTCCGACACCCGCTGAAGCCATGGGAGACTTCACCGCGCTGCCCGTCGCCAAGCAGCCAAATGTCAGCTGCAACGGCGTTCACGGAGTCATCTGCCCCAGCGCACTTGATCCAGTGGCACAGAATCTCCTTAAATTTGTCCCGCTCGCAAGTCCGGCGGGAGTGTCCCCGCAGCAGGAAGCCCACGGAAGTACGACAGCGAATCAATATTTGGTTCGGGGAGACTATCAGCTCAACGCCCATCACCAACTGTCGGGCGAGGTATTTCAGTCGATTGGGTCCGTCATCAATCCCGGTCTCGACGGAAATCAGGTTCTCAATTACAGCGTCGCCCAGCAGAAGGATACAACGGCCAACGTCATCGTCAGCGACGTTTGGACCGTCTCTCCAAGCAAGTTAAATAACTTCCGAGCTTTTTTCACTCTGGATCATCCCCAAACGCTCCAGACTGTCCCGGCAGCGTCTTGGTCCAGTCTCGGCAGCACCGTTGGATACGGCAAGCTACCCGCGACTTCGCCTGTCATCTCAATCACTGGCTACTACCAGCAGGGATTGGCCGCCGCCGGAATAACGGACGTCGCCATGCAGACGTGGGGTCTTGAAGATACGTTCAATTGGACCAAGGGAAATCATCAGATCAAGTTCGGCGGATCGTATTTCTACAATCAATATCGTGAAGACGGAATCTACTACGGAGCCGGTCTAGTCACATTCTCAGGATCCTTCACCGGCAACGCCCTCGCCGATTTTCTGGAAGGCCGAGCGGCTTCTCTCCGTCAGAACACCGGCGTGCATCATAGATTTACCCAAACAGATCCCGCCTTGTTTGCAGAGGATAACTGGAGAGTCACACACAAACTCACGGTGGATCTTGGCGTCCGCTGGGAAGTATTTTCTCCGTTCACAGGAGGGAACACAGTTGGAACATTCGAACCCTTCGTGCAATCCACCCGCTTTCCAACCGCTCCCCTCGGACTCCTGACAGCCGGAGACCCGGGAGTTCCAGACGGCATCGTGGGAACGAATTTTCACAACTTCGTTCCTCGCGTGGGATTTGCCTATGACGTTCGCGGCAACGGCACCACCGCAATCCGCGGCGGGTTCGGCATATTTTATGCAACTAGAGGCGCAAGTCAGATCGACAACACAGAGCAGCAGCCTTTCGTCCTAGACAACACCATCTCGGGCACTCCAAATCTTGTCACCCCATACGCTCCAAACGCCGATCCATTCCCCTATCTCTCGACGCCGCAAAGTCCCATCTTTTACTCAGGAGCGACCCTCAGCGGCGTGGCTCCGCATGCCGGTTTCCCGTACGTGATGGAGTACAACCTCACTCTTGAGCAGCAACTGGGCTCAAGCTGGGGAGCGCGTATCGCCTATGTCGGCAGCCAATCTCGCAAGTTCTTCATCTCGCGCGATGAGAACGAGCCCGCCTACGTTCCCGGCGCCCCCGTTACCACCGCGGGCCTCAACGCTCGCCGTCCTTACCAACCGACTCCTTCGACCTATGTATTCGGTCAGATCGTGCAAAACGACGATGCCAACAATGCCAACTACAACGCCCTCCAGGCAACCTTGACTCGAACGTTCTCTCACGGCTTTTCGCTCTTGGCCAGTTACGTCTGGTCGAAGAGCATGGACATCAGCTCTATCGATCCAGCTAACATCACTCTCACCCTGTCCAACCAGACCTATCTCAAAGCGGACTATGCAAGATCCGACTACGACATTCCGAACAATTTCTTCGTCTCATACATTTGGGCTCTCCCAGGCACAAAGCGATATGGCTTCTTTGGCCCCACCTTTCTAAGCGGCTGGCAGATCAACGGCATCACCACCTTCCGCACCGGAATCCCCTTCACGGTAGTCTCCGGCGTGGATTCCAATCGCGACGGTATTGCGACAGACAGGCCAAACGTCACGGGCAATCCGATCCTGCCCGGCGGTCGAAGCAGAAACCAGAAGATCGCAATGTTCTTCAATACCTCGGCGTTTTCGCAGCTTCCCGCAGGCGTGCCGTACGGAAACGCTTCGAGAAACATCAACATTGGCCCCGGTTTCATCAATACAGATTTCTCCGTCTTCAAGAACTTCACGCTGTGGAGGGAATCCAAGCTGCAGTTCCGCTCGGAATTCTTCAATCTCTTCAACAACGTCAACCTGGCTAATCCGAACGGCACGATGACGAGCCCTTCCTACGGAAAGATCAGTGCACTTTATACGAATTATTCGCCACGAGTGATTCAGTTCGCGTTAAAGCTCTCGTTCTAGACGGCAAGGCCGGGAAGGTTCTCACTTTCCGGCCTTGCCTTGCAAGATTGCGCTGGCGCTACCGCTGGTGGACTGCACCTTCAACGCATTTTGATTCGGATGGTAGGATGGTCTCCTTTGTAAGCCCCTCGGGGGGAATGCAGGAGAATGCGGCAAAGCAGCAACCGAAGATAGTCCGGACAGCGTCATCTGCCGCCGTTCAACTGCCAACTCGGACGGGCTAATTCGAGTCGAGGAAAATGTCCAAAATTGTTTCGGTTGAAGCGCGCACCGTGCACATCCCGCTAAAGCAAGCCACAGCGTTCGCGCGCAGGCAGGTGACCGCACGCGACTACAGCCTGGTAAGGATCACGACCGACGATGGAATTGTCGGCATCGGCCATTGCTACGCCGGACACTCCGGCGGAAAGCTCGTAAGCACAGCAGTTCGCGAGATGCTCGCCCCCATGTTGATTGGTGCCGACTCAACCTCTACAGAAATGCTCTGGAAAGACATGTATCAGGAGGTTCTCCTGCACGGCCGGGCTGGCTCTGTGATGCGGGCTCTCAGCATTCTCGACATCGCGCTTTGGGATCGGAACGCCCGGGCGGCCAACCTCCCACTCTATAGGTGTCTTGGCGCCGCTCATGAAAGCACAGTCCCCGCGTACGGAAGCGGCGGCTATTATCTCGAAGGCAAGACGCCTGAGATGCTCGGCGAAGAGATGGCGAGTTACGTCGCGCTCGGGCTAAGCGCGGTAAAAATGAAAGTTGGGCGCGGAGATCTGAAATCCGAAGAGGCCAGAATAGCCGCAGCACGCAAAGCGATCGGGCCAGACGTGCTGCTTATGCTCGATGCAAACAACGCGTGGTCTGATGTCCCCACCGCACTTCGTTACATGGATCGCTTCACGCCCTACGATCCTTATTGGATCGAGGAGCCATTCAGTCCCGATCAGATCGACAACCACGCCAAACTCGCAGCCGCCATCAGCACTCCGGTCGCAACTGGCGAGATCGAAGCCGGCCGCTGGAGATTCAAAGAACTGCTGGACAAACAAGCTGCCGCGATCCTCCAAACCGACGCCGCTGTCTGCGGTGGCATAACCGAATTTCGTCGAATTGCCGCCTTGGCCGATTGCTACGGAGTGACGATGTGTCCCCATTGGTTCCATGATCTTCACGTGCATCTCGTTGCCGCTGCGCCGAACGGCCAGTTCGTCGAATACTTCCCCGACGGGAAGGTTTTCAACTTCTGCGAAATCATCGATCGTCAATTGCAACTAAGTGATGGTGGACTCCAGCTGCCAACCGAGCCCGGTCTTGGCTATAAATTCGACGAGAAGGCTCTTGCAAGATTTCAGTCGGAAGAGTGGCATTAGTCATACTGTCGCAATGGATATCAACCAACTGATTGGACCCCAACAATGGCAATAGACGAAAAGCTGATTGAAACGCTCTCCGGCATAACCACTGCAACACTCACGACAGTGTTGTTGAAAAAAGGACTTCGCAACGTCTGGCTACGCGGCACCAAGCCCCTGCGCCCCGGGCAGAAACGCGTGGTTGGCCCTGCGTTCACGCTAAGATTCGTTCCAGCGCGCGAAGACCTCGCCACGCCGGAATCCTGGAGCTCGCCTATCTCCACACGCGCTGCGATCGAAGCCATGCCGTCCGGCTGCGTTGCGGTCGTCGACGCTATGGGCGTTACCGATGCTGGCATCTTCGGAGACATCCTCTGTCAGCGCATGAAGGGCCGCGGTGTTGCAGCCCTGATTACAGACGGCGTTATGCGTGACGTTGCCGGCGTCCTCGACACCAACTTGCCCGTCTGGTGCAACGGCGTCGCGGCACCGCCATCGGTTGCGGGTCTCACATTCGTTGCCTGGCAGGAGCCGATTGGCTGCGGTGGAGTCGCAGTCTTTCCCAACGACTTGATTGTTGTCGATGAAGACGGCGCAGTCGTCGTCCCAAGCGCGTTGGTGGACGAGGTAGTGAAACTTGCCGTAGAGCAGGAAAAACTAGAGGCGTGGATCATCGGTGAAGTTCAATCCGGCGCAAGTCTCCCCGGCCTCTACCCCCCAAACGCAGAGAACAAGGCGCGATACGCAGCCCATTGTAGTGCCCAGGAAAAAGCCAAAGGATGACCTAAGTCGGATGTACCGGGAAACTCCTATCTCCACCGTCGAACGAGGATAGAACATGCAAAATTGGACAAGTTTGGTTCTCGCGATGATTATCTGGTTTGCCGCACCGAAACAGCCCGCAGTCGACCCCGCCAAACATCCCGATTGGACAACACCCATCGCCCCCTTTCGCATTGCAGACAATCTCTACTACGTCGGTGGCCGCGACCTCGCTTCGTATCTCGTCGTAACTTCCAGTGGAGACATCCTCATCAACTCAAGCCTTCAGACTTCACCCGCGCTCATTCGGAAGAGCGTTGAACAACTAGGGTTTCGTTTCAGCGACATAAAGATTCTTCTCATCAGCCACGCGCACTCAGACCACGACGCAGGAAGCTCAGAAATAAAGCGACTCACCGGTGCGAAATACATGGTGATGGATGGCGACGTGGCGGCGGTCGAGAGCGGAGGAGCAAAAGACTTCGCCTATCCTGACGATCACTACCCAGCAGTAAAAGTGGATCGCATACTGCACGACAGCGACGAAGTGCGCCTTGGCGGTGCTGTGCTGGTTGCGCACAAGACACCCGGCCACACTCGCGGCTGCACAACCTGGACGATGCGTGTGATGGACCACGGAAAACCGCTGAATGTAGTGATCGTAGGAAGTTGGAATGTTAACGATGGTTTCCGCCTGGTCGACAAGCCCGGCTTGCCAGCTTCCTATCCGGGAATAGCAGCCGATTACCGCAAGACGTTTATCGTCCTGAACGGTTTACCCTGTGACATCTTCCTGGGAGCCCACGGCGCGTACTTTGGAATGCTCCAAAAGCTCGATCGAATAAAGGCAGGCGCCAAAGAGAACGTCTGGATTGATCCGGCCGGCTACCACGCAGCAGTCGCAGAGAGGCAGAACGCATTTGAGACGGAGTTGAAACGACAAGAGGCGGAAACCAAGTAGCTCGACAAAGCACGGCAATCGAAGTCAGGTGGATCAATGCTACAAGCAAGTCAAACCGCGCCGAACATCTCCGTCGTCAGCGGCACCGACGTGCTCTACAGCAAGATTGCCTGGCGAATCATGCCGATCCTCTTCGTCAGCTACATCATCGCCTATCTCGATCGCGTGAACGTTGGCTTCGCCAAGCTGCAGATGCTAGGCGATCTAAAGTTCAGCGAAAGCGTATACGGATTAGGTGCCGGAATCTTTTTTCTCGGATACTTTGTTTTCGAGATTCCCAGCAATCTCATCCTCCACAGAATAGGGGCACGCGTTTGGATCTGCCGCGTGCTAATTACATGGGGTATCGTCTCGTGTTGCACCGCCCTCGTGCGCACTCCATGGGAGTTCTACACCGTTCGCTTTCTCCTCGGCCTCGCCGAGGCCGGATTTTTCCCCGGCATGATCCTTTACCTCACCTATTGGTTTCCATCCAACCGCAGAGCCAAGATGATGGCCGTTCTGATGGCCGGAAATCCGGTATCAGGAATCATCGGCGGCCCGCTCTCCGGCTACATCCTGCATCACTTCTCCGGCAGTGGGCATGTCAAAGGGTGGCAATGGCTCTTCATCATCGAAGCCTTGCCAGCAATTGTTTTAGGAGTAATCATCCTCTTTTATCTCGACGACCGAGTGATCACCTCGAAATGGTTATCCGATAGAGAAAAGGAAACTGTCGCCGCCGAGATCAGCAACGAGGCCGCGTCAAAAACCCATCACACCGTTCGTTCCGTCTTTACCAGCCCACGCGTATGGTTAATGGCCGCAATCTATTTCTGCATCACGTCCGGCTCCTATGCGCTCGGTTTCTGGCAACCAACGATCATCCATCAGTCTGGCGTCAAAGATCCTTTTAACATAGGCCTGCTCACCATGGTGCCCTACACGCTCGCCCTCGTCTCCATGATTCTCGTCGGCCGCCATGCCGACAAGACCCGTGAACGCCGCTGGCACGTCATCATCCCGAGTATTATGGCGGCCCTTGGCTTCATCTTATGCACGCAAGCCGGCAACAGCACTGTGATCGCGATGACAGGCCTCACAATGGCTGTGGTCGGCATCATTACTGCGCTGCCGATGTTCTGGGCTTTGCCAACTTCATTCATGGGTGGCACTGCTGCCGCAGCTGGTATAGCGCTCGTCAACTGCACAGGCAATCTTGGGGGTTTTTTCAGTCCGGCGATCATCGGGTTTCTGAAAACCTATACCGGCACGCTCAACTCTGGATTATTCATGGTTTCGGGATGCATGCTTATGGCATCGATTTTGATCGTCACGCTGGTTCCGGCAAAATTGGTAAATCGATGACGAATCAAATCAATGCGAAGGGATCAGGCATGACTAAGGGTTTGCGCAAGGGGCTGACCAGCTATGGCGACGCCGGCTTCTCGTTATTTCTCCGCAAAGCCTTCATCAAAGCCATGGGCTACTCCGACGATGCGCTCGAGCGTCCTATCGTCGGCATCACCAATACCTTCAGCGACTACAACCCATGCCACGGCAATGTTCCCGACCTCATCGAAAGCGTGAAGCGTGGCGTGATGCTCGCCGGCGGCCTGCCGATGGTATTTCCCACCATCTCAATCGGCGAGAGCTTCGCTCACCCCACCTCGATGTTTCTTCGCAATCTCATGGCGATGGACACCGAAGAGATGATTCGCGCACAGCCCATGGACTCCGTAGTTGTCATTGGAGGCTGCGACAAGACGCTCCCCGCCCAGGTCATGGCTGCTGCGAGCACAGACCTTCCCACTATCGTCATCCAGACAGGGCCGATGGTGGTCGGTCATTACAAGGGCGAAGTCTTGGGTGCTTGCACAGATTGCCGCAGGTTTTGGGGCCAGCATCGCGCCGGAAACATCGACGTGGCCGAAATCGAATTGATCAGCGGCCGCCTAGCTCCCTCCGTCGGCACATGCATGGTCATGGGAACAGCAAGCACCATGGCCTGTATCGTCGAAGCCTTTGGTCTCGCGCTGCCAATGAGCGCCGCAGCCCCTGCCACCCACGCTGACCGCCGTCGCATCGCCGAGGCAAGCGGAAAGCGCGCCACCGAAATCGCAATATCCGGAACACCGAAACCGAGCGATCTCATCACTGAAGCATCCGTTCGAAATGCAATGATCGTACTGCAGGCCATCGGCGGTTCGACAAATGGGCTAATTCACCTCACTGCAATGGCTGGCCGTGCAGGCATCAAGATCGATCTCGAAGTCTTCGATCAACTGGGCCGCGACATTCCCGTTCTTCTGAACCTCAAACCATCCGGCTCGCATTACATGGAGCACTTCCACCACGCAGGCGGCCTGCCCGCTCTCATGCGAGAACTCGCCCCCTTCCTTGATCTCACAGCGCTCAGCATCTCGGGCGGCACAATCGGCGACGCGATCGCAAACGCCGAGGAGATCCCAGGCCAGGATGTTATTCGCAGCCTCGCCGCTCCGCTCAAAAAAGAAGGAGCGATGGCGATCCTGCATGGCAACCTTGCACCAAACAGCGCAGTCATCAAGCAATCCGCAGCCTCACCGAACCTAATGCGCCACACCGGTCGCGCAGTGGTCTTCGACTCCGTGGAAGATATGACCACTCGCATCGACCTCCCGGACCTCGACGTAAACGCCGACGACATTCTTGTCCTCCAGAACGCTGGCCCCAAGGGAGCGCCTGGTATGCCGGAGGCAGGATATCTGCCCATTCCGATGAAGCTCGCCCGCGACGGCGTCAAAGACATGGTCCGCATCTCTGACGCAAGAATGAGCGGCACGGCGTTCGGCACAATCGTGCTGCACATAACGCCGGAGTCGGCGATTGGCGGACCGCTCGCAATCGTTCAGACCGGCGACCGAATCACGCTGGATGTAGAAGCGCGCCGCATCGACCTCCTGATCCCCGACGAAGAACTTCAAACGCGGCTCGCCACATGGAAAAAATCCCCGCCTCAACGCGCTACGCCTCTCCGCGGCTATGCCAAACTTTTCGAAGACAGCGTCCTCCAGGCAGACCAAGGCTGCGACTTCGATTTTCTCTTGCGTAACGGTGGCACTGACCCGAAGCCCTGACGCGCTTAACTCGCCCAACTTGTCTCACGCAACAGCTCGTTCCAAAGGAGAATCAATGCGAGTTCACACACGAAGAGACTTCCTGAAAATCTCTCGCAACGTTGGTCTGGTCGCCGCGCTCGAAGCCATGCTTCCACGTCTGGCAAGTGCCGATGCAATGGGTCTCCCTCCCGGCATCCAACTCTACACTGTGCGCGACTATCTACCGAAGGACACTCCGGGAACTCTCAAGCAGCTTCACGACATCGGCTTCCGAGAAGTGGAAACCGCCGGCTTCGGTAAGTACTCCGCCAAAGAATTCCGCCAACTCCTCGACGACGCAGGCTTGAAAGCTCCAAGCGCGCATCTCAAATTCGCCGGAACTGACTGGGGCCATCTCTTCGAAGACGCAAACACACTAGGGGCTCACTATGCGGTTAGTTCGAGTCAGGCCACAGCAAATCAGCCGCCAGCACCCGCAGGCGTTCCCGCCTCACAGCGCCCTCCCATGCCACCCTTGGGACTCGACGGCTTCACCAAACTCGCCGCGAAGATGAACGAGATCGGCGTCCAGGCAAAAGCCGCCGGACTTCAATACGCCTATCACAATCACAACTATGAGTTCGAGAAGATGCCCGATGGAACCTTCGGCTATGACGTCCTCGTCAACAACACGGACCATGATCTCGTAAAGTTTGAGATCGACTGCGGCTGGATGTCCGCTGGTGGCGCGGACCCCATTACCTACTTCCACAAATATCCCGGCCGTTTCAAGATGATCCACGTCAAAGAATTCCAAGCAATAGACGGCCCATCGATCAATCTGAATGGCCCAACTCGTCCGAAGGGTACAGATCTCGGTCATGGCTTCATCGATTACAAAAGAATCTTCGCCGCCGGTAAGCAGGCAGGCATAGAGCATGCCTTCTCTGAACAGGAAGATCCCTTTCCAGTCTCCCAGATGGCGTCAGCAAAAGCTGCCTACGATTTTCTCCATGCATCGTCGTAGCAAGAAGCTCAAAGCGTTTTGATAGAAATATTTCGCCATCGGCACACCGCACCCGGTGCCCAGCGATCTTTTCCAAGCCAATCGCTTGGCCGATTGCTATGCACCTCAAGAGCAATATGCCCCGCCCTGCCCACCAGGCTCTCCACGCTCCCCGGATCCCAGTCTGGCGACTTCACCTTTGCAGTATCAAGCTCTGCAACCTTCACTCCATTAATCCACGTAGTCAAGCGCGGCACCGCGCCGACAGAGCGAATGCGAAAATGGTTCCACCCATGCAGCTTCCAGATACCAAGGAAGCCCGCAGCCGGTATCGCATAGTCAAGCCGAACATTGTGCGTCGCATCAAGAGGTTCAGAAGGCTTCTCTGGAATCAGACGCTCGAGTTCTCCATCGCTATTCAGTTTTCCCGTGAAGCAATAGTCGCAGGCGTGAAATCCACCCAGATTGTTCCCGTAGTATCCAACCAGCGCACCATGCGGACGGTAGTCAATACAATTTTGGAACCCACATTGCCTTGCGCATTCGTACGCACAAGAACTCCCGTGTCCGCCCGCCAATCCGGACGAGCCTCTAACGTCAGTTCAAAATCCGAGAATGTCTCATCCGTAACCAGATAGGATCCGATCGTAGGCACATCCTGCCCTCCGACAATCATCCCGTTCTGCACTGTCCATATTCCCAGCCCCGGCCGCAGTGGCTCTCGAATCTGCCGTGTCCAGCCCTTCAGCGAGACCCCATCAAACAGCGGTACAAAACCGGGCTCTCTTCGAACTGGCACCTCAGCAGCCTCAGCCGCGAGATCAAAGCCAGGGAGCCGAGATACGGCAAACAGACTTGCAGCGCTGCCCGCGTTTTTCAAAAAAGCTCTGCGCTTCAGATCCCTCGCCGCATCATCCATGCAACGCTCCTCATCCGCGCGATGATTACAGTCCCACGATCGCCTTGAATTCGCTCTACTGCGGTGGAGGCGCGGTCGACGGTGGCGTAGGCTTGCCATCAATCGTCGTCGGCTCCATCAACTCCGTCCGTGTCCCGTCAGGGTCATACAGATTCGCCTGTCGCTTGCGATTTACGCCTAGATGCTCCTCAATCGGACGATCGTAGTTCTTGAAGTACGGCTTCGCCTTCAGCGCCGTCACGCTAGCCGCGACATCGGGAACCACCAGGCAGAGATGGTGAGCGGCACCTCGACGAGTCGCATCCGGCTCATCCTTCGAGAGCATGAACTCAACGTAGTCGTCGCCATCCGGAACTTTCAAATTAACCCAGGAAAGAACGGTGCCGTTAGAACTACCGCGCCACGTCTCCTTGAACCCCAATATCTCCGTATAGAACTTGTACTCCGGATCCAACTTCGTAACAATCAGACCCACATGCGTCATGTGCGTCGACACGCGAGTATCGCTCATGAATTTGCCGTAGTTCGCGACTGTCTTTCCACCAGGCATGTACTGCACCATCTCCACCTTGTGGCCAGCCGGATCGATTACATCAAAGCTCACATTTCCGATCCTCGCCGTATGTGCCTGATCCGGGACCGCCACGCCCTTCGATTTCAGGTAGAGTCTCAGCCCTTCGATATCGTCGGTCTCTAGCGAGATGTGGCTCAGCCTGTCAGAGTTCGGTGTCTGCTCGGGGTACAGCTCAATGTACTGATGGTCATTGACCTTGAAGAAGGTCATGATCGCAGACCCGTCCGGATTCTTCAGTCCATAGGGCTCCTCGAAGCCTAGAAAATCGCCATAAAATGATCGCGACTTTTCATAGTCATGCGCGAAGAGAGCAATGTGCGAGATCCCGATTATATGAGGCCGCTGCGGCGTCTGCGCACACAGAATGCTCGCAGAAACCAGAAGAACTCCCGCACACTTGGCGACGCTCAATAAAGGTTGACGCAAAATCAGAGGGCCGAACTTCTTTGTAAATATGTTCAATCTCTTCTCCATGGCAAAGCGGCACCGATCAATCAAAAAGTGCTATTCCAATACGCTTGCTGACCGATGTACCGATCATCCGGCAGATACTTCAACAAAGCGCGCTTTACCTCAAGAGGATTCATGCCGCCTTGTGTTGAATACAGTAGCTGCCCGTCCGTTCCAATGATCGCAGTGAACGGCACGCCGCCCTTCCATATCGGGTTGCCAAAAGCGGCGACTGCCTCTGCCGCATCGTTACTATCAAACAGCAGGTTTCGATTGATCGCGTGTTGCTTCTGCAGAAATCCGAGCACAAGTTTCTTCTCGTCAGGGCTGTTGATACTCACGGTTACAATCTGCACCTGACGCTCTGCATACATGCGAACCATCTTCTGCAGCTCCGGAAACTCCTCCAGGCAAGGACCGCACCACGTAGCCCAGAAATTCACCAGCAGCAGCTTGTCCGTACCGCGATTCTTCATCAGCGTCTTCAGCTGCGCAGCCGTCACTAACTCAACTGTCACCGGCTTCTGATCGTCTTCGAGAGCCTGGGCTTTCGCCGTAGCCTCTTTGAAAGCCCATTTCGTCGAGCAGCCAACTGCCGGCGTGTCCTTCACAAGCACTGGCTTCCCGGCCAGCAAAGCTTCGATCGCATCCCGAGTTTCGTGCTTCGTCGCAAGTTGCTCACGCTGATTGCTGTCAATCCGCCCTTCATAGCGCAGGACCCGTTGCTCATCAAAGATGAAAGCGTGTGGCGTTGCCGTAGGACCGTACTTGTGCGCAACCACCTGCGTCGCCCCGTCATAAAGATAGGGATACGGCAGAGAGCGAAACGCAGCTCGGGTCTTCATGTCGTCGAAGGAATCGCCAACGTCGGTGAAACCCAGTTCGCTGTACTTTTCAGCAGTCGGGTCATTCCCCATAATCACGACCACCGCGACTCCACGATTTTTATAGTCGTTGTAGAGTTGTTTGATTCTCTTCTCGTACATCTGCGCGACCGGGCAATGATTACAGGTAAAGATCACAACCAGCACCTTGCTAGAGGCATAGTCCTTCAGACTATGTGTCTTCCCATCGATCCCCGGCAGACTGAAGTCCGGAGCCGGCGAGCCGATCGGAAGAATGGGAATACCTTCCACCGCAGGCGGAGCGTTTTCTGCTCCTCCATGCGCCGTCTTCGCGGCAGCTTGTCCATTCGCAATCTGAGACAAAGTAAGCGCAATCCCCAGACCTGCAATCGCTACCGCAGTTGGAAATTTTAAAGAGAGCCTGGACATAGAGAGCTTGGACGCGAGGCAATTAGCTGCCATTGATTTCTCCTTCGGCCAGACTTCGTGCCGATGTGGTTCGTTCTGAAGGGGAGGATGATTCGACCGCCGTCTGCGCAACGAAAAGGGACCCATATGTTACCCCATCTGCATGACTCAGAAACCTGCTGCCTTGCCCCTCAACGTCCTTATGAACCGAAGGCAGAGCAAGCCATTCCTGTTTGGCACCAACCAAATTAGTTCGAAACACGCACAATTGGCAAGAAAAATCTTTGATTTCGGCAAAGAAACTTCATTATTGAACGATGGAACCCAGAGATATTCGCAAATTGAACAAAATCCTTCACTCAAAAACCATCCACTTCCCCGAAATGCCTACGGTCGCATAGCGTGTTCCTTTGCTATCTCCGCGGTCATACCCACCAGGCCGCCGCAGGTTGTTCCTTAATCACAATCTCGTTCAGGAACTGCGCCGCCTTCCTCAACCCCTCCTCCGGTGAAAGCAGGCTGTCCTCGTGTTCAATCGAAAGCACATTGTCATAGCCCATCATTCGCAGCGTCGAGACAAACTCTTTCCACCACTCTGCGCCGTGCCCGTACCCGCACGTACGGAAGATCCAGCTTCGGTTGCGCTCGTCGGTATACGGCTTCGTGTCGAGCACACCCGTCTTCGGCAGATTCGCTGCATACATCTGGGTGTCCTTCGCATGAACATGAAAAATCGCATCTCCCAAAACGCGAATCGCTGCGATCGGATCGATCCCCTGCCAGAACATATGGCTCGGATCGTAGTTGCACCCAACCACCGGTCCCGTAATCGCCCGCAGTCGAAGCATCGTCTCTGGGCTGTAAACCACAAAACCCGGGTGCATCTCCACCGCAATCTTTACCCCATGATCTCGCGCAAACGCCGCATGTTCCAGCCAGAATGGCGTCACGACCTCATCCCACTGCCACTTCAAAACATCGAGGTAATCCGGCGGCCACGGACACGTAACCCAATTCGGAGCCGTAGCCTTCGGCGAGTCCCCAGGACAACCCGAAAAATCCACCACCACCGGCACGCCCAACTCTTCAGCAAGAAGTATTGTCTTACGGCTCACCTCAGTCGCCGCCTTCGCCCGATCCTTGTCCGGATGCAGCGGATTTCCATGGCAACTCAATGCACTGATACTCGCGCCATTATCGGCCAGCGCTCTCTTGAACTCGGCCAATGCCGACTTATTCTGCAGCATCGACAGCTTGCAATGCGCATCGCCCGGATAATTACCCGTTCCCAACTCCACCGTGTCGATGTCGAGGCCTTTCAACTTCTCCAACACATTCCGCAGCGGCATCTGCGATAGCAAAGCCGTAAATACACCGACCTTCATGCGAATCTCCTTCCTCAATCTCCAAGCGAATATTATTTAGCGGCCGGTTGTACGACAGCCGCAGGTCGCGTCACAGCGTTCGTCTGTCCCTTCCTGAACTCCGGATCCATCTCGGCAATGTCGACGCGATAACTCACAGTATTCACAGTTGGAAATCCCGGCGGAATCTTCTGCGTCACCTTTCCCGTAGCCGCCCACTCCGTCCCGCGCTGGAACGTCGTCATAAACCCCACACAGCTAAGCGCAACCGCATCGTGGCCCATCGTAGTGTGAAACACTCTGCCCTTTCCAAACTTCAACACCATCAACATAGGCTCATCGTTTCCCGTACCCCTGTTCTCCGGGTCAGAGTGTGCTGTCGCCAGAATCGTCATGTTTGTCCCCGGCCCGCGAAGTGTCCCGTACAACTCATCCGGAGCGTGCATCCATAACGGCGGCAGCCCTTTCATAATCGGATGTTCCGGCTCCCGAACCGTTATCTGAAAGGGAAGCCGCGCCCCATGCGCCCCCGCTTTTCCCGGAGTCGTATCCTTCACCAGCTTGCCATCCTTCAAATACCAGCGAGGTCCGGCCGTCTCCGTACGGCCCCTCCACCCCCCGATGCCCGCCATCTCGTTATAAGCCGGCCAATTCGGAAACGCATTATCCGCCGCGTGAACAATCACGAAACCGCCGCCATCACGCACATACTCTTCAAACTGAGTTCGCAAATCGCTCGGCCAATCCACCGAGTCCAGGTTCGACACAACAACCTGGTAGTCTCCGAACTTCGGCTTAAAGTTGCTGAAGTCGCCGTCAGCATGAGGAGCAGTCGCAACTGTAACCTCGAACATCCCAGTCTCCTCGAGCTCCTTCTTCAGTATCGGAGTCGTCATCTGCCAGTTGTGATATGGCCCCGCGCTCTCCCCATCCAGCAGCAAAACGCGGATATGGTCCGTGGCCGCATAGGCAGTCGATCCCCAAAGCAGAACACCCGCAATCACTGCCCAGACTGTAGCGAAACGCTGCTTCATCATCGCCTCTCCCGCTTTCATTCAACAAACCTCCACGCGCCTCTACGCGAGCGGAACTTCCACTGGCAAGCTCTCTCTCGCACCAGGCCGTGCCGCCGATTCAACTTCTCTGTCCGAAAAAGTAAACAGGAATAGAAGCAGCACAACTCCAGAAAACGCAGATGCAAACAGCCATATCGTGCGCCACTGATGACCCGTCGCACCCGACGCCATCGTGTACGCGTAACGATCTACGACCGCGCCAGACAGCCACGACCCTGCAAACATCCCAAGCCCATAAGTGATCAGAGTAATCAGACCCTGCGCAGCCGCGCGCAAAGCCTCCGGAGCCTTACGGTCGATATAGATCTGTCCCGTCACGAAGAAGAAGTCATAGCAAACTCCATGCAGCAGAATTCCACCCCACAACATCCACATGTGCTGGCCCGTCCCACCAAGCGCAAACAAAACATATCGCACCGACCACGCGAGCATACCCGCAACCAGCATGTACTTCACGCCGAGTCTCCGAAAAAACCACGGAATCAGAAGCATGAAGAACAGCTCCGACATCTGCCCCCCAGTCATCTTTCCTGCCGCGTTCTGTACTCCCGTCTCATTCAGAAACAAATTGGTGAAGGCATAGTAAAACTGCAGCGGAATGCAGATGAGCAGCGACGCAATCGCAAAGATCGCCATCGAGCGTTCCGTCAGCAGTTGCACCGCTTCACGCGGAAAGATTGAGGCAATGCCAAACTTCACCTCCTTGCCGAGCGGCGGCGTATCCGGCAACGTCAGACAATACAGTCCCATCAATAAAGAAGAGACCGCCGCAAGTTGAATCGGAACGTTCGTCGACTCCAGCTTCAGAAATCCAACAAGCAAACCCGCAACAATCCAGCCGCCTGTTCCCAAAACCCGTATCGGGCCAAACTCCTCCTTCGGATCGTTCATCTGGCGAAATGCGAGTGAATTGGTCAGCGCCAGCGTCGGCATAAAGCAGACGCAGTAAAGCAGCAGCAGCGCATAGAGAGGAACGAAGGTCGACTGTCGCGACGCGAGGAACAGCAGCAGTGCGCCAACAACGTGAAGCAAAGCAAGAATCCGCTGCGTCGCAAACAGCTTGTCAGCGATCAGCCCGACAAAGAACGGCGCGACAATCGCGCCCACCGCCGTCGTTCCCGCTGCCCATCCAATCTGTTGCCCCGAAAGCCGCAGCGAACCCGAAAGCCACGTGCCCAGCGTGACATACCATGCAGCCCAAACGAAGTACTGCAGGAACATCATGGTGCCGAGCCTTACCTTCATCTGTCGCTTCATCACGGCCTCAATCTCAAGAGTTAGTCGGATCCATCGTACGACCTATTCAGACCGTAGCTCGCTCTCCGCGCAACGCCGTCTGCATCTCCCGATTCGGCGACTCACTCTCTGTAACCGCCTCCCACACTCCACCCGCTTGATGGCTGCGCAGCATCGCTTCAATCACTGCGCATATCTGGCATGCCTCGGCAAATGTGCAGATCGTGGCCGGCTTCGCCTCAGGATCCCCATCCGCGCGAATCCACGCATAGGCATCGTCGATCACGTTGCGAAACCCATCAGACCACCCCTCCTGGTGACCTGCCGGCAAATGAGCATACCGCCGCGAGCCCTCCAGCAACTGCAGAGAATCTTTCGCCACAAAAGAATTGTTGCGGCCGTGACGGCCAATCCACAGCTCGTTCTGTCTCTCCTGATTCCATAGCAGCGACCCAGTGCGACCGTTCAGCTCAATCTCCAGGTCGTTATTATGTCCGGCGGTCACTTGCCCCACCGACAGAGAGCCCTTCGCGCCATTGTCAAAGCGCAATAGAACGCTCGCAAGATCTTCTGCTGTGATCGTCACTGGGTTCGCCGCCTGAACCTCTTTACCGCTGAAAGCTTCTTGTGGGACGAGCGACGCATAGCGAGTCTTCACAACGGTCGTCATCTCTGCGAGAACGGCAACGATCTTCAGCCCGGATAAATACTGCGCAAGATCGCACCAGTGAGAACCAATGTCCGCCAGTGCGGAACTTGTCCCGCCCTTCTTGGGATCCGATCTCCACGAATAAACGTGATCGTCTGCCATCCAATCCTGCAGATATCGTCCGTGAACAAAAAAGAGCTCGCCGATTTCGTTGCTTTTCGTCATCAGGCGAGCCTGCTGCACCAGCGGATTGCCCCGATAATTGAACGTCACTACATTGACCACTCCTGCAGCTTCGGCAGCATCACGCAACTTGGTGCACTCTGCCAATGTCATCGCCAGAGGCTTGTCGGAGATCACATGCTTGCCCGCCTTGATCGCAGCCATGCTCACATCAAGGTGCAAATAGTTCGGAGTGGTGTTATGCACCACTTCGATGCGCGGATCGTCGACTAACTCCTGGTAGGAACCGTAAGCCTTATCGACATGCAGCTCCGCAGCCTTCCTGTCTCCGGCAGCCTGGCTTGAGGCCGCAATGGCAATTACGTCGACGTCGCCTAACCGACGCACAGCATCCAGATGATGGGCGGCGACGAAGCCGGGCCCAACCAGGCCCATACCGATTCTCCTGCGTTTAGCCATCATTAATCTCTCCTGCAGTCCTGCCACGCTCAGCGATTAGCATTCAAACACACTGCAACGGCATGTCACTTTCGTGGACACACCACTACCAAGCGAGCCATTCTTTCATACATAAGTGAAATAAATCTAGCGAAAATTATCCATTATCTTATTTATTTGTGAGATTAATAAACTAAATAGGCGGGGAATGTCCCGATTCGGGACTTCTTTCGATTCGCAGCAAGACGATAAATCACCTTTGAGGGGCCCAGCGTCAAATCAGACTCAATGCATCTTGAAACGCTTCAATGATCTGATCTTCGTCCCCTGTCGTCAGGCAGGAGGGAATAGCGAGCAATTGGCTTCGCTCAAACAGATCGTCCGCAACCGGGCACGCCCCTCGTCCATAATCGTAAACGGAATCCCTATTCTTCTCGAGCGTCCACGGCGTTCCGGCGGAGTCTCGTCCCAGCTTCTTCTGCAACGCCTTGATATTGAAATAGATGTGCAGTCCATAGTCAGCAAGAATCACGTTGCTCGTCTCAGGCGAAGAACCGCAGATAAATGATGGCGCAATCGCTCGTTGACTGTCCTCGCGGACTCGGCATCCTTATACATCGTGATCAGAAAGCAGCTTGTATCGCCTCCGGGGTCCACCAGTCGGCGCAGAAAAACCCCCGGCTGGCCCTCGAGAAATCTACGTATCCGCGTCTTGCTCCGTCGCATTCGAGCAATCGTTCCGTCCAGCTTTCTCAGCTGCACCCGCAAAACGGCGGCGCGGAGTTCGTCCATGCGAGTCCCCCAGCCCCACGTCAACGACTCTTCTTCTTCCAGCAGAAGCGAGCCGGATAGATCTCGGGCATATCCGCAATCGTGGCAGGCAATTGCCCTTCGGTAGAGCCGATGGTCATTTGTTGCTACGGCACCGGCCTCGCCCGAACTCATATTCTTATTTACCTGGAAACTGAAGATGGCAATGTCGCCGAAGCTCCCCACCTTCTTGCCATTAATCGATCCACCCACGCATTGGGCGCAGTCTTCAAGAAGAAAAAGTCCATGTTCCCGCGCGATACCCAGAATCGAAACCACATCCGCAGGCGACCCGCACATATGAACCGCAATAATTCCTGCAGTCCGCGGCGTAATCTTGCGTCGCACATCAGCCGGGTCAAGGCAAAAGGTCTCGTCGATGTCGGCAAGCACAGGAATCGCGCCATGATTCACAACCGCTGCGACCACCGACACCCACATAAATGCAGGAATAATTACTTCCTGGCCCGGTCCAACTTTCAGCGCGGAGAGTGCAGTATGGAGCGCCCCCGTCCCGCTGCTGACTGCAACCGCATGGTTCACTTGAAGATAGCGCGCAAACTCCTCTTCGAATGCTGCGACCTCATTTTGCGGATCAATTCCGTAGTACCGAAACAGAGATCTGCTTCTTAGAACCCTGACCGCAGCCTCAATCTCTTCCTCATCCATCGAGTGAGCGCCGGGAAACTCATCCGCCAAGGGACGATCCCGAATCGGACGCACCGGTTCAGCGGGCCCTCGGCTGCTCTCGAGAAGACTTGTCGACGCTTTCTGGGATACACCGCGCAAGAACCCGTCACCTCAACTTCCCAGCCTTTGTAGACTTTTCGCACCTGATCGTCAACTTCAGAAACACAACCTTTGAGACGCCAAAACGCTCATTGCTGAGCAAAAATAGTTTATTTGCGTCTATTATGGGATTCGATCCATATGTCTCGATCCGTCAAATCGCCAATACAGGTCGCACCGGTCCGGAAATCCTCGCAAACGGAGTTGGCTATCTTCCAGCTGATTCAGGCTGCGCCATCGATCTCACGGGTAGAGCTCTCTGAAAAATCGCGGCTCAGTACCGCTGCCATCACCGGCATCGTCAATTCACTTCTTGCCCGTAACCTCCTGGTCGAAGGCGTAGCCTTGGCCACATCAGTTGGACGTAAGCGGATCGGACTTAGTCTCCGCAGCGACCTGGGTTACGTCGTTGGAATCGATCTGGGCACCTATAACCTCCGCGTCGTGGTCACCGATCTGAACGGCACCGTTCTGGCCAGCAGCGAAGTCGAAACTCAGATGTCCAAAGGCAAGGAGTTCGTCCTCGATCGCACCTTCGCCGTGGTCAGGAAGACGGTCGCAGCCGCGCATGTCCCGATGGAGGATGTCCTGGGCATCGGAATCGCATTCTCCGGAGTCATCGACGTCGATCGCGGCCTCGTCCTCTCCTATCCCCGTCCCGGATGGATGCACCAATGGAAGAATGTCCCGCTCAAGACCATCGTCGAAGATGAATTCGGCGTCACCTGTCTGCTCGACGACAGCGTCAGAGCAGTGGCCACCTACGAAAAATGCTTCGGTGCCGGCCGCGGGCTCAAGGACTTTGTCTACGTCGACGTCGGCATGGGCATAGGCTCAGCCATCTTCATCGACGGCCAGATCTATCGCGGGTTCAATGGCAGCGCCGGAGAGTTCGGCCACATGACAGTCGACGAAGACGGCCCGCTCTGTTGCTGCGGAAGCAACGGCTGCCTTGAAGCGCTGGCATCCTGCGCCACCGTCATCCATTCAGTCCAACTCGCCATCGAAAAGGGCGTCGCATCCAAGCTCATCGACATGGTCGATCGAGACATCACCAAAATCACGGTTGAAATGATCGCGACTGCAGCGGAACAGAATGACAGCCTCGCCTACCGCGCTCTTCACGAAGCAGCCTCTCACATCGGATCTGCCTGCTCCGACCTCGTCAACCTCTTGAATCCCCAGGCCATCGTCTTCGGTGGAGCACTCTTTCGCGCTGCCCCCCAACTGATGCTCGACGAAATTCGTCACCTCATCCGCCGCCGCGCCCTGGAAAAATCCGCCAACGACGTCACCTTGCTTCTTTCACCCGCGCCTAGCGATGCAGGCGCCAAAGGAATGGCTCGCCTCATTGCCGCGAGCCTGATCTCGCCTCTCTTCCTGGGTGAGTTCGATCGCAAAGGCGCCAAAAAGCCTGCCGAGATGGCAAAGGCAATCTAGCAAGACTCGTCATGCCTCCTGCTGTTCCAACGCCGCCTCGTTAGGCGCCGCAGCCACGTGCAACTCAATCGCCGTCACCACTGCGTCAGCCACAAACATCAGATTCTCTTTTTGATGGTCCGTCACCTGTCGTGGCCGCGTGTCCAGCACGCACACCGATCCGATCACTTCTCCGTCGTGCCTCTTCAATGGTGTCCCAGCGTAAAACCGTATCCCGTTAGCCGTCAGAAAGGAATCAATAGCAAACGCCTCATTTTCCGCGGTATCTGGAACGACCAGCGTCGACTCAGCAAAATCGATCTTGCTGCATATCGAAAGATCTCGTTCCGCCTCCGTCGCCGCGACGCTCTCCTCCGGCAGTCCGCATTGGGCCTCCCAGAAGTGCCTCTGTCCATCTGCTGTCGTGATCAGCACAATCGGCGCATCAAACGATCGCGCCAGGCTTGTCGCCAGCCGATCGAAAACATCCTCCTGCGGCCCATCAAGCAGATCCAGCCGGTGCATCTCTTGAGCTGCTTCGTTGAGCTCCTCTTTGATCCCCGCATCGATCTTGGCCTCAACCGGCGCCTCGATCGTCACCGCCTCCGGGTGCAGCAGCGACGACATATACTCTTTCAGCAATTGCAGCGTGCACACCACATGCTGCGCGTCCTCGATTGGTATCCGACTCCGCACGTTCGAGAGATCGCATTCTTTACTCAAAACACACGCGACTACAACTGCATCGGGAAATCGCGCACGAATCTGGTGACAACGCATGCGTATGTGCCGTATCGCATGCGGCGGAATGCCCACCACGCAGATAATGTCAGCCCGCTCTCCTTCCAGGATCTGTAACGTGTCTGCGGTAGAAGACTCAGCAGACACAACCCGCACCGACGCCGTCTCCGTAAGTACCTGCAACGCCAACTGGCACGCCACCTCGTCCGCAAAATCTCTCGCAGGCACGCACACCAATCGTTTTGCGAGCCTCTGATTCCTGAGTCGTCGTAGCCGCTCTTCTGCTCGTCACATCCTCTGCGATCTCTTCCACGCCCTGCAATATCTCCTCAGCACGCGAAGCCGTAATCTGCTCGGCGTGCCGCGCTTCTTCCAGCAGCGATAAGGTAGGAATCAAAACCAAATCGAAGATCTCCTCCTTCGATTTGGTTTTATACATCTCTTCGATCATCGTCGTTGCCGCCCCGGTATGCGAGGCAACCATCCGTTGATAGAAGCGCTCCGGCGCAGGCAGCACCGTCTCTTCACCAAACAGCACCTCAAGATAGCGAAGCTGCGGAACCTGCCTTCCGATAACGATCAGACACACCGTGAGCGGCGTCGAGAGCAGCAGCCCCGGCAGCCCCCAAAGAAGCGTCCAGAAGATTGCCGCAATCAAAATCGCGATCGCAGAGATCCCGGTTGATGCGCCGTAGAGCGTCGGTTCAACAAAATTCGCCGTCACAATCTCCAGCACGACGAACATCAATACCGTCCATATCAGCTCGCCCCATTGTGGCGAAACCGCAATGGCAAGCAGCAGAGGCCCCGCCGCCGCCATCATGATTCCGATGTACGGCACAAAGCGCAATAGACACGTCAGCACGCCCCACAGCACCGGATTCGGAACCCCAATCCACCAAAGCAGCAGCCCAACCACCACCCCATAGCTCACGTTCACAACCAACTGCATCCGGAGGTAGCGGCTCACGCGTCGGCTCGCATCCTCGATCGCCGTCGTCGTCACGTGCATCCGCCCGCTTCCTGCCAGCCGAAGTCCCCGGTCTCGAAGGTCTTCCCGGCCAACGAGCATGAACACAAGAAAGATCACCACAATGAACGTCGTCAGCAGCGGATGCACCAGCGGCGTAACCGTACGTCCCGCCACCGCCAGCATGGACTCCTCCGGTTCCTCCACCCTTACTGCCACTGGCTGGGTCGCCTTGGAATCCTTGTTCTCAATCACCGCGGCCGGCGAGTTAGCGCGAGACGATCGACGAGTGCGGAGCAACCGACAGGATCGGAGTGGGCGCAGCGCCCCCGCTCGTAAGCTGTTTCCCGACGCTCGACAACATCGCCACCGTGCTGCTCAACTTCCCCGTCGAGTTCAAATGCAGCGCGTCGATCTTCCCGGTCACATTCTGCTGGTATTGAGGAAGCTCGATCGCAAGACTGTAGACCTGTCCCAGAACCACCCAACCCAAAGCCCCTACTCCCGCAAGAGACAGCAAAATCACCATCAGCGCCGCAGGAGTTCGCCTCATCCCCCATCGTTCCAGCCGAGTCGCCGCCGGTGCCAGCAGAAATGCCAGCAGCCCCGCCAATGCCAGCGGAATGAACACCTCGCGAGCAAAGTACAACACCGCCATGACGAGAATCCCCGTCAGCAAATTGTTATCTGTGCCCTTCAGCTTTTCGCGAGTCTGCTGCAACACGTTCCACCACCCTCAAGGCCCAATTGGTCAATTCCGCCAGGCTTCATGCAACGTCGGGAGATCTACCGTTCCTCTCACTTCGATGCAGAACCCCGAACACACGGAAGGCAAGAGATGCATTGGCAACAATACCCGCTCGCCGATGGAACACCGTATCACTCAGCCGATGCAAGCAGAACACCCCGCAAGTGTTAGGATTCTCCAACTGTAAGTTCTACTAGTTACGCATGATTACCAAAGCAAGATAGATTATTGACTTGCCGCATCGCTCGCAATCGATGGGCCGGCATGCGCGGGGAGGGCAAGTGACACAAACAAATCGGCTATCCGCATGGAAGCGGTTCGAACTCCTCACTGTCTGGGTCCTCATTCTGTGCTTTGTGTTCGATGTGCAGAGTAGAGCCCAGGCCGCGCCTCCGCCCGCCGCGCCTGCTGCCCCGGTCGATACATCTCCGGCAACACTCGATCATCTGCTGGCCCCGATCGCACTCTATCCGGACGCCCTCCTCATGCAGGTGCTCGCAGCATCACTCGACACCCAGGAAGTATTAGACGGCGGCAACTGGCTCCTCGAGAACAAATCGCTCGAAGGTGCCGCGCTCGATGCCGCGGCGAAAAAAGCCGGGTTCGGCGCCGCCATGACCGCGCTCTTCCATTTCCCAGACGTCGTCGACCTCATGTGCTCTGAACTCGATTGGACCCAGCAAGTTGGCGCAGCGTTCAAGGCAGATCAGGCCGCAGTGCTCGCTTCCATTCAGAGACTGCGAGCCCAGGCCGTGCAGTACGGCAACCTCAAATCCAGCGCGCAGCAACAAGTCGTGACACAGCAGGACAACGGCAAGCAGGTCATCGTCATCCAGCCCGCAAATCCGCAGGTGATCTACGTCCCCCAGTACAACCCTGAGACGGTTTACGTAGCTCCCCCATCCACCGGCGCTGTCGTAACCGCGTCCGTCATCTCGTTCGGTCTCGGAATCGCCGTTGGCGCTATCTTCGCGAGCAACAACTATTACTACCCGCGATGGGGCTATGGCGGCGTCTACTACGGCGGCAGGCCCTGGTATCCCGCCCACTACGCATATCGCCCCATCTACACGCCCTATTATCGTCCCGCCTACGGGTACAGGCCGCCGCCAAATTATCCGCCGCATGTCTCTCACTACAGAAACACCAACTACTACAACAACTATCGTCCGCCCAACGGCGGCGGGTATCGCCCACCGAATAACGGCGGCGGCAACAATCGTCCCCCGTACAACGGAGGCGGCAACAACAACCGGCCACCAAACAACGGTGGAGGCAACAATCGCCCAGGGGGCGGATACAACAAACCTCCTACAACCCTCCCCGCTAACCCGGGCAACAACCGTCCTCCAGGCGGCGGATACAACAAGCCGCCCACGACGTTGCCTGCGACCCGCCCCGGAAACGGTTACAACGGTGGGACCCGCCCAAACAACGGCGCCACCACTCGCCCCGCCGTGCAGCCGGATCGTGGATATTCCAAACCAGCGACTCAGCCTGCAAATCGGCCTGCACCGCAAACCCGGCCCGCACCTCAGAATCGTCCCGCACCGCAAGCTCGGCCTACGCCTCAAGCTAGGCCCGCACCCCAAACCCGCCAGGCGTCTGCCTTTCAAAGTGGTGGCAACGGGCAAAGCGCACGCTCAGCGAGTCAGCGCGGTGCGGCCAGCTCCGCCGGGAGAAAACCACGATGATCACGCGACTCTTTCGAAATATCTCCATCCTGTCGCTCACGCTCGCCGTAACCCTGCCGCTCGCCGCGCAGGCCGCCCCCGGCCAGAAGACCTTCGCGAAGTCGAGTGAAGCCGCGACCGCACTGATCGCCGCCATTCGCTCAGGAGATCAAACCCAACTCCTTGCCATACTAGGCCCCGACAGTAAGGACCTTATCGACTCCGGAGACCCGATCGCAGACAAAAAATCTCGCGACAACATGGTCAAGATGTACGACGCAAAGCACTCCCTCGTCACCGAATCTCCCGGCTACAGAACCCTCGTAGTCGGAACATCCAACTGGCCTCTGCCCATTCCCATCGTGCGCGACGGACTTGTCTGGTACTTCGACTCCAGTCGTGGCCGCGAAGAAATCCTCAACCGCCGCATCGGCCAAAATGAACTCGGCGCTATCGCCGTCTGTGAAGGCTACTATCGCGCGCAGAAAGAATACGCCGCACGCGGACACGATGGCCTCCCCGCCGGCATCTACGCTCAAAAACTCTCCAGCACTCCCGGCAAACAGGACGGCCTTTACTGGCCCGTCGCAGCGGGGAAAAAGCCAAGCCCACTCGGCCCCGCCATCGCTGCCTCCGAAGCGGAAGGTTACACCACCAGTGCCGCAGACGAGCCCTATCACGGCTACCTCTACAAGCTCCTAAAAGCTCAGGGACCCGACGCGCCCGTCGGTGCGAAGAGCTATCTGGAAAATGGAAAGTTATCCGGCGGCTTCGCCCTTCTCGCCTATCCGGCGAACTATGGAGCCGGTGGCATCATGACGTTCCTCGTCGGCAAAGACGGCGTCATCTATCAAAAAGATCTCGGCGACGACACGGAAAACGAAGCGAAAAAAATAACCGCATACAATCCCGACAGCAGCTGGACCCCCGTCGACCAGTAGCCACGAATCAACCAGCGATCAACCGCTAATTCTCACCGCCATCGTCACATCCCTCCCAGCATGATCGCCCCTCTCGGCAGATCGAACCATGGACGTAGTGGTTATCCGGCCCCGCCTTGCCCATTGTCTTCAGGCACCAGTAAGTAGCCGTCGCTCCCATCAGCTCGGCATGCTCCTCACTAAAATCGCCGTACGCAGCGTAAGAAGACTTGCTACGAAGGGAAGCGCAACGAAGCTGCACCAGAGTCGTCGTCATATCGTATCTCCTTATCCAATAGCACTTGGATCGCGCTGCATCTGACCGGCTGCCAGCAACACAGTCCGATAGATTGCAGTCTGGAAGAGTTGCGTCTTAAACCCATTCTGAGAGAGCGGTGTCGCACCCTGCATCGCCGCCCTCGCCGCCGCACGAGCCGTCGCCTCATCAATCGTCTTGCCGGTCAGCACCGCCTCTGCCGCAGTCGAGCGAATCGGCGTCGGAGCCGCAACACCCATCACAATCCACGCCTTCTTGCATCGCGTCCCATCCATCACCAGCACCACTCCCGCGTCCGCAAGCGGCCAGTCAAAACTCTCTTTCTCTCCATACTTCTGATACGCCGACCGCGTCCCCGCCTCCGGCGCCGGCACAAACACACTCGTAATCAACTCCCCCGGCTGCACCACCGTCTCATTAATCACGCTCTTCTCCGGCGGCACATAGAACTCGCTCATCGCGACCATCCGCTTGCCACGCTTCGACGTCAACTCCACCTGCGCATTCATAGCCAGCAGCGGCACCGCGGTCGACGACGGGTGCACCATCGCGCAAGTCTCGTTGTTCATAATCGCGTGATACTGGTTCTCCCCATCATGCGCATGGCACTCGTCGCTTGTCCCACCCTTCTTCTTGCAGTCGAAGTCGCTCGACCTGAAATACCAGCATCGTGGCCTCTGCATAATATTCCCGCCCAGTGTCGCCATATTCCGCACCTGCGGAGTAGCCGCATGCCCCGCTGCATCCGACAGAGCCGTATAGCTCTTCTGAATCGCCGGATGCGCCGCAATCTCGCTCAGCGTCGACAGCGGCCCAAGGTGCAGACCATCCGCCCCAACCGTAATCCCGTGAAGGCTGCTCACGTTGCGAATATTCACCAGCTTCGGCGGCGTAACAATCCCATCCTTCATCAGGTCCAGCAGATCGATCCCGCCTGCCTTCACGGTTGCGCCATCGCTCAACTGCCCCAGCGCCTCGTCCACCGTCACGCAATCCACATACGCAAACTTGTTCATGCCCGCACCTCCTGCACCTTTCCCAGCGCACTGAGTACATTCGCGGGAGTCATCGGAATCCTTCGCATCCTCACTCCAGTCGCGTTATAGAAAGCATTCCCAATCGCTGCTGCCAGCGTAATAATTCCCGCCGACTCACCAATCCCCGCCGCATCCGTCGAGCTCTGCGCAATGTAGTTCTCGACCAGAACAACCTCGATCTCCGGAACCTCACGCGCGCCCAGAATCTTGTAGTTCTCCAGATTCGCGTTCAGCATGTAACCCGCATTGCGATCCATAATCCGCTGCTCAAACAGCGCATACGAAATCCCCTGCAACATCCCGCCGTTGATTTGGCTGATCACGCCCAGCGGATTAATCGGCCGTCCGCAGTCGTGCGCGCCGAAGACCTTCTCCACATGCACGCGCCCCGTCTCCGTATCGACCGCAAGCTCGACATAATCCACGCCGCCATAGGTAATCCGCTCTTTCGAATACTCCGCTACCCGAGTTGCCTGCGCCGAGATCTCGCCCATCGGCATCTTCGCAGTCACCTGTTTCAGCGTGAAAGACTTCGAAGGATCATTTCTAAAAACGATGCGTCCCTTCTGCACCGCAAGATTATCCGCCGTCGTTCCCATTCCCGGAGCAACTGCAGCAAACAGCTTCTGCTTCGCCTGGTAAGCCGCATTTCGCACCGCCGGGGTAATCGATCCCGCCGTCACGCTTCCTCCCGAATCAGGTCCGATCGGAAAGCGTGTATCCCCAATCCGAATCCCAATGCTCGCCGGAGGAATCCCAAACTCTTCCGCAACCACAATCGCAAGCATCGTCTTCGTACCCGTTCCCAGATCCTGCACCGCTGACATCAACTCCACCGAACCATCCTTCGATACACGCACCTCGCACGAAGAATCCATGCTCACAAACCGGTACCACACCGACTGCGCGATCCCCATGCCGCGTTTGATCGGCCCAGTGTCGGAGCCCGCAGGCCTGCGATTCTTCCAGTTCGTGCGTTCAAGAATCACCTGCCGCTCCACCTTGCGCGCCGGATTCTCATCGATCTTCTCGCGCAGCACCATCGGGTCCATCTTCAACTTATCCGCCAGATCGTCGATCGTCTGTTCGAACGCGAAGCACCCCTGCGGATGCCCCGGCGCACGAAACGCCGCACCCGGCCCTGCATTGATAAAGACGTCGTACTCCTCCGTCAGCAGGTTCGGACACTTATACATATTGGTCGCAGGTCCCGCGGTCCCCGCTCCAGTACCCACACCCGCCGTGCCGTAACTCGTCAGCGAAATCGCAGTCAGCGTCCCATCATGCTTCGCGCCTATCTTCAACTTCTGGTGCGAATCAGGCCGATTGCAGACGATGTGCTCCTGCTTCCGGTCCAGCATCAGCTTCACCGGTGCATTCGCCTTGCGCGACAGATTCGCCGCCACCACGCCCTCATTGCCCGCGCCAAACTTCGCGCCAAATCCGCCGCCCATATACTCCGTGATCACGCGAACCTTATTCTTCGGCAGCTTGAACACATCCGCAAACTCATTGCGAACGCTCGACGTGCCCTGCGTCGACGCATAAACCGTCACTTCGTCCGGCTTCCAGTCCACAACAAAACCATGCGTCTCCAGCGCAGAGTGCGTCTGAACCTCGGTGAAGTACTCACCCTCAACCGTTACGTCCGCTTCAGAAAAACCCTTTTCGATATCGCCAATCTTCTTCTGCTGCGGCCCATGAACATTCCCCACCTGCGGAACGCCCTTCGGTCCGCCGCCACCGCCCGCGCTGCCGCCTTCATCAGCCGCGCCCGGAAAGACCTTCGGAGCATCATCCGCACGAGCATCCCCGCGATCGACGACAAACGGCATCGTGTCGTACTGCACCTTCACCAGTTGCGCCGCATCATTTGCGATCTGCTGCGAGATCGCGGCAACGCCCGCAATCGGTTGCCCCGCATAACGAATCACCGGATACCGCGACGGCGTCTCCAGGCTAGGATCGCGAAGTTCCGCAACGCCATACACGTGCTCAATCACATGAACGGCACGAACCCCCGGCACCTTCTCTGCTTCGCTTGTATCGATCGAAACGATCTTGCCATGGGGAATCGACGCATCGACCATCCGCGCATACAGCATGCCCGGCAGATTGATGTCGGCCGTGTACTTCCCCTTGCCCATCGCCTTCGCAGGCCCGTCGTATCGCTGCGTCGGCTTGCCGATGTACATCAGCTCCGAGTTCGGACCCAGCGGCGGCGGTTCATCCCTCGGAACCTCGCGCTCCTTGGTCTGCAACCCGTTTTGAGGAATGCCCCACACAAGTTTCTCTGTGCGCTTGGTGGCATCTGGCGTTGCTGTTGTTTGACCGGCTGTAGCCTGCTCGATCGCCATCCTAGGCCTCCCTTCCAGTCACGACCGTCACCAGCCCGGCCGTCTGTTTTCGTTGTTGCGCGACATCCAGCGTCGCCGCGAAGACCTTCGGATACGTTCCGCAGCGGCATAGATTCCCGCTCACCGCATGCTTCACGTCATCCAGGTTCGGATTCGGATTGCGCTCCAGCAGCGCCGCACAACTCATCACCATGCCCGGCGTGCAGAAACCACACTGCATCGCATCATGTTTTACAAACGCCGCCTGCACCGCATGCATCGTGTCGCCATGCGACAACCCTTCAATCGTCGTAATCTGCCGACCCACCGTATCGATAGCCAGCGTCATGCACGCCAGCGCCGGAGTCTTGTCGATCCACACCGTGCACGCCGAGCAGGAGCCACGGTCGCAGACTACCTTCGTTCCGGTCAGGCTCAAATTGTCGCGCAGCGTCTCGGCCAGCGTATAGCGCGGCTCAATCGTCACCGAATGTACTTGCCCATTCACGTCCAGCTTCACCGTAACCGCGTCCGGACCCACAGTCCGGTCATGATGCATCGCATCCTTCGCCTCACGGGCCAGCGCATTTGCTGACTCAATGACCGTAGTAGCGGCAGTAACGCCCGCACCCTTCAGAAATCCGCGACGGGAAAACGTAGTCTTGGGACCATCTGCCATGGGAGGGACCCCTTTCAATGTTGTTTGACGAAATCGGCTAAACGTTGTGTGACGAGATCGTTAAACGGACTGCGATGGCAGCCGAACTCAATACCGTCACTTTACATCCAGCGGCGACCCCGGCGCCACCAGCGCCCGTCCGACACTAAGAAACCACCACCGGCCGACCCTTCTCATTCAACCCGATCCGAGCCATAGGCCGCTCGTGATCGTGTGTAAACAGAACCAACCAGCCCTCAGGAATCGCCCGCTGATAAAACCTCTTCCGCTGCGCAATACACTCCACCGGATCGAGGTCATACCCCATCACCCACGTCGGCTCCAGGTGCGCGCTCGTCGGAATCAGGTCCGAAATATAGCAGGCATGTTCCACCGCACCACCTGTCGCCCGCGATTCAATATGCACGGCCATCAACTGCGCCGTGTGCCCCGGAAAAACCTCGACGCTGATCCCGGGACAAATCTCAGGATTCGACCGGATTCCATCCGTATCGAGCAAAGTCATCTGCCCTGACTCAATCAGCGGCTCGTAGTTCGGCGAAAGATAGCTCACGCGGTCGCGGTCCAGTTGCAGCCGCCCATGCTCCACCTCGCCGCGATGCGCAAAGTACCGCGCATTCGGAAACGTCGGCGTCACCGAACCATCCGCATGCAGCGTCGTGTTCCATCCGCAATGGTCGAAGTGCAGATGCGTGTTTATCACAACATCCACCTCCTCCGGACGAATCCCGGCCGCAGCGAGCGACCGTGGCAGGAGCTCCTGGTTTCCCTGGATCTCACGCATCTTCGCCGTCTGCTTGTTGCCGACACCCGTCTCGATCAGCACCGTCTGCTTCCCCGTCCGCACCACCACGGTATTCAAGCCAAGCACAATCCGATTCTGCTCATCCGCCGGCGCCCGCTTCTCCCACAGCGGCTTCGGCACCACGCCAAACATGGCGCCGCCGTCCAGCTTGTACGTTCCATCGGTGCAAACGGTAAGCTCAAAATCCCCAACCTGCGTCCGCGCACGGACCAGCTCAGAGGCGTCTTCAGACTGAAGTTGTGGATGCAAACCAGAGCCATCGCCTGGATACATAGCTGTCCTCACTCACATCCTACTGTGAGGGAAGACGGTCCAGCGGAGAACCCTAGGCCTGCGGAGCCTGCGCTGCAGACAACAGTTCAGCGCTCACCGAAGCATGCTCGCCACCCGCCTTGGCAACCATCTCTGCCGTAGCCGCCGCAGTCACAAGAGCACCCGTAGTTGGCGCGCGCTTGCTCTGGAAGCACTGCCGGCAAAGCACCGGACGCCCCTGCGTCGGCTTGAACGGCACCGTCGTCTCAATGCCGCACGCCGAACATTCCGTGCGCGTCTCCGTCCGCGATAACCCAGCCGCCGCAGGACCCGCACCCGGCTTCAGAGCCGCACCCGACCGCTTGGACTTACACGGCTTGCAGCGCTTTGGGTCGTTCTTGAACTGCTTGTCGAAGAAAAAGAGTTGTTCCCCGGCGGTGAAGATAAACTCACCACCACAATCTGCGCAGGTTAAGAGCCGATCGACAAATTCCATACCGCTTCTCCCGTTTACGGAAAAAGGAAGAATACCCAGGGGGCCCTGATTGAGACGGCGCCGCTGAGCGGTCAACCTTTTATTTAAGAATCGCTACTACTTCTCTCGGATTGTGAAAGGGGCCCGACTGCGAATGCGTGTGAACGCTTCGATCGTTTGCCGGTCAATGTGAGCCCGTATCGGACACGGCTCTCTCTGCCGGGTGCCACGCGATGGCGGGAGTCCATCTCTATGGCGGTTCAGGCGGCCGTCTCTTCAAACTCTTCGGAAGAGGAGAGACGGCCTGCCATGGTTACGGAGCTTCGAAACTAGTCCTGCTCCTTACGGACCTTCTTGCGATTGCGCTTACGTGCAAGCGCTTCCTTCACGCGCTTCTTTTCACCGGGCTTCAGATAAAAAGAATGACGCTTGACTTCCTTGATAATGTCTTCTGTCTGCACCTTGCGCTTAAAGCGCCGCAGGGCATTCTCAAGGGGTTCGCCTTCTTGTACTCGAACCTCTGCCAAGAAAAATACACCTCCAAACATTCCCAATGGGGATACCTATCAAGAATACGCCAAATTTGGCAACCCAATTGCAAATTTGTATCGTAATTCACGTGCCAAGCGGAGCGCAAAATCCCATCGCTGTTGTGCCAACCAAATGCTTCCGCGTAAAATCTGCTTATGATCCGTTCCTATCAGGGAATAACCCCAGTCATTCCAACGAGCTGCTACGTCGATCCCTCCGCACAGATCATCGGCGACGTCGTTCTCGGCGAACAAGCCAGCGTCTGGATGAACGCTGTCGTGCGCGGCGATGTTAACTCCATCCGCATCGGCGCAAAGAGCAATGTGCAAGACTGTGCAGTATTGCACGGCATGCGCTACCTCTATCCGGTCATCGTCGGCGAGCTGGTCACCATCGGTCACAATGCCACCGTCCACGGCTGCGTCCTGGAAGACGCCGTTCTCGTCGGCATCGGCGCAACCATCCTCAACAACGCTCGCATCGGCGAAGGCTCCATCATCGCCGCAGGCGCCGTCATCCCCGAGCAGACCATCATCCCCCCAAACTCGCTCGTCGCCGGCGTTCCCGGAAAGATCCGCCGCACCCTCGGCGACGAAGACCGCGCCCTCATCCTCAAATACGCCACAAACTACCTCGACTACACCGCCATCTACCTCAAAGAAACCTCCGGCAAATAAATCCGCGTCATCTTCGCTACACTTAAATCAATGGCAATTTTGAAAGCAGTACGCGGCACCCGGGACCTCCTCCCGCCCGAGACCGCGCTCTGGAACCACGTCGAAGCCACCGCCCGCGCCGTCTTCGCCCGCTACGGCTTCGGCGAAATCCGCACCCCCATCTTCGAATCCACCGAACTCTTCGCCCGCGGCGTAGGCGAAGAAACCGACATCGTCTCCAAAGAGATGTACACCTGGGAAGACCGCGCCCGCGCCGAGAGCGACAAAGGCCAATCCCTCACCCTCCGCCCCGAAAACACCGCCGGCGTAGTCCGCGCCTACATCGAGCACAAACTAGGCGACACCGGCCAGCTCCAGAAGCTCTTCTACATCGGCCCGCAGTTCCGCCGCGAGCGCCCCCAGCGCGGCCGCTACCGCCAGTTCTGGCAGATCGGCGCCGAAGTCCTCGGCCCCACCTCCTCCGGCTCCGACAGCCCCCTCCGCGACGCCGAAGTCCTCGAGATGCTCGCCACCTTCCTCGACGAGCTCGGCATCCAGAGACTGGCGTCTCGCCCTCAACTCCGTAGGCTCCTCCGCCGACCGCGCCCGCTACAACGCCGCCCTCCGCGAAGCTCTCGCCCCCGTCAAGCACCAGATGTGCGAAGACAACCAGCGCCGCGCCGAAACCAACCCCCTCCGCGTCCTCGACTCCAAGGAACCCAACGACCAGGACCTCATCAACGCGCTCCCCAAGATCGCCGACTACCTCGACGAAGACTCGCGCAGCCACTTCGCCCAGGTCATAGCCGCGCTCGATGCCTGCGGCGTCCCCTACACCGTCAACCCGCGCCTCGTCCGCGGCCTCGACTACTACACCCGCACCACCTTCGAGTTCACCGTTCCCGACGGCTCAGGCCTCGGCACGCAGAACGCCCTGCTCGGCGGCGGCCGCTACGACGGCCTCTCCGAGATGCTCGGCGGCCCCAAAGCCCCCGGCATAGGCTTCGCCATCGGCGAAGACCGCCTCATCCTGACCCTCCAGGCCCAGGCCAGCAGCGAAACCACCGCCGACCCAAAGCTCGACGCCTTCATCGCCCCCATGGGAGCCGGACAAAACGCCGCTGCTCTCGCCCTCGCGCAGGAACTCCGCCGCGCCGGCCTCTCCGTAGAAGTAGGCGACGGCACCTTCCGCCTGAAAAAATCCTTCGAAATCGCCGACAAACTCGCCCGCAACATCATCATCCTCGGCGAAGACGAAGCCACCACCAACATCCTCACCGTAAAAAACTTCGCCACCAGCGAACAAACCAAGATCCCCCGCAACCAACTAGCCACCGCACTGAAATCCTGACCTCTCACCACACCGTAGTCACCTGCCGCCCCATCTCACCACACCGTAGTCATCTTGAACGCGCGTGACCCCCACCGTCGTCAACCTGAACGAAGTGAAGGATCCCCGCATTTCGCTCTTGTCGTTGTTTTTCCCTTAGCCACCCAAAATCGCGTCATCCTGAGCGAAGTCGAAGAGCCTGTCCTGAGCCTGTCGAAGGAACCTGCAGCTGTCTTTGCCGTTGCTTTTGCAGTTGCCTTAGCCGCCAGAAACCACCATCCACCCAAAATCGTGTCATCCTGAGCGAAGTCGAAGAGCCTGTCCTGAGCCTGTCGAAGGAACCTGCAGTTGTCTTTGCCGCTGCTTTTGCCGTTGCCTTAGCCCGCCCTGGAATAACCCATCCACCCAAAATCGTGTCATCCTGAGCGAAGTCGAAGAGCCTGTCCTGAGCCTGTCGAAGGAACCTGCAGTTGTCTTTGCCGCTGCTCCTGGCTTTCAACCAAAATCGGCGCGTGCTGCGGCAACCCATCAATCGATGCTTTCACAATCCATAACCAAACTTTGCCCCACCCCACCGCCCCCCATACAATAGAACCATCGTGACACTAGACTTTTTAGGCAACTTACAGCGCACGCACAAATGCGGCGAACTGCGCGCGGAGCAGGATGGGCAGCCCGTAGTCCTGATGGGCTGGGTCAACCGTCGCCGCGACCACGGCAACCTGATCTTCCTCGACGTGCGCGACCGCACCGGAATCACCCAGGTCGTGCTCGACAAAGAGGTCTCCGCCGACGCGCACGCGAAGGCGGAAGCGGCACGCTCCGAGTACGTCGTTGCGGTAAAAGGCAAAGTGCGGCGACGTGGCGCCGGGCTCGACAACCCGAACATGCCGACGGGACAGATCGAGGTTGTCGCCAGCGAGCTACTGCTGTTGAACGAGTCGAAGACCCCTCCGTTCTCTCCCGCCGAAGACGCGATCGCCAATGAGGAGGTGCGGCTGAAGTATCGCTACCTCGACCTGCGGCGTCCGCAGATGCAAGCTAACTTTGCACTCCGCAGCCGCGTTGCGATGGCGATTCGTAACTACCTCGTCGATCAGGGCTTTCTTGAGATCGAAACTCCATTCATGACGCGGTCCACGCCTGAAGGAGCGCGCGATTACCTTGTTCCAAGCCGTGTGCACTCGGGCAGCTTCTATGCGCTGCCGCAGTCGCCGCAGATCTTCAAGCAGATCCTGATGATCTCGGGCTTCGATAAGTACTTCCAGATCGCTCGCTGTTTCCGTGACGAGGATCTCCGCGCGGATCGTCAGCCGGAGTTCACCCAGATCGACCTCGAGATGAGCTTTCCTCATCAGGAGACGGTCTTTCGCGTAGTCGAAGGGTTTCTGTCCGCTGCGTTCGCGACCGCTGGAATTAATCTCACAGCCCCCTTCATCCAGATGACCTACGACGAGGCCATCCGTCGCTACGGCATCGACAAGCCCGATATGCGTCTTCCTGCGCTGACAGATCTCACCGGCGAACTGACGCCGGAGCTGCGCGAGCAGTTGAAGATCGAGCAGAAGCTGCCTGTCCTCGGTTTCGTCATTCCCAAAGCCGGCAACCTCAGCGGCACGCAACGCCGCGCCCTCACTGAAGAGATTCGCGCCAGCTTCGGCGACTGCGGCCTCGATTCGCTCGACGTAGCCCGCCTCAAGACCAACGCTACCTTTGCCACGCTCGCCAACGCCATCGAAGCCAAGCTCGCCGCCGAGCCCACCCTCGAAGCTGGAGTAAGCGCCGAAGACCTCATCGTCGTCGTCACCCCCAAACTCGGCACGCCCGAGAAGTGGAACTACGATCCGCAGTGGATCTGGAAACGCACAGGTGCGCTTCGGCTGGAGCTGGCGAAGAAGTTTGCGGACAAGCACAAGCTCTTCGAGCAGACCGGCACCGCGAACGACTTCAAGTTTCTCTGGGTCACCGACTTCCCGATGTACGAGTGGGACGAGGAGACCAAGACGTGGAACGCCGCGCACCATCCGTTCACTTCGCCGCATGAGGAAGACATCAAGGCCGGCCGCCTCACCAGCGACAAGGGCGCTGTCCGCGCTCTCGCGTACGACATCGTCCTCAATGGCACGGAACTAGGCTCAGGCTCGATCCGTATTCACCGCCAGGACGTGCAGGCCGAGATCTTCCGGTCGCTGGGCATGTCCGACGCCGAGGCGAAGGAGCGATTCGGCTTCTTCCTTGACGCTCTCGAGTACGGCACACCACCACACGGCGGCATAGCCCTCGGCCTCGACCGCATCGTCATGATCCTCGCCGGTGCAACCAGCCTCCGCGAAGTCATCGCCTTTCCCAAGACTGCAAAAGCCATCGACCTCATGGTCGACGCCCCCACTCCGGTGAGCGAACAGCAACTGCGTGAGTTGCATTTGAAGATTGCGGGACGCAGCTAGTTTTTTGACCTATGAGATATTGCCGTGGGCTAATGCGATGGCCCAGTGGGACTTGTGTTCTGCTGATGGGTGCGGCTTGGGTACTGGCCCAACAGGGCTCCACGACAAGTACAGCAGGCGCTCTGGTGCGACAGCGGCAGGGGGAGCTACTACGACAGGTCAGCGCTGTGGTGGACCAGATCTGATGAAGCGCTACTGATCCAGACCTCAATCTTTTCCACAGAATTATTTTTAAAAAGTGGCGTGTTTTTAGCTCTCATTTAAGAGCGATCGTTTCACCACGTTTTTTCCCCGTTTCACCACGCTATAACCATCAAAACACCATCCAATTTCACCCATTTTTCCCACCACCCCCCTTAAAAACACCCGTGAAATCAGTCAAATCCACGAGCTCACCGCCCTTATATTTTTTTTGACAAATCTTCAAAATAAATTCAGTTCAAAGGCCAAATGGGGGGAGTTGCTTTCAAAGTAACGGCAGTGAGTTAAGATGTGTGTTCGGTGTGCGCGCGAATGGGCCCGTCGCGCGTGGGTTGGAACCGGGGAGGGACCAAATGATTACAGAAGAGCGGCGAAGGCTGGATGAGGATGCGGCGAAGACTGTTCCCTGGAAGGAGTGGGGACCGTACCTGAGTGAGCGGCAGTGGGGGACGGTGCGCGAAGACTACAGCGCGGATGGGAACGCATGGAGCTATTTCTCGCACGACCAAGCGCGGTCGCGGGCGTATCGGTGGGGCGAGGATGGCATTGCGGGTTTGAGCGATGATCATCAGGTGTTGTGTTTCGCGCTCGCGCTGTGGAACGGCAAAGACCCGATTCTGAAAGAGCGGATGTTTGGACTGACGAACAGCGAGGGCAACCATGGCGAGGATGTGAAGGAGTACTACTTCTATCTGGACTCGACGCCGACGCACTCGTACATGAAGTATTTGTACAAGTATCCGCAGGCAGCCTATCCGTACGACGATCTTGTGAAGACGAATCGCGAGCGGGGACGCGGTGGCGCGGAGTACGAGCTGTTGGACACGGGGGTGTTCAATGAAGACCGCTACTTTGATGTGCTGGTGGAGTATGCAAAGGCCGGCGCAGAGGATATAGGGATCAAGATCAGTGTGACGAACCGCGGGCCGGAGACGGCGCCAGCGCACGTGTTGCCGACGCTGTGGTTTCGCAACACGTGGATGTGGTCGGAAGCTGGAAGCAAGCCGGAGATGAAGGGAAAGAAGGGCGCTGGGTTCAGCATGATCACAGCGCGGATGACGGACCCGCTGTTCCAGGAGTCGCTGGCGGACTACACGCTCTATTGCGAGGGCGATGCGGAGCTACTGTTTACGGAGAATGAGAGCAACAATGCGAAGTTGTTCGGAACGTCGAACTGTTCGCCGTATGTGAAGGACGCCTTCCACGATTTTGTGGTGCACGGGATAAGGGAGGCGGTAAATCCGAAGCTGGAGGGGACGAAGGCCGCTCCGCATTATGTGTTGAATGTGGGCGCGGGCGAGACGAAGGTGCTGCGGCTGCGACTGGTGCGCACGACGGAGAAGGACGAGGCGAAGCCGTTTGCGAATTTCGATGCGGTGTTTGCGGATCGGCTGAAGGAGGCCGATGAATTTTATGCGAGCGTGACGCCAGAGGCGGTGAAGGCAGATCCGGATCGGGCGATGGTGATGCGACAGGCGCTGGCGGGGATGCTGTGGAGCAAGCAGTACTTCTACTATGACCTGAATGTGTGGCTGAGAGAGCACAAGGTGGGACCGTGGTCGACGCCGGAGGCACGGGACAGGGTGCGGAACGGCGAGTGGTTTCACATGTTCAACGACGACATCATCTCGATGCCGGATAAGTGGGAGTATCCGTGGTATGCGGCGTGGGACCTGGCGTTTCACATGCTTGCGTTCCAGACAGTGGATTCGGACTTTGCGAAGGATCAGCTGAAGCTGATACTGCGGAACGACTATATGCACCCGAACGGCCAGGTGCCGGCGTATGAGTGGAACTTCAGCGATACGAATCCGCCGGTACATGCGTACGCGACGATGCAGATCTATCTGACGGACAAGGAGCGGAACAACGGGAAAGGGGATCTGGAGTTTCTGGCGTATGCGTTCTCGAAGCTGCTGGTGAACTTTACGTGGTGGCTGAACCGGAAGGACCGGCTAGGGAACAATCTGTTCGAGGGCGGATTTCTTGGGCTGGACAATATTGGCGTGTTCGACCGCAGCGCTCCGCTGCCGGGCGGCGGGCACCTGGAGCAGGCGGATGGGACGGCGTGGATGGTGTTCTACAGCCAGCAGATGCTGCGCATTGCGGTGGAACTGGCGTTGACGTTTCCGATCTACGAGGAGTTTGTTACGAAGTTCTTCGAGCACACGATGTGGATTGCGGGGTCGATGGACCGGATGGGAACCCAGAAGGACACGATGTGGGATGAAGAGGACGGCTTTTTCTACGACGTGCTGCGGCTGCCTGATGGGCAGGCGTTTCGGATGAAGGTTCGATCGATGGTGGGGCTGCTGCCGCTGACGGCGGTGGCGATCTTCGAGGACGAGTCACTGAAGAAGCTGACCAACTTTGGGAAGCGGGCGAAGGAGTTTCTGGAGCGGCATCCGGAGCTCGCCTCGAATCTGCATATGCCGTCGACGCAGGGGCTGGCGGGGAGGCGGCTGCTGGCGACGGTGAACGAGACGAAGCTGCGGCGGATTCTGGAGAAGATGCTGGATGAGAAGGAGTTTCTTGGGCCTTATGGGATACGGGCGATGTCGCGCTACCATGTGGACCATCCTTATGTGTTCAGCCTGGCGGGGCAGGATTACAAGGTTGCGTATCTGCCGGGGGATTCGGACAGCGGGATGTTTGGCGGGAATTCGAACTGGCGAGGTCCAGTGTGGATGCCGGTGAACTTCCTTCTGTACGTTGCGCTGATGCGGCTAGGCGCTTATTACGGAGATTCGTTCAAGGTGGAGTTTCCGACAGGATCGGGCAAGGAGATGAATCTATTCCAGGTTGGGCGTGAACTGGGCGAACGGCTTATTTCGACGTTTACCAAAGATGCTTCCGGGCGGCGACCAGTGTTCGGGGCGGCTGAGAAGTTCCAGACGGATCCGAACTGGCGCGACCATATTCTTTTCTATGAGTACTTCCATGGCGACACAGGGGCGGGCATCGGCGCGAGCCACCAGACCGGTTGGACGGGTTGTGTGGCGAGGATCATTGAGGCGAATGGAGCGCTTCATGAAGAGCTTCTGGGAGACGTGACATCGAGCGGATAGCGATTCGAAGGCGAGGGCGACGGCAGGTGAGAGGCGGCTGTGGAGGCGGTGACGAAGTAGCTGGAAGTTCGATACGGCATTGCTACGGTGAGAAGTAGCTGGATTTGAGGCGCGGCGTTGGCGGGGTGGTTCGAGTAGGAACAGCGTCAGGCTTAGCGCTTGGGGGCGCTGCTTTGGTACTAGTTTGATTCCGGCGTGGTAGTTCATCCAGCGTTTGTCGTTGGGGTTTTTGCGGAGTTCGTCGGGGTCGACGTAGCGGCCGTCTTTGTCGAAGTGGACTTCGCGGTTTTGCTTGCGCATGTAGACCTCGAACTTGCGGGCGGCGCGGCGGCGTTTCCAGCGGTAGTAGTTGTTGCGGATGCCGAAGTAGCGCTCGCTGACACCGAAGGCGAGGCCGCGGCGTGGGGCGAATTTGACGTAGAGGTAGCCGCAGAGGGCGCCGGAGAGTTGGAGGAGCGCGTTGAAGGCGTCGGACTGTTTGAGCAGGAGCGCGACGGCGATGAGGATGTAGATCGCTACCATGTACTTGGCCTTGATGCGGACGAGAAACCAGAGGAGGAACTCCTGATCGCCGAAGATCATGGCGATGGCGACGAGGAGGCCGAAGATGCCGGACCATGCTCCTGCGGTGGCGACGAAGGGGGTGAGGCCGAGGATGTGGGTGAAGGAGATGGCGGAGGCGAGGATGGCTCCGCCGATGACGGAGGAGAAGTAGAGTTCGCCGAGCCAGCGGCCGCCGAAGGAGGGTTCGAGGATGGAGCCGGTGAACCAGAGGGTGAGCATGCCGAAGAGGATGGCGAGGAGGCCCTGTTCGACGAAGGAGTAGGTGACGAGCTGCCAGATTTCGCCGTGGACGACGGCGCGGGGCTCGAGGAGGAGATGGCCGAGGAGAATGTCTTCGAGGCGTGGGGCGAGCCAGTGCAGGAGAAGGAGCGCGAAGAAGACGCCTACGTTCGCGAGGATGAGCTTGCGGGTGACGCCGGAGAAGGCTGGCAGGCTGAGCGAGATGGGACCGGAGCGAGGCATGCTTCTTTCATCATAGGGCAGAGTGGGAGGGGTTGCTCCGTCGCTTGCCGGACTTCTCCGCGGTTTAGATGCGCTCTTCCAACAGCACTTTTACTTTGTCGCCTGGCTGCTTTCCGATGGTGCGGCGTATCTCTGCTTTGACGGGAAGTTTATGATTGCCGTCTCCTAGAGCCATGAATGAGCTCCGGAATGGATGGCTGTCGATCTTTCCTGTGACCTTGACGAGACCACGGGTGCCAAAGAATTTGGCCGACTCGGGCCAAACCACGTAGGTCCAGCCGCCTTTGGCCGGACTTTTTTGCAGGGTGGCGGTGAAGGTTTTGTTCAGCATTGGTGACCTCCTGTTGAGCTATGTGACGGCGATTGGGCGCTAATTTGAGGGCGTGGGTACGGCTCCGGGTCTGGTTCTGGGTGGGGGAACGGGGTAGACGGCGGCGCTGCGGTGGCCGGCGGCGTCGACGGAGCGGACGCCGAAGATGATGTTGTCTTTGGAGAGCGGGATGGCGATGGTGGTGACGTCGCCTGCGGGGATGACGTTGGTCCAGTCGGGTTGGTCGGTGTCTCGGTAGACGACTTCAAAGGTAGCGCCTGCGGGGAAGCCTGCGGGTTTTTCCCAGCGAAGGGAGGTGCGGACGTCGTAGGGCGGGTTGAGGACGGCGACCTTCTGCGGCTGGCCGGGGGCAGAGGCGAGTGTGGCGAGGGTGGCGGAGTTGAGGCGGGCGACGTTGGCGATGTAGTCGAAGTCGTCGTACTTGATATCGTCGGCGAACTCGACGCCGTTTTCGACGCGCGGGGTCTGGTGCTGGTGGTTGAAGTTTTCGAGCCACTCGGTGAAGCGGACGGCGGCGAAGCCTTCCTGGTTGAAGCTCGAGTGATCGCCACCGCGGCCGAAGCGATCGCGACGGAAGATCATGACGGGATGGAAGGCGGGGATCATGCGCATGGCCATGTTGTGGGGCTGGTTGGCGGGCGTGTTGGCGGAGAGGCGCTGCGAGGTGGGGTGGAAGTAGGTGCGGTCGACGTCGACGATGGCGCGGGCGAGTTCGCGGGAGGGCGAGTCGTTTTCTGCGCCGATGGTCTGGATCTCGTGGAGCTGATCGAGGGTGGCGGGTGCGGGGACGCCTTCGGAGAAGACGCGGACGGCGGACTTGTCGACGCCGGTTGCGCCAGGGGTGGTGTCACCGCCGACGATGTCGTTGTTCAGCACGGCTTCGAGTTGCCAGCCCTCGGATTTGGCGAGTTTGGCGAAGTGACGGCTGCCGTTGAGGCCCTGCTCTTCGCCGGCGACGGTGAGGAAGATGATGGTGCTGGGGAACTTGAGTTTGGAGAGGACGCGTGCGGATTCGAGGGAGACGGCGGTACCGCTGGCGTCGTCATTGGCGCCGGGGGCGGGGTCGTGGGTGTTCTCATTGGTGGAGTTGCGGGAGTCGTAGTGTCCGGTGACGAGGACGATGCGCGCGGCCTGGGCGGGGTCGGTGCCGCGGAGGATGGCGTAGACGTTGGTGAGCTTGGTGGGCTTGGTGATGCGGGCGGCGGGACCCGTGCCTGCGGGTTCGATGAATTCGTCGCGTTTGACCTCGAGGCAGTTGTTGCAGGCGGCGGAGTAGCGCTTGAACTCCGACTCGATCCAGTCGGCGGCGGCGTTGATGCCGGTGCCGGGAGGAAGATCGGTGTCCATGCTGGAGAGGGTGCTGCGATTGTTGAAGGAGACGAGCTTAGTGATGATGGCCTTGATGTTGTCGGGCGAGACTTGTGCGAGGGCGGCGGCGATGGCGGGATCGGCTGGGGCGGTGGTGATGGGTTGGCCGGGCGCGGGCGGCTGTTGCGCGTAAGCGGGCCGAAGGCGAGCGTGGAGGCGAGAGCCGTGAGGCAGCGGAGACGGGAGATGAAGCGGGGGCCGACGGTCACGAAATTTCTCCTTATGTGGAAACCGAAGCGTTGTGGTAATCGTATGCTTGACGTATGGGCGGGAAGGCCGCTAAATAAATAGCGGGGGATCCGCGAGTGCAGTTCCTATAATCCTATAGACGAGTCCTATAGGTGGGTGAGCGAATCAAAGACCAATGGAGGAAGGATCATGGCTGTTGTATGTCCGGAATGCGATAACCCGATTATCGTCGATGTGGATGAGGTAGAGGAAGGCGAGACGGTCCAATGCGATGAGTGTGGGATGGATCTTGAGATTGTCTCTGTCGACCCGCTGGAGGTGGCTGCCGTCGATGTAGTTGGCTATGACGACGAAGACCCGACCCATCCTGCTGATGAGGAAGATGAGTAACGGCGAGCACTTGAAAGCGGTAGCCGTATACTGAATCGTATGAAGGGTATTCCTGTGTCGCTCCGTACTTTTGTCTGTAAAGCAATACTGGCTTGCTGTGGCGTGACGGTTTTTCTTGTAGCTGCAGGGGATCCAGCCGCGTATGCGCAAACACAGCGCGTGGTTCAGGGCAAGGTTGTGGATGCAGCGAATGCGCCGATCAAGGGCGCAGTGGTTTATCTGAAGGACACCCGCAGCCTGGCGGTGAAGAGTTTCTTCTCGGATGACCAGGGCGGCTACCGGTTTGGCCAGCTTTCGCAGAATACGGACTATGAAGTCTGGGCCGAGAACAACGGCAAGAAGAGCGCGGTGAAGACTATTAGCTCATTCGATTCCAAAAGCCAATTTCTCATCAATTTGAAGATTGATAAGTAGGCCGCAGGTATTATTGTTTTCCTCATGCGAGTCTTGTGGCCTCTGCTGCTGATAGCTTTCGGGACAACTCTTTTCTCTTATGCTGTTCCGTTGTCTGAGCGCCTGGGTGCCTGGACGAGCCGGTTTCGGGGAAGTGACGCTCAGCTTAGTGCACCAGCGGTCCCCAAAACGCAGATGCTCAGTATCCGGATCATGACTGCAATCCTGCGGGTTGCGGGGGTTTACCTGATTCTCGCGGCTGTGATCGGTCTGATTGCGGCCACAATTACGCGGTGACTTAGATATCGGGTTTTTGGAACAAGAATGGCCGATCGGAAACTGCAGGTCCTTCGACTGCGCCTGTCGCGATAAAACCGCGACAGGCTTCTGATAACCCTTCTAGTACGGGCCAAATATTGACAATCAACGGGCTAGTCGGCGATGCCCACGTTGGGGACGTCGATGCCGAGGGCGGTGGCGAGGGCGATCTGATGGTCCTGCTCCTGGAGGAGGATCTGGCGGATCTGCTCGGCGGTTGCGAACTCGTTGAGCTCGTCGCATTGCTTGATTCGGCGGCGGTACTGGCGAATGGTCTCGTTTTCGTTGTCGAGATCGAAGCGGAGCATGTCGGTCGCTTTTTCGGAGGTCTTGACGGGCTTGGGGACGGTGGTGGGCATACCGCCGAGGTAGTCGATTTGATTCGAGAGAATGATGGCGTGGGAGAGCTCTTCGGTGGCGTGGACGGCGAGCTCGGCGGCGATGTTCATGTAGGCCGCTCCCTTGAGGACTTGCGAGTAGTTGACGTAGGCGATGATGGCCTGGAACTCGCGCGCGAGGTCTTCGTTGAGGGCGTCAATGAGTTTCTCGCGGGTGAGGGTGGTGGTTGCTTTCTGTGTAGCCATGTCTTCTCCAATTTTCCTGAAAATAGTGATCTCACTCTGAGATGCAGGAATTTCAGTTGAAGGCCTGGAGATTATGCGTGAACGGCCTTTTTGAACGGCTTTTTAATGAGGTCAGGACGGGAGGGCGGGATAGTCGATGTAGCCGGTAGCGCCTTGCGAATAAAAGGTGCTAGCGTCCGGGCGGTTGAGGGGAGCGTGCCTGGTGAAACGTATGGGCAGATCGGGGTTGGCGATGAAGAGCTTGCCGAAGGCTACGGCGTCGGCTTTTCCTTCGTCGAGGAGCTGCTGCCCGGTTTGCTGGTTGAGGGATTCGTTGGCGACGAAGACTCCGCCGAAGACCTGCTTGAGAGAGGGGCCGAGGGAGTCGGGGCCGACGTGTTCGCGTGCGGCGATGAAGGCGAGTTTGCGCTTGCCAAGTTCGCGGGCGAGGTAGGTGAAGGTGGCTGGGTGGTTGGAGTCGGAGATGCCATGTGCGTCGCTGCGGGGCGAGAGGTGCATGCCGACGCGGCCGGGGCCAAAGACGGAGATGGCGGCATCGGTGCATTCGAGGTGGAGGCGGGCGCGGTTTTCAATGGGGCCGCCGTACTCGTCGGTGCGGTGATTTGAGCCGTCTTGGAGGAACTGGTCGAGGAGGTAGCCGTTGGCGCCGTGGAGTTCGACGCCGTCGAAGCCGGCGGTGTGAGCGTTTTGCGCCCCGCGGCGAAAGGCTTCGATGACGCCAGGGATCTCGCTGGTTTCAAGGGCGCGGGGAGTGACGAATGACTTCGGCGGACGGATGAGGGAGACCGTGCCGCTAGCGGCGATTGCGGAGGGAGCGACGGGAAGTTGGCCGTTGAGGAACACGGGGTCGGATATGCGGCCGACGTGCCAGATCTGCGCGAAGATGCGACCGCCCGCTTTGTGAACGGCTGCCGTGATGGGCTTCCAGGCCTCGGTCTGTTCTGTGGACCAGAGGCCGGGCACGTTTGCGTAACCGACGCCGAGGGGATCGATGGGAATGCCTTCGGAGATGATGAGGCCGGCTGAGGCGCGCTGGGTGTAGTACTCGGCGATGATCGGCGTGGGAACGTGGTCCGGTGTGCCGCGAAGGCGAGTGAGGGGTGCCATGAAGACGCGGTTGGGGAGATGGAGGTCGCCGAGTTGAATGGGATCGAGGAGGTTAGGCATGTCGCAGTTAGATGGCGCGGAGAGGATGGTGGATTCTAAGTCGAAGTTGTTCGTGCTGCGCATGAATGCCGCTGATGCGATTCGTCCCATGAATGGAATGGGATGAATCGCATAACGATGATCGCATTTAGTGTTCCGTGGAGCGGTTAGAGAGCTGGGGGTGGCGCGGCGGGTGCTGGTGGCCGGTTTTGGCGTTCCTCTTTTTTGGGAACGAAGACTTCGGGGTGTGACATGCCGCGATGGCAGGTTCCGCAAGTGATCGGGTGCTCGGGCTTGGGATCGGTCAACTTCGCCAGATAATTGGCGTTGAGGTCGTCGGTCATTTTGATCATCAGGCGGGCTTTGTCTTTGACCGGATTTGCGTCGGAGGGAAAGTCGTTGCGCTTGGTCTGGGGGTTGCGAGCGTGGCAGTACTCACATTCAACACCGAGTTCGCCCTCGTACTGATGCATGATGTCGACAACCTGGTCTCCCGTGAGGGTTGTAGGAAGAACCTTAAGGTTTGTGGGGTTGGGACGCGGTCCGCGAGGTGGTCGGGCAGCTTGCGCGGCAGGTGTTGCAGCGTCTTGAGCCAGTGCGAGCGGAGCGGAGAGAGATGCTGCGCACACTGCGAGGAGCAAGGGGCGAAGAGATCCGACGGACCGACGGGATCGATTCATTCTGGCAACTACCTCAATATGAAGTTTTGGCGTGCGACGGCGTTCGGCAGGCGATTAAAAAGGATCAACCCACGGCAAGTGTACTGCACAGGCGCGTGGGTTGATCTCCAGATGAACAAAAAGTTATAGAGGAAACTCTTTTAGCCATGCACGGAAGGAGGGGCCGAGGTCTTTGTTCTTGAGTGCGAACTCGACTGTGGCGCGGAGGAAGCCTTGCTTGTCGCCGGCGTCGTGACGCTTGCCTTCGTAGCTGAAGCCGTAGACCTTTTCGTGCTGGAGGAGAGCTTTGATGCCGTCGGTGAGCTGCAGTTCGCCACCGGCGCCGGGGGTGATGGTTTCGAGCATGTCGAAGATGCGCGGGGTGAGGATGTAGCGGCCGATGATGGCGTTCTGGCTGGGCGCTTCGGAGGGCTTGGGTTTTTCGACCATGTTTTTGACGGCGAGAAGGCGCGGATTTTTGGGGTCGGGGGTGCAGTCGAGGCAGCCGTAGTTCTGGATGGCGTCGCCTTCGACGACTTCGGAGCCGAGAATGCTGGATTGGGTTTCGTTGAAGGCTTCGACCATCTGCTTCATGCAGGGGATGGAGGCGTCGACGATGTCGTCCGGGAGGAGAACGGCGAAGGGCTCGTTGCCGACGAGCTCTTTTGCCATGAGGACGGCGTGACCGAGGCCAAGTGGCGCCGGTTGGCGAGTGTAGGTGATCTTGGCGAGTTTGGAGACGGAGCGTGCGATTTCGAGGAGCGCAGTTTTATTTTTCGCGGCGAGAGAGGCTTCGAGTTCGGGGCTGGAGTCGAAGTGATCTTCCATGGTGGATTTGCCGCGTCCGGTGACGATGATGATCTCGGTGCAGCCGGCGGCGACGGCTTCTTCGACGCCGTACTGGATGAGGGGCTTGTCGACGAGACAGAGCATCTCTTTGGGCGTCGCTTTGGTTGCGGGGAGGAAACGGGTTCCCATGCCTGCGGCAGGGAAGACGGCTTTGCGGATTTTCTGGGGAGTCATAGGTAGGATTCTCGATTGTCGAACGTCGGCGTTCGTTAGGTTAGATCAAAGTTTAATCGTAGCAAGAGTCTTTGCGGATTGTGTCGCTGAGGGTGTGATGAAATGGGGAGTGCTCTGCGCCTTTCGTGTTAGAGAAATGCGCGGCAATTGCCCGAATAGGAATACGTTCGGTGAGGCGGGCCTATAGGTTTTGAGCAGCGCGAACCACAGCAGAGTTAGATTGTACGTTTGTGAAAGAGGCCGTCCTTCATGATAATCGGCAGCCGATCGCCGCCTGAGCCAAGGACAGAGATGTCTTCGAGAGGGTTGCCATCCACAACCAGCAGGTCAGCGATTGCCCCTTCGCGAATGCACCCGAGTCTCCCGGTTTGTCCCAATAGATCAGCATTGACGGTGCATGCTGAGCGCAACACGTCGATCGCTGGCAGCACTTTCGCTCGCAATGTGAATTCGCTGCTTTGCCGCACATGAAGAGCGCCCAGCAGGTCGGTTCCGAACCCCATCTTCACGCCCGCCCGTTTCATGATCTCCAGGCTTGATAGCGCAGAATCGGTGACGCGTCTCAACTTTTCCATGCTGACCGGAGGAAGGCCAAGCTTATCGCCCTCTTCGAGAAGAGCAGCGATGACTGCCATCGTAGGTACAGTGAACGCACCCTTTTCGGCCACATACTCTGCGGTAGCCAGATCGATCAGCGTCGCATGCTCGATCGACCGAACCCCCAGGGCCGCCGCGCGGTGGACGGCCTCCTTCGGATGACAATGAGCGGCAACGTAGAAACCGGCGCGATCTGCTTCCTCGACAGCGGCGCGAATCTCGTCGTCGGAATACTGACAGCGGTCGAGCGGATCCGTGGGCGAAGCGACTCCTCCTGATGCCATGATCTTGATGTGTGAGGCCCCACGGCGGAACTCCTCTCGCACCGCTTTGCGCACCGCGTCGGCACCGTCGGCAATGACCGCCAACTGGTCAGCGTGATACGAACATCCGCAGAAATGCCCTGTTTCGAGCGAGTGGTCTCCGGGACGGAAGTCGCCATGGCCGCCGGTCTGCGAGATGACGCGGCCACCATAAAACAGTCGTGGAACCTCCTTCAGCAGGCCATCCTTGATGGCCAATACGAGGCCAATGTCCGCGCCTCCGACATCGCGGAGAGTCGTGAACCCTCGATCCAGGCTCGCGTGCAGAAATTGCGCCGCAAAGTGCGCCAGATAGGACATCGGTGACTGTACAACGCGGACGATGTTCAACCCTGCCGCATAAACATGAACATGGGCATCGATCAGCCCGGGCATGAGGACGCGACCTCCGCAGTCGACGACTTCGTCCTCAGCGCCTGCGGGGCGCTCTGATATCTCGCTGATGACGCCAGCTTGCACAAAAACGTTGACGCCGACACGCAACGCTTCCGATTCGCCATCGAAGACACGGGCGGATCGAAAAACAATGCTCTTTGTCATTCGTTTCCCTCTGGCGCTGGTGAGATCACCAACAAAGGTCTCATGGCCCAACGAAATCCTAGCATGGGCGTGCCTTGTCAGCGATCACGGAGCGATTCGTCGGGGACGACGGAGTTAAGACGCTAACCTGTTGGGAGAGGCGGGTTGAAATGGAGTTAGATTGGACTCAAGGTGCGCTTGCGGAGGGCTTACGTCGCTACAACGCGGGTGAATACTTCACCGCACATGAAGCCTGGGAAGCAGTGTGGCTGGACGCGCATGAGCCAGATAAGACGTTTCTGCAAGGGTTGATTCAAGTGACCGCCGCGTTCCATCACTCTCAACGCAACAATCCTGTGGGAACCGATCGGCTGTTGCACGCTGCCTTGCGTCGACTGGAGCGCTATCCGGAATCTTTCGGAGGTATCTCGGTCACGGTGCTCTGTAAAGACATTCGGGATCGAATACAAGCACTTCAGGCGGATGAACCGGCGCACGAACTTTCCCGGGCTCGAATATTGCCGATTGCTGAATCCAGTTCATGACAGAGCCGGTGTTGCCCGTTGCAAACCGCTACCATTAGAGAAACGCGAGGAAGACTATGTCGTCGAGCGAAACTACTGCACCACGTCAACACGCTTACACCGGACCGGCTTTACCCCAATTACCAGAGCCAACCCACGCTGAGCGTGTCCGTACTCTCATGTCACTCACCTCGATTGCCACCCTGTCGACCATCTCCCGCAAACACCCCGGCTTCCCCTTCGGTTCGCTGATGCCATTCGCTCTCGATTCCGTAGGGCGACCAATCTTCCTGATCAGCAATATGGCCATGCACACTCAGAACCTGAAGGCCGACCCCCGGTGCAGCCTCTTCGTTGGCCAGGCAGGGGTCGATGGTGACGCGCTTGGAGCCGCCCGAGCAACCATGATTGGCATTGCCGAACCGGTTCCTAAGAATGACCTCGCTGACACTCGAGAGAGATACCTCGCACGCCACGAGAATAGCCGCTACTGGGTCGATTTTTCCGATTTCAGCTTCTTCCTGCTTCATCCCATCGATCTCTACTACGTCGGCGGCTTTGGCGTGATGGGTTGGGTCGAGGCACGCGACTACGAATATGCTGCTCCGGACCCGTTAGCCGAGTCCGCGCCTGGCATCCTCGCGCACATGAACGCCGACCATGTCGATTCGATGATTCTGCTGGCCAGGTTGCACGCAGGGATCGAAGCAGCCGAGGCGACGATGACCTCGGTCGATCGCCTGGGCTTTTCCCTAAGGTTGAAGACGACGGACGGAGTTAAGGGTGCTCGCGTCAATTTTCTCCACGAGGTCGCTACGCCGCAGGACACTCGTGCGGTGCTTGTCGAGATGGTTCGTCAAGCCAGGACGCGAGCCTGATTCATGACAGTTATGGCCATCCGATCCATCACCAGACTGAACTTGCGATCACGTGCGGCGGTCCGGGCTCTCCATCCAATATTTCCGTAGATAACACCAGTTCGACATTCTTGCCCCGCGGTACCTTTTCCTGTGTCAACCAGGACTTCAGGTCCTGATCACTCGTCATGAACTCTGCTGCAGCCTGTGTTCCAGCTTTGCCAATACCGGCGACGACCAGCACATGCTGTCCGATCGTAGAGTCAAAGTAGCTGGCTACGATTGCGTAATCATGTGAATTACCAGACACCGGTTGCATATTGTCGAACTTCCAGACATGGGATGAATCCTTGCTGTCGCGAATCTCACTCTCCAGCTGGCTCGATGCGAAGAAGGTATAGCGCAGAGGAGCGACCAGTCGCTTCGTCCAGACATTATCCAGACCACCGATCAAGATCACCGGTCCCTGTCGCAGATCCTCTAATGTGGTATCAGCCGCCCCCTTGGTGTGGTAGGCATGGGTCTGCCGCGTCAACAGATCCGTAATCTCGCTGTAGCTTACGATATCGCTCACAGGAACCATATCCGAGCGAACCATCGCAGTCAGCATGTTCTCTTTGCCGTCTCGCGCAGAATCCGAGTGAATATTTGGCAACTCATCCTGCCCTCTCTCATCAAGCGAATGAACTCCGATGATGATGAGTGCCGGGTCCCCGGAAGCAATGACTGGTCGCCAGAAATAATTTATCCCCTGCTCCCTCCAATGATTTCGCAGGAAGATTCCCCCGAAGGCGGAGGTCGTTACCAGCACGATTAGAAGGCCGTAAAGAGTGATTCTTTTCCATTGCCCCATGCCGGCTATCTCAGCAACGTCAACTGAGTGCACGGTCTCCGCACCTAAGGCAACCGGTCCAACCACTTCGGGCTCCAGGAGGCGTGCCGCAATCGATACATTGGACGGATCTCCAGGATGGTCATGTTCTGCGACTGGAATGACGTGAGCCGGAAGGAAATGAGGGACGTAGGAGCCTAAAGGAAGATTGATACGCAATTCTTCCTCGTGGCCTGGCTCCTGATAATACTGCGCGATGCGCTTTCTTATCTCCCCCGCAGTCACCCTGACGATTGGGTCTTCATTTGTGTCGTAGTGGTTCGGTCTCGCGAATACATCAACCCCGAGGGTCCGCTCTTTCAATGACGTCTGTTTTTCCCGCCAGCGTCTGCTCGACGACGAACCTCAGGAACGTCGGATACCGCTTGCTATTGCGAAAGTGCTTGCTGCTAACGATTCGCTCGAGCTGTTCCTGAAGTTCTGAGCGGCTGAATCTTCCATCTTCAAATACATTTTTGTCTTCGTGATGCGGGAGTTCTACTTTGGCCGTTTCCATTTTGCTCTTCTCAGATGCGTGATTCGCTGCGTGCAAAGATGAGCTTAGCCAGAGCCGAACGTATTATACGTCGTTCGCTACTACTCGTGACTTCTTTGGAATGAGCGAGTTGCAAGTCCGACCAAGCTTTTACCGTAATGACCCTAGGCAACCATAGATCGAGTTCATGAGAGTGTGTGCCGAACTCGCAACCTCCCCGCCGTCGTTTCGAAAACGATTCCGCACGTCGGTGTGTGTGTTTGCGAGACGCCGAAAAACAGCCACGAAATCAAGTGGCACTGAAACTTGCTTTCTCAACAGCTTCATTGGAGGACAGCGATCATGATCTATCAAGCAGTCAGGAAAGAGCATCGCTTGGGCGAATCGGGCCACCCGATTCTAAAGGCGCTCAGAAACTCAACTCTTCTTCTAACGTTCGTCTTTCTCTTTATATCCTCGGCGTTTTCTCAGCTGACGACCGCCGACATCGTCGGAACTGTAACCGATGCCACCGGCGCCCTCGTTCCCAACGCTGTCGTTGTGCTCACGAACCTCGGCACCAACGAGAAGAGGACCGGCCAATCCAATGGCTCCGGCGACTTCAGTTTTACTCTCCTTACCTGTCGGACACTACTCCCTCTCGGTCAAAGCCGCCGGCTTCCAGGAGTCGATCAACAAGGACCTCGCCGTGGAAGCAGGTGACCGCGCCCGCGCCGACGTCCACCTCCAGACCGGTGCAGAGACCACCGTCATCGAAGTGACTGCAAGCACGCCGCTGCTCCAGGCTGACAGCGCAACCGTAAGCTCAACCGTGACGGCGAAGGCCGTTCAGGACCTTCCATTGAACGGCCGCAACTTCGTTCAGCTTGTGGCCCTCGTTCCGGGCGCCAACCAGGGCTCGGGCAACTCACTCAGCAGCGGCGGCCGTCCCGACGATCGCCGCACCAATGCCGCGGGCCTCTCGGTCAACGGACAGGACGAAAGCCTCAACAACTGGGTGGTCGATGGAATCGACAACAACGAGCGTGTTATCGGCTCGATCGGAGTCAAGCCGAACGTCGAAGGAATTCAGGAGATCACGGTCCAGACCAACAGCTACGCCCCGGAGGCTGGCCGTACAGCCGGCGGTGTGATCAACATCGTCACCAAATCCGGATCGAACCAGTTCCACGGCTCGGTCTACGAGTACTTCCGCAACGATATATTCGACGGCCGTAACTTCTTCCAGAACACCGGAAACAAGCCAGAACTGCGCCAGAACCAGTATGGCGCCAGTATCGGCGGACCAATCATCCGCGACAAGACCTTCTTCTACTTCGACTAGGAAGGCTTCCGCGAGGTTTCAGGCGTCACTGACACCGGCACCACGCTCACTCAGGGGGAATACAACGCCATTCATAGCCTGAACGGCCTCAGTCCTCAGTCGCTGCTCTCAACAGCCAACGGTACCGCTCAAGCGTATGCAGGATTGATTCCCGCGACCGGCGGCCCAGTACCCATCAATCCCATCGCACTGAACTATCTGATGCTGCTCCCGGCGCCGACCAACGGCAACCTCGCCAGCAACTTCACCATCAGCCCCAACAAGACGCAGAACTACAACACCTATGACGCTCGCATCGATCACAAGCTGAATGATCAAAACCTGCTCTTCGCGCGCTTCTCCTATAACACTGTCGACACCTTCACCCCGCCAGCTTTCGGAACGCAGAATGGAATTCAGGTCAGCGGCGGCCGGTACAACTTCGACGGCCCTGCCACCGATGTCGCCCAGCAGTACGAACTGGGTTACACCCACATCTTCACCCCAAGCCTACTCATGGACCTCAGGGCAGGCTTCACCCGCATCAACAATCTCTCCTTGCCTCTGAACTACGGCATTGGTGTCGACCAGAAAGTCGGTTTCCCTGCGGCCATGACCAACTTCAGTCCGTTTGCGGACTCGCTGACGCCAGTTTCGATTGGACCCTTCGGTGACGTCGGCGACGGCGCGTATGTTCCCCTGCAGGATATCGACAACACCTTCCAGTACTCAGGTACGGTTAGCTGGACCAAGGGCAATCACAACATCAAAATGGGGGCAGCCTTGATGCGCCGTCAGGCGCGCAATGTCCAGAGTGCATCCGCAGTCGGTGCGTTCGGCTTCAATCTGACCACCGATTCCAACGCGGATCAACTCACGCAGCAGAACAACCAGATCGCCTCGACTCTGCTCGGTGCCTACAATAACCAGACCCGCAACTTCAACATTACCCCTCCCGACTACCGCAGCTGGGAGCCGAGTTTCTTCGCGCAGGATAGCTGGAAGGTCAACCCGAAGCTGACGGTCATCTATGGCGTCCGCTACGAGGTCTTCACTCCCTTCACCGAAGCTCATAACCACATCTCGAACTATGACTTCCTGGGGGCGCTCTCCAGCCCAACCGCAGCTACATCCAGTGCCTTGAAGATTGCCGGCGTGAACGGCGTCAGCGCAACGGCAGGTATCCCAACTCAGTACAACAACGTAGCTCCGCGTGTCGGCTTCGCATTCTCGGCACGGCCTTCTACTGTCATCCGTGGCGGCTACGGACTCAGCTACTTCCCCGACAACTACACCTCGAACGGCGACTTGAAGAACGCTCCGTTTACCTCCGTCAACAGCCCGTCCTGCCAGTCCACTCTTGCAGTTCAGATTGAGACGTACGTCAACGGCGGCACTCTGCCTCCAGGCCAAAACGGTGACTGCGCAACTCAGGGTCAATTCGGCAAGTTCAGCCAGGGAATCCTGCCTCCTTCGGCTCCTACAGCAGCCCAGCTTGCTAACCTCTCCACCATCCCCGGCCTGTCGTTCGTAGCCGAACAGACCAACTTCAAGAACGCCCTCATTCAGCAGTTCAACCTGCAGATTGAGCAGCAGTTTGGAGCCAACGTCTTCATCATCGGCTATGTCGGCAACGTCGGACAGCATCTGCCGGAATCGATCAACAACATCAACCAGCCGCTGCCCTTCAACCCCATCACGAATCCGGCAGCTTCGGCTCGCCCACTTAACGGACCGCTTCCCAACTTGGGTGGCGTCAGCTATCTCGCGACAGGCGGTATCTCTAACTACAACGGTCTGCAAACCTCCTTCCAGCGTCGCTTCACCAAGGGGCTGGCGCTCGATGCAAACTACACCTGGTCTAAGGCACTAGCAGATACCAGCACCTTCTCCCAGCAGGGCGATCAAGGGTTGGAGCAACGCGCTTCCTACCAATATTCGGGCGACCGAATACGGCAATGCGGACACCGACATCCAAAACCGCTTTGCTCTCTCGCTCAACTACGAACTGCAGTTCGGCAAGGAGTTCACCGGCATTAAGAAGTTTGCTCTCGGCGGATGGCAGACGAATTTGATCGCTGGCTGGCAGAGTGGAAAGGTCTTCTCGATCGTCAGCAGCGGTGCCGGTGCGGACAACCCAATCGAAAGCGATGGCAAAGCTCACGGCTTCAACAACCGTGCTGTCCCGCAGAACTCCGGCGGAGCAGACCGGCCGAACACGATTGCGGATCCTCGCCTGAGTCACCACACTCTGACGGAGTTCTTCAATACGGCAGCCTTCGCGCCTCAACCACTGGGAACGATTGGAAATACTCCAGCGCAATTCGATGTTCGGTCCCCACTTCCGTGACGTTGATCTGTCTCTCTTCAAGAACTTCACGGTCACTGAACGCGCGACGGTTCAGTTCCGGGTTGAGACCTTCAACATCTCCAACACGCCGAACTTCTACATAGCGAATAACAACAGCTCGAACCAGCAATTTGGCAACGCGGCGTTCGGAAGCATTTCAGCTACCGATCCGAACTACAATCCGCGGCAGTACCAGTTCGTCCTCAAGGTACTGTTCTAAATCGTGTGACCCGGCGGCGATGAGAGATCATCGCCGCCGGGTCTCTCATTCGCATCTGCTGACCACACTCACCACGCATAACACCACGAATCAACCACAAAGGAACCACAAAAACACCACGTTTATGTAGCCAAATCTCTCCAGAAATCCCTAAAATACGAAGCCTGCGCCACCCCGAGCAACGCGACCTACGGAGAAACCCCATTATGAATCGTCGAAGCTTTCTCGCCCAGACAGCTGCCTGGGCTGCAGCTGCAGCGTTGCCGAAGTTGTCCGAAGCCTCTATCGTTCCATCCTTAGATCTGGCAGCGGAGCAAGGCTCCACGTCCGCACAGGCGACCTTTCCCAAGGGCTTCCTCTGGGGCACCGCCACCGCCGCCTATCAAGTGGAGGGGGCATGGAACATCGACGGGCGCGGTGAGTCTATCTGGGATCGATTCAGTCATACACAGGGCAATGTAAAAGGCGGTTGGACGGGCGACGTCGCCTGCGACGACTATCATCGATATCCCGAAGACATTGCCCTGATGAAGCAGATGAATCTTCGCAGCTATCGCTATTCCATCGCGTGGCCGCGTATCCAGCCATCCGGGTCGGGAGCCGTGAATCAGAAGGGCATCGACTACTACAAACGCCTCACCGACGCAGTTCTTGGCGCAGGCATGCGTCCTCTTGTCACGCTCTTCCACTGGGATCTCCCGCAAGCGCTCGAAGACCAGGGCGGCTGGCCCAGCCGCGACACGGCTGCTCGTTTCGCCGACTACGTCGAGATCGCCGTTAAAGCTCTGGGCGACCGAATCGATACCTGGGCCATCTTTAACGAACCGTGGGTCTTTACCTATGTAGGCTATGCCGAAGGCCGGCACGCGCCGGGGAAGAATAGCTTCGATCTTTTTCTGAAATCGGCGCACACGGTAAACCTCGCTCAAGGAGACGGTTTCCGAGCGATCAAGGCGATCGCGCCGAAATCAAAAGTCGGGACGGCCTTCAGCATGTCTCCGGCGGCTCCACTCACTACGTCTTCCGAGGATGCATCTGCGGCCAAACGCTTCGACGCTTTCAACAACGTGTGGTTCCTCGAAACGGCGCTCCGCGGCCGCTATCCTGAAGCTTTCGTCAACGGCACGCCGCTCGAGGCGATGGGTTTCCTGAGTGGCGACGAAAAGCGAATGACCGCTCCTCTCGACTACATTGGCGTTAATTATTATTTCCGTCGTCTCGTCTCTGCTTCTAAGGCTGCGGCCCCCTCCAAGGTTTCTTACGATTCCATGGGCTTCGAAATCGCGATGGGAAAAGATGGTCCACTCACCGAGATCGGCTGGGAGGTCTATCCACGAGGCCTGTACGACATCGTCCAGCGCGTCTCGAAAGACTATAAGCTTCCAATTGAAATCACCGAGAACGGTTGTTCTTATGGCGACTACCCCGACTCCACCGGCCGGGTCGCCGACGACCGTCGCATTCACTACTACCGCGAACATCTTCGTGAACTGGCTCGCGCCATACGCGACGGTGCCGACGTGCGTGGTTATCACGCCTGGTCTATTCTCGATAACTTCGAGTGGGCCGAAGGCTACACTCAGCGCTTTGGGCTGGTCTACATCGACTTTCCGACCCAGCGCCGCTACATGAAGGATTCGGCGAAGTGGTTCTCCAAGGTTGCCTCAACCAACACCGTATGAAAACGGACGATCTCGCCATAACTGCTGGCAGCGGGTTAGAGGACGGGTGAGTCGTCGTGGAGCATGGCTTTGCGGATGATTTTGATTGGGGCGAAGCCTTGGCGCATGAAGTCGTTGTGGAAGGTCTCGAGGTTGAAGGTGGCGCCTTGCTTTTTCATCATGTCGGCGCGGAGCTTCATGATCTCAAGTTTGCCTAGCGTGTAGTAGAGGTAAGTGGCGTCGGCGGTGCCGCGTTTGGTTTCGACGAGGCCGGCGGCGTGAGATTGGTAACCTTCGGTCACGAAGAAGTCGACGGCTTGATCGAAGGTGAATTGGCCGGTGTGGAGTTTGATGGAGTTGACGAAGCGAGCGTCGCGGAGGAGCGCGTCCTGGAGTTGTCCGAGGCGGATGAGTTTGGCTTCGCGGATCTGCTCGGGCGTTGCGTTGGCGGGGGCCGCGGCGTAGCCCTGGTCGAGCATCATCTGCTCGGTGTAGTGGGCCCAGCCTTCGATGTTGGAGTTGGCGCCGAGGACCTTGCGGATGGTGGAGGGGAACTCGGACATCCATAGGAACTGGACGTAGTGGCCGGGGTAAGCTTCGTGGACGCTGGTGCTGATGACGGTGCCGACGTTGAACTCGGCCATGTGCTCGGCGATGTGCTGGGCGGTCCAGGCCTTCTCGGGCAGGGTGACGTTGAAGTAGGCCTTGGTAGAGTGGGTCTCGAAGGGGCCGGGAGGGTCCATGGAGGCGAAGGTGGTGGCGCGCATGAAGGGCGGCGTCTCTTCGAGAGTGGGCTCTACCTTGGAGGGGATGGTGATGATGTGGTGGGTGTCGATGAAGATGATGAGGCTGGAGAAGGTGTCCTGAAATGCGTTGAGGAGCTTGTCCGGCGCGGGGTGAATAGTGGCGAGTTCGGCGAGGACCTGTTGCGGGGTTTTGGTAGGGTCGATCTCTTTGGCTACGCGGGCGAACTCGGCTTGATTTTTGTGGAGGTCGTCGAAGGCGATGCCGAGCAGGCGGTCGAGAGGGATGTCGACCATCTCGTCGTAGCTAAGTTTTTTCGCGAAGGTGTCGGCGCCGAGTTTGAAGTCTCCGTTTGAGCGTGGGAGTAGATCGGACTTCATCCATGTGCCGTAGGATTTGAGCGCGTCGATGACGGCGGCGTTGGACTTGGCGAAGGCGGCTTTGGCTTCGGCGTCGGTGGCGGCATCGGAGCCGGAGAGGAAGGCAGCGGGGACGTCGTTCTGGAAGAAGCTGATGTCGTCGTCGATCTGCTCGAGGGCGATTTCGGTGTAGATCTTTGGTGGATTTTTGAGGTTCTTACGGGCTTCGAGGAGGACCTGGGGCATCAGGGATTCGCGGGCTACCAAGGCGCGCAGGCGGATGTTGGTGGACGCGTAGGGCCGTTCCATGATCACGAACGCGGAGTTGGTGATGCCGGAGGAGTAGATGTCGGGATTCTTTTCCCAGGGGCGTATGACTTCGAGCGTGAGGAGCTCGCTGCGGATGTTGTCGAGGAGGATTTGCCGGTCGCCAACTACGGAGGCGTCGAGTGCGGCGGGGTCGATGCCTTCGACTTTCTTCTCGTAGGTGTGAAGTGCGGCGATCTCCTTTTGGAGGTTTGCGGCGGAGTAGTCCTCGAGCTGGGTATCGTACTGGTGCAGGCCGTTTTGTGTGCCGGTGGTGGGGGCGAAGTGGAAGTAGACATCGGAGAAGAACTGGTCGGCGATGAAGTTGAAGGTCTGAACACCACCGTCAACGGGAAGGTGCTGGGCGTTGATTTGAGGGGCGGCGAGCAGTGTTGCGAGGAGGAGCGAGGAGGCGAGGCGAGAGAAGGACATGTTGTATGCAGTGTAAGGCCGCGGAGTGCGCAACGGAAGAGATGCCGGCACGGAGGCCCGTGGCGTGGCGTGCGTGCGTTAGAGAACTGCGGAGTCTGTCGGGCGGTCAGGGCCGATGGGAGTGAGATGTTGGTTGTTGGTGACGGGGACGATGCCGTATCGGCTCATGGTGTTGGCGATGCTGACGAGATCGGCAATTCCGTCCTGGGTGTAGAGGCTGGCTAGTTCCTGGTAGTACTCGGGGCCCATGATGCCGGGGGTTTGCAGACAGAGGATTCGGGCTGTGGTCCGCTCGCGATTCTCGTAGAAATGGGGTACGCCGCGGGGAATGTTGAGGACGGTGCCCTTGGTGACCTTCATGGGCTTGTCGCGGAGGGTCCAGGTCATGTGGCCATCGAGGCCGAAGATGGTTTCGTCGTACTTGCGATGGATGTGCGGAAGGGGGATATGGACGAGGGGTGGGATAGTGAGTTCGAAGAGATCGAAGACGCCGCCGGTTTCGTGGCGGGTTTTGACGAAGGTTACGCTCATTGCGCCGACGCGGATGGTTTCGTGCATGAACCTCTCTTTCTGTTCCGATAATACGGTTTTCAGGCGGAGAGGCCAATAACTTTTGTAAAGGCGATTGGGCGACCGGGTTACGGTGCTTGCGGAAGGATGTATTCGAGATCGTAGGAGTGTTTGCCGTCGACGATGGTGATGTCCATCTTGCCGGCGAGGCCGGTGAGTTGGCCGGTGCCGGAGTCGGGAACGACGGTGACGGTGAGAGACGGGGCGCCGCGGTTCATGATGCCGGTGTGTTGCAGGATGAAGGTTCCGGTGCGGCCTTTGAGGGTGCCGGTGACGACTTCGAGGGCGACGTAGCCGCCGGAAGATCCTTTGGCTCCGGCCCCCGCGGCGAGCATGGTGCCTTTGCTGGTGGCTTCGAGTTCGCCGTGGAACTGCTTGTTGATGAGCATGCGGGCGAGGGCTGGGGCGCCGGCTTTATCCTCGGCGGGTTGTGGGTCGATTTTGACTTCGAAGGTTCCGATGGCGTGCTGGGTGGTGGTTTCCTTCTGGGCTTGCGTGTATCCGCGAGGGATCATGGTGAGGAGGATGGCCGAGAGGAGGGTGGCGTACTTCATGTGTCGCCATGATCTTCTATGGATTGAGGTACGTCAATCCAGGTGTTTGTGTAGGCGGCTAATTTGGGCGGGTTGATTCGAGGGCGTCGAGGAGGGCGCGGGTTTCGGAGAGGACGTCTTCGGCTTTGGCGGAGGGGAGGGGCCAGCGGAGGGTGCCCTGCGGGGTGAACTGAGCGCCGCGTTTGGCGTTGCGGCTGACGAGCTTCATCAGCATGGCGGGTCGATTGCGGCGTGGGCGAGTTCGTCGGGGTTGGCGTTGACGGCTGCGAATTTGACGTGGAGCATTTCGAGGAAGGTTTTGAGCGGCTGTTTCTTGTTGCCGTTGGGATTGGGGAGTTCGATCTGGGTGCGCTTGCGATCGAGTTGGGAGATGCCGAGTTGTTCGCAGCGGAGGCGGATTTCGCCGGCGGCGAGGAGATTGAGGACGGAGTCGGGTGGGGTGCCGTAGCGGTCTTGTAATTCCGCGCGGACGTCGGCGAGGTCGGCTTGGGTTTGTGCGCCGGCGATGCGCTTGTACATGCGGAGGCGCTGGTTTTCTTCGGGGATGTAGTCGGAGTCGATGCGTACGGAGATGCCGAGGTTGATGGTTGTGGTGGCGTGGGCGGGCGTTTCTTCTTCGCCCTTCATCTTGCGGACGGCCTCTTCAAGCATGGTCGTGTAGAGCTCGAAGCCGATGGCTTCTATGTGGCCGGATTGCTCGCCGCCAAGCATGTTGCCTGCGCCGCGGAGTTCGAGGTCGAGGGCGGCGATCTTGAAGCCGGCTCCGAGGTCGGAGAATTCTTTGAGGGCGGCGAGGCGACGGCGGGCGATCTCGGTGAGTTCGGTTTCGGGTGGGATGAGGAGGTAAGAGTAGGCGCGGCGATTGCTGCGGCCTACGCGGCCGCGGAGTTGGTAGAGTTCGCTGAGGCCGTGGCGATCGGCGCGGTTGATGATGATGGTGTTGGCGAGGGGGATGTCGAGGCCGTTTTCGATGATGCTGGTGGCGACGAGGACGTCGTACTCGTGATTCATGAAGGCGAGCATGACGCGCTCGAGCTCGGCTTCGGGGAGTTGGCCGTGGCCGATGACGATGCGGGCCTGCGGGACGAGTTCGCGGATTTTTGAGGCGAGGTCGTAGATGGTTTCGACGCGGTTGTGGACGAAGTAGACCTGGCCGCCGCGCTCGAGTTCCATTTCGACGGCTGTGCGGATGAGTTTCTCGTCGAACTTGGCGACGATGGTCTGGATCGCCATGCGGTCTTTGGGTGGAGTCTCGATGACGGACATGTCCCGGAGGCCGATGAGCGACATGTGCAGGGTGCGGGGGATGGGCGTGGCGGACATGGAGAGGACGTCGATCTGTGCGCGCATCTGTTTGAGACGTTCTTTGTGGCGGACGCCGAAGCGCTGTTCTTCGTCGACGACGAGGAGGCCGAGGTCCTGGAACTTTAAATCCTTGGAGAGGATGCGGTGGGTGCCGATGAGGATGTCGATCTTGCCCTGTTCGGCTTTTTCGAGGATGGCTTTTTGCTCCTTGGCGGTGCGGAAGCGGGAGATCATCTCGATGTTGACGGGAAAGTTGGCGAAGCGGCGCTTGAAGGATTCGTAGTGCTGAAAGCTTAGGACGGTGGTTGGGGTGAGGACGGCGACCTGCTTGCCGTCCTGCACGGCTTTGAAGGCGGCGCGCATGGCGACTTCGGTTTTGCCGTAGCCGACGTCGCCGCAGAGGAGGCGGTCCATGGGCTGGGTGGATTCCATGTCGCGCTTGATGTCGGCGATGGCGGTGAGCTGGTCATCGGTCTCGTTGAAGTCGAAGGCGTCTTCGAACTCGTGCTGCATGTTGGTGTCGGGTGAGAAGGGAGTACCGACGGCGGCTTTGCGTTGAGCGTAGAGCTTGAGGAGTTCTGCGGTCATGTCGGCCATCGCTTTTTTTACGCGGGCCTTGGTCTTTTGCCAGCCTTGCGTGCCGAGTTTGTTGAGTTCGGGAGGTGGTCCGGTTTCGGAGGAGCGGTATTTCTGGATGAGGTCGAGGCGGGTGAGGGGGACGTAGAGTTTTGCTTCGTCGGCGAACTCGAGGATCATGAGTTCGAGTGGCGGCTGGTCGGTTTCTTCGATGACGCGGAGGCCGCAGTAGCGGGCGATGCCGTGTTCGACGTGGACGACGTAGTCGCCGACGGCGAGGTCGCGGAAGTCGGAGATGAAGGCGGAGGCTTTGGATTTGCCGCGGCGGATGGGACGGGCGGAGACGTCGGCGTCGTCGGAGAGATCCTGGGCGCCGAAGATGATGATCTGGCGGGCGGTGGCCTTGTCTAGGTCGAGGATCTGGACGCCGGCGGCGATGGGGGTTTTGACGATGACTGGAGTGCGGAGGTCGACGGTGTTTCCGCCGAGGTAGCTGGATTCGGTGTAGACGGTGGCGCTGCCGTGGGCTTCGCTGCGGGAGCCGAGGCGATAGGGGATGTGGTACTCCTGCAGGAGACCGGCGAGACGTTCGACTTCGCCCTGGTTGGGCGCGGTGAGGAGGATGCGGGCTTCCTGCTTCATCAAGGCGTTGAGTGCGTCGATGAGTGCGGGGATGGAGCCGTGGAAGCGCATGGTGGGGCGGGTGGCGAAGTCGACTTCGGAGAGGTCGCTGCGGTCGGCGTCGAGGACGTCGACTGCGCCGAGTTGGTCGAGTTCGATGCCGGAGAACTTGTGGAGGCGATCGTCGAGGTCCCAGGGCGAGAGGTAGATGTCTTCGGGGCGGACGAGATTGCCGATGCCGGAGCGGTCGTGACGCTGCTCGATCTTGTTCCACCAGCGCTCGCCTTGGTTTTTGACCATGGCGGGCTCTTCGATGAAGACGCGGGGTGCGGCGGGGCTGGAGGCGCTGAGGAGATCGAGGAGGGTGAGGTTGGCTCCGGCGACGGGAGCGAAGAACTCCCAGCCGGGGAAGATGGTGGCCTCTCCGGTGCGGGTGCTGACGTGGGTTAGGAGCTCGGTGGGCTCTTCGCCGCCTTCGAGGGCTGCGCCTGCGGTGCCCGCGCGGGTGAGACGGGCGTTGATGGCGGTTAAGAGTTTGTCGGTGACGGGGGTTTCGGTGAGGGGGAGGAGCAGCGCGTCGTCGAGGGGTGAGCGAGCTGCGCTGTGTTTCGGGGTCGAACTTGCGGATGGATTCGATCTCGTCGCCGAAGAAGTCGATGCGGACGGGGCGGTCCATCTCGGGGGAGTAGACGTCGAGGATGCCGCCGCGGAGGGTGACCTGGCCGGGCATCTCGACGACGTCGACCTTGGTGTAGCCGACGGAGAGGAGGTGCTCGACAAGCATGTCGGGCATGTACTCTTCGCCGATTTTGAGTTGGAGGGTGAGGGCGCGGTAGTAGTCGCGGGGGAAGAGGCGCATGCAGGCGGCTTCGACGGGGGCGATGACGAGCTTTGCCTGGCTGGTGGCGATCTTCCACAACGTGGCGGCGCGGGTTTCCTGGATCTCGGGGTGGGGCGAAAGGTTTTCGAAGGGGAGGACGTCGTGTGCGGGGAGGCGGAGGACGGATTCGGCGGGGAGGGCGCCGGTGAGCTCGCAGGCGCTGAGGATGGCGGCGTGGAGGGCTTCGGCGGCCTTGTTGTCGGCGACGATGATGACGCAGGGAGCTGCGGCGGCGCGGACGAAGAAGGGAAGGTAGAGGGCGCGGGCGGTGAAGGTGAGTCCAGAGACACGTCTGCGCCCCGTGCCTCCGCTCAAATGGCGGCGTACACGCTCAAAGGCTTCAGAGTGCTCCAGGTCTGCGAGGAGCTCGCGGACGAAGGAAAGAACCATGCTGGATTGATTTTAGTTGAGTTGCGGTTTTCATATCTTGTGGGTTTGGAGTAATATCTGGGTCCCCGCAGGAAAGATATCCTGCGATGCTGCCCGATTTGGCAGGACGGCACGACTTCGGACGGGAGATCTGGCTGGAGGATGATTTATGAGTGGTTTCAAACGAGTGATTTTTGCGCTTCTGGCAGGGGTAGTTCTTCCCCTAATTATGGGATGCACTCGACACAGCAAGAGCGAACAGTATTACCTGATCGCTACGAACACGGCAGTTCCTTACTGGAAGGCGGCTGCAGATGGGTTTGCGGCGGCGGGTGTTCAATATGGGGTTTCTGTCGATACGCGCGGGCCGGCAGGGTTGAATCCGCAGGCGGAGGTGGACGAATTTAAGGCTATGGTGGCGAGGAAGCCGGCAGGAATTCTGGTGTCGGTGGCGAATGCGGACCTGATGGGGCCGGAGATCGATGCTGCGATCGCTGCGGGAATTCCGGTGATAACGATCGACTCGGACGCGCCGGCAAGCAAGCGGCTTTATTTTATTGGAACCAACAATCTGGAGGCGGGAAAACTGGGCGGCCGGCGTATGGCGGCTCAGCTGAATGGCAAGGGAAATGTGGTGTTCTTCACGAATCCGGGGCAGCCAAATCTGGATGAACGGTTGAAGGGTTACCAGGATATCTTTGCGACTTATCCGGGGATCAAGGTCGTGGAAGTGTTCGATATCAAGGCGGATCCGGGTTCGGCGCTGGACCAGGCGGGGGTGTATCTCGCACGGACAGGAGCGGCGAAGATCGATGGGTTTGTTTGCCTGGATTCGAGATCGGGATCGAATGTAGCCGAGGCGTTCAAGCGCAGGAATGCCACGGACAGGATTCTGATCGCGATGGACGTGGACACGGATACGTTGACCTTGGTGGGAGATGGGACGATCGATTCGACGATCTCTCAGAAGCCGTACACCATGGCTTTTCTGGGGTTAAAGGCTCTGGACGATATTCATCACTATCCGGTAAAGCCGCTGGCCGGAGACTATGGGCTGGATCCGTATTCTCCGTTCCCGGCTTTTATTGATACCGGTGTTGCGCTGGTGGATAAGACAAATCTCGATCCGATTCTGAGGAAGCAGACGGCGGCGAACCGGTAAGAGTGCGGGATCTGAAAGGCTCCCGGGGCGGGGCCGAGAACTCGAGAGGGCGCTTGTGCGTCTTTGCGGGGGAGCGTCTCGTCTCCAATACCATCAACAAAACTAAATACGAGGTGCGGAGTGCGGAAGCTTATCCTTGGCGTGTTTTTCGTTGGGACGATATTGGGATGTGCAGGTGTGCAGGCGCAGACGGCATTGACGTATCAAAAGCCGCCTGCGGCGATCGAGCAGCTGCTGGAGGCGCCGCCGACGCCGATCGTGCTGCTCTCGCCGGATCGCAAGACGATGCTGGTGGAGCAGCCAGCGACGTTCCCGACGATTGCCGATGTGGCGCAGCCGAGATACCGGCTGGCGGGGATCCGGTTCAACCCTTCGTCTAATGGACCGAGCGTGGAGCGGTACGACGTAGCGTTGCGACTACAGGCCGTTGACGCGACGACGCCAAAGACGATCACGGGCCTGCCGGCGAAGTTGAAGGCTGTGGACGCGATGTGGGCGCCGGATTCGAAGCATGCGGCGTTTGTGGCGCACGCGACTGCTCCGGCGACGGGGTTGGAACTTTGGGTGATTGATGTGGCGACGTCGAATGCGCATCGGGTAGGGACGGTTAAGCTGAATGCCGTGCTGGGTGTTCCGTGCGAGTGGATGCCGGACAGCTCGTCGCTGCTGTGCAAGACAGTTCCGGCGAATCGCGGAGCTGCGCCAAAGGTCAGCGACATTCCGACGGGGCCGGACGTGGAGGAGAGCCTAGGCAAGGTGAGTCCCGCGCCGACCTACGAAGACATGCTGAAGACGACGACCGACGAGAACATCTTCGAGTACTACGCGTCGTCGGATCTGGCGGTTGTTTCGCTGAGCGGGGCGGTGAAGCCTCTGCCGGCGAAGGGTTTGATTGAGCGAGCGGCGATATCGCCCGATGGCCAGTATGCGCTGGTGTCGGTCGTGCATCGGCCGTTCAGCTATACATTCCCGTATGAGCGCTTTCCTTTGAAGACGGAGGTTGTGCCGGTGAAGGGCGCGGGCGCGGTTAAGCTGCTTTCGGACCGTGGCGCAGTCGATAATCTGCCGATCTCACGGGATGCGGTGGAGCCGGGGCCGAGGGACTACCAGTGGCGCGCGGATGTTCCGGCTACGGTGGTTTGGTTTGAGGCTGCGGATGGCGGCGACCCAACGAAACATGCCGCGATCGTCGATAAGGTGATGGCACTGCCGGCTCCGTTCAATGGGTCGGCGACAACGATGCTGGAGCTTCCGATGCGTCTGGCGCGGGGCTTTGGACCGGGTGCGCCGCGTGGGATCGAGTGGGGCAACGACCATCTGGCGATTGTGTCGGTGGCGCGGTTCTCGGATCGCAAGTCGATGATACTGGCGTTTGATCCGTCGACGGGAAAGACAACGACGATCTACTCGGGTTCTTCGCAGGATCGGTATCACAGTCCTGGGCGGCCGTTGACGGCGATGAATGCGACGGGGCAGATGGTGTTGAAGCTGACGGCGGATGGGACGGGCGTGTACTTTATTTCACCGGGCGCGTCGCCGAAGGGGGACCAGCCGTTTGTGGGGGTGGTGCCGGTGGGCGGCGGAGAGGAGAAGATTCTGTATCGCTCGAGCGATCCTTACTACGATGAGCCGACGGCGCTGCTGTCGGATTCGGCGGCGTTGATTCGCCGCGAGAGCCAGACGATGTCTCCGAACTACTTTTCGGCTCCGCTGACTAGTGGAGAGCCGGTACAGTTGACGCACTTCCCCGGGCGCTACGACAACATCAAGATGCCGACGCGGCAGTTCCTGAAGTACAAGCGCGCGGATGGGGTCGACCTGACCGCGATACTGTGGCTGCCGGCGGGGTATGACAAGAGCCAGGGTCCGCTACCGACGCTGATGGAGGCGTATCCGGCGGAGTTCAAGACGCGGGATTCGGCCAGCCAGGTGAGCGGATCTCCGAATCGTTATCCGGTATTTGGAGGTGGGTCGCATCTTTACCTGGTTCAGGCGGGGTATGCGATTCTCGACAACGCGACGATTCCGATCATCGGTGAGGGCAAGCAGGAGCCGAACGATACGTATGTCGAGCAACTGGTGGCTTCGGCGAAGGCTGCGATCGATAAGGGTGCGTCGCTGGGCGTGGTCGATCCCAAGCGAGTTGCGGTGATGGGGCACAGCTATGGTGCGTTCATGACGGCGAATCTGCTGGCGCATTCGGACTTGTTCCGCGCGGGCATTGCCGAGAGCGGTGCGTATAACCGCTCGCTGACTCCTTATGGATTCCAGAATGAGGAGCGGACCTACTGGCAGGATCCGAAGCTGTACTTCGATATGTCGCCGTTTAGCTATGCGGACAAGATCAAGACGCCGATCCTGCTGATTCACGGAGAGGCGGACGACAATACGGGCACGTATCCGATCCAGAGCGAACGGTTCTATGCGGCGCTCAAGGGTCAGGGAGCGACGGTCCGGCTGGTATTTCTTCCACTGGAACCGCATGCTTATGGAGCGCTTGAGACCAAACAGCATGTGCTGTGGGAGATCGATCGCTGGCTGGATAAGTATGTGAAGCCGGAACAACCTGTGGTTTCTGGCGGGACGAAGTAGCTGGATTACCCGAGTCGTGATGCAAAGAGGGGCAACGCTGATGCGCTGCCCCTTTTGCTTTGTCGAGCTTCGTGTGAGCTAGAGGGTCAGCACGATCTTGCCGAGCTGCGCGTTTGATTCCATGTAGCGGTGGGCGGCTACGATTTCGCTGAATGGGAATGTTTTGTCGATGATCGTTTTGAATTTGCCAGAGGCGAGATGGTCGTAGATGTATTTGCTGGCCTTGGCGTACTCGGCGGGGTTCGAGGCTACCTCAAAGAGGGTATAAGCACGGATGGTGAGGAACTTGCTAAGTGCAGTGAAGAGCGGGTAGGGAGTGGGTTCGGGGGCGAGTGCGCCGTACTCCAAGATGATGCCGTTTCTTGATGCGGCTGCGGCGAGTGATTCGACGATCTTGCCTCCAATGGGATCGAAGATGATGCGAGCGCCTTTGCCGGAGGTGATCTCGTTAACGCGGGCGACGAGGTCTTCTTCGTCGGTGACGATGACGTGGTCGGCGCCGAGGTTGAGGAGCTGAGCTTTCTTTGCCGCGGTGCGTGTGACGGCGATGCTGATGGCGCCTTCTGCTTTGGCGATCTCGATTGCGGCGACGCCGACGCTGCTACTTGCCGCGGTGATGAGGACGAAGTCTCCCTTGGCGAGATGGCCCAGCATGATGAGGCCGCCGTACGCGGTGAGGTACTGCATCCAAATGGCGGCGCCTTCTTCGAAGGAGAGATTGGCGGGATACTCGGCGATGGCGGTGACGGGAACGACGGCAACTTCGCCGTAGACGCCGTGGGCGTTGAGGCTGAAGAAGCCGGGGACGGTGCTGGCTTTCTTGCCGATCCAACTGGAGTCGACGCCGGGACCAACGGCTTCGACGGTGCCGGAGGCCTCGTAGCCGTTCTTTGCCGGGAGCACTGGCGTCTCGAGATATTGCGCGTTGCGGAACATGATCTCGGCGCGGTTGAGGCCGATGGCTTTGACGCGGAGACGGATTTCCCCCGGGCCTGGTTCTGGGAGTGGGAGTTCGTCGAACTGGAGAACTTCAGGGCCTCCGATTTTATGGAAGCGAACGATCTTTACGGTGTTGGCCATGCGAACCTCTCGAATCTGTTTAGCTGTTCGGTTAGATGAGGATGGAGCACTAAAGGCGCAAAGTCCGCGGGGAGGTGTGCTCGTTTCGACTAGTCGAGGAGGTTTGTTATGCGGCTGGCTGTTCGGGTTTCGATTCCTCTTTCGTCAGTGGCGCGATGGCTTCAGCTTCGGCGTCTTTGCCGTAGATGACCTGGCCATATTCGAGTAGGGTGACCATGCCGACGCCGCCGCAGATGTTGCCGGCGACGGCGGGAACGAGCCAGGTGGGGTAAGTCGACCATGCAGCTTTGCCGATGAGGATGGCGGTGAGGATTTCGCCGCTGGTGGCGATGCAGTGGGCGAAGTTGCCGAGGCCGACGACGAAGGTGAGCATCCAGATGATCATGACGGAGCCGGTGATGGAGTGCGAGCCGGAGACCAGCCATGCGACGGTGGCGATGATCCAGCCGCCCATGACGCCGCTCCAGAAGATGGTGCCGGGTGGGTTGTGGAGGGCTTCGAGGCCGAGGCCTGAGATGGCTTGCACGATCTCGGGTTTAAGCGCGGTGGTGAGGGCGGCGATGACGGCGAAGGAGAGAGCACCGAGGACGTTGGCGGGAAGTACAGTGGCCCAGAGACGGAGGGTCTTCCAGAAGTGTTTCTTTTCGGCGAGGACGAGCGCGACAGGATAGAGGGTATTTTCGGTGAAGAGCTGAGAGCGGCCGAGGATGACGACGATGAAGCCGAGGGGGTAGAACATCTTGCCGACGAAGAAGATGGTGTGGGAGGGAACGGTGCCGGGCGAGGTAAGGAGCGCGATGGCGATTGCGTTACCAAGGGCGGAGAGGCCCATGAAGATGCCGCCGGCGAGGCCTGAGATGGCGAGGGAGACACTGGAGCGGCCGAGCTCCTGACGGGCGTTATTGGCGACTTGTTCGTAGATGTCCTGGGCGCTGGGACGTTCGAGATTCTTTTGCGCGTCTTGCGCGGCGGCGGGCTGGGCAGGGTAGCGGCGTAGGCGAAAGGGCATGTTGATGAGATGCAGAAATGTGTTGGGGTGAAGTGGGTTCGCCGTATGCGCTCTTTATAATCCTGCCTATGACGCGGAAACTTACGATAGAGCAAGAGTTGCAGGAGCTGCGGGATCAGCTTCGGCATCATGAATATCTTTATTACGTTGAGGACTCTCCTGAATTGACGGACGCGCAGTACGACGCGCTGATGAACAAGCTGAAGGGTATTGAGAAGGAGCATCCGGAGCTGGTGACGGCGGACTCTCCGTCGCAGCGTGTGGGGGGAAAGCCGAAAGAAGGGTTTGTGAAGATGCCGCACTCGCGGCCGATGCTTTCGCTGGACAACGCTTACAACGAAGAGGAACTGCGGGCGTGGGAGCAGAGGGTGCGCGACGCGCTGCCGAGCTCCGAAACGGTGCGGTATGTGTGCGAGTTGAAGCTGGATGGGCTATCGCTGGCGTTGCAGTACGTGCCGGGTGCGCAGGGGGCTGCACATCTGGAGCGTGGGTTGACGCGTGGGGATGGGTCGATTGGTGAGGATGTGACGAGTAATGTCCGGACGATCCGGTCGGTGCCGCTGAGTATTTCTGCTGCGAAGCTGAAGGCGGCGGGGTTGCCGCAGAGCTTTGAGGTGCGGGGCGAGGTCGTGCTTCCGCAGGCGGCGTTCGAGAAGATGAACGAAGAGCGCGAGGCGCAGGGGATGGCGCCGGCGGCGAACCCACGGAACGCTGCGGCGGGAACGATACGAACGCTGGAGCCGAATATCGTCGCGCAGCGACGGCTTGATTTTTATGCGTATTTTCTTTTGCGAGATGGGGAGTCTTTGCTGCCGATGCAGTCGGAGACGCTGGATGCTCTGCGGACGTCGGGCTTTCGTGTGAACAAGTATGCGAAGACGGTGAAGAATATTGATGGGGTGGTCAAGTTTATTGCGGATGCGGAGCCCTTGCGCGACACGCTGGGGTATGAGATCGACGGCGTTGTGATTAAGGTGGATGCGACGGCGCAGCAGCGGCGGCTAGGCTTTACGGGCAAGGCGCCGCGATGGGCGATCGCTTATAAGTTTGCGGCGCGTGCGGGGATTACGAAGCTGGAGGATGTGCTGTTTCAGGTGGGTCGTACGGGAAAGGTGACGCCAGTGGCTGCGCTTACGCCTGTGTTGATTGGAGGCACGACAGTGACGCGGGCCACGCTTCACAATGCGGATGAGATTGCGAGGCTGGGTGTTCGCATTGGCGATTTTGTGTCGGTGGAGCGCGGCGGCGATGTAATTCCGAAGATCGTTCAGGTTGTGGAGGACAAGGCGCATCCGCGAGGGAAGCGGGAGATTGTGTTTCCGGAGCTTTGTCCGGTGTGCCGCAGCCCTTTGATGAAGGTGGAGGGTGAGGTGGATTGGAGATGTGTGAACAGCTCCTGTCCGGCGCGGGTGCGGGAGGAGTTATTGCATTGGGCCGCGCGCGGCGTGATGAATATCGAAGGGCTTGGCGATGCGATGGTGGCGCAGTTGCTCGGGCAGAGCGCGGAGTTGGGAGGAGAGACGCAGGCGGCGGTGACAGAGGAGGGCGCGCCAGTCGAGACACGTAAGCCGCTGATCCACACCGTGGGGGATTTGTATCGACTGAAGCAGGGAGATTTACTGGGACTGGAGCGGGTTGGCGAGAAGACTGCCGATACGCTGCTGGCCCAGATTGAGCGCTCGAAGAGTGCGGGGTTGGCGCGGGTTCTGCTTGGGCTGGGGATTCGTTTCGTTGGCGAGCGAACGGCGCAGTTGCTGGCGGGACACTTCGGGTCGATGGAGGCGTTGATGCATGCGGCGACGCAGGATACGGAGACGGCGAGCAATGCGTTGGAGGCGGTGAACGAGGTCGGGCCGAAGGTGGCGCAGGCGATTGCTGAGTTCTTCGCAGTGAAGAAAAATGTGCAACTGGTGAAAGACCTGGAGTTGTTGGGGCTGAAGATGACAGCCGAGAAGCGTGTGACGACTTCGACGCTGGAGGGTTTGACGTTTGTGTTGACGGGGACGCTGCCGCATCTTACCCGTGAGGACGCGAAGGAGAAGATCGAGTCGGCGGGCGGGAAGGTTTCAGGGAGTGTCAGCAAGAAGACGAGTTACGTTGTTGCTGGAGAAGAGGCCGGGTCGAAGCTGGATAAGGCGACTTCGCTGGGAGTGGCGGTGCTCGATGAGGCGGGGCTGCTGACGCTTCTTGAGCAGGGGATCGGTTAAGGTTTCGGCGGGGATTTGGGTGAGGAAGTTTTGGGTTCGGCAGGGTTGCTCTGTCGTTCGCTGTGGAAACCGCATGCCTTCATGGCGGCGACGGGTTCGGGGTTTTGCATGAAGGTATCCCAGACCATCGCGGTGCGGAGATTTTCTGCCATCAAGAGGCCGATGCCTAGATCGATGCCGAGGACGTCGGGATCGTACCAGTGGAGGTCGGGGTGGAAGGCGTCGCAGAAACCGTAGCGGCCCCAGGCGTCCTTGCCGAAGTTTTCGCGGAGGGCGCGGAGGACACGGACGCAGTCGCGGGGGACGAAGGGCAGGGAGCCTGCCGCGGCGCAGGGAACCACTGAACCGTCGACTGGACCCTGGAGGGGTGGGCCGCCCCAGGCGGTGTAGCCGTGCTCCCAGTCAGAGGCGGTGACGCCCCAGTAGTCGTCGGTGTAGCCGCGTTTGAGGCTGAGGCAGAAGGCCTTGTGCGCGAGGGTCGCGGTGATGGAGTTTTCGAAGTAGTTGGTGTAGGCGTCGCGTTGGCGAGCGAAATCAAACCATGCATGCGAGTACTGATGGACGAAGAGAGGATCTCTCCCGCTGATGTAGGTGTAGGGTCCGAAGGTCATTGGAGGACGCGTGAAGGCGCTCCATGAGTCGGGCGATATGGGATGAGTGGGTGAACCGATGGCGAGGAGATAGAGCATCATCAGTTCGCAGTAGTGGTCCCAGCGGGTTTGGATGAAGCCGAACTCTGGGCGCCAGCCCATGGAGAAGGTTTTGCCGCCGTTGAGCATCCATGGCCAGTCGACCCGATTGTAGAGTTGCGTGGCGAGGTCGTGGATCTGGTGATCCGGGAAGTAGGTACGGGCGGTGAGGACTCCGCAGAGAAAGATGGAGGTGTCGATGGAGGAGACTTCGCTGTTGATGAGAGGCTTGCCGGTTTTGACGTCGTTGAAGTGGTAGAGGAAACCGTGCTCGTTCGGCATGTTGAGATGAAACTGAAGCGTGGTTATTACCTGTTTCTTGAGACGTGCGGTTGGGAAGTAGCCTCGCCTGTCGGCGATGCAAAGTGCGGTGAGCCCGAAGCCTGTGGCGGCGATGCTGGAGGCGAAGTGAGTATCGAATTCACCGGTGCTGGTCTTATTGTTAGCGCGGTCGAGCACCTGCCCGGTGGAAGGGTCGGCCTGCTCCACGAAGAAGAGACAGGCGCGTTGCTCCATGTCCTCGAGGAAGATAAGGTCATCCTCGCTTAAGAGCCTAGAGTAGGCTGACTGCGCCGCGGCCGCCGCTGGTTGCTGCGCGTGCGCAAGAGACGGTGGCACAAGCGTGGAGAGAAGGGTTCCGCTGAGCAACTTCGTCGCAGTTCGTCGCGTTATTTTTGGGGGAGCCGGAGAACGTACACTCATTTAGCTATATCGTACTTTTGATTGCTCCACTTTTATCTGACTCTTAAGTAGGGAGATAGTTTCAATGTGCTGTCGCATGAGACGAGAGCTTGATGAGGACGAGGCCCTGCGGTGGAATGGAGATGGTAAGCTTGCCGTCGCTAAGTGCAAGGTTCTCGGGAGGGTACGGTTTACCTGCTGCGCGGAGTTGGGTGATCTGATCGCGGGTTGGGAAGGCTGGACGGCCCATCGCATCGTAGGTTTTGATGACGTTTCCGTGATCTGCGTCTAAACGCCAGACCTGGACTTTAGCGCTGCGGGATGCGCCGGTGAGTGTCACGGTGATTTTTTTTGATGGACCGATGTTTGCGGGGGGCGGGGTGTACGCGGCTCCGATGCCGTAGGGTGGGGCGTAGTTCCAGAGCGCGACGGCGACAGTGCCATCGCTGCTGCGGGTTGCGAGGGCGGAGTCGGAGTCGACTTTGATGCGGTGGTCGCCGAGTTGGTGCAACATGGCGAAGGCGTTGAAGGCAGGCTTCAGAATCCCGTCTTCGGCGATGATGCCGAAGCCGCCGTAGAACGGAGTTTTGATGACGCCCTGCTCTTCGAAGACGTCGGAGAAGGTCCAGTAGCTCATCGCTTCGGTGAGGCCGTCGCATTGGCTGATTGTTCCTGCGAGCCAGGGCCCCATGTAGACGCTGTCGGTGACGTCGGGCTCGTTTGCGTAGCTGGCGTTGTATTCACTGAAGATGAGTGGTGTGTTTGGAAGCGGGGAGGCAGCGATCTCGTCGTGCACTTTGCGGACGGAGCGGCACACCATGCGGTCGCGAGGAATCTGTTCATCGGTGTGGAAGACGTCTTTTGCGGTGTCATTGGCGTAGACGTGAGTACTGGCGAAGTCGACCGGGATGTTGTTCTGTTTGCAATGGTCGAGGAAGGCAGCGACCCATGCGGCCTGTGCGGTGGATGGGCCTCCGATACGAAGGCGGTTGCTGACTTTCTTGATGGCGAGAGCGGTGTGGTCGTAGAGCTCGAAGTAGGTTGGTTGTGCCGGTTTGCCTGCCCAGAAGTCGAGGTTGGGTTCGTTCCACACTTCAAAGTGCCATTGCGAGACCTCGTCAATTCCGTAGCGGTCGATGAGGTGCCGAGTGAAGGCGGTGATCATGGCGTCCCATAGCGTGTAGTCCTTGGGCGGGGAGACGTTCTGCTTATACCAGAAGGCATGGAGCGCCGCGGGATCGGAGGCCATCTTCTTGGGCATGAAGCTGAGCTCTACAAAGGGACGGACGTGGTTTGCGAGGAGGCCATCGTAGATTTGATCGACGTAGGAGAAGTTGTAGGGGGATTGCCCTGCTTGGGCTTTCTCCACAGCCTGACCGGGATTTTGCGTGGTGGCGTTGGGATCGTAGAGGCCGACGTCGTCCATGAAGATGCCGTGGAAGCGGACTTCGTCGAAGCTGATCGAGGTTTTTACTGTGCGCATATCTTCGCGATAGCTGTCGCGTAGGGAGAGAATGGCGCGACCGGAGCCGAAGATCTGTTCCCAGAAATGGGGGAAGGGTGTGCCTGCGTCGCGGGTGTTGACGCTGATGTCGATGGGCTGGGAGTCGGAGGGGGACTGTCCGAGGACAGCGGACGGGAGAGTTACTGCAAGTAAGAGGGCGGTGGAAGAGAGGCTTCTGAGAGTTTTCGGCATAGGGTGCTCCATGAGGCAGTGACTCGTTGAAGGTTAGATGCCCATTTGTTAAGCTTCGCCTCCAGGGATTTTCTCGTCCAGTCTCTGAGGCGAAAGAGCGGCACTGTTTGTGATAGCATCCCTGCTCCTCGAGATGCGCGCTCGATTTGGGTCTGAAATCGATGGTCGGGATTCGATGGGCAGGGACGGCCAGGGCCAGGCTGAAATTGCTGCAGGTGGCGGCCTGCGAGTTGTCGCTGGAGTTGGAACGAAGCTGGGAGAGTTCGCGTGCCGCCCGTGATCGATTGAGATTTATCAGTTCAGATTTATGAAAGGAAAAGTCTGATATGAAAGTCTATTTGGGAAGCGATATTCGCAACGTGGCTGTCGTCGGCCATGCGCACTGCGGAAAGACAACGTTAATCTCTGCGCTGCTTTATGCGGCGAAGATGACGGCAACGCGAGGCCGGGTGGACGATGGCTCTGCGGTTACGGCTTACGACGAAGAGGATGTGGCACGCCGGACAACGATGTCAAATGCGGTGGCGTTTGCGGAGTGGGACGGCGTCAAAATCAATTTGATCGATACTCCGGGGTTCCACATGTTCTTACACGAGACGAGAGCCGCAATGCTGCCCGCGGAGGCGGCGGTGGTGATGGTCAATGCGCAGACGGGTGCGGAGACGGTGACTGACCGAGTGTGGAAGTACGCGGCCGAAGTGAATTTGCCGCGGGTGGTGGTGATCAACCAGGTGGATCATCCGAAGGCGGATACGAGGATCGGCCGACATAAGATGATTGAGGATTTGCAGTTGAAGTGGGGACGACAGGTTGTGCCGGTTCAGTTGCCGATCGTCGATCAGCAGGGCTTTCACGGAGTGGTGGATCTGGTGACGATGAAGGCCTATTTGTACAAGCCCGATGGGGATGGCCGGGGCGAGGTCGGCGCGATTCCTGAAGCCGTCAAGTCGGACGCCAAGGCTGCGCACGAGGCGCTGGTGGAGCTTGTGGCTGAGGGGAAGGACGAGTTGATGGAAGAGTTCTTTAGCCAGGGAACGATTCCAGAAGAGCATCTTATTCCGGCGCTGCACGAGGCGATTCGAGAGGATCGAATATTTCCGGTGCTTTACGTAAGTGGCTTGAGGAATGTGGGGACGGATCATCTTATGGACTTTCTGAAGTTGTATGCGCCTGCGCCAACGGAGCGGGAGCCGGTGGCGGCGCATGGAATTTTGCACACGGTGAAAGCAGAGGCCAACGGTGGTGGACAGATGGACGCCGAGGACGAGATTGTCATGCGCAAGGTGGGGGATGAGGAGCCGCTTGCGCTGTATGTGTACAAGACAATGACCGATCCATTTGCGGGGCGCATCTCGTTTTTCAAGGTTGTAAGCGGCATGATGAAGACGGATAAGCCGGTGCTGAACTTTACGCGCCAGGAGCCGGAACGCCTGTGCCATCTTTCCATCATGCAGGGACGCAAGGCGGTCGAGGTTCAGGAGTTGCACGCCGGGGATCTTGGGGCGGTGGCGAAGCTGCGCGTAACTCTGACTGGAGATACGCTGGGCGACAAGGCCCATGAGATATTTCTGGAACCCGTGCGGATGCCCGAGCCGGCGATGACCTACGCGATTGAGCCGAAGTCGCGGGCCGACGAGGATAAGCTTGCGCCTGCGCTGCATAAGGTAATGGAAGATGATCCGATGGTGAGGTTCTACCGCGATCCGCAGACGAATGAGTTTCTGGTGGCGGGCGCGGGGCAACAGCACATCGAGGCGGTGGTCTCGAAGCTGAAGCGGCGATATCACACGGACGTTACATTGAAGGCGCCGAAGATTCCGTATCTGGAGACAGTTCGTGGACGCGCGGAGGCCCAGGGGCGGTACAAGAAGCAGACCGGCGGACACGGCCAGTTTGGCGACTGCAAGATTCGCATGGAGGCGTTGCCGCGCGGCGGAGGCGTGGTCTTTGCGAACGACATCTTTGGCGGCGCGATTCCGCGACAGTATGTTCCTGCGGTTGAGAAGGGCGTTCGGGAGTCTGCTGCGCGAGGGTTTCTAGCGGGATATCCCGTGGTCGATATTAAGGTGACGGTCTTCGACGGCAGTTATCATGACGTGGACTCAAGCGAGATGTCGTTCAAGATGGCGGCGCGGCTAGCGTTCCGCAAATGCATGGAACAGGCGAAGCCCGTTCTGCTGGAACCGATCATGAAGGTCGAGATTGAGACGCCGGATGATTTCGCGGGTGCGTTGCTGGGCGATTTGAACTCTCGCCGCGGCCGAGTGCAGGGGATGGAGAGCGCGGGGGCTGGAACCACAGTTCGGGCGGAAGTTCCAATGGCAGAGATGTTGAGCTACGGGACGACGCTGACGTCGCTCACGCAGGGACGAGGCAGTTTTCGGATGGAGATGGACCATTACGAGGTCGTGCCTCCGTTGCTGGCTGAGAAGATTCTGGCAAACGCAAAGCATCCGACTCAAGAAGACATAGAGGAGTAGGTTTGCGGCTTGTTTATTCTGATGGCCTGTGGAAGCATCTCTGAGCATCTCGGCGGCCCAATTCCGCTTCCAACTAGACGGAGAACTCCGTATGCCACGTCCGTATTGGTCAGGTCAGTTGCAAATCTCTCTGGTCTCGTTTGGTATCAAGCTTTTTCCTGCGACAGAGGCGAAGAGCGAGATTCGCTTCCATCAGTTGAGCCGCAAGAGCGGAGAACGCATCAAGCACCAGAAGGTCTCGAGCGACGAGGGGCCGGTGGAAAACTCCGACATCGTGAAGGGCTACGAGTACCGCAAAGGCGAGTACGTCATGATTGAGCCGGATGAGATCGAGCATCTGCGCATTCCGTCAAAACACACTCTCGAGGTAACGCAGTTTGTGGACGCCGAGGAGTTGGATCCGGAGTTTTTCGAGAAGCCTTACTTTGTTGTGCCGGAGAATGACGTTCAGGCTGAGGCGTTTGCTGTGGTTCGCAAAGCGTTGCAGGCGACGAAGAAAGTTGGGCTGGGGAAGATTGCGTTTGGAGGCCGCGAGCACCTGATTGCCATCTCTGCGCCGCACGATGAGAAGCTTGCTGGAATGATGGCCTACACGATGCGATACGCGGAAGAGTTGCGTGATCCTGCCGAATATTTTAAGGAGATCAAGAAGACGACGGTGGATGAAGATCAACTGTCTCTGGCGAAGGAACTGATCAAGCGGAAGGCCTCGAAGTTTGCGCCTGAGAAGTTCAAAGACGAGTATGAGGCAGCCCTGCGCGAGCTGGTAGAAGCGAAGGTGAAACATGCACCGATACCGCGTGAGGAGCCTGCACCGAAGCTGGCTAAAGTGATCAACCTGATGGATGCGTTGCGAAAGAGCGTGCGTGGAGATGAAGGGTCGACCACGAAGAAGGCGCCAGCGAAACAAGTAGCGGCGGGGCCGAAGAAAGGTATTACGCTGGTGAAGCCTGCGCCTACGAAGACAAAATCGCGGAAGTCGGCGTAAACCGATATGACCACTAAGAAGAAGGCAAAGCCGGAGACGTCGCATGCCGCTTCCGATGCGGTTGATGAGCAGCTTGAGCGATATCAATCGATGCGGAACTTCAGCATCACGCAGGAGCCGAGCGGAAAGAGTTCGACGAAAACGGCGAAGGCAAAGTCTTCCGCGCTGCCGTTTGTGATTCAGAAGCACGCGGCTTCGCACCTGCACTATGATTTCCGGCTTGGCTGGAATGGGGTGTTGAAGAGCTGGGCGGTTGCGAAGGGGCCGAGTTACTTAACTGGCGACAAGCGGCTTGCGGTGCAGGTGGAAGATCATCCGATCGACTATGGTGGCTTTGAGGGAATCATTCCAAAGGGTCAGTATGGCGGCGGTACTGTGATGGTGTGGGACCAGGGAACTTGGGAGCCGCAGGCCGGGCATACGGATGTCGATGAGGGACTGCGCACCGGTTCGCTGAAGCTCATTCTGCATGGTACGAAGCTAAAGGGAAAGTGGGCGCTCATTCGCATGGGTGGAAAGGCTGCGAATGAACGCAAACCGAACTGGTTGTTGATCAAGGAACATGACGAGTTTGAGCGCAAGGAGACTGACCCGAGTGTTACGGAGGCTGAACCGAATAGTGTTGTGACTGGACGCACTATGGAGCAGATTGCCAAGAGCGAAGACCATGTTTGGAACTCGAAGGATACGGCCAAGGGGAAGGCGTGGTATCGCAAGGAGAGTCTCGATTCCGAGAAGTCTCCTGCGAGCGCGGAGACAAAGATCGCGAACTTCGGTTCTGTCTTAAGCAAGGCGCCGAAGGAGAAGATGCCGGACTTTGTTGCCCCACAGCTTGCCTTGCAGGCGGATACTCCTCCGACGCGCGACGGTTGGCTGCATGAGATCAAGCTCGATGGATACCGCATCCAGGCGCGTAAAGATGGTGGTCGGGTGCAACTGCTGACGCGTACCGGGTTGGACTGGACCCATCGAATGCAGACCATTGCTGCGCTTGTTGGAGCGCTGCCTGTGGAGAAAGCAATCCTTGATGGTGAGGTGGTGGTGGTTGCAGAGAATGGGATGACCAGCTTCGCTGACTTGCAGGCGGCATTTCAGGAGGGAGTGAGAAAGCCACTGACATACTTCGCTTTTGACTTGCTTCATCTGAACGGGCATTCGACGAGAGATTTGAAGTTGGTTGAACGGAAGAAGATCCTGGAGAGGATCGTTACGGGCGCGGTTGAGTATCTGCGGTTTGGGGAACACATTGAAACGAATGGAGAGGCGGTCTTTCAGAAGGCCTGCGAGATGCATTTGGAAGGCATCATCTCCAAGCGGGCTGCGAGTAAATATTCGAGCGGCCGCAGTGGTGACTGGTTGAAGTTGAAGTGTGTTCATGAGCAGGAGTTTGTGGTTGGCGGCTTTACGCTGCCTTCGAATGAGAGCCATGGAGTGGGTGCGTTGCTGCTTGGCTATTACGACGGGGAGAAGTTGATCTACGGCGGTCGCACCGGGACGGGGTTCACGCAAAAGACCCACAAGGTTTTACGCGACCGGCTTGATAAGCTTCGGCAGAAGACGAGTGCTTTCGAGAATGTGCCGACGGAGGCTCGGCGTGGGGCGATTTGGGTGCAGCCTGATCTGGTAGCGCAGGTGAATTTTTCTACATGGACCGCGGACAATCTTGTGCGCCAGGCTGCGTTCAAGGGGCTGCGTGAGGATAAGCCTGCGAAGGACGTTCGGCGGGAGGAGCCGAGGGTGGCTAAGAGTCTTCGTAGTACAAAGCATGCGTCGCATGTTGCAACTGCGGCCGTGGCGGCGAAAGTGACGACTGCAAAGACGAAGGCGCCAGCGAAGTCTTCCGCTGAGAGCGTGCCGGTTCGGTTGACACATCCTGAAAAGATTTTAGATGTAGAGTCGGGGCTTACGAAAAAGCAGCTTGCTGAGTACTACTGGACTATCGCGCCGTATATGTTGCCGCATATTGAAGGACGGCCGATTTCGCTGGTGCGGTGTCCGGATGGGAGCAGTGCTCCGTGTTTCTTTCAGAAGCATGTGAACCATTTGCTGCCGCCGGGGATTGGCGCGGTAGACGTGCCCGACAAGAAGACCGGGAAAATCGAGCCGTACATTACGCTCTCGAGTGCCGAGGCGCTGGCGGGACTAGCGCAGATTGGCGTCCTCGAGGTGCATCCGTGGGGTTCGCGAAATGATGATCTGGAGCATCCCGATCGAATCATTATCGACCTCGATCCGGACGGGGCGATCCCGTGGGGTCGACTTGCTGAGAGCGCCGCGAAGATTCGCAAGCTACTAAAGAGGATGGGATTGGAGAGCTTTGTGAAGAGCACTGGCGGCAAAGGACTGCATGTCGTCGTGCCGCTCGTTCCAAAGTATGACTGGGCGGTGATGAAACAGCTTGCTCATGGGTTCGTGTTGCAGATGGAGAAGGATGAACCTGCTTTGTATCTGACGAAGATGAGTAAGGCTGCGCGGAAGGGCAGAATTTTTCTCGACTATCTGAGGAACGAGCGAGGGGCGACTGCGGTGGCGGCTTTTTCGCCGCGGGCGCGGCCCGGTGCGCCGGTTGCGATTCCGCTGCATTGGAAAGAACTTGAACTGGCGGAGCGGCCTGTTGTCCATGTTGCTGATTTTCAGGAGTGGAAGGGGCGGTTGAATCGCGACCCCTGGAAACTGTTTTTCGAGTCGCCGCAGCAGATTTCCACGAAGATGCTTGAGCTCTTCAAGATAACTCGGACACAGTAAACGCCCATTTGAAGCGAGTGTTCGGGAATGGACAGTCTTTCTCGATTGTGGACGTTCGAGTGAAGGAGGGGTTGTCTAACTGACTGAAACTGCGTAGGTAAGATTGGTGCTGCGCTTGCTTTGATAGCAGGCGCAATGGATATTTCAAGACCAGATATTCGAAAGAAAAAGATGCGCCGGCAGTGGATTATGGCCGGCTGCGGAGTCGTCGCGCTGGCGGTGGTGGCGGTTTTTGTGACGCGACTGAAACCTGCGGCTCCTGAGGTGGACCGGGCCACGGTGTGGACGGACACGGTGAAGCGGGGGCCGCTGTTGCGGCAGGTTCGCGGGCCGGGAACGTTGGTGGCACGTGAGGACAAGATAAGGGTAATCCCGGCGGAGACCGAGGCGACGATCTCGCGTATTCGTGTGCTTCCGGGTTCGCAGGTGAAGGCTGACACCATCATTATGGACATGGTTGACCCAACGGTGGACCAGCAGATGATGGATGCGACCCTGGCGCTGAAGGGCGCGAAGGCTGACCTGGAAAATACACGCGCCACAGTAAACAGCAACATGATGGTGCTGCGCGCCGAGTCGGCGACACTGGACGACGACACCCGGCAGGCGCTTCTACAGGCCAAGACGGACAAGAGCTTGTACGACCTGGGCGTGGTGAGTGGGCTGACCTCGAGCGCTTCGGGGGGTAAGGCCGAAGAGATGGGCAAACGACAGCAGATTGAGCAACAGAAACTGGAGATGAATCAGAGGGCTATCGCAACGATGATTGGCGTGCAGGAGGCCAAGGTGCAGCAGGCTGAGGCCGTGTTGGCGCTGAAGCAGCGGCAGAAGGACGCGCTGACAGTGCGCGCGGGAATCGACGGAGTGCTGGAGGCCCCAGACGTACCGTTGCAGGTGGGTCAGCATGTGGATCCCGGGACGATGTTGGCGAAGGTGGTACAGCCGGATCAGTTAAAGGCTGCACTAAAGATTGCGGAGACGCAGGCCCGCGACATCCAGATTGGCCAGCCGGCTGAGGTCGATACCCACAACGGCGTGATCGAAGGCAAAGTGATGCGAATTGATCTCGCGGTAGTGAACGGAACGGTGACGGTTGACGTAGAGCTTTCTGGGGCCATGCCGCTGGGCGCGCGTCCCGACCTGAGTGTGGATGGAACGATCGATCTGGACCGGATGGCGGACGTGCTTTATGTGGGCCGGCCGGCGTTCGGGAATGAAAACAGCACGATCAGCCTGTTCAAGCTGGGTCCGGATGGCAAGACGGCAGTACGGGTTCCGGTGAAGGTAGGACGAGCATCGGTGAACAGTATTCAGGTGCTCGAAGGACTGCAGGAGGGCGACACCGTCATCCTGTCTGACATGAGCCGTTGGGATAACACGGATCGGATTCGTTTGAACTAGGCGTGAATCAGACTTGAAAGGGAGAGTAACGATGATGACGACGGAGACAATCATTCAGATCGAGGATCTGACGAAGATTTTCTACACAGACGAGATTGAAACGCACGCCTTGTCGGGTGTGCATTTGAATATCAATCGCGGCGAGTATGTGGCGATGTCGGGGCCCTCGGGATGCGGAAAGTCGACGCTGCTGTCGATCATCGGGCTGTTGGACACTCCAACAGGTGGCCGGTATTCCTTGAACGGCAAAGAGGTAGCTAATCTGAATTTTGCTGATCGCTCGCGGATTCGCAATCAGGAGATCGGGTTCATCTTTCAGAGCTTCAACCTGATTGGGGATCTGACGGTTGCGGAGAATGTTGAGCTGCCACTGACCTATCGTGCGGGAATGCCAGCGGCGGAGCGGAAGAAGAGAGTGCAGGAGTCGCTCGAGCGGGTGAATATGGCGCACCGGATGCGGCACTACCCGGCGCAGCTCTCGGGCGGTCAGCAGCAGCGGGTCGCAGTGGCTCGAGCGCTTGCGGGTTCGCCCTCGATTCTGCTGGCTGACGAGCCGACTGGAAACCTGGACTCGAAGAATGGTGAAGCTGTGATGAAGCTGCTGCAGGAGCTTCATAGCGAAGGCGCGACAATCTGCATGGTGACGCACGATCCACGGTTTGCGGCGCACGCGGAGAGGCAGATCCACTTGTTCGATGGCAAGGTTGTGGCGGAGGGTGAACTGAACCAGCTGCTCGCGGAGGTAGAAGCATGATGACGGTGCTGGAAGACTTAAGAATGGCTCTGCGGCAGATCTGCGGGGCGATAGGTCTGTCACGAGACGCGGCCGCCGTGGTTTCGCTTATTGTTTTGGGAATCGCGTTGAACGCTGTTGCGCTTAATGCGGCTGAGAGTATGCGCACGCGAAAGCACTCTACCCAGGGAACGAAAATGTTGCGGCGCGCGGCGCGGACCGAATTGAAGGTGATGCGAACCGTGTTCGTTTCGACGCTGAAGAAGATAGGCGATGGCCAGCGGGGATGGTGTTTCGCTGGACAGTGGCAGACGGATCAAGAGCCCGCGGGTATGAAGCACAGTCTCGGGGCCAATATTATTCGAGCCGCCCTCGCCAAGAATAAAGACTGAAATGTGACCGCTGCCTAAGGTCTGACGCGGCGGTTGATGCTTTTTGAGGGGGGTGGCTCCTGACACGATCAACAGATTATTTCGCAGCAGAGCCTTGCAGCGTTTGTTGGCAGCGAGGGTTGCGCTGCAGACTCGTCTTTCCTAACGATTCGCGACGGTGTATTGAGGGATGGAGTTTTCGATGATTGCGTTGAAGAATTTAGAACGAAGCTACAAGACAGGCCACACGGAGACCTGGGTTTTGCGGCGAGTCAACCTGGCGATCCGCGAGGGCGAGTTTGTGACCGTGATGGGACCGTCCGGAGCGGGCAAATCGTCGCTGTTGAATGTGCTGGCGATGCTGGATGACCAGTGGAGGGGCGAATTTTACTTTGCCGGCGATGCGGTACATGGGATGAATCGCAAGCAAAGAGCAGAGTTGGCGCGGCGGCGCATCGGGATGGTATTCCAGAGCTATCATCTGCTGGATGATTTGACTGTCGCGGAGAATATCGATCTGCCACTTTCGTACAAGGACATTCCGAAACTGGAGCGGCAGGCGTTGGTAGCGGATACGTTGGACCGCTTCAACATCGTGGGCAAGAAGGATCTGTTTCCTAATCAGCTTTCAGGCGGGCAGCAGCAGTTAGTCGGGATTGCACGGGCCGTGATTCATAAGCCTGATCTTTTGCTCGCCGATGAGCCTACGGGAAATCTGCATTCGGAGCAGGCGAAAGAAATTATGGAGTTGTTTCGAAAGCTTAATGAACAGGGGACGACGGTGGTGCAGGTGACTCACTCCGAGGCGAACGCGGCGTATGGCTCGCGAACGATCGAACTGCGCGACGGATGGATGTATCGAGACACGGCAGGGCTCCAGGCCGCTGAGGCGGAGGTGAAGGCGTGAGTCGCAGCCTTTCTCTCCTTCGTTGTATCGGCGTGGTAGCGCTTATGGAGATGCCGTTGATGGGCCAGGTACAGCAAACAGTGGCGAGTCCGACGCCTTCGGCACCGGCGCAACCGGCGTTGCGTCTGGATATACCGCATTCGAACAATCCATTGAACGCATATCGCGCGACGCTGGTGCCGCAGCCCAACCTGGCCAATTCGCCGCGGATCGACGCGCTGGTGAACAACGGGGTTCTTGAACTGAGTTTGAAGAATACGATTGCGCTTGCGCTGGAGAACAATCTGGATATCGCGATCGCTCGATACAATCTTCCGATTGCGGCTGCAGACGTTCTTCGAACGCAAGCGGGCGGATCGTTCCGCGGAGTCAATACGGGCGTGGTGCAAAACACTCCGGGTGGCGGCGTAGGGGGCTTTGGTTCAAGCTCGAGCGGCGCGGGCGCCGGTGGAACCTCTGGCGGCGCTGGCGGTGCTGGTTCAGGCGCGTCAGGACTGGTGTCCTCGACGCTTGGCACCGGAACCAACGTTTCGACATACGACCCACAAATTTCTGGTGCGATTAACGATGAGCATTACACGCAGCCGTTGTCGAACATTGCGATCTACGGAATTCCCACATTGCAACAGAACACCACAAACGGAAATGTCAACTACTCGCAGGCATTTCCTACGGGAACAACTTTTTCAGCGGTATTCGACAACAGCCGTGGCGCGACGAACAGTCCAAATAGCTTTCTCAATCCATCGCTGAACTCTTACTACCATGTTCTTCTGCAACAGCAACTGCTTGCTGGATTCGGCTTTGGACCAAATTTGCGGTATCTGCGGATTGCGAAGAACAATCAGAAGATTTCGGACCAGGCGTTCAAGCTTCAGGTGATCTCGACGATAACGCAGATCGCGAACATGTATTGGGATTTGGTGGCGGCTTATGAAGACGAGCAGGTGAAGAGCCGATCGCTGGATTTCGCGAATCAGACGCTGGAGAGCGATCGGAAGCAGTTGGCACTGCAGGCCATTCCGGCGATGGACGTAATGAAAGCAGAAGCTGAGGTCGCGAGCCGGGAGCAGGACCTGACGATTGCGAAATCGACGCTGCAATTTCAGGAGTTGCTGATGAAGAACGCTCTGACCAAAAATCTTGACGACCCGATTCTCGAGGCGATGCCGGTGCGGCCTACCGACCAGACCCCATCGTTAGATGCAACGGGCCAAGGGCCTACGGAAGATATGATTGCGCGTGCGTTGCGTGACCGGATCGAGCTTAGCGAGTCGGATCTCGATCTCGATAACCGACGGATCAGCAGCATCGCAGCTCGCAATGCGGTGTTGCCTTCTGTTGCGGCGACGGCGTTCTATGGAGGCACCGGACTGGCGGGCTTGCCAAACCCACCGTCTACTGTGTCGACTGCCCCCACAGACTTCGGAGGTGCGGTTAAAAATGCATTCAACAATACCGCCCCGGATTATTACTTCGGATTATCGGTCAGTATTCCGATACGGAACCGCATCGCGAAGTCCGACCAATATCGTGCAGAGTTGGAGACGAGGCAGTCGGAGTTGCGTCTGCAACAGTTGAAGAAGCAGATTCGCATTGAGGTTCGAAACGCTCAGTACGCGCTGGAGCAGAGTGAAGCGCGAGTAGTGGCGGCTCGGAAGGGACGCGAGTTGGCGCAGAAGACCTTCGATATTACAGCGAAGGAGCAGGAGCTTGGTGCGGGGTCGAACTACCAGACTTTGACGGCGCAACGTGACTTGTCGGTGGCGGAGTCTACGCTGGTTGCGGCGATGACGGCGTACCAGAAGGCTAAGATTGAAGTGGATCGCGCCGATGGGCTCTACCTTGGAGGCGAATTCCATTTCGATAGAATCAGCGAAGACGGGTGTAGCCCCGAGTGGGCAGTAGTACGCAGGAGCGGGTCATCATGCTGTTGGAACGGATGGAGAAGGACGTGTCGACGGCGGAATCGGAGTCACCGTGCAAGCTTCTGATTGCGGATGACCAGCCGCATATTCTGGAGGCGCTGCGTCTGCTGCTGAAGCCTGAGGGCTACCAGTTGGAGATGGTTCGTATGCCAGCGCTGGTGTTGGAGGCGTTGGCGCATGAGAGCTTTGATGGCGTGCTGATCGATCTCAACTACACTCGCGATACAACTTCGGGTCAGGAGGGTTTGGACCTGGTAGCAAGAGTGAAGGAGATGGACCCTCAACTGCCGGTGGTAGTGATGACGGCGTGGGGCAATATTGATCTGGCTGTTGAGGCAATGCGTCGCGGCGCCGGAGATTTTATCCAGAAGCCGTGGGAGAATGCGCGACTGCTGAGTATTCTGCGCACGCAGATGGAGCTACACCGCAGCCAGAAGAGAACGCAGTGGCTGGAGGCGGAAAATCGCATACTGCGTGCGTCGGGCGCGCCAGACTTTATCGCTTCTGCTCCGTCGATGCGGGCTGTTCTTGAGACGATGGCGCGAGTGGGACCGTCGGATGCGAATGTGCTGATCACGGGAGAACATGGAACGGGAAAAGAGGTTGTAGCGCAGACGCTGCACCGGTTGTCGTCGCGCGCCGAACGGACTTTGGTGGCGGTGAATACGGGCGCGCTGCCTGAGGGGACCTTCGAGAGTGAGTTGTTCGGGCATGTGAAGGGAGCTTTTACGGACGCGCATGCCGATCGTATCGGGCGATTCGAACTGGCGAGTGGCGGAACGCTATTTCTGGACGAGATTGCGAATATTCCGGTGCGGCAGCAGTCGAAGCTGTTGCGCGTGCTTGAGACGGGTGAACTGGAACGCGTAGGCTCTTCGAAGACTCAGAAGGTGAACGTGCGAATGATATCGGCGACCAATGCGGATCTGACGAGCGGAGTGTGCGGCTGGGCGTTTCCGCGAGGATCTTTTGTTTCGCCTGAATACGGTTGAGATTAATCTGCCTCCTTTGCGCGAGCGGCGCGAAGACATTCCAGCGTTGGCCGCTCATTTTCTGGCGCGTTATGCCGCGCGCTATCGAAGGCCGATTCAGGGCCTAGAGCCCGCGGCGATGCAGATGATGCTGCATCATGGGTGGCCGGGCAATGTTAGGGAGCTGGACCATACGATCGAACGGGCGGTCCTGATGGCGCGGGGAGAACGAATTGAGGCTGCGAATCTTGGGCTGAACGCCCAGCGGGGTGCAGCGCAGAGCATGGACGATATGAGCCTGGAGGCGGTAGAGGCTATTCTGATTCGCAAAGCGCTGGCGCGAGCAAATGGTAATGTGAGTCATGCTGCTGATGCGCTGGGATTGAGCCGTGGAGCCCTCTATCGTCGCATTGAAAAATATGGACTCTGACGAGTCAAACGATGAGTTTTCCGCTGGGCGAGCGCGCGGCTCACGCGTGTACCTCTTGGACGATCGGGTCGACGGATCAGCTTTGAGAGGCGATTACGATTGTGGCTCTATCTGCTGGGCCTGCCGACGCTGCTGTTGTGCTGGCTTCTCCTTCGAAAATATTCCGTTGAACCGTTAGAGCAGGGTTTTATTTTGCTGGCGTTGGGGCTGGCGTGGGCTTTTGCTGTCTCGGTTCTGATGGAGCAGATTGTTCGGCCGTTGCAGACGCTGGCTAATGTCGTTGCTGCGCTACGTGAGGATGATTATTCGTTTCGGGCTCGGGGTGGGCAGAGGAATGACGCGGTGGGGGATCTGGCTCTGGAGGTGAATCGGCTTGCGAGCATGTTGCAGGCGCAGCGCTCGGGTGCCCTGGAGGCGATGGAGCTGGTGGAGCGGGTGATGCGGTCGATGCAGTCGCCGGTGCTGGCTTTCGATCCTGAGGGAAGGTTGAGGTTGTTGAACGCTGCGGGGGAAAAGGCGTTTGGGTTGCGCGCGCAGACGGCGATTGGTCACCCGGCGGCGAAGTTGAAGCTGCAAGCGCTGATGGATGTGGGCGATGAAGATGTGACGTCGCTTGGCAGTGGACAGCAGCCGGTGCGGTGGGTGGTGAGGCGGACGAGTTTCCGGTTGCGCGGCGTTCCACATACTCTGCTGGTGCTCTCGGATGTAAGTGCGGCGCTGCGGGAGGAGGAGCGGCTGGCGTGGGAGAGATTGATTCGCGTGCTGGGGCACGAGATCAATAACTCGCTGACGCCGATCAAGTCGATTGCGGGCAGTTTGCGGGGAAGGCTTCCGGCGCTGAGTTCGTCGGAGGAGACGGCCGACTTTGCGCGTGGCCTTGAGGTGATTGAGAACCGGTCGGAGTCGCTGAATCGATTTTTGCAGGCTTATCGACAGTTGATGGGATTGCCTGCTCCGAAGCTGGCTCCGGTGTCGTTGCGGACACTGGTGGAGAGGGTTGTGGCGTTGGAGAGGCGCGTTGTTGTGAAGGTGACGGAGTCGGAAGATGCGGTTCTGCAGATCGATGCGGATCATATTGAACAGGCTTTGATCAACCTGGTGCGCAATGCGGCGGATGCGGCGCTGAGTCCGGATGCGCTTGGCGAGGATGGGCCGTGCGTGCAGATTTCGTGGCAGAGTGCGGGTAGCGAGATGGTGATTTCGATTCTGGATAATGGACCGGGACTGACCAATGCCGGCAATCTTTTTGTGCCGTTCTATACGACCAAGCCGGGGGGCACGGGGATTGGTCTTGTGCTGGCGCAGCAGATCGCGCAGGCGCATCGAGGGTCGGTGCAACTGGCAAACAGGGAGGACGGGCGACACGGATGCAGGGCGGATTTGAGACTGCCGCTGGGGGTTAATCCTGGGTCGGAGGCTTGATCCCTCCCCCCGCCGAAATGTGTGCAAAGTCTTCATTCGATTTGGTTTAGGTTTGGACCTTCGATTTTGCCTGTTGGGTAAAGTCTTGATTTTGCTGAGTTTGGTCTCGGCGATGTCAGTAAAGTCTTCATTTCAAATAAGTAAAGCCCCGAAAGGGAAGGGTCCCTCGGGGGCTCTTCGCTTTTCTCTACCTTTTTAAGTATAGAAGATTGGGGATAACTTAAAGGCCACGGCTAAGTGTTTTGGATTGATATATTTGAGTGGTTTTGGGGCTTGACAAGCGATTTTGCCTTTGTTTTTGAGGGTATTTATTTTCTGTCGCTGCGATTCAGTCTTGTGAGATATGGCTCTCCAAGGATGAGACCGTGAAGGATAGGCCACCCGCGAACAGCAAAGGCAAATGCAAAAGCAGGTCCTCCGCCTTCGGTGAAGGATGACAACTTAGATAACTAAAAGGGTCGGGACAAAAGCGTGGGAAGACGACGTTACCTAGGTCCCCAGATGCGTGTGAGAGTCTAATTTTTAAAAACTGAAGGCGCAGGCTGGATTTAGAGACGGCCAAAGCCAAAAAGCAAAAGCGAAATACAGTGGTCCTTCCCCTTCGACTACGCTCAGGGTCAGGATGACGGATGGGAAAAACAGCTCTAAGACACTCCCCCATGGGTTTTTAACAGGTTGTGAGAGTTACCAATCGGTGAGGGTGCCGTCGAGTTTGCGGGCGATGGGTAGGTAGGCGCGCTGGTAGGGGTATTTTGCGGCGAGGGCTTCATCAATGTCGACGCCCAGGCCGGGGGCGTTGCCGGGGTGCATGTAGCCGGCGTTGAAGGTGTAGTGGTGGGGGAAGACTTCGTCGGTGAGTTTGGAGTGGTGCATGTGCTCCTGGATGCCGAAGTTGTGGATGGCGAGGCCGAGGTGGAGTGCGGCGGCCATGGTGACGGGGGAGACGTCGGTGGGGCCGTGGTAGCCGGTGCGGACGTTGTAGAGGGCGGCGAAGTCGGCGGTCTTTTTGGCGTGGGTGATGCCGCCGCCGTGGACGATGGTCATGCGGATGTAGTCGATGAGTTGGTGGCGGATGAGGTCGTGGGCGTCCCAGATGGAGTTGAAGACTTCGCCTACGGCTATGGGAGTTGTTGTGTGTTGGCGGATGAGTTCGAAGCTTTCCTGGAGTTCCGCGGGGCAGGGGTCTTCGAGCCAGAAGAGGTGGTAGGGCTCGAGTGCTTTGCCGAGGCGCGCGGCTTCGATGGGAGTGAGGCGGTGGTGGACGTCGTGGAGGAGATGGACGTCGGGGCCTAGTTCGACGCGGAGTTTTTCGAAGAGGCTGGGGACGAAGTTGAGGTAGCGCTCGGTGGACCAGAGGGATTCGGAGGGGAGGCCGCGCTCGGCGGGTTCGTAGGGCTTGCCGGCTTTGGGGACTCCGTAGCTGGAGGCTACGCCGGGAACGCCGGATTGCGCGCGGACGGCGAGGTAGCCTTCGTCCATGTGCTTGCGGACGGAGTCGAGGGCTTCGGCGATGTCGGCGCCGTTGGCGTGGGTGTAGACGAGGCAGCCTTGGCGGGACTGGCCGCCGAGGAGGTTGTAGACGGGGGTGTTGAGGGCCTTGCCCTTGATGTCCCAGAGGGCGACGTCGACGGCGGCGATGGCGGACATGGTGATGGGGCCGCGTCGCCAGTAGGCTCCGCGATAGAGATACTGCCAGATGTCTTCGGTCTGGAAGGGGTCGCGGCCGATGATGCAGGGGAGGATGTGGTCTTCGAGGTAGGAGGCGACGGCGAGTTCGCGGCCGTTGAGGGTGGCGTCGCCGAGGCCGTAGATGCCTTCGTCGGTGTCGATGCGGAGGGTGACGAAGTTGCGGTCGGGGGAGCAGATGATGAGTTTGGCGGAGGTGATTTTCATAGGTTGATCGGTTTTATTGACGCGTTAATCTCAAACATATCCAAACGATTTCGGCGATTAGCATGAGACCGCCTGCGAGACGCGGACCAAGTTTTGAGTAGTCATCTTCCGCAACCCTCGTCTTCATTCCGATCAGCGAGTAATAGGAGTTTGTAAGACGAGGGACAACGTGAGGAAAGAATGCTGTGCAGAAAGCTATTACGCCGAATAGACCCAAGGCGAGAATGACGAATAAGTGACCCATAATTTTGCTCAATACTAACAAGCTTGCATTGACTCATCACTTCGTTATCTCGATGTAGTCGACGGGGGCGGGTTCGGTGTTGTCGGGGGTGCCGTGGAGGGTTAGGGTGTCGCCGGGTTTTAGGGTGATGTTGGGGAAGGTGATGCGGGTGCTGGTTTCGCCGTCGGGGTGGAGGTCGATGCGTGCGGGTGGGAGGGTGTCGTCGGCGAGCCAGGTGCCGATGGGTTTTCCGTTGAGGTCGAGGGTGAATTTTGATTTGCCGGACCAGTAGTCGAAGTACTGGACGGTGATGTTGTAGGTGCCGGCGGGTTTGTCGAGGGTGGTGGTGAGGGTGCAGCCGGTGGGTTGGTTGCAGACGGCGGCTTTGCTGTTGGAGGCGGTCTCCCAGGGTTTGACGTCGATGGGGGTGTAGCCTTCGGCGGTCATGTTTTCGGCTTCGATGCGGTTGGGGTAGTTGCCTACGCGGCCCTGGTTGTCGGGGATGCCGGATTCTTTCTGGAACCAGCGGGTGACGGCGTCGCGCCAGACGATGGCGTGGCCGGCCTGGTAGGTGAAGAGTTTGAGGGTTTCCTGATAGCGGTCATCGTCTACGAGGTCTTTGAGGGTTTGCCAGCGGGGGGCGTAGGTTTGGGCGGTGGCGGCGCCTTCGTAGTGGGCGTCGTAGACGTACTGGGCAACGGTTTTTCCGTCGTGCAGGACGTGGGTGTAGGGGACGTGGTGCATGAAGAGGAGGAGATCGTCGGGGCAGGTGTTGACGTCTTCGTAGACTTTGGCGAGTTCGGGTGGATATTGGCCGATGTAGCCGGTTCCGGTGGCTACGGTGCGGTCCATTCCAATGCCTTGCGCGTCGGCGCGGAACCACTGGCCCCAGCCGTTGCGCTCGGCGGACTCGATGCCGGGGCCGAAGTGGTAGCCGAGGATGTTGGTGAGGGTGCCGATGCCGAGGTTGCCGGTGTACTGCTCGTAGGCGTGCCAGGAGTGGCGCTGGAGTTCGTTGATGGTGGAGACGACGGTGGGGTTGTTGCCCCAGGTTTGGCGGGTCCAGGTGTCGAGGATCTGGTCGGTGGTGAGGTTAGGGTTCCAGGCGAGTTTGCCGAAGCCGTAGAGGTTGGCCATGGCCATGGGGTGATGCATCCAGTTGGTGTCGAGGCCTACGTTGGCTACTCCGACGAAGCCGCCGAGGGGTTGGTGGAAGGATTTGCCTTCGACGATCTCTTTTACGGGCGTGCTTTGATTGTTTGCGCGGAGGTCGGTGTCGAGCATGGTCTTCCACATGGGGACGAGGAAGACCATGTGGCGCTGCTGGCCGAGGTACTCCTGGGTGATTTGCAGCTCGATCGCCTGGCTGGTGTGCTGGAGGGCGGCGAAGAGAGGCGAGACGGGTTCGCGGACCTGGAAGTCGATGGGGCCGTGTTTCACCTGGATGACGACGTTGGGTTCGAATTTGCCGTCGAGGGCGTGGAAGTTGTCGTATCCGGCGCGGGCGCGGTCGGCCTTGAGGTCGTTGTAGTCGAGGTGGTTGTTGTAGACGAAGCCGCGGTAGAGGACGAGGCCGCCGTGGGGTTTGAGGGCGCGGGCTACGGTGTTGGCGGCTTCGGCGGGAGTGCGGTGGTATTGCGAGGGGCCGACGCGGCCTTCGGAGTCGGCTTTGATGACGAAGCCGGCGAAGTCGGGGATGGCTTTGTAGATTTCGTCGACTTTGGTTTGCCACCAGGCGATGACGGTGGGGTCGACGGGGTCGAAGGTGGGGAGGTGGCCGACGACTTGTGGGCTGGAGAGATCGACGGAGAGGGACATGCGGACGCCCCAGGGACGGAGTTGGTCGGCGATGCGGGCGAACTCGCGGATCATGTCGGGCGAGAGGGTCCGGAGGTCGGAGTTGACGTTGTTGACGGTGACGCCGTTGATCCCGATGGAGGCCAGCAATCGGCCGTAGTCGTGGACGCGAGTGAGGTCGGAGCGGACGTGGCCGTTGTCGAAGAAGATGCTGCGGCCTGCGTAGCCGCGTTCGATGGTGCCGTCGAGGTTGTCCCACTGGTTGAGCCAGCGGATGGGGGAGGAGGGGGATTCGGTGGTGGGTTTGGTGGGGAGGGGTTGTTGGGAGGCGACCAGTTCGAGGAGGTGGAAGGCGCCGTAGAGTTCGCCTCGGGGATCGGCTCCCAGGATTATGTAACGGTGGGTGTTACCTTCTGTTTTTTCGCCGAGGGTGAAGGACTCGGGTGGGAGTTTGTCGCCTGATGATGGTGAAGGCTTTGTTGAGGGTGGCGAGGTTGGCGACGAGGATTGCGTTGGTGTTGTCTCGGGCTTCGTGGGCGATGGTGAAGGGGCGGCCCAGCATGGAGGTTAGGCCGCGCTGGAGTTCGTTGGCGGCGGCCTGGTCGGTTGGGGTATTGCCTGGGACGACAATCTGGCTGGGAAGTGTGGAGTAGCTGGATGCGGCGTTGGTTGCTGAGTGGGGCGTAGCGGAGCCAGCCTTGGGCTCCGGTTTCGGCGTGGATCGGCAGCGTCGCGACGAGGAAGAGAGACAGGAGGCCGATGTGTTGCGGGAGTCGCATTTGATCCTCGCCTGAGTGGGCGTGAAAGCGGCGGAAATAACGGTTCGCAGTGCACTGAAGAACGCCCGGGGCTAAAGCCCCTCATATCCAGTTTGTTTGTCGTAGGGCTAAAGCCCTACGCATAATCCGAAAAAAACAGCTTTGCGCTGACCACTAGCGCGGCATCTCCTGCGTGCCTTCGATGGTGAAGGTGGCGGTCTGGGTGTTGGTGGTTTCGGTGGGTTGAGCGCCGCCTATGGCGATTCTGTAGCTGCCCGGGGTGACGGCGCGGACGCCTTTGTCGTCGACTTGCGAGAGGGTGCGTGGGTCGAGGGTGAAGGTGATGTGTTTTGTTTCGCCGGGGGCGAGGCTGGACGCGGGTGAAGCCGTTGAGGGCGAGCGCGGGGGAGACGTCGGTGTGGGGCGGGGTGAGGTAGAGTTCAGCGACCTCTTCGCCGGCGCGTTTGCCGGTGTTTTTTACGTCGGCTTCGACGGTGAGTGTGTCGCCGGCGTGGAGGTTGAGGTGGAGACTTTGAGATTTGCGTAGGCGAAGGTGGTGTAGCTGAGGCCGTAGCCGAACCCGTAGAGGGGCTTGCCCTTGAAGTAGCGGTAGGTGCGGTTGGCCATTGCGTAGTCCTCGAAGGGCGGGAGCTGATCGAGGCTGGTGTAGAAGGTAATGGGCAGGCGGCCGCCGGGGTTGTTGGTTCCTGCGAGAGTTTCGGCGATGGCTTGCGCGCCGCCGTCGCCGGGGTACCAGGCTTCGAGGATCGCGTCGGCATTTTGCTGGGCCCAGTTGACGGCGAGGGCTGAGCCGTTCATGAGGACGACGACGAGGGGTTTGCCTGTGGCTTTGGCGGCTTCGAGTAGCTGTTGTTGCGCGGCGGGCAGTGTGATGTCGGTGCGATCTCCGCCGGAGAAGCCGGGGATGTGTACGGGCATCTCTTCGCCTTCGAGGTTGGGCGAGAGGCCGACGAAGGCGAGGACGACGTCGGATTTCTTGATGATATCGAGGGCCTGATTGCGGAGCGGTTCGACGGGCGCAACCCACTGGAGGGAGAGGCCGGCGCCGAAGAGGCGGGCGCGGTGCGCGTAAGTGACTTCGAAGGAGTGAGGCTTGGTGTCGTCGAAATGGAGCTTGACGGCTGTGGTGGTGGAGCCGTGCTGGGCCTTGTCTTCGCTGACCTGGAAGGCGAGCATATCTTTGCCGTCGAAGCGGATGGTGTAGTGCTCGGAGTTGTTGCAGGGGTAGCAGTGGGCGAGCATGCCGGTGACTTCATAGTCGCCGGGGACGGGGGCCTGCATGGTGCCGGTCCAGCGGACGGAGAAGGCTTTGGGGTCGAGCTTCGCGGGGTCGGGAGAGGTGGAGTTCCAGTCGAAGTCGATCTGCTTGTCGGTGCGCGTCATGACGGGTGGGCCAGTGAGTGAGTCGTTGTTGAAGTACTCGCCTTTGAGGCCTTCGACGTTGGAGCCGGCTGCGGTGCGGAACTGAGTGCGGGGGATGACGATGGCAGCGTTCTCGGCGTAGGGCGAGCCCTGGGCGTAGAGAACTTTGGCGGAGGGAAACTGTTTGACGACGCCGTCGACGGGAAGAACGGGGTCTTTGGGGACGGCGTTGTAGTTGCCTTCGATGGCGGAGAGCTCGGCTGCGTTGGGACCGATGACGGCGATGGTCTTGATCTTCGAGGGCGAGAGGGGCAGGGTGTTGTTGCTGTTCTTGAGCAGTACCATCGACTCGCGGGCGGTCTTCGAAGGCGAGGGCTGCGTGATCGGGCGAGTTGACCTCGGAGAACGGAACTTTGGACGCAGAGCATCTGTTCCGGCGGATCGAAGAGGCCGAGGCGGTAGCGGGCGAGGAAGAGGCGCTTGAGGGAGACGTCGATCTGGGCTTCGGTGATGAGGCCCTTCTTTACGGCGTCGGTGAGGGCGAGGTAGGTGTTGCCGCAGTTGGTGTCGGTTCCGGCGAGGATGCCGTCCGCTGCGGCGGCGTCCTTGTCGGCGGAGGTGTGGTGGGCCTTGGCTTCGAAGAAGTCGTCGACGGCGCCGCAGTCGGAGGTGACGAAGCCCTGGAACTTCCAGTCGCCGCGCAGGATGGTCTTCGAGGAGCATCTTGCTGGCGCAGGCGGGGTATTTATCGACGGCGTTGTAGGCGCACATGATGGAGTAGGCTTTGGCTTCGACGATGGTGGCGCGGAAGGCGGGGAGGTAGGTGTCCCAGAGATCATGTGCGGTGGGGTCGATGTTGGCGGAGTGGCGGGTGGATTCGGGGCCGCTGTGGACGGCGTAGTGCTTAGGCGTGGCGATGGTTTTGAAGTAGGTGGGGTCGTCGCCCTGGAGGCCTTTGACGAAGGCTACGCCGAGGCGGCGGTGAGGAAGGGATCTTCGCCGTAGGTCTCCTGGCCGCGGCCCCAGCGTGGGTCGCGGAAGATGTTGATGTTGGGAGACCAGATGGTGAGGCCGTAGTAGATGGAGTGGATGTTATTGCGGACGGCTTCGTTGTACTTGGCGCGGGCCTCGGTGGAGATGACGGTGGAGATCTGTTGACGAGAGGGGCGATCCCATGTGGCGGCCATGCCGATGGCCTGGGGGAACATCGTGGCGTAGCCGGAGCGGGCGATGCCGTGGAGGCCTTCGCTCCAATAGTCATAGGCGGGGACGTTGAGGCGGGGGATGCCGGGAGCTGTGTTGATGAGCTGCGGAACCTTCTCTTCGAGAGTCATGCGGGAGACGAGGTCGTCGACTCGCTGCTGAGTGGGGAGCGAGGGATCGAGGTAGGGCAACGGCTTGGATGATTGGGCGAGAGCTCCGGATGAGAGGAGGACGAGCGTGAGAAGAGCAGCGAGTCGTTGAAGCTGCATGATGGTGAATCCTCCGAGTGTGCGCGGGTGTTGTTTGTGAAGAGAGATTGCGTCTGTGGTTTGAACAATAAATCGCGAGGTTCCGTATTTTGTAAGTGTCCCGAACTTTATAAAAGTCGACAGAGGACTGTCAAGGTAACAAAGCATGCAGCGATCGGTTCGCCGGCGCTTTGCCGTCCGGGCAAAAGTGTACGCCTGGATGGGTTATTTTGTAGCTGCCTTGCGCGCTACGCTTGCTGGAGGCGGCTAGATGGGTTGAGGTGTGGTAGCCGGAGTGTCGTTGCAAGACGACTGCGGCTGCGCCACGAAGACGGGAGAGCTCGCCGTCTTTGGTGATGCCGAGTTCCGGTGGTGCGCCGGCGAGCATCGTGGAGGCCATCTCCTTCTGGATGATGGGGCCGAAGCGCGACCAGGAGGTAGTGAGGTCGCCGGTGATGAGAACGACTTCGGGTGAGAGGGAGGCGGTGACGAGGCGAAGTCCGCGGCCGAGATGAGTTGCCTGGCGGGTGACGGCGGCGATGGCTGTAGCGTCGCCCTCTTCGGTGAGGCGGAGGAGGTCGTGAATGTTGATGGCGCGGTGTGTGTTTGTGCTCTTTGGGGGCGAGTTCGGCGTAGTAGCGCAGGGCGGCGGTGGATGAGGCGAAGACCTCCCAGCAGCCGTGCTGGCCGCACCCGCAGACTGGGCCGGTGGGATCGATGGGGCTGTGGCCGAACTCGCCGGCGAGGCCGCTGCGACTGGTGATGATCTGGCCGTTGGCGAGGATGGCGGCGCCGATGCCTTCGGAGACGGTGATGAGGACGGCATTGCGGATGCCGTCGAGACGGCCGGACCAGAGTTCGGAGAGGAGACAGGCGTTGGCGGCGTTGGCGAGCTCGACTTGAAGTTCCATCTGCTGCTCGATGGCGCCCTTGATGTCGTAGTCGGTCCACTTGAGGTTGGGGGCGAGGAGGAGACGCTGGGTCTCAGGGTCGACGCGGCCAGGCATGCTAATGCCGATGCCTTCGAAGGAGCGGTCGCTATGGGCGGCGCGCATGGCCTGCATGCATTGCACGATCTTGGTGACGGAGCGAGCGGGCTCGGAGACGAGCGGGACAGCTTCGCGGGCGAGAAAGCGTCCGTTGAGATCGACGAGGGCGACGATGGCCTGATGGGGTCGGACGTCGGCGACGAGGATGACCATGGCGTCGTTGAGCGAGAGCAGGGTGGAGGGGCGGCCGCGAGGACGACGGGCCATGGCGCCTTCGGCGACCCACTTTTCCTGGATCAACTGTTCGACGATGGCGGAGATGGTGCTGGGCTGGAGGCCGGAGGAACGGGCCAGATCGGCGCGGGCTACGGGCTGTTGGGAACGGATGATCTCGAGGACGATGTCGCGATTGATATCGCGGGCGTTTTCACTCGACGCGAGTTCGACGTAGGCGAGGTCGATGCGCTTGATGCCGCGAGTTCCGTTCTTGGTGTGCTGATTTGACTTCATGGCTTACTGGTTGACTCCACTGGCGAGAAAGCCACCGTCGACTGCGATGATTTGGCCTGTTGTAAAGGCACTTTCGTCGGAGGCGAGAAAGAGTGCGGCACCGACGACCTCCTCCACGGTACCAAAGCGGTCCATCGGTGTTCTTGTGACGAGTTCTTTGCCGCGCGGTGAGTCGAGGAGGTCGCGGTTGAGATCAGTGGGAAAGATTCCAGGGGCGATGGCGTTGACGCAGACCCCTTCGGGGGCCCATTCGACTGCGAGGGATCGGGTGAGTGCACCGACCGCTGCTTTACTGGCGCCGTAGGCTGCGACTTCGTGAAAGGCGACGAAGGTCGAGAGGGAGGCGATGTTGATGATCCTGCCTTTTTTCTGCTTGAGCATGGTCTTGCCGAAGATCTGGCAAGCCCGGAGGGTTCCGTTGAGATTTACGTTCATTATGCTTTGCCACAACTCTTCGGGACAATCGAGAGTTGGGACTCGCTTGGTGATGCCGGCGGAGTTGACGAGGATGTCGATGCGGCCGAAGGCGTCGACGACGGCGTCGTGAAGGTGTTGGAGGGAGGGGCGGTCGAGGACGTCGGAGGGTATGCGAAGGGTTTTGCTGCCAATTGCTTCGAGCCGGGCGGCGAGTGCGTCGACGGAATTCTTCGATCGCGAGGAGGCAATGACGTTGGCTCCTGCGGATGCCAGACCGAGGGTAATGGCCTTCCCGATGCCGGAGGTTCCACCGACAACCACGGCGCATTTGCCTGCAAGATTAAACATACGCAACTACGAGTCTTCGCGCTTCCTTTTGGCTCGACTAAAACCATTAGGACTTTTACTACAATAAAATCTTGCTGTCACTGAATTTTGAAGTCTCGCGACGTGGTTCACTGCGCAGACTGATCTCATTTAGTCATTTATTTCCAATATTATATGGGCGACGGAGCATTTCGCAGATTCGTTGCGCAAAAGCATTACGCCTCCATCGAAAAATTAGAGTATGGCTCATTTTATTCAGAGGCACAAAAAACTATGGCCTTTGCGGGTGCGGGCGGTAGTTTGGTGACCCGATATCTGGTGAGCCTGAGGTTAGCCTTTGACCCAGGAGCCGCTGATCGATCGCCATGTGTTTGGGTTGGCGATGGTGTCCTTGAGGATGTCGGGGAGGCGGTCCGGGCGGACTGCGTCGTAGCAGTCGAGTTTGGCGAAGCGGGCGATGGAGGTCGGGATGCCGACCGAGGTCGAACCGGGATGCGAGGTGGAGGGGAACGGTCCGCCGTGATTCATCGCGGGACTGACGGCGACGCCGGTAGGCATCTTGTCGTTGAGGAGACGGCCTACTTTTTCGCGGAGGAGTGGTGCGATGTCGTTGTATGTGACGTCATCTGCGCCGGATTTGGCGGAGTAGATGGTGCCGGTGAGGTTGCCTTCGAGGAGACGCAGGATGGAGGCGAGTTCAAACTGGTTGCCGACGGTGACTGCGAGGGTGGCGTTGCCGAAGATCTCGCGCTGCAGGTCGTGCGGGGCGGCGAGGAACTGTTTTGCGGTGGCTCGGAGAAGGGTGTTCGCGTAGCGGTAGCCGTCGCCGGGGGCGTGATCGCCGCCAGTGACGAGTTGCGCTCCGGCATCGATGAGAGCTGTCACTCCCTGATGAAGCTGTTTGCGCCCGGCGGTGGAGAGTAAGGGTTGCGCGGCGCGGTCGCTGAAGGATTTTGCGATCTGGCTGAGGAAGGCTTCGGTCTGGGGTGTTTCGAAGACGAGGATGAGGTTAGGGCTGGTGCAGAACTGGCCGGAGCCGGCGAGGACGCTGTCGACGAGTTCCTGGGCGAGTTGCTCGGAGCGTTCGGCGAGAGCGCCGGGGAGGAAGATGACGGGGTTGATGCTGGACATCTCGAGATAGATGGGTTTGCCTGCGTCTTCGGCGGCTCGCTTGAGGTGAAGGCCGGCGTTGCGGCTGCCGGTGAAGCCGACGGCGCCGACGCGGGGATCGCTGACGAGCTTGAGGCCGTTTTCATTGCTGACGTTGTAGATCAGTTGGACGGTGGCGAGGGGAAGGCCGGAGGATTCGAGGGCCTTGAGAGCTTGTTCGGCGAGAAGGCGCGTGGTGTTGGGGTGGAGTGGATGGGCTTTCGCGATGACGGGATTGCCGGCGGCGATGGCAGCGGCGAAGTCTCCGCCGCTGACGCCGTTGAAGGCGAAGGGGAAGTTGTTGGGGCCGAAGATGACGACGGGGCCGATGGGCGCGAAGCAGGAGCGGATGTTTTTCTCGAGATCGAGCGTGGCGTGACGCCAGGACTCTTCGCGTACTGCGGCAGCGGCCTGACGGAGCTGGTTGGTGGTGCGGGGGAGTTCGACGTCCTTGAGGCGAGGGGCGACGGGAAGGGCGGTCTCTTCGGCTGCGGCTGCGACGATGGTGGCTGCGGCGGCTTCGATGTTGTTTGCGTAGGCTTCGAGGAAGGCGGCGATCTTTTCGTGGGTCGATGGTGCGGAGTTCGGCTGCGGCTTTGGTTGCGGCGGTGAGGGCGGCGTCGCAGTCGGACCATCGGCTGGTGGGGAAGGCGAGAGGAAGAGCTTCTCCTTTTGCGGGATTTTCTGCGTGAAATGTTCCTTCCGCGTCGGCTGCTCGCCATTTGCCGTCGATCAATACCTGAGCTACATCCATTTGGTTTCCCTTTCAAGCGACTGCTGTTTGTGAGTCGAATCGTTTGCTATTCGACTGAGTTCGTTAGCGTGCCGATGCCATCGATTGTGATGTTGATCTCGTCTTTGCTTTGGAGCGTGAAGCTGTCTGGCGGGACGATGCCAGTGCCGGTGAGCAGGAAGCATCCGTGGGGGAAGCTGTGGTCGCGGAAGAGGTACTCGACCAGTGTTGCGGGGTCACGCTTCAGCTCGGCTAATGTGGTGGTGCCGGAAAACGCTATCTGGTTCGATCTTAGGATATCGAGCTTGATCTGTGTGGTGGTGGGCATCGGTTCGTGTTGCGGATGAGCAGGCCGGGGCCGAGGGCGCAGCTGCGGTCGTAGACCTTGGCCTGCGGAAGATAGAGGGGATTGGTGCCCTCGATGTCGCGAGAGCTCATGTCGTTGCCGATGGTGTATCCGATGATCTGGCCGCGTGGATTGATGACGAGAGTGAGTTCGGGCTCGGGTACGGACCAGGTGGCGTCGTGGCGGATTTTGACGTGGCTGTTGGGGCCTGCGACTTTGTGGGCTACGGCTTTGAAGAAGAGCTCGGGGCGTTCGGCGGTGTAGACGCGGTCGTAGAAGTCTCCGCCGCCTGCGTCCTTGGATTCGGCGATGCGGGCGCGGCGGCTGCTGTAGTAGGTGACGCCGGAGGCCCAGACCTCTTGATTTTCGATGGGAGCGAGGAGTTTCTCGTGAATCGGTTCATTGCTCGGAGTGGACTTCGCGGTTTGGGTCCAGAGGTAGGCGTGGAGATCGTCGTGGGCGATGAGTGCGTCGAGGGAGGTTTCGGCGAGGCGGTAGGCTTTGCCGTCCTGCTCGACGAAGATTGCTTCTGCGGTTGCGATAGAGGATCAAGGTATCAGCCTTTCGCCATATGAGTTGATGTGGTGGGTTGGGTGATGGATTCGTGAGGTTCGTTCGATTCGCCGCCCTTGTTGAGGAGAGTGGTGATGGCGTCGACGTCATAGACGCAGCCGCCCCAGATGCCTCCGCTGGCGTGGACGAGCGCGGCCCAGAGGCGGGTGTCGTCGGGGAGTTCGGGGTGTGGGGCGAGGTCGGGGCGCGGGCCTCGCTCGGCGAGAAATTGCGCGGCGATCTCGGGGCTCATGGTGCCATTTGAAGTGCCGACGAAGTCGACGGTGCCGGTGAGATTTTTGCGGTCGATGAGGATTTCGATCTGGTCGCCGTCGCGGAGTTTGCCGAGTGCGCCGCCGGCGAGGGCTTCGGGGGAGATGTGGCCGATGCAGGCTCCGGTGGAGACGCCGCTGAAGCGCGCGTCGGTGAGGACGGCGACGTGTTTGCCGAAGGGGAGAGCTTTGAGGGCGGAGGTGATCTGGTAGATCTCCTGCATTCCGGCTCCGGCGGGGCCGCAGCAGATGAGGACCATGACGTCGTTTTCTACGATCTGGCTGGTCTTGATGGCGTGGATGGCGGCTTCTTCGGTGGTGAAGACTTTCGCGGGGCCGAGATGGTGAAACTTTCCGTCTGCGTCGATGAGGGTTGGGTCGATGGAGGTGGCTTTGATGACGGAGCCTTCGGGGGCGAGGTTGCCGACGGGGAAGCAGACGGTGGAGGTGAGGCCGCGGGAGCGCGCGCGGTCGGGGGACATGATGACGTTGTCGGGATCGATGCCGTCCTGGTCGAGGAGATTTTTGCGGAGGGTGTGGCGGCGCGGGCTGTCCTGCCACCAGTCGAGGGTGGTGTTGAGGGTTTCGCCGGTGACGGTTTTGACGGTGGTATCGAGGAGGCCGGCGCGGCGGAGGTGGAGCATGACTTCGGGTGTGCCTCCGGCGAGGAAGACCTGGACGGTGGCGTAGTTGCCGGGGCCGTTGGGGAGCGCGTCGACGAGGCGTGGGACCTGGCGATTGATGTGGGCCCAATCGGCGGAGGTGGGGCGGTGTAGTTTGGCGGCGTGGGCGATGGCGGGGAGGTGCAGGAGGAGATTTGTGGATCCGCCGAAGGCTGCGTGGACGACCATGGCGTTGTTGACGGAGGCGTCGGTGAGGATGTCGTGAGTGCCGAGGTGCAATTGCTTCATGCGGAGAATGGCGCGGGCAGAGCGGCGTGCGGCGTCGAGCCAGATGGGTTGGCCGGAGGGGCCGAGGGCGGAGTGGGGAAGGGCGAGGCCGAGGGCTTCGGCGATGACCTGGGAGGTGGCGGCGGTGCCGAGGAACTGGCAGCCTCCGCCGGGTGTGGCGCAGGCGCGGCAGCCGATCTCGGCGGCGTATTCGAGGGTGATCTGGTGCTGGGCGAAGCGGGCGCCGATGGTCTGGACCTTGCCGGCGTCTTCGCCGTTTTCGGGGAGCAGGGTGACGCCGCCGGGGATGAGGACGCTTGGGTAGGAGCCGGACGAGGCGAGGGCCATCATCATGGCGGGGAGACCCTTGTCGCAGGTGGCGACGCCGAGGACGCCGGTGCGCGTGGGGAGCGAGCGCATGAGTCGGCGGAGGACGATGGCGGCGTCGTTGCGGTAGGGGAGGGAGTCGAGCATGCCGGTGGTGCCCTGGGTGCGGCCGTCGCAGGGATCGGTGCAGGCTCCGGCGAAGGGAACGGCGCGGAGGGTTTTGAGTTCGCGAGCGGCTTCGGCGACGAGGGCGCCGACCTCCCAGTGGCCGGTGTGGAAGCCGAGGGCGATCGGGGTGCCGTCTTCGGCGCGAAGGCCGCCGTGGGTGCTGAGGATGAGGACTTCGGGGCCGAGGATGTGGGCCGGGTCCCAGCCCATGCCGACGTTCTGGCTGAGGCCGAAGAGATTTCCGGAGGGTTGAGTGAGGAGCATCTCGGCGGTGATGGGCAGTAGCGCCGGATGGGTCCGGGCGCGTGAGTGGCCACGGCCGAGAGAGCGAAGTCGGCGGTTTCGAGAACGGATGTGAGGGATATGTCCTGAATGACTGCTCCTAGCGTTTGCGAGACAAGTTCTACGAAACAAGTTTATGGCGTTGGCGGCGATTATGTGTAATGGCTAGATTGCTTCGACGTCGACGGGAAGTGTGGCGAGAGTGTCGTTGGTCGATCCGCGGAGACAGAGAATTATGATGCCCGCGATGATGAGAGAGATGGACATGAAGAGGAAGCCTGCGCGTGAGTTGCCGGTGTGGGCCTCGAGGAGACCGACAAACCAGATGCCGATGAATCCGCCAAGCGCGCCGCAGCTGTTGACGAGCGCGGTGACCTCGCCGGCTACGTTTTTTGAGAGCATCTCGGGGACGATTGCGAAGAATGGGCCGTAGGGTGCGTACATGCAGCTTCCGGCGAGGATGAGGAACCCGTAGGACCACCAGAAGCTTTGAGTTGATGTAAGGAAACAGCCGAGCAGACAAGCTCCCGCCAAGATGAGGAAGGGCCAGACGAAGCGCTTGCGGCGGAAGCTTCGGTCGGAGTAGTACGAGACCAGAAGCATGAGGATGATCGCGAGCAGATACGGGGCTCCGCTTAGCAGTCCGGTGACGGCGATGCCGCGTGCCGCGCCCTTCTGGACGATGGACGGCAGCCAAAGGACGAAGCCATAGACGCCGACGCTCCAGAAAAAATACTGGATGCAGAGCCAGATGACGCTGGGGTTGCGAAGAGCCGATTCGATGTTGGCTACCTGTGGGAGGAGCCACTGTTCGCGCTCGAGTTGTTGACTGAGTTGGGTGCAGGTGTCTTCGCTCATCCAGGAGGCGTCACGCGGCTGATCGCGAATGATGGCGAGCCAGAGAAAGCCCCAGAGGATGGAGGGGAGACCTTCGACGATGAAGGTCATCTGCCAGCCGAGGGCGTGGATCAGATAGCCGGTTGCGGCGGACATCCACAGGACGGTGACTGGGTTGCCGAGCAGCAGGAGAGTGTTGGTGCGAGAGCGTTCGGCGCGGGTGAACCAGTTGGTGAGCAGGATGAGCATCGCCGGGAGGATGAAGCTTTCGGCGGCGCCGAGAAGGAGCCGGTCGAATGCCAGCAGCCAGAAGTTGCGGATGACACCGGTGAGAGAGGCGAGAATGCCCCAACTGACGAGCGCGAAGAAGATAAGGCGGCGGGCGCTTCGTCGGCGGGCATAGGCTGCGCCGGGAATTTGGAAGAGGAAGTATCCAAGAAAGAAGAGAGCGCCGAGCAGCGCGGAGCGAGAGTTGCTGATGTGAAGGGTCTGGGCCAACCCTGCTGCCGCGCCGAATCCGTAGTTCGCGCGGTCGACGTAGGCCAGGCTATATGTGACGAAGACAGCGGGCAGGATGTAGAGCCAGCGCTTGCGCATCTCGGATTGAGTCCGGATTGTTTCGGGGAGCGAGTCGTTGACCGAGATCTTTGTGGCGCTCTTCATTTGGGCGATGTTCCTTGTTGTCTGGAGACCAAGGTTAGGCCTATGCTGTCAGAGTCTGCTGGCTGGTGTCTGATCGCAACAAAGGTGTTTGCGACGAAGACTACACCAGGGATTGTCTTCCTGTCATATTGTTTGGATGCCGAAAAATAGAGGAGAATCTCCTTGCGCTACGTGAACCCGATTCGATGGGTGCTTTTGACGGTGTTGCTGGTTCCCAGTTTCTCCGTTGTGGATGCGGGCGCCAGAGGGGCGCGAACTTCCGGCAGCGTCTATCTACCTTACGTCACGGCAGCGAATGCCGCGGTGAGTACGCCAGTGAATGCGACTCCTGTGAAGTTTGACCGGCTGGATGGTGGCATCGACGCGATCATTCCGGCGAATGCAACGGTCGAGCGCGTTGCAACGGGATTCACCTGGGTGGAGGGGCCGATCTGGATTCCGGCAGGATATCTGCTGTTTGCGGAGATTACGAGCAACAGCATACGCAAAGTGACGCCGGATGGAACGGTGAGCATCTTCATGCAACCGAGCGGATATAAGGGGTCTACTCCCTATGGCGGTAAGGAGCCGGGGTCGAATGGAATGACGCTCGACCAGAGGGGCAGGCTTACTGTGGCGGGTCATGCTCAGCGGGATGTTTGGAGGCTGGAGACTCTTGAACCGGGAGCGCAGGTGACGGTGCTTGCGGATTCGTATGAAGGCAAGAAGCTGAATAGCCCGAATGATCTGGTTTATAAGTCGGACGGCTCGCTTTACTTTACTGATCCGCCGTATGGGCTGCCGACGCAGGGTGATAACGATCCGATCAAGGAACTGCAGGTGAATGGAGTCTATCGCGTACCGAAGGCGCTGTATCAGAAGCCGGGATCGACTCCGGCGCGGGATCAGTTGCAGTTGCTGGTCAAAGACCTGCCGCGGCCGAATGGGATTGCGTTTTCGCCTGACGAGAAATATTTATATGTCGACAACTCGCAGCCGGAGAAGTTGTGGATGCGATATCGCGTGAAGGAAGACGGCTCGCTGACAGATGCGAAGGTGTTTTACGATGCAACGTCGGATACTCGACCGGGAGCGCCGGATGGAATGAAGGTCGATCGAAGTGGAAATGTGTACAGCACAGGTCCCGGAGGAATCTGGATATTTTCGCCGGAGGGCAAGCCGCTGGGCACGATTCTCATTCCGGAGAGGACCGCGAATGTGAACTGGGGTGGTGCCGATCGCAAGACGCTTTACATCACGGCGAGCAGCAGCATCTATCGCATCAGGCTGAAGGTGCCTGGCGTGTAGGGTTCGTTACTCTGCGTTAGGTTTCGATGTACGGGTAGCGCTGAGAACGGGACAACATGCTGTTGGCTTCGTCGTCGTTGTGGAAGCGCTCCAAGACGGGATCCCACTGTAGATGGCGTGGGAGCTTCATCGCTATGTGATGGAGCAGGCAGGTGGAGCAGGCGCGGTGGCCGATCTCGACGGGAGCGGTGGGTTGCTTGCGGGTGTGGATGCACTCGATCCAGTTGGCGTGCTGTTCGGTGGCGGTGTAGAGGTGAATCTCGTCGGGGCCGATGACGGAGTCGAGAATCTTCGGATCGCTGGCCATGAGAGGTTCTATCTTGACGGGTGCGGCGCCGTTTGAAGTGGGAGTTGTCATCTCGTCGCGGGTGACGAATATCCAGCCTTTGGTGCCGATCCACTTGATGCCGTTGGGGAAGTCGCCGGAGATATCCATTGTGACGCCGTTCGCGTAGCGGGCGTGGGTGAGGAATTTTCCGTGGACATTCCAGAGGCCGTGGGTTGGGAACTCTGCGGTGCCCCATATCTCGACGGGTCCGGTGTACTCGGTGTTCATGCCCCAGTGTGCTGTGTCGACGTGGTGTGCGCCCCATCCGGTGATCATGCCGGCGCCGAACTGCTCCATGCGAAGCCAGCCGGGGCGGTCGAATCCGCTGGTGGGCATGACGCGGTCGAGGGTGTAGTAGACGTCGGGCGTGGAGCCGAGCCAGGCATCGTAGTTGAAGCCGGCGGGGACGGGCATGGGAGTGGGGTCGCCGCCTGCGGGGTCTCCGGGGAGGCCGATTTCAACGTGCTTGACTTCGCCGATGCGGCCGTTGCGGACGAGCTCGCAGGCACGGTGAAACTGCTTCCATGAGCGCTGCTGGCTGCCGATCTGAAGGATGCGTCCCGTGGATTGGACAACGTCTGAGAGGTAGCGGCCTTCCGCGATGGTGAGCGAGGCGGGTTTCTGCAGGTAGACGTCTTTGCCTGCGCGCACCGCGTCTGCACCGACACGGGCGTGCTGGTGATCGGGTGTCGAGATGACGACGGCGTCGATGTCAGGGTTGGCGAGGAGTTCGTGGTAGTTGGCGTATCCGGTTACGCCGTCGTAGGGTTTGCCATTTTTTTTGGTGTAGAAGTCGTTGACGTATTTCTTGCCCTGCACGACTCTATCGGCGGAGAGATCGCAGACGGCAACGATTCTGGCGCAATCGACCTTGAGGATGGCGGGCATATCGTGCCCGCGCGAGATCCGACCTACGCCGATGGCCCCGACGTTAATCTGCTTGCTAGGCGCCAACTGCCCGAAGACTGACGAGGGAACGATGGTGGGAAAGCCCGCGACTGCCGCGGCGCCGGCTGCTGTCTTCAGAAACCTGCGCCTGGATACTCGGTTGCTTCCCCGTTCTGCCATGGTCTTTGCTCCCTATGCTTCTAAGTGGATGAATTTCGCGTTCTTTTGTGCTTTGATGACGAGTTCTGCTGCTAACAAGCACTGTGTCTGGTCTTGGGCGATGTGCGTGCGATTGACGATGTCGGCGACGAACTGCGGTCCAAAGGGAAGCGAGAGGTTGTTGCAGTCGATGTAGCGAGATTCCCTCTGGTCGACGATGAAGAGGTTGTTGCCCTGCTTTCCCACGGCAACGTTGGTGTATTTGCGGACCTCGATGTAGCCTTGGGTGCCGAGGATGAAGAGACGTCCATCGCCCCAGGTGCCTAGGCCGTCCGGTGTAAACCAGTCCAGGCGAACGTAGCCGAAGCCTCGGTTGCCGCGCAGCACCATATCGCCGAAGTCTTGAAACTGCGGACGCTGGGGATGATTGACGTTAGCGATCTGAGATTCGCCGACCTCGGCCTGCGTTGAACCTGTGTAGAAGAGGAACTGATCCACCTGATGAGACCCGATGTCGCAGAGGATGCCGCCGTACTGGACTGGATTCCAGAACCAGTCGGGTCGCCCACCCAGGCCGCCGCCCGCGTCGCCTGCGTGTTGCGTGATCTGATGCGGGGCGATGTTGATCGTCTGAATCACTCTCCCGATCGCTCCGGACTGGACGAGTTCGCCGGCCTTGACCGCCGCCTTCACTTCCAGGCGCTCGCTGTACATGATGGCGTAGATCTTTTTCGTCTCGGCTATGGTCTTGCGGATTTCCGCGAGATCCTCGAGTGTGGTGACGCCCGGTTTGTCGCTGAGGAAGTCCTTGCCGTGCTTCATCGCGCGAATGCCGATGGCGGCGCGTTCGTTGGCGATTTGAGAACTCAGAACAAGCTGTATAGAAGTATCGTTGATGATCTCATCCTGCGACGCGGCGATCTTGACGTCTGGGAAACGCTTCTTGAACAGGGCAAGCTTGTCGTCTTCGCCGCCCCAGGCTGCGACCAATACACCCCCGCCGCGCTGCACGGCACCAATCATGCCGTAGATATGGTCATGGCTCATGCCGCAGACTGCGAATTTGATGGAATATTTTGGCTTGGCTTCAGCGTCCTGTGGGGATGCGGCAACTTCGTGGATGACGTTTCCGCCGCCTGGGTGGAGGCCAAACGCTGCCTCGGGTAGTGCGGCTAACATGGCCGCCGAACTTACTGTCTTTAGAAACGAGCGCCTGTTTGGACCATCATTCTGCATTTGTTCCGCTCCTGTTTTTTGCTTGTACCGCGCCATGAATTCTTGCATCCAGCTTCGCATTGTTCAAGCAACTGATTCCAAGAGGCTGCCGGTGTTTGATGTCAATTTATTCGCCTAGCAAACTTTAGGGTCATTTTTGACAGAAACAATTTAGCTAATGGAAGCAGCGTTTGGCAAACAGAGCGTGGAATTTGTGGCAAAAGGAGGAGTTTATTCGGTTCGTGAACCTTAGCTGTGAGAAAAGAAGACGGGTGATCTTGCCATACAATTATTTCACTCATGGCACCCTCCTCGTCAGCACAGGTCATCGATTCCCATACAGCGGGCGAACCAACACGCGTTGTGATCGGCGGAGGTCCGGATCTCGGTGGCGGAACGTTGACGGAGCGCTTAGCCCGCTTTCGCGACCAGTACGATTATTTCAGGTCTGGGGTTGTGAATGAGCCACGAGGATCGGATGTTGTTGTTGGGGCGATATTGCTGGAACCGCTTGATCCCAGATGCAAGGCGGCGGTGATCTATTTCAACAACGTCGGCTACCTGGGGATGTGCGGTCATGGAACGATCGGGCTTGTGCGGACGCTGCAACACATGGGCAGGATTGGGACAGGAGAGCACAGGATTGAAACGCCGTCGGGCGTGGTGACGACGACGCTGCATGCATCCGGACAGGTGACGGTTGAGAACGTGCCGTCGTACCGGCTGCTGAAAGGAATCTCGCTGGAAGTGCCGGGATGCGGTGTGATTACTGGGGATGTGGCTTGGGGTGGCAACTGGTTTTTCCTGACTTCGATTCCCGGTTTGTCGCTTGCATTGGCGAACGTTGCAGAGCTTACGCGCTGCGCGCAGACGATCAAGTCTGCTCTTGCTTTGAATGGGGTTTGTGGAGCAAACGGAGAAGAGATCGATCACATCGAGCTGTTTGCTTCGCCGGCGTCGCCGGACGCTAACAGTCGGAACTTTGTCCTTTGTCCTGGCAACGCTTACGATCGTTCGCCCTGCGGAACAGGCACCAGCGCGAAGATGGCTTGTCTCTATGAGGATGGCGAACTGTCTCCGGGGAAGACATGGCGACAGGAGGGAATTCTGGGAACATATTTCGACGGAAGTGTTGTGGTGCGGGATGGGAAGGTGATTCCGTCGATCACCGGCGAAGCTTACATTACGGGGGAAGCGAGGCTCTTCTTCGCAGCGAACGATCCGTTTCGTTGGGGGATCTCGTGAGCCGACCAGAGTCGACCTACGATGTTGTCGTGATAGGTGCGGGGATCGTGGGCGCGGCGTGCGCTTATTTTTTGACGAGGGAAGGCTTGCACGTCGCTGTGCTGGAGAAGGGGACTGCAGGCGGTGGTGCAACGGCCGCTGCGATGGGCCATTTGGTCGCAATGGATGATTCGCCGGCGCAGTTTGCTTTGACGAAGCTTTCGCTGCAGCTTTGGAAAGAGTTGCAGAATGAATTGCCGGCCTCAACGGAGTACCGGCAGACGGGGACGCTGTGGATTGCCAATGAGGAAGCGGAGATGGCGGAGGTGCGGCGGAAGTATGAACTTTATAGTTCTGCTGGGCTGGCGTGCGAGATTCTTGACAGCGGCGCGCTTGCAGAGGCCGAGCCAGAGCTGAGGCGGCCCCTTTGTGGTGCTCTTCGAGTGTTGGGAGATGGAGTACTTTATCCGTCAGCGGCGACGCGGTTCCTCTTGCAGTGTGTGGAAGGACGCGGTGCGCTGTTTACGGATTGTTCCGTGGGTTCGATTGACGGGAGTACGGTTTGTCTGGCCGATGGAACCAAGATTTCGGCTGGACATATTGTGAATGCCGCGGGATGCTGGGCGCGGGATTTGACGCCTGAGATTGTCATGCGCAGACGCAAAGGGCATCTTGTTCTAACGGATCGATATCCCGGATTTCTACGGCACCAAGTGGTTGAGTTGGGCTATTTGACTAGTGCGCATTCTGTGGCGGCCGACTCTGTTGCGTTTAATGTGCAGCCGCGGGTTACGGGGCAGATACTCATCGGGTCGTCGCGACAGTATTCCGATGAAAGTCCCGCTGTCGATGAGGGCATCGTGCGCAGAATAATGGAAAGAGCGTGTGAGTATATGCCTGGCATTGCAAAGCTCTCGGTGTTACAGGCCTGGACGGGTTTTCGCGCAGCGACCCCGGATAAGCTTCCGCTGATTGGTCCGTCTCAGGGGAATCCAAAGGTGCTGCTCGCGACTGGCCATGAGGGGCTTGGTATTACGGCCTCAATGGGGACTGGACGGCTCATAACGGATATGGTCCTGCAGCGAGACTCTCCCATCGCGCGGGAGCCTTATCTTCCTTCGCGTGTAACTCGCGAGGCTGAGCACGTCTGATGCGATAGTGATTGGGAATCATATGGTTGAGGAGATGCGAATGAACTGGAATGGTGTAATGCCCGCAATGACGACGGCCTTCGATGAGAAAGAACGAGTCGACGCTGAGTTCATGTCGCGGCACGCGATGTGGATGATTGAGAACGGCTGTACCGCGTTGATCATGTTGGGCTCGCTCGGGGAGGCCGCAACGCTGAGTTCCGAGGAGAAGACCGGGATCCTCAGGAATATGGTTTCGACGGTGAAGGGTCGTGTGCCGGTGGTCGCTGCGATCTCTGCGCTCGCAACCCGAGATGCGATTGCTCAGGCCAGAGCGGCGGAGGATGCGGGTTGTTCGGGACTAATGATTCTTCCGCCTTATGTTTACCGCGGTGACTGGCGTGAGATGAAACATCACATTGCTTCTGTGCTGGAGGCAACTTCGTTATCGAGCATGCTCTACAACAACCCGGTGGCATACGGGACTGATTTTGAAGCGGTGCATATCTCGGAGCTGGCTGCCGAGTATGAGCATCTTCATGCGGTAAAGGAGTCGAGCACCGATGTGCGAAGAGTGACCGCTATCCGAGCGATCACTGGAGACCGTCTGACGACTTGCGTTGGGGTCGACGATGCGATTGTTGAAGGGATAGCGGCTGGAGCCACGGGCTGGGTTGCAGGACTGGTCAATGCGTTTCCGCGCGAGTCTGTCGTGTTGTTTGAGGCGGCGATGGCTGGCAATGCCGCGCTGGCCTTCTCGATCTATCGGTGGTTCCTGCCTTTGCTGCGCATGGATACAGTGCCGAAGTTCGTGCAGTTGATCAAACTTGTGCAGCAGGAGTTGGGAGTTGGCAGCGCTCTCGTTCGGGCGCCCCGAATGGAACTGGTTGGCGCGGAACTCGAGGAGGCTCGTCGAATTGTGAAGGAAGCGATGGCGAATCGTCCTGAGTGCGGTGCTGTTGAATTCCCATCTGCGATTCGAGCATAGATGGGAGTTCAATGATAAGACGAAGGCCTGCTGAGGCGATGGGTTAGCGACCGTCGGGCGCCGGGACCATGACGGCATTCGGATCAACCTTGGGTATACCAAAGTGTCCGCTGAGGTGCACGAGGTCAAGCGGGCGAAGTTCGCAGGTGACCTGGATGACGCTCATGTCGCGCGGAGAGCGGGTGAGGACTGTGATGCCGGTGATGTCCGGACCGGCGAAGCGGAGCCAGAGATCGGTGACAGAGGAGTGGGGCTGGGCCGTGTTGGCTGGGTTCTGGTTCGCGTTGACGAGATGCTTCCAACCGGCGGCGTTGTAACTCGCGATAATGGAGGCCATCGTCTCGGGAGTGTAGAAAGCAGGCCGGGGATAGCGATAGTTATCTACCGAAATGCCGGTGAGGGCGGCAGCGGCGTGGTTGGCATCCAGACCGCCTGAGGCAAGCAGGTTCTGCGCCACCTGCAACTCGCTGCGGTCGAAGGCGAACGAGGTGTGGCTGGCGGGTTGGTCCGCTAGATTCATAAAAGCGCTCTGCAAATTAGGTGGGGCCACATTTGGTGGAATCGCGCCGGGCGGCTGAGCGATGGCGATGGCTGTTGAGATCGCGAGGACGGAGAGGACGGGGTGCAGTTTCATGGATGACTCCCTGTTTGCTTAGACCCGGGTTTCCGCGGGGAGTTACTCCCCGATGCGTCCATTATTTGCCTGATGAAGAGGCAAGGCAAGGGGAGGTCAGGGGCGAAATGCCGCTCTCTGACTGGCAAGTGCTTGCATTCACGTAACGTGCCACGGTCTACTGGACCGGGCGCGGGGAGAAGTAACCCTTTTGGGCCCGAACGTGGTAGCGGGGGTCGTTGGCCTGGAGGTAGATGGTCCGGAAGGAGCCGTCCATCTTCAGGTTCGCGGGGCGGTAGACCAGGTGGTACTGGCTGCGTAGTTCCTCTTCGATATTGCGAAAGCCGATGGCAACGTCTTCGAGCTTGACGGGGTAGAAGGCCTGGCCACCGGTTGCCTCGGAGATTGCTTTGAGGACGTCGTCGCCCTTGTCTTTGCTGGGGCTGATGTTGGTGCTGATGGAGTAGACGATTGTGTCGGCGCGCTGGCACATCTTGATGGCGTCGGACTCTTCAACGCGACTGTAGTTGTCGTCGCCGTCGGAGACGAGGATAAGAGCGCGTCGCACGGCGCCGGTCTCCTGCAGCGTCAGCATCTGGTCTTTGCAGGTCTTGTAGAGGGCATCGAAGAGCGCGGTGCCGCCGCCGGGACGGAGCTTGCGAATGCCCTGATTCAGGAGGTCGACGTTGTTGGTGAAGTCCTGCGCGAGGTCGGTCTGGATGTCGAAGCCTTCGACGAAGGCGCGGTCGTCGCGGTGAAGGATCTGGAGAAGAAACTCGACGGCTGAGTCCTGTTCAAACTGGAAGCGCTGGCGAATGGAACTCGATGTGTCAAGCATGATGCCGACGCGGAGTGGCAGATTGGTCTGCTGGGTGAAGCGTAGAACGGCAAGTGGAGGTCGACCGTTGTCGAGAAGGCCGAAGTTCTCGCGCTGGAGGCCAGTGATGAACTTACCCTTCTTATCGGTGACGGTGAAGATGAGATTTACTTCGTTGACCTGAACCTTGATGGTTTCGGTCGCCTGATCCTGATTTGCAGCGGGCGGTGTACCAGGCTGCTGGGGTGCAGAGGTGGTCGCGGGGGGTTGCTGGGGATTGGGCGGGGGAGTCGCCGGGGGCGCGGCCGTTTGCGGAGCAGTTGCGGATGTAGCGGGTGGCTGTACCGGGGCGGCGACAGGGGAGGACAAGCTGGTCTGTGCGCGAAGAGGAGCAGCGGCAGCGAGGAGGAGGAGCGGGAAGAGGGAGTCTTTAAGGTTCAAAGCGCGGTTGACTCGGTTGAGAACGATCACTCGGATGATTCTACTCAATTGCGGGCAAATTCGCGCGGATTGCTTGGAGAAACGACTCGAGTTCGACAGGGAGGGGAGCATCGATGTCCATGGGCTTGTGAGTCTGCGGATGGGTGAAGGAGAGATGGGCGGCGTGGAGGAAGTTGCGGTCGAGCTGGAGCTCGGTGGGGAGATCGGCGATGATGCGAGGGGCGCCGTATAGCGTGTCGCCGACGACGGGGTGACCGAGGGATTGCATGTGGACGCGGATCTGATGGGTGCGACCGGTCTCAATGCGCACTTCGACCAGGGTGAAAGGGCCGTACTGGCTGGTGACGCGTTCGAGGACATGAATGTGGGAGACGGCGGTGCGGCCATCGGCGCGGCGTGTGGTCATTCGGGTTCGGCGGATCATATCGCGAGCGATGGGGAGGGTGACAGTGATGTCGTCTTTCTTCAGGTGACCGTGGACAAGGGCGAGATAGGTCTTTGATGACCTGGCGTTGAGAGAACATCTCGCCAAGCTTGCGATGGGTGCTGTCGTCTTTGGCGACGAGGATAAGGCCGCTGGTCTGCTTGTCCAGGCGATGGACGATGCCGGGGCGGAGGTCGCCGCCGACGTCAGACAGCTTGGCGAAGTGAAATAGAAGCGCGTTGACGAGGGTGCCGCGATTGCGTTCGTCGTCGGTGGTGCCGGCTCCGGCGTGCACCATCATCCCGGCAGGTTTGTTGATGACGGCGAGATGACGGTCTTCATGGAGGATGTGGAGCGGAATGTCTTCGGGAACAGCGTGAAGAGGTTCGGGGTGGGGAGAGCCTTCGATCTCAATGGATTCGCCACCGTGGAGTTTATGTTTTGGCTTGGCCTGTTTTCCGTCGACGCGGACCTGACCGTCTTCGATGAGGAGTTGTACGCGCGCTCGAGAGATGTCCGGAAGAGCCTGGGCGAGATATTGGTCGAGGCGGAGATTGGCGGCGGCAGGGTCTGCGGTAAAGGTTCGGATGCCATCTTCGTTGTCGTCGTCGAGTTCGAGGACGGGTACTGGAACAGGCGTCGGTTCTTCGACGCCGCGGGTGGCGCGGTATTCGGGTTTAACAGTGCGGCGACGCTGGCCCTTGGGGAGCATGTTCTTAGACGGCATGGGTAACCAGCTTTCTGGGCCGAAGGATCAAGACCAGTCCGGCGACGAAGATCATGCCGAGTGCAATCCACTGGATTGGGTCGAGGAGTTTGGGATTGGGTTTGAGGTAAGGGTAGGGCTGGCGGAAGAAGCTCAGGAGAAACTGGGTGGCGCCGGTGGCGGCCAGGGCCAGGGCGAATGTGTCGCCGGGGTGCTGGCGGTGGCCTAGTTGGCGGAGGAGGATGGCGGTTAGAACGACGGCGGCGAGCGCGGCATACAGGGCTACCGGGTGAAGACGTGTGGTGTCGGGCGGAATGCGCATTCCCCAGGGGAGGCTGGTGGGGAGGCCAGCGTCGGTGCCTTCGGCGAAGTGTCCGAGGGCGAGAAAGAACCAGACCAAGGTGGCGCAGGGACTCCAGGCATCGAGCGGTGCGGAGGAGCGGGAGACGCTGGATGCGGAGATAGATTGTGGCGGCGATGAGCGTGAGGAGGATTCCAGTGGCGTTGAGCGAGGGTAGCGTGAGGACGAGAAGGGGATAGATGAAGAAGCGAAACGGGTTGGCGAGGATGAGCAGAAGGCGGGAAAGGGCGAAGGCGGAGAGGAGGATAACGAGGCCGGCGTTCCAGAGCTTATCGGGTGAGAGGCCGGCGAGGACGGCGGTGCGGAGGCTGAGAGTTAGAGCCGCCATCAATCCCACAGCAGCCAAGACGCCGAAGGTGGGGAGCAAAAAGTGGACGGAGTGGATGAGGTAGGGGTGCACGTTCGGAGGGGCGACGTCAGTGGGGCGAGTGCGGAAGAAGCAAGAAGACCGACCCACGGGGCCGTACATCGAAGCGCTGGTGAACCCGTCCTAAGACGGCGGGACCTAACCGTGGCTCTTTAGGCGTTCCTGACTGGAGGACTGCACACCGAACCATGTCTACGAGTCGGGCCCCTGTTCAATGAATGTTGGTTCAACCAGCGTTGTTCTAGTACCTGCTTAGCAGGCCGGCTTTCTTAAGTTGGATGCTAAACGCGCGGGTTCTCATTTGCAAGTTACGCGGGCGAAAGGTTTAGCGTGAATGCACAAGAACCGCGACATGCAGAGGTTGGCCCGGCGATCACGGTTTTTCCGGCCATTCCTTGTCTGGGCTGCGGGGAGGAGGTTGTTCTGGACCAAGATGTTCGGGGCTGATGTCAGCGAAGATGAAGTTCTCAGGCGGAACCGGGCTGCCTGCAAGACGGCGCAGGAGAGCGAGTTGGCCGGCGTGAGTCATTGCGTCGGAGAATGGTCCCTGGAGAAGAATCTCTGGGGTTACCCCATGAAGTTCGGAGCCGATCTCTATGTGGTGGGCGACGTCGGACAGGATCTCGTGGAAGTGGGCGATGGCGGCGGAGAAATCCAGCAGTACGGGAGGGCGGTAAGTGCCGCCGACGAAGAAGGTGCGGGAGTACCCGAGCACGCTGTCCATGTGGCGGACCAACTCGTGCGGGGTGCGAACGAGGGGTGCGGCACGGAAGTCCGCGAATTCGGGCGGGGCATCGCGCAGCGCTTTTTGTGTTCGGTAGGCGAGCGCGGCGAGGAAGTGTCTTAGTAGGATTCGCTTTTCGTCCATCGGTCGAGGTTATCCGTGCGAGGGCGCTAGTTGCCTACCTGGTTCGCAGGAGCGGAGACGGGTTTGGTGCGTGCGATGAGTTTCTTGAGTTTGCCTTCGACGTCGGAGCCGGAGCCCATCATCTCGGCGGTGAGGACGCCGTCGGAGTCAATGGTGAAGTAGTGCGGGATGGAGTTGATGCCGAAGATTTTGCTGAGGTGGTGGTCGGCGTCGCGGTACTGAACCCAGGTCATCTCGTTCTTGTCGATGAAGTTCTTCCATTTGGTCTCGTCGTTGTCCCAGCTGACGCTGATGATGACGAGGGGTTGGCCAGCGAACTCTTTGGCGATCTTCTTCATGTGTGGAAGCTCTTCGTTGCAGGGGCCGCACCATGTGGCCCAGAAGTCGATGAGAACGACGCGGCCGCCCATGGCGTCGAGGTTGAACTTTGAGCCGTCGAGGGCGGTGACGGTGAATGGGGGCGCCATCTTCTGGGTCGAGAGAGCAGGATCTTCGGCGAAGTGCTGGGCGCGGAGATAGCTGGGATCTTTGGGCGTGACGCAGGATGAGGCAGGTCTTGAACTGCTCGCGCGCGGCGTCGATCTGATTGAGGCGAGCGAGCACTGGCCGTCGAGATAATGGGCTGCGCCATTCTTGGGATCGTCGGCGATGGCGGCCTTGAACGCGGCATCGGAGGCGTTGAGGAGATCGGGCTTGTTCTTGTCTCCGGCCTGGAAGAAGAGCGCGTGGCCGCGCTTGGTCTCGGCGTAGGATTTGTCGGTGGGGTTGGTTGCGATTGCTTCGAGCGCTGATGCGGTGGCGGCGGCATCTTTGTAGCTGCCGGTCTTCAGTTGCAGCCCGTAGAGCTGAGTCAGGCAGGTTTCGTCCTTTGCTCGGCGATTTTGCTGGCTTTTTTGTAGGAATCGATGGCAAAGCCGTATTCGTGGGGATTGCGCGATTCACTGCTTTGCTTCGGCGATCGCGGAGATGAACTTTGGATTGGATTTATAGTCCGCTGTGGGCTGGGCTTGAAGGATGGGGTGGCAGGCGATGGCTGCAGAAGAAGAGGTGGGCAAGAAGAGTCGAGGGACGCATCGAGGAGCTCCGGAACGATGATGGACGGCGTGTCGATCATTGCAGCAGGAGGGATAAACTCAAGAAAAAATTACGCTTGTTCGCGAGATCGCGCTAGCCGACTTTGCGGTCTTCGAGGACTTCGTCGAGCATGTGGGCGAGGGTGGTGGCGCGGGAGCGGAGGGAGTGCTGCGAGTTTTGCAGGCTGCCGGCGAGGTTGGCGACTTGCTCGTGGCGGGCGCGGGCGGTGCAGAGTTCGTCGGCGATGTTGAGGGCGGCGAGGACGGCTACGCGGAGGGAGTCGACGGTGTTGCCGAGGGCGGAGACGGCGCGCATCTTGGCGTCGACGATGGCGGCAAGTCGCTCGATGTAGGCGGGATCGGTGCCGCGGAGATGGTAGACCTGGTCGTAGATGTCGACGGAGACAGATTGGGAGACGGACTGGGTTTCGCTTGGCTGCGGCGGGGCTTCGAGGGTCTGGTCCATGTGTCTCCTTTTCGTTGAGGTTAGAGGAGTTCGTCCATCTGCTGGAGCATCTTTTCGACGCGGACTGCGGACGGCTTCACGCTCTTTGGTGAGGGTGGTGAGTTCGGTTTCGATGGCTTTGGTATTGCTTTGAAAAGAAGCGAGTTGTTCGCGGAGGGAGGCGACTTCGGCCTCGGCTGCGGCGCGGGCTTCGCGTTCGCGCTTGACGATTTCGACGGCGCGGAGGACTTTTTGCTCTAGCGCCTGGAACTCGTCGACGCTGATGGTGGATGTGCTCATACTTTTTGAGTATAGACGGCGGAAGTGTGGATTTGCCTGAGGGAAACGTGGGTGGAATCTATCTGGATGCGGTTTTTTGAGCGGTTTTTTTTATTGGGTGCGGGCGATGGTGGAGGGTGCGTGTTTAGAGGGGGGTCGTGGGTTTTGGTGTGTTTTTTTGCTGGTGAATTCGTGGTGGATTTGTGGTGGAGCGTGGTGGATTTGTGGTGAGTTGGTGGTGGCGTTTGTGGTGGTGAAAAATACGCCACTGTTTTGAGATTTATTTTCGGTTGGCGATTTGAAAACGAATGGACGACTGGATGGCTGATTTAGACGAAGGTGCGTGAGGGTGTGGGCCGAACGGTCCGAGCGGTCGTGGTAATTGGAGTTCTTCGGGGTCCTTCGACTGCGCTCAGGATGACACTTTCTTGCTGATGGCGAGAAAATGCAGGTCGCTTCGGCTCTGCGCTCAGGATGACACTTTCTTTTGAGGGAGAAATGCAGGTCCTGCGGCTTCGCTCAGGATGACACCTTCTTTCTTGAGGGAGAAATGCAGGTCCTTCGACTGCGCTCAGGATGACACCTTCTTTTTGAGGGATTCGCTCAGGATGACACTTTCTTTTCAGGGGAGAGATTCGTCTTCTAGCTTGCGGTCTCCGGGGCGCGGAGGGTGCCGCCGAGTTCGGTGAGGGTGGCGATGATGGAGGACCACCAGGTGGTGAGTTCTTCGTCGCGGAGGGTGTGGTCGTGGGATTGGAAGACGGCGCGGAGGAGGAGTGAGTAGACGCCGGGGTACTTCTTTGGGTTGCGCCAGACTTCGACGGGCTTGAGGCTCTGGAGCTCGGGGATGGCGAGGGCGTGGATGGCGGAGGCGATGGTGTGCCACTGGATGGCGTCGGGGAAGACGAAGGAGAAGTCGCGCTCGACGGCCTGGAAGCGGGAGAGGTCGTGGGCGGTGATCTTCTTGAGGGGAAGGTCGTAGAGCTGCGGCGAGGTCGAGTTGGGCGAGGTAGACGGGTTGGCGGAGTTTGCGCTTTTGGTTTTCGGATGTGGCGAGTTCGCCGAAGTGGGCGATGGGGTGGTTGTTGAGGAGGGCGGTGGCGGAGCGGCCGGGTTGAAGCCAGGCGGGGGCTTCGGCTGAGAAGGTGAGGGCGTGCGGGGCCGTCCGGGTGCGGGTGAAGAGGGAGAGGAGGGATTCGATGGCGCCTTTGAGTTCGAAGAAGGGGGCGTCCTCGGCGAGGTGGGGCGGGATGGCGTTGGTGTTGCCGGTGAGGCCGAGGGAGAGCTGGTGGGATTCGTGGACTTCGGAGATGAAGGTGCCGTCGGCGGGGACGGTGGCGGTGAAGATCTGGCCTTGTTCGAAGAGGCGGACTTCTTTTACGTCGCGGTTGAGGTTGTGGCTGAGCATGGTGAGCATGCCGGGGACTAGGGACGGGCGGAGGAGGGAGGCCTCTTCGGAGAGGGGGTTTTCCATGGGGACGGGGAGGGTCTGCGGTTGGAGGAAGACGGATCGTCGCTCTGCGACGATTGCCCACACTCAGAGTCGCGACGATGGGGCACCGCGCGATTTATGGGGCACCCGGATTTTGCTGGAGCGTAGAAGAGTGTCGGTGTCTTGGTGGCTGGCGAAGGTGCTGGAGATGGATTCGCTGAAGCCGAGGGCGAGGAGGCGGGTGCGGACGGCGGCTTCTTTTGCGGCGGTGGGGTGGTGATGACGGGGAGGGGTGCGGGGAGGGTGTTGGCGAAGCGGTTGTAGCCGTAGACGCGGGCGACCTCTTCGATGAGGTCGATCTCGCGCTCGAGGTCGAGACGCCAGGAGGGGAGTTTGGTGAGGTAGACGGCTTGATCGTCACGCAGGCCGTGGAGGAGGAGTTCGCAGCCGAGGGAGGTGAGGTAGCGGGCGACGATCTCGCAGGTGATGCCGTGGGGATCGATGGTGGTGCCGAGGTGGCGCTGGACTTGTTTTACGGAGAGCTCGATGGGGGGACGGGTGGCGGTCTTGGCGGCGACTTCGGGGTCGATGACGTCGATGAGTTCGCCTTCGATTTTTCCTCCGGCTTGGAGGATGAGCTGGGCGACGAGGGCGTTGGCGATGGGGGCGGCGTTGAAGTCGGCGCCGCGCTCGAAGCGGTGGGAGGCGTCGGTGTGGAGGCCGTGGCGGCGGGAGCTGCGGCGGACGGAGGCGGGATCGAACCAGGCGGCTTCGATGAGGATGTTTTTGGTTTCGGGGGTGATCATGGAGTCCCAGCCGCCCATGACTCCGGCGAGTGCGAGGGCTTTCTTTTCGTCGGCTACGACGAGGTCGTCGGCTTCGAGGATGCGGTCGGTGCCGTCGAGGAGTTTGAGCTTTTCGCCTTTGTGGGCGAGGCGGACGACGATGCCGCCTTCGATCTTGTCGAGGTCGAAGGCGTGGGTGGGATGGCCCATGCCGAGGAGGACGAAGTTGCTGGCGTCGACGGCGTTGGAGATTTGTTTCTGGCTGAGGAGGTTGAAGTATTCGGCGACCTGGCCGGTGCTGGGGGCGATGGTGACGTTGCGGAGGACCTGGGCGGTGAAACGGCCGCAGAGACCTTTGGCGTCGGGGGCGATGCGGATGGGGAAGGGCTCGTCGACGAGGGTGCCGACGGGGAGCTTGGTGTTGAGGGGCGCGAGGGGAGGTTGTAGATGGTGGCGGCTTCGCGGGCGATGCCGTAGTGGTTCATGGCGTCGACGCGGTTGGTGGTGATGTCCATCTCGAAGAGGTGGCCGTTGTTTGGGCCGAGGGAGTGGACGCCTTCTACGGCGATGCCGCGGAGGGTGAGGTCTTCGGCGAGTTGCTGATCATCGACCGGAATGTTGGGGACGTAGGAGCGGAGCCAGGCGGTGAGGATATTCATGATGGACGGCTTCTAGTCTAAATGTTTCGGCTTATGCCTACTGAAGGGCCAGAAGCGCTTACTCGATCTTGCCGGCAGGGTCCCGCGTAGATCGTTGATCATGAACGGCTGGACGCGTAAATCAGTTACGTGTTGAACGATCACTCTGGCTCGATCGGGATCGAAGAGCTCGCTATCGTCTTGTTGAATGACGTAATTAACGACCATTGGGCAAGTGCGAGGGCCGCCGTACTCGTTCGCACGAAGCCCCTTTACATATAGCGGATGCTGGAACTCCTGCAGTAGATTGGAGCCGCTGAGTACTCTGACATCCTGCGACTTCGCCGGTCAGCTTGAATGCGACGAGGAAGATGTAGCCGATTCCTCCGCACATGCGCTGCTCTCGCGATGGGTGGGTAAAGCAGAGGTGCTGTTGCTTTGATCGAAGTGAGACCGCAAGTGAGCTTCCTGGGCGAGGCAGGTCGAGGAAAGCAAGCACATCAATATGAAATTTTTCATGACGAACGATCTTTAGTCTAAATGTTAGAGCGTTGCGGGGCTTGGCTTCGCGGACTTGCCTGTTGTGTGTTTGCCAGCGATGATGGCTGCGGGTTTTGGGAGGGTTTTGGATGCGGCGAGTTTTGTTGGGTTTGGTGATGGTTTGTTTTGGTGGGGTGGTTTGGCGCAGGCTCGGGCGCAGTCGACGGGATGGCCGGTGGGGGCGGGGCATGCGGTGTTGACGCTGTGGCCGAAGGGGGCGCCGGGGCCGAATACGACGAAGGGGCCGGAGGCGGATACTTCGACGGCGACGAGCGAGAAGATTGCGGGAAGGTCGCTGGTGCGGTTGGGGAATGTGTCGGTGCCGACGTTGACGTTGTTTGCGCCGAAGGGAAAGAATACGGGCGCGGCGGTGGTGGTGTTTCCGGGGGGTGGGTACAACATTCTGGCGATCGATCTGGAGGGGACGGAGGTTTGCGACTGGCTGACGGCGCGGGGAGTTACGTGCGTGCTTTTGAAGTACAGGGTGCCGGGGACGGGGCCGTATCCGAAGTCGGATGAGGCGTTGCAGGATGCGCAGAGAGCGGTGGGGATGGTGCGGGCGCATGCGGCGGAGTGGAAGATCGATCCGAAGCGGGTGGGTGTGCTGGGGTTTTCGGCGGGCGGGCATCTGGCGGCGGCGGTGAGTACGCACTATGCGACGCGGCTGTATCCGAGGGTGGATGCGGCGGATGATTTGAGTTGCAGGCCGGACTTTGCGGTGGTGGTTTATCCGGGATATCTGGCGGATGGCGGATAAGGGGTTTGCGTTTACGGCCGGATATTCCGGTGACGAAGGAGACGCCGCCGACGTTTCTGGTGCAGGCGGAGGATGACCCGGTGCATGTGGAGAATGCCACGGCTTACTTTCTGGCGCTGAAGAATGCGGGAGTGCCGACGGAGTTGCATGTGTATGCCGAGGGTGGGCATGGGTATGGGCTGCGGCGGACGGAGTTGCCGGTGACGGAGTGGCCGGATCTGGTGGATGAGTGGATGAAGACGATTGGGGTGACTTCGAGGCCTGCGGCTTGTTGTGAGCGTTGGGAATTTCGTGATCGCGTGAACATTCTGGACGTGTGGCTGCGTACTGCGGTGGGTGTTCCGATTTCATTGGAGAGGTGGAACGTCGATGAAGAAGATTTTGTGCTTTGGTGTTGCTGGTTGTTGGGATCGGGTGCGTTTGTTGCGGCGAGTGCGCAGGCGGTTCCGTCGCTCGATGACGATCAAGAGTCAGGAGGAGTTGACGCAGGCGATGACGACGCTGGATACAGAAGCTGTTTGATGCGTACAACACGTGCGATCATCGAGAAGCTGGGGACGCTGGTGGTGGACGATCTGGAGTTTTATCACGACAAGACCGGGCTGGCGGTGGGGAAGCAGCCGTTTCTGGATGCGATCAAGAACAATATCTGCGGGAAGGTGACGCGGGAGTTGGTGGCGGGGTCGCTGGAGGTGTATCCGATGCATGGTATGGCGCGGTGGAGATTGGGGTGCACCGGTTTTATCATCCGGGGGCGCAGGACCATGATGTGGTGGGGGAGGCAAAGTTCGTGCACGCTGTGGCAGTACAAGGATGGGGCGTGGAAGATTACGCGGGTGATCAGCTATGACCATGAGGCTGGCGAAGTAGATGGTTGGGTCTGAGATGACGTATTTGAGCTGCGGATTTGCGCCGGATCGGATATGCTCGTGGGGCGGAAGCTGGCCGCGAATCCCTTGATTTAAAACTGTGATGTGAAAGGAACGGATCTATGCTTCGTTTGTTCTGCACTGGATTTTGAATGCCGTGGCTCTGCTGGTGGTTGCGCATTTCGTGGAGGGTTTGAGATTTCGAGTAATGTTGTGTCGGCGCTGATTGCGGTGGTTGTGATCGGGCTGTTGAATGCGACGCTGGGGCTGTTTGCTGAAGATCATTACGCTGCCGCTGGGGATTCTGACGTTTGGGTTGTTTTTCCTGGTGGTGAATGCGGTGATTCTGTGGTTTTCGAGCAAGTTTGTGCCGGGGTTCGCGGTGACGACGTTCAAGGCGGCGTTTCTTGGGGCGCTGGCGCTGGCGGTGCTGCATCTGCTGTTTGGGTTTTTTGGGAATAGCGATGAAGAAGTCAGTCTTAAGCTGGATGGCGCTGCGGCAGAGTGGCCTGAGATGCGAGGCGAGCTGTGGTGAATCCTTTGAACTATCCATCGCTGATCTTCGTGTTTGTCGTTTCTTGTGCTGTGGTTTGCGGCGTGGGTCGGCGGCGAAGGTCAGCCAGCGGCGTCATGAGCTTGCAGGAGGAGGATGCGACCGGACTTCGGAACGGTTCTTGCGGCGACGCTGACGCTGCTGGGGCTGATTATCGGGTTCAGCTTTTCGATGGCGACGGCGCGCTATGACCTGCGCAAGACTATGAAGAGGCAGAGGCCAATGCGATTGGGACGGAGTATGTGCGGGCGGATCTGCTGCCGGCGGCGGAGGGTGCGCGGGTGCGCGATCTGCTGCGGCAGTACACGGATCTGCGGATCCGGTTTTATGACGGTCCGCGACTAGGGATGACCTGACGCAGATCGACGCGGAGACGGCGAAGGTGCAGGATGAGCTTTGGGCGGCGGCTTCGCAGTCCGGCGATGGCACAGCCGACGCCGGTGATCGCGCTGGCGGTGGCGGGAATGAACGATGTGATGAACTCGCAGGGGTATACGCAGGCGGCGTGGTGGAACCGGATTCCGGTGGCGGCGTGGGCTTGATGTTCGTGATTGCGCTGTTCAGCAATGTGCTGGTGGGGTATGGGTCGCGCAAGGAACGCGGAGACTGTTGATGGTGCTGCCGCTGGTGGTGGCGGTGTCGTTTTTTCTGATTGCGGATATCGATAGCCCGCGGGGTGGGTGTGATTCGGGTGCGTGCCGCAGAATCTGGTGAGTTTGCAGGCGGGATTGAAGTAGGTTGCTGATGGATGTGACCGCTAAATTCGGGATGCAAGCGCGCCGGGCACTAAGCAATGGCGGTGTAGACCGGAGCGGTGAAGAAAAGCTCATATAAGCCTTCTGTGGCACCATTATTTGCCGAAAAATATACGTCCCTTAGAGGCGTATATGCTCGCAATTCCCGCCCTTCGGTAAGTATGTTCGATATCAGGAGGGTGAACGGAATGAGGAGGGCGTAGCCTGAGTTGAAGACTGCGAAACGTCTTCTTACAAACCAACCCGCGATCACCCCGCAGACTAGTTGGGGAACCCAGAATGGAGGGTCTAATAGTCTCCCCAGGAGATTCGATGTTTCGGCCGCACCTGGGACAATCATGATCAGCACCAGTGTCAAAATCATACTGGCGGTCATTGCTAAATAGACTGCTCCTGTGTGAGTCGCGAACTCTTTGAATATGGTTTTCGCCATAGTCGCTTCTGGCTTATTCACGATTCTGGCAATTCCTTTCATCTTCTAGTGCGAGAGTCAGGCGAATTGCTCGAGGAAGCGCATGTCGCCGGAGTAGAAGTGGCCGATGTCGGAGACGCCGTGGAGCATCATGGCGATGCGCTCGACTCCCATGCCGAAGGCGAAGCCGGTGATCTTTTCGGGGTTGTAGGCGTCGTCGGCGGGGTTGATTTTGCGGCGTTCTTCGGTGACGGCGGCGAAGACGGCGGGGTCGACCATGCCGCAGCCGAGGAGTTCGATCCAGCCGGAGTGCTTGCACTTGCGGCAGCCCTTGCCTCCGCAGAAGATGCAGGAGATCTGGACGTCGGCGGAGGGTTCGGTGAAGGGGAAGAAGCTGGGGAAGAAGCGGGTTTTGACGTCGGAGCCGAAGAGGGCCTTCATGGCGTGGTCGAACGTGCCCTTGAGGTCGGAGAAGGTGATGTTGGTGTCGACGCAGAGGCCTTCGACCTGATGGAAGATGGGGGAGTGGGTGGCGTCGGCGGCGTCGTTGCGGTGGACTTTGCCGGGGATGACGATGCGGATGGGCGGGGCCTGCGCGATCATGGTGCGGATCTGGACGGGCGAGGTGTGGGTGCGCATGAGGAGGCGGTCGCGGCCGGGGCGGCCTTGCTGGTTGGCGATGATGAGGGTGTCCTGCGTGTCGCGGGCGGGGTGGTTGGGGGGGAAGTTGAGGGCTTCGAAGTTGTAGAAGTCGGATTCGACCTGGGGGCCGAGGTTGGTGCTGTAGCCGAGATGGTGGAAGACGGAGACGATCTCGTGCATGGTCTTGAGGAGCGGGTGGGGGATGCCGAGGGTGCGGGAGACGCCGGGGAGGGTGATGTCGATTCCCGTGCGCTGTTTTTGCTGGTGCGGCGGCGGGGGCTTCGAGGGCGGCTTCGATTTGCTGCTTGAGCTGGTTGAAGCGGATGCCGAGGGCTTTTTTGGCTTCGGGCGGGGCGGATTTGAGCCAGGCTTCGCTGATGAGCTTGAGGCGGCCTTGTTTGCGGCCTAGCCAGTGGAGGCGGAAGGCTTCTGCTGCTCTTCGGTGCGCCTTCGCTGCGTCCGTTGACTTCTTCGGCGAGGGTGGCGAAGGCGGCGTCGAGGGAGGGTTCGTCGAAGGTGTGGAGCTGGGGGATGGCTTTGTTCATGGGTGTGTTCAGGATAAATGACTTGGTGGTTTTGGTTGGATTTTGTGGGGCTTCTGAGAGTGGCTGTTTAGGCGGTGTACTTCCCACCCTTCGCAGAGTGCGCGAAGGATGGGGCACCCGGGCTTTCGTGGCATTCTGACGGATGAAATGCGGGGATTCTTCGCTTCGCTCAGAATGACGGCGAACGATACATGGAAGGCTGTGGCTGAGCGATCCGAGCGGTTGTGGTGGTTGGGAGTTCTTCGGGGTCCTTCGACTTCGCTCAGGATGACATTCTGTTGCAACAACTGCAGGTCCTTCGACTTCGCTCAGGATGACACTTTCTTTCTTGTGGGAAGAAATGAAGCGAAAGGCGGTTAGTCTTGTTCGCCGAAGACTGTGGCGTAGGTTTTTCCGTAGGGGTAGAAGCGGTTGGTTTCGCCGCGTTGCCATGCGGCTCTGTGTTCGGGGTCGGTGATGTCCCAGTCGGGGCGGCACTTTTTGGTGACGGCGCGGAGATCCTGACGGAGGTCTTCGAGAGTGGGGCGGCCCCAGAACCAATAGCCGTTGTAGACCTTGAAGACGACGAGGCCGGGTTCGAGCACGATGGTGTGGGGAATCATGGGGTTGTGGGTTGGGTCGGTGTATTCGGCGATGTCGAGATCTTTCTGGACGCGGCGGCCGGCGTCGGAGAGAAAGGTCCAGTGGGCGCCGACTCCGGTTCGGTATTCGTTGGTCTCGGAGATGTTGTCGGTGCTGATGGTGACGAGGCGGCTGTAGCCTACCTCCATCTCGCGATGGAACTGGACGAGGAGTTCTGCCTGGCGGCGGTCTTTGGGGCAGAAGCCTCCGCGGCTGAGGACGAGGACCATGGGGTGTGGTCCCTGCAGGTCGGAGAGCTTGCGGCGGGTTGCTGTGTGGTCGGTTAGTTCGTAGTCGGGGAAGATGGCTCCGGGGACGATGTCTGCACGCATGGGTTGGAACTCCTTCTGCATCCATGATGCGCTCCCTCGGTTGAAAGAAGGAGTTTTTCAGCAAAAGAATTTGAATGTCGTATCGACCCATAGTCGAGTTTGAGAACCACGATTCTTGCCGGAAAGGGACAAGCGGTATAGGTGGCCTTGGTTTCTTCGGGGTCCTTCGATTGCGTTTGGCGCGAAGAGCCGCGCCAAACTCCACTCAGGATGACGGCATATTTGAAAACTTTCTAGAGGGCGGAGAGGACGATGGCGAGGACGAGGACGCCGAGGAGGAGGCAGCGGCGGTCGGTGATGGCGTAGACGACGGGGTCTTCGTTGAGCTCGCCGCGGGAGGCCTGGAGCCAGAGGCGGCTGATCCAGAGGAGGATGACGGGGACGAGGAGCCAGAGGCGGTGGGTGTGGTTGTAGAGCGCGGCGGCGTCGAGGTTGGAGATGTAGAGGGTGAGGACGCCGACGGAGACGTATCCGCTGGCGGAGCCGAAGCTGCGGAGCTGCTCGATGTCGGAGACGTGGTAGCCGCGGCCACCGGCGGAGACGCCTCCGCGCTCGCGCAGATTTTCGAGCTCGGCGAAGCGTTTGACGAAGGCGAGAGAGAGGAAGAAGAAGATGCTGAAGCTGGCGAGCCAGGTGGAGACGGCGACTCCTGTGGCGGCGGAGCCGGCGATGATGCGGATGGTGTAGAGGCCGGAGAGGACGATGACGTCGACCATGACGGCGCGCTTGAGACGGAGCGAGTAGGCGAGCGTGGTGACGAGATAGATGCCGAGCCAGACGAGGAACTGATGTGGTCTTTCGAGGGCGAACTGGGGCGAGAGCGTTGCGATGACGCGCGGGATGAGCAGCGCGAGGGTGAGCGAGGCGGCGAGGAAGAAGAGAACGACGATGATGCCGGAGAGGGCGGAGAGATCTCCGGAGGCGAAGGGGCGGAGGCGTTTGCGGGGGTGCTGGCGGTCGGCTTCGAGATCGAGGAGGTCGTTGACGATGTAGGTGGCGGAGGCGCAGAGGCCGAAGCTGAGGAAGGCGAGCGCTGCTCCGGCGACGAGGCCGGGAGCGAGGGCGTGGGCGAGGATGATGGGGAGGAAGATGAGGACGTTTTTCGCCCACTGGTGGAGGCGGATGGCCTTGAGCCAGGATTTGAGGGGGGAGGCGCGCTCTTCGAAGGTGCGGACGGGTTTGAGGCCGGCTTTGCTGAGCGCGGAGCGGAGTGCGGGGGTGGGGTTGGCGACCATGGGCTCGTGGCAGTGCAGGAGGAGCGGGAGGTCGGGCATGGCGTTGCCGATGTAGGAGAAGTTTTCGCCGAAGCGGGACTGGAAGGCGGCGAGCTTGTTTTTGCCGGCGAGGTTGAGTTTGCCGTCGGAGGCGAGGACGCCGGTGAAGATGCCGAGGTGGGCGGCGATGCGGTTGGCGGTGTCGGCGTCGGCGGCGGTGGCGAGGTAGATGGGGCGGCCGGTGGCGCGCTGCTGCTCAAGATACTGAAGGAGTTCGCGGTTGTAGGGGAGATGGGCGACGTCGAGTTGGACGGTGTTGGCGAGATGTTGCTTGAGGGCGGCTTTGCCCTGGAGGAGCCAGCCGGGGATTTTGAGGAGAGCGGCGGGACGGTGGCGGGCGACGGCGAGCGCGGAGTCGTGGAGGGTGTCGGACTTGACGAGGGTTCCATCCAGATCGACGCAGAGCACTGGGAGGGAAGCGATGTCGAGTTCGGTGGGCGGGATGGGCAAAAGTGTCCTTCCTTACGTCTAAAGCAATGAATGGGCCGAGATAGCGTTTGAAACAAAGCGGTTGCGCCGAACGGGCGCGCCATCGGGGCCGGCTGCTTAGGCGACCATCGTCATTATCAAGTATTCTGGATGTATCTCGACAGCAGTAATCAGAAGATCGACTTCTTGAATTTTCCGAGAGAGAACAGAGAGCGCAACTTATGTTGTCAGCGCAAATTAAAGAACAGGACTCCAATGTGGAGTCTCCGGCGCAAGAGCCGACGTAAAAGTGCCGTCTTCCGAGTTTCGGTCTAAAGAGCCGAAGGGTTCGGCGGCGCGGAAGTGGATTGTGCTGCTGGTGATCGTCGCGGTGGTGGGCGCGGCGGTGTGGAAGATTCGCAAGAATGCGCAGGAGCAGGATTCGGTTCAACTGATCATGGCGGCACAGGCGGAGAGGCCGACGCCGGTGCAGGTGTCGGCGGTGCAGCAGAAGACGATGCCGATTTTTCTGACGGCGCTGGGAACGGTGACGGCGTACAACACGGTGACGATCAAGAGCCGTGTGGATGGGCAGTTGATGCAGGTGCCGGTGCGCGAAGGGCAGGCGGTGCGCCAAGGACAGGTGCTGGCGGAGATCGATCCGAAGCCCTACCAGGCAGCGCTGGAGCAGGCGCAGGGGCAGTTGGTGAAAGATCAGGCGAATGCGGTGAATGCTCGTGCGGAGGCGGCGCGATATAACGCGCTGCAACAGGCGGGCGTGGTGTCGAAGGAGAGCCAGCAGTTGCAGGCTTCGAACGCGGGGCAGGCGGAGGGTTCGATTGCCGCGGATCAGGCGGCGATTCAGGCGGCGAAGGTGAACCTGGGGTATACGAAGATTTTGTCGCCGATCAATGGAGTGGTGGGGCTGCGGCAGGTCGATCCGGGCAATATTGTGCATGCGGCGGATACGACGGGATTGCTGGTGGTGACGCAGTTGCAGCCGATTTCGGTGATCTTTACGCTGCCGGAGGATCAGTTGCCTGAGGTGCTGAAGCGGACGCGCGGCGGAGCGCGGCTGGCGGTGGAGGCGTTTGATCGTGCGGCGCAGACGCATCTGGCGAGCGGGAGTCTGCTGACGGTGGACAACCAGATCGATACGGCGACGGGCACGGTGAAGGCGAAGGCGGTGTTCGACAATACGGATGGGGCACTGTTTCCGAATCAGTTTGTGAATGTGCGGCTGATTCTGCAGGAGAAGCAGAACGCGATTGTGATTCCGGCTGCGGCGCTGCAGACGGGGTCGCAGGGGAACTTTGTTTATCTGCTGAAGCAGGGACAACCGCCGGCGAATCTGGTGGAGAAGAAGAGTACGGATATGCCGCTGCCGGATCTTCCGGAGAACCAGTCGAACTACTACGTTGAGGCGCAGACGGTGAATGTCGCTTTGACGGAAGGGACGCAGGTGATTCTGAACGGCGGCGTGAAGCCGGGCGACCAGATTGTGGTGGATGGGCAGGAGAAGTTGAAGAACGGAAGCAAGGTGTTTCCGAAGGCGGCGCCGGTGAAGACGGGTGACGGGACGACCGCGGAGGTGAATGCGGTTGAGTGGGACGGGGCAGCCTTCGTGAGTTCTTCGACGAGTACGGCAAGAGATGAGCCCATCGAGGCCATTTATTCTTCGGCCAGTGGCCACCTCGCTCCTGATGGTGGCCATTTTGCTTGCGGGGTTTGTGGCGTATGTGCAGCTGCCGGTGTCGGCGCTGCCGCAGGTGGACTATCCGACGATTCAGGTGCAGACGTTTTATCCGGGGGCGAGCCCGGAGGTGATGGCGTCGTCGGTGACGGCGCCGCTGGAGCGGCAGTTCGGACAGATACCGGGGCTGAGCCAGATGACGTCGACGAGTTCGGGCGGAGGCAGCGTGATTACGCTGCAGTTCTCGCTGGCGGAGTCGATCGATGTGGCGCAGCAGGATGTGCAGGCGGCGATCAATGCGGCGTACAGCTATCTGCCGAAGGACCTGCCGAATCCGCCGGTGTACAGCAAGGTGAATCCGGCGGATGCGCCGATTCTGACGCTGGCGCTGACGAGCGATACGTTGCCGCTTTCTCAGGTGGAGGATCTGGCGGATACGGTGATCGCGCAGAAGATCTCGCAGCTATCGGGCGTGGGATTGGTGTCGATCAACGGAGGGCAGAAGCCCGCGGTGCGGATTCAGGCGAATCCGACGGCGCTGGCGAATTATGGGTTGAGTCTGGAGGACATTCGCACGGCGGTGGGTACGGCGAATGTGGACCAGGCGAAGGGCAATCTGAATGGCGCGACGCAGGCTTACACGATTGGCGCGAACGATCAGATTCCTTCGAGCGGCGGATACAACAATGTGATCATCGCGTACCGGAATGGGTCGCCGGTGCGGCTGTCGGATGTGGCGAATGCGGTGGACAGCGCGGAGAATCTGTTCCAGGCGGCGTGGATGGGGACGTCGGCGCGGGCCTGCGAGCGAATGGACAGCCGGCACAAGCCCGCGACGCTTGAAGCCGGCGGTGATTGTGAACATCCAGCGGCAGCCGGGCGCGAACATCATCGGCGTGGTGGATGAGGTGCAGAAGATTCTGCCGCAGCTGCGGTCGTCGATGCCGGCGACGGTGAACCTGCAGGTGCTGACCGACAGGACGAATACGATTCGTGCGTCGGTGAAGGATGTGAAGTTCTCGCTGGTGCTGACGATTGGGCTGGTCGTGATGGTGATCTTCCTGTTCCTGCGATCGTTTGCGGCGACGGTGATTCCTTCGGTGGCGGTGCCGCTGTCGATTGTGGGGACGTTTGGGGTGATGTATCTGCTGGGATACAGCCTGAACAACCTGTCGCTGATGGCGCTGACGATCTCGACGGGATTTGTGGTGGATGACGCGATTGTGATGATCGAGAACATCTCGCGGTATCTGGAGCAGGGCGAGTCTCCGCTGGAGGCTGCGCTGAAGGGCTCGGAGCAGATTGGGTTCACGATTGTTTCGCTGACGGTGAGCCTGATTGCGGTGCTGATTCCGCTGCTGTTCATGGGCGATATTGTGGGGCGGCTGTTCCGCGAGTTTGCTGTAACGCTGGCGGTTACAATTCTGGTTTCGGCGTTTGTTTCGCTGACGCTGACGCCGATGATGTCGGCGAAGCTGCTGAAGCATACGCCGGACAGCGAGCAGACGACGTTCTACCGGAAGAGCGAAGAGTTCTTCGACTATGTGATTGCGAAGTATGCGGTGGGTGTGCGGTGGGTGTTGCGGCACCAGACGCTGACGCTGCTGGTGACGCTGGGGACGTTTCTGCTGACGGTGTATCTGTTCCTGATTGTGCCGAAGGGGTTCTTCCCGGTGCAGGATACGGGCGTGCTGCTGGGGATCACGGAGGCTCCGCAGACGATCAGCTTTGGGGCGATGAGTTCGCGGCAGCAGGCGCTGGCGAGGATCATTCTGCAGGATAAGGATGTGGAGAGTGTGTCGTCGTTCATTGGGATCGATGGGACGAACTCGACGCTGAACAGCGGGCGCATTCAGATCAATCTGAAGGATCGCGAGCAGCGGAAGTCGTCGGCGCTGGAGGTGATTCAGCGGCTGGAGCCGCAGGTGGCGAAGGTGGATGGGATTCAGTGCTTTCTGCAGCCGCTGCAGGACCTGACGGTGGAAGACCGGGTGAGCCGGACGCAGTATCAGTACTCGCTGGAGGATGCGAATTCGGAAGAGCTGGCGGTGTGGACGGACAAGATGGTCGCGAAGCTGAAGACGATTCCGATTCTGAGCGATGTGGCCAGCGATGAGCAGTTGGGCGGGCTGGAGGCGCAGCTGGTGATTGATCGCGATACGGCGTCGCGGCTGGGGATTACGCCGCAGAATATCGATGACACGCTGGATGATGCGTTTGCGCAGCGGCAGGTGTCGACGATCTTCACGCAGCAGAATCAGTACCACGTGGTGCTGGAGGTTGCGCCGAAGTTTCAGCGGAACCCGGCGTCGCTCGACAACATTTATGTGAAGAGCTCGAATGGGACGCAGGTGCCGCTGTCGGCGTTCACGCACTTTGAAGAGCGGCAGACGGCGCTGGCGATCAATCATCAGGGGCAGTTTCCTGCGGTGACGATCTCGTTCAACCTTGCGCCGGGCAAGTCGATTGGCGATGCGGTGAACGCGGTGAACAAGGCGAAGGCGGAGCTGAATCCGCCGCCGAGCGTGAATGCGGAGTTTCAAGGGTCGGCGAGGGCGTTTGAGGCGTCGCTGGAGAATGAGCCGCTGCTGATTCTGGCGGCGCTGATCGTTGTCTATATCGTGCTGGGCGTGTTGTACGAGAGCTATATTCATCCGATCACGATTTTGTCGACGCTGCCGTCGGCGGGTGTGGGCGCGATTCTGGCGCTGCTGCTGTTCCATGTGGATTTGAGTGTGATTGCGCTGATCGGAATTATTTTGCTGATCGGCATTGTGAAGAAGAACGCGATCATGATGATCGACTTTGCGCTGGAGGCGGAGCGCGAGCAGGGGATGTCGCCGCAGGAGGCGATCTATCAGGCTTGTCTGCTGCGGTTCCGGCCGATCATGATGACGACGATGGCGGCGCTGCTGGGCGGTTTGCCGCTGGCGCTGGGCACGGGAACGGGAAGCGAGCTGCGACGGCCGCTGGGTATCACGATTGTCGGCGGGCTGATTGTGTCGCAGGTGCTGACGCTGTTTACGACGCCGGTGGTTTATCTGTTCTTTGACCGGCTGGGACGGCAATCGAAGGATGTCGAGTGCGGAGTTTCATGCGCATGCGATGTCGGCGGATTGATGAAGGAGCAGGGATTAGGGTTAGGGAGCTAGGCGTGAAGATCAGGCGGATTATGCATTTTTCAGCACCATTTATTCGGCGGCCGGTAGCGACATTTCTGATGTCGGTGGCGGTGATTCTGGCGGGTGCGGTGGCGTATACGCTGCTGCCGGTGGCCAGTCTGCCGCAGGTGGAGTTTCCGGTGATCTCGGTGGGTGCGAGTTTGCCGGGGGCTGATCCGGAGACGATGGCTTCGTCGGTGGCGACGCCGCTGGAGCGACAGTTTTCGAAGATCGCCGGCATCAATGAGATGACGTCGTACTCGTCGACGGGGACGACGGGAGTCGTGCTGCAGTTCGATCTGACTCGGGATATTAATGGCGCGGCGCGCGATGTGCAGGCGGCGATCAATGCGGCGCGGAGCCAGTTGCCGGCGAACCTGCCGAGCAATCCGGGGTACTACAAGGTGAATCCTGCGGACTCGCCGATCATGATTCTGGCGTTGACGTCGGACACGATGACTGTTCCGCAGCTGTACGACGCGTGCGACAGCATCCTGGCGCAGAAGATCGCGCAGGTGCAGGGTGTGGGGCAGACGTGGTGCGGCGGCAGCGCGAAGCCGGGCGTGCGGATCGAGGCGAATCCGATGCAACTGGCGCACTATGGGGTTGGGCTGGAGGCGCTGCGCGCGGCGATCGGCACGGTGAATGTGAACCAGCCGAAGGGGTATTTGCAGGACGACACGAGGCGGTGGAGCGTCAGCGCGACGGACCAGCTTTTTGGCGCGGCTGCTTATGCTCCGCTGATTGTGGCTACGGATCGCGGGCCGGTGAGTTCGGCTGCGGCGAGTACGGGGCTGCCGGCGGCGGTGGCGAGTGCGGTGGCGAATGCGCCGTCGGCTAATGCGACCTGCGATCGACTACGCAACGACTGGTCTTCGGCGATGACGGGGCAGGGCGCCGGGGCCGCTGCTGCGCATGGGATTGTGCGGATTCAGGATGTGGCGAAGGTCGTTGACAGCGTTGAGGATATGCATGCGACGGGCGTGTTCAACGGCAAGCCGGCGATTCTGGTGATCGTGTTCAAGACGTCGACGGCGAACGTGATCGAGACGGTGGACAACGTGAAGAAGATGCTGCCGATGCTGCAGGCGTCGATACCGCCGGCGATTCAGGTGCATGTGGCGCTGGACCGGACGACGACGATTCGGGCGTCGGTGAAGGATGTGACGCGGACGCTGATGATCTCGATCGTGCTGGTGATCCTGGTGGTGTTCTGTTCCTGCGCGAGGTGCGGTCGACGCTGATTCCTAGGGTCTCGGTTCCGCTGAGTCTGCTGGGAACGTTCGGGGTGATGTATCTGCTGGGATATACGCTGGATAATCTTTCGCTGATGGCGCTGACGATCTCGACGGGCTTTGTGGTGGACGATGCGATTGTGGTGATCGAGAACATCAGCCGGCATCTGGAAGAGGGGATGACGCCGTTCGAAGCGGCGATGCTGGGATCGAAGGAGATCGGGTTTACGGTGCTCTCGATGAGCACGTCGCTGATTGCGGTGTTCATTCCGATCCTGCTGATGGGCGGGATCATGGGCAGGCTGTTTCGCGAGTTCGCGGTGACGCTGTCGGTGGCGATTATGGTGTCGCTGGTGGTTTCGCTGACGACGACGCCGATGCTGAGCGCGAAGTTTTTGGAGGCCACATAACGCGGCGGCATGGGTGGTTTTATCAGCTCGGGCGAGCGGGCGCTGGCGTGGATGACGGCGGAGTATGAGCGCGGGCTGCGCTGGGTGCTGCAGCATCAGAAGCTGGTGTTGACGATTACGGTGTGACGTTCGTGCTGAATGTGTATCTCTACATCCTGGTGCCGAAGGGCTTCTTCCCGCAGCAGGACACGGGACGCATCGGCGGACAGGTGCAGGGGCAACAGGATGTTTCGTTTCCGGAGATGAAGAAGAAGGTGCGCAGCTGGCGGCGATTGTGGGCAAGGACCCGGGCGTTGCAGGATGTGACGGCGTTCGCGGGCGGGCGGCGGCGAACTCGAACTCGGGCCGTATGTTCATGTCGCTGAAGCCGGATGCGGAGCGGCAGAAGAAGGGCGATACGGCGCAGGTGATCATTGACCGGCTGCGGCCGCAAGATGAGCAATATTCCGGGGGCGACTCTTTATCTGCAGGCGTTTCAGGACCTGAGGATTGGCGGTCGCGAATACGGCGACGCAGTATCAGTACACGCTGACCGCGCATAACCTGAAGGATCTGAACGACTGGGGGCCGAAGCTGATGGCCGCAGATGGAGAAGCTGCCGCAGATCAAGGATGTGGCGACGGATCAGCAGCAGCAGGGGTTGCGGGAGCAACTGGTGATCGACCGCGCTACGGCGAGCCGGCTGGGCGTGTCGCCGCTGACGATCGATGCGACGCTGTCCGATGCGTTTGGGCAGAGGCAGGTTTCGACGACGTATATGCCGCTGAATCAGTACCACGTGGTGATGGAGGTCGCGCCGGAGTTCCAGCACGATCCGGATGCGCTGAAGAATATCTATGTGAAGAGCACGACGGGCGCGATGGTTCCGCTGTCGGCGGTGACGCACTTTGAGACGCAGCGGATTCCGCTGGCGGTGAACCATCAGGCGCAGTCTCCGGCGACGACGCTGTCGTTCAACCTGGCGCCGGGCGCGTCGCTGAGCCAGGCGACGCAGGCGATTCAGCAGGCGCGCGTGACGATATCGGGATGCCGTCGACGATCCACGGCGGATTTGCCGGGACGGCGCAGGCGTTCAAGGATTCGCTTTCGAGCGAGCCGTTGCTGATCCTGCTGGCGCTGATTGCGGTGTATATCGTGCTGGGGATTTTGTATGAGAGCTTTATTCATCCGCTGACGATTCTGTCGACGCTGCCGTCGGCGGGGGTGGGCGCGATTGTGGCGCTGCTGCTGTTCAAGGTGGATCTGAGCGTGATCGCGATGATCGGGATTATTCTGCTGATCGGAATCGTGAAGAAGAACGCGATTATGATGATCGACTTTGCGCTGGTGGCGGAGCGGCAGCATGGGAAGTCGCCGCAGGAGGCGATCTATGAGGCTTGCGTGCTGCGATTCCGGCCGATCATGATGACGACGATGGCGGCGCTGCTGGGCGGGTTGCCGCTGGCGCTGGGACATGGGGCGGGGAGCGAGATGCGGCGGCCGCTGGGGATCACGATTGTGGGCGGGCTGATTGTGTCGCAGGCGCTGACGCTGTTTACGACGCCGGTGGTTTATCTGTTCTTTGACCGGCTGCGTGGGAGATTTGAACGGGCGGGGCAGAGGCGCAAGGTAGGGCGGGTTGTGGCGGAGGTTGTGGCTGGGGATTAGGTTGGGCGATTAAGTCGCGATTGGGAGCTGTGACTGAGAAACCTTGACGTTCGCTCAGACAGGTATATCCCGAAAGCGCCAAAGCCGACACTTAACAAGGTTTATGTCCGAGAGAGGCCGCAAGGCTAATAGCCTTGATGGTCCCTCGAGACAAAAAAAACACAAAGGCCAAGAAGGCAAACGGTTAAGCTCCAAACCAAATGAAACTGGCGAAGCCGCTCAGACGATACGGACAGACAGACGGTGCGCCCTTGGTCAAATCTCCATCCCACCTTCGCAAGAAGCGCGAAGGATGGGGTACCGGTCATTTGTGTGGACTAAGCCAGCGAACAGGCAACGACCACGAGTTCGGTCGTTGCCTGTTTGATCTTGTTCTTGGGTGGCGGATTTAGACGAGGGCTGGTTCGGGGATGAGGGCGTCGTTGGAACGGCGGCGTTCGAGGGGGTTGCGCGGGGATCTTGCCGACCGTCGTGGGTGGGAAGTAGGAGTTTTCGAAGTACTGCGCCAGCATGCGGTGGGTGTTGAAGAAGCTGCCGTTGATGGCGATGCAGTGCTGCTGCATGTGAGACCAGGCCTGGGGGTTGGCGTACATGGGAGCGATGGAGTTCTCGAGTTTCTCGTAGAGGCTGTTGGCTTCCGCAGCTTCGGTCTCGCCGTCTTCGATGGCCCAGCCGGTGGTGTTTTCAGCGCAGCCTTCGATCCACCAGCCGTCGAGGATGGAGAGCGAGGGAACGCCGTTGAGCGCGGCCTTCATGCCGGAGGTTCCGGAGGCTTCGTAGGGGCGGCGGGGAGTGTTGACCCAGACGTCGACGCCCTGGGTGAGGAGTGCGCCGAGCTCCCAGTCGTAGTTTTCGATGTAGTAGATCTTGAGAGCAGAGGAGTTTAGTTTGGTGGCGGCGGCGAAGACGTCGCGGATGAGGCCCTTACCGGCATTGTCGGCGGGGTGGGCTTTGCCTGCGTACAGAATCTGGAGTCCACCGATCTTCTGGGCGATCGCGACCAGACGGGCGGGGTCGTGGAGGAGGAGGCTGGCGCGCTTGTAGGTGGCGACGCGGCGGGCGAATCCGAGGGTGAGGACGTTGGGATTGAAGTGATGGCCGGCTCGTTTCGCGATGGTGGCGAAGAGGCGCAACTTGCCCTTGTTGTGGGCGGCGGCGATGCGAGCGGGATCGATGCCGTAGACGGAGCGGAAGAACTGGTTATCGGTGCGCCAGCTGGGGATCTCGCTGTCGAGAAGATCCTGGAACTGGGGGAGAGCCAGGTGGCGGCGTGGACGCCGTTGGTGATGGAGTGAACCTTATAGTCGGGGAACATCTGCTGCGAGACTTTGCCGTGCTGCATGGCGACGCCGTTGACGAATCGCGAGAAGCGCAGGGCGATGTACGTCATATTCATGAGGCCGTTGTGGAGGCAGCCGAACTGGTCGATGGCGGCGCCGCGGTCGTGGCCGAGGACCTGGTACATCTGGTCGACGCCGAACTGATCGTGGCCGGCGGGGACGGGGGTGTGAGTGGTGAAGACGCATTGCTGGCGAACGGCTTCGATGTCGGCTTCGGTTGCGTCCTTGAGCGGAGTGCCGTGGAGCTGATCTTCGAGGAGACCGATCGCGAGGAGGGCAGCGTGGCCCTCGTTCATGTGATAGACCTTGGGTTTACAGCCAAAGGCGTTGAGAAGAGCGACGCCGCCGAGTCCGAGGACGGTCTCCTGACAGAGGCGGTAGTAGGTGTCGCCGCCGTAGAGGTGGTCGGTGAGGCGGCGGTCCCAGGGATCGTTGCCTTCGACGTCGGTATCGAGCAGGAAGACGGGAATGACGTGGCCGGTAATGCCAACAACATCAAAGCGCCACGCGCGGACGAGAATCTGCCGACCCTGCATGGTGAGGGAGATGATCTCGTTGGCGCTGGGGAGCATGGTCTCGGGGGACCAGGGGACGTCGGTTTCCGTCTGCTGACCGACGTCGGAGAGCTTCTGGCGGAAGTAGCCGCGGCGATGGACGAGCGAGATCGCAACCATGGGGGCCGCGGTGTCGGCGGCAGAGCGGAGGGTGTCGCCGGCCAACATTCCGAGGCCACCTGAGTAGGTGGGAAGGGAGGGGGAGAGGGCGATCTCCATGGAAAAGTACGCGATAGTTCGGACTGTGAGATCAGGGGTGGAGTGGGTGAGAGCGGAGGGTAGACTCATGCGGTGGTTTGTCCTTTTCTCATCCGAGCCATTACGTTCATTACGGCCAAGGTATGGATTCGATGTGCAGCTCTCTATCGACCGAAGATTATGGCTTGCACGATATCCGAGGAAGGAAGCGGTCGGTTAATCGAATGCGCTGATTTTACCAAACCGTTTTTCTCCGCGTAGATAGAACATTTGAGTATCTACGCTGGTTCTATCGGGGGATTGACCCTTAGTGTTGCAACTGCTGCAGCATCAAGGCGTTGCCATAACTGGTCCAACCAAAGGAGATGCTCGGGCTTCATCAGGACGGATCGGAGGCAATTTACGGTGGTTTGCGGGTCGATTTTGGCTGAATTTTTCCACGCATTTTGTGGAAAAAAACGCACAGGTAGTTTTGCGAGAGCGAGATGAAGGTCGAGTTTGGCGGCTTCGTCGAAGATTTGCTGGGCGAGCGCGGAGGAGGCTTCGGGAGTGTCGGCGCGGACGGCCCAGAAGAGAATGTCGAGTTGCGGGGGAGCGGTGGGGGTGATGAAGTGGGGGGATTCGGCGAGGCGTTGGTAGAGCTTGAGGGCGGCGGTGTGGCCGGATTCAAGGCCTTGCGCGAAGGCGCCGCCGGGGGTGTACGGGAGTAGTTGTTGGGTGGCCCAGAGAGCGACGGCTGAGGCTCCGGCGCGGGAGCACTCGAGGGATATCTCGCCGAGGTGAAGATCTTTGGAAGAGAAGTAAGTGTAGGGGGAGTCGTGTTTATAGAGACGGCCGATGCTGGGGTCGCGGAAGAGGATGCAGCCGCAGCCGTAGGGCTGAAGGCCATGCTTGTGCGGATCGATGACGATGGAGTCGGCGTTGGGGATGGCGTCAAACGCGGCTTTTGTTTCGGGCGCGAGGTTCGACGCGAGGGTGAAGTATCCACCGTAGGCGGCGTCGACGTGAATGCGGAAGCTGTATTTTTTTCGGAGCTCGACGATCTGGTCGAGGGGATCGACGGAACCGATGGCGGTGGTTCCCAGTGTGACGACTACGGTTCCGATGCATCCTGTGGCGAGGAGGCATTCGAGGACGGTGAGGTCCATGCGGCCTTGCTGGTCGGATGGGATTGCGATGAAGGGAAGGCCGAGCACGCTGGTGATACGACTGTGCGTGTAGTGGGCCTGGTCGGAGGCGGCGATTGCTTTTGCAGTTCCGTCGTGATTGTGGGCGAGTTGGCCGGCGACCCAGAGGGCTTCGAGATTGGCGAAGGTTCCTCCGCTGGAGAGATGGCCGAGATGCTGGGGCCAGTGGAACATCTTTGCGATGGCGGCGACGGCTTCGATCTCCATGGCGGAGCTGGCGCGGCCGCCGTCGAGTGCGTGGTTGTTGGGGTTTACCGACATGGCAAGCGCGTAGGCGGCGCGGGCGATGGGGTGGGGCGGCTTCAGCATCTGGCCGGCATAGAGAGGGTGGCCGTAGGGGTAGTTGTCGCGAAGACGTGTGGCAACGCGTTCGAGTATGGCTGAGGCGGGTCCGCCCAGCGGTGGCGCGGGGTTGGGAGGCAAGTGGGCGAAGCCTTGGTCCAGAGTTTGTTGGGATTCGGAGAGAAGCTTTGAGAATTCGTCTGGCATGGGATTTCGAGGAGATTCTGGGACCTCTAATAACTTGATCGAGTGAGGAAGCCGAACTTCATCATGAGACCGAGAACTGCGGCGAGGAGAACGGCAAGCGTGGACCAGGGGGCCGAGGTGCGCAGGCGCTTCCTGAGAACTGCGACGACGAGAATAAGGATATAGAGAGCGAACATCAGCAGGAGGCCATCGGCTACAAAGATTCGGACACTGCCGGGCGTGGCGATGAGGATGTGCTCGAAGTGGAATGGGGGGAAGAGAGAGCCGACTCCGAAGACGATGAGGAAGAGGACGAACTGAAGGATCGTGACGAGGGCTATTTTCATGATAAGTCTCGTGATGAGTTTAGCGCGCGCTGCACGAGATTCCCGATAGAGTTTTCGCCGGCGGAGTGAAGGGGTGCCGTGCTCTACAACTTATTGGCTAGTGTTAGGAGGTAGTTCCGAAGGATAACCTTGCCCGTAAGAACATCCTCCGAGCCGGTTCTAAGGTTACGCCTCCTTGTTCAACATTTCTCGTGCCCCCGTGCTGAGCGCTCCCCTGAAGACAAGCAGGGTGGTTCCGCTTTTGGTGGTTTGCGCGTTGGGCGCGATCGCGTTTACGTGCGCGGGCGGATTTACCGTCTATACGAATACGCAACATCTGATTGAGACCCGCAACTGGCTGGATCACTCGCACAGCATTCTGATGGGCCTGCAGACGGAGTCGCAACGGCTGGATCGTGCAGATTACGAGGCGCAGCTGTACACGGCGACGGGAGATCCGGGCCGGCTGCGATCGGTGCAATCGAATGCGATGGCGATGCATGCCGGGGTGCTGAGCCTGGAAAGCCTGGTGAAGGATAATCCGTCCCAAACGCGGCATGCGCAGGAACTCGATGCGAAGGTTCAGGATCTTTCACTGGCGCTTGATGAACTGAAGAGTTCGAAGGTTACTCCGGAGCGGGAGATTCAGGAGTGCCGCCGGATTATTACGGTGTTGCAGGAAGAAGAGCGCGATATTAAGAGCCAGCGCGCCGACGAGTTGCAGAACAGCCGCGACCGAAGCATTCTGTCGGGCGCGGGATTCATCGGGTTCTCGCTGCTGGTGATTGTCGTCTTGTTTGCGTTCCTGCTACTCGACGCCATGCGCCGGCAGACGTTTGAACGGCAAATCTCGTTGACCAACGACCAGTTGGAGGCGACGATCGACGAGCTGGAGCGGCGCGGTGGGGAGGCGATCCTACTGAAACAGGCGCGGGATGAACTTCAGTTGTGCGTGACGTCACAGCAGGCGCAGGAGTGCGCGGTGCGACATTTTCGGGAGCTGGTGCCGGGAAGCAGCGGAGCAGTCATCCTTATTAATAACTCGCGCAGCATTCTGGAGGTATCGGCGACGTGGAACGATCCTACGGCGCTCTTGGACACCTTCAGCGTGGATGCGTGCTGTGGCTTGCGTGCGGGAAGACCGCGTTGGCGCAGGAGTGGGCAATCGCAGATTGATTGCAACCATTTCGTCGATGTTCCGCCTGCGCACTATGTCTGCATTCCGCTGGCGGCGCAGGGGGATACGCTGGGCTTTGTGTATCTCTCGTGCCCGACGGACGAGATTGCGAATCTTGCTGATAGCCGGATGGCTATGGTGCAGGAGATGGTTGAGCTGGCGTCGATGACGATTGCGAGTCTGAATCTGCGGGCGAAGCTGGAGAGCCAGTCGATACGCGATGGGATGACGAACCTGTTCAATCGTCACTTTATGGAGATTGCGCTGGAGCGCGAACTGCACCGGGCGTCGCGGAAGAGAGTGACGCTTGCACTGCTGATGCTGGATGTCGATTACTTCAAATCGTTCAACGATACGTATGGCCATGAGGCGGGAGATGTCGTTCTCCGGGCTGTGGCGTTGTGCCTGCAACAGTCGGTTCGAAACGAAGACGTGGTGTGCCGTTACGGCGGGGAGGAGTTTGTGATTATTCTTCCCGAGATCAGCGAAAAGCTTGCGCTGGAACGAGCTGAGTCGATCCGGCGCAATGTGAGCAACCTGAATCTGAAGTTTAAAGGCGAGATGCTCCGGCCGATCACTATGTCGATTGGGTTGGCGATGTATCCGACTCCGGCGCGGAACGGAGCGGATCTGCTTCGGATGGCGGACCGTGCGCTGTACAACGCGAAGCGAGGTGGGCGAGACCAGACGGATGTTGCGACAGAGTCCGGTCTTACCTATGTGGGTGGAGCATTGGCTGAAGTCGCAACGCTGAGCGTGAGTTCCAAACTGTAAGAGCTGCGATTTTAAGGAAGGCTCGATTCGAAGACATCGTAGCGATGCTCTAGCTCCCACTGCTGGGCGGCTTTTTCGCTGCTCCTGAGGAAGCTGAGGCATTTGGGCGAGGGGTTGGCTGCGCCTAAGGGTTGACCGGCGCACGCAGAGACGGTTTGAGTGAAGACGTCTGGTTTCTGCCAGAGGCTGGGGCCGGGGAGAAAGCTGTGTTCGAGGCTGGTGCGGGCTGAGGATTTGAGATCGACGTAGGAGAGATTGAAGTCCATGGCGGCGCGGGTGTACTCGTTGGTGAGATCGATGCGGGAGACGCCTTCGTCGTCGGTGGAAAGGGCTACGGGAACGCCAGCGGCGCGATAGCTCGGCAGAGGATGCCAGGGGGCGTTGACGCCGAGGATGACGTCGTTTGAGGTGAGATTGATTTCGACCATGATGTGACGCGCGGCCATCTCTTTCAAGAGAGCCTGGGGCTCTGTTTCGTACATGACGTCGACTCCGTGGCCGATGCGTTCGGCGTGGCCGAGGTCGATGGCTTCGCGGATGTGGAAGCGCAGGCCATTGGGCGGAACGAGGCCGGGGGCGATTTCTCCCGCGTGAAGGCTTATGTGCACGGTGGGATAGACGCTGTGGAGATAGTCGAGCATGAGCATCTGGCGGTGGTACTCGGACATGGCCATGTAGGCGTCTTCCGGCTGGACGAAGTTGAGACCGACGACGCGGGGATCCTGCGAGGCGACTTCAAAGGCGAGCGAGCGTCTGGGCGAAGACCTGTTGCGGGGGGAAGGCGCGAAGGACTTGATAGAGAAAGCGGATTTTTACCGAGCAGGCTGCTCGGGCGCTGGGCTGGCCGCAGTTTTCGATCTTGTCGCGGGCGTCGAGAGCGTCGTCCAACTCCTTGCGGTCGATGGCGACCTCGTCGCGAAGACCGGTGGCGAGGAGGGTGTCGCGGAGGTGACTGAGATCCTCGCGGCTGGTTCCGGTGGCGTCGCCTGTGCGGTTCAGGGCTGGGTCGGCGGGTGTCGTTGGCCACCCGATGTGGTCGCCGAGCTTGGCAGCGTCGGTGAAGATGGGTGTTTCCATGACTTCGAGGTACTGCTCGTTCTGGGCGGCGGCGCGAGTGGCGACCTCGTCTAGCCATTCGCCGGTGTGGGATTTGTCGATGCCGTTGAAGCGGGCGAAGGTGGCGAAGAACTGGTCGTGGCCACTGACCCCGGCGCTGGGAACAAAGCTGCGCATGGAGAACGAGTCGACGAGAGCGTCGTAGAGCTTCTGATCTTTGAAGGCGTTTTCAGCGCGCTCGTTTCCTTCGCCACAGACGGGCTGGGGCGGGAGGCTCATGGTGGTGGCTTTGGGTTTGAAGAAGCTCATGGTTTTGGGATCGACGCAGAGGAGATCGGCGGCGGCGTCCTTGATGAAGGTCTCCGCGTAGATGGCTCCGGAGAGATGCATGTGAAGGTCAGCGCCCTTGGGCATGCGGGTCAGGAAGGCGTTGAGTTCGAGGGGGCTCTGTTTCGCGGTGTTGAAGGCACGGATGGCGCGCTGTTCCCGCGGTGTCGCGGCGGGAGTCGAGGTCTTTGCGGGAGCACGGGCAGCGGTTGGAGATTGCGCGAATGCTGTGGCGACGAGGCAAAGCAGGACAGAGGCGAGTGCGGCGCTTCGGATGCGGAGCATGGGCAGTCCTTGAAGTAAAAGGCGATGAGAAAGGATAGCGCGCCGGGCGAGTTGGCGGTATGGCGAGGGATTGCTATACTTAGGATGCGTTTGCGTTGCTGGTTCCGACCAGCGACTGCTCCCCTGTAAGGGCCGGGCGACAGATGTAGATGGTAGCGCGCGGTGGTTCTTGGCGATCCCCGACAATAAGCGTTATGCCAAGGCCAGATAGCTCAGTGGTAGAGCGCGGCCCTGAAAAGGCCGGCGTCGGCGGTTCGATCCCGTCTCTGGCCACCACTCATAATAAGAGACTTAAGTGGCACTTTATAAAGTGCAAGAGAATTGCACGAGAGGGATGCCCCTCTTTTGCAATGTACGCGTTGAGTCTGTTTCCCTCCCCCGAGAACCAAACTGTCTCCGTCTACACGCGCCACTCTTGGCGATTGTTCGAAAAAGGGCTAGCCGCAGTGGGTTTGAAGAACCTGTCTATCCGATCAACGCGGATCAATCGCGAACCACGATCAAACGTTCGCTTACGCGGGCGATTGTGCGTGAACCAGGGAGGCTACGAGGAGATCAAGGTCGGCTGGGTTGACGTCGCTGACGGCGATGATGCGGAGGTCTGGTGTGGTGGCGGTTTGCAGGGTGAAGCCTGCGCGGGTGTTCGGTAGTGTGGTGAGGGTGGGGCCGGTGGCTCGTTGGGTGAGGAAGACGGAGACCTCGTGTTTGTGGATGGTGAAGAGAAGTAGAGCGGCGGGCTGGCCGTTGAGGTAGGTGAGGTCTGCGCCTTTGAGGGTGGTGTCGGGGGGGAGGGCCGTGGCGTCGGGGAGGTTGAAGCTGAAGGGGAGACGACCCTGGAACCAGGGCTTGACGGTGTGGGTCGGTGGAGATGACTTGTGGGGTTGCTCCGCTGGAGAGAGTGGCGAGGTGCTGGTCGAGGAGCTCGGCGGCGAGGGTATTGGTTTGATGGAGCTGGCGCCAGCCGAGGAGTGAGACGGTTAGCAGGATGATCGCGGCGAGTGCCGCCCATGCCGCGGGGCGAATGGTTGCGGGGCGGATGGAATAAATGCGTCAGATTTCTTTGTCTCGGCCGGTGGCTGCGGTTTCGTCGGGGTCTGTTGCGGACGAAGTTGGGCGGTGAGGCGAGCGAGGGCTTCGGGTGGTGGTGCGAACCGCTGGCCAGCGCGGGCGGTGGCGGCTTTTAGTTGCGTGGCTGAGAGGACGCGGAGCGTGCAGACGTGGCAGGTGGTGAGATGCTGCTCGATTGCCTGCTTCTCGGCGGGTGGGAGTTCGCCGTCGATGAAGGCGCTGAGCTGGTCGGGACCTGGATGTTCGCTTGATTGATTGGTTTGAAGCGCCTGGTTCATAGGGATTCACCGAGTTGCGGCTGCAAGAGTTGGCGGAGGGTGCGGCGAGCGCGCGAGACGCGCGACATGACTGTGCCGATCGGGACGTCGAGGATGACGGCGATGTCTTTGTACTTGATCTCTTCGACGTCGCAGAGGAGGAGCGCTTCGCGGAGTTGTGGCTGAAGCTGCTCGAGCGCGGTGTGGAGGGCAGCCTGGTTATCAAGGCGTATGAGAGTGTCTTCGGGGGTGGGGCCGGCGGTG
>CAVWHJ010000014.1:0-283526 GCA_963754765.1 uncultured Acidobacteriaceae bacterium | reverse complement strand
CCTGTCTTTCGCAGTTGGGGAGTTCTGTCGGCAGGTAAGTCGTTCAGAATCAGCGGAGGGGTCTAAAAGGTCTTCACCACAAGAATGGAGTCTTGTCGAGGGAGAACCGTCGTGGCAGTAATCAGGCGGCGTGGAGTTTGGCCATGCGCTCGTAACGGAAGTGATCGCGGATGTGAGAGCGGAAAAATCGGCCCTTCGATTCGGCGCTGAGGAAGGCCTGATAATCGGCAGCCGGGAACTCGAAGTAGCGATAAACATCGCCGGTGTTGCGGAATCGCAGATACAGGATCTGCTTCGAATCATCATAAGCAGCCGCGGAAAGCATCTTCGATTCCAGCGCTGTCCATTTCATACCGCTGGTCCTCTCTCCTGCTGGAATCGTACCCATGATCGGTAAAACGGGACGCGACTGCTGCTGAGCAAAACGGGCTGCAGTTGCGAGGACTTGATTCGCGGCGGCGGTTGCGGCGGGAGCGTGATGCGGATCTGCTCCAGCAGTGCCTGCACGTCGGGTTCCGGCTGGGTGTGGCGCGGCAGCACCAGCCAGCGTCCGTCGAGCATCGGGATCCAGACCTCCACCATCTGAATCGTGGCCATCTTTTCGAACACCGACGACGGCGTCAGACCGGGCGCGTGGATCATCAGCCGGTTCTTCAGCGTCACCTGCAGACAGTAAGCAAGGAACGCGATGAGCACATGCGCGTCGGCGCGATGTTCGAGCTGATGATAGATGGGCCGAATGCCCAGTTCGCTCTTCAGCGATCGAAACACGCTCTCGATCTGCGTCAACTGCACGTAGCGTGTCCACAGCACCGCCGGGTCTTCGCCGGTGAGATTGCTGCGCAGCAGATAATGCCCGTCGCGCTGCTCGGCAGCCTTGAGCTTCGCCTTGTCGGTGTGAAACGTGAAGGTCTCGCGCGTGACCTCTTCGATCCTTCTCCGGAAGCTGAATCTTCACGAAGCCGAAAGCGCGGCCCGCTTCCTTCTTCGCCGCGCCGATGCGCAGCAGCAGTTGATCGCGTTTGGGCAGACTCTTTCGCATGGCGCGCAGTTTGCGCAGCAGACGCGCCAGCCGCTTGCGCCGCATGGCGATTCTCTTTGGCCTGCCGGCCGCTGCTTTTGGCCAGCACATAGAGTTCGCCTTCATGCTGGTACAGCTTCACCTCCACTGAGTCGCGCACCTTCTGCCACGGCAGATCGAGCCATTTCTTCTCGTGCTGATTGATTCGCCCTTTGGGCGTGCCCACCAGATAGAACGTCTGCCGTTCCGGCTCGCGCATCTCTTTGAGAATCGCTTCGCTCGGAATGCCGCGATCCATCACCCATACGCGCCGCGCTTTGCCGTAGGTCTTTTCGATCTTCGCCAGAAAATCGCGCAGCGTGGAGCTGTCCGCCGTGTTGCCGTTCATCACTTCATAGGCCAGCGGAAAGCCGTCGGGCGTCACCACCAGCGCGATCACCAATTGCACGCAGTCGGGCCTGTCCGTCCCGGCTGTAGCCGCGCCGCGCTTTGGGATTCTGTTCCATCTCCCCTTCGAAGTACGTGCTGGTCAGATCGTAGAGCAGAACTTCGAAATCGGCTCCGAACAGATCGGCCCACTTCTGCTTCAGGTAAACGAACAGTTCCTGCTTGTGTTCCAGCACGCGATCCAGACACCGATACAGCCGGTCCTTCTCCGCCACTTCAAAGCCCGTCCCCAGCAACTCGTCCATGGCGGAATCCACGTACCACTGGCGATGCACGCGGAATTCGCTGCCGGGATCGAGCAAACGATTGACCACCAGCAGCCGCAGCACCTTTTCCCAACTCACCGTTTCGCGGCCTTCGGGCAGACGTTGTTGCCAGAACTCATCCAGACCCAGTTGCTGCCAGAGTTCGCAGGCCAGCCAGCAGTTGCCGAAGACGCGCGGACGCTTCAGTTCCAGCCCGCTCAGCCGCACCTGCATGCTGTCGATGGCATCGGCAGGAATCGTCCCGATCATCGGGAAACAGACTCATGGTGGTGAAGCGCTGTTCGGCTTCGTCGAATACCTCCAGCGTCTTGCGCCACGCCGCCTGCTGCTGATCGTTGATCTCGCCCAGATAGAGAACGGTGCGCTGCGCCGTCTTGCCGCCGGGCAGACGCCGGTTCTCGACCATGCTGAAGTAGCGATGATCCTTGCCGTCCTTGCGCCGGTTTGTGCTGCGCAGAAACATCTCTCAGCAGCAGCATGCCAGAGATCGAACGCTCAGAAAAGAGGCAAGGTCTTCACCTGGCCTGTTTCCGGCAGTACCGCCGTTGAAAGCAAAGAGAATTCTCCTGCTCGAACGCCGAAAATCGCATGTAGATCCCTTTATTGACAATGAGTTGCGCAGATTTGATGATCTTTGTGTAGTCATGTAAATGCGGAGATTTTACTTGTATTAATCGGAGTAACTGACGTACTCTGTCTACATGTACGTCGCCGTCGTCCCCAACCGCAACTCCCCGCCCGCTATCCTCCTCCGCGAGAGCTTCCGCGAAAACGGCAAGGTCCACAACCGCACCATCGCCAATCTCTCCCACTGGCCCCCGGCCAAAGTCGATGCGCTTCGCGCCGTCTTGAAGGGATCCACGGCCCTCGGCCCCCCTCTGCCTCAAGCCTTCGACATCATCCGCTCCCGTCCTCATGGCCATGTCGCCGCCGTCCTCGGCACTTTGCGCAAGTTGCATCTCGATCGCCTCTTCGATAAGCATGCCGATCGCAATCGCGATCTCGTCTTGGCCATGATCGCGGCCCGCGTGCTGGAGCCAGCATCCAAACTCGCCACCTCCCGCGCTCTTCATCCCGATACCCTCAGCAGCACGCTGGGTGAGTTGCTCCATCTCGACTCCGTCACCGAGGATGAACTCTACCAAGCCATGGACTGGTTGTTGCCTCAGCAGGCTCGCATCGAGGATGAGTTGGCCAAACGGCACCTGGCCGAGGGATCTCTGGTGCTCTACGATTTGACCTCCACCTATTTCGAGGGCCGTCACTGTCCGCTTGGCAAACTGGGCCACTCGCGTGACGAGCAGAAGGGCAAGTTGCAGGTCGTCTTCGGACTGCTGACCAATGCCGAGGGCTGTCCCGTGGCAGTGGAAGTCTACGCGGGCAATACATCCGATCCCAAGACCGTGTCCGATCAGGTAACCAAACTGCGAAAGCGATTCGGACTACAACGTGTGATTTTAGTTGGCGACCGCGGCATGATCACCAGCGCGCGCCTGCGTGAGAATCTCCAACCCGCATCCGGCATCGAATGGATCACGGCGTTGCGCGCGCCAGCCATCAAGAAACTGGCCTCTGATGGCGTTCTGCAACTCTCCCTGTTCGACAGCCGGGATCTGGCCGAGATCACGCATCCGGACTTTCCCGGCGAGCGCCTGGTGGCCTGCTACAATCCCCTGCTGGCCGAGGAGCGAGCTCGCAAGCGCCCCGAACTTTTGGCCGCCACCGAAAAGGAGTTGGAGAAAATTGCCGTAGCCACGCGCCGCAAAAAGCGCCCGCTACGCGGCAAGCAAAACATCGGACTGCGCGCCGGCAAGGTGCTGAACCGATACAAAATGGGAAAGCATTTTCAAGTTCAGATCGAAGACGACAGCTTCACTTATACCCGCAAACAAGCCAATATCGAAAAGGAGGAATCGTTAGATGGCATTTATGTGATTCGCACCAACGTCTCCGCCGAAGTCATGTCGAGCGAGCAAGCCGTGCGAAACTACAAGAGCTTATCTGGTGTGGAGCGCGCCTTTCGAAGCTTGAAAACTGTAGACCTGCACGTGCGTCCCATCCACCATCGCCAGCCGGATCGCGTGCGCGCACACATCTTCCTCTGCATGCTGGCTTACTATGTGGAGTGGCACATGCGCAAAAACCTGGCCCCGCTTCTGTTTGACGATCAGGACAAGGCGGAGGCGGAGAAATTGCGCGCTTCGGTTGTCGCGCCCGCCCAGCGCTCCCCCTCAGCTCAAGCCAAGGCCCACAGCAAGCGCACTCCAGACGATCTACCCGTGCACAGTTTTCAGACTCTTCTCGGCGACCTCGCCACCATCGTCTCCAACCATGTGCAGCCCAAAGATGCCAGCACCCCGGCCTTTGATCTCATCACCGTCCCCACCGCTATCCAGCGACGCGCCCTCGATCTCCTTCAGGTATCTTTGTGAGCTTCCCAAAAACGTAAAGACCCAAAAACGTAGTCAGTAGGCGAACTCCGATTTTCGCCCAATTCCCACACAATCAAGTACTTGCGTTTTGAGGGGAATGGAACTTCGGGTTAGCCTGTCTTTCGCAGTTGGGGAGTTCTGTGGCCGGTAAGCCGTTCAGAATCAGTGGAAGGATCTAAGAGGTCTTCACCACAAGAAAGGACCCTTGTCGAGGGAGAAACGTCTTCCAGTAATCAGGCGGCGCTGAGTTTGGCCATGCGCTCGTAACGGAAGTGATCGCGGATGTGAGAGCGGAAAAAGCGGCCCTTCGATTCGGCGCTGAGGAAGGCCTGATAATTGAGAGCCGGGTATTCGAAGTAGCGATAAACATCGCCGGTGTTGCGGAATCGCAGGTACAGGATCCGCTTCGAATCATCATAAGCAGTCGCGGAAAGCATCTTCGATTCCAGCGCTGTCCATCTCATATCTCTGCGTCCTCTCTCCCGCTGGAATCGTACCCATGATCGGGAAAACGGGAGCGCGACTGCTGCTGAGACAAAACGGGCTGCAGTTGTGAGGACTTGATTCGCGGCGGGGGCTGAGGTGGGAGCGTGATGCGGATCTGCTCCATCAATGCCTGCACATCGGCTTCCGGCTGTGTGTGGCGTGGCAGCACCAGCCAGCGGCTGTCCAGCAGCGGAATCCACACCTCTACCATCTGAATGGTGGAAAGTTTTTCGAACACCGATGCCGGCGTCAGACCGGGTGCATGGATCATCAGCCGGTTCTTCAGCGTCACCTGCAGGCAATATGCAAGGAAGGCGATGAGCACATGGGCATCGGCGCGGTGTTCGAGCTGATGATAGATGGGCCGAATGCCCAGTTCGCTCTTCAGGGATCGAAACACGCTCTCGATCTGCGTCAACTGCACATAGCGGGTCCACAGTACCGCCGGGTCTTCGCCAGTGAGATTGCTGCGCAGCAGATAGTGCCCATCGCGCTGCTCGGCAGCCTTGAGCTTCGCCTTGTCGGTGTGAAACATGAACGTCGAGCGCGTGACCTCTTGATCCTTCTCCGGAAGCTGAATCTTCACGAAGCCGAAGGCGCGGCCCGCTTCCTTCTTCGCCGCGCCGATACGCAGCAGCAGTTGATCGCGTTTGGGCAGACTCTTTCGCATGGCGCGCAGCCTGCGCAGCAGACGGGCGAGCCGCTTACGCCGCATCGCATTCTCTTTAGCCTGCCGTCCCCTGCTTTTGGCCAGCACATAGAGCTCGCCTTCATGCCGGTACAGTTTCACCTCCACTGAGTCGCGCACCTTCTGCCACGGCAGATCGAGCCATTTCTTCTCATGTTGCTGGATGCGTCCTTTGGGCGTGCCTACCAGATAGAAGGCCTGCCCACATGATGAAACGCATCGTCGGTTATCTGCCGTTCAGCTACCAGCTGCTTTTCTCGGGCTATCTGCCGCAGTACATCTCTGCTACCGGGTTCGCGGCCTTGATCAGCGCCCACTCACTGGATGAGCTGCGAACCCTCGGCCGCATAACCCTGCGCGCCAAGCAAGCCGACCGCAGCGAGACGTTCTCTGCGGACATACGCAGCGGCATTCCGCCTCTCGATCGCTAGGAACCCCGCTCCTCGGCGATCGCATCGCGCAGCGCTCTCTTCAACACCTTGCCGGCCTCGTTGCGCGGCAGAGCGGACACGATTCTCACCGGACGCGATCCGTTGCGATTTACCGAGCCGCTGGTTAAGCCAACCGTCAACGCCTCGGCGCCGAGGGTTCGGCACCAGCCTTGAGCACGACGCTGGCAACCGGAGTTTCACCCCAACGAGCCGATGCGACGCCCACCACTGCGGCCTCGTCGACGGCGGGGTGTTCACGCAGCACCGCCTCCAAGTCGCTAGGATAAACGTTGAAACCGCCGGAGATGATCATGTCTTTTTGCCGATCCAGCAGCACCAGAAAGCCGTCGTCGTCCATGCAGCCGATGTCGCCGGTACGGATGAAGCGCCTTCCCTGGGAGTCGTGCCACTGCGCGGCGGCGGTCATCGAGGGCTGATTCAGATAGCCGGTAAGCTCGCCACGCCAGAGCCAACGACTGGCTGCGTTCCAAGCACTGTGCTTCCGTCCAGAAATGTGACGACTCCAGTTGGTGTCGAGGTTGCTGATCCCATCGTCGTCACGTTGGCGGTAAATGTTACGTTTTGGCCGCTTGTTGCCGGATCGACACTCGAGGTCAGTGTCGTTGCGGTCTGTGTCTTTGTCACCGCCACTGGCAGCACGACCACTGTGACCGCCGCAGAGGTTGAGGCCAAGTGTGTCGCATCGCCTGAATAGACAGCGGTTAGAACGTGGGTTCCGACACCGAAGTTCGCACCCGCGCTTGCTGGACAACTTGCCGATGGCGCGACGGGGATCGTGCAGATGTTTGAGGTTCCGTCGTAGAAGGAGATGGTTCCAGTTGCCAGGCTTCCATCGCTTGCGGTGACCTGCGCGCTCCCATTAACTGGTTGCCCATACGTAATTGTAAGCGGGGAGATAATTGTTAGAACCGTTGTCGTTGGGGTAAGCGCCATCTGATTCAACAGCACCGTGATGCCGCCCGTGTTCACGTCAGTGGTTCCCGCGTTGGTTTGGCCGTTCGCGGGATTTGAGATCACCGCACCACCATTCGCGATCACCAAGTCGATTCTTCCATCCTTGTTTACATCGCCGGACGAGATTGAGTTGATTCCCATACCGGCTAGATAGTGCTGCTCCGTTGCAAACGTCCGTCCACCCAGATTGTTCTGTACGCTGACCACGTAGCCGTCACTCATCACGAGGTCGGGGCGATTGTCGCCGTTCAGGTCGACCACGGCCATTTGGTAGTAGTTTCGCGAGGGCGTCAGGACCACGGGCGCGGTGTAGGTTCCATCTGCTTTTCGGTACCAGATGTAGATCGCGTTCGGGGTTGTTGGCGTTGGGTGGGCATGGTCGGCGCTTGAGTTGTCATACGCGACGATTATGTCCTGGTAGCCATCGCCGTCGAGGTCTGCCGTTATCGGAGGCTCCTGCACCATTCCTGGAGTCTGGGGAGCACCCGGCAGTTCGCTGACCTGTGTGCCCAGAGGGGTGACGCTCGCTGAGGATGTCGTCGGCGTTGCCTGGGTTGCGAATGTTCCATCTCCGTTGCCGTGAAGCAAGAGGGCTTGGGTTGCTGCAACGTTGACCACCGCGTCGAGATTGCCTGTTCCGCTGAAGTTCCCAAGGGCTCCGCTCAACGCCGGTCGACCGGCTGCGAATGCTCGTGAGCTTGCGGATTTTCCGGTCGTGTCGCCGAAGACGATCGCGACGCCCTCCGGCGAGTCCACTGCAACATCCATCACTCCGTCGCCGTTGAAGTCGGCTACGGCGAAGCTTGTACGTCCGGGTCCGGCGTTGTAGATCCCCTGGAGCGTGAGGCTTAGATTGGTCTGTTCCAGCAGCATGCTCATTCCTGCTGGAGTCATGGTGTAGAGGCTCGGGTGACCGGCAAGATCGGTTGCGGCGACGAGGTGTCCGCCGACTCCTGTGGTTCCGTCAGCGCTTCCGCTGCCGCCTTCCGAGGTGGTTGCGAAGGTGCCGTCTGAATTCCCGTGCAGGATCTCGATTCGTCCGTTGGTGCCTTCGAGAACCAGATCTGGGTGTCCATCGCCGTCGAGGTCGTGCAGCAGCATGCTCTGGACGGGGCTGGAGCCGGTGTAGGCTCCTGCGGCCTGCAGTAGTCCGTCTGCTGAGCCGAAGAAGACATCGGCAGCGCCGCCGGAGACGGACTGGATTACGAGGTCGGTGTGGCCATCGCCGTTCAGGTCCGCGGCGGCCATTGGGCCTGTGCCGCTCTCGAGCTTGGTGCCGACGAGGCGGATGAGTGTGCCGCTGCTGTCGGTGGTCAATGTGATGAGGGAAGGATTGGCGACGTCCTCGACCAGGATGTCGAGGTATCCGGTGTCGTGGAGTTGCGCGCCCATGACGTAGCTGAAGAGCGGCGCGTTTGTGCCTACTATCGCGAAGGTGCCGAGTTCCTGGGTTGGTGCGAACGTTCCGTCGCCTTTGCCGAGGGCGAGGAATACTTTGCCTAAACCAACGACTCCTGAAACCCAGACCATGTCGATGTGTCCGTCGTGGTTGAAGTCTGCGAGCGCCATCACTTCGCCTGCGGTGGCGATGGTCTGGCCGGGAGTGAATGTTCCATCGCCGTTGTTGAGCAGAACGTGTGTCGTGGAAGCGGTTGATGTTGCGCCGTAATCGGTGTAGACCAAGTCTGGCCTGCCGTCTTCGTTGAGGTCGGCGGTTGCGACTCCTGCTGGCCAGTTGCCGGTTGGAAGGACCAGACGGTTGCTTAAACTGCTGTGCCGCTGCGGCCATCGAGATCAGGCCCAGTGAGCAGAAGGCAACGTTTTGAGGATGCGGCTTTGAATTTGCATGTCGACGTTTCGGGACCGTCTGGATGTCTATCGGCGTGCCTGGCGAAAGGGAGAAGACGCAATGAAAACAGGAGGTTTATCGAGAGATTCAGCCGCAAAGCACGTTGTAACCCAAAGTAGCTTTCACCGGCGAAAGGGGCATTCCCCGAAGGGGTCAGAGACGCTCACAAAAGTCCCACGGCTGGGGCTTTCACTTTTCGCCTGAATGTGTTTTTTTCGACCGCGCATGCTTCAAATCGAAAGCGCTTCGACGCTGCCGCGTCTGAAGCGTTGCGAAAGTTCCGATCCTGCACCGCGCCCACCCTGGGAACTATCCTTTTGCGACTGCGGTCATCTCACTATGGCAGAATGCTAGTGTCGGGACTGTGGCCTCTGCCTCCGTCGGCACTCGTGCTACCTCTATCAATGAACCTGCCTAACTCCATCACGTTGAGCCGCATTGCATGCGTTCCTCTGCTCATCTGGATCCTGTCGCCTGCCTTCCCGTTGACGGGCGGCCACGGCGCGACGGGGTTGCTCGGCGGCGAGCAGGAGGTCATCGCGAGTCTGGTCTTCATTCTGGCCAGCATCACGGATGGGCTCGACGGGTACCTTGCGCGGCGGCGGCAGCAGATCACCACGATGGGCATGTTGCTGGATCCGCTAGCCGATAAGCTGCTGATCATGACTGCGTACATCATCCTGGTTGGCTACAACCCGGACGTTGTGAAGCCCTGGATCGCAGTGGTTGTGATCGGGCGCGAGTTCCTTGTTTCAGGTCTTCGAAGCATTGCCGCGACTGAAGGTTTCACGATTGAAGCCAGCGAGATAGGAAAGCTCAAGACGGTGATCCAGATTGTTTCCGTGGTCGCTGCCATCCTGGCGCACCGGTGGAACTACTGGAACTGGGGCGGTTACATCGTCGGGGTCCACTTCATAGCCGTGACGGCGATCTACTGGATGACAATTGTGTCGATCATCTCGGCGGTCGACTATTTTATCGGGTTCTGGAAGAAGATCGACCATGCCTCGGACAAGCGCCGTAAACGCCGGAGCTTCGTTCTGAGCCGGAAGCCGAAGGCTACGCCAGCGGCGGAACACCCTTCGCGGATCTCGTAACTCGCAGGCCGGGCGTAACCCCTATGTAGCGTTTCGGTAATTTTATTTATTTTCATAAACTTGCGAGAGCCGACTTCTCGCAAATTCTTCCAAATAAATGGGTTGCGGCTAAATCTCTCCGAATAAACGGGTTAACTGGTGTACTGCTCTCAAGAACTTCAACGGCAAAAGCAACGGCAATAAAATCGTTCGCCGCTCCCTGCGGGCTTCGCTCCGGCCTTCGGCAGAGCGGAAGCGCCTTGCGGCGCGGCTTTTTTCGTAGGGATTAAAGCCCTACGCGCTTAATCCGAAAGACAAGAACAGCAAAAGCAACGCAACGGCATAAAGCAAAGGCAACGGCATAAAGCAACGGCAGGCGAAGGATGGCAACGAAAAAGCGACGTGAAAAAGCCCCGGAGACGGGGCTTTCTTGTGCTTAAACTCACTGTATTCAGTATAGGCAGCGGGACATAACTCATACGCCAAATGGATGTCGTTGGCTAATGGGGTAGATGGTTTGGGGGCTTGACACGCGTTTTTTTGGCCAAACCGCCGAAATAATTTTCGGAGCCATAAAAGGTCCAAGCAAGCAAGGCGAGAGCGACTGAGGATTTGCGCAGGCAGTCACGATGGCCACGTAGAATCCTTGAGTGGGTATTTAGCGCGGGAGACTTGAAACATGGCAACGATCAAGCAGGACGACTTCATCCGCAGTGTGGCGGATGCGCTGCAGTACATCAGCTTTTACCATCCGGTGGATTACATCACCAACCTGGCGCGCGCCTATGAGATGGAGGAGAGCGCTGCCGCCAAGGATGCGATGGCGCAGATACTGATCAACTCGCGGATGTGCGCTGAGGGGCATAGGCCGATCTGCCAGGACACGGGAATTGTTACGGCCTTTGTGAAGGTTGGCATGGAGGTGAACTGGGAGCCGGGGATTGCGGGCATGATGACGATGCAGGAGATGGTGGACGAGGGCGTTCGCGAGGCGTGGCGCAACGCTGACAATGTTCTGCGACCCAGCCTTTTGGAAGACCCTGCGTTCACGCGGCGGAATACAGGTGACAACACGCCGGCGATGGTGGTGGTGGAGCTGGTCGAGGGCGGCGATGTCGATGTGACGGTCGCTTCGAAGGGTGGAGGGTCGGAGGCGAAGAGCCGGTTCGCGATGTTGAATCCGTCAGACTCTGTGGTGGATTGGGTGCTGAAGACGGTACCGGGGATGGGTGCGGGGTGGTGTCCGCCGGGGATGCTTGGGATCGGGATCGGTGGCACGGCGGAGAAGTCGATGGTGATGGCAAAGGAGTCGCTGATGGACCCGATCGACATGCAGGAGCTGATCGCGCGCGGGCCGAAGACGAAGATTGAAGAGATGCGGATCGAGATCTACAACAAAGTGAATAAGCTGGGAATCGGGGCGCAGGGGCTGGGCGGACTGACGACCGTGCTCGATGTGAAGATCATGGACTTTCCGACGCACGCGGCGAATCTGCCGGTAGCGATGATTCCGAACTGCGCGGCGACGCGGCATCTGCACTTCAAGCTGGATGGATCGGGGCCGGTGATGGTCGATCCGCCGTCTCTGGATGCGTGGCCGAAGCTCGAGTATGACGTGCACTCGGCGAAGAGAGTGAATCTGGACAAGATTACGCATGAGGATGTGAAGACGTGGAAGCCGGGTGAGGTCGTGTTGCTTTCGGGCAAGCTGATCACGGGACGCGACGCCGCGCACAAGCGCATGACGGACATGCTGAAGCGCGGCGAGAAGCTGCCGGTGGATTTGAAAGGCCGGTTTATTTATTACGTTGGTCCTGTGGAGGCTGTACGCGATGAGGCTGTGGGACCGGCGGGTCCGACGACGGCGACTCGCATGGACAAGTTCACGCGGCAGATGCTGGCGGAGACGGGCTTGATTGGCATGATCGGCAAGGCAGAGCGTGGTCCGGTTGCGATCGATGCGATTCGAGAGTTCGAGGCGGTGTATCTGATCGCGATCGGCGGCGCGGCGTACCTGGTGTCGAAGGCGATCAAGAGCTCGCGCGTGCTGGCGTTCGGCGATCTTGGGATGGAGGCGATCTACGAGTTCGACGTGAAGGATATGCCGGTTACGGTTGCGGTCGACAGCAAAGGAACCAGCGTCCATCAGACCGGTCCGGAGGAGTGGTCGCGGAGGATTGCCGGCATTCCGATTCTGCAATAAGAAAGACTGCGCAAGCGTCTAGAAAACAAGACGCCTAGGGCGTCGGGGAGTTGAGGATCTGGGTGACGGGTCCGGGGAGTTCTTTGTCGGCGTTCTTCAGCAGCAGGCTGACCTGCCACATTTGTGCGTCGGAGAGGATGTGGGTGTAGGCGGGCATTCCGGAGAGACGGATTCCGTTTGCGACTTTCCAGTAGGTCTCTCCGGGCTCGTCGTCGCTGACTCCGACGATGCCGTGGGTGCCATGCTTCTTCCAGAGCTGCGGAGCGGAGGGGAACATGTACTTCGCGTAGGGGGTGTCGTGTGCGGGAGTGCCGTGGCAGCTCGCGCATTGCGCGCGGTAGACGTGGGCTCCGGATTCGAAGACGTCTTCGCTGATGCCGAAGGGAGCGGTCTTGATCTCGCGTTCGATGCGGGCGTTGAGGGGAAGGTAGACGATCTGCTTCTCAAAGGGAAAGGGCGCGTCGGCGACTGCGACCGGCAGCGGGCCGAGTTTGAGGTAGGCGAAGAGTCCGATGGCAACGGCGCCGATGCCGAGAAGAAAACCGAGGAATAGTTTGCCAAAACCGCTGCTGCTGCTTTTTTTTGCCATCTCGAGGTGCTCCGTGAGGGGTAAGGGCCGCGATGAGGGGCGGCGGATGTTCTAATAAGGAATGGCCCAGGCGGTTTCACGCCGGAGGCTCCCGAGTTCCACCATAGCAAAGCGAAGCTTGTGCAGGAGTAATCGTTGATGTTCGGTTTCAGATTGAGTGTGAAGAAGGTTGCAGGAGTGTTGCTGGCGGGATCGATGGCCAGCGGAGCAGTTGCCGCACAAGCACAGACACCGCGTCCTACCCGGCGTGAGTCGAGCGCAAACCGTAAGGCGCGTATTGATAGGACGATCGCGGAGACGTACAGCCATCGCTTTGAGGTTGCGGGCGGCGGCGGATATCTGCGGTTTCAGCCGGGCTCGTCGCTTCAGAAGAACAATGAGGTGACGTTCTTTATGTCGGGGACGTACTTCCTGAACCCGAAGCTGGGCATCATTGGAGAAGTTCGCGGATTGTATGGGAATGCGAAGATCGGCAATCCCGTAACTCCTGAGTCGCCGTTTCTCAATTTCAAGCCGCAGATCTCGGAGTATCCGTTCCTGGGGGGCGTGGCTTATCGCGTTTACAGGAAGGAGAAGGTTGCCGTGACCTTGACGGGCGAGGGGGGTGCGGTGCTCGGCAAGTTCGACGGCGATGCCAAGGGCCTTACTTCGGCGGACCTCGGCTTGTGGCAGTCCTTGACGAAGCCAGCTTTCGCGCTGGGTGCGAACTTTGATTACAACTTCTATCCGAACCTCGCGTTCCGGATTGCGCCGACCTATATTGGAACGTTCTTCCGGCTGGATCCTACGGATACGCTGCATGGGCCGCCGGGTACGATTCAGAATAACTTCGGAGTGAACGCGGGCCTGGTGTATCGGTTCGGCAAGATTAAATAGAAAAGGCTACAAACGGTGAGAGCGGTCTCGAGGAGGTGAGTCGAGACCGCTCTTTTCCTTTATGCGGAGTTATTTCAGTGTGTAGACGACTCCGGTTACGAACTGGAAGCTGTTGTTCTTGTATCCGAACGCGGGCTCGTGGAGGTAGTTGTCCAGCACGTTGAGGTTGAGACTGAACCGCTTGTATGTGGGCAGTGTCAGACCCGCAGCAAAGACCGCGGAATAGGCACTGGAGTCGTTCCATGCGGGGATGAAGGTTCCGGATTCGGTGAAGAGAATCTTTGCCGGAAGAGTTCGGTGATAGAGCTCGGTAAAGCTGGAACCAATGAGGTCTTTGCTCGGCGTTGGGGGGGTAAAGTTCTGGCGTTCGTAGTGAACGTCGGCCTTGACGTCAAACTCCTGTACCGGCGTCTGGATCACGGTCCAGCCGATACCAGCTCCGTAGATCTGCTGCAGATTGAGGCCCTGGGAGAAGTTGTGATCGAACGATAGGCCAACCAGCCCGTAAACCCTGGGGGTGAAGTATTTGTCATGCTCGGCATCGGCGTGGAAGATGTTGGTCTTGGCGACGGCGTCGGGGGTTGGAGGGGTGGTTTGGGGAACGGTTGGCTGGGTGAGTTTTCCGTATGTCTCGAGGACGTTGACGGTGGAGCGAGTACGGGGCGGCAGGAAGGATACCGTGGGGATGGCGCGGATGAGGTTGAGGGCCGCGGTGAAGGTCTCGCCGTAGTTGGTGGACTCGATGAGGGTGATTCCACCTGAGACAGCACCTTTCCATCCGTACCAGATGCCCGGGTTGCTGGTGACTTCCTGGTTGTAGGTGGCGCTGTCGATGAGGTAGGCGAGGTCCTTGACGGGAACGGCCTCGGGGGTTTGAGACGCGGACTCGTCGGCTAACGTAATGACGCTGTCGGCGTAGGTGATGGTGCCCGGTTTTTTGGACGTGCGGGTGATCTTCTCGGCCTTTTTGAGAGCAACAAATTTGCCGCCGGCGTGGAGTTCCTTGATCTTGTCGGCGGTGACGGTGACTTCGCCGACGATGTCGCTTTTGAAGACGAAGGAGTCGCCGGTCGCGCGCTCGAGAGTGCCGGTGAGCTGGTCGCCGTTGGTGAAGACGATGACGTCGGGAGCGGGCTTGGCCGCAGCTTGAGCCCCCGCTTTCAGGGGCAGGAACAGCGCGCCTGAGACTAGGCTCAAAACGAACAGGCTGTTCCACTTAAGCAGCCCGCGGATAGGGGAGAATTCAAGTTGGAAGGTCATGTTGTAAAGATAGCGTAGCTTGGTGGATGTCGAGGGTAAATATGCGACCGATTGTTCGTCTTATTGGAAAAGTATTGCGTCTTGTGGGCATTTCCAGCCCGGAAGATTCGGTCAGAAAGCCTGTAGATGCCTCAGATCCGCCATCCTGGCGCACGAAGGCGCCACCCGTGAAGAAGCCTGGTGATTCGAGCGGGGGACCGGGCGACGTCTAGGGACTACGCGTGGCGTCTTGTGTGTTGGAGTGACGCAATCGTGGGATGTGAAGGAGTTTTAAGGACGGCGAATCGAGGGGTTGGGATGGTAGGCTTTGAAGGTGGCGATTCGATCTAAAGTGTCTCAACGGAGCCGGTTTCGAGTCGGTCCGGTCTGGTTTGCCCTGACGATGATCGCGGCGGTGTGCCCGGTTGTTCATGCGGTGGAACACGTGACGCTGAAGAACGGATTCGAGCTGGACTGCGTGCGCCGGGAGGCTATGGGGGATAAGGTTCGGCTTTACCTTGCGGGCAAGGGTGCGGGGGATTCGAACTATTTAGAGGTTGCGGCGGACTCGGTGATTCGGGTGGAGACGGTTGCGGATGTGCCGGATCCGGTGGCTGCGGTGAAGATGCAGCGCCCACTGACGATGGTTGCGGCGCCGACGAAGGAAGAGATGCATGAGATGTTGGCCGATGCGGGCGAGAAGCACAACATTGATGCGGACCTGCTGGCGAGCGTGGTGCGGGCAGAGAGCGGCGGCCAGGTGAGGGCAGTTTCGCGGACGGGCGCGAGGGGGCTGATGCAGTTGATGCCGGGAACGGCAAGTGCGATGGGCGTCGACGATGCGTTCAAACCGGACCAGAATATCTCGGGCGGGACGGCCTATCTGGATTGGCTGCTGACGCGGTACCACGACAACGTGGCGCTGGCGTTGGCTGCTTATAACGCGGGGCCGGGGGCGGTGGATAAGTATCACGGGATTCCGCCGTATCGTGAGACGCGGGAGTACGTGGCGCGAGTGATCCGTGAGTTCAATCGGCGAAAGCAGATGGCCGGCCTGATAGCGCAGACGAAGTAAACCTCCGCTGAACGCGGGCAAAAAAGAGAGAGCGATGACGAAGCGTAATGGAGTGTTGTGGCTGGTGGCTGTTGTCGGGCTCGCCGTTCTCGTTTATCTCTTTCGGAGCAAGGTGAACTTTGACTGGGCTATGTTCTGGCACCAGTTGCGTTATGTGAGCATGGGGCATATCGCGGTGGCGATTGCACTGATCTACGCGACGTATTGGGTGCGGGCGGTGCGGTGGGCGGTGTTTGTGTCGCCGACGAAGAAGGTGTCGGCGGTTTCGTTGCTCGGATCGCAGTTTATTGGGTTTACGGCGGTTGCCCTGTTTGGGCGGCTGGCGGATCTGACGCGGCCATATCTTGTGGCGAAGCGGGTGGGGCTGTCGTTGAGCTCGCAGATTGCGGTGTACACGATTGAACGGATGTTCGATCTGGGCGCGGCGGCGGTGATCTTTTCGTGTGCGCTGGCGTTTACGCCGAAGAGCCTGCCGCATCATGAGGTCTTTGTTCGCGCCGGAGTGCTGAGCATGGGGGCGACGCTGGCGATTGCTGTGTTTGCGGGTGTAGTGCGCGCGGCGGGCGGGGTGGTTGCGGGGTTTGCACGGAAGACGGTGGGGATGCTGTCGAAGTCTGCTGGGGAGAGTATTGCGACGAAGATTGTTGGATTTCGCGATGGGTTGAATGCGCTGTCTTCGATGCGGGAGTTTGCGATTGTGGTGGCTCTGTCGCTGGCGATGTGGGTGATGATCGGGTTCGCTTATCTGGAGACGGTGCATGCGTTCTGGCATACGCCGGAGCTGAGCGAGCTTACGTTTTCGCGGACGATGTTGCTGATGGCGGCCAGTATTGGCGGGTCTTTGCTGCAGTTGCCGATCATTGGGTGGTTTACGCAGATTGCGGTTACGGCGGCGGCGATGCATACGTTCTATGGAGCGCCGATTGAGGCTGCGACGGCGTGTGGAGCGATGCTGCTGGTGGTGACGTTCCTTTGCATTATCCCGACGGGGTTTATCTACTCGCAGGTTGAGCATGTGAGCCTGAAGAAGGTTGCCGAGGAGAGTGAGGCGGCGAGTAAGGATGCCGAGGTCGTTGAGCCGACGGCTTAGGGTGGCTTTTTTTATTTCGTGGTGGGTGGGTGTTTTTGCAGGGGGTTTTGCGATTTTGGGGTGCGCAGAACGTGGTTTTTGCATGGTAAATCGTGGTGGTTTTGTGGTGAGTTTGTGGTGGGAAGCGTGGTCAAAAATGGCTTCGAAAAATACGCCAACTTTTTGAGATTTATTTTTTGAGGTCGGCGTGGGCGGCCGAGGTTGCTGCGTCGTGGGTTTCTGCTTGCGCTGCTAGAATCGTCTTATTCCGATGAAGTGCCCCTATTGTGGTTTTGCCCAGGACCGAGTTGTTGATTCACGCGAGAGTAAAGACGCGGATTCGATTCGCCGGCGACGGGAGTGTGAAGGCTGTAACAAGCGATTTACGACGTACGAGCGGATCGACGAGATCCCCTACATGGTGGTGAAGAAGGACGGGCGGCGGGAGAAGTTTGACCGGCAGAAGGTGCTGAGCGGGCTGCTCCATGCGTGCGAGAAGCGGCCTGTGGCGGCGGTGAAGCTGGAGCAGATTGTGGATGAGACCGAGGCCTATATTGTTGATTCGCCGGAACGGGAGCGGTCGACGAGCGAGGTGGGCGAGCTGATCATGTCGCGGCTGAAGGATATCGATACGGTCGCGTATATACGGTTTGCCAGTGTGTATCGGGATTTCAAGGATGTTCGGGAGTTCAAGGCGGAGCTGGAAGAGCTGTTGAACGGGAAAGACCCGAAGAAGAGGCGGTAGCACGACGGTTTGCTTTCGCTGAAGTCAATGGCGAGTTAAAAGCAAAAGCAACGGCAAAAGCAAAATGCGGGGATCCTTCACTACGTTCAGGATGACTGCTAAAAGCAACGACCTGTACCAGTTGGATGTAAAGGCGGTAGCTTATGACGGCAAAGAAGAAGACGCACCAGATTACGTTGATTCCGGGCGATGGAATTGGGCCCGAGGTTTCGAGCGCTGTGGTGACGATTGTGGAGATGGCGGGCGCGGCGACTGGCGTGGGGTTTGAGTGGCATCGGTTCGATGCGGGCGCGGACTCGTTTGCGAAGACCGGAGAGTATATTCCGAAGGCGCTGTATGACTCGATCGATAAGAATCGCGTTGCGTTGAAGGGGCCGGTGACGACGCCGGTGGGTGAGGGGTTTGCTTCGATCAATGTGACGCTGAGGCAGAAGTTTGAGCTGTTTGCGAACTTTCGGCCGGTGAAGAATCTGCCGGGTTTGAAGACGAGGTATCCGGGGCTGGATATTATCGTCGTTCGCGAGAACATGGAGGACCTGTACGCTGGCCTCGAGCATGTGGTGGTTCCGGGCGTGGTGCAGGCGCTGAAGATCATTACGGAGAAGGGTTCGACGCGGATTGCGAAGTTTGCGTTTGATTATGCGCGCAAGCATGATCGCAAGAAGGTTCATGCGATTCATAAAGCGAACATCATGAAGTTGTCGGATGGGTTGTTTCTGCGGTGTTGCCGGACGGTTGCGGAGGGTTTTCCGGAGATTGAGTATCGCGAACATATTGTGGATAACACGTGCATGCAGTTGGTGATGAATCCTTTCCAGTACGACATTCTGCTGACGGAGAATTTGTACGGGGATATCCTGAGCGATCTTTGCAGCGCGTTTGTTGGTGGGCTTGGGTTGGTGCCGGGCGCGAACCTGGGGACGGAGTGCGCGATCTTTGAGGCGGTGCATGGGTCGGCGCCGGATATTGCAGGGAAGGATATGGCGAATCCGACGGCGTTGCTGCAGAGCGCGGTGTTGATGCTGCATCACATCAACGAAAGCGCGACGGCGGAGCGGGTACAGGCTGCGATAGAGCAGGTGTATCGCGAGGGCAAGACGTTGACGAGGGATGTTGGCGGCACGAGCGGGACGAAGGAGTTTGCGGAGGCGGTCCTGGCGGCTTTGGAGATGCCGGCTCCGGTTTAGATTGCAGACGGAGAAAAAATGCAGGGTCCTTCGGCATGCTCAGGACAGGCTCTTCGACTGCGTTTGTCGCGATAAGACCGCGACAAACTCCGCTCAGGATGACAATTTTTAATTATGTTGAGATTTGACGACGGTCGCTCGTTATAGAGCTAGAACGAGAGTGAGGTTGCATGGAGCGGAAGTACGGTTGGTTGGTTGCGGCGGGACTTGTGCTGGGAGTGGTTGGCTGGGTGTAAGCCCAGCGATGCGGTGAAACAGGCGCAGGTGATTGGCAAGGGAACCGATGTGAAACCGACGATTCCTGCGACTGCGCCGCTGGATCAGGCGACGCTGGGGATGGTGAGCGGGACGATCCGGTTTGCGGGGAAGGCTCCGGAGCGGGTGAAGATTGATATGAGCATGGACCCGGTGTGCTCGATGATGGGCGGGGATAACTACTCCGAGCAGTATGTGGTGAATGACGGCAAGCTGGCGAATGTGTATGTGTACGTCAAGGGCGGGCCTGCGGCGGCGATGATGTCGGGAGGGATGGCGCCCGCTCCGGTGGTGATGGACCAGGTGGGGTGCAAGTATGTGCCGCATGTGGTTGCCGTGGTGCGCGGCGGGTCGGTGGAGTTCCGGAACTCGGACGGGACGATGCACAACATCCACACGATGCCTGAGGGCAATCTTCCGATCGACATCTCGCAAGGGGCCAAGGGCGCGCCGCAGAGGAAGCAGTTCAACCAGCCGGAGGTGATGATTCCGGTGCGGTGCAACAACCATCCGTGGATGAATGCGTTTATCAATGTGTCGCCAACGCCGTTTTTTGCGGTGACGGATGCGGATGGGCACTTTGGCATCAGCGGATTGCCGCCGGGAACGTATACTTTGGCGGCGGTCCACGAGAAGATGGGCGAGCAGACGATGACGGTGACGGTTGAGCCGAAGGGAACGACGAAGGCGGATTTCAGCTTTAGCGCGAAGTATGATATCGACAGAACGGCGGAGGCCCGATGAGTGCAGGAGTTGCAGTGTTGGCGCAGGCGGTGCAGCAGCATACGGCGCAGTTCAGCTTTACGTTTGCCTTCGTGATTAATAAGTTGCCGCTTTGGTTCCTGGTGTTTGCGCTGTTTCTGCCAAGGATTGCGATGGCGGTGGCGTGGCTGCAGGGGGTGCTGATCCCGTTTCACCTCGTCGGAATTATTCCGCCGCTGTTCTGGCTGCTTCTGCCGAGGATTCTGGTGCTGTATCTGATCTATGTGGACCAGGGTTTGACGCTTTGGTTTCTGCTGCATCTGCTGGTGGGATTGATGGTGTGGGCCGGCGGCGGTCACCAGGTGACGCGGAGGCGTCGGAGGGATTACTAGCTGTTATTCCTGCTGCGGATGACGGTGCGAGGTTGGCGCGTTATTCTTAGAGGATATGGAACGACGCAGGGTTGGCATTCTTGGCGCGACCGGAATGGTCGGGCAGCGATTCATTCAGTTGTTGAGCAATCATCCGTGGTTTGAGATTGCGTGGCTGGCGGCGAGCGATCGCAGCGCAGGGAAGATCTACGCCGAGGCTTGCAGGTGGAAGCTGGATACTCCGCTGCCGGCGCGGATTGCGGCGATGACGCTGCAGCCGAATGTGCCGGAGGGTTCGGCGATCGAGCTGCCGAAGATTATCTTTGCGGCGCTGGATGCGGAGCATGCGCGGGAGTTGGAGCCGAAGTTTGCCGCGGCGGGGTGTGCGGTGATCTCGAACTCGAGCGCGTTCCGGATGGTGGCGGATGTGCCGCTGGTGGTGCCGGAGGTGAACGCGGATCATCTGGCGCTGATTGAGACGCAGAGCTGGCGCAAGGACCATGGCGGGCGCGGCGGGTTTATCGTGACTAATCCGAACTGCAGCGCGATTGGGCTGGTGCTGGCGTTGAAGCCGCTGGAAGAGCGGTTCGGGATTGAGAGCATCTTTGTGAGCACGATGCAGGCGGTGAGCGGCGCGGGGTATCCGGGCGTGGCTTCGCTGGATATTTTGGGCAATGTTGTGCCGTTTATCAAGAACGAAGAAGAGAAGTTGCAGGAGGAGGTTGGCAAGCTGCTGGGCCGGCTGGATGGCAGGAAGATTGAGTTGCTGGATGCGAAGGTGAGTGCGCACTGCAATCGCGTGGCGGTAGAGGATGGGCATACCGAGTGCGTGAGCATCAAGTTCAAGAAGAAGGCTACGCGGGAGGAGATTCTTGCGGCGTGGGAGGAGTTTCTTCCGCTGCAGGGACTGCATCTGCCGACGGCTCCGGATCAGCCGGTGGAGTTCGATGCGAGCGTGGATCGGCCGCAGCCTCGGCTTGGACCGGATGCGTGGCAATGGGATGACGGCGACGGTGGGGCGGTTGCGCGAGTGTGCGTTGCTGGACTGGAAGTTCGTGGTGCTGTCGCACAATACGATTCGCGGTGCGGCTGGGCGCGGCGGTGCTGAATGCTGAGGTGCTGGCGCGGACGGGCAAGCTGGATAAGCTTGGGGTTCCGCTGAATGGGGTTTCGGGTGGAGATCAGCTCAAGGCTGGAGATCGGCTCAAGGCTGCGGCGGTGACGGCTTGAGTGTAGCGCGCGAGAAGCTGGTTGTGATGAAGTTTGGCGGGACCTCGGTTGAGGACGCGCAGGCGATGAAGCGGACGGCGGGTATCGTTCGCGGGCGGCGGGAGCGCGGGCTGGAGGCTGTCGTTGTGGTTTCGGCGATGGCGAAGGTGACGGACCTGCTGGTGTCGGCGGGGAGTGCGGCGGGACGCGGGGATAAGGCGGGGGCGCTGGCGATTGGGGCTCGGCTGCGGCACAGGCATATCGATACGGCGACGGCGTTGCTGGAGTCGGAGCGGTTTGTGCGGCTGCAGGCGACGCTGCACCAGGAGTTCGATGCGCTGGACGATCTGTTGCGAGGAATTGCTGCGGTGGGGGAGTTGACTCCGCGGACGAATGATCTGGTGTTGAGTTTTGGCGAGAGGCTTTCGAGCAGGATGATTGCGGAGGCGTTCGATCAGCATGGGTTGGATGGGGCGCATGTGGATGCGCGGAGCTGCATCATTACGGATGCGAGCTATGGCAAGGCGGTGCCGCAGGAGAGCTGCGATTGAGGCGAAGCTTGCGGAGATTGTGCTGCCGCTGATTGAGGCAGGGAAGACTCCGGTGATCGGCGGGTTTATCGGGTCGACGGCGGAGGGCATTACGACGACGCTGGGACGCGGCGGGAGCGACTATACGGCTGCGCTGGTGGGCGGCGGGATGCATGCCGGGGCGATTGAGATCTGGACGGATGTGAACGGGATTATGACGACGGATCCGCGGATCTGTCCGGATGCGCTGCGGGTGAAGACGATCAGCTTTGAGGAGGCGGCGGAGTTGGCTTACTTCGGGGCGAAGGTGCTGCATCCGGCGACGATTTTGCCGGCGGTGCAGAAGAGCATTCCGGTGTGGGTGCTGAACTCGCGCAATCCGGAGAATGAAGGCACGAAGATTACGGCGATGGCGGCGAGGTGCGCGAGCCCGTTCAAGAGCATTGCGGCGAAGAAGAAGCTGACGATCATCGATGTGGTGGCGAGCAGGATGTTGATGTCGCATGGGTATCTGAAGGCGGTGTTTGATGTCTTCGACAAGTACAAGTGTGCGATTGATATGGTGTCGACGAGCGAGGTGAGCATCTCGCTGACGGTGGACAGCAATCAGCAGTTGCCGGAGATTTGCGCGGAGTTGGCGAAGATTGCGGATGTGAAGATGGAGGGGCACAAGGCGCTGGTGTGCCTGGTGGGCGAGGATATTCGCGGGCATAACGGCATTGCGGGGCAGGTGTTTGGCGCGATCAGCCATGTGAATGTGCGGATGATCTCGCAGGGCGCGAGCGAGATCAACATGAGCTTCATGATCGATGAGGAGGATGTCGAGGAGGCGGTGCGGAGTTTGCATGGGCACTTCTTTGCGAACCCGGATGAGACGGTGTTCGATGTGGCGAACCGAGTTCAGTTGAAGCAAGGCTTAGGAAGGCACACGATGCGGATATTGGTTTTGGGAGCGGGCAAGACGGGCAAGCTGGTGGCGGAGGTTGCGGCGGAGCGCGGCCATAGCGTGAATGTGCTCGATGCGAAGGAGAATGCGGATGCTTCGGCGCTGACGCCGCCGTTTTGTGCCGGGTTTGATGTGGTGATCGATTTCACGACGCCTGAGGCGGCGGTACAGAATATGCGGGCGTGCCTGGCGACGGGCGCGAAGATGGTGGTTGGGACGACGGGCTGGTATGACAAGCTGGCAGATATGCGCGGGCTGGCGGAGCGGAAGCAGGCGGGGTTGCTGTATGGGACGAACTTCTCTGTCGGCGTGCAGGTGATGCTGAAGATGGCGGCGACGATGGGCAGGGAGTTGAAGAAGGCGGGCTATGTGTTTTCGATTGAAGAGACGCATCATGTGAGCAAGGTGGATTCGCCGTCGGGTACGGCGATCAGTTTGGCGAAGGTGGTGGAGGCTGCGGCCGGCGGTTAGGGAAGGTGCCGATTGAGGCGAAGCGCGAGGGCGATGTGATGGGCATCCACACGCTGACGGCGAAGAGCGACGCGGACCAGGCTGGTGCTGACGCATGAGGCGTTTTCGCGGCGCGGATTTGCGGAGGGTGCGGTGAGGGCGGCGGAGTGGCTGTCGTCGCGGACGGGATGTTACGACTTTCAGGACGTTTATACAGAGATTTAGTTTGGGTTGCGAGGAGATGTTATGAGCGTGATGGAGATGGCGGCGACGAAGAAGTTTGCGGAGCTGACGTTTGAGGAGAAGCTGGACCGGCTGGCCGAGGTTGCGGTGAAGGTTGGGCTGGGACTGCGCGCGGGGCAAGAGTTGATCATGTCCGCTCCGATGGAGGCGCTGCCGCTGGCGCGCAGGATTACGGAGCATGCGTATAAGGCTGGGGCGCTGCTGGTGACGACGTTCTATTCCGATGATCCGAGCGTGCTGGCGCGCTACGAGTATGCTGCGGATGCGAGCTTCGACTATGCGCCGACGTGGCTGCATGATGGGATTGCGGCGGGCTTCCGAGAGTGGCGCGGCGCGGCTGGCGATTGCGGGAGCGAATCCGGCGTTGCTGGCGAAGCAGGATCCGGCGAAGGTGTCGCGGGCGAATATTGCGGCGTCGAAGGCGGGCAAGCCGGCGATGGAGTTGATGACGAAGCACGAGATCAACTGGACGATTGTGGCGTGTGCGACGCCGGAGTGGGCGAAGCTGGTGTTTCCGGGCGAGCCGGAGCATATTGCGGTGGCGAAGCTGTGGGAGGCGATCTTTGTGGCTTCGCGGGTTGCGGTGGATGATCCGGTGAAGGAGTGGCAGGAGCATGGCGCGCGGCTGAAGAAGCGCATGGACATGCTGAATGCGAAGCGGTTTTATGCGCTGCACTTCAAAGGGCCGGGGACGGATTTGACGGTTGGGTTGGCGGACGAGCATCTGTGGGCGGGTGGTGGGACGACTGCTGGGAATGGCGTTTATTGCCAGCCGAATATTCCGACGGAGGAGTGCTTTACGACTCCGCATAAGGACCGGGTGAATGGGACGGTGCGGGCTTCGAAGCCGCTGTCGCACCAGGGCACGCTGATTGAGAATATTGCGGTGCGGTTTGAGAACGGCAAGATCGTTGAGGCTACGGCGACGGCGGGCGAGGATGTGCTGAACCGGCTGATCAGCACGGATGATGGTGCGCGGAGGCTGGGTGAGGTTGCGCTGGTGCCGCACTCGTCGCCGATTGCGCAGAGCGGCGTGCTGTTCTGGAATACGCTGTTCGATGAGAATGCGGCGAGCCATATTGCGCTGGGGCAGGCGTATTCGACGTGCATCGATTGGCGGCGAGAAGATGGATGCGGAACAGCTGGCGGCGGTGGGTGCGAATGCGAGCCTGATCCATGTGGACTGGATGATCGGGTCGGGTGAGATGGATGTGGATGGCGTAGCTGCGGATGGCACGGCTGAGCCGTTGATGCGCAAGGGTGAGTGGGTTTAGCGATCGGCGACCCGCCGGCTGCGCGGCCAGAGCGGGTCATTACTCGGGCCAGCGATTTCGTTTGTCCACGTAAGGACTCGCTGAGCGTGTTTTGTCAGCGGCTTTTCCTACACTCGGGCAAGATTGCGGCCAGAATTTCGTCTAGTATTTGCAGGAAATTCGCAGTAAATTGAATCTCAATCGGACCCCGGTTCGTCTTCATCCCAATAGTTTCCAACAGAATAATTTCTGCAAGGCGAGTCGGTTTTTGCAGGAAGTATTTAGCTGATGTCTGATTCCTCAGTTGGCGTCTTCCTTCTGTCGCCGCGGCGCCGCATATCTACATCTAGACCTTCGAGGAGAACCTTTATGAATTCCGATATGACGCAAGGCGTTTCGCGCAGATCGTTTATGCGGATTCTTGGGGCGGCCTCGGCGCGGCGGCTACTTCGTTCCCGGCTTTTGCGGCGATGCAGCAGGCAGCGCGCACGCAGCACCAGCACCGGCAGCCAAACCGACGATGGCGCGGAGTATGCAGCAGCTTTCGCCGGACACGGTCATCATCAGTTCGAATGAAAACCCGCTGGGGCCGGCGCAGTCCGCGCTGACGGCGATATGTAGCACGGCCGTCGCTGGGCGGCCGCTATCACTTTGACGAGTATGTGAAGACGATTGACGTCTTCAACGACCAGTTTGGTTTGAAGAAGGATTATTCGGCGTTGTTTCCCGGGTTCGAGCGGACCGCTTGATCTGGCGCTGATGTCGAACATTGGCCCGGACAAGCCGCTGGTCTATGGCGACCCGAGCTATGAGCAGGGTCCGCGCGCGGCCGACACGATGAAGGCTCCGAAGTATCCGGTGCCGCTGACCGCGACCTATGCGCATGACGTGAAGGCGATGTTGAAGGCGCATCCTTCGCCGGGCGCGTACTACATCGTGAATCCGAACAATCCGACGGGCACGATGACGCCGAAGGCAGATATCGTGTGGCTGGTGAATAACAAGCCGAAGGGTTCGGTGGTGATCATCGACGAGGCTTATCATCACTTCTCGAACGATGAGTCGTGCATCGATCTGGTGACGCAGGATAAGGACGTGATCGTGATGCGGACGTTCTCGAAGATCTATGGGATGGCCGGTATTCGTGCGGGCTTTGCGGTTGCGAGGCCGGACCTGATTGAGCGGTTCAATGTTGTCGGCGGGCCGAGCCAGAGCCTGGCGAGCATCTCGATCACAAGCGCTGCTGCGGCTCGGGCGAGTCTGCAGGATAAGGATCTGGTGCCGCTGCGGAAGAAGATCAACGCGGATATCCGGACGGAGACGCTGGAGTTTTTGACCAAGCATGGTTACAAGATCGTTCCGGGTTCGCAGGGCAATATGTTCATGGTGGATGTGAGTCGGCCGGGACGAGAGTTCCAGGCGGCGATGTTGAAGGAGAATGTCGCGATTGGACGTACGTGGTCGGCGATGCCGAACTATGTGCGAGTGACGGTGGGGACGAAGGCGGAGATGGAGAAGTTCCAGACGGCCTTTGTGAAGTGCATGGATATGCCTCCGGGAGCGGCGAATGGCGCGGCTGCGCTGCATGTGCCGGAGTTCCATGTTCCGTCGGAGTTATATCGGTTTGGATAGTGCTTAGCAATGACCAGAGGCCTCGGCGAGAGATCGCCGGGGCCTTTTTTGTCTGCTGTTTAGGAGGATGTGTTGCGTTGCTGTGAAATCGACGATCCTGACGCGGTAAACTTGCAATCATTATGGAATTGATGGGTTGTGGAACGGCGCTGGTAACTCCCTTTCGACAGGGACGGCGGCGTAGACGAACCTGCGCTGCATGCGCTGGTGAACTGGCAGATTGAGAGCGGGATCGATTTTCTGGTTCCGTGCGGGACGACCGGCGAGGCTTCGACGCTGACTGAGGCGGAGTGGCTGCGGGTGATTGAGGTCGTGGTTGCGACGGCGGCGGGGCGGGTTCCGGTGTTTGCGGGATGCACGCACAATGCGACGCATGAGGCGGTGGCGCGGGTGAGGAAGCTGTCGCAGGTGCATGGATTGACGGGGATTCTGACGGCGAATCCGTACTACAACCGGCCTGGGCAGGAGGGGCAGTATCAGCACTTCCGCGCGATTGCCGAGGCGACGGAGCTGCCGGTGCTGCTGTACAACATTCCTTCGCGGACGGGGGCGAACCTGGAGCCGGCGACCGTGCTGCGGCTGGCGGAGTTGAAGAATGTGATTGGGGTCAAGGAGTCGAGCGGGAATATGGCGCAGATTACGGAGTTGCTGACGACTGTGCCGCGAAGCTTCAAGGTGTTTGCCGGAGATGATGCGCTGGCGTTGCCGATACTGGCGCTGGGCGGGGCGGGGCTGGTTTCGGTGGCATCGAATGTGATTCCGGGACAGATGGCGCGGATGGTTCAGGCTGCGCTGGAGAACGACTGGGTGGCAGCGAGGCGGATCAATCGGCAGTTCTTCCGGCTGATGCAGGCGCACTTCTGGGAGGCGAGTCCGGCTCCGGTGAAGGCGGTGCTGCATATGCTGGGGCGCGGAGAGGATGTGCTGCGGTTGCCGATGGTTCCGGTGTCGGATGCGACGCGGAGGAAGCTGGAGCGGATGGTGGGCGAGTTGGGAATGCTGGTTGGGTGTTCCTGCGACGGGCGAAGATCTTCGGATGTTTTAGATGCGTTGAGATGTTTTTTCACAATGATAGAGAGATGACTGGAGTGAGTGTTGAAGGACGTTTGAGGAGCGGGATTGAACATTGGTTTGCGCAGGGTGCGGCGGCGATTGGGAATGCTGAGGCAGAGACGGCTTTTTTTGAGTTGCGGGGGAAGCTGGAGGCTGGTGAGCTGCGGGCCGCGGAGCCGGATGCTTCGCTTGCCGCTGGGTTGGCGGGTGAATGCGTGGGTGAAGCGTGGGATTCTGCTGGGGTTTCGCATTGGGACGATGATGGAGATGGGCGGCGGAGACGCTGCGCTTTATTGATAAGCATACGTATCCGGTGCGGAAGTTTGTGGTGGCGGATGGTGTGCGGGTGGTGCCGGGTGGAGTGAGTGTGCGGACGGGAGCGTATGTTGCGAAGGGCGTTGCGGTGATTCCGCCGTCGTATGTGAATGTGGGGCGTATGTGGATGAGGGGACGATGGTGGACTCGCATGCGCTGGTGGGGAGTTGCGCGCAGATTGGGAAGCGGTGCATCTGAGTGCGGCGGCGCAGATTGGCGGAGTGCTGGAGCCGGTGAACGCGAGCCCTGTGATTATTGAAGATGACTGCTTGATTGGTGGGAATACTGGGGTTTATGAGGGGACGGTGGTGCGGAAGCGCGCGGTTCTGGCGGCGGGAACGGTGTTGACGCGGGGAACTCCGGTGTATGACCTGGTGAAGGGCGAGATCTATAAGGCTACGGCGGAGATGCCGCTGATTATTCCTGAGGGCGCGGTGGTTGTGCCGGGATCGAGAGCGGTTTCAAAGGGTAAGGGCGCGGAGTGGGGGTTGAGTTTGGCGGCTCCGGTGATTGTTAAATATCGGGATGAGAAGACTGAGCTTTCCTTGGTGTTAGAGGACATTTTGCGCTAATTCGTGGTGGTAATTCGTGGTGAAGTTGTGGTGACTTGCGTGGTAATGTGGTGAGTTGAAGACACTACTTTTTGGCACTGCTAAAAACACGCCAACTTTTTTGAATATTTCCTGTGGAAACCATTTTTCGGTAGGTCAGTCTGCCACGCGTGGTGGAGAGCCGCCGTGGAGTTGAGGAGGCGGGACTGGTCGGAGAGCAGACTGACGAGTCCCGTCTGAGATGGTTTTGGGTGGGTGACGATGAGGGACTCTGATTGCGGTGTAGGGGAGATTGGCGCGAGACATCGCCAATTGGACGACGGGGAGAGTTCGCCGGCGCCGACGCCAAATGCGGTGAAGCCAAGGATGCGATCGTCTTCGGATGCGGCGATCAGGACCTTTATAAAGCCTCGGGTCTCGGAGAGGGTTATGGCGCGAAGATTGGCGAGCATGGGGATTTTGGCGAGGCGATAGGGGACACCCTGCTTTTTGCCTGGTTCTCGGTCAGGCCGACGTGAGCCAGCTCGGGGTCGATGAAGATGCAGGAGGGGACTTGGCGTCCGGTGGTGGTGCGGTTGGCTCCGGCTAGGTTGTCGCGGACGTGCGGAAGTCGTCGTACGAGATGTGGGTGAAGTGAGGAGAGCCGGCGCAGTCACCCATGGCCCAGACACCGGGCGCGGTGGTTTCGAGGCGGTCGTTGACCTGGATGTGGCCGGATGGTGTGGTCTTGATGCCGCTTGTTCGAGGCCCATGTTTATCGGTGTTTGGGGTGCGGCCTGTGGCGACGAGGATGTGAGAGCCCTGGAGTGTTATTTCCCCGTTGGGTTGGGTGAGGTGCAGAGTGACGGCTTTGCCGGAGGTGCCTTCGACGCGCGTGAGGCTGGCGTTGGTGACGATCTCGATGCCTTCGTCCTGGAAGAGCTGCTGGAGGCCTTCGATGACGTCGGGGTCTTCGTTGTGGGCGATGCTGGGGTTGCGTTCGATGATGGTGACGCGTGCGCCGAAACGGCGGATGGCCTGGGCTAATTCGAGGCCAATGAAGCCGCCGCCGAGGACGAGGAGATGTTCGGGGAGGACGGTGAGTTCGAGAGCTTCGATGTGCGTGAGTGGGATGGATTCGATGAGGCCGGGATGGGTTCGATGGTGGCGCGGGAGCCGGTGTCGATGAAGATGCGGTCGGAACGGAGGGTGCGGGTGCCGCCGGCGTTGAGGGCGACTTCGACGGTCTTCTCCGCGATGAAGCGGCCGAAGCCCATGACGATCTCAGCATGAGTCTTGGCGTAGTTGTTGAGGTGAACCTGCAGGTCGTGATCGACCATCTTCTGACGGTGGGCGTTGACGCCGGCCATATCGACGCGCCAGTCGCTGTGGATCATGCCGAACTCGGCGCCTCGCTGGAAGTACTGTGCGACCTTGGCGCTATGAATGACGTTCTTGCTGGGGAGGCAGGCGACGTTGGGGCATGCTCCGCCGATGCGCTTGTCTTCGATGTTGATGACGTGTTGTCCTTGCGAGCCGAGGTGCCAAGACATCCATTTGCCTGCTTCACCACTGCCGATGACGATTGCGTCGTATTGTTCCGGGGTGGGCATGGGAATCCTCCGTATTGTGGATGAGGGAAAACCGTTGATCTTTGATATCGGATGCGAGAGGGGTCAAACCGGGTGCGTCGATGAGTGGGCGTTGAGGATTTATCCGCAGCGATCCTGATTGGCGAAGAGATTTGTCTGCATTGTCCATCCTGTTACGCCGGATTTGGTGTGGACCTGCGCCCACCATTCGATGGATTTGCTGTGAAGACGTACGCGGCGATCGAGGTCCTTGTCGCTCAGGTCGAGGGACGGAGGAAAGTCTTCTGTTTTGCCACGCAGCCAGATACGAAAGAAGCCTTCGCCCTCAGGATCGAGAAGCCAGAAGACCTCACCTTTGTGGATTGCGGGCTCTTCTGTAGTCCTGGGTCGCTACGAGGCGCAGCGGTTTGACGTGCACCTCGCCGGTGCGGGCTTGAACATGTTCGCCTTTGGCCAGGGTGGCAATGACCTGTGTGCCGCCGGGCTTGTCGACTAGTGTTACTGGAGCAGTCGCCCACCACTCTCGATAGGTGCAGCACTCAAATGGGCAGGCCCCATGCGAGATATAGACGGACGGCGGAGCTGCTAGTGCGACTTCGGAATCATTCTGCGCAAGCGATGGATGGAGAAGAAAGAAGGTAAGCGGAATCAAGAAGGCGATTCGAAGATTCATGTCGTTCACCTCGCAAATTCTCCTGCTCACCACTCGTTTGGTGCTTCGTGTGCGTCGGTGTAGGGTTTGGTCCAGAGTGCAAGCTGGAGCTGTATTGATTTGCACCATGCCTGATGCATGCGGTTTACCTCTTCGCCGGAGTGGCCCTTGGCGGCGAGGTAGGGCTTCATGGTTTCGTTGATGACTACGATGAATCCTACGATATCGCGCAAGGGGACAAAGGGTGTGGAGTCGACGGCGTCGGTCTGGTTCTTCTTGAGAGTGGTGTGGCGTATTGCAATCTCTTGTTGGTAGTTGAGCCAGTCCTGGTCGTAGGAACGAAGACAGGTGTCGAGGATCCACTGCTGAAAGCGGAGGTTGCTCTTCTCGCGATAGTCGGGCAGCGGCTCGTTTTGCAGGGAGCGAGAGTGGCGGGCGAGATTCGGAATGCCGGCGATGATGCCGTTGCGCCAGTGCTCGACGATCTGTTTCGTTTGGTCTGCGAGGACTTCGCCGGCTTGTCGGAGATAGCGCTGGTCTTCGTCTGTGAATCCGACGCTGGCCTTCAGGTCTTCCAGTTGTTGGAGCGTGACGGGCGAGATTGCGACGGCGGTGGTGCCATAGGTGTAACCGTGGATATGCTCGGCGACTTTGTTCATGGGTTACTCCAGTATCAAGACACGAGATTAGATACCCAAGCCTAACTGGAGGTGCTAACTTTTGTGAACTTTACGCCTTCGCTGTCAGGTAGGGTTCTTGTGATTTTCTTTTCCATTTGGCATTGGATGTTGGTCTGCTCTCCGATGACTTATTGAAGCGAAGCGCCGGTCGGATCTCGGGCCATACAGTACATGTGCCGCGTTCACAAGGGATTGAGCCTGCGATGGTAAGCTTAAGGTTAGATGGCACTAGATAAATTGAAGATTGTTCCGCTGGGTGGCCTCGGCGAGTTCGGTATGAACTGCATGGCGATCCGCTGGCAGGACGACATTATTGTCGTTGATGCCGGGTTGATGTTTCCTGAAGAAGAGTTGCTGGGTGTCGATATTGTTGTACCCGATATCAGCTATTTGACTGAAAACCGCGACAAGGTTCGCGCGATCCTTTTGACTCATGGGCATGAAGACCACATCGGCGGACTGCCGTGGATTCTGTCTGAGCTGAATGTTCCGGTGTATGGGACGGAGTTCACGCTGGCGCTGGTTGAGGGCAAGCTCGAAGAACATAATCTGTTGGATGATGCGGACCTGATCGAGATGATTCCGGGACGTCGGCTGACGCTGGGGCCGTTTTCGGTGATGCCGATTCGCGTGACGCACTCGCTGGTGGACTGCGTGGCGCTGGCGATTCACACGCCGGTTGGCGTGGTGCTGCATACGGGCGATTTCAAGATCGACCTTTCGCCGCCGGATAACAAGCCTTTCGATCTGCATGCGTTTGCGGAGCTGGGCAAGCAGGGCGTGCTGGTGCTGCTGCAGGATTCGACGAACGTGGATCGCAGCGGCTATACGCCGAGCGAGCGTGCGGTGCGGCCGAAGCTGGATGAGATCTTTGCGCAGACGAAGAAGAAGCTGTTCTTCAGCTGCTTCTCGTCGTCGATTCACCGGATACGGCTGGCGATGGAGCTGGCGTATCAGCATGGGCGCAAGGTCGCGATTGTCGGGCGGTCGCTGGATAATTCGACCGAGATTGCGCAGGACCTTGGGTATCTCGATCTGCCAGCGGGGCTGGTGATCAATCCGGGGCAGATAAAAGATACGCCGGCGAACAAGCTGCTGATCCTGATCAGCGGAACGCAGGGCGAGCCGATGAGCGCGCTGAGCCGGGCCGCGGTGAACAACCACAAGTTTGCGAAGGTGGATGCGGGCGACACGGTGCTGCTGAGTTCGCGCGTGATTCCGGGCAACGAGAAGTCGATCTACCGGATGATCGATCACCTGGAGCGGCGCGATGCGCATGTGATCCACGATGATGGACACTCCGGTTTGATCCACGTAAGCGGACATGGAAGCCAGGAAGAGCTGAAGTTGATGATCAACCTTGTGCGTCCGAAGTTCTTCATTCCGATTCATGGGGACTATCGCCATTTGAAGCGGCATGCGGAGTTGGCTGCTTCGATGGGCGTCGTGGAGAAGGCGATTCTGCTGGAGGACGGCGACGTTCTCGAGGTGGATAAGGACTCGGCCACGAAGACGGGGAAGGTTACGGTTGGCCGCGTCTGTATCGACTCGGGTGGGACGTCGACGGATGTTGTGGAAGACATCGTGATCCGCGATCGCAAGCACCTGAGCGAGGATGGGATCGTACTGCCGATCATTCAAATCAATAAGCGGACGGGCAAGCTTGAGAATCCGCCGGAGATCGTGATGCGCGGGACGGCGATTGCTGAAGAAGGCCTGATTGCGGATTGCCGGCAAGTGGTGCAGCGGACGCTCGACGGATCTTCTGCTGAAGAGAAGGCCGATTATGGCGTGATCAAAGAGAAGATTCGCAACGATCTGAAGCGGTATATCCAGAAGAGCACGAGCCGACGGCCTCTGATTATGCCGGTGATTCTGGAGATCTGACGCTCGGAAGAATTGAAGTAGGAAGAGGCGCCCCTTTGCGGGGCGTCTTTTTTTGTGGGTGTGATAGGACAGAACGGCGAAGTTGTACACGCGTGCGTAAAGGCTGGCGGCAATGAGGTATACGCGTTGGTTCCCTTGCGGTGACTGGAGGCAAGGGATTGGGTAGGCTTGGGATGCGGCAGGATTGAAAGAGCGGAAATCCCACTGCAGGCCACCGTAGGAACGAACAGCCAAAACTGTTGGATGAGGCCTTTGACTATGAAAGTTTCTTGCGCGGCCATCCTCTTTGGGATGCGTTCCAAGGTTCTACCGATTTATCTCTGTATGGCGATGATGACTGTGCCCACGACTGCTGATGCGCAGCAGCCGGTGGTGATGCCTGCGTCGAGGCCTAAGGTGGCGTTGGTCTTTGAGGGCGGCGGTGCGCTGGGGTTTGCGCATATCGGCGTTATTGAGTGGATTGAGGCGCACCATATTCCCGTGGACTACGTGGCCGGGACGAGCATGGGCGGCCTGGTCGGCGGCTTGTATGCGTCGGGACTTAGTCCGCAGGAGATAACGAGCTTTGTTGGCGGAATCAATTGGACCGCGGTGTTGAGTGGGCAGGTGCCGTTCCCAGCTTTGAGTTACCGAAGGAAAGAAGACAAGCTGGCGTTTCCGAACCGACTGGAGTTTGGGTTGAAGCACGGGATCAGTCTGCCGAATGGGTTGAACTCCGGTGCGGCGGTGGGATTGCTGTTGGACCAGACGATGCTGCCGTACTACGACCTGAAGAGCTTTGACGATCTGCCGATTCCGTTTCGCTGCGTTGCGACGGACATGGTAACGGGTAAAGAGCATGTGTTCAAGGATGGATCGCTGGCGCAGGCGATGCGATCGACGATGTCGATACCGGGAGTGTTCGCGCCGGTGGAGCATGGGACGCAGCTCTATTCGGACGGCGCCGCAGTGAACAATCTGCCTGTCAATGTGGCGCGCGAGATGGGTGCGGATATTGTGATCGCAGTGTATCTGGATACCGGACCGGTGGACAGAAAGAGCTTGAACTCGCTGTTGGGCGTCGCCGGCAGGAATGTGTCGATCATGATCGCGAACAATGAACTGAACGGCATGAAGAGTGCAAATATTCTGCTGAAAGCGGATGTGAGCAAATTTACGTCGGGTGATTTCGATGAGAGTGCGGAGATTATTCCGCAGGGTGTGAAGGTGGCGGAAGAGCACGCCGCGGAGCTGGAAAAATATGCGGTGAACGACGCCGATTGGCAGGCGTATCTGGCGGAACGGAAGGCGCGGCGCAGGACTACGGTCCCGGAGCCCAAGTTCATCGATATCTATGGACTGCACGGGGTGCAGCAGACGGAAGTGGCGAATGAGTTCACCGAGTATGTGAACAAGCCCATCGATACGAAGAAGATTGAGAACACGATTGAAGACCTGCAGGGGACGGGAATTTATTCGAGCATCAGCTACAACATGATCGATAAGGATGGGCAAACGGGTCTGCTGGTACGGCCAAGGCTGAAAGATTATGGACCTCCGTTTTTGGACATGGGCGTATTTCTCTCGTCGAACGATGCGAATGATATTCAGCTTGGGCTGGCTGGCAGGGCTACGTTCTTCGGCTTGGCGGGGCCGGGCTCTGAGGTGCGTGTGAACGCTTCGATAGGGCAGGTGGCGGGGATTGACGGAGAACTATATAAGCCGCTGATTTATGGGAAAGGACCTTTTGTTGCTCCGCGGGCATACTACGCGCACACTGTGGCGGCGTTTTATTCCGGCAGCTCGCAACTGGCGCAGTATACCGAGGCGAAGAATGGTTTTGGTCTCGATCTCGGATATCGGTTCGGCTCGAAGGCCGAGTTGCGTTTTGGCGAGGACTATCAGTGGTACAGCGAGACGTTGAGGATCGGGACACCGATCGAACAGGCGTTCAGCATAACGCCGTGGGTGAGCAATGTAAGGTTTCAATATTTAGGGCAGGACAGTGTTCAGGTTCCGACGCGCGGTACTGAAATTCTGACGAAGTATATCTATTCGACGCAGAGCCCAATCGGTTCGGGCGGATATTCGCAGTGGGATTCGATAGTGGAGCACTTCATTCCCATCAGGAAGCGAGGGATTCTCTTCGGCACCGGTTCGGGAGGAACGAGCTTTGGGGATACGAATCTGGGGCTGGCGGGATTTTCGCTGGGCGGTCCACTGCGTTTGAGCGCTTACAACCGGGGCGAGCTGTTGGGAAGCGATTATTTTCTGGCGCAGGCGGGGTATCTTCACCAGCTGTTGAAGTTGAATCCGGTGATCGGGGATTCGGTCTATGTCGGTGGACTCTATGAGATCGGTAAGGTGTTGGAACCCGGCTGAGGGAACGCCAAACCTTCCGAATGATGTTGCGGGAATAGTGATCATGAAGACGCTGATCGGGCCGATCTTCGGCGGGGCCAGCATCGGGGACAGCGACCATCGCAAGTGGTTCTTTGGGATTGGGCGGATCTTCTAGCGGCAGACACCATGGTGACGTCAGCCTCGGTGGAGGCGACGCCAGTTTATCCAACGCATCGCAGGCGGATACTATTATTCCAGCGGCAGTTGAGGAGAGCCATGAGCGAATTTGTGACGTTGGATGAGATTCGGGCGGCGAAGGAACGGATTGCTGGAGTTGCGGTGAGGACCCCGCTGTATCGAGTGCAGCGGGCACGGTTGAAGATGGGTGGGTTTCCTGAGCCGGAGTTTGATCTGTACATCAAGGCGGAGAGCGAGCAGCCGATTGGAAGTTTTAAACTGCGCGGGGCTTACAACATGGTTTCGCAGTTATCTCCTGAGGCGCTGGGGCGTGGGGTGATTACGTATTCGAGTGGAAACCATGCGCAGGGTGTCGCATATGCGGCGCGGGCGCTGGGCGCGAAAGCTGTGATCGTGATGCCGAACAACGCTCCTGAGGTGAAGAAGGCTGCGACGCGGGCGCTGGGCGCGGAGATTGTCGAGGTGGGCCCGGCTTCGTCGGAGCGCAGACTGAAGGCGGAGGAGCTGGTGGCGAAGTTTGGGTACGCGATGATTCCGCCTTATGATGCGCCGCAGATCATCGCGGGACAGGCGACGTGCGGGTTGGAGATTGTGGAGCAACTGCCGGGAGTGGAGTTGGTGATCTCTCCGGTAAGCGGCGGCGGATTGTTGAGTGGGATTGCAACGGCGGTGAAGCTGGCGGCGCAGGCTGGGCTGGCGGATCCGAATGTGAAGGTGTGGGGAGCGGAGCCGGAGCTGGCGGCGGATGCGAAGGAGAGCTTCTACTCGAAGAAGCTGGTGGAGTGGGCGGCGGAGAAGACGACGCGGACGATTGGGGACGGATTGCGAACGCAGAGTCTGGGCGTGTTGAACTTTCAACATGTGTTGAAGTTCGTCGATGGGATTGTGACGGTGACGGAAGAGGAGATTCTTGCTGCCATGCGCGTGATGCTGGGGGCGACGAAGCTGGTGCCGGAGCCGAGTGGTGCGGTAACGCTGGCGGCGGCTCTTTTCCACGCGCATGAGCTGCCGAAGGCTCGGAAGGTGGCAGTGGTGCTGAGTGGAGGAAATCTGGAGCCTGCGCTGCGAGAGCGGTTGGAGGGGGAGCTGGCTGCGGAAAAGGTTTAGCCGCTGCGATTCAGTGGCTGCGACCGCGCTGCTGCTGGTAGCGGTCGAGGACGTTCTGGAGGGAGACTGCGCCTTCGAGCGAGCCGCGGATGGCGCGGTTGGTGATGGGGAGAAGCGGCCATCGCTGGAAGTGCGGGAGAGAGCTGGAGAGCGGGAGATCGGGAAAGAGGACGGGTGTGCGTTCTGGGCCTAGATATTCTTCGAGTGTCGCGGCGGGGCGTTCGGGTGGAGGGGTGTTGTCGGGTGACGCAGAGGTCGTATCGTTGCTGTTGGAGGTAGAGAGCGCTTCGAGTTCTTCTCTTCGTGCTGCGTACCAGAGACCATCGCTGCACTGGATGAGTACGGCAGGCGCGGTTTTGTCTTCGTATTGAGCGAGAGATTGGATGGTGGCGGGGATGCTGTCGGAGCCTTGAAGGACGGGTACGGTGACTGGTTGTAAGGCGTCTTCGAGGTGGAGATTGCTCTCTTCGCGGAGTTCTTCCATGGAGGGCAGGTGGAGGCCGTCCTGGATGGTGAACTGTTCGAGGATGGGTATCGGCTGCAGGACGCGCGAGATGACGTAGGCGATGGTGTTGGCGAGCAGGACGGGAAGGACGATGGAGTAGTTGCCGCTGACCTCCAGCACCATGAACACGGAGGTGAGGGGAGCGCGCAGGAACGCCGCGAAGAGGACTCCCATGCCGACGAGCGCGTAGGAGCCGATGGAGCCGGTGAGGTGAGGGAAGTACATCTTCTCAAAGGTGCCGACGGATGCGCCGAGCATGGCTCCGATGAAGAGCGTGGGAGCGAACATGCCGCCGGGGGTTCCGCTGGAGAAGGAGAGCGTGGTGGCGATGATCTTGAAGAGCGCGAGGATGAGGAGCATTCGCCAGGTGAACTGCGAGTGCATGGCTTGATCGATTGCTTCGTAGCCGGCTCCCATGACCTGCGTGAGGCCGAAGTAGCCGATGCTTCCGACGAGAAGGCCGGCGATGGCGGGTTGGATGAGCTGAGACCACTGGGGCTGGCTGCGGAGTTTGGGGCGGAGGTAGCTGAGCGACTTTGCGAACAGAAGGGAGGCGAAGCCGCCGAAGACTCCGAGGGCGGCGTAGGCGAGCAGCTCGCGTGAGTCGCGGAGGTTGACGGTGGGGATGCGGAACATCGGCTCGGCTCCCCAGAAGGAGCGGGCGACGACGACGCTGGAGACGGCGGAGAGGACGATGGAGCCGAGGACGGCGGCGCTCCACTGGCCGATGACCTCTTCGATGACGAAGAGGATGGCGGAGATGGGCGCGTTGAAGGCTGCGGCGAGTCCTGCTGCGGCGCCGATGGGAGCGAAGATGCGCAGCTTCTCCTTCGACATGCCGAAGCGGCGGCTGATGAGCGAGGCGACGCCGGCGCCGATTTGCAGCGATGGGTCTTCCGGCCCAAGAGAGTGGCCGCTGCCGATGGCGAGGGCTGACAGAAGGAACTTGCCGATGACGGTGCGGAAGGAGATGTATCCGTTGTGGATGTAGAGCGCGGCCTTGGTTTGATTGATTCCGCTGCCGCGTACGTTGGGGAAGACGAAACGCGCGAGGACGGCGATGACGAGTCCGGCGAGGGCAGGGATGATGATGAGCCTGGGCTGATGCGGGTTCGGCGAAGAGCCTAGCAGCAGGACGCTGAGCCACTCGATCGCCATGCGGAAGGAGACGACCAGCAGGCCGGAGATGACGCCGATGAAGATGGAGAGCAGAAGGAAGATGCGCTCTTCGCGGGCAGGCGCGATACGAGCGATCATCTCTTCGGCGGCTACGCGGGCTGCGCGGCGGTCTTGTCCGGGGGCTCCGGCTTCGGATTGTCTTTCTTCGTGGATCACTGCTCGATACCTTTCGGCGACTTGGCGAGCAGCAGAAGGAGGGCGTCTTCGCCTGTCGGTGCACCGCATATCTGGCTGGTCTGGATTTCGGTGTCGTAGACGAGCTTCATGACGGAGTCTTGGTCGGTAGAGTCGTTCAGGAGAGTGTTCCTGTCGATCGAGGCTTCTTTGCTGGTCCAACGTGTTGCGAGAGTTTGAAGGGGTGAAGAGGGGCTGCTTGCTGTGGTGATCTGTGCTTTGCAGGTGTCGAAGCGTTTCTTTGCAATGTCACGGGTCTTGAGGATACGGGTCATCCGTTCCACGGGAGGAAGTTTTTTTGATGGAACGAGAGTGAGGATGTTGCCGGAGGTGTCGAGCATTTGCTGGAGGTCAGCAGGGAAGGGAGACTGGGTGGCGGCGGCTTCATGCTCGCGGAGGTCTTGTTCGAGCAGACGGTGCGCCTCTTCGAAGTTGCCGAATTCGTATTCCAGACGGCCCGCGGATGCGAGTGCTGTTTGATTGTGTGGTTCTTTGGTCAGGACCTTCTGATAGTAAGTCAGGGCGTCGTAGGGAGCGCCGGCCTGCTCGAGAAGCTGGGCGAGGGTCAGGGCGAGGTTCATGTCGTCGGGCGCGTTGCCGCCGGCGATGAGCAATTCGGTTCGCGCGCTGCTGAGGTTGTGATGCGCGATGAGATAGCGAGACAGTTCGAGGCGGACTTCGCGCCTGCGGACGGTGCCGTCGCCCTCCCACGTGCCGTAGATTGCGGCACGGTAGTAGTTGATTGCGGACTGCATGTCTTTCTTCTGGGCTGCGAGGCGGGCGAGGCGAAGGTTGATGAATCCATCGCCAGGCTGCGTGTCCCAGAGGCCAAGAAAGTAGTTGTAGGATTCTTCGGTGTGGCCGGCGTCGCCCAGCGCCTGAGCCAGCAGGAGCTCGTAGGAACGTTCGCCCGGCGCGTAGGACAGGGCCGTGCGGAGAGCGACGATGGCTTGATCGGGGTGGCCTGAGGAGATGGCGTCCTTGCCCCGCGCCGACCAGCGATTGGCCAGTTCCTGGCGGTGCGCGGCGAATGAGCGAAACAGAAACAGCGTGATCACGAAGAGCAAGATGGTGACGAGAATCAGGCCGAGAAAGGTCAGGGCATCGCGAAGGATCAACTTTCGCTTCGCGCTCGACTCATTCTCTAGTGTTTCCAAGGCCATAGGTTTAGAGGTTCAGTTACTTGATCGATATGCTCAAGTCTATGCATTTGATGCTGATCAAGGAAACCCGGAGAGGTTTCGGGAGCGGGAACCGGGGCAGCGGCTAGAATTCAGGTGGGCCGGCTGTGGCTTTCCAGCGGATTGGCTCTGACGTCTAATTGAGGTCTTATGCGGCGATCTAAATTCTTGCGATATTCGGTGGCGTGTATTGTGGCGACGCTAGTTTCGGCTGGTGCGGATGGCGCTCAGTCAAGGGGCCAGAAACTGCCTCAACAATATGACAACGCGGCGCGGGCTACGGTGGTGCACGATGCGAATGTCTATGTTGCGGCTGATGCGGATTCGCAGAAGATTTCGCTAGTGACGCCGGGGCATGAGGTGGTCATCGTGGAGACGAGCGGGCCTTGGGTCAAGGTCTTCGCGAACACCGACGTCGGCGAAGATGCAGACGAGGATAACCGCGACAAGCCCATATTTGGCGAGGACGCGAATGTGACACCAGCTTCGGGCTGGATTCGGAACAAGGGCATCGTGGGGCCGGGTTTCCCAAATGGCGACTCGATCCTGTATGGGTCTGCGGCGAACTTTGAAGACGCGGCCGCGCAGCCGCACGCGCCGAAGGGTGCGGCTGCCGCGGCGCATCTGCTGTACAAGCGAATCATGCAGTATTATCCGGGCTCGCCACTGGCTCCAGAGGCGGCGTGGCGTTCGGCGGATATTCGCTGGCAGATGGAGAAGTTCGACGCCAGTACGTTGCCGAGCGCCAAGGAGCAGGAGGCTTATCTGCGGCCGCAGCTATACGAAGGCGAGATGAAGAAGGTGATGAAGATGTATCCGGGAAGCAAGGAGGCCGCGCAGGCGGCATACGATCTGCTGGATAACAAGCTTTGCGGTGACTGGCAGGGGTTGCCGAAGTGCCCGGAGATGGAGACGGGGCTGTATCAGAAGTATGCGCAGCAGTATCCGGATGGACCCAAGGCGGCTGAGGCGCTCTACAACGCAGTGTACCGGCAGGGTGTCGTTGTAACGATGTATGAGGTTCAGGAAGACCACAAGAGATCGCAGGCAGCGGCGCAGAGGACGCAGGCGCTGGCGCAGAATCTGAAGGAGCGTTATCCGAAGACAGATTTTGCGGCGCGTGGGGACAGCATCGCATTTCGGGTGGCGCAGGGGATACCAATCTATGGAAGTGATAGGGACTGAGGTGAAGCGTGCGGCCAATTTGCTCGTGCGGGTGATTTCGCGTGAGGACGCAGCGGCTGTGGCGGAGCTCAGCCGACAGTTAGGGTATGAGGTTTCGGTCGAGATGGTTGCCGAGCAGATTGAGAGAGCGTCTTCTCGCGCGGGCGATCAGGTTGCGTTCGTGGCGTGCGTAGAGAGCGATGTCGTTGGGTGGATTGAGGCGACGATTACCTATCATCTGCAGTATGTTCCCTATTCGTTGATCGGCGGGCTGGTGGTGCGTGAAGGGATGCGAGGCCTGGGGATCGGCAAGAGGCTGTGTACCGAAGTCGAGGTGTGGAGTAAAGAAAAGGGAGTTGGGGTGGTGAGGGTGACGTCGCGAAGCACACGCGAGGATGCGCACCGGTTTTATCTTCGCGATGGCTACGAACGGATTAAGACCTCGGCAGTGTTTGAAAAGGTACTGCCCTAGTGATTGTGGCCGAAGCTTTGGCTAGTATTTATGCAGGTTTCTCTTCTTCTGGAACTATCTTCCAAGCTACAGAGTGAAACACGATATTCACCACGAACATTTAGGATGAGGTATGCCGATTTTTAAAGTAATACTTTTGGCCATTGTGCAGGGGCTCGCCGAGCTGCTGCCTGTTTCAAGTTCTGCCCATGTGGTTGTTGCCGAAAAGCTGATGGGGCTGGATCCTTCGTCACCGCAGATGACGTTGTTGTTAGTGATGCTGCACACGGGAACGATGTTTGCCGTGATCGTATACTTCTGGAACCAATGGAAGAAGACCTATTTCTCAAGTGGCGATGCGTTCAAGCGGTTCATGGTGCGGCTGATCTGGGCTTCCGCGCTGACAGCGATCATTGGGGAAGTGATTATCAAGGTTGTTGAGAAGACAGCGTTCAAAGGAGCTTCGAAGGGTGAGATCGAACTGCTGTTCGGGCGGCTTGATCTGATCGCGCCTGCACTCGCGGCTGCGGGCTTATTGATTCTGCTTGCAGGACTGATGGAGAAGCGGCGCATGGGTGACCATCCGAAGGTCTACGGCGACAGCGTGACGATGCGTCAGGCAGGATGGATCGGCGCGATTCAGGGGTTGTGCCTGCCCTTCCGTGGATTTTCGCGATCGGGAGCGACGATCTCGACGGGCATGTTGACGGGCGCAAGCAAAGAGCGGGCTGAGCGGTTCAGCTTCGCGCTGGCCGTGGTGCTGACGCCACCAGCGGTGGGACGCGAGGTGCTGAGATTGGTGAAGGCGTCGCACGAGGCTATGGCGGCAGGTACTCCGATCGATCTGCATGGAAGCATGATGACCGGGCTGCTGGGGGCGTTCTTCGCGTTTCTGGCGGGGTTGGTCGCTCTGAAGTGGCTGAGCAGTTGGCTGGAGGAAGGGCGCTGGTATCTTTTCGGGATTTATTGCCTGGTGGCTTCGGTGGTCGTGTTTGGATTGCACCACGCGGGCTACTGAGCTTCCTGACCTTGTGATGTTGAAGAAACAAGAAAGGCTTCGTGCGAACGATCGTCATCGTTCTTACGAAGCCTTTCTGACACTAGTACCGCTCAGGATCGGTACTAGTAGCTCGTTCAACCACGCTCCCGATTCAGCGCGGTTTGATTCGCAACTTTCATATCTAAATCCTCTAAGTCCTCGTCAGACTCTCTGAGCAAATCTACCTCAACATCACGAAATGTGGAATTAAAAATCATCAATAAAGACGCGGGTTTTGTGAGTGGAAGCGAATTTCCACCTTCGAGTAGAAATGCTGCATTTTGTTGCAATTTCTCTTTGGGGCGGCGCTTTGTTTTCTACCGCGTACGCGTGTAGAGCCACGCCCAGTAAATGAGAGGAAGCTGCAAAGGAATGCGCAGCCACTGCGCCCAGCTCTGTCCCATGATGCCGGGTGCAGACAAATGCGCAGTCGCCATGTAAATGTTTGCAGGTAAAACTGCGATCAGCAGCGCGATGAGTCCCCATGCGGCGGCCTGGCGCGTGGAGGGAATGAGCAGACCTGCGCCGCCTAGAATCTCAGCAGCTCCGCTGATGTAGACGAGAGCAAGCGGTGCGGGCAGGTATGGAGGGATGATCCGAAGATAGAGGCGCGGCGCAATAAAGTGAAGGCTGCCTGCAACCATAAAGAGGATGGAGAGAAGGACGCGTCCGATCATGCTGTACTTCCCTCGCGGAAGGTTCTCTTTAAAAAAATGGGAGCGGGTTGAACCCGCCCCCTATCTGGAGTTTAGTTTGATCGGTTTGTTTGTGCTACTTGGTCGCGAGCGCGTTGCGATGGTCGCGTACGTAATCATGGGAGGTGAGAATGTGCGCCTGCTGTTCGGCGATGAGTTGGCGGACGGGTAAGGGTAGATCTTGGTCGAGAGCGTCGGCGTAGGCCTTCTTGGCCTCGTCTTCCCCGCGTTCGGCGGTCTCAAGTAGAGTGTGGTCTCCGCCACCCAGCTTCGCTTTCAGGTCGCCCCAGGCCCGATTCATGGTTCCCAACGTTGTGCCGGACTCCTTGATGTCGTGAACGCCGTTCTGATGGAGTACTTCTTCGAGGTCGCCGCGGAAGCTCGCGCGCTTCAGCGATTCGGCGAGGAAGTATTTCTTCAGTGTGTGGTCTTTAAGGTGTTCGCCAATGTCGGCTAAGCCCTTCTGGCCGTCGAGGAGCGTGCTAATGAGTGCGTTGAGTGCAAGTTGCATCTCGTGCTGTCTGCCTTCGTCTGTTGCCATGGAAACCTCAAGTCTTTCGTTGGTGCGGTTGGTGCAGGGTCCGCCAGCTGTGCGCGATTCTCCTCCGCTGGCGGCAAGCAGGAGAAATCGCGAAAATCCCACGCCCCTGCCAACCGGTTGTAAGGTCCGCCGGGGAAATGGCCCGGCGGCGAGTACAAAAGGATAGATGCACGGGATGCCCGATGGGTTTGCATTCGGATACCCCGGAGGAGGATTTCCCACTTTACCGGCCCGGGCCGTTGGTCGCTCTGGGATAATCGGAGGTGCTCTGGAGGTTCGCGGTCTCTGTTTGACTTGCCCGGTTCGCGGCTTGGTGTGCGCGTTCGGGTTGAGCGAGGCCGTGCGCAACCCCCTCAAATGAAGGCTCCCCAATGAAGACGATACGACTGGTCTCGACCCCGACGCGCAACCGACGCCTGAATGAGATTATCGGGATGGTCGTACTGGTGGCTGCGACGTTGGTGCTGCTTGCGCTCGCCAGCTATACCCCGACGGACCCCTCATTCAACACGGTGGGGCACTATGTTAAGGGCAGGCCGGCGCACAACTGGACGGGGATGGTGGGAGCCTACTTTGCCGATGCGACGCTCCAGTTGATTGGAGTCGCTGCGTTTTTTCTTCCGCTGGTGCTGGGGCGGCTGGGTGTCTGCTGGATGCGGTCGCGGCCCGCGGGGTCGCCGCTGGCGAAGACGGTCGGGCTGGTAATGTGGGTGATCTTCGGGCCTGCGGCGATTGCGCTGCTGCCGGGAGCGTTGCTGTGGCGGCATTCACTTCCGATAGAAGGAACGCTGGGACGGCTGCTGGCAGACTTCATGGTCCATTATTTGAATCTGCCTGGTGCGGCGATTGTACTGACGCTGATGGTCGCGGTGTCGCTGTATCTGGCGACTACGTTTACCTTCAACACGGCTCGAGATTGGGCGACGGTTCGGTTCGGATTTGTGCAACGGCTTTGGGACTGGTGGGCGCAGCGGCGCAACAGACGCGCAGATGCGGGGCTTGAGACCGAAGAGTCGTATGGGAGCAAACGCGAACTTGCTGACGCGAAGGCGAGACGTGCGCGCGAGATGGCCGAAGAGGCAGAGCGCAAGAGGCTTGGAGCCCGAGAGCACAACTTTGTTGAGCGGGTTGTTTGGCTGGTTGAGCAGAAAGAAGCCAGTTGAAGCGATCTCGATTGTGCCGCATGAGGAGAGTGCAGTTGCGGGAGCGCCGGCCTCGATGTGGCAGGGTATGCCGCGGACGCTGGTGGATGCACCTCCTGTCACGGCATTCAGTACTGCAGCCGCTGCTGCCGCGCCATTTGCTGAGGTGCTCGCGAAGGCCGCGACACCGGTACGTGCGGTGGACGACGAATCGAACTTCAATGAACTGGGACTGCGCTTTGAGGCGGAGGATCGCCGCGAAGAGGCGTTGCCGGTAAAGACCTCCGTGACGGTGCGGACGGCGAAGAAAGCTGTCGAGGAGCCACGGGCGTCCTTTACGCCTCCGTCCGATGCCTCCGACGCCTGCGGCTCTGCCGGATGGAATTTCTTTTGGCAGACGCGCGGATGCGGACATCAAGCCGGTGACGATTGTTCCCAAGAGCGTGCGCGGATATAAGCTGCCGCCCTCGTCGCTGCTGTATCGCAATGAGGAGCACACGGTAGTGCGCGAAGAGGCGCTCCGCGAAGAGGCTCGGGTGCTGGTGGAGAAGTCGGCTGAGTTTGGTGTCGATGGTCAGGTGACGCAGATCAATCCTGGGCCTGTGGTGACGACGTTCGAGTTCAAGCCGGAGGCCGGGGTTAAGGTTGCGCGGATCACTGGTTTGGCCGACGATCTGTGCCTTGCCATGGCGGCGGAGTCAATCCTCATCGAGCGGATGCCCGGCAAGAGCACCGTGGGCATTCAGGTGCCGAACCATGAGCGTGAGACGATCTGGCTGCGCGATGTGGTGGAGTGCGAGAGCTTTGCGCAGAGCAAGAGCAAGCTGGCCATTGCGCTGGGTAAGGACATCAACGGGCGCATTGTGACGGCGGATCTGGCGAGCATGCCGCACGTTTTGATCGCGGGTTCGACCGGCTCGGGTAAATCGGTCGCGATCAACGCGATGATCATGAGTGTGTTGTTCAAGAGCACGCCGGAGCAGGTGCGAATGATCCTTGTCGACCCGAAGCGCGTTGAACTTGGGATGTACGAAGGGATTCCGCATCTGTTTACGCCGATCATTACTGAGGCGAAGCTGGCGGCAAATGCTCTGCGAAATGCGGTGCGGGAGATGGAGCGGCGGCTGAAGCTGCTGGCGGCGAACCATGTGCGGAACATCGATCAGTTCAACAAGCTGTTCGACCACGGCAGCGAATACCTGTTTGAAGACGTGAACCAGGAGCCGCTGCCATACATCATCATCATCATCGACGAGCTGGCTGACTTGATGATGCTGGATCGGGCAAATGTCGAAGAGTCGATCACGCGGCTGGCGCAGATGGCGCGTGCTGTCGGAATTCACCTTGTGTTGGCGACGCAGCGGCCCTCGGTCGACGTCATTACTGGGTTGATCAAGGCGAACGTGCCGACGCGTATGAGCTTCCGCCTTGCGACGAAGGTGGACTCGCGCACCATTATTGACTCGAACGGAGCGGAGTCTCTGCTGGGACGCGGCGACATGTTGTATCTGCCGCCGGGAACCAGCCGGGTGCAGCGCGTGCACGCGCCGTTCGTGACCGAGAAAGAGATCTCCGAGGTTGTGAAGTTCTGGAAGGCGCAGGGCGAAGCGGAGTATGTTCACGGCTTCCTTGAAGGTCCGAAAGAAGATACGGGTAAAGAGAACGATGGCGGCTCTGATGGGGACAACAACGATCCCATGTACGACGACGCGGTTCGGCTGGTGTTTGAGTTTGGTAAGGCGAGCACCTCGCTGCTGCAGCGTCGTCTGCGGATCGGCTATGGGCGCGCGGCTCACTTGATCGACATGATGTACAACGATGGCCTGGTTGGGCCGGCGGATGGATCGAAGCCGCGTGAGATCCTGAAGTCGCCAAACTGGATCAGCGAAGTGGATGCGGCTATTCGCTAAGAGCCATGGTGATGCATCGTCTTCGAGGAGCGGAAGGCCACGATCGCCAGAATGCAGATGACGACCAGAAGAGCGATCCAGAGCAGATGCGGATGACGTTCGGTGAGTGGTCGCGTGTCGGGGCGCTCGCGGAACGTCGGATTTGGTTGCTCCGGGCCTAGTTGAGCCGGGTGCATGCTGACCGATGGTGAGAAGAGTCGCGCGTAATCGTATTGAGGAGCGGTGAGCGCCGAGTCTCCGTAGAAGAGGGTCAGAGGCTGAGTCGAGGACGTGTCAAAGCAGATCTTGCGCTGGCGCATCTCGAGCCGGACTGCGGTGATGGGTAGCGGCGTGTCATCGCCGTTGTCGACGGCGACTTCCACTGTCGCGGCGCTCTGCATGTTCGAGCCGAGAGTTGCGGGAACGCTGAACTGCTCTTGACGAATCTCGTGACCCGCTTGAGTGAGGTGGACGCGGAAGATCGTTCCGGCAAGCTCTTCGTTTCCGGCGTTGGGACTGCCGCCGGGACGATCGGTGATGCGGATGTCGCGGCTGAAGTTGGATTTGTACGCGGGTGGCAGATCGAAGGAGACGCGCTCGATTGGAATGCGTTCGGGCAAGGAAAAGGTGGCGACGCTCTGGCGGCCGCGCTGCGCAATGCTCGTGGATGTGGCGGCAGTCGTGTAGAGCGATTGCGCCTCGCGACTTGGTGGAACTGTGACGCCTACGACCATCTCCGGCGTGACATTTAAAGTTTTGTTGCCGGTTGCTGGAGATATGGCCAGCTCGATGTGGAGATAGGGCAGGCTCGTCTCCTGCAGGTGAATCGTTGTGTTGCGCGAGAGGTGCTGCGAGGTGAGGTCGAAGAGAGTGAACTCGCCGAGGCTGGTTTGGTTGGAGTAGTTAGGGTCGCGTGTGCCCGAGACGGTTGCGGTGGCGAGGAAGTCGTGGCCGGCGAGGTCAAGCGCGATTTCCGTGTAGGGCCGGTTGGGCATCTCCAGGTCGAAGACGATGTCGCGATGGCGAAGGCCGAGGTTGAGGACACGCGCTGTGTCGCTGTCGGGTTGCTGTGGTGCGCTCAGGGTTATGGCGTACGGGACTTCACGACCATCCTGATAGAGGCGTAGGTCCTTCAAGGATGGCGCCGAGTGAGGAAAGATCTGCGGGTCGATGACAGCGCAACTCTGGCCGGTGCCAGCAGACACGGTGACGGCTCGCTGATAGTGGAAGTATTGCGGACTGGCGGTCGCAGGTTCTGTGCCCGGCGTGGCTTGCCAGAGCAGGAGGCCGAGCAGTAGCGCGGACTTCAATGGCTCGCTCCTTCTTTCGGGGTGTCGTTGCTCGGGACGCTGTCCGCACCGATTGCGACATGCCGTGTTTCGCGCAGGGCGAGCCAGTCCTTCTGATAGGCGAAGCTGATGGCCATCAGCAAGGCTCCGAGGCCGAGGAAGCTGAGGCCGTGATACCCCTGGCTGAGATTGCGCGTGTCGTAGATGAAGGTCTTTACGGTGGTGAAGACAATCAGAATCAGCGCCTGCCAGCGGATGAAGGCGGAGCGCTTCCAGAAGCCGACGGCCAGCAAGCCCGCGCCATAGAGCATAAGAAATGCAGAGATCGCGAGAGATTTTTGGAGTTCAGCATCTGAGTTGCCGGTGGTTTGGCGCCATGCTGTTTCAAGCTCTCGGACGCAGGCCAGGACAGCGATGAGATTGAGCGCGATGATTGAGGCGCCTGCGATCGCCGACCAGCCAGGGGACCCACCGTCGTCGTGTTGACGCGCGTGGAGAGCGATCGCAGTGGAGGCAGCCAAAGCTGCGATGCCGAAGAGAGCCGTGGCGAAGCGGCTGTTGAGGAATGCGGTGTCGATCTGGTTGTAGAGCCAGAAAGGCTGGATAATAAGCCCGCAGAATCCCAGCAGAAGCGCGGCGAGAGCGAGTCGGCGCAGAATGCGAGGAACAGCGGCCTCTGCAGGTTGCGAATCAGTTTGTGAGGGTGAGCCGGACAGGTGCGCGGAGATCCACAGGAGAGCGACGCCTTCGGCCATCCAGCCGACTGTGATCCAATGGCCGCTGGCCTTAAGTGGAATCGCGATAGTAAGGAAGACGACAGCCAACGACAGATGGACGGCAGAGGCGATGCGCGTCTGCGGCAGGCGCATAAGGCCCAAATAGAAAGCGCCGAGAAGGACCGCGACCCACGGCAGCAGGTCGTGCTGATGGGAGTCCTGAAGGACTGAGTAGAGCGCCAGGGCTACGAAGATCGCATTCGCTAGCGGAAGAAAGACTTCGGTGATTTGCGTTACGGATTTTTCTGCGCTGCGGCTGGGAAGGATGGTTGGAAGCACGAAGACGAAGAAGAAGAGGACGATGAAGACCGTTGTGATCTCCACGGGCTGGCCTGCGTTGAAGGCGCCATAGTATTCGGCGTACCAGCCAATGAAGAAGGCGACGGTGGCGGGAAAGGCTCCGAACAGCAGTCTCGGCCACGACTTGAGTCGAACGAGTGCCACGCAGGCGACGTCGATGGCGAGAATGTAGACGAACAGAAATATTTCGTGGTTCTCGCCGGTCGAGAGCAGCAATGGAGTCGCAAAGCCTCCGGCCAAGGCGTAGGCTGCCAGCACCTCGCTGTTCTGCGACCACGACATATAGGCGTTCCACGCCGTCACCAGGATCATTGCCCCGAGAACGACGTTCGCGGGAAGCAAGTGATAGAGCTGGAACGCAGCCCACAGCGAGAGATAGAGGACTCCGCTGCCTACCGCTTTGAGCGAATAGGAAAACGCGCTGAATCCTTTAAGACGAAATCGCTCCGACCAGATGACAAGGGCCGCGCCCGCGATCAGTCCGGCAACAACACGGCCTGACTCGCCGACCCAATGGTTGTCGATCGCCCACTTGAGCAGCAGAGCCGTTGCGATGAGAAGAGCCACAATGCCGATGCGGCTGAATAGTTGAGACCCGATGCGGTCTTCGAGCGATCCCTTCACTTTGGGCAGATGTATCGCGAAGTTCGGCGGCGCTGGTTCAGGGCGTGGTGTTGCGGGGGGAAGGGGGGGCGGCGGAGGTGCGGGCTGCTGGTAGGGTTGCCCTCGCCACTCAGCGATTTGCCGCTCGAGCAACGCCACACGGGCGGTCAGGGCGGCGAGATCCGCAGAGGCTTGAGTTCCTTCGTTTGGCTGCCTTTGCTGCTCCTGCTGCTCGTCCGGGGCCATGGCAACTACTTTACCGCTATCCTGCAAAGGAGTGGTACTACGGTCAGTCAGTTGGTAGTCTTTGCGCAGGGGAAGATGATCGCTATGCCGGTGCGGGTCCTGGTTGTTGACGACGATGAAGTAAGCCGGGACGTGTTCGCCTTGTTGCTGAATGCGGCCGGATACTCGGTCGACACGGCTGAATCAGGCGACGCTGCGTTGATTTATCTTCAAACGACCCATTCGCTGCCCGATGTGATCCTGACCGATCTGCAGATGCCGGGAACATCCGGTGGTGAGTTGGCGTGTCAGTTGCGTCAGGTTGCGGCGCGTCGACGCGGCTGCTGGTTATGAGCGCGAGCGTGCCGGAGGACGGATCCGAGCGGCAGTTCGATGATTTCCTCCAGAAGCCGTTCACGATTGAGACGTTCACGGCAACGGTCTCCAGACGACTCCCGTCGTGGCGAAGGAGCCGAACGGGAAAAGCGGCACGATTTTGGATGAGAATGTGTACCGCAAGCTCGCGGAATCAATGCGCCCACCAAAACTGGAGCAGCTCTATGCGATGTGCCTGGCGGACGCGGAAGGGCGTCTTGCGGGTATGCGGCGGGCGGCAGCCGACGGAGACGACGCGGCCTATAAACGGGAGGCGCACGCGATCAAAGGCGGATGTGGTATGGTTGGAGCCCTTGAGTTGCAAACACTTGCAACATCAATGGAACAGCGTGGTCTTCGTGATGACCATGTAGCTTCTCTGGAGGAATTCCTAGTGGCGTGCGAACGGCTGCGGCGTATGCTGAACGCACACGAAATCAACCAATAGCCGGACCATCGGAGTGTCAGGAGAAGGCGCGGGATGAAGGAAGCAATGAAGAAGGCTGATGACATAGGCGTTGGGGCGGCTCCAATTCGTATCGTGGTAGCAGACGACCATCCGGTAGTGCGCTTCGGCGTGAAAAACATGCTGGAGAGCGAGCCCGGCTTTGAGGTTGTCGGCGAAGCCGAGGACGGCGATACGGCGATTACGCAGACACTTGAATTGGAGCCGGATATTCTGCTGCTCGATCTGGCGATGCCGCGTTTACCCGGGCTCGAGGCGCTTCGCGCGATCATGAATAAATCGCCGCGGGTCAAGATCATCATGCTGACCAGCACCATCTCGACGCAGCAGATTATCGAAGCGTTGCAGATTGGAGCTCGCGGCATTGTGTTGAAGGATGCAGTGGCGGGCGACCTGTCGAAGTCGCTCCGTGCCATTTTGTCGGGCGACTACTGGATCGGGGGCGAGCGGGTGGCAAACCTGGTGACTGCGCTGAATGCCCTGATGAAGGAGGCCGCGGCGGTTCCGGAACGCAAGACCTACGGCCTGACTCCGCGCGAGCTTGAGGTGGTGACCTGTATCGTCGAAGGCTGCAGCAATAAGGACGTAGCGAAACAGTTCACCATCAGTGAAGAAACTGTGAAGCGGCATCTTTCGAACATCTTCGATAAGACCGGTGTGTCAACGCGTCTGGAACTCGCGCTGTTTGCCATCGCTCATAAATTGGTGACGCTGGATAACTAAGAGTCGGCAGCCCGCTCCGTGCCTTCGGTAGAATGAAGGGATGGGCGAGGCTGCGGCGTCACAGTTGGGTGAACAGATTGTTGATTTGCTTGTGATTGGAGCCGGGCCGACGGGGCTGGCATGCGCGATCGAAGCGCAACGCGCGGGGTTTACCGCGCTTCTGGTGGACAAGGGCTGCCTGTGTAACTCGCTGTTTCACTACCCGGCGCACATGACGTTTTTTACTACGCCGGAGTTGCTTGAGATTGGCAACATGCCGTTCTCCAGCCCTAATCAGAAACCAAATCGCAATGAAGCGCTGGAGTACTACCGCAAGGTTGCGGAACACTACAAGCTCGACGTTCGGCAGTATGAGACGGTAGAGCGCGTTGACGGCAGCGACGGTGATTTCATCGTTCACACCATGGACCGGTTCGGGCGCATGCTTCGACATCGCGCGCGCAAGCTGGCGATCGCCACCGGGTATTACGATCTGCCAAACTACCTCGGAATCCCGGGCGAGGATCTAAGCAAGGTGAAGCACTATTATCATGAGCCGCATCCGTACTACGGACTCGACGTGCTGGTGATCGGTGGCAAGAACTCCGCGGCGATCGCGGCGCTTGACCTGTGGCGTCACGGAGCCAAAGTGACGCTGGTACATCGCGGGCCGCACATGCACCGCCACGTGAAGTACTGGATTCTGCCGGACATCAACAACCGCGTAAAGAACGGCGAGATCAAGGCCTACTTCGACAGCAACGTGACGAGCATCACAGAGGACGACGTTACGCTATCCACGCCGGAGGGTCTGGTGACTTTGGCGAATCATTTCGTCTTCGCGCTGACGGGCTATCATCCGGACTTCGGATTCATCGAGCGCTTGGGCGTAACACTGGATGAATCGAACGACCGCTGCCCAGTGTGCGATCCCGCTACGCTTGAGAGCAATGTTCCCGGAATCTATCTTGCAGGCGTGATCGTCGCGGGTGAGAGAACCAACGAGATCTTTATTGAGAACGGCCGCTTTCACGGTCAGCTGATCGCTGACGATCTGCGAAAGAAACTGTCGGCGGGCTCCAGAGTTTCCGTCAGCCGATAACGCGGCGCAGGAAACCCCTGACACCAAGCCACGTGAGCAGGCAGAACGAAGCGAGAAGCATGCACAGGATCAGGATGGGGTTCATGTGCGGCAGCGCTGGCGTCAGGGCTGCACGTAGGCCTTCGCTCATGTAGACGATAGGGTTGACGAGCACAAAAATTTGCAGCCAGCGAATATGAGTGAGCGCGGCCCACGGGTAGTAGACGCATCCTAAGAAAGTAATGGGAATTACAACGACGCCGAAGATCAGTCCGATCTGCTGCGGCTTCACGCTGGTTCCAATAGTGAGACCAAGCGCACCGGCGGTCAGGCTGGCGAGAGCGACGACGACGATCAGGAATGGCCAACTGCTTACGTGCGTGACAGGATGCGTTGCGGGGACGTAGTAGGCCAGCGGAAAGACGACGCAGGCGGCAATCACGCTCTGCACCGCGCTGAAGCAGATCTTTTCCATCGCGACTGCGGGAACAGGCAGCGGACACATCACGCGGTCGTCGATCTCGCGCGTGATGCCGAACTCCTGGGCTAACGGAAGCGCGACAGCAGCGATGCCGCTAAACATGATGGCGACGGCCATCAAGCCCGGAAGGAGAACGGTACTGAAGGCGCTACCCGCAATGGCTCCGGTGGGGTTCATGGAGGCGCCCGTATTGATGTGCGGAATCACGTAGGTGAAGACGAAGAGAAAGAGCAATGGATTCATGCATACGCGAATGACGAAGGGGAAGAACTCGCGCCGCAGGACATGCAGATCGCGCAAGAAGAGTCCGGCAAAGGCGCGAACGTATTGCGTGACCTTTGAGGTCTCGGCGTCGCGGTTGACCTGCGGGTGAGTGGAGTCGAGTTCGGCCAGTTCGGTCATAGGAGTGTCGTTGAGACTCGGTAACTACTCGCGAAGATCTCGTCCGGTGAGCCGGATGAAGACGGTCTCGAGGCTGGTTTCGGTGATGGTCAGATCGCGCAGGCCGTAGGGGTTTGCCTCGCGCACAACATCGGACAGCAAGCCCTCCGCACCGTGAGCAAAGATTCTAACTCCTTTGGGCGTCGCTTCAGCGCCGGCTACGCCCGAGAGTTGTTGAAGCTTCCCGATCAATGCGGGAATATTCTCCTCGCTGCGCAGATCGAGCTCATACACCTTTTGCGCTCCGACGGATCCCTTTAGCGCGGCGGGCGTGTCCTGGACGAGGATCTTGCCGTGGTCGATGATGGCGACTCGGTCGCAGAGTTCATCGGCCTCCTCCATGTAGTGGGTGGTGAGAACGACGGTGATGCCTTCCTCGCGAAGACCGCTGACGGCCTCCCACATTGCGATGCGGCTCTGCGGGTCTAGGCCGGCGCTGGGCTCGTCGAGGAAGAGCACCTTGGGATGATGTGCGATTGCTCGGGCGATCTGCACGCGTTGCGCGAGGCCGCCCGAAAGCTGCGAGGGATAAGCCTTGGCACGCTCCGTGAGATGAAATTGAGAGAGGAGTTGCTCCGTCCTGCGCTTCGCATCGGCGCGCGAGAAGCCAAAGTAAAGACAGTGAAAGTTAATGTTCTCGAAGATGGTGCAGGCACGGTCGAGCGTGTTGTACTGCGGGACGACGCCTATGCAACGGCGCGCTAAGGCAGGTGTCTTAACCACGTCGATGCCGGCGATCTTCACCTGGCCCGCGGTGGGCAACGCTCGAGTGGTGCAGACGCTGATGGTTGTTGTCTTCCCTGCGCCGTTCGGGCCGAGCAAGCCGAAGAGTTCGCCCTCGTGAACGCTGAGATCGATGCCGCTCACCGCAACCACGCGCTGCTTGCCCTCGTAGATCTTTTGCAGACCTTCAATCTCGACAATCACCGCGATTTCAACCCTCCGGGCGCGCACCTTCGATTATATGCAAACGATACTGCACCGCGTTCAGAGCCACACTGGGCGTTTTGTCTCGTCAACAAACCATGCGCTTGGTATCAAGACTCCGTTATGCGGATTACGATCTTGCCGAAGTGCGATCCCGATTGCATGTGAAGAAGAGCTTCCTGCGCTTGATCAGCAGCGAAGACGCGATCGACAACCGGACGCAGCTTTGCCTTTGCGATAGCAGTGTTCATCTCTTCGAACATAACGCGAGAGCCCACGTAAATGCCTTGCACGTGAAGCTGTTTGTGCAGGATCGGCGTCAGTGCAAGGGAATCTGAGACCGCTGCGCCTGAGAGAATGCCGATCTGCGCGACCATCCCTCCGGTACGCGCCGCACGCAGGGACTGGCCAAAGGTGCCCGCGCCCCCAACCTCGATGATGCGATCCGCCCCCTGTCCGCCTGTGGTCTCCATAACCCACTTTGACCAGTCGGGCCGTTCTTTGTAGTTGAATCCCGCATCGAGGCCGAGGCCGTAAGCGCGCTTCAACTTCTCGTCGCTGGACGACGTCCCGATCACCTTCGCTCCGAGCAGTTTCGCGAACTGCAGCGCAAAGATAGATACTCCACCAGTGCCCTGGATGACTACCGTTTCGCCGGGATTCATCGGATGCGACGGTACACCGGCATGGTGAAGAGCATTCCACGCCGTCACACCCGCACAGGGAAGCGTCGCTGCCTCCTCGTAGCTCAGGTGCTCAGGAAACAGAACGACGCCGTCCTGCGGCAGCAGGGCATACTGGGCGAGCATGCCGTCCACGTCTCCGCCGAGTGCTGCCTTCGACTTCTCCGCTGTGGGAGGCCCGTCGATCCATCGCTGCATGAAGATGCCGCAGACGCGATCGCCCACGCGCACACGACTGACCCCTTCGCCAACTGCGACGACATCGCCCGCACCATCCGAGCAGGGGATACGCGGGAGCGCCATCTTCGGGTTGTAGAGTCCCTTCACTACCAGCAGGTCGCGGTAGTTCAGCGAGACCGCGTGGACTCGAATCAGCACCGTGCCGGGAGCTATTTGTAACATCGGCAGTTCCACCTGGTCCAGGTGGTCGACTCCGAATTGCTTGATCTGATAGGCGCGCATTGACATCTCCGGTGATTCGATGCTTCCCAGTGAAAAAAATGCCCCATGGACTGAGCGTGATGCAAACTATTTCTTTATTTAATTCGCTACAGCGTAGAATGAACCTATGTCGCGAGGATGGGAGAGTAAATCCGTGGAAGAACAGCAAAATGAGGCTGCCGCTCCAAAACCTGTCGCTGCCGATAATCACGCCGAAGCGGCAGAGCAAAAACGCAAGCGTCAGGCGTTGGAGTTGCAGCGGGAACGCATTCTCTCCGAGCGGACCTCAAGTCCGCACCGGCGATCAGCGCTCGCCATTGCGCTCGCCGATATCGAAGAGAAGCTGACCGAGCTAGGATGGTCGATTCACCTCTAGCCCGGTTCCGTTCTCCGAACGCTGGATCAGCCGCGACGGTGGAATACCGTCGAGTTGGCCTGATCGATCGTGGTCATCACGATATTGTGGATATTGACGTGTGCTGGTCGAGTCGCAGCCCATACGATCGCGTCGGCAATATCTTCCGGTTGCAGCGGCGTGATGTTCTGATAGACCTTTGCCGCCCTCTCCTCATCTCCGCGAAAACGAATGTTGCTGAAGTTGGTCTCGACCATGCCGGGGTCGACTGAGGTTACGCGCACAGCCGTGCCCATCAGATCGATCTTGAGTCCTTCACTGATTGCTTTTTCGGCTGCCTTGGTCGCGCAGTAGACTGCACCGTTCGCATACGTAATATAGCCGGCTGTCGAGCCAAGATTGATCACGTGCCCTCTGCCGCGGGCCACCATGCCGGGAACGATCGCGCGCGTTACATACAGCAGACCTTTCACGTTGGTGTCGATCATCTCCTCCCAGTTCAGCGGATCGTCTTCGTACACCTTGGCGAGTCCGCGACTGAGCCCGGCGTTATTGACGAGGACATCGATTTCTTTCCATGCGGCCGGAAGTTTGGCGATCGCCGCTTCGACTTCAGCGCGAATTTGAACATCGAGCTGAAAGATCGCGACCGCTGGAGCACCCGATGCCGTAAGCGTGTGTTGAAGTTCTTCCAGCGGTTCGAGACGACGTCCGCAGATAAGCAGGCGCGCACCCTCTCGCGCGAAAGCGATTGCGGTTGCTCTGCCGATTCCGGAGCCTGCGCCGGTGACAAGTACAGTCTTTCCCTGAAGAGATGCCATAACCTCTTATATCCAAAAAAACGAAAGGCCGCACGAGGCGGCCTTCGTTCCTTGCGGGAGGAAACAATTACTGCGGTGTCGTCGGGGCTGGAGCAGAATCGGGGCTGCTCTGCTCCACTCCAATCGCATCGCCGGATACCACCAGCTGGACTCGCCGATTCTGCGAGCGGCCTTGTGCGGTGCTGTTATCTGCCACCGGCTTCGCCTTGCCATATCCCGTGGCCGAGATATTGTCCGGTTGCACCCCTTGAGTTATCAGGAAATCGCGAACGGCGTCGGCGCGATTCTCCGACAGCTTCTGGTTGTATTCATCGCTGCCAACGCTGTCGGTATAGCCTTCGACCTGCAGCTTCAAGCCCGGATAGGCCTGAAGAATTCCAGACACCTTCGCGAGGCTGACCTGGGTATTCGGCTTCAGCGTGTACTTGCCGGTGTCAAAGAGCACGTCCGACATATTGACGATCAGACCTCGCGCCGATTCACTCGTCGCGAGAACGCTGTTGAGCTGACTACGCAGTTTCTCGCGAACGGCGTTTGCATCCTGCGCACTCTTATTGGCGGCGGCGGCTCGAGCCTGAGCTTCAGCCGCTGCAGCTTCGGCGCGGGCGCGGTCTGCGTCAGCCTGGGCCTGCGCCACTTTGGCACGTTCGGCTGCGAGTTGCGCCTGCTGCGCTTCAAGCTGTGACTGCTGGGCCTGGGTCTGCGCATCGCGCTTTGCGTTCTCGGCGTCCAACTGGCGCTCCGCAGCCTGACGCCGCAGAGTCACCAGTCGCGCGTCTTCAGCACGCTGCACCGCCTGACGTGCAAACGTGACCTCGAGCATCCGGTTACCCTTCTTGTTCTGGTCGATGGAGGTTGCATTCTGGAGATCCTGCATCGCCTCCTTCATGATCTCCGGGGCATATTTGTCTGCTCCCGCAGCCTTTGCAATCCGAACGGCGTTGTTTGCCTGATAGAGTTCCAGCGGAGACTTCTCGTCTCGCGTAATCGGATTCGGGTTCGAAGTCGATCCTTCGGTCTGGGCATAGGTTCCGCGTGGCAGCAACAGATAGTGTGCGTTCACCTTCTCAAGGACGCCAGCGGTCTTGTCGTTGATGATGACGTTCTGCAAAACGACGACGTCGCTGGGCTGAGTCACGGAGAAGTATGGCTCCGCTGTAACGATCATGCCGAAAGACTGCAACGCGGTTGTCACGTCGATATTGTTCTTCGTTCCGGCGGGAAGCACTTCGCCGAGATTGTTTGGGCGGCCGTCAGGCGTAATGGCCCAGAGAACGTAGGTCAGATACTCCGGACCGAATCCGTTGGCGGGGGTGAGGCCCTGAAACCTGGCTTCGATGTGTATTCCCCCGCGCTCGCTCGTCACCTTAGCCTGCCCCTTCGCCATGGGAAGGAGAGTAGTGCCCTTGAAGGCGATGTTGGTCGAGCCATTGCGGTGAAGGTAGTTCACCGCATCCAGATCGCGCTGGACTACCTTCACGCGATAAAGATAGATTCCGTTGTCCTGTTTCTCAGGCTGTTGCGGTTCTTGTGGATTCGCCATCTGCGCGGTCGGATTTGGCTCTTGACCGTAAAGGGTTGCTCCCAATCCACTCAGTCCACCTACTACGATCAGGGCAGCAAAAACTTTGGTATACCGATTCATTTCCACGTTCTCCTTGCGAAACTTGCCATTTGGAAAAACAGACACTGCTTTGACTTTATATTGCGGCTCCTTATGCGATGCGCGGGAAGGCGCAAAGGGTGGCTCGGTTTAACGAGTTTCGCGCGGAAGCCAATAAAAATGAGCAGGTTAGGGGAGTGGCACAGAAAACTCCCCTCGGCTTGGTCTCGCATCTGCGAGGGGCTGAGGGGAGTCGTCGGAATGCTTTAGGCGCTGTGCTGGTGCTGCGGCGTGGTGCGGTGCACGAAGTGGTACGGAGGCCAGGGGCCGGAGAGCTGCATGCGGCAGTCCTTTAACTCCTGAGTGGCCGAGGTGTACTTGTTCTGATACCGCTCCACCGTCTTGTTATCGATCAGGTGAGCGATGTCCAGCAGCATCTTGCCGGTGTCCATCCGCTTGCACGTAATCTCTTCCGCCAGCGGAAGGAACATGCGGTGCATCTGGATCGAAAGCGCGCGAGCCTTCGACTGGCGCTCCCGCTGACGGCTCGCGCTCTCCCGCAGGCTGGTCAGATACTGCTGGCCCACGGTCATGTCGCGTGTAGCATTGCCCGGGCAGATGTCATCTACCAGGACCTTCAAATGCATCTCGGCTTTGCCGCGCAGGCGCTCGACGTTGGCCTGGAAGTGACGCTGATTCGATCGCACCGAACGGCGCAGCGCGTCGTCATCCTGAAACGTTGTGCCGAAGCGGAAGGGAAGTACGGTTGACAGCTTGAAGCAATCTGCGATGACGCGAGCGTGATCTTTGGCCGCTTGCTGGTCCATCCGTGCACTGTCTTCCGCACTGTGTTCGGAGACGATGACGGCAAGATCACTGGCGGGAAAGAGGAACGTCTGGTTACCGAACATGCCCGAAACCCCGGTCAGGGGCATGGGGCGACGGTGCCGGCAAAGTTCCGGAAAAGCCTGTCGTTCTGCAATGCAATAGGCGTACCATGCCATATCTTTTTCCTTCCAAAACGCGCTGAGAGGTCTAACCGCCTCATCAGGAAGTTGGTTATGAAACTCAAACCGATACGAATATTGTTGGGAAGCTGTTCATGCAATTGAATTTGTTTTGCAGAGGGCGCGATTACCGCGAACTCCACCAAACCGAAACGGATAGTATGCCTATTGAAGTACGATTGGCAACACTTTCTTCGCCGGATCGCTGCACAATTCTCAGGGCAGGCTCTTTTGTGTCGGCAAGATCACCCAAGAAGAGGCTTTTCCATCGCGATTCGATATCGATCGGTGCAAAACCGCAGCCTAAAATCGCACCACGGCGCAATCCGATGTAGGGTAAATTTACCCTGTGGTTACCAATAATTGCTTTAGAATGAGCTGATTATTGACGTTCTCGCTGGCGAAATCTTCGAATCGCTGACCCTGAACCGACCATCCCCCGACCTTAACTCGATGAGTTGGCGATAAAACTCTCAGCCGTGAACACCGACCCGCGCGTCGGGAAGAATCGCTGGATAAGGCAATCGTGAAGCGCCGAATCCAGATCAGCGCAACAATCGCTGATGACCGCAAGACGGTAATCGGCGTCGGCAGCCTCGGTAAGAGTGGAAAGGACGACACCACTGGTCGCGATGCCGTAAAGAACCAGGGTGTCGATGTCATTCGCGCGAAGAATCATACGCGAGGTCTGTGCCGGCGAAGGCACTGACGCGGCGCTTGGTTATAACGATTTCGTTGGCTTGTGGTGCGATGGCATCCGGGATCGCTCCCAGCGGCTCACGGAATAGTTGCTGATGCTGTTGTGGAGACTTAACGGCGCCGAATAGGGCATTCCGAGAACTTATCTCGGGAAGTCCCGGTCGAAAACCTACCTGGACATGGACGATGGTCATGCCGGTAGAGCGAGCATGATTGAGAACGCTTGCGACTCGAGCCAGAAAAGCGTCTTTGGCTTCTCGCGTGTAGATGGAGACGATGCCGAGTTGACAATCCATGCTCAAGACGGCCGTGCGGGCCGGATCAATCGTGAAGGTATCAGCCACGTCAAGCTCCTTTCGACGCACCGTGGGATATCCTATCCCCAATACCCCGAATCCGGTAACATCTAATATATGGCCGTTATTGCTTCGCTCGAATGTGCTCGTTGTCACAATCACATCTCTGCTGACACCCCTCAAACCGTCTGCCCTCTATGCGCTGGTTCGCTCTATGTCCGCTACGACATGGAGAAGCTGAAAAAGACCGCGAAGCGTGACGAAATCGCTGCCCGCGCGGCCGCATCGCCGGCCAGCCTCGGCATGTGGCGCTACTGCAGTGTCCTCCCGGATGTAACGCCCGTCACCTTGGGCGAAGGGTGGACTCCGTTGATCCACAGCAAACGGTACCCCGGCCTCTTTATCAAAGAAGAGGGAGCCAATCCCACCGGCACCTTCAAGGCTCGCGGCCTCGGCCTCGCCGTCACCATGGCCAAGCACTACGGCATCCAACACCTCGCCGTTCCCAGCGCAGGAAACGCCGCCGGCGCCTTAGCAGCCTATTGCGCTGCCGCCGACATCACCGCGCACATCTTCATGCCGCAGGACGTCCCCCTCGCCAACTATCTCGAAGGCATCGTCTACGGGGCCGATGTAACCATGGTTGACGGCCTGATCTCCGACTGCGCCCGCATGGTTGCCGAAAACATGAAGGCCCAGAAGGAAGCCAACGTCCCGCTCAATCAGGCCTGGTTTGATATCTCGAGCCTCAAGGAGCCCTTCCGCGTCGAAGGCAAAAAGACCATGGGCTACGAACTTGTCGAGCAACTCGGCTGGAAGTACCCTGACGCCGTCTTCTATCCCACTGGCGGCGGCGTTGGCCTCATCGGCATGTGGAAGGCCTTCGAAGAGATGGAGCAGCTAGGTTGGGTATCGGGCAAACGCCCAAAGATGTACGCGCTGCAGTCCAGCGGCTGCGCTCCCATCGCTAAGGCCTACGCGGAACACAAACCCGCCAGCGAGTTCTTCCAGAACGCCGCCACATTCGCCGCAGGCCTCCGCGTTCCCAAGCCCTACGCCGACTCGATCATCCTCGACATCGTTCGCGAGTCCGGCGGCGCAGCCCTAGCGTATCCCGACGACCAGATCCTCGCCAGCATTCTCGACTGGGCGAAACACGAAGGCATCTTCCTCTCGCCCGAAGGCGCAACCGCAACAGCAGCCTATGACGCCCTTATAGCAAGTGGCGAACTGAAGCCCACCGACCAGATCGTCCTCTTCAATACCGGCGCCGGCCTCAAGTACACCGACATGACCGCCGAAGCTATGCACCTCAAGCGCCCCGGCACTTTGCCCAAAAGCATGCCCGTAGGCGGGATTATCACACCGCAGTAGTCCACACCGAAACAGCGAAGCCCGCACAAATAATGTGCGGGCTTTGTGTTGCAGTCTTAGAGTTGCAGCCCGGGTTACAGGCTTGCCTCAGCGTCCGCCACAGTCGGAAAGCACTTGAGTACTCCCTGTACTTTCGTCATCTCGAACAAGGCCTTTATCCGGTCATTTACCCCGGCCAGCAGTAGCTTTCGACCATCGTCATGGGCAGCCACCATGTAGTTCATAAGTCAGCCCCAGTCCGGCTGAGTCCATATACGGAGTCTCGGTCAAGTCCAGAATCAGCACCTTCGGCTTCATCTTCCGGAAGTCATTCTGAAATCCAAAGATCGTCGACAGGGTCAACGGTCCCAGGAGCTTCAGGACGGTCGTCCCCTCGCGCGTTCCGGGGGCACTGCTATGAGTCATTGGATCGTCACGCATAGTTGAAAGTGTATGGAATTGCATGTACTGCGAAGATTACAGACTTGTGAATGTGTGCTCAGGCCTGAGGCGCAACGCTTGAGCCATCTACCAATTCGGTACTATCGTACGCTTCCGCCTCCTCGGCAAACCAGACAGAACAATCCAACCAACCGAGGAACTCTTCGTCGCGCGTCGCGTGGTTTACTTATAGCAACCCCCCAGGCTCTCACCCCCACCATGTCCATCCGTCAGCAAATTCGCCCGGTGCTCACGCTCGCCCTCCCTCTCATCCTCGCAGAGGTTGGCTGGATGGCGATGGGCATCGTCGATACCATCATGGTCGGCCACATGGCGAACCCTGCGCTGGCCATCTCAGCCGCCGCGCTCGGCCAGGTCCTATACAACACCATCGCGTTCGGCATCGCCGGAGTCCTCCTCGGCCTCGACACATTCCTCTCCCAGTCTCACGGCGCCGGCCGTTTCGACGAAGCCAACCGCTGGCTTCTGCACGGCCTGTTTCTCGCCGCCGGTCTCGCGCTCACTCTCATCCTCATCATTGTCTGCGCCCCGGCCATCATGCTGCGTCTTCCCATCGACCGCGACGTTCTCGTCGGCTCTGTCAGTTTCCTCCGCGCACTGAACTACGGCACCCCCGCACTCTTCCTCTACTTCACCCTTCGCCGCTACCTTCAGGCCTTCAACCACGTTCGTCCCATCGCCTGGCGCTCGTCACCGCAAACCTCATCAACATCGTCGGCGATTGGCTCCTCATCTTCGGCCACTCCTGGGGACCGCTCCACATCCCGGCGCTCGGCGTCACCGGCGCAGGCCTCGCGACCTCAGTCTCTCGTTGCTACCTTGCCTTCTTCATGGTCATCTCGCTCTGGCGCATCGAGCGCCGCCACCGCTACGGACTCAGCAGCATGGTCCACCACTTCGAACCCACCCGCATCCGCCGCCTCGCGCTCCTCGGAGCCCCAGCCGGTGGCCAGATCCTCGTCGAGATCGCCATCTTCGGCCTCGTCACCTTCCTCATCGGCACCATGGGACGCCTTCCCCTCGCCGGCCACGAGATCGCCCTCAACTGCGCCAGCCTCACCTTCATGGTGCCCTTCGCGATCTCCGCTGCAGCAGCGGTCCGCGTCGGTCAGGCCATCGGCCGCAAGGCCCCCGGCGACGCCGCCTCCGCCGGATGGGCCGCCATCGCCCTCGGAGCCGGAGCCATGGCCATCTTCTCTGCCGTTATCTTCCTCTGCCCGCATCTCATCGCAACCTCTTTCACGGAAGACCCCGCCGTTATCGCTGCAACGATCCCTCTGCTCTTCGTCGCCGCCATCTTCCAGTTCTTCGACGGGCTCCAGATCACCGCCACCGGGGCTCTGCGCGGCGCAGGAACACCCACGCCGGCCTCATCGTCCAGATCATCGGCTACTGGATCATCGGCCTTCCAATCGGCTACCTCTGCGCCTTTCGCCTCCACCAAGGCGCGGTGGGACTTTGGCTAGGCCTCTGCGCCGGGCTCATCGTCGCGGGCATCACCCTGACGACAATCTGGCGACACACCACCAGGAGCTTGAAAGCCAGCTCTCAGTTGGTCTCCAATTAATCCTTCTAATCGTTCGACAAGCGATACATCAGCAACGCCATGCGCTTGGCCTGCTTAGGAATCGAATCCAGAAACACCGTCTCACCCTCCGCATGGGCTCCTTCGCCCATCGCGCCTGTCCCCACAAGCCCCGGAACATACGGTGCGACGAAGGCGATATCCCCGGCCCCGCGCAACATCGGATCCATCTCGTCCATCGCCGGCAGCCCAAGCGCAGCATTCACCTCATTCAACTGCTTCACCAGCGCATGGCCTCCCTCTGTCGGGGCCATCGCCGGATACCCCTCTTCAAACGTAATCGTCGCCCCTGTCTTCGGAAGGTGGTCCGCCACAATGGCTCGCATCTTCGCCTCCACGCGTGTCGTCTGGTCGTTGTCCAACGTGCGGATATCTCCCAGCGCCAATGCCGCAGGCGGAATCACATTCGTCTTCCCCATAGCTTCGCCGCCGGTGCCGCTCGCATTCATCGTCGCCGTCGCGCCACCCAGCACGAGCCCAACGTTGTACGTAAGACCGGGCTCCTTCAGCTCCTTGCGAAACGCATCCAGAATCCGCACCAGCTCATACACCGCACCATCTCCCATCCGGCTCGCTGAACACCTGCGATGAGTGCCCCGTCCTTCCCGACGTCTCCACTCGCCAGCTTCCTGCACTGCGCCTGCTGATGCTCTGCACCTCCTTGCCGTTCACAATCCCGCCCGACTCAAACTCCAACGCCACATCACTCCGCTTCGCCGCGTCGATCATGTCCTTCCGCGAGACGCTGACGGGCGTTCCATGCCGCTCCTCGTCGCCGCTCAGCACAATCCGAATCTCAGCGTTATCCAGCGCGCCCGCGGTCTTCATCGCCTTCAGTGCCGTTAGCATCACGACGAGCCCGCCCTTCATATCGTTCACCCCGGGCCCTGTCGCGACATTGCCGTTTGTTCCCGGCACAATCGAGTACTTCTGAAAGCTGCTGCTCAGCTCGAACACCGTGTCCATGTGTCCGATCAGCAGAATCCGCTTCCCACATTTACCCGTCCCCGCAGCACAGATGTGCTCCGCCACCAGATCCCCGGCACGTCCATCGAGGCTCTGCATCGGCACCCACTGCACCTTGAAGCCGAGCGCCTCAATCTGCGGTGCGATCACATCCTTCACCGCAACGACGCCGGCAAGATTCATCGTTCCGCTGTTGATATTCACGATCTGTTCCATCAAGGTAATCGCAGCAGGCGTCTCCGCATCGACAGCCTTCACCATCGCAGTCTCAACCGGCGAAATCGAACTCTGCGAATTTTGAGCCAACGCCGTTGTTGCAAAACACACGCCTGCCCCAGCGATCCGAAAGAGCAATCCTGATCTTTTTCATAGTGGCGGGAGAATATCATGCGCCACCCATTCGTCCAATCGGGGCAGCGCACTAAGTCAGCGGCAACTGCTCCCGCACTCGCGTCGTCGACCGCGTCGTCAACGTAATCGCCGACGCAAGAATCAAACCGCCCCCAACCCACGCGCTTGGACCCAATCGTTCGCCCAGCACCAGTACCCCGAGAAGACTGCCGATCAGCGGCTCCATGTTCAACAGCACTCCAGCCTGCGACGCCGGAACCTGCGTCATCCCCCAGTTCCACAGCAGCGTCGTCGTCGCCGTGCACAACACGCCGCTTCCCGCCAGAGCCAGCCACGCCTTCATCGACACCCCTGCCATCGGCGGCATCCCGTATCGCAGCGGCACCCACACCATCAGCATCAGTGTTCCGATGCCCAATCCATACGCGGTCACCACGACATGCGAGTGGCGCTCCATCAACTCCTTGTTGATCAGAATCCAACTGAACGCAATCAGCAGCGATACCACCACCAGCAAATCTCCCGCCAGCGTTGCGCCGCCCTTCGCATGCAATCCTCCGCCGAGCGCAATCAACGCTGGCACCGCACGTCGATCCTGCAAGCGCCATCCAACCGACCCTATCCATCCGCTCATGCGCAAACATTGCCGCACCAACCGCAAGAATCACCGGCATCGTCCCCACCATCAGCGACGCGTGGCTCACCGTCGTAATCGACAGCGCATAAAACTGAATCAAAAACTGCAGCGGCACTCCAAAAAACGACGCCACCAACAGCAACCCCCACTCTCTTGCGATTCAGCCGCGGCCGATGCGTCAACAGCAGTGGCAGCAGCATCGGCATCGCAAACAGAAACCGGTACAGCACCATGTGCGCCGAGCTCATCTGCTCCATCGCAATCTTGCCGAAGAAAAATCCGCATCCCCAAAAGCAACTCGCCCCTGCGCACGCGGCAAATCCCAGCGCTCGTCTCTTCTCTAAAACCGCCATACCTCCACTGTCGCACACTCACGCACGCACAAAAAAACGACCGCGGATCTCACGGAGTTCACGGATCAAGAACAAGCACAAGCAACACCCGTTTCCTATTCTTAATCCATTTTTCTCCGCGAAATCCGCGGTCGCCTGTTCCCTACCAGACTCGGCAGCTATTCACTGGCACCATCGGCGATCCCTTCTTGCATCCGAACGCCGCCGCAAATCCAGGCTGATTCACAATCGCGCCATTTGCTCGGAAGTGATCTGGCGAATGCGGATCGGTCAGCACTTGGGTTCGAATCTGTTCTGGCCTTGAGTTCTCGCACCAGTTCTGTGCATACCCGATGTAAAACCTCTGCGGCGCCGTGTACCCATCCTTCTTCGCCATCAGATCGACTCCATTTTTCTTCGCGCGATCAAGGTAAGCCATGTAAGCCAGCAGCAATCCTCCGTTGTCAGCTGTGTTTTCGCCCAGTGTCAGTTTGCCGTTCACCTTCACGTCATCGACCGCGACAAAGCTGCCGTACTCGTTCTCAACGCAGTCTGTCCGCTTCACGAAATTCTTCGTGTCGTCCGCGGTCCACCAGTCGCTCAAGTTGCCCTTGCCATCGAACTTCTTGCCTTCGTCGTCGAATCCATGCGTCAGCTCATGGCCAATCACCGCGCCGATGTGTCCGTAGTTCACCGCGTCATCCTGCTTCGGGTCGTAGAACGACGGCTGAAGAATTCCGGCAGGGAAGTTGATGTCGTTCATGCTTGGGTTGTAGTACGCGTTCACCTCCGGCGGAGTCATGCCCCACTCGCTGTGGTCCACGGGCTTGCCGATCTTGTTCAGCTGGCGATCATTTTCAAACGCCTCGGCGCGTTCCTGGTTTCCCAGCGCCTCGTTCGGCTTGATCTCAAGTTTCGTGTAGTCGCGGAACTTGTCCGGATACCCGATCTTGTTCGCCACATCATGCAGCTTTTCTTTCGCGCGCACCTTAGTCGCAGCCGACATCCAGTCCAACTGGTCGATATCGCGGTCCATCGCAGCCTCGATGTCGCCGACCATCTGCACCATCTTCGCCTTGCTGTCGCCGGAGAAGTATTGCTCCACATACACCTTGCCCAGCGCCTCACCCATATAGGTGTTGACCGAGTTCGAGCAGCGTTTCCATCGCGCCGCCTGCTCCGGCTGTCCATTTAACTTGCGTCCATAGAAGTCGAAGTTCTCTGCGTCAAACTTCTTCGGCAACCGCCGGCCGCACCTTGTCAGCAGCTGATAACGCATGTATGCCTTCAAGGTTTCCAGGCTCGTCGCATCGCACCTCTTTTATCAGGGCAGGGAAGAAGTCCGGCGTCGCGTTATTCAACTCGCTTACACGCGGGGAATGGATCGCATCCTGAAACGCCCCGAAGTCCACACCGGGTATCGTCGCCTCGAACGTCGCAATTGGCTGCGGATGATAGGTCTTTTCCGGATCACGCATCTCCGTCACGCCCAGTGAAGACTTCGCCAGCGAGGTCTCGAACGCCATGACGTTCTTGGCATCCTTTGCCGCCTGCTCGGGAGAGCTTCCCGCCAGTTCCAGCATCTTCGCCACGTGCGCGACGTATTGCTCGCGCAGCGTCACATCCTTCGCGCCCGTTCGCAGGTAGTAATCCTTCTCAGGCATGCCCAGCCCGCCCTGGATCACAATTGCGATCTGCTTGGTCGCATCCTTGAAGTCCTGCTGCTCCCCGTATCCAAAGAAGACGTTGACGCCGATACGCTGCAGCTTTCCAGTAAGCGCCGGCAGCTGGTCCTTGCTCGTCACAGCGTCGATCTCCTTCAACAGTGGCTCAACCGGGGTCAGCCCCTGTGCCTCGATCGCGTCCGTATCCATGCACGCTTTGTAGTAGTCGCCAATCTTCTGCTCATCCGGCGACCGTCCGGCTCCACCCGCCGCAGCCTTGTTCAGAATCCCGTTCAGCGCCTGCGTATTCACGTTGTAGAGCGCGTAGAACTGGTCCACATCGGGCTGGTCGGCCGGAATCGGATGGTTCGCGGCGAACTTGCCGCAGGCAAACTTGTAAAAGTCGTTGCACGGATCCACCGCCTTATCGATCGAGCTCGTATCGAACCCGGGAATCGGAATATAGACCTCGGCCGGCTTGTTGTCAGCCGCCACCTTTGTCTGCTGCGCCACTGCTGTGCTCCACGCTCCAGCCGCAACCAGAGCAATCGCCGCTACCAATCCAGTCCGGCGCGCCGCTTTGCCTGACAATCCTAACTTTTGTCCGTTCAACATTTGGGTCTCCCTTAGTCTTATTGACGTCTATCCAGCCTTTGTATCACCAGCCGCAATCGATGCCGCCATGCTCCAAGCCGCATCTGCATACGTTGCCGCGGCTCCTTCGTCTGTGAAACAGTACTCCTACGCGTTATCGATGTGTTGGGATACGCGCCCAGTGCCATGCCGGTTCCCGACTCCCCATTCCGACACCGCTTCAGCTCCTCCGCTGCCTCGTCGGTCCCCGCCTCCTCGCGACCGCACTCGCGTTCGGCTTTCCCCTATGCCTATTCCCCTCTCTTGCCAAGGGTCCCGAACCACCCCTGCGCATTCCATTGGAAAACCTCGGCTTCCAACCCCTCTCCCCTGAATTCCTGCTCAATGGCAGCTCGATGCTCACGCTGCACTACGTTGATGACAAACATCTTCTCCTCACCTTCGTCGTTCACCGGCTCATCCCTCGCTTGAACAATGAACCTGCGGACGATCAGGATCGCGTCGTCGACGCCCTTCTGCTTGAGCTCCCCTCCGGCAGGGTCCTCACCCGCACCACGTGGCACCTGCACGACCACGCCCAATACCTCTGGAGCCTCGGCCACGGCCACTTCCTCCTGCGCATCCGCGATACCCTCACCTCCTTCGCGCCGCTCGCCAACCTCTCCACCAGTGACCCTTCGCCCAGCAGCCATTCCTCATCTCAACCGAGCGCCGCCTCGCCGCGATGATCCTCTCACCCGAAGACGACCTGCTCATCGTCGAGTCGGTAAAGCGCACGCCGCCAGCCAAGAAACGCCCAGACCGACCTATTCGGTCCTGCCACGCCCCCTGCACCGCAGCTCGTGGAGAGAGATCGAGTCCAGATCAACTTCTATCGCATCCATGCGAGCGATGACGGCGGGCCGATCCAGCGCCGCTATCGCAGGCGTCGGTCCAGCCCACCAGCACCGGAGACATCCCTGCCAGCACCGCAGGCTATCTCGCCGTCGTCGATCAGGGGCGTCAGCACTGGGCCTTCGACTTTCACTCCTACGCCGGCAAGACCGAAGAGCTCGCCCCCTTCGACTCCACCTGCTCTCCGGCCCCGCTCTTCGTCACCCACAGCGAGTTCATCGCGTTCGGCTGTAAGAGCGGCCAGACCCGGCAGTTGCTCGGCGGCTTCAATATGCGCGGCGAAGAGATGTGGCAGCAAGGCCTCTTCGGCGACTTCATCTCACCATCCCTGACCTTGCTCCCGCCGGCGGCCGCTTCGCCCTCAGCCGCATCATGCTGCGCAGCTCAGCCGTCCCCGACCAACCCATCAGCTCCGACGAGGTCACAGCTCAGAGCGTCGTGGTCTATCAGATCGATAGTGGCAAGCAGCTCCTTCGGGCTGACTGCTCACCGGTAGAGCGCGCCGGTCAAAACTTCGCCCTCTCGCCCGATGGCATGGGCCTTGCCGTCGTTCACGCAGACGCCATCGAAATCTACACTCTGCCGCCGCTATCAACCAAGGACGAGGCCGCGGTGAAACTCGCACAGAGCAGCGCCCCGGCCGAGAACGATATCCCCGTCAATTTCTCCAACGCGTCAGCCTCTTCAACCACTGAAGCTGAATCCGACTCGACCGAACGCCCCGGCCCTCAGCCCATCAGAACCGTCGCACCTACAGCAGCAAGCAACAACGCCTCAGACGCCGCGCAAGTCCCACCCGCTCCATCCAATCCCGCTATCCAGAGCGCGGAGGAAGCAAAGCCGTCCCCGCTCCCGGCGCCGCGCAAGTTCCTGCCGACCCGCCCTCCGGCGACGCCGCACCAGAGCAGCACCGCGCTCCCCCCACCCTCTACACTCTGCCGGGCGACAAATCCCCCGCCAGTCCAAAGGATCCCCAATAGAAAAAGCCCAGACAGGCCATCGGCCAAGTCTGGGCTTCTTCGTATTTTCGTCTCAGAACTTCGTGCTTACAGCGACCTTCTTCTTCGTCGCTACAGCCTTCACGCGTGCATTCAAGCGGCTCTTGTAGCGGCTCGCGGTGTTCTTGTGCAGAACGCCCTTTTGCACGCTCTTGTCCAGAATCGATGCGGTTTCGCGGTATTGGGTCGTTGCCGCGGCGTGGTCGCCCTGGGCAATCGACTCGCGCAGCAGGCGCAGTGTTCCACGCAGCTTGCTCTTGTTCGAGCGGTTAACCGCCGTCTTACCAACCGTCTGACGTGCGCGCTTCAACGACGAAACATGATTTGCCATAAACTCTCTTCTCTCGACCCTTACTTTTGTAGGGGAAAATGGGATGCAGGCCATAGGCCAGCCGACTTAATTCTCCAGTCCGGCCCGCCGCACTCCCTGCAATATCTAAGTCTACGGAACTCCAGACCTCAGGTCAACCCACTTTTGCCATTTTTGACAGCCCTCTGTCGTTGCTTTTACCTCAAGGAGATAGGCTGACTACCATCATCTTAGCCCCGGATGCTGCGGCGAACGGAGCCCGCTATACCGAGCAGACCGGTGCCGAGCAGAATGAAACTGCCGGGTTCGGGGATAGCCGTGATGGAAAAGTCGACGGTCTGATCGTCGGGATGTTGAGTATTCGTATTGAAAACGTATGTGTGGGTGCTGGCGGCTGCAAAATCGCCCTCTAGGCCGCCATTTCCTATCGCAAAGCCGATCCCGCGAAAATCCAGAACTGTGACGCCGGGCGAAGGAAAGCCGCTGGGGTAAAGCAGATTGTCGTAAAGAAAACTATTGCCACTGCTCTGGCAAGGGTCGCTCGGATTGTAAGTTGCGCAGGGTAAGAGCCCAGTGATGGAAGTCCCATCAACGGTGCCGGAGATGCCAGTTACGTCGAAAGCATTCGCAATGGTTGGATCGGCGACAGCGGTCAAAATTCCACTAGCGTTGCCGGTTCCGACGCTCGTTGAGGTGAAGGCGAAGGTGTCAGCATGAACCGCCGCTGTCCCTGTAGCGAAGATTGCAAGGCAGATAATAAGAAGTGAAGAGGTAAGTTTCATAAGAGTCCTCACGTTGCGGGCAGGCCGACGCGGGAGTCACATGATCCATGGCGCCCTTTGTCGAACGTGCGGATAGCTGTTGCTGGATGACTTGAACCCTGCGGAGACAAAAGGGTTGCCCATCGAAGTGTGAAAAGTCAGAAACTTAGAGATTTAGAACTCTGTCTGGGCTCCCACAGCGGAAATTCAGGCGACTCCGCCCCGATTCCCCCACGAATCTCAATTCATCATTTGCCACTTGACGCCAACCCATCCACGTTCTACTCTTTGCCCATCTTCGACGCATTGGCACATGTCGCCAACTCGGTCTCAGTCAGTAAGGCGCACCCCTTGCGCTGCAACCAATCGCCTGTTTCATCTCATCAAATACTCCCAGTCGTTCGGCCGGTCCTTAACCCAGCTTCCCCTGACGGAGGTCAGCACACTACTTGATCAAAAAATCCCTGGAAATCACCCCTGGCATTGAACCCCTCTACGGGACCCACGATGAAAATCTACGGCTCCTCGAAGATAAACTCAACGTCACGATCGATCTCCGCTCCGACGCCATCCAGGTAACCGGCGAAGCCGACAGCATCGCCCGTGTTGAACAAGTCTTCCTCGACTTCGACACCCTCCGAAAGTCCGGCGTCAACCTCCACAACGGCGAACTCAACGGCATGCTCAAGCTCGTCGTCGCCGACTCCTCCATCACCCTCAAATCTCTCGTCGACACCGGCAAGCAGCGCTCCGCAGGCGTCAAGCGGATGGTCCAGCCTCGCTCGCCCAACCAGCGCAAGTACGTCGAGTCCATCGAACAGTCCGACATGACCTTCGGCCTCGGCCCCGCCGGCACCGGCAAAACCTACCTCGCCGTAGCCATGGCCGTCTCCGCCCTCATGGCGAAGAAAGTCAGCCGCATCATCCTCGTCCGCCCCGCCGTTGAAGCTGGCGAACGCCTCGGCTTCCTGCCCGGCAGCCTCCAGGAAAAGGTCGACCCCTACCTTCGCCCGCTCTACGACGCGCTCTACGACCTCCTCGATCCCGTCAAGGTCGACAAGATGCTCGAGTCCAACGTCATCGAAGTCGCCCCGCTCGCCTTCATGCGCGGCCGCACGCTCAACGACGCCTTCATCATCATGGACGAAGCGCAAAACACGACGATGGAACAGATGAAGATGTTCGTCACCCGTCTCGGCGCAAACTCCAAGGCCGTCATCACCGGCGACCTCACCCAGACCGACCTGCCCAACCCGAAAAAATCCGGCCTCCTCGAAGCCCTCCACGTCCTTGACGGCGTTGAAGGCATTCGCTTCTGCCACTTCGAAGACGTCGACGTCGTCCGCCACCACCTCGTCCAGCGCATCGTCCGCGCCTACGACAGCTACGGCAAAGCCCAGCAGCAGCTCCCGCTCGCCCTCGGCGAAACCACCATCCCCGACCCCAACCTCGCCCCAACGGAGAAGACCATCCCCAAACCCCAATAGCTGCGGATGGTAGCTGTAATTATTTGTCACGTCTTTTTGGGATTAAGCGTAGGGCTTCAGCCCTACGAAAAATGCATCAAGAAACCTGGGGCTTTAGCCCCGGGTTTTCTTTTTCTCCGGAACCAAAGCCAATCCATGTACATTAGAAAAACTCTTACATTCCTCTAGCCCGCCATCGGAGACGTCTTTATGCCCCTGTCCCTCCGCACCGCCCTCGTCTTCCTCCTCGCCGTCCCCGCAATCGCCCAGCCCACCCCCGCCGACCGCACCCAAATCATCAAACTCGTCGACGCCAACGCCGCCCAATACAAACAAGTCTCCAAAGAGATCTGGGGCTACGCCGAGCTCGGCTACCACGAGAACAAAAGCTCCACCCTCCTTCAAGATCAACTCAAAAAAGCCGGCTTCTCCATCCAGGCCGGCGTCGCCGACGAACCCACCGCCTTCATCGCCTCTTACGGCTCCGGCAAGCCCGTCATCGCCATCCTTGGCGAATTCGACGCGCTCCCCGGCCTCTCCCAGCAAGCCGTCGCCACCCGCGAGGCCGTCGTCAGCGGAGCCCCCGGCCACGGCTGCGGACACAATCTCCTCGGAGCCGGCGCCGCCCTCGCCGCCGTTGCTGTAAAAGACTTCATGGCCGAGCACCACATCGCCGGCACCCTCCGCTACTACGGCACGCCCGCCGAAGAGGGCGGCTCCGGCAAGGTCTACATGGTCCGCGCCGGCCTCTTCAAAGATGTAGACGTCGTCCTCCACTGGCACCCCGCCGACCGCAACGCCGTCAACAACGGCGGCGCGCTCGCCGTCACCTCCGCACGCTTCACCTTCCACGGAGTCGCCGCCCACGCCGCCATGGCGCCGGACCGCGGCCGCTCCGCACTCGACGCCGTCATGCTCATGGGCAACGGCATCGAGTTCCTGCGCGAGCACGTCCCCTCCAACACCCGCATCCACTACATCATCACCAAAGGCGGCGTCGCGCCAAACGTCGTCCCCGACCTCGCAGAGATGGATCTCATGGCCCGCAGTCCCTACAACGAAGTCCTCGACGGCATCTGGGCGCGCATCGTCAAGATCGCCAACGGAGCCGCCATGATGACCGAGACCACCGTCGAAGTCCGCAACATCGGCAGCGACGCCAACATCATCCCCAACGACGCCCTCGCCCCTGTCGCGCAAAAGAATCTCGAACTCGTCGGCGGCTACAAACTCGACGCAGCCCAAACCGAATTCGCCCTCAACCTTCAAAAAACCCTTCCCGCCGGCGCCGCACCCAGCCTCGACCAGACCGACATGATCCAGCCCCTTCACCCCTTCGACCCCAACGCCCCCTCCGCCTCAACCGACGTTGGCGACATCAGCTGGAACGTCCCCACCATCGGCTTCGGCGCAGCCACCTTCGTCCCCGGCGTCGCCGCCCACACGTGGCAAGCCGCTGCCTCCGCCGGCACCAGCATCGGGCAGGACGGCATGGTCATCGCCTCCAAAGCCCTCGCCCTCACCGCCGTCGATCTCTTCACAACCCCCAGCCTCGTAGCCGCCGCCCAGCAGGACTTCCACAAACAGCTCCAGGGCAAAACCTACGAGTCCGCCATCCCCCCAAACCAGAAGCCCCTCATCGGCTACCGCGACAACGATTAGTCCCGTGCCACTGCCGTTCAGAATCCAGACCGTTTAGAATCAAAGTACGGCCGGGCTCTGCTCGCCGGTTGTGTCTCCGATGACCACCATCGAACCCCCAGGTACCATCCTCAAACCTCCGCGCTCTTCCGGCCCCGCCCAACGCGCACCCTCACCCGCGCCTGCCTTGCACTGCTTCTGCTAACCGGCGTCGTCGCTCATGCTGCACCGGCGCCCGCCGCAACAAAGAACTGGCAACTCGTCTGGAGCGACGAGTTCAACGCCCCTGACGGCTCATCGCCCGACCCCGCAAAATGGGTCATCGTCACCGCCGGTAATGGCTTCGGCAACAACGAACTCGAAACCTACACCAGCCGTCCCGCCAACATCCATCAGCAGGACGGCAACCTCGTCATCACCGCACAAAAAGAGGACCTCACCGGCCCCGACGGCATCCCCCGCCACTACACCTCTGCCCGCATCAACACTCAGGGACTCTTCGCCCAAAAATATGGCCGATTCGAGGCCCGCATCCAACTCCCCGCAGGCAAAGGTATCTGGCCCGCCTTCTGGCTCCTCGGCGACGACCACGAGACCAACCCCTGGCCCAGCTGCGGCGAGATCGACATCCTCGAGACCATCGGCGCGCCCGACACCATGTACAGCACCATCCACGGCCCTGGCTATAGCGCCTCCAAAGGCCCTTCGACAAAGTACGTTCTACCCTCCGGCGAAGCCGTCAACTCCGCCTTCCACCTCTACGCAATCGAATGGGCCCCGAACGACATCAAATTCTTCCTCGACGACCACCTCATCGTCGAACGCACCCCCGCCGATCTTCCCCCCGGCTCGAAGTGGGTCTACGACCACCCTTTCTACATCCTCCTCAACCTCGCCGTAGGCGGCAACTGGCCCGGCAGCCCAGACGCCTCCACCGCATTCCCCCAGCAAATGCTTGTCGACTACGTCCGCGTCTACTCCAGAAAATCCGGACCTTCTGTTGCCACAAAACCGGGTGCCCCATTCATCGATTCTGATGTATGGGCCTCGTCCGAAGGACGACCGTCTGCACATTCCACAAGCCGCTCCACATCTGAAGCGAAGCCGACCCAATGATCACCATCGAGCCCAGCTTCGAAGCCGCACTCGCCACGTCGACCCTGACGCGCTTCCTCAACCGCGCTCGCGCAGCAATTCGCCTGAAGGGAGAAGTCGACGTACTCCTCGCCAGACGACGACACTCTCCGCCAGCTCAACAAGAGCTTCCGTGGCAAGAACAAACCCACCGACGTCCTCAGCTTTCCCGCTCCGTCCGAAATCGCCAGCACGACACGCCGGCGATCTCGCCATCTCGCTCGAAACCGCCGCGCGCCAGGCCGCAACCTACGGCCACACCCTGCGCGACGAAGTCCGCATCCTGCTCCTCCACGGCCTTCTCCACCTCTCCGGCGAAGATCACGAGACCGACCACGGTGAGATGGCCGCCCGCGAAGCGACTCTCCGCCGCGAACTCAAACTCCCGACAACTCTCATCGAGCGCACCGAAAAAATCGCAAAACCAAGCCGCGCGAATCCGTCGAAAACCAAGCCGTCGAAATCGAAACCCAAAAAATCAAGCGAGGTGGTAAATGACCGCCACCTACGCCTACGCTATCGCGCTCTTCCTTCTCCTCGCGATCCTCGCGCTCGCCGCCTACGTCGACCGCATCTACTCCGAGATGGGCAAGTTCCTCGCCCGCGAGTACCAGGACAACATCGACGCATGGGAGCGCGTCGTCGAACCCCGCCTCCGCCTCGGTCGCGAGTCCATCGCGCTCTCCGCCTCTGTCCTTCGCCAGCTCACCCTCGCTACTCTCGCCCTCCTCGCTGGCCTGCGTCTCTATACCCAGACCGCGCTCGTTCCCTCGCTCGCCCGCACACCCAGCCTCGGCGAGATCATCCGCGCTGCCTGCGAACTCATCCTCCTCATACTCATCTTCGACCGCCTCCTGCCTCAGCTCCTCTTTTCCCGCACTCGTGGCCTTTGGATCGCTCGCATCCTGCCCATCCTTCAGGCGCTCTTCTACCTCATCCTTCCGGTCACGATGCTGCTGCAGCTTCTCCTATCCATCGCAGCATTAGCCGAACCCGAAGACAAGACACAAGAAGATCACCCATCCGAGGCCATGGACGCGCTCCTCGAAGCCGGCGAGGAAGAAGGCATCCTCGAAGAGTCGGATCGTGAACTCGTCCGCTCCGTCGTCGAGTTCGGCGACAAGGTCGTCCTCGAGGTCATGACGCCGCGCCCCGAGATCTTCGCCGTCCCCGGCTCTCTCAGCCTCCGCGAGTTCACTGCCGTGATCAACGAGCACGCCTTCTCCCGCGTCCCCGTCTACTCCGGCTCACTCGACAACATCACCGGCATCGCCTTCGCCCACGACCTCCTCAAGGTTCTCGACGCCGAAGCCACAACCCGCATCGTCGCCCAGATCCAGCGCCCCGCCGCCTTTGTCCCCGAGACCAAAAAAGTGGCCGAGCTCCTCCGCGAGATGCAGCGCGAAAAGCAGCACATGCGTATCGTCATCGACGAGTACGGCAGCGTCGCTGGCCTCGTCACCATTGAAGATCTCCTCGAAGCCATCGTCGGCAACATCGCCGATGAACATGACGAACCCGAAGCAGACGACGCTCCCGTCCGCGAGCCCAACGGCGCCTACGTCGTCTCCGGCTCCTACGAACTCTCTCGCCTGCGCGATCTCTTCGCCGACCAGTTCGAGCCCGTGCGCCGCATCGCCTCCGAATCAAACGCCGAAGAAAACGGCGCAGCCCATCCCGGCGACTCGCCGGAAGAGTACGATCTCCGCGACACCAAAGACGACCCGACCGCCCTTCGCCTCCCCGAGCACTATGAGTCCACCACCCTTGGCGGCCTCGTCTCAGAGATCGCCGGCCACATCCCGCTCCCCGGCGAAGTCGTCGAAGAAGACGGCCTGCGTCTCGAAGTCCTCGCCAGCACCGACCGCCGCATCGACCGCATCCGCGTCAGCCTCACCCAACCGCCCGCCGCCGCGTAGCCCCCGCAAAATAAAGCCACGCTTGCTTGTGTGATCCGCATCACAGCATCTCCACGCGGGGGAAGATATCCTCTTGGTCGGATCATAATTGTGGGCACCAGCTCAGCTCACGAGGAGCATTTATGAGCCCTGAAATCGCAATCACCAACGCATCCGTCAGCAACTCTGACCCGCATCTGGCCACGAGTGCGATTCTCTTTAATCGAATTCTCCTGGCAACCGACTTCTCGCAACCAGCGGATCAAGCGTTGAAGACCGCCATCGTGATCAGCCGACTCTTTGGCTCAAAGCTTTTTCTTGTGCATGCGGCGACTCGGGATCCCTACGTGCCGATGGAAGCTCTGCATGACAGTCTTGACGCTGCCCAGAAACAGATGAAAGAACTCGTTGCGTCTGAACCCGGACTCCGCGAGTTGGATCCTAAAGTCATCCTTGCCTACGGTGGAGCAAGGAGTCTTATCGATCAGGTCTCAGTTGACGAGAAGATAGACCTTATCGTCGTCGGGTCTCACAGCGCGAGTGGCCTCGAACGCCTGGCTCTCGGTTCGGTTGCAGAGGCAACGCTGCATCACGCAAAATGCCCGGTTCTGATCGTCGGACCGAAGTGCAGCGCAGACCCCTCTCCGTTCCGCTCCATCGTATTTGCGACAGATCTGCAGACAACAGGACTGCGCGGCGCACAATATGCTGCAGCGCTCGCAGAGCGATTCCATGCCAACCTGACCTTTCTTCATGTGATGAGCCACAAAGACGCAGCCCGCGTCGCCGTCGAAATCGAGGTCATTCAAGATCGAATCAAACAACAATTGGAGGAGCTCTTACCGCAAGACGTAGAGCAGTACTGCAAAGCGAAGGTTCGTCTCGAAGAAGGTAAGGCGGCCGAGACAATGGTCGCTGTTGCCGAATCAGAGTGCGCCAGCCTCATCGCTGTTGGGCTCCGAGATCACGTTCTTTCGGACCACGCCCCCTGGTCAACCTTGTCACATGTGATCCGCGAAGCGAAATGCCCCGTACTCGGCGTTCGCGGACACCTGGCTTGAATCTGTCGCCGCTCAAACGCCCCTATCGATCCTGTCGATCCAGCCGGTTCAGGTGACCAACACTCCCCCCGCTACGTATGATGGATGGCGCTTGAACTTCGCATGAGGGGTACGATTGAAGCAGAAGTACGAAGACATTAGAGAGCCCCGGGAAAGTCTCACGCGCTGTGCCATCCGGATCGTATCGCTCGCAGCATTGTGCACCGTAGTCGCAGCCGCGCAAGCTCCGCTCCAACACTTCCACCAGACTCACGCTGCGATGGGCACCGTCTTCACCATCGACCTCAACGTCGCCGACCAGGCCACCGCTGAACAAGACATGGACCTCGCCTTCGATGAGATCGATCGCCTCGAAGCGCTCCTCAGCAACTACCGCCCCTCCAGTGAACTCTCGCGTATCAGCCGCGAAGCCGGCTCCGCGCCCGTCGTAACTGATCCCGAGACCTTTCGCTTCCTCGATCGCTCCTTCTACTGGAGCCGCGTCTCCGACGGCGCATTCGACATCACCGTCGGCCCTCTCCTTCGCGCCTGGGGCTTCTTCTTTCATCAAGGACGCATCCCCTCGCAGACCGAACTCAACGCACTCCGCGACAAAATTGGTTGGCGTCACGTCTCCCTCGATCCCGAAACCCGCACCGTCTCCTTCACCAAGCATCAAGCAATGGAACTCGACCCCGGCAGCATCGGCAAAGGCTTCGCCGTCGACGCGGTCGTCCGTTTGCTTCGCGAGCAAGGCGTAACCTCCGCCTTTATCTCAGCAGGCGGGAGCACGCTCTACGCCATCGGAGCAGCTTCCGGAACCGCGGGCTGGCCCGTAGACATTCCCGATCCCAGAGTGCCAGGCAAAGTCGCAGCGTCAGTCCTTCTCAAAGACTCCTCACTCTCCACCGGCGCTTGCACGGAAAAGTTCTTCATCAAAGATGGCCATCGTTACTGCCACATCTTCGACCCTCGCACCATGCGTCCCGTCGAAGGCGTGCTCCAAACCACCGTTATCGATCCCAGCGCCACAGACAGCGACGCGCTCTCCACCGTCGTCTTCGTACTCGATCCCACAGCCTCCCGCAAACTCCTCGCTTCGATGCCGACCACTCAGGCACTGATCTTCAGACGACCAGACAAATCCGCCCAATCAGACAAATCACCCTCCCCATCCTGCTTCGCAATAAACTGGACAGGCAACCCATGCGCGGAAGCTCCCGCCACAAAAGGAACAACTCAACATGATTGATCGCCGTTTATTCGTCCGTGGGCTCGGCGCAGCCGTCGCCGCAGCATCCACTCTCGCCACCGAATCCACACTCGGCCAATCGTTCAGCGCCGAAGACGAATCCGCGCTCGGCCAATCCTCCCCGCCGACGCCGAAGCCGCGCGGCAGATCGCCCACGCCACCGACTCCTCGCCCTTCCGTATCGGAGTCATCGGCCCCGGCAGCCGCGGACAGGAACTCGTTCGCAGCTTCCTTCGCGTCCCCGGAGTCAAAGTCGTCGCCGCAGCCGACGTCTACCCGCCGCGCTTCGCTCAGTTGAACGAAGCCTGCGGATATCAGGTCGCCTCTTACTCCGACTTCCGCGCCCTGCTCGACCGCAAAGATCTCGACGCCGTCGTCGTCGCCACCCCGCTCGGCCTTCACGCCGAACACGTCCTGCCCGCGCTCGAATCCGGCCATCATGTCTACGGCGAAAAGACCATGGCCTACACCATCGAAGACGCCGCAAAAATCGTCAACGCCACCACGTCCAACAAACGAATCTTCCAGGTCGGCCACCAGTATCGCTATTCGCCCTGGATTCGCGCCGCAGTCGTGCGCGTCCAGCAAGGCGAAATCGGCGACGTCACCCACATCATGGCCTATTGGAACCGCAACAATAACTGGCGCCGCGCCGTGCCCGATCCTTCGCTCGAACGCCTCATCAACTGGCGCCTCTACAACCAGTGGTCCCTCGGCCTCCTCGCCGAACTCGGCTCGCACCACATGGACATCGCCAACTGGGTCTTCGGCTCCACTCCCACCTCTGCCCTCGCCTCCGGATCCATCTGCACTTACCACGATGGCCGCGAGACCGACGACAACGTTCAGGCCGTTCTCTCCTACTCCGGCGGCCGCCGCTTCATCTTTACCTCCATGACAAACAACGCCAAGATGGGAGATCAGCTCTGGCTCTACGGAAGCAAAGGCTCGCTCAACCTCACGCTCGAAGACGCGACCTTCTTCTACGAGCCCCACCGCATCGTCAAGACTCCAGCCAAGGATGGCAAGGCCGTCGTCACCAGCGCCTCCTACTCCCCATCCGGCGAGATGCCCTACCGCGGCCCCGGCAAACCAGTGCAGGTCACGACAGCCGAGGACCCCACCACCGCCGCCACGCGAGCCTTCGTCTACTGCGTCCGCACCAAAACAGAACCCATCGCCAACGTCCACGTCGGCTTCGGCTCAGCCCTCGCCGTCGTCCAATCCAATCAGGCGCGCCTGAAAAAACACGAAGTCGAGGTCCCCGCCGCAATCTAGATCCAACTGAAGTGTGGCCAAATAATCTTCCAAACTTAGATGGCTTGTTGCGATGCATTCGCAGCAGCGCCGAGAAGTACGCCCGTAAGATCAGTGGCAGAATCATCACTCCTAAGCGGCGAAAAGTCTTTCATTCGGAAGAGTCCAAGTTTGGCGGCCATCCTGATTAGATCTGCGAAAGAGCTGGCGTGCATTTTCTGCATCACCTGGCCTCGATGCGCCTTCACCGTGATTTCGCTGATGCCGAGTTCCCCGCCGACCTGCTTGTTGAGCATCCCGGTAGACACCAACGCCATCACCTGCCGTTCCCGCGGAGAGAGAGAGGCATAGCTTCTCAGAAGGGCTTGTTTCTGCGCCTCCTTAGCAAGAACAGAACGGCTGCGTTCGAGAGCTCCTCGCATTGCGCTCAAGAGTTGGTTATCCCGGAAAGGCTTCCTGAAGAATTCAAGAGCTCCTGCTTTCATGGCTTCGACAACAGTGGGTATGTCGCCTTTGGCGCTGACAAAGATCGTTGGGATGTAAGGGCGCTCTACGGCTACATGCCTCTGAAGCTCGAGACCGCTCAGGCCCGGAAGAGACGCTTCCAGCAACAAGCAACTGGGAACGTCTTCGTGCGGATGGGCGAGGAACTCTTCCCCCGACGTAAAGGACTCCGAACTCCAGCCTTCGCATCCTATTAACATTTCCAATGATTCGCGCTGGGTTCTGTTCGGGTCGACGACGAAGACGACCGGGGTGTCCCTCGATATTTCTGTACACCCGAATCGATGATCGGCGTACGAGCTTGTGAAATTTTCCAAACGAGATCCCGACAGACTGAAACCCATATCAGCCTCCTTGGTGTTCCTCACGAATTGTTCTGGAGATGTTGCCTATGAGGGTCGTGGAGGGATGCTCAGAATAGACCCGTTCTCGGTTGAAGTTTCGCTTCGTTTCTTTGGTGACATCTACGCTAAGGAGTGTCTCCGCCAGCATTGTTTGCGAGCCCTTCGCGGAACTTACTCGGAGTAACTCCAGCCACTCTCCGAAATACCTTTGTAAAGTGTTCCTGTGTTCTAAACCCAGTAAGCTTGCTAACCTCCGCAACGCTTAACTTGTCATCTTTCAAGTGAATCTTCGCGCGCTCGATTCTCGCCCGCAGAACATACTGGTGCGGACTCATCCCTGTCTCCTTCGTAAACAATGATGCAAAATGATGCGGCGTCACTTCGGCGATCCTGGCCATGGTCGCCAAAGTAATGTTTCCACTGGAGTTCGCGTGGATGTATTCGATCACCCTGGCGAAACCTTCTTTTGTAATATGGGCCCCTTTCGTTTACATCTCTGCTGAACGAGGACACGCTTGTTGAATGGGATCACCGTATCGCGAAACGATTGGTCAAATGTTCCGGCGTTGGTCTGTTCTTCCGATTTAATCGGTCAAAAAAACCGGCCGACACAAAATGGCGGTATCCTCTTCCTACCGATCTTCCGTGTGGCGAGGTAAGACCATGGCCGGCTCTGGGGTCCTTCCTGTCGATGCTGTAGAAGTGATGCGGGGCGGCTGCCCCTTGTGCCCCTTTCCCACCCGCTCGTCAATTACAAGTAAGGGCGCTGGTTGGAAAGGGATTGCTCTGGAGTCGTTCAACGACATCCCAGGCGTCGCCATCCCCGATCACGAGCACCCAACCCATTTCGTTAACCTCCTTACCCAAGGAGAGATCAAGGCTCAGTGGACTACAGAGGGCCGGAGTCACAGCGCAACGAACACTCCCGGCACAATCTATCTCTTGCCGGCAGGCACACGTGACAGGCTAACCTGGTCAGGTCCGACTACCCGGATTGTTTTGGTCATGGGGCGAGGGTTCCTCTCGCGCTCACTTGAGAACACGGCACATCTCGATGAGATCGACCTGACGACGCACTGGAATCTTCGTGATCGCCACATCCAGTCCTTGATGCTTGCTATGCATGCCGATCTCGAAGATGGCTCGCCCGCGGGCCCGCTCTATGGCGAGTCTCTTGGTTTGACGCTTGGCCTCTATCTCGCACGGCGCTATTCGACTCGAAGAAGAGGCAATAGCCCACAGTTTAGCGGCGGAATGCCAACAGCTCGCCTGAATCGAGTGATTGATTTCATCAACCAAAACTTTGCCCAGGATCTGCGTCTATGGGAGCTTGCCGACCTAGCAGGAATGAGCCCTCATTACTTCTGTGAGTTATTCAAGGCAAGCACAGGACTGACTGCCTATCAGTATGTCTTGCAGTGCCGAATCGAACATGCAAAGAGATCTCTTCGCAATCCGGAACTTAGCGTCGGTGATGCTGGCCTTGCTGCTGGCTTCGCCGACCAAAGTCATTTCACAAAAGTCTTTCGCCGGAAGGTTGGAGTCACCCCCATGACGTACCGTAGTCAGGCTGGATAACTCACACATCATTTGTGTTGGCAGTCCCTGGACCGTGCGCAGGCAGAGATTCCGCGACTTATCCGCCTTATTCTGTCTCCGCGAGTAGATCGCCCAGTCGGTCCAGCTTTCTCTCCCACATCGTACGGTGGTCGCGAATCCACTGCTCCAGCGCTGAAAATCCTGCCGGCTCGATCCGGCACGTGCGCACCCGTCCCAGCTTCTCGGTGTGAACCAGCCCGCTCTCCTCCAGAATCTGCAGATGCTGCGCCACCGCCGTCAGCGTTATCGCCAGCGGTGTCGCCAAATGAGAAACCGAGAGAGGCCCTTCGCTCAGTCTGTCCAGAATCGCCCGGCGCGTCGGATCGCCGAGAGCATGAAACAAGCGGTCGATATCAATCTCACGGCTCATCTTTGGACCAGCCATAACATGGACCTCTCCGCCGCCATCTACTTTGCCAACTCTGCCGCCAACTTATCGAACAACGAGCGCCATCCCGCTTCGCGCATCTCGGGACCACCCGAATTCTCAAAGAACGCTCCCTGATGGGTGCAGATCAGGTCCGTCCCTGTCGCCGTAGGCAAAAGCTCAATCGTGACCAGCGACGCCGAGATGCGCTTACCTCCGAGGTCCATAGCATTGGCAGAGACCACCAGGCGGTTCGGCACAATCTCCTGGTATATCCAATCGTTCTTTAGTTCGACCCCTGGGAACGGAGTCCCGTCCTTAAACCGGTACCGGTGACGTTCCGTGCCTCCGACCCGAAAGTCCATCTCGAACTCCTCGACGTCATGCTTCTGTCCCTCAGCAAACCACCGGCGCTTTTTCGCCGGGTCCGCGAATGCTGCGAACACGCGCTCAGGCGACTGGGGAAAGCTGCGCTCGATAACAAAGGTGTTGTGAATTACTGATTGCTCGTCCATTGGTTTTCCTCTCTCTCTCTGCCAACTAGCCTTCTCGTTAGTGAAGTGGAAGCTTCAGTATTGAACAAGTCCCTAAAATTGTCAAGTCGATACTTCAGTATTGTCTCCTGCCGCTGGAGGAAGATGCTGATTCGATTGTCTTTCCTTCTTCAGAAATTATTTTTCCACGTTTTCCGGCCAAAACGCACCTCAATCCTCTAAATCGTCTAACTCATTCAATCAAAGAGAGATCGACCTGGCGTATAGAAGGGTTTGCCCGGAGACACCTGCGGGCTAAGTCGTTTATTTAGAAGATTTTCACCTGCAACTCGTTTGTTTTGAGATTTTGCAGCCGATTGCATCCCGTAAGCTATTGAAACAAAACAATCTGACGCTCTAGAGGGTGGGAAGGGGGTACCCCCCGAAAGGCAACAGCGAAGGCCCCGAAATCCTCGGGGCCTTCGCCTGAAACAGAGCAGGAACTGACTTAGTCGATCGAGATCTTCCGCAGCAGCTTGAAGTCGGAGAGCATCTTGCCCGTGCCCAGCACCACAGAGGCCAACGGATCATCCGCAATAGACACCGGCAACCCTGTCTCCTCGCGAATCCGCTTATCCAGATTCTTGATCAGCGCGCCGCCGCCCGTCAGCACAATCCCTCGGTCCGAAATATCCGCCGAAAGCTCCGGCGGAGTTCGCTCCAGCGCCACGCGAATCGCATTGATGATCGTCGCGATGCACTCGCTCAACGCCTCGCGAATCTCGGAATCTTCAATCGTAATGGTTTTCGGCACACCCTCGATCAGGTTGCGGCCCTTGACCTCCATCGTGATCGGCCTGTCCAGCGGATAAGCCGAGCCTAGAGAAATCTTGATCTGCTCCGCCGTCCGCTCGCCCACGAGCAGGTTGTACTTCCGCTTCAGGTACGTCATCACGGCCTCGTCCATCTGGTTTCCGGCCATGCGCACGGAACGCGAGTAGACGATGCCTGCCAGCGAGATCACCGCAATATCGGTCGTTCCACCGCCGATATCGACAACCATGTTTCCGCCCGGCTCCGTAATCGGCAAACCAGCGCCAATCGCGGCCACCATGGCCTGCTCCACCAGATGCACCTCAGAAGCTTTGGCCCGGTAAGCGGAGTCCATAACCGCGCGTTTTTCAACCTGAGTAATCTCAGAAGGAACGCCAATCACAATGCGCGGATGCACCATCATCTTGCGGTTGTGCGCCTTCTGAATGAAGTAGTTCAACATCTTTTCCGTGTGCCGGAAGTCGGCGATCACGCCGTCTTTCATCGGTTTGATGGCGACGATGTTGCCCGGAGTGCGACCAAGCATCTCCTTGGCCTCTTTGCCCACCGCCTCCACTTCGTTGGTGATCTTGTTCACCGCAATAATCGACGGCTCGTTGACGATAATGCCTTTGCCATGCGCGAAGACAAGCGTGTTCGCCGTGCCCAGGTCAATGGCCAGGTCGCTGGAAAAAAGACTGAAGAGTGACCGCATATTGTGAATGCGGGAGTAACGCATCTGAAAACTGTTCGAAGACATAGGTGTTTGCTGTCGATTCCTGAAAAGAGACTCACACTAGTGTATCTCTTTCGCAAGTGCCATTTCAGGCTCTTGTCTAACCAGTCATCACTCCTTTGTGGTATAAGTTCGCGCCCCGCTCGCACAGCACACGACAGCAGAACAGCGCCGAAGGATAGATCAGAATGCTCACATGTCTCGTGTAAGCGAAGCCCGCAACATAAGGAAGCACGCACGCCGCAACCACCGCCAGAAATATCCCCGCGTCCAATCGCAGCGATCTGTCCTTCGAATCGCTCCTCCAGAACAGCAGGTAAATCGCACTCGCAATCGCCGCCCACAGCACCAGCCGAAACAACACCATCCCCGCATCCTCAATCAGCTTCCTGACACCGAAACTAGCTGTCGATCCATACTTCTCAAGCGAGAAGAAGAGGACACGGAGCTTGCGCACACCGCCCTCAAGCGTCTCTCGGGGATGAGTCCGCAGATAGTCCAGCGCAACTTTCCGGTGATAGTCGTTGAAACTCCACTCGTCGCCGAAGTGCAGACCGCGGTTCAACTCGAAGTCATACCAGTCCATCGAGTCACCAGCCGGCGGAGGATAATGCCCCAGAAATCCCGCATTATTTCCCTTATGCAGATTGATTCCGTCCAAACTTGTCCCAACGCTGTATCGCCCACTCGCGTGATGCTGATGCAACGCCCACCCCACCGGAGCCGCAGCAACCAACACGACAACCACCCAACGCAGGCTGCTGCGCCGCTCAACCAGCAGGAAGGCCACAAGCAGCACAACAACCGCCGGCAACATCCCGCTCTTCGCAAAGTAAAGCCCATCGACAACTAAGCCAAACAACAACGCACGGCTTAACCCACTCATACTCACTGGCGATTGCCAGCCGAAGAACAATAGGGCGACAGCAACCGCCAGAAAAGAGTACGAGTAACCCTCATCCACAAGGATGTTGGTCACATCGGCAAGAAACGCCGTCATCGCAAACGGCGCTAGAAGCAGCACGACGATTAACATCGTCCGCCACCTCGAGCGCGGCAAATGCCGCCACACCAGATAAAGGCAAAGCTCAATCGGCAGCAGAAACAGAAGCGCCTTGAACCAGGCCACTCGGAGATAGTGATCACCGAACAATCGCATCCCAAGCGCGACAACCATCGCAGTCATCGGCATTCGTGCCGCGTGGAAGCAAATGGGATTGCCGCGCGTTCCCATCTCCTCTGTGCAAACCGTCAGGCCATTCCCCGCGAGCAGGCTCTGGGTCGTTGGCCCCGCCAGATTCGTCATCGAAAGCAGAGGCTTATTCGCCTTGGAATGGTCGAGAATCCATACTCCAGCCACGGACACCACGACGGGCACTAGCAAAAGCAACCAAAGCAGGCCAAGCTTCTGTGATGATCTCTTCGTCTCGGCTGCAGAAATCGCTTGCATCTGCCCAATCTAATCGAAGATCGTAACAACGCAATGCTGTTGGCGCACAATTCATCGCACCGGTCCACATTTGGGAAGCATCCGGAGATTCGCAGACCTGCCTGGGCACGAACCTATTTCACCTCGCGAATAGATACAATCAAAAGGCAGCTTGAATTGATGTGGAGATCGAGAATGATTATCGGCGTGCCAAAGGAAGTGAAGGACCACGAGACTCGCGTAGGCGTAACCCCAGCAGGCGTAAAAGCCCTTGTCGAAGCCAGACACAAGGTTCTCGTCGAGCACAACGCCGGCGCGCTCTCCGCAATGCCTGACGATGAGTACCAGGCCGCGGGAGCCGAGATCGTCGGCTCAGCCCACGATGTCTGGCGCCTGGCCGAGATGGTGGTCAAGGTAAAAGAACCCGTCGAAAAGGAGTACAAGAGCTTTCGCGAAGGACTGGTCCTCTTCACCTATTTGCACCTCGCCCCACTCACTGACCTCACTAACGCACTACTTGACTCGAAGGTGACCGGCATCGCCTATGAGACCGTCCGTGACCGCTTCGGCGCACTCCCACTCCTCACTCCCATGAGCGAAGTGGCTGGCCGAATGTCCGTCCAGGTCGGTGCAGCTTATCTGGAGAAGGAGCACGGAGGCCGCGGCGTCCTTCTCGGTGGTGTTCCTGGCGTCGCGCCTGGCAACGTCTGCATCATCGGTGGCGGTATCGTCGGAACCAACGCCGCAAAGATCGCTCTTGGCATGGGCGCGAAGGTCACTCTCATCGACCTCAATCTCAACCGTCTTCGCGAGCTTGACGACATCTTCGGAGGGCGTCTCTACACTGTTGCCTCCAATAGCTACAACATCGAACACGCCGTCCGCGAAGCTGACCTCGTTATCGGCGGTGTTCTCATCCCCGGTGCCGCTGCCCCCAAGATCGTCACCAAGGCGATGGTGTCTAAGATGAAGAAGGGCGCGGTCATCGTCGACGTCGCCATCGATCAGGGCGGCTGCATCGAAACAGCCCACCCGACGACTCACTCGAACCCGTCCTACGAAGTCGACGGCGTCGTTCACTACTGCGTCACCAACATGCCCGCGGCCGTTCCTAATACCTCTACGCTCGCACTGACCAACGCGACCTTCCCCTACGTGTTGAAGCTAGCGCGTCTGGGAGCAAACGCGGCCATCAATGAGGACAAGGGCATCGCCGAGGGCGTCAACACCTTCAACGGTATCCTGACCTACGGCGCCGTGGCAGCTGCCCAGAAGCGCGAATGGCAGGCAGTAGCAAAGCTCGTATAACTGCAGCCTTACGTCTACATGCGAGGAAGAGCAGACATTGAAACGCCTATAATCAGATGATCGAGGAGGGCGCGGCCATGGCCATCACGGCGAATCGGCGGAAGATATGGATCGCCGCTCTGGGGGCGTTCCTGCTCGTCCTCTTCGTTGCCCTGGCTGCGCTCAACGCCTTCAACACACAGCTTCCTCGTCCCGCGACAACCCAGCAGATCGTCATCTTTACCGGCCTCTCGATCGTGGCTTTCCTGCTCTTTGTGGCAGTCCTGCTCCTGCTGGTCCGCAACGTCCTGAAGCTCTATGCCGATCAACGCAGCCGCGTCATGGGAACGCGTCTTCGCACACGGATGCTCTGGGGAGCGCTGCTGGTTAGTCTGATCCCCATCGCCTCCATGTATGCCTTTAGCTATCTGTTGCTCAACCGCGCCGTCGATCGTTGGTTCTCGCAGCCGGTTACTGAGATGCGTGACGACAGCAACAGCATTGCTCTCGATCTCGCGCGCTATGGGGCCGCCAACGCACGCGCCGAGGCCGACTCGATTGCCTCAAGCTTGCCTGACCCGGCGTCGCCGGCATCGTCAACCGAATCCCCGGAAAAGCCTCCCGTGCCCGCCGCCCAGGGGCATCAGCCTCACCAATCGATTCATGCCATCACACGCGGCGCGGCTCACGCCACTGCTCTGTCCGCCTCCCGTCTTCATCGCGAAGCGATCAATCAGGTCCTACGGCAGCACGAGATCACCCTGCAGAATGGCTTTGCCATCGTCTACCACGAGGGTCATGTGGTCGCATCATTTCACATGCCAGAGCGCGTCGGAACCACCGCGCAAGTCAACACATGGCTACCCGACCAAACGGTCAACGACGGATCGGACGATTCGACAAAGCCTCCTCCGACCGACCCCACCGATGCCGCGATCCTGGCGACTGCTCAACGCACCGACCAACCTACCCTCACGCTTGGTTCGACCGACTATGCGCTCGGCGCGACCAGCCTCAAGCAAGGCAACACCGTAGTTGTGGGCCTGCCTATGCCGTTCGGCATGGCTGCCACCATGGCCAATCTCCGCAAGAATGCCGAGGCCTACTGGGTCCTCTACAGCGAGCGCCGTCAGATTAGAGATCTGTACATGCTCTTGTTGCTGATGATGACCAGCCTCGCTCTCTTTGCCTCCAGTTGGCTCGCCCTCCATCTCTCCAAACAGGTTACAAAGCCGGTCGAGTCACTCGCCGATGCCATGGAATCCATCGCCTCGGGCGACTACGCGCACCGCGTTAAGGAGAGCGCGACCGAAGAGCTTGGCGAACTGGTCCGCAACTTTAATCATATGGCGGCCGACCTTGAAGGTAGCCGCCGCGCCGTCGAACACTCCACCGTCCAGCTCAGTGCCGCGAATGCCGCCCTCGAAGCGCGTCGCGGCGAGCTCGAAACCATGCTCGAGACTATCCCCAACGGTGTCGCCACCCTGGATGCCGACCGCCGCATCGTCCTCGCAAACCGCGCTCTCAGCGAGATGATGGACCCCGGCGGCCAGCGCCCCTTTCTGGGTCGCGCCATGGAAGAGGTCTTCCCGGCAGAGGTCGTCGAAGTCCTCGACCGCCTTATCAATCGCAGCCACCGGATGGGCTCGGCCTCTAGCGAAATCGAGATAACCGCCCCCGTTAACGCTTCATCCGACCGATTTGCCGGCACCATGAACCTCCTCGCGACCGTCGCTCTTCTCGAAATCCCCGCCGCCAGCGAGCGCACGCGCCGCGAACATCAGGGTTATGTTCTCGTCCTCGAAAACGCGACGGAACTGCTCCGCGCGCAGAAACAGTCCGCCTGGAAGGAGGTCGCCCGGCGCGTCGCTCACGAGATCAAGAACCCTCTCACTCCCATCAGCCTTAGCGCAGAGCAGATTCGCCGCCACATCGATCGCCTCGCCCGCGCCATCGCCGAGCCCACACCGCAAACTGCAGTCGAACCACCATCTATCGCGATCATCCGTCGTTGCAGCGAGGTCATTACCTCTTCCGTCGAGAGCATGCGCTCACTGGTCGATCAGTTCGCCGCTCTCGCCGAGTTTCCGACCGCCCGCCCGAAACCCGCTGACCTCAACACCATCGTCGAGAACTCGCTTGCCCTCTTCGCAGGCCGCATGCAATCCATCCGCATCGTCCGCAAGATGAGTCCAGATCTACCGCTCGTTATGGCAGATCCTGAAGCCCTCAAGCGCGCTCTTGGCAATCTCATCGACAACGCCGCCGAAGCCATGCAGCAGAGTCTCTTCCGAGAGCTTCGCATCAGCACAAACCTCCTCGAAAACGGCATGGTCGAACTCGTCATCGCCGACAGCGGCTCCGGACTCACCGACGAGATGCGCGAACGCCTCTTCCTGCCTTACTTCTCTACGAAGCAGCGCGGTACTGGCCTTGGACTCGCCATCGCTGCCAAGATCATTCAGGAGCACCAGGGAACCATTCGCGCCGAAAAGAATGAGCCCGCCGGTGCAAAGTTTATCGTCGAACTTCGCCGCGCTACATCGGCCGATTCGGATCCGGATATTTCGTCCGCTGCCAGTCCCTTCGCTGCGACGCAGAATGGAAGCTACTCTGGCGAGGCACAAGTCATCACTGCGGCTGCTAACGCCGTCCAAACGCAGGATGACCTCGCATCCCCCATCGCCCGAGGATTGAAATGAACCACGTACTTATCGTCGATGATGAAGCTGAGATTCGAGAATCGCTCGAAAGCATTTTGAGCGAGGAGGGTTACCTCGTCACGACCGCTGCAACCGCAAAGGAGACTCTCGAACTCCTTCGCGATGCGGCCTACGATGTCGTGCTGCTCGACATCTGGCTGCCCGATCGCGACGGCCTCGACACTCTCACCGAGATTCGCGAGATGGAGTCGGCCAACGTCCCCGAGGTCGTCATCATCAGCGGCCACGGGACCATCGAAGCGGCAGTGCGCGCCACAAAACTCGGAGCCTACGACTTCCTCGAAAAACCTCTCTCGCTCGAGCGCACGCTTATCGTTCTCAAAAATGCGATGAAGGCGCGCCAGATGCGAGAGGACAATCAGGAGTTCTCCCGCCAGCTTGCGAAGGGAACGGTCACGGGAAACTCGGTTCCCATGAAGGCTCTGCGACAGCAGATTAAACTCATGGCCCCCACCAACGGCCGCGTTCTCATCTACGGAGAATCGGGCGCCGGAAAGGAACTCGTAGGCCGAGCCATGCACGCCGAAAGCCTTCGCAAAGATCGCCCTTTCGTCGAGCTAAACTGTGCCGCCATCCCCGAGGACTACATCGAATCCGAGCTCTTTGGCTATCGCCATGGAGCGATCCCCGGCGGCCCAACAGAAAAGCGCGGCACCTTCGAGCGCGCTGACGGTGGAACACTTTTCCTCGACGAAGTCGGCGACATGAGCCTTAAGACTCAGGCGAAGGTCCTGCGCGCCCTCGATGAACAACGCTTCCTTCCCGTTGGCGCCTCCCATCCCGTTCACGTTGACGTTCGCGTCATCGCCGCCACCAATAAAGATCTCGAAGAAGAGATCGCTCGCGGCAACTTCCGCGAAGACCTCTTCTATCGCCTCAACGTTATCCCGTTCTTCGTCCCTCCGCTGCGCGACCGCAAGGAAGACATTCCTCTTCTCGTCAAGGAATTCCTCCAGGAGTTTGGCGCAGAGTACGGCCGTCCGCACGTCGAGATGACCGAAGAAGCTCTCGCCGCCCTGAAGCAGTACCACTGGCCCGGCAACATTCGCGAACTGCGAAATCTCGTAGAGCGCGTGCTGATCCTGAATCCCAAGACGCTGCGCATCGAACGCAAACACCTGCCAATGCTCGTCTATCGCGACGCCACGCGAGAAGCCGGCAAAGGCAACGCTCGCAGCGAAGAGTTCACCTCGCTCCTGCAGGCTCGCGAAGCGTACGAACGCGACTACATCCTCAAAAAGCTGGACGAGTTTCACGGTAATGTGAGTCGCGCCGCAGAAGGCCTTGGCTTGGAACGCAGCCACCTCTACCGCAAGATGAAGGCACTCGGGGTCACCCTAAAGGAATAGGCTTCCGCCTCTTCGCCTGCTTCACGCAGGTTGCGCTTGTTTTCTCTTTCTGGATTGACCTTCACGAAACGGCCATTGAAAGAGCCAACTCACATGCCACCGATCCTGCTGATACCAGACGATCGCAGGTAGAACAGTCGCGAACAGAGTTGGCAGCAGCAACTGCAACCAGAACTCCCGCGTATCAAACACCCTCAGCAATACCTCACGCGTTGCACCTTGCGCAAACGCGCTCAACAGAAATACCGCCAACGACGCACGCCCGAGCCATGCGAGACCATCCCCGACGCGATGCGTATCCAACAGTCTTGCAAGTAGAAAAAGTGCGATAGTGCCAGTCAGTCCAAGTTCGATATAGGTCCATCGTCCCAGAACAGCCGCTCCGAAAAAATAGACAACAGCCGCCTGAAACGCAGCAAGAGCAGAGAATCCCAACGCGGCGGTCGACAGGCGTATCCGCTCCACCTGAAAGATTCGTGTCCCAACCCACATTCCCGCTGCAAGGAAGCAAAACTCGCGAAGCACCTCGTTGACGCCTTGCGGCCCGAACGGCGGTATCATCCCCAACAAAACAGCACCCAGAAAACGCAGCCACGCCGGAGCCCGCACTGTGATCAGAGCCAGCATCAGGCAGACGAACAACGTGAACAAAAACCAACTAGCGTCCCCATCAACAAGATTTACAAGGAAGGTATTCCAGTGGAACGCGTGAGTTCCGGACTTGAATCGCCCAATCAGCGGTTCGGCGGCGACCGCGATGATGGCGAATAAAGCATAGGGATACAAAATCGTCTTCAACTTGTCGATTGCAAAACGTTTGTTGCCTCGTTTTGCAATGCTTCCACTCACAAACAAGCCGGCGACAAAGAAGAACGCCGGCATATGAAAGCTGTAGATAAACGTGTGAGTAAAAGCAGCACCTGATTTATCCCACCACCCGCGATGGACCATGCCCTGGGCTGTATGACCCAACACAACCAGAATGATCGCGACACCCTTGACGATATCCACCGCGGTTGAACGGACTCCACTCGTAATTGGCTCCCGCATCCCCGGTGTCGACCCTTGTCTACTCATTCACCCTGCCAGCGTCGTCTGAATCTCGCTTATGGAAAAAGTGTATAGGCGCTCTCAAACCCGGGTTGAAGAGGTAAGCCATACCTCCCTCCCAAATTTATTCCTCTGAGGACTGCTTCTCCACGATCTGCTCCAACTGGCGCCGCCAGTCCAGGTCCTCGACAAAGGCGCGACTCGAACGCCACTCCTCCTGCACCTTCACAAACAGCTCAAGAAACACCCGCGTCCCCAGCAGCGATTCGATATCCTTCCGCGCAGCCGTGCCAATCCGCTTCAGCATCTCGCCCTGCTTGCCGATCAGGATCGCCTTCTGTCCAGTCCGCTCGCAAAAGATCGCAGCCGAGATCTTCGTCACCGGCAGTTTGCCATCCTTCATTTTCTTCATCGAAGCAGGCTCTTCAAATTTCTCGATCACTACTGCCGTCGCATAGGGCACCTCTTCGCCGGTCAGCATCAAAATCTTCTCTCGGATCAGCTCTGCTGCCAAAAACCGTTCCGGCTGATCGGTCAACTGATGCTTCGGAAAATACCGCTGCCCCTCCTTCAGCTGTCCGACGACCTTCTCCAGCAGCAGTTCCAGCCCTTCCTTCTTTCGCGCTGAGATCGGAATCACATCCGCAAACGGGTAGAGCGTCGACCAGTGCGCGATCAGCGGCAGCAGATCTTTCTTCGGAATTGCATCCATCTTGTTGAGCACCAGAATCACCGGGCACTCCAGATTCTTAATCAGCGAAAGCGCAAAGTCATCCTCTGACGCGCTCATCGCCATCCTGCCTGTCGTCTTCGCCCCGTCGTGTTTCTCCAGTCGCGGCAGGCGATGCGTCACGTCCACGATAAATAACACGACATCGCGCGACTCCAGCGCATCATGCACCTCCTGCATCATGCGCCTGTCCAGTTGTGTATCAGGCTTATGAATTCCCGGCGTATCCACCAGAATTACCTGTGCCGCAGGATGCCCAGGCTCGCCTTTCGCCTTCTTCTTCAGCGGAACCTCGAGCACTCCATGGATCCGTGTTCGCGTCGTCTGCGGTTTATGGGTGACGATAGCCAGCTTCTGCCCAAGAAGGGCGTTCAGCAAAGTAGACTTACCCGCATTGGGGCGACCGACGATAGAGACGAAACCGGAGCGAAAGGCCATTGTCTTTATTATGCGCTGTCAGACGCGCAAAGGCCGCGTTCTCTCGGCTAAACTGGCGCACATGAACTTTCTTACTCCCCGCTCCGCCGCCGGCAAACTCACGTTTCTCCTCGCGCTTTTCGCACCACTCTCCTCCAATGCCCAGGATCCGGCGCGTCGCTCCATCGAAGTCCACCCCGACCACACGATTACCTTCTCCTACAAAGATTCGTCCGCAACAAAGGTTACTCTCGCTCTCGACGGCGTAGCCAAACCCATCCCAATGGAAAAGGACGCTACTGGCGTATGGACGGTGACGACCCAGCCGCTCACTCCAGAGATCTATGGCTACCACTTCGAAGCCGACGGTGAAAAGCGCTTGGACCCTCTAAACCCCCACTTCACCATCAATCTCGTAAACGTCTCCAACCTGGTCACGGTCCCAGGCGACACGCCGCAACCATGGGACGACACCAACGTCCCGCACGGCACAATGCATCACCACTTCTACGCCACCGCCACGGTTCTCGGCCTTCCGGACAATCAGAGCGCCTACTTCGTCTACACCCCGCCCGGTTACGACGAGAAGGCAAAGAAGCCCTATCCCGTCCTCTATCTCCTCCACGGCTGGAGCGACTCCGATACAGGATGGATCGCGGTCGGTCGCGCGAACTTCATCTTCGACAACCTCCTCGCCCAGGGCAAGATAAAGCCAATGGTCGTCGTCATGCCTCTCGGCTACGGAGATCTTTCCTTCGTTAGTAATCACGGCGTCTGGGATGATCCAGCCGCGATCGACCACAACACCGACCTCTTCACCAAGGCTCTGCTCAGCGAAGTCCTGCCGCGCGTCGAGTCCGAGTATCGCGTCTCCAAAGACCGTAACGACCGCGCCATTGCGGGCCTCTCCATGGGCGGGCTTGAGAGTCTTCAGATCGGTCTCACCCACACAGGCCAGTTCGCCTGGATCGGCGGCTTCAGCTCCGCCGTTAAACACCTCGACTACGAAAAAGTGCTGTCATCAGCAGACCCGAAGTCTGCCAATCTTCGCCTTCTCTGGATCGCCTGCGGCACCGAAGACTCCCTCATCGAGCCTAACCGCAAACTGGTCGACTTCCTCAAGACCAAAGACATGCCAGTCACGCAGATTGAAACTCCCGGCCTGCACACCTGGATGGTCTGGCGCGACAACCTGATTCACTTCGCGCCGCTGCTCTTCCAACCGAAATAGCTTCGACTTACTTGCTTCCCGCCGCCGCGTCCATCTCCTTCAGATAAACCGCGCTCAACGTCCCCTTCGTCTTCGCCAGCCCCAGCAGCGTCGGATAGAACTGAACGAAGGTCGTATCCACTGCGGCGTGGCTCTCGTGGCACTCATAGCAACTCGCAGGCCGCTTCACCATCTTCGCGCTCCCCGGCCCGTCAAACTCGTAGAAGCCCCATCCGCCTTCGAGCTTCGCGTCCTTTACGTGGACCTCTGTCCCCATCACCTCTTGCGACTGGGAATGCCCGCGTTTGTTGATGGAACTCGGACCCTCCGCGCCGCGAACCTCCAGCACCAAGGTCGTCTTATCCGGCCACGTCCCCGTCTCCAAAAATGCTCGATACGCCGACGGATTGACGAACACGTTGTCGAACATGGAGTGTCCCGCCATCGACGGATTCGGGCTATAGCTCATATCCACACCTGAGGTCAGAAAGATCCACTCACGGTACCTCTCTGGCATCTTCAACTCGCCATTCGTGGTATAAGCCGGCCCGTCGGTGACACCAGCTCCCGCGCCACCTTTCGGCTTTTGCACCGCTCCTTGTTGTGGAACCACACCAGCAGCAATAAAAAAAGCGCCGAACGCAGCATCACTCACCTCATCGAAGTTCAATTCAGAGTCTCACGTCCCTACGTCCGGAGATCAAAATTCGTTCCCCTCAACACCAGAAAGGAGTTAGCCTCCGCATCCATCCCGTTACCTGCGCCCACGCGCCAATTCGAAGATAATCATTCCTGACGCATGGAATCTTTCCTCACACGCTTCAAGAATGTTCTGGTTCTGGTCGCGATTCTGCTCGCCCAGACCATTGGCCTCGCAGTTCAGGTACGTCGCCCTGTCCAATCCGGCGCGCCCGACGGCAGTAGCGTAACCCTCATTCGCTATTGGACCGTCTCCATCGTCACCCCATTCGAGCGCTTCTTCCACGCCTTTGGCTACAACCTGCGCCATGGCTGGTCCAACTACATCGACCTCCGAAACACCCGCCAGCAGAACCAAGATCTCCAGGAGCAGATCGCCCGTCTCCGCCTCGAGCAGGCCGCCTTTGCCGAAGACGCCATTCAGGGCCACCGCCTCCAGGCCATCCTCGATTTCCAGCAGCACTATGTCTCCTCCACAGTCGCCGCCCAGGTCATCGGTACCAGCGGCAACGATCTCTCCCGCGTCCTGTATATCGACAAGGGCTCGAAGGATGGGCTCAAACCGGACCAGGCCGTCATCACCCCCGACGGCATCATCGGAAAACTCCGCGACGTCTTTCCTCATACCTCCCAGGTATTACTCATCAATGATCAGGCCTCCGGTGCCGGAGTCCTCCTCGCCAGCACTCGCCTGCGTGCCATTCTTCGCGGCAGTCCCACCGGTCAGATTGTGATCAACAACCTCACCCCCGACTCCCGCATAAAGCCCGGCGAGCAGGTTCTCACCTCTGGCGGCGACCAGATCTACCCCCGCGGCCTTCCCGTCGGAACGGTCGAATCCATCAAACCTGATCCCGAACACCAGCCCTACACCATCATTCAGCTTCACCCCGCAGCCAACCTAAACCAGCTCGAAGAGGTGCTGGTCATCACCGGCACGCAGCCCACGTTACCCCCGATAGCCCAACATGATCTCGCCCTAGGAGCAACCACCGCTGCCGCCCAGGCCGCGGCCGCCAAACAGCTAGCCGATCAGCAGGCCGCCGAAGCAGCCGCCAAATCCGCATCTCAGATCGTCGCCGATCGTCTCCCCAGTCTCCACGATCCCGACCATCCCGACGCCACCGACGCAGCCTCCACCACCCCGGGTACGACACCCGGCGGGATCGTACCGAAACCTCTACCGACTCTGCACCCTGATCGCTACACCACTGGCGCGACCCCCCCGGCCTCCGACCTCAAGCCCGGCGCCGCCGAGAAGAACGATCCGGCAATCTCTACGATCCCCGAGCCCACCACGACTCAATCGCCAACCACTGCTCAGCCCGCGCCGCTAAAGCGCAAGCCACAACCCCCACCCGACTCAACCCAACCTCCCGCTCCTCAACCCCAAACTTAGCCTCAAAGTCCGTCGCAAACCCAGGAACCTGAACCAGCCCTATGGCCACCAGAAGCTATACATCCCGCCGGGAACTCGAGCAACATAGCTTCTCCCCTGCCGTTGCCATCCTGGTCCCGCTGGGCGCAATCCTCTTGCAGGCGCTTCTTCCAAAGCCGTTTCCTCGCCTCGCCATCCTCGATCTTCCACTCATCATCACGGTCTTCTTCGCCGTCTCCCGCCGCAATCCAGTCGCTGGCACGCTCACCGGAGCCGCCATCGGACTGCTTCAAGACGCTCTCACAAACCAGCCCATCGGCGTTAACGGCATGGCGAAGTCCGTCATCGGCTACATCGCGGCAAGTATCGGCATTCAGGTTGACGTAGAGAACCTAACTACCCGTATCGTCATCAACTTTGGCTTCTTCCTTCTAAACAGCTTTCTTCTCTACCTCATCAACCGGCGCCTTCTAGGTCTCACCAGTCTCCATATCCTTTGGTTGCACGAACTTCTTCGCGCAGCCGTCAACACCGCTGTCGCGCTCCCCATCTTCTTCCTCCTCGATAACACCAAGCGCACCGAGTAAAACCTCGATGAAACCGTCTAACGAACAACCCTGATACACAACAGTGGTAAGGCGAAACAGGCAGAATCAGTCGTAGACTGAGATTAAACATGGAACCACTGCACCATCCCCATTCCGAGGCCCAGAACATCGGTCCCACCAACAAGGCCGAAAAGCTGCCCATCGGCAAGCTTCACTCAGCCCAGTATCTCGTCGCGCTCATTCTTGCTGTCCTGCTCGCCGGCCTCTGGCGGCTCCAGGTTCTCAACTCCGAAAGCTTCCGTTCGCTCGCAGAAGCCAACCGCGTCCGCAAGGTTCCCATCCTTGCCCCTCGCGGAAAACTCTTCGACCGCGAAGGCCGGCTCCTCGTCGACAACTATCCCTCCGTCTCCTGCTACCTCCTCCGCGAGCAGGTGAAAGATATTGACGCCGACCTGCCTCTCATCTCCCAGGGCCTCCACATTCCCGTTGACCAGATCCTTTCCACCATTCATCGTTTCCAGATCGCACCTAAGTACCAACCGATTCCCCTCAAACTCGATATCACTCCTGACGAGCAAGCCTTCATCGCCGCCCACCGCGACGAACTCCCCGAACTCGAGACTCGCGACGAGCAGCGCCGTCTCTACCCCAGCGACGGCTTCGCCGCCCATCTCATCGGCTATGTCGGCGAGGTCTCAGAACAGATGCTCGCCAACGATGATCGCTACGCCCTCTACTCTCCCGGCGACGTCGTCGGTCGGTCCGGCGTAGAAGCCACCTACGATGCACTTTTGCGTGGCACCGACGGCAGCCGCGACATCATCGTCGACAGCCACGGAAGGGAGTTAGGCCACCTAGGCCAAGAGCTCGCCATCCCCGGCAAAGATCTCCGCCTTACCATCGACCTCGATATCCAGATGGCCGCAGAAAAAGCACTCGAAGGTAAAGTCGGAGCCATCGTCGCCATGGATCCCCACACCGGTGAGATTCTCGCCATGGCCTCTCGTCCCACCTTCGATCCGAACCAGTTCTCCGTTCGACTCACCAAGAACTACTGGAACGAGATTCTCAACAATCCCGATCACCCTCTGCTCAATAAAACCATCCAGGCCCAGCTCGCTCCCGGCAGCACCTTCAAGATCATCATGTCGCTCGCTGGTCTTCAGGAGAACGTCGCCCAGACCATGCACGTCGGCTGCAATGGCGGCGCCACCTTCTACGGCCACTTTTACGCCTGCGACCGTCACCATGGCGCGGTCGACATTAACAACGCCATCCCCTACTCCTGCGACACGTTCTACTACACCCTCGCTAACCGCCTCGGCATCGATACCATCGCCAAATACGCCACCTCGGTAGGTCTCGGCCAGAAGACCGGTATCGATCTCCCCGACGAGGTCGCAGGCACTATGCCCTCTACTGCTTGGAAGCTGAAGACGCAGCACGAGAAGTGGTACGCCGGTGAAGTTATCTCCGTCGGCATCGGCCAGGGCGCAGTGACCGCGACGCCGATCCAACTTGCCCGCGCCCTCAGTGGCATCGCTTCAGGTGGCGTCATGCGTCGTCCGCACGTCGTCTTCGCCGACGAGGTTCCGCCCGAGATGCTCCAGACCATCCACGAAAACTTCCCTGGCTCCGGTGACGCCACCATCCCCCTGACCACGGAGAACTGGCAGCTCATCACCGACGCAATGGCCAACGTAACCAGCAGCCCCATCGGCACCGCCTACGCCGCACACCTCGAGGGCGTCGACTTCGCCGGCAAAACCGGAACCGCCCAGGTCATGAGCCACGATGCCCTAGCGCGCTCTGGCGGCGGCCACAAAACCGTCCCCAACGCATGGTTCGTCGGCATGGCTCCTCGCCGCAATCCCGACATCGTCGTGGCAGTTTTGTGGGAGAACGGAAACTGGGGCAACAACTCCGCCAAACTCGCCGCGCAGGTCATCAACACCTTCGTCGAAAAGCAACGCAAGCGCAACAACAACCTGCGCATCGCCGATACTCCTCAGCCTGCCAAGCCCGAAACCACTCCAGCCGTGACTACTACCCCTAACCCCCCGACCCCGACCGCGGAGTAGATTCTTCCATGACCCGCCTCTCCTCCTATCGCGACTTCGACTGGGTTCTCCTGGGCTTTGTCCTCCTGCTCTCCATCATCTCTGTCCTCGAGATCAAATCCGCGACCCTCCACACCAAGTTCCACGGCTTCGATCACAAGCAGATCGGCTTCCTCGCGATTGGCATCGTCTTGATGTTCCTCATCTCGCTGATCGACTACCACCGCCTCATCGACATCGTTCACTGGGCCTACGGCATCGGCATCTTGTCACTTATTGCTGTCGCGCTCTTCGGCACCAAGGTCCTCGGCGGCAAGCGTTGGATCAGCTTTCACGGCATGCATTTCCAGCCATCCGAGTGGATCAAACTCATCCTCGTTGTCGCGGTCGCTCGTTACTTCTGGGGACTCGCCGGCAAAGAACTCACCTGGGCCGACATCGGCAAAGTCGCCGCCATGGTCTTCATCCCCCTCGTGCTCGTACTCAAGCAGCCCGACCTCGGAACCTCGCTCACCTATCTGCCCATCCTCATCTGCGGTCTCTTCCTCGGCGGAATTCGATTCAAACAGGTAGCGATCATTATGCTGGCCATCGTCCTCGTCGGCGGCATCGCATGGAAGAGCGGCAAGCACCTGAAGCCCTACCAGCAGGCGCGCATCAACGCCTTCATCAACCCTGACTCTGACCCCCGCGGCTCCGGCTATCAGATTCGTCAGTCCCTCATCGCCGTCGGCGCCGGCGGCGTCTGGGGCAAGGGCGCCAACAAAGGCACCCAGACCCAGGGCGACTTCCTCCCCATCCCCTACACCGACTTCATCTTCGCCGCCTTCTGCGAAGAGCACGGCTTCGTCGGCGCCGTCGGCGTTCTGCTCCTCTACTTCCTCATCCTCATGCGCCTCATCCAGAACGCCCAGACCGCCTCCGACCTGCCCGGCAGCTTCATCATCATGGGAATCGTCGCGGTTATCGTCTTCCAGATAGCCGTTAACGTCGGCATGGTCGTCGGCCTTATGCCCGTCACCGGAATCCCCCTGCCTCTTCTCAGCTACGGCGGCTCATCCGTCCTCTTCACCTTCCTAGCACTCGGCATCGTCATGAACATCCGCATGCGCCGCTTCGTCAACTAGCAGAGAGTCCCCCCTATCCTCTACCTATCCGCCATAAAAAATCTCTTCCCGTAGACGTTCGAGTGGTATATCGTTCCTCCCATAGACGTTCGAGTGGACTAGGGGAGCAGCATGGCGGAATCAAAAAAACAGATCAACGGCGAGATGTTGCAGGGAACCCTCGACATGTTGATCCTGCGCACGCTTGTCATGGGCAAAGCGCACGGCCACACCATCGCGCACGTCATCGAAAACACTTCAGAGGACGTGCTCCAGGTCGAGCAAGGGTCCCTCTACCCGGCCCTCCATCGCCTTGAGGATCGTGGCTGGGTAAAGTCCTCCTGGGGCGTCAGCGAAAACAATCGCAAGGCGAAGTTCTACGAACTGACAGCAGCAGGGAAGAAGCAACTCGCGGCGGAGCGCAAGCGATGGCAACAGGTCGTCCTCGCCATCGGACGAATTCTGGGCGAGGCGGCAGAGTAACTTCGAAGGCCGCGAGGAGGTAGCGATGAATCCAGGACGATTTTTCCGCAGATCGGCTGCAGACACAGAGCTCACCCGGGAGTTGGATGCGCACTTACAGCACGAGGTTGACGACAACCTCGCGCGCGGCATGAGCAGGGAAGACGCGCAACGTCAGGCCCGGCTCAAGCTTGGAAGCGTCCGCCGCGTCCGCGAAACAGTGTGGGAGAGGAACTCGCTCGCGTGGTTTGAGATTCTCCTCCACGATCTCCGCTATGCCATTCGCGCGCTCACGCGCACGCCGGGCTTCACCGTCACCGCCGTGCTAGTCATGGCCCTCGGGATCGGAGCGAATGTCACCCTGTTCACCGTCGTCCGTTCCGTTCTGCTCAAACCGTTGCCCTACCGTGATCCCGACCGGCTGGTTCAGTTCTATGAGCAGAGCCCGAATGGCGCGCGAGAATATCAACTACGTCGCTGGCGGCATGTACGAGGCCTGGAAAAAAGCAGCATCAAGCCTCGAGGACATCGCGATCTACGGAACCGACAGCATCAACCTTTCCGGCATGAACGGCAAGTTGCCGGAAAAGATCCGTTACGCGGAGTGTTCGTGGAACCTCTTCCCTATGCTGGGCGTCGTGCCGCAACTTGGGCGCTCCTTCGTGGAGGCCGACGACCGGCGTCAGGCGGCTGCAACAGTAATGCTCACCTACAGCCTCTGGGTGCGGAGGTATGCCGCGGACCAAGCGATCGTGGGCAAAACGATCCTGCTTGATGCGAAGCCTTACACGGTGATCGGCGTGCTGCCCGCGTGGTTCGTGTACCCGGACACGCGAACTCAACTGTGGGCCACAATCTACCACGATCAAACTTCCGAGATGATGCGCGCGGTCGATATACACAACTTCTTCGTCATTGGCAGGCTCCGACCCGGAGCTACGCTGCAGCAGGCTCTCAGCCAGATCGACACTGCGGAGAAACAAGTACACGCCGCGCATCCAGGTCCCGGGACCGGGCGCGCCGCCAGTGCGCGTACGCTGCTCGATGGTGTGGTGCACGATGCAAAAGCAACGCTATACACGTTGATGGGAGCGACCTGTTGCGTGCTGCTCATCGCCTGTCTCAACGTCGCCAACTTACTTGTCGCGCGCTCGGCAGCTCGAAGAAAAGAGATCTCGGTTCGTGCCGCACTCGGAGGAAGTCGCTGGAGGCTGCTGCGGGAACAGTTGACAGAGAGTGCGGTCCTTGCGATGGCGGGAGGCGCGCTCGGGCTATTGCTTGCGTGGGGTGGGACGCGTTGGCTCGTACAGACTCGGCCCGAGATGGCCCGTGCTAACTCAATCGAAATGGACGGCGTCGTGTTGCTCTTCGGCCTGGCAGTCATCGCAGGATGTGGCCTTCTCGCAGGGCTGATCCCGTCGCTCTCATTCCTTCGTGGGTCTCTACTCGAATCCCTGCAGGATTCGTCGCGCGCAGCCAGCGCCGGCCACGGCCGTGTCAGACTACGCCGTGCATTGCTCGCCGCAGAGGTCGGACTGACGGTCGTTCTGCTGACCTGCGCCGGGTTGCTATTGAAGAGTTACGACCACCTGCGCTCGACGGATCTCGGATGTGCAACGCAAAACGTCCTCACAATGCGATTCGCCCTTCCGGATGTGCGATACAACACCGGCGAAAAAGCCGCATCGTTCTATGAGCAACTTCTCCCGCGTCTGCGGTCGCTCCCGGGTGTGAAAGCCGCGGGTGTGGTGACTGCGTTGCCGGGGCAGGGCTACGGCGGCGACTCACGCTTTACCCTCCCGGAGCATCCCGACTTCGCCGGCGGCGTAGTACAGGACGCAATCATTCGTGGCGCCGACCCCGGATACTTCAGCGCGCTCCAAATTCCGTTGCTTAGTGGACGATTCTTTGAAGACCGTGAACGCCTTGACCAGGCCAAATCGGTGATCATAAGCAAGAGCTTTGCCCGGCAGTATTTCGCCAATGAAGACCCACTCGGAAAACATATTTTGATTAAGGACTTCCAAGGCGTTCCGCCAGAGGGCTTTGAGATTGTTGGCGTAGTCGGCGATACCCTTTGGGCGTTGACCGAGCAGGATACGGCAATGATGTACTTCCCGCTCTACTCCGGCGGTTGGCCGAACGCGTCCATCGGCGTGCGGTCAGACGGCGATGTTACAAGTCTGGCCCTGCCGATTCAGAAAATACTTGGTGAGATTGACCCCGATCTACCGGTATCGGATGTGTTGACCATGGAGCAGTCAATCGGAAAGTCAACGGTCGACGCAAGTTTTACCTCATGGCTCGTGCTGGCCTTTGCCGCAATCGCCCTGTTGCTTGCCGCTGTCGGGCTTTATGGGGTACTTTCCTACATCGTCACACAGCGAACCAGCGAGATTGGCATACGCATCGCGTTGGGAGCGCAACGCAGCTCCGTGCTGCGGCTGATTTTGTCGGATGGTTTGCGTCCTGCATGGATGGGGCTGCTTATTGGACTGGTAGCCAGCGGCTTCGCGGTGCAGTTGATCCGCACCATGCTCTACGGAATTCGCGCTCTAGATTGGATTCTCTTTGCCGAGGTCGGAGTGTTGCTTGCGCTCGTAGCCGCTATCGCATGTGCCATACCGGCCTGGAGAGCCTCGCGTCTGGACCCCATGCAGGCGCTGCGCACCGAATAGTAGTTTAAAGGCTCCGGCGGATCAGTGTTGATCCGCCGGAGAATACTCAGTGGACTGAACTACGACGAAATCCGGCGTCGTATCGCTCCCGCCACACCCAAAATGCCCGTACCAAACAACATCAGAGTCGATGGCTCAGGTGTCGGTGTAAGAGGCGTGCCTGGGATGGTCGTAACGTCCTGCGCAATCGCATGATTGTCAGACTCGAACTGACCTACCGCCGGATCTTCTGTGAAGACGATCTTGTTAAAAGTCCCCGTAGTATCCAGGAAGTTCAGGTAAGCGTACTGCTGCCCACTATCCTGGCCTAAGAAGTTCGCGTTCGGATTGCCGCAATAAGGGTTGGGGCAGTTGCCAACGAGACTTGCGTAGCTTGCTGCGTCAAAGGTTTCGACCAGTGTGCTGCCATCATAGAACTGCAAGATATTGCCCGCATCGAGTGCCGAAAACCAAAGGCCAAAATAATTGACCTGTGCACTCAGCGACAGCGTGTAGGAGCCCGGTTGGCCGCCTGGAGTCGTCGTATCAATGTAATTGCCCGTTCCGCCCGCGCCACCATACTGGTCGGCTGGGTTGATAACGAAATCGCCGGAGTAGGTTCCCGTAATTGAACTGCCGCCGAAGGTTGTCGTGTTACCGCCGGCGAGCGGATTGGTGAAAGTCTCATAAAACGTTGTCGTGGATGCCGACGGGGTTTGAACCCCGGCTCCAAGTTGTGTCACGGCGAACGTATCGGCCCAAACATTCGGCGCGGCACTGAGAATAACGATTACGCTAAAACTTGCTGCGAACTTCAATAGGTTTCTAAAACTGACTGAGTTCATGCTTTTATCCTCTTCTCCGTAAACGGAGAGCTGTGATCGTTGAGAGCCCGGGGTAAATGGAAAGAGCTGCCAACTCCCGTACTGCAATTGCCTCTCCAACCGGATGTGCCTCCGTCTTTGTGATCGGAGGCGTTTTTGAGAGAAGAAAGTGGCAGTTATTTGCACATGGAAGGAAAGAGTTTGCCAGTGAAACTATCAGGGAGCCAACCTCTCCCATCAAATCCGCGAACGCGACTGGCATCTGTAACACGTTTAGTGCAATACTGTATTAACACCTGTCCGGCTGTAGATGCCGTTCAGCGTACTATCCCGCTACTCAGGCGCAAGGTCGCCAGTCAGCGGAAACGAAAAGATCTTAGAAAAAGGCTGGCCAAGCGAGAGACATCGATCCGTTGGCCGGACAGGTTTCAGGGAAATGATTGCATCCGGATGGCGAACGGCCCCGCCTCAAGTAGTTGATTTTGAGGTTGTTACGGCCACAAACTCCGCATGTCTGCTGTCGCTCGAAGCATCCCCCCGTGTTCCCGATCTACCATGTGTCGCCCATCGCAAGTTCTCTCAGAGTACGCGCAGGGCAGAGTTGTTCCAACACCTCGCACCGGTCGTCGAGTCCCGTTCACGCGCTTCCGCATCCCGCATCCTGTCCGCTCCACGGTGAGCCAGGCCTGGCTTTAGCGCCAGGTCAACTCACGATTGTTCTCTGTCTCGGTCTGCCGCTCGAACCTTAGAGTCGGGCAGAAAGAGTACAGAATGTCGAAAGAAATTTACATCAGCAGTACCCCACACGAGACTCGTCTCGCTATCGTCGAAAACGACGCACTCACCGAAATCTATTACGAGCGCGAGAACGAATACACCCTCGCCGGCTCGATCTATAACGGCAAAGTCACCCGCGTCCTTCCCGGCATGCAGTCCTCCTTCGTGGACATCGGCCTCGAGCGCGACGCCTTCCTCTACATCACCGACTTCATGGAAGAGGCCGGTGACTCAGCCGACTTCGACACCACCGGCAACGGCGACTCCAGCCGCCGCCGTAACGGCAACGCCCCCACCATCGAAGGCACCGTCGCCAGCCCCAACGGTGAAGCGACCGACTCCACCAGCCGTCCCGAGCGAAACGACCGCAATGGCCGCGGCGACCGCGGACGTGGACGTGGCCGGCGCGATCGCGGCGGCAACCGCGACCGTCAACCCTTCTCCGAAACTCCCGCCCCGGTCGACGCCGCTGACTTCAACCGCGACGACCAGAACGCACCTGCAGACTTCATGCCTGAGAACCCTCCCATCGCCCGCACCGACGAAGAAATCGGCGAAGGCGCCCCCGGAGCCGACGGCAGCCGCCGCTGGCGTGGCCGTCGTGGCCGCCGTCGCGGACGTGGTGCCGGTCAGCGCGACGAATCAACCCAGATCTCCAGCGCCCCAGTCGACGGCGCACCAGCTGAATCCTATGAATCCCCCAGCGACGCCGAGTTCGACGAGTCCTTCGACATCGACGGCGCCGCCGCTCCACCGCGCCCAGAAACAGCGCCCATCGCCTCCGCCTACCCCGAAGCGACGACCGCCGCTCCCGAGAACTACTCCCGCAGCGACCGCGGCGACAGAAACGACCGCAACAACCGCGGCGATCGCAATCGCAACGACCGCGGTGGACGTGGCGACCGTGGCGGCCGGGATGATCGTGGCGGCCGCGACCAGCGCAATCTCCGCGTGCCTCGCGGCTTCGCTCCCAAGACCTCGCTCTACGGCGTAGACAACACCAGCGAATCGCCTGAACTCGACGCCAACGCCCCAGAGCCCATCGTCCTTCCCGGCGAGTCCCTCTCGAAGTACCGCAAGGACACGCCCCGAATCAACCGTCGCCGCACCCCGAGCCGCCGACGCGAACATCATCGTCCCAGCTGCCCCGGAGTTCACCATCCCCTCCGGATGGGATGGCGGAGCCACGCTCCCCGGCGAGTCCCTCTCTCGTCACCGCCGCTCGGAGCCCCAGCCCGACCGCCGCTCCCCGTATCGCCAGGACATTCGCGACACCCCCAAACCGGTCACCGAAGCCGTTCATTACGAGGAGCCAGTCAGCGTAGTTGAGACCCCCGTTCATCAACCCGAAACTTCGCACCCCACGAATCCCGAACCGACCAACGTCATAGAGTTCCACCACCAAATCCCTGCGGCTCCCATCGAGTACGAGCCCATCGACGCCTCCGCCTCCTACCGCGTCGATCCCGCTGCTCCCAGTGAGTTCCGCCACAGCGCCCCGGTCCTCGACGACCCCGAATCCCAGGCCGCAGAAGCCGAAGAAGTCGAAGCTGCAGCGCCTGAAGCTCACTTCGCTCCACAAGTCATCGAAGAAGTTGAGTTCACACCCGAACCCATTCCCGCAATTCCCGAAAGATTCGACTGGCAGACCCCAGTCGATCCAACCCCTGTCATCGTCGCCGAGACAACTCCGCACGAATTCACCGACATCCACGCCAGCGGAGACATCACCTCCGACACCCCCACCACGACCTTCATCCCCAGCGCAGGCGCTCTCGTAGAAGAGACCCTCGACGAAGAGGACTACAACACCACTCTTCACGCCAGCTCCATCGAAGAGATGGATGACTTCGACGAAGAAGAAACCCTCGAAGGAGCCGCCGACCTCGGCACCATGCTCCGCGAGATGTCCATCGACCACATCACCGGCTCCGGCACTGGGGAAGGCCCGAACGAAGCCGATCTCGACGACGACGATCTTGAAGAGGAAGACAGCATCAACGACCCCACCCTCGAAGATCTAAGCGACCTCGACGAATCAGAAGAAGAAGACCTCGACGAGTCCGACACCGAAGAGGACGTCATCCACGAAGAGTTCGCCGAAGGCTCCGAAGCCTCCACCAACAGCTTCGACCAGGCCCAGACGGGCACCGCCATCCCCACGCCCAGGCCGCACCCGCGAAGATCGTGGCCGTCCACGCCGCGACGGACGTCGTGACGGACGCGGCAGCCGCTTCGGCCGCAGTGATCGGGCGACCGTCCCCGCCACACCGGCGGAGCAGGCGACCGCGAGCGCTCCGGCGGAGGTCGCGACCGCCGTGGTGGCCGCTGCTCCATGCAGTCCACCAACCTCCCCGCCATCAGCGACCTGCTCAAGCCCGGCCAGGAGATTCTCGTTCAGATCGCCAAGGAGCCCATCGCCAAGAAGGGCGCGCGCATCACCTCGCACATCGCTCTGCCCGGCCGCTTCCTGGTCTTCATGCCGACGGTCAACCACACCGGCGTCTCGCGCAAGATCGAGTCCGACGGCGAACGCCGCCGCCTGAAAGAAATTCTGCTCAGCGAAAAGGGCGAAGCCTCCGGCGGATTCATCGTCCGCACCGCAGCCGAGGGCGCCAGCGAAGAAGAGCTCCGCAGCGACCTCCGCTTCCTGCTCAACCTCTGGGCCGACATCAAGCAGCGCTCGCGAATCCTCAAAGTCGCCCGCGCTCATCTACCACGACCTCAACCTCGTCGAGCGCATCCTGCGCGACCAGGTCACCGACAACTTCTCCGCCATCTGGGTCGACACCGAGACCGAGTACGAGCGCGTCCTGCGCTTCCTGCAGCGCTTCCAGCCGTCGCTCATCCGCCGCGTCAAGCTCTACACCAAGGAGACGCCGCTCTTCGAGCAGTTCGGCATCACCGAAGAGATCAACAAGGCGCTGCGCAGCAAGGTCTGGCTCAAGTCCGGCGGCTCCATCGTCATCAACCAGACCGAAGCGCTCGTCGCGATCGACATCAACACCGGCAAGTTCGTCGGCAAGACCGCGCGCCTCGAAGACACCATCGTCAAGACCAACCTCGATGCCATCCCCGAGATCGTTCGCCAGATCCGTCTGCGCGACCTCGGCGGCATCATCATCATCGACTTCATCGACATGGACGAGCGCAAGAACCGCAACCGCGTCATGGCCGCCCTCGAAGAAGAGTTGAAGACCGATCGCGCCCCATCGAAGGTTCTCCAGTTCAACGATTTCGGTCTGGTCGCCATCACCCGCAAGCGCGTCAAGCAGTCGCTCGAGCGCACGCTCTCGACCACCTGCAACGTCTGCACCGGCACCGGCATGGTCAAATCGCCGGTCACCGTCTGCAACGACATCTACATCGAGATGCGCAAGATGCAGAAGCACCTCGACCGCGGCGACGTCATGCTGCGCGTCCACCCCGAGGTCGTCAAGCAGCTCAAGGCGCCCGGCACGAAATGGCTGCAGGAGATGGAAGAGATGGTCGGCAAGACCATCCTCGTCAAGAGCGATCCCAGCCTGCACCCCGAGCAGTTCGACATCCACTAAACGTCGTCGGATCTTCTAAAAGCTGTCTTTAAGCGAAGGCACTCACACCAACGTGGGTGCCTTTTGCTCTTAAACTCGATTGCTATTCTTCCCAATGAGAGCGCCTTTTCGAAAGAAGACGCGCGCCGACGCACGCGCCAATCTAAGAATCGTCGCGATATTTGACAGACTCTTCGTAGCCCACCGGACACAGCCTGCCCGTATCTATCCATTTCTCAACCCTTTGGCAGTGCTAAAATTGCGATACTCTTCACTTTTTGTCATCCCAAATCCGATTTCCTGCGTCATACACAACAAGCGCGTTGCAGCTGGGTTCAAATCGTAAAAGAACCTTGCAGCACCAAGGGAGCCACACAAAGATGCACACGACGTTCAACGGAAAACAATTAGCCGCCTTTTTTAGCCGCACCGCGGCAATCACCTTTCTCACCGCCGCATGCACATTCGGGTTGCACGCCCAGCAGTTGGCCGGCACAGACGCCGCCATGCCGCCCATAGTCTTAACGCAAGCGTCGTCCCGCCGCTCGATCTATCCACACCGGACGACCTCAAATACTCAAGCAGCACCGGCAACGACGAGGCCACAAATGCGGAAACCTTCAGCCTGAGCGCCGACGCCGACCAGCCTCCGCCGCGACGCAAATACAGTCGCCCCAATTACAACGACAGCCGTACTAACTCGGATGGATCTGCAAAGTACACCTTCTTCATTGGTGGAGGCTTTACCCTGCCTGTTGGTGGTACCCACAACTACCTCGCCACCAGCTATAACGTTCAGGCCGGTGCCGGAAGAAACTTCAACAAGACCTACGGTGTGCAAGTTCAGTTTGACTGGGACAACTTCGGCTTCCAGACCTCAGCCCTCAACAGGCAACTGGCCATCTACAACGCCCCTCCGCTGAACGCAAACTTCACTCAACTCGGGGGCACTAGCCACGACTGGTCGTTTAGCTTGAATCCCATCATCAACTTCTACAGCTCCGACACCATCGGAGCCTACGTCGTCGGTGGAGGCGGCTTCTATCACAAGACCGCTAACTTCACGATTCCGGCCCTCGGAGAGTACTGCGACCCGTTCTACGGATGCATTACCTATCAGGCGAATCAGACCGTCGACAAATACACCAGCAATGCCTTCGGCGTCGATGGCGGTGCGGGTATGACGTACAAATTCTCTCGCTTTGCCGGGGAGAAGTTCTACGTCGAGGCTCGTTACATCTACACCTTCAATTCGCCGCGGCCCTTCTCCTACGGCGACGAGAACGGCAATGGCTTTAATGTCTTCCCGCAGAACAGCGCGAAGACCAGCTACATTCCCGTCACCTTCGGCGTTCGCTTCTAACAGCGTTTCACCCAGTCTGCCTGGTTCAACCGAAAAAGAAGAGAGGTTCGCCTCTCTTCTTTTTTCCGCCTCAGGGCGGCCTCTCCTTTTCTCGTTTTTCCCGCCAAAAACGCGTGTCAAGCCCCGGAACCACGTAACCCCTTAGCCACCGGCCACTTCCACTTGGCGTGTTAGTTATAACCACGGCGCTATAATTGAAATAGCGAAACAAACCCCGGCTCGATGCCGGGGTTTCGTCATTTACGGAGCAGAAAGCAAGGGCTGAGGGATAGGCTAACTCCTTTATCCAAAGGACTTTGGCTGTAATGGATTTATTTAGAAGACTTTGCGGGATTACACTTGCCCAAAATTATGAAACAAGAGACTTTACGCTAAGTTGGTGGGGGGACTATGCAAGGTGTATCAAGAATCCAGCCGTCACTCCCGCAATCGACGCGAGGCTCATGGTGATCTGGTGTCCCAACCCACGCTGCCGCATCTCCCACGCATTCAGCCAGAGCACACCAACCAGAATCGCCACCAGGGCACCCCCGACGATCCAGGTATGCAATCCTCCAGTGACCAGCGCCGCCGCATACCCACCCGCCGTAGTGCAAAACAGCCACGCCGCATCCTGCGCGTACTTATATCGCGTCCGGATCCTGTAGTTCTTTGAGACAAAACTGCGCGAAGCCGCAGTGATTCCAAAGGTCGTGGCCATCGACAGGCCGACCGTCACCGAATATCCAAGAAAGAGCGCAAGCGCAATATAGCTAAGCGTAACCATAGAAACAGATTGCGACCACCCGATTCATCAAGCACCTAAGTCTATCAGCCGCACCTGACGTCTCAGCCGCTGCTTCAGATGCCCACAGGATACGGCTTCTCATGCATCTGCTGCCCTGGATCGCCGCTCCGTTCAAACCGTCCCTGCAACAGACTCAATAACCCCGTATACCAGTACCCAAACACAAACAGCAACAGAAACGGCACCGTAAAAAAGTTCTCGGTCGTGACAGCGTAGTAGACCGTCCACGCGAAGTAGCATCCGATCGCCAGTTCGATCCACGGCACAATCCCCAGCCGCTTGCGATACACCTTCGCCTGTGATCTCTCACCCTTCTTCTTGACGCTGTACTTCGGCGTTCGCGCAAACGCGCTCTTCACACCAAACAGCGCCTCAAGCACGGCCTTGGTATTGGTGATCGTCAACCCGACTCCGCCAAGCGCCATCACAAACGGAACATAGAGAATCGACATGTACCAGCTCTTCGGATACAGCTCCTTCTGGCTCACCATGTAAAACGTCGACACCGACATCGTGCTCGCGATAAACAGCGGAAAGTCGATCAGCAGCATCTGCAGCAGCCCTTGCCAACTGCGAATGATCATCGCCGGCATCAGCAGCACGCTCAACACAATCATCAGCGGATAGCTGATATTCGCCGTCAGGTGATACCAGGCCTCAAGCTTCGTATGCCACGGCGCGTCGCTCTTCATCACCTGCGGGAGAATCTTCTTCCCCGTCTGGATCAAACCCTTCGCCCAACGCGCCTGCTGGGTCTTGAACGCCGTCATCTCGATCGGCAACTCCGCGGGACATTCCACATCCTGCAGATACTTGAACTTCCATCCGACAAGCTGCGCCCGATAGCTCAGGTCGGTGTCCTCGGTCAGCGTGTCGTGCTGCCATCCACCCGCAGTCGATATCGTCTCCCGCCGCCACATCCCCGCCGTCCCGTTGAAGTTGAAGAACACCCCAGCGCGGCTTCGTCCTCCGTGTTCCAGCACGAAGTGGCCATCAAGCAGAATCGCCTCCACCTGGGTCAGGAAGCTGTAGTTCCGGTTCAGGTGAGTCCAGCGCGTCTGCACCATTCCGATCTCAGGCTCCGCGAAGTGATGGATCACCTGCATCACCCACTGAGGCGGCGGCACAAAGTCGGCGTCGAAGATCGCCACGAACTCACCGCGCGCAACATCGAGTCCCTTATCGAGCGCGCCCGCCTTATATCCATGCCGGTTGGTCCGATGCAGATAGCGCAATCGGCTGCGGCTCCATTCCCGCAAATCCCCGCGCATACCGTTCGACGATATCCCGTGCCACGCCCGTCGTCTCGTCCGTCGAATCGTCCAACACCTGAATCTCGAATCGGTCTCGCGGGTACTCGAGCTTGCAGACCGCATCGATCAAACGGTCGATCACAAACTGCTCGTTGAAGATCGGCAGTTGGATCGTCACGAACGGAAGCTGGCCCTCGGCAAACCGCATCGGCGGTTCATTCCATTTTGCAGCGTTCTTCTTGTTCTTGAAGTAGAGCCAGACCAGCTGATAGCGATGAATGCCGTAGAACGCCAGGATGATCATCACGACGAAGTAGGGAATCAGCATCGCCGTATCGAACGCATTCCACCGGTAAAGGCCGTGGAAGTCATAAATCTTGTTCGTGTAGTGCGCGTTCCAATAGTGGCGAAAGCCCTTGGGAGCGAGGAGCAGCGCGAGAACAGACGTCGTTATATGAGAGAAAAGAGACAGGTTGATGCTCCAGCAAGAGGTTCCAGTATCCACACGATTCTACGCGATACGATGCGAAATCAAGGTGCCGGGTCTATCGATGATCGTTCAGGATACAGATGAGAGTGCTAGTTCAAAAACATAGTGCGGTATAGCGTGTCGCGCTGAACCGGCTTGAAACCGGCGTCGCGAATCACTTGGCGCAGTTGCTCTTCGGTTGCGGCGTTCGCATCCTTGTGCGAGCAGCACGCTACCGACGTCGTTGCCGCCGAAGCGCAGCCCCACTTGGAGAACCTTCAGCCCCTGCGTCTCCAGGTTTGATTGCACGTTTTCGATGTTGTCCAAATACATTCGGGAGATCGCTAAAGTCTTGAGGTATTCAACTGCAGTTGCCTCTTCAAAGCCTGTCGTTGCTGTGGTTGCTGATGCGAAGGTATATGGCGTGAATGACGTGAATCCGCCGGTTTCCTGTTGCAGTTGCCGCACTGCTTCCAGGTGATTTGCTCGATGCTCAAAGGTCTCGCCGGCGCCGAACGTCATTGTGGCGGTTGTTTGCATGCCTAGTTTGTGGGCGGTGCGATGGACTGCGATCCAATCGGCGGTCTTCCATTTCGTGCGGGGGGTCTGGACTGCGTCGTCGAGAATACCCGCGTCATTACCGGGGATTGAGTCGAGGCCTGCGTCGCGAAGCTGGGTGAGTGTTTCTTGTAGCGTCAATCCTGAGTTTTCTGCGATTGCATAGGATTTCGCTGGCGGAGAGGCTGTGGAGGCAGAGGGTGGGGAAGCGGTCTTTGATGCTGCGAAAGAGGCCGTCAAACCAGGAGATTGTGAGTGTTGGCGGGGCTTCGCCTTGGAGCATGATGCCGGTGCCGCCGAGGGCTACGATGTTGGAGATTTGGGCGAAGATGGGCTCGAGGCCGCGCCATTCAAGGACTTTGTGTAGTTGATTTTGCCGTCGATTGTGTAACTTACGACGCCTTCGGGGTGGAGGCGGCGGCGGACGGCGTCGGCTTCCATGCCAATTCCAATCAAATCATCGCTTTCGAAGCAGTCGAGAGCGTCTTTCCGGCTAATTCCCATGGTTCAATTCTACGGGTTTTGCAGGAAAAAAATCTGCATGGTGGAGTGTGGTTTTTACAGGGGGTTTTGTGGTGTTTGGTGTGTTTTTTGGATGGTAAAAACGTGGTGAATTTGTGGTGGGAGTGTGGTGGAACGTGGTGAGTTGCATGGTAGTTTCTGTGGTGCTAAAAACACGCCACATCTCTCGACTTAATTTTCGTTATTCCCGTTTTGGGAATCGGCTTCGGAATCTGGCTGGGAATTACCGGGCGCGGATCAGGAGCACGATGACCACGACGAGGAGCACGGCGAGGAGGGAGACTCCTGCTTTTACCCAGAGACCGAGGGAGGAGACGTTCTGCTCCAGGAGTTCCATGCGGTGGCCGTGCTGTTCGACGGCCAGACGGGTCCGCTTGACCTCTTCGGAGACCTGCATCGATCTGGAGGCTCTGGTCCTGAAGTTGGCGGTAGAGTCCTGCGTGGGCCTTGGTGACTTGTCCGAGGTCGCCGCGGACTCCCTCGGCCATGGCTGCCATTGCGGCCTCGGTTGCCTTCTCCGAGGCGGTCTTGGTGGAGAGGTACTTGTCGGCCATGGGGACGAGCCGCGTGATGTGCGGAAGCAACTCAAACAACTGGGCGATTACCTTTGGCCACATGCGGTTTTCCCATCCTTGCCTTCCGCCATGGGATTGATGCGTTCGGGCGGATGAGTCATCTTAGAACAGAGTTGCCGAGAGAACCTTTATTCCTGAAGGCTTTATGCCTGGCTTTTCCTGGGGTAGCATGGCTGGAATGAGCAGAGGGATGACCCGATGGATTCCATATTGAGGGTATTATCCAAGCTGAAGTCCAAGCTTCATGCATGGTTACAGGAACCGCAAAAGGAGCTCGATTCGCGCCAGGAGAAGAACAATATTCAGTCCTTGTTTCCTCCACGCGACGAGGCGAAGTGATTTTCAAGGTTAGCCAGCGTAATTGTTTGCCCTTTATGCCTTGATGATGGCGCGACCCTGCCGCCAGCGGACGACGAGGACGCCCACCGTGCAGAGCAGAATTGCCGTACGATGCCCTGCGACCAGAGGCAGTAGATGCACCATTTTTGCAGGACGTAGGCCTCGAGTAGCTCAGGAATGCGGCGAAGAGAAAGCCGATCTGGGCAAACTCGAATACCAGCCACCAGCGGCCCATCAGGGCGAGGACGGCGATTGCTGCGTAGCCCGCGATGCCGAAGCATCGCGACGGGAATGTGCCAGCCAGCTTTGGGATCTTCGTCGAAGGTATGGGGAGGGAAGACGGCGAAGCGGCTGTGGTTGACTGCGCCGCAGTCGAATTTTTCCGTGACGGCGCAGGGCGGAGCCTGGGCGGGGTCCATGTAGTGAACGCGAAGGGCCATTGTTGAGACGACAATTCCGGCTATTGCCAACAAAGCAATCAGATACTTCATGGTTTTCATTTTACGTTGGGGTCTCGGTGGCGACGACTGATTGCGGTGGTGCGATCTAGCGTTAGAATGAAATAGTCCGCGGAGATACAACCAGGAGATAAACCGCTGCGGCGGACGGAGATAGAAATGGCTGACAACCGCATGGATGTGAACTCTTATCCCGCTCTTATCGATGTACCGCGCGAAGAGACAGCGTCGCTGCTTGCCAAGGTGCTGGGCATTACCGCGCTTGGCTTTCTGATTACGGCGGCCGGCGTTGCTACGGCGCCTGCGTGGGGCACGCTTCCGGGCATGATCATCGTGCTTGGGCTTGTGTTCGGCATCAGTTTCGCGCGCAAAGCGAATCCGGCGCTTGCGCTGGGGCTGTTCCTCGCTCTCACCTACTTTATGGGCTGGCAGATTGGCCCGCTGATTCATCACTACATGCAGACGGTAGGTCCGGCGGTTGTGTTCAATGCGGCGGCGACGACGGGGCTGGGCATGGCGGCGATGGGTTGCGTCGCGTATCTCTTTCAGATCAACTACCGGAAGATCGCGGGGATCGGGTTTGCTGCGCTGCTGCTGCTGATTATCGCGGGCATCGCGAGCATGTTTTTTCACTTCATGACGCCGGATACCTATTCGTGGCTGACGCTGGGGATCTTCACGCTGCTTACGGTCGGCGACTTTGCGCGCATCCGCGCGGGTGGCGACGGCCAGTCTGCGGTGTCGCTTTCGCTGTCGATCTATCTGGATGCGATCAATATCTTTCTGGCCGTGCTGCAATTGATGGGCGGACGCAGGAGCCGGAACTAGACCAGTCGAGCATTTGCGTCTTTATAACTTATCCGCTTCAATGCGGCTTTGTCTGAGCGTTCATGCATTTGAAAATAAAGCGGAACTGCTGGTAGTTTTGGCAGTTCGCACGGACGCACGTGCCCAGTATGCTTTCGGAGTTATAGCTGCCTTTGGCTTGATCTCGAAAGGTCTGGATGAGTATCGGGCATGAAACTCTTGGCTTCCTCGCGGATGTTCGTGCGCCCTGGCGTACGGATTGGATATGGGGCTGCCCCCTGATCGTGATCACAGTGATCCTCCATGTCCTGGGCCTTCGAGTGGATAGGCAACAGAGCCATTGCGGTTCACACCAATTTCAGAAAGCGCGGCGTATCGCACGATGTCATCCGCAGCGGTGATCGGTAGGGCGACCCTGCTGGCGACATTTCTGCACGGACTGGAAGCGACCATCTGGGCCCTTACCTACATTCTTATCGGCGCTTTGCCAGATGCAAGATCTGCGATGCTCTACTCGCTGGGCGCACTGACGACCTACGGACATCAAAGTGTCTATCTGGAATCAACTGGCGATTGCTGGGGGCGATTGAGGCACTCAATGGGTGGTTGCTCTTCGGATTGTCGACCGCTTTTCTCTTTTGGCTGATGCAGGAGGTGTCGCCGAAGAATCAGGCCGGTAGCTAGGGGCTTCGAGGTACATTCCTGCTTGAATGACTGACTTCGTTAGGCTTTCGTCTTCGAACCGATTCGAAGATTTATGATGGAGCCGTGAACTCGACCAACCGCAGACAATTTCTTACCTTGCTCGGAGCGACCGGTGTCTCCGCGGCGATGCCTTCTTCTTTGTTTGCTGCTGCGCCTCAGACTGCAAGGGTGCAGGAGCCGTTTACGTTCCTCTTCGTTACCGATGCGCATTTGCAGCCGGAGTTGAACGGCGTGATTGGGACGGATATGGCGTTCAAGAAGGCGCGGGTGATCAAGGCTGACTTCGCGATCAACGGCGGCGACCATGTGTTCGATTCGCTTGCGGTGCCGAAGACGCGTGCGCTCTCGCTGTTCGACATGTACGACAAGACGGAACAGGATCTGGGCGTGAAGGTATATCACACGATTGGGAATCACGATGTGTGCGGTGTGTTGCCGGCGAGCGGTATGTCCGAGGACGATCCGCTGTATGGGAAGAAGCTGTTTGAGCAGCGCTTTGGCAAGCTTTATTACTCGTTCGACCATAAGGGGCACCACTTTATCGTGCTGGATACGATCGGGATTACGAACGACCGCAACTATGAGGGGCGGGTCGATGAGGCGCAACTGAAGTGGCTTGCTGCGGATCTCGCTGCGCTGCCGGCGGGGACGCCGATTATTGTGTCGGTGCACATTCCGCTGGTGACCGCGTTCCTTTCCTATGTGCCGGAGCCGCCGCTGCCTCCGGCGCATCATGGGCTTAGCGTGGCGAATGCGAACCAGGTGCTGGATTTGTTTGCCGGGCATAATGTGCTGGGTGTTCTGCAGGGGCATACGCACATCAATGAGACGGTGTTGTGGAAGGGCGTTCCGTACATTACGAGCGGCGCGGTGTGCGGCAATTGGTGGCACGGTACTCGGCTGGGCACGCCGGAGGGATTTACGGTGGTGACGGTCGCGAATGGGAAGATGACGACGCGGTATGAGGTGTCGGGGTTTAAGACGATTGACCCGCAGAATACTTAGAGTGACGATGCGGTATGGAGCGCTTTCATAGTCGCTGTACCCCGGAAGTAAGAACAAGCAACAGCGAAATGCGGGGATCCTTCACTGCGTTCAGGATGACGACCTTCTTATTGGGCGACATTACAGGGGGTTTCCGGCTTTCTCATGTACGGGGCTGTAGGGTTTGAGGCGCTTTTCCATGATCTGTATGGCGGCGGGGCTCTCGTCGACCAGGATGAAGTTGCGGCCGTGTTTGGCGGCGGCTTCGCCGGTGGTGCCGCTGCCGGCGAAGAAGTCGAGGACGGTTTCGCCGGGGTTGGAGTGGACGCGGACGATTCGCTCGAGGATTCCTAGGGGTTTTTGCGTGGCGTAGCCGGTTTTTTCTTTGCCGGTGGGGGAGACGATGGTGTGCCACCAGACGTCGGTGGGGGTCTTGCCGCGCGCGGCTTTTTCGGCGCCGACGAGGCCGGGAGCCATGTAGGGGATGCGGTCGGTGGCGTCGAGGTTGAAGGTGTAGCGGGTGGGGTCCTTGGTGTACCAGAGGATGTTGTCGTGTTTGGCGGGCCAGCGTTTGGTGGCGCGGGCGCCGTAGTCGTAGGCCCAGATGATCTCGTTCTGGAAGCATGTCGCGGCCGAAGATTTCGTCGAGCATGACTTTGCAGTAGTGGACTTCGCGGTAGTCGATGTGGAAGAAGAGGGAGCCGGTGGGGGAGAGGATGCGGTGGGCTTCGACCATGCGAGGGCGGAGGAATGCCGAGGAAGTCGTCGAAGCTGTCGCCGTAGCCTGTGGCCGCCGGTTTGTTGCGGCGAGGATCTCGGTGCGGTAGCGATGGCCGCCGAAGCCTATGCGGTCGCCGGCTTCGTCGCGGATGGTCTTCATCTGCGGTTCTGCTCTGGCGTTTGCCGGTGTTGAAGGGGGGATCGACGTAGATCAGCTCGATGGAGTCTGTTGTCCATCCCTTGCAAAACTGTCAGGTTGTCGCCGTGCACAATCCGGTTCATTCCAATGTCTCCGCACCTAACACTAACGTACCCTTGGTGTCTGCGGGTTGAACGTGTATTGTTTTGTTCGGGCATTGAACGACCAAGTCATGTCTGCGAATCACCTTATCTACGCCATGCTTACCCATCGCGGCCGCGTTCGCCATGGCAATGAGGACACGTGTGCAGCTCGCCTGAGTCAGGCGCGTTTGTGGTGTGCGACGGGATGGGTGGGGCTGCGGCGGGAGAGATCGCGAGCAATCTGGCTGCGGATACTTTTCTTGCGCATCTGAGTCCTCGACTGAACGGAAGAGACGGCCGCGAAGCCGCAGGCACGGCTGAATGCGGCGATTCAGGCTGCGAATCACGCTGTGTATCAGCAGTCGAGGCACTCGGCGAAGCTGTCGGGCATGGGGACGACGCTGGTGGCTTTGCTGCATACTCCGATTCTGAATGGAGACGAGCGGGAAGCGGCGCACGGCTACCGACCATACGAACTCGCGGGTCGTCCGACCCGCCGACGCTGTGGCTGGGGCATGTGGGGGATAGCCGATGCTATCGGCGGCGTCGCGGACATCTGGAGCAACTGACGCATGACCACTCGCTGGTCGAAGAGCAGCTTCGCGCGGGGCAGATTACGGCGGCGCAGGCTGCGCAGTCGCCGATGCGCAACCTGATTACGCGGGCTATCGGCTCGCAGGCGACTGTAGAGGCCGATATTCAGTGCCACCGGCCGCAGCCGAACGATGTGTATCTGCTGGCGTCGGATGGGCTGACGCATGAGGTCGGCGATGAAGAGATTTCGGAGATTCTTGCCGAGATTCCGAAGCCGCCGACGAAGAATCTCTGACTTCGGCATGTGAGGCGCTGATTACCGCGGCGAACCGCAATGGCGGCAACGACAACATCACGGTGCTGCTGATTGGGATTACTCCTGATCTTGCCTCGTGAACGATCTGTGCGCGCTGCGTCAGGAGCGCGCAAACTGCTACACTGCAAAGTCGTTCTGAAGAACCTTATGCCTGAGACGAAAACGATCGCAGTTCTGGGCGCCGGGACGATGGGCAATGGCATTGCCCATGTCTGCGCACGCGCGGGATTCAATGTGCTGTTGTATGACATCGAGCAGAAGTCTCTGTATCGCGGGCTGGATACGATTCGCACGAATTTTTCGCGCGAGGTGGCGAAGCAGAAGCTCACCGAGAAGCAGGCGGACGAGGCTCGCATCCGGCATTACGCTGACGACGGCCTTGAAGGATCTTGCGCCTGCGGAGCTTGCGATTGAGGCGGCTACGGAACGTTTGAGATGAAGGCTGAGATCTTTCAAGGATCTTGACCGATCCTGCGTGAGGACGCGATTCTTGCGACCAATACCAGTTCTATCTCGATTACGAGGATTGCGGCGCAGACGAAGCGGCCGGAGCAGGTGATCGGGATGCACTTCTTCAATCCGGTGCCGGTGATGAAGCTGGTTGAGGTGATTCGGGGATTGCAGACTTCGCAGGATACGTTTGATACGGTCTTTTCTCTGTCGCAGCAGCTGGGGAAGACGCCGGTGGAGGTGAACGACGCTGCGGGATTTATCTCGAACCGCGTGCTGATGCCGCTGATCAATGAGGCGATCTATTCGGTGATGGAGGGGGTTGCGACGGCGGAGGCCGTGGACCAGGTCTTTGTGCTGGGCATGGCGCATCCGATGGGGCCGCTGACGCTGGCGGACTTTATCGGGCTGGATGTGTGCGTGGATATTATGCGGGTGCTGGCGGAGGGGCTGGGCAATCCGAAGTACAACCCCTGCCCGCTGCTGGTGCGGATGGTGGATGCGGGGTGGCTGGGACGGAAGTCGGGGCGCGGGTTTTACACTTATCCCGCAAAGTGAGGAACGACAAGCAGAGGCTTCACGGCAGCATCGGCAGGATCAACAGTTAAGCGATGAAACAGGAAGTGAACAGGAGAAGAGATGCCACAGGAATTGTATTTCGAAGATTTTTATGTCGGCCAGAAGTTTCATTCCATTGGACAGGCCAAGGTGACGGCCGAAGAGATCAAGGAGTTTGGCGCGAAGTATGATCCTCAGCCGTTTCATCTGGATGAGGCTGCGGGAGAGAACTCCTTCTTCAAGGGGCTGGCCGCATCGGGCTGGCTGACGGCTGCGATCGTCATGCGGTTGCGTGTGCAGTCGATTACGGTTGCGGGCGGTATGATCGGCGCGGGCGTGGAGGAGATGCGGTGGACGCTGCCGGTTCGTCCGGGCGACTCGCTGCGTACCGAGATCGAGGTGGTTGGGGTTCGCCAGTCGAACTCGCGCAAGGAGTTTGGCGTGGTGCGGACGCGCTCCTTGCCTTCAATCAGCGCAATGAGGTCGTCATGCGGTCGACAGTCAACTTTCTTGCCCCGGTCAGACCCATACAGCTTAGGATAGGACGCGCTCAGTGAACCCGCAGGCGGAGGCGATTATGACCGATAGGAGCTTCTCTGAAGTCGCAGATCGACCAGGTGGTCGACCGAGACCACCGCGGGCGACCGACATCTGGCCCAGATCCTCTTTGTCTTCGATGAAGGCGAGACGCCGGACGTCTTTTATCTGAAGGTCGAGCCGGGGCCGGACGGCGGCTTCGTGGCAGCAGGGAACGACAGGCTACTCGCTGCTGCTCTCCGAGATCGCGGCTGTACGTCCGTGCGGCCGGAGATTCCTGCGCGGGCGAGCTGGATTCGGCGAACCAATTAGTTACCCCGCCCTACATACCCACAACCGAATCGGCGTATTCTTAGCGCAATGATGCGGATGACAGTGCTCGCCTCGGGTTCCAAAGGCAACAGCACCGTCATTGCCAGCTCCGGACTCGCGTTCTGGTGGATGCGGGGCTTTCCTGCCGTGAGCTGCTGCAAGCGCATGGCGCATTGCCGGCGAAGATCCTGCGCGAGCTTGACGCGATTCTGATCACGCACGAGCACCAGGACCATATTGCGGGGCTTGCGGTTCTGGCTCGTCGTCTGAAGATTCCGGTTTTTTTCACTGAGCCTACTCACCGGGCCTGGGTGCGCATGCTTACTCCGCGTACCACGATGACCTATGCGAAGTGGCTCGATCACATGCAGCGGGAAAAAGAGGCTCGTGCGGCGGCGGTTGCAGCGCGAGCGCACGATCTTGCGGCGGAACGGGCTCCATCGCGCAGCGTCTGCAGTGCCGAAGCGGTCTGCAGCTGGGGACTCGGCTCTGAACCAGACGTCGGACGATCCTATGCGACGCTCGAATTGCCGGTGGACTCCGATGAGGAGAGAAGAGTCTTGCGGGCCCGACGAGCGCAGGCGGCGGCGCAGAAGACCGATCCGACACATTTTCCTGCGGTCGAATATTTTCATGCCGGCACCCAGTTCTCGATCGGCGATATCGACATCACGCCGTTTACGATTCCCCATGATGCGGCTGATCCTTGCGGTTTCGTCTTCGAGTCTGAGGGCATTCGCATGGCGCTGGCGACCGACCTTGGCTATATGCCTCCGAATGTGAAGGCGGCGCTGAAGCGCATCGATGTGCTGTTGCTGGAGTCGAATCACGATCTGGAGATGCTTCGCGACGGCCCGTATCCGTGGTCGGTGAAGCAGCGCGTGCTGTCGCGGGTTGGGCATCTCTCGAACGATGCAACGGCTGAGTTTCTGCAGAAGGACTACGACGGGGGCGCTTGCTGGATCATCCTGGGCCATCTGTCGGAGTCCAATAACGCGCCGGAGCTGGCCCGACTGTGTGCGGAACAGGCTTTGGGGAACCACCCGACGTTGCTTGGTAACCGGGTCCTGCTGGCCCACCAGGCGAGCCCGCTCGACCCGATCACGCTGTAACCCCAGTATTTTCCGCGTTCTGCCGAAGGAAATCGTTTTCCGGGAATTTTCGCGTTACGGCTTGCGAAGCGTTACTATTCGATGAATCTTTTGTTTCTTCCTGCTATCAAAAAGGTAGAATGGAGTCTATAAACCTATGAAAAAACCCGCGTTAGCATTTCCAGCGAACCGCAGGACGCAACAAACCTCCTGCACCGATCAGGTGGTAGGAGACATCCTCTCAGGATGGCGTTACGACATTTCTGGGCCTGTCCCCCGCCATGCGCACGGACTACGACCAGCACCTCTCGGAGTGCAGCCATTGCCGTCGCCGCCAGCGTGTCGCCCGTACCATCGATGTTCTCCTGATCTGCGTCAGCACCCTTTCGATTGCGGCGTTTCTGCTCGCCGCGGTCGTGATTCACCGGGTTGAACTGGTGACGCACATCTTCACGATGCACGTTCGTCTTACCCAGACCCACGGCGTCGCGATTTCGCTGGAGGCAGTCGCGATTGCTGGTCTTGTCTTCTCGACGTTGCTTTGGGTGCTGGTTGCGGTTGCGACACCTTTGCCCGGCTTTCTGGGCGGCATTGTGCAGGAGCGTATCCCCGCAGATCTTCGCGAGCGCTTCAGCAAAGACGCAGCCTAAGAGTGAGCAGCGTGAAGATGCGTTTTCAGCCTCTGATTTGTCATTCGAGCTCGCAGCGCGATAGCGTAGAAGTACATTCCATGCATTCCGCCTCCCCAATCTGACGGCGAATTGCTTCCGCCGCACTCTGGTTCCTCAGCCCCCATGCCTGACTACGAGCGCGAGGTGTCGCGCCCGAACTCGCGCGCTAAGGGCTGGAACATCCTTGCTACGCCGGGAACTTATGTTCTGCTTGCGATCAACATCGCCGTCTTTGGCTGGATGGTGCTGCACGGAGTTTCGGCGAAGGATCCGACGCGTCCCCCAGTTGATTCACTACGGGGCCACCAATTCGGGATACATCATCCTGGGGCATCAATGGTGGCGTTTGCTGACGGCTACGTTCGTGCACGTCGGGCTGTCTGCACATTGCGACGAATATGTGGTGCCTGTGGAACCTTGGCCTGCTTGGGGAGCCGCTGCTGGGGCCCTGTCGGCCTGGTTGCGGTGTATCTGATCACCGGCATTGCGGGGAATCTGCTGAGCCTGTGCTCGAATGTGCTCTTTCGCGACTACGTCTCAGTTGGCGCAGGGGCTTCGGGTGCGGTGTTTGGTATTGCGGGAATCCTGATCGTTCTGCTTTCGAACAAGAAACTGCCGATACCGGCGTTTGAACTCAATCGGCTGCGGCGCTCGGTGATCCAGTTTGCGGTGCTGAATCTGATCATCGGCATTGGCGCGAACTTTACGAGCATCGTCCGCATCGACAACCACGCTCACATTGGCGGATTTCTGAGTGGATTGGCTCTAGGGGTGCCGCTGGTGCCGCGTATGACCTCGGGCCGCACCCGCTACCTGCAGCGCCAGAAGCTGACCTTTGCGGGAGCTGCGTTTCTGCTGTTTCTCTTTGCGTACTTCATTACGAAGCTGCGGTAGAGGCTGTCCGGGCTTTGCGAGTTAGCTGAGGGTTGTTTGGGCGAACTTTCGCACCATGGCGAGGAGCAGGCGGCGGTCGCTCTCGGAGAGGTGGGCGGAGTAGCGCTGCACCTGGGTGAGGAAGCGAATCTCGTCCTCGCCGAGGTTGAGCCCGGACATCTCCTTGCTGATGGTCTCCTCGGCGAAGAACTCCGAGAGCTGGAGATCGAGGGCGCGCGCAATCTTTTGCAGAGTCTCGAGCGAGGGCACGGTGTGGCCGTTCTCGACGCGCGAAAGGTAACATCGCAGCAGGCCGGTGCGCTTCTCGATATCGCCCTGCGACATGCCCTTTTGCAGCCGGTATCCGCGGATCGTTGTACCGATATTCATCGAGATCGAGGCGGCGTCAACGGCTCCGCCGGTCAGATCAACAGGGATAGTTTGCATGTCAGCCATTAGCCACAAAGTAAACACCGCGAACGACTTGGTCAATGGCTATCTTGGGGGATCGGACGATTCCCGTACCTGCCGAGGTTCATCCTAAGGGATTTACGGCGAGAAACCTGAACTCTTACTTGAACCCCGGGCGCGCCGGTGATCCCCCATACGTATTACTAAAACAGTTACTGGACCCTAAAGTAACCAATGGATTGCGGCGGATTGGGCGGTTTAGGGGCGCAGTTAGGTTCGCGGCAGGCCGATCCAGCGATAGACGCTGCAGACGATCGTCCGGGGAGGCGACCGGGTCGGCGGCCTGATCTTCTTCGGACATGGCCATGGTCCCGGTCCATAGAAGTTCGAAGCCGGGGTGGCCCTGCAGGAGCTGTTCGGCTTCGGGATTGAAGTAGATCAGATCGAGCATTCCGGGGCGGTTGGCGAATTCGGCTTCGATGCGCTTGATGATGCGTAGAACGACCGGCGCGGCGAATGGGTTGAAGAGGTACAAGAGGCAGGTCCGCTGGGAAAGGCGAACTCTGTGGCGTCCTGGTGGACGATTCGTGATGGGGCAGACTGGTTGGCCGGCTTTGGTCCAGGCTGCGATGTTGGATTTTGCGATTCGAGATAGTGAGGCGTGCAGCTCGACGCCTACGACTTCGCGAAAGCGGATCGTTCGAGGCCATCATGACGGCCCGGCCTTTGCCGCATCCGAGGTCAATGAAGGTGTAGTTTTCAGGCGTTGGGTGGGTTTCGTCTGCGATCCAGTAGTCGATCACCTGTTGAAAGCGCGACGGAGCCATGGCGTAGTACGCGGTGTTGAAGGCGTCGTTGCTGTGGCCCGATTTCAGCGTGACGCCTTGGATCAGGCCGCTGGTTTCGACGCCGAAGCGTTTGTCGAAGGGATGCCGCGGGGGCTTTGCAAGGGCTTTTCGTCGACGCAGCTTGTCCCAAACCGATGCGAGCTGCATCTTTAGGCCATGTGCATTCCGCCGTTCACATCGAGTGTGTGACCGGTGATGTAGCCTGCCTCTTCGGAGGCGAGAAAGGCGACGGCGTGGGCGATCTCGAGATCGGTTCCGACTCGTCCGAGCGGGATCGTCTGGGAGAAAGAGGCCTTTTGCTCGTCGGTCAGGATGGAGGTCATTGCGGTCTCGATGAATCCGGGTGCGACGGCGTTCACGGTGATGGAGCGGCTGGCCAGCTCGCGGGCGAGCGACTTGGTCAGGCCGATGAGGCCGGCTTTGGATGCGGCGTAGTTCGCCTGGCCTGCCTGGCCGGTCTCGCCGACGACGGAAGTGATGTTGATGATGCGTCCCCAGCGGCTCTTGACCATCTGCGACATGACGGCTTGCGTCATCAGGAATGCTCCGGTGAGGTTTGTGGTCAGGACGTCGTCCCAGTCCTTGCGCTTCATTCGCAGGGCGAGAATGTCGCGGGTGATGCCGGCGTTGTTGACGAGGATGCTGACGCCGCCGAAGTGGGCGATCACGGCCTTGGCGCACTCCTTGATGGAGTCTTCGCTGGAGACGTCGAGCGCAAAAGCATGCGCGGTTCCGCCGGCTGCGGCGATCTCCGCGGCAACTTCGGCGAGTTTATCCAGATTGCGTGCCGCGAGTGCCACGGACGCTCCGCCGCGCGCCAACTCCAGCGCACATGCGCGCCCAATGCCTTGTGAAGCTCCTGTAACGAGTGCGATACGACCAGCGAGAATGCTCATGAACCTCCGTGAAACGACCGGACTCATTATACGAATCTGAGTGGGCTTGATTCATGCGTCATCGAATTGGTCTTTTTATCGGTCTTCTTATCGCTCTTCGCGGATTGGCCAGATGTAGACGTGCAGCTCGCGCGCGAAGTGCAGAATGGGTGGCTGGTTGGGCAGGGTGATGCCGTGCGCAGCGGTAGTTCGTTGATGCTGATCTCGGCCTCTGCGGCTTCGAGCGGCCAGGGAAGATGATGGATGTCGCCTACGATCAGCCTGCCCGGCTCGGTGAGTGAAGAGGCAGTAACGCTCGGTGAGAAAGTGCTCCAGAGTGCCGTTTTTCGCTTGGGGCGGCAACTTCGCCCAGTCCGCGATAGCGTGCCTTGAAGCGAACGCTGCGGCTGGTCAGGAGGCGGCGGCTGGTGTAGTCGATTGTTCCGTCCGACTTCGATCTGCCGATGCATGCTGGCGTAGAAGTATGGGCAGATGAAAGAGCGTTCTCGCGCCGATGACGGCCAGCGCGCTCGCGGCATCGAGCGAGAAGAAATAGACTCCGGCAGACCCGTGGTCTTCGAGCGCACGTAGGTTCGCAGATTGAGTTCGCAAAACGCGCCGGTGCTGGGAACGGTGACGCAGTGTTCGCCGATGGCGCGGGTTTGCACCTGATCCATCCAGAACGGCACGACGCCGATCCAGGCATGGCCGTCGAAGGTGTCGATCTCGAGGCCGGCGTGGAAGCAGGCGTGCGATGTCGCCGGCGGGAGCGGGCCAGTGCGCGAAGAGGAGATCGCTCCAGCGTTGCCGCATCCTCCACTGGCCGGCGGGCAGGGGATAGGGGCGGTGGGCAATGGTGTTCAGAATGTCGGTCATGATCAGGTAGATGCTGTGCAAACCAAGCCTACAGGTATCAAGTATTCTGAAGTGGATCATGTCAGAAAAAGAGCAGAAGGCAGTTTCGTCCGAGACCGATGTGTATGCGATTCACGGTGCAGATCCTGAAGTGCTGGCCTACGCGATGGCGAAGTACTCGCGCTCGTCGCTTACGATGAAGGAGTCGCTGGCGGAGATCAGCGCCCAGCGCGCCGAACAGTTCCTCAACACCTTCTACTTTCAGTATGGGCACCGGTCGATCGCGGACCTGGCGCACATCCCGTTTGCGATCGAGCGGCTGAGCTTATTGGCCGCGATTGAGCTGGTGGATGAGCAGCGCTGGGACGGGCAGGAGCGCTCGACGCGCTACCAGAACTTCCGCCGCTCCGGCTGGTTCACGCCTGATCTTGGCGCGGAGACGCCGAAGTCTACACCGCATGCTGTTCGAAGCGCTCTTTCACTGCGTATGACCACGTGAGCGCCGGGATGCTGGCGGCGCTGAAGGCCGCGATTCCGCAGCCGGAGTCCATGAAGCCCGATGCGTATGAGCGCACGCTGAAGGCCCGCGCGTTCGATGTGGCACGGTACCTTCTGCCGCTGGCTACGAATACTTCGCTCGGACAGATTGTCAATGCGCGGACACTGGAGACGCAGGTGTCGCGCCTGCTGACGAGTCCGTTTGCTGAGGTTCGGCAGCTTGGGGAGAAGCTTCGCGTGGCGGCTGCGAGCCTGCCTGGAACGTGCAGCATGGAGCCGCGCAGGTTCTCTGCGACGAGATCGGCTCAGTGGACGAAGCTTGCGGTGATCGCGCGGCATGAAGCGTTTTTGCGACCCGTAAAGACCGCGCCAACGCTGGTGAAGTACGCCACGCCGAATGACTATCAGCGCCAGACGCGCGGGGAACTGGCGCATGGCCGCGTCAGAGTTGATGGCTGGACCAGGCGATTGAACCGCTGCGCCTGTGGTTGATCTGCTGGACGATGTCGAGTCGCTTGAGGTGGAGCTGGCCACGTCGCTGCTCTATCCGAACTGCCACTACTCCTACCGCCAGCTTCGCCACCAGGTTGCTGCTCTAAGCGCCGATCAGGTGGAGAGAGTTGATCTGCGCTGGGTACGAAGCATCGGGGACGCCATGATGAGCTTGCTGCGGGCGTTCAGTGCAGGACACAGTCTCCGCTTCGACATCCTCATGGACATCGGCGGCTTCCGCGACATGCACCGCCATCGGCGTTGCATTCAGCTTCTGCAGCCGTATACGGACCTGCACGGCTATGAGGAGCCCGTCTGTCCGGGGCAGCCGACACTGGCCGAAGCTGGTCTTGAGGCTTCGTTCGCGGCCGCTATGAATTCTGCTTACGCCACGTACCGTCAGCTGCGCGACAGCGGCGTACCGGAGGCCGCGCAATCGGCGCAGTACTGCCTGCCGCTGGCCACGCGCTGCCGCTCCATGTTCAAGATGGACTTTGCTGAGGCTCTCTACATCTCGGAGTTGCGGTCGGGTGTCGCGGGCCACTTCAGCTACCGGCGTGTGGCCTGGGAGATGTATAGGGCGGTCGCAGCGAAGCACCCGTCGCTTGCCCAGTACTTCCGCATCGAAGACGTCAACGAGCCAGTGGACCTGCTGCGACGATAGCGTCTTCGGCTTTTTGCGATCTCAGCAGAAGAAAACTTCCGATGCAGCCCGCGATGATGGAGGCTGCGAGCGTTCCGATCTTCGCAAGATCCAGCGGCTGGCCTTCGGGAAATACCAATGCGGCGATGAACAAAGACATCGTGAAGCCGATACCGCAAACCCAGCTTGCGGCGAAGATCTGTGTCCAGTTCACGCCAGCAGGACGCGACCGCTAGTCTCATTTTTTCGGCGACCCAGGCAAATGCAGTGATCCCGAGCGGCTTGCCGAGGAGCAGCCCAAGTGCCGACGCCGAGGGTGACCGGATTTCTCACAGCGACGAGGAGTTTTCCGAGAACATGCACTCCGGCATTCGAGAACGCGAAAAGCGGCATGATGACGAAGCTGACCCAAGGCTGAAGCGCATGTTCAATACGGTGCAGCGGCGACTCCATGTGGGCACATTGTTCTTCCATTGCATGCAGTGCCGCATGCGCTTCGGTCGAGTCCGGCTCTGCTGCCTCGAAGCGCTCCACGAGGCGTTGCATCTTCGCCACAAATCGCGGCTTGCCACTGGAACTGCTACAGGGAATCGTGAAGGCAAGCATGACGCCGGCGATGGTTGCATGCACGCCGGATTGCATCACCACGAACCATACGACGATGCCGATGAAGGCGTAGACCCAGGGGTTTCGCACGCCCGCCTTATTGGCTCCATAGGAGATGCAGAGTCCTACCGCACCGAATGCCAGGTACAGGAAGTTCAGATGGGCCGTATAGAAGACCGCGATGACGAGCACAACGATAATGTCGTCGGCAATGGCAAGTGCCGCGACGAAGAGCTTCAGCGAGACAGGGACGCGATCGCCCAGCAGAGTAAGGACACCGAGGGCGAATGCGATGTCGGTCGCCATGGGAATGCCCCAGGCGTTGGCTCCCGGGGCCTCCGCGATTGACGGCGAAGTAGAGTGCGGCCGGCAACAGGCAACCACCCAGCGCGGCGAGGAACGGAAACGCCGCTTGCTGGAACGAAGACAGTTCGCCGATCAGCAGCTCGCGCTTGATCTCAAGACCAACGAGAAAGAAGAAGATGGACATCAGGCCATCGTTGACCCAGAGATGTCGGCTCCAGGTCAGGACGGTCTGTCCGAATCCGGCTGTGACTTCCTTCTCCCAGATCGTGTGGTAACTGTGCTCCCACGGCGAGTTGGCCCAGACGAGCGCGAGCACAGTGGCGGCCAGCAACAGAATCCCGCCCGATGCCTCCATCCTGGCAAAGCGCGTGAAGGGACTTGTCAGTACGTCGATGGGAGTTCGTGACGATCTTGAGAGAGCAGTCCTGCCGGCCAACGTAGGCTGCAACTCTTCCATGGAGACTCCTGATAGATTTTGAGCTTCGAGCGTCAGGAACATCCTACATGGCCGATACCTGGATGCCCTCAAGCAGAAGTGCGAACAGTCTCATGAATCTGTCCAGCTATATTCGCTTTTTATTTGCTTTTCCCGTTTTGGATGCTAGAATCCCCATTGAAGCTAAAACCGCCGTTTTTACCCACATAGGAGCGAAATAACGTGGCAGATGACCGTAGCAAGGCAATAGAACTGGCTCTTTCCGGGCTGGAGAAGCAGTTTGGCAAGGGCTCGATCATGCGGCTCGGTTCGAAGGATGTGGTGCCGATCTCGGTTATCTCTACCGGTTCGATCTCGTTCGACGCAGCTCTGGGTGTGGGAGGCGTTCCGCGGGGACGCGTTATTGAGATATTTGGCCCTGAATCGTCGGGTAAGACGACGATTACTCTGCAAATTATTGCAGAGGCCCAGAAGGCTGGGGGGTTGGCGGCGTTTGTCGATGCGGAACACGCGCTTGACCCTGCTTACGCGGGAAAGCTGGGAGTGGACATCGACAATCTGCTGGTCAGCCAGCCGGACTATGGGGAACAGGCGCTTGAGATCGTCGAGGCGCTGGTGCGCTCGAACGCCATCGATGTGCTGGTGGTGGACTCGGTCGCGGCGCTGGTTCCGAAGGCGGAACTCGACGGCGAGATGGGCGATTCGCACATGGGATTGCAGGCTCGGCTGATGTCGCAGGCGCTGAGGAAGCTGACGGGAACGGTTTCGAAGTCGCGTACCTGCCTGATCTTCATCAACCAGATCCGCGAGAAGATCGGCGTAATGTTCGGCAACCCTGAGACGACGACGGGCGGTAAGGCGCTGAAGTTTTACTCGTCGGTTCGTATCGATATCCGCCGTATTGGCGCGGTGAAGGACGGCGATGCTGTCGTCGGTTCGCGCACCAAGGTAAAGATCGTGAAGAACAAGGTCGCTGCCCCGTTCCGCGACGCCGAGTTCGACATTCTCTACGGCGAAGGTATCTCGCGCGAGGGCGACGTTCTGGATCTCGCGGTGCTGCACAACATCGTGGACAAGAGCGGCGCGTGGTACAGCTACCAGGGCGAGCGCATCGGTCAGGGCCGCGAGAACGTTCGCGCCTTCCTGAAAGACAACAAGGACGTCTTCGCTCGCGTGGATGCGGAGCTTCGCAAGAAGCTTGGCATCGCAGGGGTAGCCTCTGCTGATGTTCCGCCGTTCCCGCCGATGGACCTGCTCAGGCTAAGGAAGTTGTGCGGGGCAAGAAGTAGATCGAACGGCAGATCGCAGAATCTTCAAGAAGAGCGCCGGCAGTTTCGCTGTCGGCGCTTTTTCATCGGAGCGATTTAGGTCCTCTTGTTCGGGTCGAGACATCTGCAGCTTATTGCAAATGCAGTCATATCGGGAGGCGCCTCAAACAAAATTGAGCCAGGAATAGGCACATTGACGGGGTACTCCGGGAATTTCCGGGAGATTGCCTCGGTTACTGCCATCGCTTGTTCTTCGGAGATGGACGGGAGAATGCATTCGGGGCGTCCGGCACGCGAGATATGAAGGCCTTCCTGCACTCCACCATCCCGTGAATCTTGGCGAAGCCATCGGATAGTTTCAACGTTTGAGAGCGACGTTTCCGTCGTATTGCGCAAGTAACTGGAAGCGATCAATCTATCTGGACAATATGCGAAGAACGCTCTCATGGTCCGACGCCCATCGAGCGATTAGGAGCATGATCAATGGGCTTGCGACTGCAATCAGAGCGGGTTTCTGCCAGAACCATCCGATCACCTATGGATGAGACCAGTACCGATGGCGCAACAATCCGCTCGATCCAACCGGCATTGCGAGCGTACCGAATCTGCAGTTGGTCGGGTAGTTCGTCGATACTGAATTCAATTGATCCGAGGGGTCTCATTTATTTGCATTGCTGGTAAAGAATCGGGTCAAGTGGACGAACACGCGTTCAGTGTTCGGACCGGAGCGGCTTGTAGGTCTTTCCTCATGTGTTTGGACTTGTACTTTGGACGCCCCCATCTTACTGACCGATCAAGGGAAAAGCTCAGAAAAAGAGTTAGTTAACCAAAGGTTATTGCGCTACGCGCTGGAGGGCATAGTCGAGTGCCGAAACAAAAAAGGACACCCAACTGAAAGCCGGATGTCCGTGACCTTTGTCGTGATCTTTGTGGAGGGGAGATACCCCGAAAGCGGCGCGAAGCTCTGCACAACTCTTGGAGCAATTAGTCGCAAAGTCCGAACGTAAGTCTACTTTTTGAAGACTTTGCGCAAAATTGACGGGAGGGGCGTGTTGGCCTCGAATCCGCCTTCAGAGGCTAGAAGCCTTCACCGCCGGGAGCACCTGGACCTGCTGGGCGACCTGATCCCTGGGGACCACCTCCGGGGCCTCCTCCTGGTCGCGACCGGCGATTGTCGCGCTGTTCGGTCTGGAGCTTGGTCCACTGGTCCGGCGTGAGCACGTTGCGGATGCCCAAGAGCATCTTGGCGTTCGCCTTTTCGAGTTCGGCGCGGGCCTGAGCTGTCTTGTCGATCTGGGCGAGAACCTTGTTTGTGTCAGGCGGATTGGCGGCCAGCATCGGCTCCATCAGAAGCTCCTGCTTTTCGACGTTGGCCCGTGAGGTCGATCAGCTGGAGACGGCTCTGCTGCAGGATGTCATCCATCTTCTTCTGCTGGTCCGGCGTGAGGGTCAGCTTCTGGACGAGATCGGCATTGTGCCACCAGATGCCCGGAGGTCCGATGCGGACGCCGGAGCGCATGCCTCTCCTCCCCATCCACGCCCTGCCATCTGTCCCGGACTGTCCCGGCCCATGGCGGGTCCACCGTCGGGTTGCTGGGCGATGAGCGAAGAGCTCCGGAGAAAGTTGAGAGTAAAACAAGCGAAAGTATAGGTTTCATGCGCATGTCAGTTGGTCCTTTGATCTGAAGTGGAGGTTGTCGAGGTTGTCCCGGCGGTGGGATCCGCCAGCGGCTCCATGGGAGAAGGCACATCGGCGGAGACCTTCTGGTCGATGTCGGTCAGCAAGGCTTCGTCGGATTCTGTCTGCTGGGCTACGGATAGCGGTCGTCAGCGGCTATGCGGAGAGATCGCGTGCTGACGTGCATGCTGAGTGGGAAACAGGGCAGCGACGAAGACGAGAGCCGCTGCCGCCCAGTAGAGAGGCTGCGAAAGATAGCTGTGCGGAGGCGCGATCGAAGACCGCCGCGCATAGCTGTGCGCAAACTCCTGCCGGGCATAAGCGACCGACGCATCGCGGAAGTGAGAGAGCGAGTCGCGCAGACTCTTCAACTCCGCAGAGCAGACCAGGCAGGCCCGCAGATGCTGCGTGTACGACATCGGAGTCGGCCTCGCGGCTGTTCTGGAATTCGCCTTCCAGGGGGAGTGACGAGTCGGCGAGGATGAGATCGCAGAGTTGCTCGTGAGTGAGGTGGAGAGTCATAGAGAGTCCTTGTGAGTAGCGTTATGGCGAGCTCGGATGGTGGCGAGGGCGCGGTAGAGATGAGTCTTTACGGTGCTGATAGGCAGGCCGGTGATGGTGGCGATCTCGGAGAGTTCCAGCTCTTCAAGAAAGCGGAGAAGAAAGACGCTTCGCTGCCGCTCGGAGAGCTGGGCTACGCTCTCCCATACGAGCGCCATCTGCTCGCTGGCGATGAGGCGCGATTCGAGCGAGCTGTCGCGATGGGGTATGTGCGACGAGATGTCGGACACGTCGACGGCGGTCTCCGAGACGCGCTTCCAGAAGCGAAAACGGTCGGTCCGGGTGTGGTCGCGGACCAGGTTCAGGGCGATCCGCATGAGCCAGGTCGAGATCGAGCAGTCTCCGCGAAAACTCTCGCGGGCGGACCAGGCGCGGACGAAGGTGTCCTGGGTGAGCGATTGGGCGACGTCGCGGTCGCGGATCGAGATCAGGTGGAAGCGGAAGATCCTTTGCTCGTAGGTGGCGACGATCGAATCCATGTCGTCCAGCGGCGTTGCCTGGGAGTGCTGCTGCGTCATGGAATGACTGTCGGAGGTGACGGCGCGTGAGGACATGGGCAGAATCGTGGTCTAAACTCCCGTCGCTGTTTTCGACTACTGGATGAGACGGTGAGGGATTGCACGCAAGACTACAGGAATTTGGGGATTTATTTCTTCGTCGGCCAAAGCGGAGGTATGCTTTGGATGCATGCATACCGTCAAAGCGATCTACCCGGGGACCTTCGATCCGCTGACCAATGGGCATCTCGACCTGATTGCGCGAGGGTCGAAGATTGTGGACGAACTGGTGGTCGCGATCCTTCGCAACTCCGAGAAGGGAACGCCGCTTTTCACTGTTCCTGAGCGCGAAGAGATGATCTTTGAGGCGACTCGGGGCTTCGGGAATGTCTCTGTGACGACGTTTAATGGTCTGCTGGTTGACTTTGCGCGGGAGCAGGGAGCGAAGGCGGTTCTTCGGGGCATTCGAGCCATCAGCGACTACGAGTACGAGTTTCAGATGGCGATGATGAACCGGAAGCTCGATCCGGAGCTGGAAACGCTGTTTATGATGCCTGCGGAGAAGTACACCTACGTCAGTTCGCGGCTGATCAAGGGCGTCTTTCAGCTGGGCGGCGACGTCACGGCGCTGGTTCCCCCGCTGGTTGTCGAGCGGCTGAAGGCCAAGGTCCCGAACCGGCTGTAAGGCGAGTCTAGCGGAGTCCGGCTTTATCTCGGCGGCTAAATCTGACAAACTAGAGATATGACCACTGCAACGGCAACGAAGATATTTGCGGACCGCATCGGCCGCATCGAAGTTTCGGCAACCATGGCGATCACGGCGGCGGCGCTGAAGCTGAAGTCCGAGGGCGTGAATCTGGCGGACTTCGGAGCGGGCGAGCCTCACTTTTCGACCCCACGGCACATCAAGGACGCGGCGATCGAGGCGATCGAGAAGAACTTCACGCGCTATACCAATGTGGCCGGCATCCCGGAGGTGCGCAAGGCGGTCGTGGATCGTCATGCCTGCGACTTCGGCTCGAACTACACGCCGGATGAGTGCGTCTTTACGACCGGCGGCAAGCTGGCGTTGTTCAATGCGATTCAGGTGCTGGTGGATCACGGCGACGAGGTGATTCTGCCGGTGCCTTACTGGGTGTCGTTCAAGGACATCATCCAGTATGCGGGCGGCAAGGTCGTGCTGGTCGAGAGCAAAGAGGAAGAGAACTTCCGCATCACCGCGAAGATGATTGAAGCGGCGATCACGCCGAAGACCAAGGCGATCATTCTGAACACGCCGTCGAATCCTTCGGGTGCGGTGGTGGCGCCGGAGGATCTCGAGGCGATTGTTCGGCTGGCGCATAAGAACGGCATCTATGTGCTGCTCGATGAGTGCTATGTCTATCTGAACTTTACCGGCGAGATCGTCAGCGGCGGCTCGTTTACGGATTGCAAGGAGCACATCGTCGTGCTGGGTTCGCTCTCGAAGACCTATGCGATGACGGGCTGGAGAGCGGGTTTTGCGCTTGGTCCGAAGCCGATTATTGCGGCGATGAGCAAGCTGCAGTCGCAGAGCACCTCGAACACGGCGAGCATGGTGCAGCGTGCTTCGATTGCGGCGCTGACTGGATCGCAGGAGTGCGTGGCGGAGTTTCGCGCGGACTACATCAAGCTGCGCGACCAGATACTGGCGGGCTTCAAGACGATTCCTGGGCTGACCTGCACGGTGCCGCAGGGAGCTTTTTATGTGTATCCGAATGTGAGCGCGTTCATTGGCAAGGGCGGCATCAAGTCGGCCTCGGACCTGGCGGCGAAGCTGTCTGAGTGAGGCGCATGTTGTCGTTGTTCCGGGCGAGGCATTTGGAACTGCGGAACATATTCGGCTCTCCTACGCCGTTTCGCACGATGTTGTCGATGAAGGCGTGAAGCGGATGCGGGAGTACTTCGCAACGCTTGGTTAGTGTTGATCTTATGGGCTGGACCGCATCTTCGGTGCGGTCTTTCCATTGAGATGGAGGCTTATGCCGATTGAAGGCAGTAAAACGGAGCGGAAGTTCGCTCCTGTGATTCTTGCGGGTGGAAGTGGAACACGGTTCTGGCCTCGAAGCCGGAAGACGCGGGCGAAGCAGGTGCTGGCTCTGGATGGCGAACGCACGATGATTCAGCAGACGGTGGAGCGGTTGTCTGCCGCTGGGTGCTCCTGGAGATGTGGGTCATCACGAATAGCCTCTCTTGACGACCTGATTGCGGAGCAGCTTCCCGAGGTTCCGCGCGAGCATATTCTGAGCGAGCCTGCGGCGAGAAATACTGCTCCGGCGTGTGCTCTGGCGGCGTTTCTGCTGGAGAAGACCGAGCCGGAGACTGTCATTGGCATCTTTCCTTCTGATCATGTGGTGAAGAATCGCGCGCGGTTTGCTGAGGTTATTCGGGCGGGAGTTGCGCTTGCCGCGAGTGGAGACAAGATCGTCGTGCTTGGTGTTCCTCCTACGCGGGCTGAGACTGGTTATGGCTATATCGAGTTGGGCGCGACGGTCGATCCTTCGCGGCTTCCGGGTGGGCAGATTCCGGTCAGGCGAGTGAAGCGATTTACCGAGAAGCCCAATGCTGAGCTGGCGGAGCAGTTTGTTGCGTCCGGCAACTATGCGTGGAACGCGGGAATTTTTCTGTGGAGTGCGCGAACGCTGGCGAATGCGATTCGCGAGCACTGTCCGGCGATGGCGCCGCTGCTGGAGAAGATCGCTGAGGCGCATCGAACTTCGAAGGCGGAGTTCGATCGCGTGTTTGCGGAGGTTTATCCGCAGTGCGACAACATCAGCATCGACTACGCTGTGCTGGAGCCGCGTTCGGCCAAAGGCGAGACTGGGTGCGGAGATCTATTGCCTGCCTGGGGACTTTGAGTGGAATGATCTTGGCTGCTGGTCTGCGCTGCATGAGCATGCGGCGGACTGCGCGCCGGAGAATGTGTCGATTGCGAATGTGTTTGAAGGGGAAGATCCGCTTTGCATCTCGATCGACTCGACGGGCAACTATGTTCACGCTCCGGGCAAGGTGATTGCGCTGGTTGGCGTCAGCAACCTTGTGGTGGTGCAGACCAAGGATGCGCTGCTGATTACGACTCGCGAGCGTTCGCAGGATGTGGGCAAGGTAGTTGCGGAGTTGAAGAGTGCCGGGCGAGAAGATCTGATCTAGAGCTTCCTTCAGAAGACGGGAGAGTATGGCAGAGACCGTAGTTAAGTTTGGCACCGATGGCTGGCGCGGCATTATTGCGGATGACTTCACCTATGCGAACGTTCGCGTTGCTGCGTCTGCGATTGCGAATTATGTTCTGGCGCATGAGAACGCCGCCGCGGGCGTTTGTATTGCGTATGACACGCGGTTCGGTTCGCGTTCCTTCGCGAAGGTTGTTGCCGAGGTGCTTGCCGAGGCTGGGATTCCGGTTGCTATGGCTGCAGAGATTACGCCGACGCCTGCGCTTTCGTTTGCGGTTCGCGAGCGGAAGGCGGCGGGTGGAGTGATGATTACCTCGAGCCATAATCCTGCGGAGTGGAATGGCGTGAAGTATAAGGCGAGCTACGGCGGCTCGGGTAAGCCGTCGATCATGACTGCGATTGAAAGCTATCTGGGCAAGCCGCTGGCAGAGGCTGAGAAGCCGGCTGCGATTGAGACGGTCAACTTCAATCCTGACTATATTGCTGCTATTGCGCGCTTTGTTGATCTTGAGGCGATTCGTAACTCCGGCTACAAGTTTTTGATCGACGACATGTATGGGGCAGGACGCGGTGTGATCTCTGGGATCTTTGCGAAGGCGGGCGTGCCGTTCGTCGAGATTCGCAGCGAGATCAATCCTGCGTTTCCGGGGATCAATCCGGAGCCGATTCTGCCGCATATCAAGGCAGCGCAGGAGGCGGTGGTCGCGGAGAAGTGCGATGCGGGATTGATTACGGATGGCGATGCGGATCGCATCGGTGCGGTGGATGAGCATGGCAACGTCGTCGACGCGCATAAGATTCTGAGCGTGCTGATGTACTGGCTGCTGGAGCGGAAGAAGTGGCCGGGTGAGGTGACGCGGGCTTTCAATACGACGAAGATGGTTGACCGCATCGCGGCGAAGTACGGACGGAAGTTGAACGAGCATGGGATCGGCTTCAAGTACGTCGTGGATCTGATGCTGGAGAAGGAGATTCTGATCGGCGGCGAGGAGTCGGGCGGCATTGGAATCAGCCGGCATCTGCCGGAGCGGGATGGGCTGCTGAACTCGCTGCTGCTGGCCAACGTGATGGCGGATGAGAAGAAGACGCTGGGCCAGTTGGTGGCCGCGTTGCAGGAGGAGTTTGGCGAACACCAGTATGGACGCGTGGATATGCATATCGATGAGGCGCTGAAGCAGTCGGCGATTGCGTCGGGCGAAGGCTGGGGTTGCTGATTTTGCCGGGATGAAGGTGCTGCGGGTGGAGACGCTGGATGGCATCAAGTTCTTTCTCGAAAATCCTGCTTGCGCGGGAAAGCCGAAAGCTGCGGAGACGTGGCTGCTGTTGCGCGCTTCGGGTACGGAGCCGCTGCTGCGGGTTTACTGCGAGAGCTGTTCGGTGGAGTCGGTGGCAAAGGTGCTTGAGGCGGCGCAGGCGTTTGTTCTGCAAGGGAGTGCTGGTTGAGCGAGTTGGTTTGCGTTACTGCCAAAGGCATTCTGTTCGACATGGATGGCGTGCTGATCAGTTCTATTGGTTCGGTGAGGCGTTGCTGGCGGCGGTGGGCAGAGAAGTATGGTGTGCCGAATGCGGAGGAGTACGAGGTTCCGCATGGCGTGCGCGCGATCGATATTGTGAAGATGCTGCGCCCGGATATCGATGCGCGGGAGGGTCTGCGGGTGATTGAGGACATGGAGGTGGAGGATATCTCTGACCTGCAGGTGTTGCCGGGTGTGAAGGTGCTGCTGGAGAGTCTGCCGCCGGAGCGGTGGGCGATTGTGACCTCGTCGACGCATCGTCTGCTGTTGGCGCGGCTGAAGGCTGCGGGGCTGCCGATTCCGGAGCGGATTATCAGCGCCGACATGGTGGAGCGTGGCAAGCCTGATCCGGAGCCGTACAGGCGGGGCGCGATGTTGCTGGGATTTCGACCGGAGGAGTGCGTGGTGGTGGAGGATGCGCCTTCGGGTGTAGGGTCGGGACTTGCTGCGGGATGCCGCGTGCTGGGAGTTTTGGGGACTCACTCGAAGGACGACTTGCACGAGGCCAACTGGCTGCTGGATTCGCTCGAGGGGTTGGCTGTGAAGGAGAACGCGCTGGGGCTGGAGTTGCGGTTTTCACCGATTGCGTGAGTTGATCCGACGCGAGATGAACAGATTGCAGATGCGATGACTGATGGAAAGAGTGCGTGGTCGGATACCGCTCTTCATCGAGCGGCACTATTGGTGACTCAGGGGCGTTTCTGAGCTTCGGCGGCACGGCTCATTTTTGTTCGGACTATGATTGGTAGGTAGGGGTGTTCTCAGTGCGATTTAGGGCTCTACTTATGGTTTTTGTGCTGCATGGAATGTCTTCGGCATATACGCATTCCCAATCCTCTAAAAATTATCTTGCTAACAACACCGTGCTTATTGTCCGGCACTCGGAGAAGCCCGAGAGCGGAGCGGGTTTGACGCAGATGGGGGAAGCGCGCGCGCAACTTTACATTAAGTATTTTCAGCCGTTCCAGGAGGGAGGGCTGTCTGTGCCGGTCGATAGTCTGTATGCCGGGGCCGACTCGGAGAAAAGTCAACGTCCGCGATTGACGCTCGAGCCGCTTAGCAAAGCGTCGGGACTTCCCATTCATCTCAAGTTCGGAACAAAGGATTCTGAAGCGCTTGTTGACGAGTTGAAGACGGAGCCTCATGGTCAACACCCGCTGATCGCATGGCGTCATGGGGATATGCCCGCTCTTCTCACTGCGTTCGGAGCATCGCCGGAAAAACTCTTACCGGGTGGCAAATGGCCGGATGATGTCTTCGACTGGGTTGTCGTGCTAACGATGGGGCCGGACGGAAGATTGTCCTCGGCGAGATTGATTCACGAGCAGCTTAAGGTGCCGGCTTCATTGCCGTAGCGAGCTTCACTGGTGCCGGACTTCACTGATGCCGGAGGAGAGCTTCGACGCGGTGGAGATCTTCTTCTGTGTCGACGCCAATGGTGTCGAAGTTTGTGGGTTCGCTTGAGGGGTTGGCGGTGACGGCGAATGCGGGTGGCCTGGAGTCTGCGGTTCTCGTCATGGTCGACGGCGTTGGAGTTGCTTTCTCCTTTGAAGAGGAAGGATGCGGCACCCGGGGGTTAGATGAGGGTGCGCGAAAGGGGTTATGGCTAAATTCTTCCAGTACAAGGGGTTACAGGCGATTTTCCTTTCTTAAACGTGAAACCCCGGCTTGCGCCGGGTTTTTTTTGATTCTTATTCAATTATAGCGAGTTGAGAGGAACTCATACGCCAACTCGATGTTGTTTTGTTTCAGTCGGTTAGGTGGGTTTGGGGCTTGACACGCGATTTTTGGGCCAAAAACGCGAAAAAAGTAAGGCAGGACAAAGCAATTATGGGCGTGCATTACCACCCGAGCTATATGCGGTTTCTTTGCGCGGGTTCGGCGGGCCGCGACGGGCGAGGCGAGTTGTCCGTCATCGGACGAGAAGTGTTGTCGGATGCGGGTCTACTACGAAAATGGTATGGCCTGGATTGCCTCGCAATCCTAGGCTCGGAGAATGCATGCCGTGCCCGGCCACCGCTTCTGTAACCAGCGGAAGGTGGTCTGGTCGATGCGGGTCAAGACCCATATTTTGATTTCCACAGAGGTTCAACTTGCCGACGCTTGAAACGGAAATCCCCGACTACTACGAACTTCTGGAGATTAGCCCTCAGGCCACTCAGGAGACGATTCATCGTGTCTACCGGTATATGGCGGCTCGGTATCATCCTGACGTTGCGGGAACGGGGGATCTGGATAAGTTTACCCAGCTAACGTTGGCCTACAAAGTTCTCTCGGATCCTAGTGGAAGATCTGAATACAACGCGCAGCGAGCGATGTGTCAACCCAAGGTTCGAAATCCGATGTCGACCTCGGTTGATTTCATGGACCAGGCGGAGGGTGACCTGAACCGCCGGGTCGCGGTACTTGCGATCCTCTATTACCGTCGACGTATGTATCCCAATAACCCGGAAGTGTCTCTTAACGAAATCGAACAACGAATGGGGTTCCCACGCGATTATCTTGACTTTACGACTTGGTATCTGGCGAAAAAGAAATATATCACCAAGGCGGATAACTCGGATTTCACTCTGACGATTGAAGGCGTGGACTTCATTGAAACGCAGCGTGCATCCGTACCCGTGCTGGACAAGCTGCTTACAACGGGAAGTAAGACCGATGACAACGAAGGACGCAGCCATCTGCATGCCCCTGAGCTGCCACCTCCTGGATAGTCCAAGCGACCAGGAGGGGGCAGTCGTGGTTTTAGCAACTGAGATGATCTCTCAGATGTAGAAACAGTTCCTGGCAGCCGGAAGCCAGTCGAGCCAGCGCCTCACGTCTCGTTTCCGTGGCATGGAGTTATCGATTGCGGAGGAGGGCTTCTACGCGGTGGAGGTCTTCTTCGGTGTCGACGCCGATGGTGTCGAAGTCGGTGGGTTCGACGTGGATGTCGATGCCGTTTTCGAGGAAGCGGAGTTGCTCGAGGCGTTCGGTGTGTTCGAGGGCGCTGGGGGGCAGGGTGGGGAAGCGCTGGAGCGTGGCTTTGCGATAGGCGTAGAGGCCGATGTGCTTCCAGTATTGCGGCGAGGCTGTCGTCGCGATCGTAGGGGATGGTGGCGCGGGAGAAGTAGAGGGCGCGGCCGTCGGCGGCGGTGACGACTTTGACGGCGTTTGGGTTGGTGATGTTTTCGGGGGTGCAGAGGACTTTGAGGGTGGAGACCTCGACGTGCGGCTGTGCGAAGGGGCGGAGGAGGGCGGTGAGGTGTTCGGGCTTGAGGAGGGGCTCGTCGCCCTGGATGTTGACGTAGATGTCGGCGGGGATTTGCTGGGCGACGGCGTGGACGCGGTCGGTGCCGCTGGGCGAGATCGGGGGAGGTGAGCTGGACGGGCCAGTTGTTTTGGTGGCAGAGTTCGGCGACTTCGTCGGAGTCGGTGGCGATGACGACGCGGTCGAGTTGGGGGCAGGCGCTGGCGGCTTCGTAGACCCAGGCGAGCATGGGCCGGCCGGCGATGATGCGAAGGACTTTACGGGCGAGCCGGGTGGAGGCGAGGCGGGCGGGGATGACGCCGAGGACGGTCGCGGGCTGCTTTTCGCTGCGTCCGGAATCAAGTATGATGGGAACTGGCTGTGCCGTGGCGATCGTCTCTCTTCGAAGAGAATTTTGTGCCGGCGTAACCCCTTTACACACATCGGCGGTGTAGCTCAGATGGTTAGAGCGACGGACTCATAACCCGTAGGTCGGCAGTTCGATTCTGTCCACCGCCACCAAAGTGTTATCGTGCCTGCCAGCGCACTCTTACGGTTCGAGAGTATCATTTTAGCTATATCATTTTCGGGGGGATGCGTCTAACCCCTGTGCTGTGCGGGACACCCCCATGGAGTCGCTCTAACTATGCCCAAGATTTCGAAGATTCTGTTGCTCGCCGTGTCGGTGGTTCTGGTCGTTACGGTCTTCCTCGGTGTGAACTCGAACGGCGTGAGCGCCGCGTCTGAGCCGCAGGATGGCGCTTATCGCCAGATCAACGTCTACAGCGAGGTGCTGCGGCACATCCAGACGGACTATGTGGAGCAGCCGAACATTACGCCGGTGACCAATGGCGCGCTGCGTGGGCTGCTGGAGTCGCTGGATGCGGACTCGAGCTATCTGACGCCTGAGGACTACAAGGCGTACAAGGCGGACAAGGGCGGCAAGGCGCAGGTGGGGATCAATGTTTCGAAGCGGTATGGATATGCGTCGGTGGTTTCGGTGGTTCCGGGCAGCCCGGCGGATAAGGCGAACATCAGCGATGGCGACATCATCGAGGCGATTGGGCCGGCGGATACGCGGGATATTTCGCTGGCGATGATTCAGTTGCTGCTGGAGGGCCAGCCGGGAAGCGAGTTGACGCTGTCGGTGGTTCGGCCGCGCAAGTCGGCTCCGGACAAGATTGTGCTGACGCGGGTTACGCCGTCGCTGCCGCCGGTTGCGGAGACGATGTATGAGAACTCGTCGATCCTTTATCTGAAGCCGGGCATGCTGGATCACGACCACGTGCAGCAGATCGAAGCGAAGCTGAAGAGCATGCCGAAGGCGGGGAACAAGAAGGTTCTGCTGGACCTGCGCGATGTTGCTGCAGGGGATATGGCGGAGGCGACGCGGCTGGCGAACTTCTTCCTGAAGGATGGCACGATCGCGATGCTGGAAGGACAGAAGGTGCAGAAGCAGACCTTTACGGCCGATGCTTCGAAGTCGATCAATACGACGGCGCCGGTGGTGGTGCTGGTGAATCGCGGAACGGCTGGGCCGGCGGAGCTGGTGGCTGCGGCGCTGCTGGATAACAAGCGGGCGGATCTGGTGGGGGAGAAGACGTTTGGCGAAGGGGCTCAGCAGAAGACGTTTGAGCTGCCGGATGGCGCGGCGCTGATTCTGTCGGTTGCGAAGTATGAGTCGCCGTCGGGCAAGAAGCTGCAGGATGAGGGCGTTACGCCGGGTGTGCTGGTGGCTTCGAACTTCGACCAGGCTGCTGGGGTCGACGATGACGCTACGCCGACGGAGAGTCCAGGCAGCGCCGGCGAAGCCCAGCGTGACGGTGGATGAGCAGCTTTCGAAGGCGCTCGCTCTGTTGAAGAACAAGGCTGCTTAGAGCGTTATCTTTCGCGTTGCGACTGTCGCGGGAATTGAAGCGGTTGATCGCGTGGCTGTCCATGCTATCGTGAAGGGGCCGTGCCGAGCCTATACAGCCGCGAAACCGAGTCGCCCGAGCTTGAGAAGATCTGCCGCGGTGGAGGCGTATTCTTCGCCGCGCGACGCTGACTGGTCCCGACTATCCCAGCCGCCGCATTGCGAGGCATGTTACGTTCTTCGCGCTGCTTGGGCTTGTCGGCGGTCTTTGGCGCGCTTTGCGGCTTGATGTTTGTGTATTCCATCGATCTGCCGCAGATGGATGACCTGGCGCGGTACCACCCGAACACCACGACGGAACTGCTGGATGTGCATGGGAAGGCGTTTGGATCGTTTGCGCTGGAGCGGCGCGTGGTGGTGCCGTATGCGGAGTTTCCTCCGGTGCTGCGGCAGGCGATTATCTCGATTGAAGATAAGAGCTTCGAGCGGAACTGGGGAGTGAACCTGGTGCGCGCGGTGGGGGCTGCGTATCGGGATCTGCATTCGAAGGGGCGGGCGCAGGGCGCTTCGACGTTGACCATGCAGTTGGCGCGCAATCTTTTTCTCTCGTCCGAGAAGACGCTATGGGCGCAAGATCCAGGAGATCTTTCTCTCGGTGCAGATCGAGCGGCGGTTTACGAAGGAGCAGATCTTCGAGCTCTATGCGAACCAGATTTATCTGGGGCATGGGACGTATGGGTTCGAGGCGGGGTCGGAGTTTTACTTCAACAAGCATGTGGGCGATCTGACGTTGCCGGAGGCGGCTCTGCTGGCGGCGCTGCCGAAGGGGCCTGAGGCTTATTCGCCGCTGAAGTATCCGGATCGCGCGTTGAGGCGGCGCAACCTGGTGCTGAGCGAGATGCTTGAGGACGGCAAGATCACGCTGCAGCAGGCGAATGCGGCGAAGGCTGCGCCGCTGGGACTGCATCTGGAGCCGCCGGCCAACAGTGTCGCTCCGTATTTTGTTGAAGAGGTGCGGCGGCAGCTGGAGAAGCAGTATGGCGTCGAGCAGGTGCATGGGGCGGGGCTGCGCGTTTATACGACGCTCGATCTGGATCTGCAGGTGGTGGCGAACAAGGCGATTCTCGATGGCACGGCGACTTACGAACGGCGGCATGGATGGAAGGGAAGACTGCCGAATGTTGTGCTGGAGGGGTCGGATGTTGAGAGTTATCGGCATCCGGACTGGGTGCAGCCGCTCGACAAGGGAAGCTATGTTCATGGCGTGGTGACGACGGTGGCGGCGAAGAAGGTCGTCGTCAAGGTCGGTGCCGAGCGGAGGTTGTGCTGACGCCTGAGGACTGGAAGTGGACGCAGAACCTGGATGGCGACAGCTTTCTGCGCACGGGTGATGTGGTTTATGTGAGGGTGGAGAGCACTGGGCCGGATGGCACGCTGCGGGCTTCGCTGCAGCAGGACTCGGGCGCGCAGGCTTCGATGATGGCGGTCGACAACTCGAGCGGCGAGGTGCTGGCGATGGTGGGCGGCAGAGATTTTGCGCTGTCGCAGTTCAATCGCGCTACGCAGGCGCAGCGTCAGGTGGGGTCGTCGTTCAAGCCGTATGTGTATACGACGGCGATTGAGGCGGGAGCGAAGCCTACCGATATCATTGTCGATGGGCCGGTCGACTTTTCCGACGCCGAACGGTCCTTATACGCCGCATAACTACGAGCCGAACTACAAAGGGGCGATGACGCTGCTGAATGCGTTTGCGGAGTCGAGAAATATTCCGGCGCTGAAGCTGGCGGATCGGTATGGCATTCGCAAGGTGATCGAGACGGCGCACAGGTTTGGGATCACGAGCAATATTCCGATGTTTCTGCCGGTGGCGATTGGGGCGGCGGATATTACGCTGGCTGAGCAGGTGGGGCGTACAGCGTGTTTCCGAACGATGGCATACGGATTGAGCCGCGCTACATTCGCAAGGTGACGCAGGCGGATGGGCTGCCGCTGGATGAGAGCCCGAGCAGGTGACGGAGGTGATCTCGGTCGAGACGGCGCGAACGATGATGCAGTTTCTGCAGGCGGTGGTTCAGCACGGAACGGGCGCGGCGGCGTCGCAGTTGAAGCATCCGCTCGGCGGCAAGACGGGGACGACGAACGACTTTACGGATGCGTGGTTCATTGGGTTTTCGCCATCGGTGACGTGCGGGACGTGGATTGGCTTCGATGACCGCCAGACGCTGGGCGAGAAGGAGACGGGCGCTCGCGCGGCGCTGCCGATGTGGATGGACTTTATGCGGGCGGCCATTGCGAATAAGCCGAATGAGGCGTTTGCCACGGCGGGTGCGCCGCAGAAGAAGCTGGATGTGCCGTTGAGTAGTCCGGCGGATGCTTGCCAAGCCGCGGCAGCCGGCGGAGAAGCCGGACGAGTCCGATCCGGATGCGCCGGAGAGTGGAGATGAGCCGAAGGAAGCTGCTCCTGCACCGGCGGTTCCGTCCAGTGCGCCGGTGCCTGTTCCTAGCGCGGCCCCGGCTCGCTCCGTGCAGATAAGCCCACAGGCCGCCTGCTGCGTCACACGACGCTGCGCCGGTCGAAGTCTGCTACCTGCAGCCCAGCGAATGCGGTCTACCGCACCAGCGACGCCGGTGAGGAGGCGCGGAGCGGGGTTGCGAAGCCACCGCCCGACATAGAGTGAAGTAGCGTTTCGCCTTGGCGACGTCGCGGCCGATCTGCTCTCGCAGAGCTTCGGGATTTGGCCAGCGCATCTCGGGGCGCAGACGACGCAGAAATGTCAGGGTCAGTGGCGTGTGTTCGTCCAGCGCAATGGGTGGAAGTTCAGCAGGTGGGATTCGACGGTGAAGGAGTCGGCGCCGAAGGTTGGACGATTGCCGACGTTGGTGACGGCGTCGAAGGTTTCGCTGGACGGGCCAGCGCCAACGGTCAGCGATGTGATGTAGACGCCGTTTGCGGGAAGCAGTTCGGCGTAGGGAGCGAGGTTGATGGTGGGCACGGTGTAGCGGGTGCCGTAGCCGCGGCCGGAGGCTGGCGTGCCAATGATCGCGAAGCTGCGGCCAAGGAGAGCGCGCACGTGGCTGACGTCGCCGTCAGCGATCAGCTGGCGGATAGTGCTGGATGAGATTGGTTGCCGCCGGATGACTGCGGCGCGTAGACGCGGACACTGAAGCCGAGTTCGCGGCCAAGTGCTTCGAGGCTGTCGATGCCTGCTTCGGCCTGATAGCCGAAGCGAAAGTTTTCGCCTTCGTGCAGCTCGGTGACGTGGAGCGCCTGCTGCAGGACCTCGGTGGCGAAGGTGCGGGCGGATCATGCGCGAGAGCTCGGTGGTGAAGGGAAGGATCAGTACGGCGTCGATGCCGGTTGCGGCCAGCAGCTCGCAGCTTTTCGGCGAGCGGCGTGATGAGAGGCTGGCTCGACTCGGGGCGGATGACGCGAGCGGGATGCGGGTCGAAGGTGATGGCGATGGATTTGATGCCGAGCGAGCGGGCGCGCGCGACGACCTCGGCGATGACCCACTGATGGCCGCGATGCACGCCGTCGAAGTTGCCGATGGTGGCGATCGATGGGCCGAAGTTCGGGGGGACCTCTGCGAGTTGGCGGAAGATCTGCATCAGGCGATCTCGAACTTGATCTGCAGGCCGTCGTAGGCGAGGCGGATGTGTGGGGGAAGCGTGGCGTTGGTCGCGTCGTGGTCGAGATCGTGGCTCATGTGGGTGAAGAAGGCTCGCTTCGGCTTGAGCTGTTCGACGATCGCGACCGATTTTTCGAGGTGCGAATGGCTGGGGTGGGGATCGTGGCGCAGGGCGTCGAGGATAAGGACGTCGAGATTCTGAAGCAGAGGCAGGCTCTTCTCGGGGATGTCGCTCATGTCGGTGAGGTAGGCGGCGCTGCCGAAGCGATAGCCGGTGATCTCCTCTCGACCGTGGGTGACAGGGATTCGTTGGAAGCATGCGCCAAAGATGTCGATTCCAGAGCCGGGGGTAGGATCGATGCGATGAATCTCGACACGCGCGCTGGTGGGGTAGCGGTCTTCCTTGCGAAAGGTGTACTCGAAGATGCGTTCGATGTTGTCTGCGGTTTCCTCGTCGGCGTAGATCGGCAGATTGCCTTTGACGTGAAAGCTGAGCGGGCGCAGATCGTCGAAGCCCATGACGTGGTCGGCGTGGCCGTGGGTGTAGAGCACGGCGTCGACGCGGCGGATGCCTTCGCGCAGAGCCTGGGCGTGAAAGTCCGGGCCGGTATCGATCAGCACGGTGTGGCCGTTGTAGGCGAGGCGGATCGATGGGCGGGTGCGCCGGTTATGCGGATCGGTGGAGGTGCAAACGGCACAGTCGCAGCCCAGCGTCGGCACGCCCATCGAGGTACCGGTGCCGAGAAAAGTGAGGGTCGCTTCCATCGTTTAGCGGACGATGCTCGGACCGGCCGGGCCGGGACGTGCGCCTGCGGGTGCTTTGGCGGCGGCCGAACGCGCCAGAGCCTGGGTGATCTCGAGGAAGGCCATGCGAAGTTCGAAGAGCGCGCTGTCGAGCAGGCGAGTCTCCTCTGGGGTCAGATTGCCCTTGGTTTTTTCTGCGAGTACGGCGAGCATGTCGATGCTTTGACGCGCTCCGAGGATATCGACCTGGGGCTGCTGCCCCTCGTGGGTTGCGGCTCCGAGCTGCATCATCGCCGTCATGTAGATGGACTGAATGAGTTGGTCGAAGCTCATCGCGGGCGGGTGATCCATGCCGGGGTTGGCCGAGCGGATCGCGGTGTCGAGCCGGTCTGCTGTCATCTCGTAGGCGCGGCGGGCCTGGTCGTTCTCTTCAGTGGTCGGGGCGGGCGGCATCTCAGGTTCTGCCCCAGTTGTGGGAGCTTCGGCTGCCGGTGGGTTCCGGCTGGGTCGCGGCGGCGACAGGTTCAGGTGGAGTCGGTGTGCGCTCTTCTCTCTCGGGCGAAGGATCGGCGTCGGGGCGCAACTCGCCCTCCATGGTGAACTTGCGGCGATCGGTGACGACGAAGGGCTTGGCTTGCTCGGGCATAGTTAGACTCTTTCAGAAGATTCAGATGCAGACGCGCTGGACTAATGGTGCAGCGGCGGAAAAGGGAAGTGATACCGGGACAGCGACGCCGCCGGCATAGGTAAGCGCGAGCACCGCGGTCGAGAGCTTCGCGGCGTATATATCCAAGGCCAAGTTGTATGACCGTGCCGTCTTCTGTCGGGCAACGGAATCGCAGCGAACACTGGTCAATTCGCCGACCTGCTTTTCCGTCTGCTTCAAGAGCCGCTCCGCGGCGTTGGCAGCTCGCCGTCGAGACGAAATCCGCTGAACGTACGATGGACATTGCCGCGTGAGCGAATGCGCTCTACGATCTCCTGTCCGAGATAGCAGCCTTTGGCGAAGTGCAGGGCGCGGGTCTGTCCGGTCTCCTGCGGTAGCTCGCGGTCGCGAATGTCGGTGCCGAAGAGCGGCGTTCCCTCGAGTATCCGCAGCCACTCCAGGCTTTGCGTATCGCAGACGGCAGCCCCGGCGGATCGAAGTGCCTCGAAAAGTTTTGCGCTGGTCGTTGCGTCTCGCCCAAAGCTCAAACCGCGGGATCAGCGGGCTGTATGCATGGATGACGTTGATCTGGTCGGCGTTCCAGGTCACGGAACGACTTTCGAGGACTCCGAGGTCTTCGACGTTTATGCCGATTTGCTTAAGAGAGAGAGGGCTTCGGGACCGGCGACCTGGACCCCTGAATGCGCCGTCGTAACGTCAGCTAACTCCACGTCGTCCATGATGATGAAGCGGTCGAGGAGCGCCATGAGGCCTGGGATTTGGGACGTTGAGGTCTCGATCAGAAGAGCGTCGCGTTCGGCGAAGATGGTTGCGTCGCCCTGGATACGGCCCTGCACGCTCAGAAGAAAGTTATAGTTTCCCTCGCCGTCCTTCAGCTCGTTGATGGAATTGGTGACCATGCCGTTGAGCCAGCGGACGCGATCGTCCCCGGTCACACGAATCCAACCCATGTGGTCCAGCCGGGATACGCCGGCGCTCCCGAGCAGAGCGGCGAGCTGTGAGGCGGGAGCTGGATGTCGATGAGGCTGCTATTTCGGATTGTGCTGGAGGGGTCATGGCGGATGGGACAGAAAACTCTCGTACACTTGATTATAGCGGTGGATTGAGAGGTTTATAGTGCGGCAGGGGTTTGGCGGAAGAGGTAGAAGTTCCATAGGGTGGTGGTTTGGTGGGTATGTGCTGTTGACGGCCAGCTGTGTGATGCATGCGGCGCAGACGGCGACTCCCAATTCCGGTCAGACGCCGGCGCAGCCCGCCGACGCAAGCCCCCATGACCAAAGAGCAGGCGCAGGAGCTATTCCGGTCTGTGGATGAGATTCTTGCTTTCGCCAGCAATGACACGAAGCTTCCGATTGAGCACTCGTGTAAAGCGCAAACTGATCTCGCGCGATGAGGTGAACAAATATCTGCGGGAGAAGTTCGACGAGGACGAAGATGCGAAGCGCATGGAGCGCTCCGAGATTGTGCTGAAGAAGTTCGGATTACTCGACCGCGATTTTCATCTACGCCCTTTTCTTCTTTCTTTACTGACGGAGCAGATCGCGGGCTTCTACGACAACAAGACGAAGACCGTGAATCTCCTGGACTGGATCCAGCCGGATGAGCAGAAACCAGTTCTGGCGCACGAACTGACACACGCTTTGCAGGACCAGAAGGTCGGCCTGACCAAGTGGTCTTCGGTCAGCATGAACGACCCTTCGCATAACGTGCAGGACGACAATCGACATCTGCAGGTAGATGAGGCGGATACTGCGCGCAGTGCAGTCGCCGAGGGACAGGCGATGGTCGTGTTTGTCGATTACACGCTGAAGCCAAGCGGAAAGACGCTCGCCGATTCACCGGAGATTGCGGATCGAATGAAGGAGCAGGTGGCTGATATGAGTGGTTCGCCGGTGATGGCGCGGGCGCCATTGCTGCTGCAGGAGTCGCTGCTCTTTCCTTACAGCGATGGGCTGAACTTCGAGCAATCGATCCTGGTCAAGGCGGGTAAGGAGGCGGCCTTTGCCAAGGTTCTCGCGAACCCGCCGACTTCGAGCTTTGAGATCATGCACCCGGAGGCGTACATGGCGCATGCTCCGGTGCCGGTCCTTCACTTACCGGATATTCACCCGCTGCTGGATGCCGATTACACACCATACGACATTGGCGTGATGGGCGAACTTGATGTGCGCATCCTCATTGAACTTTTTGGCGGACGTGAGATGGCAGAAGCGCTGGCGCCGGAGTGGAATGGCGGCTTGTACTATGCGGCGCAGCGGAAATCGGCGGTCACTCCTGCTGAGAAGGAGTCGACTGCATCGCTTGGCCTGATTTATTACTCGAAGTGGAAGAATCGCGATTCGGCACGCTCGTTCATGCATACCTATGCCGCGCAGATCCCCAGGAAATATTCCAATGTTTCGGAGCGGACGAAGGATGAGGTCGACGATAAGGAACAAATTTTTTCGACCAACGAGGGAGATGTATTGATTTCCACCTCGGGAACTGGCGTCTTCATTGGCGAAGGATTCGATCTCGCACTCGCACGCAAACTACGGGACACCATTGTGAGTGTGCAGGCTGAGGGACCGATGAAACAGGCGCAAATGCCGTATCAGGAGCCAGCTCTTTCTCTCTCTCGCGTTCTCGCCTCCTTTGGTGCCGGCAACGCAGAGGCCTTACAACGATATACTTCTAGAGGATCATCGATAAAGCTGGACAGCGTTCGCTAAGGGAGTTGAGTTTGAAGAAGGCAGAGATAGGCATCATTGGAGGCAGCGGCCTGTACGCCATGCCCGGACTTACTAAAGTGCGTGAAGAGCGCGTGACAACACCATTTGGCGACCCCTCCGATGCTTTCATTTTGGGTGAACTTGAAGGTCGCAACGTCGCTTTTCTTGCGAGACACGGACGTGGGCATCGCATTCAACCCAGCGATTTAAATTTTCGTGCGAATATCATGGCGATGAAGTTACTCGGAGTGGAGCGCATCCTCTCCGTTTCGGCCGTAGGCTCGCTCAAAGAGGAGCATAAGCCCACCGATTTTGTGATTCCGGATCAGTTCATCGACCGCACTTATGCTCGTATCTCGACCTTTTTCGGAGAGGGTATCGTGGCGCACGTCGGCTTCGGCGATCCGGTTTGCGCGACCGTGGCTAGTGTTTTCAAGAAGGCTTGTGATGGTGTGGGAGTCGTCGGGAAGAGTGGAGGCACCTACGTTTGTATGGAGGGACCGCAGTTTTCCACTCGCGCGGAATCGAATCTTTACCGCAGCTGGGGCGCCGATGTGATCGGCATGACTAACCTGCAGGAGGCGAAGCTGGCTCGCGAGGCTGAGATTTGTTACGCCACCATGGCTATGGTCACCGACTACGACTGTTGGCGAGAAGGCCACGACGATGTCACTGTCGACCAGATTATTGCGGTTCTGCATCAGAACGCGGAGAACGCCGCCAAGGTGGTTCGCGCTGCTGTCGCCTCGATGCCAGCCGCAAAGAGTTGCGGCTGTGGTGATGCGTTGAAATATGCGATTCTAACGGACCGTAAGGAGATTCCCGCTGCAACGCGCGAAAAGCTAGCAGCTCTGCTTGATAAATATTTGCAGTAAGGATCTCGATTAAGCTTCTCAAATAAGTTTATGTTCTTTGAGTAGTTACAAATAAGAAAATTTAGTTGCGACCAAAAGGAGTTTATGGCAATTCTCGTTGTAGGTTCGGTAGCGTTCGATAGCATTGAAACACCACATGGCAAGGTGGACCACTGTCTGGGTGGCGCGGCGACGCACTTCGCGCTGGCGGCAAGTTATTTCACTCCTGTGCGAGTCATCGCAGTTGTGGGGAAGGACTTTACTGCTGAGCACGAAGCAGTCCTAACGCGGCGCGGAATTGACACTAAGGGCATCGAACGCTCCAACGGTCTTAGTTTCCACTGGACCGGCTCTTATTCGGGCAACATGGATGAAGCCAAGACTCTGGGCACTGATCTGAATGTCTTCGAGACGTTTGAGCCGAAGATCCCCGACGAATACAAGGACAGTGAGTATCTCTTCCTGGCCAATATCGATCCTGTGCTCCAGGCTCGCGTGCGTAGCCAGATGTCGAACGTTCGAATGGTCTGCGGCGACACGATGAATTATTGGATCGCTGATCATGGCGCGAATCTTGCTAAGGTGCTGCGCGAGCTTGATGTGCTGCTCATCAACGACGGCGAGGCGCGGATGCTGGCAGGTGAACGAAATCTCGTTCTGGCTGCGGAAAAAGTGCTCACCATGGGACCGAAGACGCTGGTGGTCAAGCACGGCGAATATGGCGCGACGGCATTCTTCAGCGATCGGTCTTTCGCGGGATCAAAGCATTCGCGGCCCTTCCGCGCTCCAGCGCTTCCGTTGTCTGAAGTTGTCGATCCAACGGGTGCGGGCGACTCCTTTGCAGGCGGCTTCTACGGCTATTTGGCATCGCAGCCGGTGCTGACACCTGCTGTCTTCCGCACGGCTATGTTTTACGGTGGCGTCATGGGCTCGTTCGCCGTCGAACGCTTTGGCACGGAGCGTCTCCAGCATGTGACGCGAGAAGAGATCGACGAACGCTTTAACCTATTCCGGGAGATCTCGCACCTTGAGCACGCGAGCGTCTAAATCGTCCAGACCGGCAGCATCAGCCAAATTGGCTCGTGCTGCCGATGTGGGATCTGTGATCACCGATCCAGACCAAGTGCGGCCAGCGACTCGCGAAGAGACTTTTCCGGTTGCGTTAGCAGCGGTGCTCTTCTCATTTATCGCGCTGCTACTCTCCTTCACTCGCGGTTATCTGCTGCTGTACGGCGATGCGGTAGCTCACCTGGGTATCGCGCGTCGCATTCTCGACTCACGTAATCCTGGGCTGATCCAGTTGGGAGGCGTGTGGTTGCCTCTGCCTCATCTGTTGATGCTTCCGTTCGTGCAAAAGCTGGAGTGGTGGCAGAACGGCCTGGCTGGAGCGTGGCCATCGCTGCTCTGCTATATCGCGGGCGTTTGCGGGCTCTACCGACTTTCACGTCATCTGCTGACGCCTCGCTGGGCTATTGCAGCGACGGCGTTCTACGCGCTGAACCCTAATCTGCTTTACCTCGCAACTACTGCGATGACAGAGCCGCTCTTTCTCGCGCTACTTATCTGGACTACGTTGCTCACCGTAGAATGCATTAGCGCAATCAACTCCGGCCGTCATGGCCTTGTTGCTCGCTGGCTGATTCTGATTGCGATCTTCATCCTGGCTGCTGTTTACACACGCTACGACGGCTGGATACTCGGTGCAGTCGTTTGGTGCGTTCTCACCATCACTTTGGCGAGGCGCCCTGAGGTCTTTCGGGGAGTCGCTTCCTCGTTCGTCCTCTTCACGCTGCTTGTAGTCGTAGGGCCGATTAGCTGGCTGGCTTACAATCAGCACTTCTTCCACGATCCGTTGGATTTCATTCGTGGTCCTTATTCTGCTTCTGCTATTGAGAAGAAGACTGCGTCGGCTGGACTGGAGCATTATCACGGATGGCACGATCCTCTCTTGGCGCTTGCGTATTACACACGCACTGCACAGGTGGACGCCGCATTCTGGGAGACTGGCTTCCTGGTGATGGCTGCAGCAATAGGAGGATTGATCCTCGCCATTCGCCGTCGCTTGGCACTCGGGACGATTCTTCTCTGGATTCCGTTGCCGTTCTATATCTACTCGGTCGCTTACGGCTCGGTTCCGATTTTTATCCCACAGCTCTGGCCGCACTCGTACTACAACTCTCGCTATGGCATGGAGATGCTTCCAGCGCTCGCCGTCTTTGCTTTCCTTGGAGCACAGTGGCTTGAACATGGATTGAGCCAATCCCAACCGCTCGCTAAAAAGCTGATGCAACCGATCTTCCTCCTCCTCATTGCGCTCAACACTATCGGCATGATGTACCGCACTCCGCTTGTGCTCAAAGAAGCGATGAATAACTCGGTCACGCGCGTTGGTTTCGAGACGGCGCTTGGACGGCAACTGCTCGCTTTACCCAAGGGGGCGACCATTTTGATGTACAACTCCGACCACGTTGGCGCTCTTCAATACGCAGGAATTCCTCTGCGTCAGACTGTTAATGAAGGAGACTACGACAGCTTCAACGCTGCGCTGGCCAAACCCGCCGAGCATGCGGCCTACGTCGTCGGAATCGCGGGTGACCCTGTCTCAGAGGCAGTCGCTGCGCATCCTGAAGGCCTTACAGAATTGACGATTCTGTGCACCAGCGGGCAGCCGTGCGCGCGTATATACCAGTCGGACCGTTCAGGTTCTGTGCCACCAAAGTCATAGAGGTCCATCACCCATTGAACGCTCAGGCACAATAGAAGCATCAACATGATTCCATTCGTAAAAGCCCATGCCTGCGGAAACGACTTCCTCATCATCGAGAAGCAGTTTGCCCAACGCCGCCACGCAGATCTCGCGCGCAAGCTTTGTGCGCGAAACACCAGCGTAGGGGCCGACGGCATCGAGTTTCTCGAGCGCAAGGCCAACGGTGACCTCTTTCTGCGACTGTTCAACGCGGACGGCAGCGAAGCCGAGCTTTCCGGCAACGGCACGCGCTGCGTCGCGGCCTGGCTCGCCAGCAGCGAGGGGAGGCAGGAGGTTGCATTGGGGACGCACGGCGGCTTGCGCACCTGCCACATCGTCGAGGCTTCCTATCCGCTGTACCTGATTGAGAGCGAGATGGGGGTTCCCCGCGTGATGCCTCGTACGATCGAGCTTCCCGGCGTCGGTCCTGTGGCTGGAGCCATGGTCAATGTCGGCAATCCGCACTTTGTTCTCTTTGTCGACACCGAAGACTTCAGTGCGCACAAACATACCTGGCAAGAGCTCGGTGAAAAGATCAGCACCAACCCTCTGTTTCCGCATGGCACCAACGTTGAGTTTGTACGCATCCTGTCACCATCAGAGATTGCATTCCGAATCTTCGAACGTGGCTGTGGCCCGACGACCTCTTCGGGGACTGGCACCTGTGCTTCATCCGCAGCGGCAATGGCGTTGCGCGGCACAGACCGGGAACTTACTGCAGTTGCGGAGGGTGGATCGCAACGCACCGTCTGGCCGAGCAACGACGCTGTGATGCTCCTAACCGGGCCAGCCGAGATTATTTGCCGGGGGGAGGTTGCTGCTCTGTGACCTCCTCTGCCGCAGCACTGATTAAACCTCGCGCTTTGCGACCTGGGTCGACACTTGCAATCCTTTCGCCGGCCAGCACGCCAAAGGCGGATCTTGTACATCGTGGTATCGCGCAGCTGCATTCGCTCGGTTACAAAACTCAAATTGGGGCGCATGCGCTCGACAGTGGACCACTTTACTATGCGGGTTGGCTCGAAGATCGCCTGGATGATTTTCATGCGGCCTTTGCAGATCCTACGATCGATGGCATCGTTTGCACGCGTGGCGGCTGGGGTTCGGCAGAGTTACTGCCTCATCTCGATGCTGCATTGATTCGTGCGAACCCCAAAGTCTTCGTCGGATACAGCGACCATACTTCGCTGCATTGCTGGTTGCGGAACGAAGCGAATCTCGGCACCTTTTACGGACCGATGACCGCCGCGGATTTCTCTCGCGATGACGGCGTCGATGTTGTGAGCTGGCAGCATAGCCTTCATGGTGACGAATCCTGGTCGCTGGGTATTGCGGAAGGGCTGCGAGTCTTGCAGCCTGGAGTTGCCCACGGTCAATTGACCGGCGGCTGTCTTTCTATCTACGCGGAAGGGTTGGGCACACCTTATTCGCCGCGCATCGATACAAGCAGCATTCTCTTTCTCGAAGATATCGGCACGAAGCCCTACCAATGGGACCGCATGCTCTTGCATCTCCGCTACTCGGGCCTTCTGAAAAAAGTGACCGGGATTGTGTTCGGCGATATGCATCAGTGCGTCAAGCCCGACGAGTTTGACTATCTCGACCGCGCCATTCTTCACGCCCTGAGGGATTTTACGGGCCCGATCGCAATCGGGCTGCGAAGTGGTCATGTGAGCGGCTCTAATGTCACTTTGCCACTAGGCATCCAGGTTTCGCTGAACCTCACCGACGTAGGGAATCCGCGGATACACTTTCTCGAACCGGCGGTCACGGTTTAGGCTTGAGCTCTTCCATCATGCAAAATCGCAAAAGAATTCACCTTATCGGCATCTGCGGGACAGCGATGGCCTCGCTTGCAGGAATGCTACAGCTCCAGGGGCATGTCGTTACGGGCTCCGATACGGCTGCTTATCCGCCGATGAGCGATCTCCTCGCCGGCTTGGGTATTCCCATTCACGAGCCCTACTCGGAGAGCAATCTTGTACCGCCTCCCGACCTTGTTGTCGTCGGAAATGCTATTTCGCGTGGCAATGTCGAGCTTGAGTATGTGCTCGACCAGCGCATCCCGTTCTGCTCCATGGCGTCGATTTTGCACGACGAATTTCTTCCCGGCCGCGAGTCGCTCGTCGTTGCGGGCACCCATGGCAAGACCACTACAACCAGTATGCTTGCGTGGATCTACGAGGTCGCGTCGCGTCACAATCCATCGCTCGCCCCGTCTTTTCTCATTGGAGGCGTGGCGGAGAACTTTGGTACAAGTTTTATGGTGCGGGCTACGAGGCCATTTCTCCTCGAAGGCGACGAGTACGATACCGCGTTCTTCGACAAAGGGCCAAAGTTTCTGCACTACTTCCCAGATGCCCTTATCCTCACGCATGTTGAGTTCGATCACGCCGACATCTATGCTGATCTTCCAGCTGTGAAGACCGCCTTCAAGCGGCTTGTGAACCTTGTTCCCCGACGAGGGCGCATTGTTGCCTTCGATGGCAGTGAAAACGTCAGCGAGTGTGTGGCGAAAGCGTTTTGTTCAGTCGAGCGCTATGGCTTTGCGTCAGATTCTTACTGGCAGGTTTCCAATCTGCGTTTCGAAGGATCTCTCACCCGCTGGACACTAACTCGCGGAGACACTCCGTTCGCCGAACTCAGCCTGCCAATGGCTGGGGAACACAATGCGCTGAATGCCACCGCAGCCGCTGCTCTTGCGGCTGGCCAGGGAGTTCCGACGGCGGCCATTATCGAAGCCCTCGCGAGCTTCAAGAGCGTCAAGCGCAGACTTGAGGTTCGCGCTGTAGTCGATGGGATCACTATCATTGACGACTTTGCACATCATCCCACGGCTATCCGTGAGACTCTCCGCGCCCTGCGCGAATCCTATCCGGGGCGACGACTCTGGGCCATCCTCGAGCCGCGCTCCAACACGCTGCGACGAAATGTCTTCGAGCTTGATCTTGTGAAGAGCCTCGCGCTCGCTGACCATGTCGTCATGGCGGCGGTCTTCAAATCCGAGAGCATTCCCGTAGCGGAGCGTCTACACCCGGAGCACGTCGTCGCTGCACTGAATCTGAGTGGCACACCCGCATACCTCTTTGCGGATGCCGACGCGATTGTGGAAGCCATTGCGCCAGAGCTCGGGAGCGGAGACGTTATCGCAATCCTCTCAAACGGTGGCTTCGGCAACATCTACCAGAAGCTACCTTCCGCCATTGGAGCGCGAGGCTCCTCCGCCCAGAGCGCGTAACCTGCTGCCAATCTCTCGGGTTAGGATATCCTTGAAGATGGAATGTTCGCGACCTTTAAGCTGGTTTTTGTCTATCTCACTCTCGGTCCAATTGCAGGAATTATCGGCATTCCCTACACGCTTCTCGTAGGAGATATCAGCCTTCTCTACCGAGTTGCCATGTGGATCACGAATGCCGGTGTGCGCGCTGCGGGAATCAAGATTGAGATCAGCGGGCTTGAAAATGTTCCCCCTGGCCGCAGTTGCATCTTCATGAGCAACCACGTCTCAAACCTTGATCCGCCGGTCGTGCTTCCTCTGCTGCCGGGTCGAAGCTCTGTGCTGCTGAAGAAGGAGCTCATGAGCATCCCGATTCTTGGGCGCGCAATGCGTATGGCGAAGTTTGTGCCGGTGACACGCGGGCACAGCCGCGATGCAGCCCAAACAAGCGTTGAGGCTGCCGCCGACGCGCTGCGGTCCGGCTTGCACATTCTTGTCTATCCGGAAGGCACCCGCTCGCCGAATGGCCGGCTTTCAACATTTAAGAAGGGTCCATTCTTCCTCGCGCAGGAGACGAAGGCACCCATCATTCCGATCGCACTTTCCGGCACGCAAACTATGATGCGCAAGGGTAGCAATGCGATCGAGCCCGGATTGGCGCGAATTCAGTTTCTGCCACCCATCGAGCCGTCAAAATACGAGACTCGCGAACAGCTTCAGTCGGCTGTGCGGAACGCTATCGCTGAAGCGTTGCCTCCCGAGATGAAGCCCCTCGCTATTTGAGGATTGCGCTGTTGTAGCCGTCGCCCTGAAGGCGCTGCCGCATGGCGTCCGCCTCTTTTTTCGTGGTAAAAGGACCGATCTGCACGTGAAATAGCTTGTCCTGCGGTTCCCGCCGGATAGCTACTGCATAACCCCTGCGCTTCAGGTCTGCGGCGACAACATCCGCATCTTCCTGATGCGACATTGCAGCAACCTGCACGACGGAAGATCCCGGTGCGGGCGCTGCTGCGACGACCGGAACCAAAGCAGCGGGCTTGTTCGCTGGCTTGATTGCTACAGGCTCGGGAGGGGCGGCTGTTCGAGGGCTCGGGGTGTCTGCGTTGCCTGGACCAGGATCTGGCATCTGCTGGGTGTCCTCAGCCGCTACTGGGGAATCCAGAGGCACAACCGCAGTTTGTGCAATTCCGGCAGACTGCTTGGCGGATGAGTTCGTACTGGTCTGATTCGCGGTATTTGAGGGCGAGGGTTTGGAGGAATTGCTCTCGGATCCTGCCGTTACCTCGGCAGAGCCGGCAACGGGTTGGGCTGACCGTCGACCAAGCGAGTAGCCAAAGCCGAAGAAAACCGCGCAGAGCAAAGCAAGAGTGAAGAAGATGCCAAGGATCGTTGTAGTACCCAGCGAGATTTCGCGATCTTGTTCTTCAGGTTCATGCAGGTCGTGCAGTTCGCGTTCGCTTTCATATCGAGTGTTCACGTTAGACCTTCTTCTCCAGAGCCTCGTCGGGAGTGAATGTCTTATTGAACAGGTTTATGAGCTCCATGGGGAGAGGAAAGACGATGGTGGTATTTTTCTCGACACCTATCTCGGTGAGGGTTTGGAGGTAGCGAAGCTGCAACGTCATGGGCTGAGTCGCCATAAGTGCTGCGGCTTCAACAAGCTTGGCGGCTGCGTTGAATTCGCCTTCAGCGTGAATGATCTTGGCGCGGCGTTCGCGTTCGGCCTCGGCCTGTTTCGCCATGGCGCGAAGCATGGATTCCGGCATATCGACCTGCTTGACCTCAACCGACACGACCTTGACCCCGAACGGTGAGGTATGGCCGTCGATGATCGTCTGGATGCGCAGATTCAAGGCTTCTCGGTGAGCCAGGAGGCCGTCAAGATCAACCTCTCCCAGTACTGAGCGCAGGGTCGTCTGCGCAAACTGGGAGGTCTGGTAGATGTAGTTGGCGACCTCGATGACGGCCTTCGTGGGATCGACGACCCGCAAGGTAATGACCGCATTGACCTTCAAGGTGACGTTGTCGCGCGTAATGACGTCCTGCGCGGGAACCTCCATCGCCTCCTGCCGCAGGCTGACTCGAACGATCTGGTCGAGCGGACGGAAGACCCAGATGACGCCCGGACCCTTTGCTGCCTCCTTCACGCGTCCCAACCGGAAGATAACGCCTCGCTCGTACTCTTTGAGGATGTTGAGCGAGTTGATCACGTAGAGAACAACGATGACGATGGCGAAGAGGATCGGGAGAGACATCATGGGATTAGACCCCTGGCGAGCCGGTCTGCAGGCTGCCGCTGAGATTGTACGGCGGCCGCATCGGCACGGCCACCGGCTTAGAAGCGAAGAAAGAAGCCGAATCCGGGCTCGTAGGTCGTGGTGTGCTGCTGGATGGTCAGATAGTTCGTTTCAAAATCAGGTGCTTTGAAGAAGAGCTGGCGGTACTGAAAACGAAGGCCGAAGTGAGGAGAAAGCACGGTTGATTCGACGCCGACGGAACCGTAGTAGACGGCGCGAGCCTGTTCCGGCAGGGCCAGACCGCCGCCGGGGGTCGGTCGGAAGACCATTGTGCCGAGGCCGGCGGAGGCAAACGGAGTCACTCCGAAGTGTTGCTTCCTGGTGTGAACGACCCAGCCCAACGTGTACTCGCTCGCGTTCTGCTGCACGCCGCCGTTTGGCTGAGAACCGAAAGGAGTAAAGGTGTCGGTGTATCGCGCATACCCATAATTTCCCTCGATTCCGACAAACGGGGAGGCGATATAGCGAAGGGTAACGACAGCTCCCGCCGTGTTGCCGGGGCTAAGGTTAACCTCTGTGTTGGGCACGCCGTTGACGGTTGTGTGGCCGCTCGAACCGTTGTTGAAGACTCCGACTCCGAGGACACCCAGATCGATGCGGGAGAGTTGGCGGTCGAGAGCCGGATTTTGGGAGGTGGCTTGCGCTTTAGCGACTGTTCCCGCAGCGGATAGCAAGAGGCAAAATAAAACACTCCGGACCCAGAACGGGCGAGGTACATTCAACATCAAGACGAAACTCCCTTATTGAAAACTTCTATCTCTCTAGTCTACTCTGGCGGGACGCTGGCCGGGGGTGCATCAGGGCAATCAAACGGCATCCTGCGTGGGCTCTACGATCAGCACGAGACCCTCGATTCCACGCACTGAGACCGCGGAACCGACGCCAAGCGACGCACGTCCGAGCAGGGTGGCTTGCCAGAGTTCGCCGCGGATCTCGACCTGGCCAGTGGGGCATAGAGGGGTTTTGACGATTGCCGTGCCCCCGATCATAGCCTGGGGCCCGGTGAGGATCTTGCCGCGACGGGCCCGCAGAGCAATCCAGGCCAGTCCAAAGGAGATAGTGCCAAAACCAATGCCTGCGCCGAGGGCAGTCGCGGTATGGACGCGTAGTTCGGGGATGGGGCCATCGACGAGCGTGGCGAGGCCGAAGACCAGGCAGACGATTCCTGCAAATGCGAGTACACCGTGGCCGCCGAACTTTGCCTCGAGCACCATCAGCAAAATCGCCGCAAGCAGCAGGGCAATCGCCGTATGCCGGATCGGCAAAAGGTTTAGGCCAAAGAGGCTGAGCAGAACGAAGAGCGTGCCGAGAGAGCCGGGCACGACAGTACCCGGGACGTTGAACTCCAGGTAGATGAGAAGGCCGCCAAGGACGAGCAGCAGAATGGCGACGTCGGGGTTGGTGAGCTTGCTAAGTAGGCGCTCGCGAAGAGACGGGGCCGTGGTTGCGATCTCCGCGCCTTGTAGATGGAGGGTCTGAGTCGTTCCGTCGAAGCGATGAATCTCGCGACCATCGAGCGCGGTGATGAGCGAGCTGTCGTCGAGCCGATACGAGGTCGATCAGCTTAAGCTTGAGTGCCTCCTGGTCGCTGTAGGATTTCGAGTTGCGAACGGCGTCCTCCGCAGCTTCCACGTTGCGTCCGCGACGACCGACATAGGAGCGAAGAAATGCCGCCGCGTCATTCTCGATCTTGTCCTTGAGAACCGGGTCGATTTGGCGGCCGCCCTCGACGATAGGATGGGCTGCACCTGCGTTTGTTCCGGGAGCCATAGCAGCGATGTCGGCCGCTTCAAGCAGGAAGAAGCCCGCAGAGCCTGCTCGGCTGCCAGTCGGTGAGATGAAAATCACAACCGGGACCGGCGAATTTTCGATGGCCTGGACCATCACGCGAGTGGAGTCGAGCAGCCCCCCGGGTGTTCCCATCGAGAGGATCACCAACTGGGCGTGCAGACGAGCCGCTTCCGCAAGTCCTCGCTGGAGATAGTCTGCGGTGATGGGCTGAATCGTGTCGTGGAGAGTGAGTTTGACGACGACAGGTGAGGCATCCGAGGCGGCTGAAAGTTTCGCAGGCAAGACACAAGAGAGCGTCATCAGGAGCGCAATGGTCGTCCTGAGAATATGTTTCATGGGACGCTCTGACCGCGCGCCTGCAGGGCCTGCCGCATTCCCATTGCGGCGGAGTCTTTCGGCTCCAACTGAAGCGCCTTGTTTACATTCGCTGCTGACGAACTCATCTCGTTCGCCTGCAGATCAAGTCGCGCCAGCACGAGATAGGCAGCGACATTGGGATGTATGTTGAGAGAGGCTTGAGCCTCGGAGCGCGCATCGGTTGGGCTTCCGCTGCGTTCGCGCACTTGGGCGAGACCCGCATGCGCATCGGCGCTGAGCGGGTCGGCGGTGATGGCCGAGTGGAACGCCTGTTCCGCCTCAGGGATCAGCCCCTGTGCTAGGTAGTCGTGACCTAGCTGGATGTACTGCGCGGCCTGTTCGGCGGCGGGAAGCGAAGCCATTCGAGCTGTGCGCATCTGGTCGAGCTGAAACGCGGCCTGACGAAACGAAGCTTCAGAGTAGCTTCTTCGAATACGCTCGACTGGTTCGAAGTCAGACGATTCCGCGACATTCGCACCTGCTTTTGCAACGGGCGCGATATGGCGCCCGGCATTGATGGCGGTCTTTAGCTCAACCGCTTCTGTATCGCTGGGGCGCATCTTCAGCGCGATGTCTACCTCGCGTTGTGCTCCGGCGAAGTCACCTCGGCGAAGCAACGCAACCGCCAGGTTGTAGTGGTAGTCCTCGTCGTTCGGGTCGGCCGTGGAGGCGCGTTGAAACAACGGGACCGCATCATGCCCTTGGCGGCTTGACGCGACGGCCTGGTTGTTCACAACCTCCGGAAGTGGCAGCCGGTTCGCGACGAAGGCAAATGCTGATTCCGCCTCGGCATACTTTGCGGTGTTGAATCGGGCGAGTCCGATGTAGAAGTTTGCCTCGAGGGCACGCCGGTCGGCCGGGCTGATCTTCGCGAGGGTTGCTGCGGCCTGATCAAATTCGCGCTGTGCGTATTGCGCCTTGCCGAGAGCGAGCAGCGCGGCTGGATAGTCAGGTGTGTCCTGCACGGCCATCTGCAGGCGCTTGATTCGCTCTTGTGAAGTCGTTGCGTCCGTTCCCCGATGTAATTCTCAAAGGCGCTAAGTTTCACGCCTCCGGAAGCGGCGAGAAACGTCTGCTGAGCCACATTGAAGTGAGGATCGATCTGCCGTGCGATCTTCCAGGCGATTGCGTTCTGAACATCGAAGAGGCGTGCGAGTTCGCTTGAGTCGGTGAGGGGAGGAGAGAGTCTCAGCTTGTTGACCTCAAGCACCTGGGCTTGAACAGCGATGCGGCCCGTTTCAACGGTATAGCTGCCCACGATCACAAAGTCGGCATCGAGAGTCTGCGCAATGCGGATCGTTGTCGCACGAGATGGTCTGAAGTCGACCGGAAGGCCAAGATGATCCAGCGCGTACTGCCGGTCGTCGCGGGTGATGGTAAGGAATCCTGCTGACGTCAGGCGTTGATTCAGCGTATCGGGAAAGGAATCACCAACCCACGCTAGGTTCGTTTGGCCGGACCGGTTGTCGAAGGGAAGTACGAGTACTACTCGTCCCCCGGTCTCCGCCTCAGTAGAGGCCGATTGCGAATGTCCGGAAAGCGTGCACAACAGCAGCACCAAGACAGGCCATCGTGTTTGTCGGAGCCAGCGAAGATGGAAGAGCTTCGTCACAGATATGAGTATATAGAGCGTTAGTGATGTTCGGACTGCAGCAGCGACGCTTCGACAATGCGTGGGAAATGGATCACCGCGGCCCACTCTCCTTTGCGGTGCGCCTGCCACACAATATCGCCGTGCAGCATTCCTGCGACTTCGCTCGGCCCGAGATCGCGATGAAAGTCGAAGTATTTTGTATCGGCGGATTCGTTATGCCGTCCAAGGTTCAGCTGGTTCGCAGGAGGCTCCCACTTCGTCGAGAAGATCAACGCAACGTCGTAGCTTCCGGGATCAGCGGCCGCCTTCTGGATTTGATCAAACGCGAAGTTTTGAAGAGCTACGGTCTTCACCGGGTGATTGGTGTATCCGAGCTCGGGGCGGGAGAGTTCCGAGGTTGCGGGCCATGCGGTAAGGACAGTGCCCTGCGGATAGTTCTGGTCAATGAACCGCACCGCGTGCTGGTGCAGAACGATCATGTCGCGATACGTCAGGTTGTCCTCGGGTGCGAAGGCATAGGGCGGATTAATCCAGATCCCGGCAAGGAATGCTGCAGCGCTCAGAAGCGCGATCAGGGCCCAGCCCTTGGGAATTCGTCGCCACCAGGTGTTGACGCACACTAGCAGGATCAGCGGATACATCGGTAGCAGGTAGCGCGTAAGTAAAGCGCCGCCCAGAACAGAGAATGCGATCCAGTTGGCGAGAAGGACGACCCCCATGGCTTTGAGAACTGGACGTGAGATTGGGAGGCGCGTGTTCGTTGCAGCAACCGGAATGAACGCAGCGGCGATTGCACATACGACCGGCACGTACATGTTCATGTGGGTCGTGAGATGAAGCAGGCGATGCCAAAGGCAAAGAGCGATTCGGTAAGCGTCGAGGTTCGCGGTTGCGTTGTAGCGGAGGAACTCTGGGTTACCGAATACGAAACCCGTGCGTCGATAGTGATAAGCGTACCAAGCTCCGAGCGGAAGAATCGGTGCGAGAAGCGCCGGAATCCAGTTTAGGTGCCAGTTGCGCTCGCTGGATCGGTCTCGGTTCTTGACGAAGAGAATTGCCTCCCACAACGCCACAGCTACTGGCGTAACGATTGCCGTCTCCTTCGAGAGAGCGGCGAGCGAGAACATCACCCCGGTCAATAATGGATTTTTCGTCAGATTTCTCGTCGGCCCGCCATCGGATACCTCGGGTTCTAGATAGAACGCCAGTCCCCATAGCGTGAAGGCAGCGGCGAAGATGTCCGCGTGAGCAAGCGTGCTTTGCGTGTACCAGATCGGGTAGATTGCGGTGAGAATAACCGTAACTGCGGCGACGGGTGTGGTCGTCAAATCTTTCGCGAGCTTGATAGACACCAAGCAGTGCTGCGGCGGCGACCATGCAAACCAACGTCCGTGTGCCGCTGACGACGTAGCCGGAGAGGTGCCACCAGCCGGCTAGGAGAATCGATGGGAGGGGTGGGTGGGCGTTGGTTACAGTCGACTGTGGGATGAGCGTGCCGAGGCGGAAGAAGTCCCAGGCTGCAGGGATGTAGTAGCCGGCCTCGTCCCAGAAGTACGGGAGCCGGAGCAGACGATAGTGTCCGAGATAGACGGCGACGAAGAACAGGGGATAGAGCATCCACAGAGGGATGTCGCCAAACGATTGCCTGTCGTTTTCTACCGCTCTGCCTGGAAGGGTCACGCTCTTAGTTGACGGGGCCGCCGGATTGGGGCAGCTGCTCCAGTGTGATGGAGCCGAAGGCCTGTTCGTACTGGGCCAGATTGTGCCCGAGCACGTTCCACAGAGCCTTGGCCTGTTGGGGGCTCAGGTAGATTCCCTGGAAGTTCATCACCGTGAGCTCCTCAGCGCTTTGTTGGCTCATCGTGCCGAAGACGAGGAAGAAGTCCCATACGCTCATGCGGACCTGAACGCTGTTGGCGTAGCCGTCCCGATAGTTCTCGGTGTTGGTGAGTTTGAGCGTTGGCTGCTGGTCCTGCGGCTGATTTGGGTTCTGCTGGCTCATCGAATCTCTTTCCCGGGTTGGGTTGTGCTGCGGATGTTTAGAGGTGTTTGGTGCGGGAGAAGGGACTCGAACCCCCACGGATTTCTCCGCTTGGACCTAAACCAAGTGCGTCTGCCATTTCGCCACTCCCGCGGCGTTCACGTGCCAGCCCTTAGCGTAGGGCAAAGCGTAGTCGATTGCAATCTAGTGCTTGATGAGCCACATGACCCAGCTTGCCGCGATGGTGCCGCCGACGAAGAGGGCAAAGCAGAATGCGCCGAAGCGGATCATCATTCGCGGTTCGGTGCGCTGGGTAATGCCGAAGACGACTGAGGTAAACAGGGAGAAGAGCAGAACCGCTCCGAAGTGAGAGATGGTCACGAGCGCTTCCTCCCGGTTGCCAGCGAGTGCGCGTCGACGGCGGAGATGATGTTGAGCAAGCCTGCCACGACCATGAACTTCGTTCCATAGTCTGCGGTTGCGACCTGTACGGTGACCTGGCCGAGATCGAAGACGCGGGCCAGAACGTAGAGCAGACCGTTGCCAAGATCGCCGGCGAAGTTGAGGATGTCGAGCAGGTCGCCGGTGTTGGGCGAGTAGATCTTGCCTTTTAGTGCGAGGCCGATGCAGAACATCGCCACGATGGAAAACATCAGCAGGCTGCCGCGTATCCATTTGCGCAGCATGAAATGCCCTGCACCGGGGATCAGCCAGCCGGCGATAAGGACCATCATTGGCAGGGAAGAGGACTGTGTAGCGGGCCGTGCTGTGGCTTGTGCGTTGGTCGGCATGTCTTTTGTCATGATATCAGCTAGGCCCGCACGAGTTCGGTCTGGATGCGGCCGGTGACCTCGGCTTTGCCTTTGCGTGCGATCATGTCGACTTCGCTGCGGACGCCGAAAACGCTGGCGGCGCCGGGGAAATAGAGGCCGGGTTCGACTGAAAAACAGGTATTGGGCAGGATGAGGCGCTCGTCGTGGGTCTCGAGATTGTCGAGGTGGGCGCCGGGGCCGTGAAGTTCGACGCCGATGTTGTGGCCGGTGCGGTGGGTGAACCAGTCGCCGAAGCCGGCCTTGCGAATGAGGTTGCGTCCGGCGTCGTCGGCCTGCCAGCCGGCGATGGGGGTGTTGGAGGCGAAGGCGTCCTGCACGGCTTTGATGGAGGCGTCGCGCGCGTCGCGGACGGTGGTGAAGATGAGTTGTTCGCGTTCGGTGGGCTCGCGACCTACGACTCCGGTCCAGGTGATGTCGTACCAGACGGAGGAGGGGTCGTTGGCGAGCTTGGCCCAGATGTCGATGAGGACGAAGTCGCCTTTGCGGATGGGGCGGGAGTTTGCGGCTGTGGGTTCGTAGTGGGAGTCGGCGGAGTTGGGGCCGGCGCTGACGTTGGGGCCGTGCTCCCAGATGAGGCCTTCGCGGGACATGGCTTCGGAGAGATATTGCACGATGGCGTACTCGTCGGTGCCGCCGTTGCGGGCTCGCGTGCCGATCTCTTTCCATCCGGCGTCGAGGATTCGGTCGATGTGTTTTTGCGAGACGTAGTGCGTGGCGAGTTGCGCGTCGGTGAGGACGGCTTCGAAGTGGCTGACGAGGTCGGCGGAGGTGACGGGTTCTTTGCCGAAGGAGCGGAGGAGTTCGATGGTGCCGGCGTCGACCATGGAGACGTACATGATGGCGTTGCGCGGAGAGTACTGCATGGCGATCTTTGTGTGGCCGGTGAGGAGGGCTTCGAGTTGGGCTTCATGCTCCTGCCAGGAGGAGTAGACGGCTTTTGTGCCGGGGAGGGTGTCGAGTTTGAAGGATTCGATCCGGTGGACTAGTTTCTTCGGCTCGCCGGTGGCCGGGATGAAGTAATACCAGCGGCGGGTGACGTGGGCGTTGGGGTCGAGGCCGAGGATCGAGTAGGCGAGGGGGTCGCGATGGTGATGGTCGTAGAAGAGCCAGCCATCGATTTTATTTTCGCGGAGGGCATGCTGGATGGCGGCGAGGTCGAACTTGGTATGGCTCGTGGTCTCGGTGATGGTGGTCGGCATGGGCCCTCCCCCTCCTGGGTAAAAGTGCGCAAAGTCTTCAAACCAGAAGACATGAGTCCGGACTTATTGGTCAAGTCTGCTGTGTTTAAATGCGAAGGCCCGGCGGTGTGCCGGGCTGTTCTTCTGGACTTTAAGGTTATCAGCCGTGTCAAGAATTCGGCTGTGGGAAACATCGGTTATGCTGTTCAGCCATGATGAAACCGCGGTGGAATCGGCGTCAGTTTCTTCGGGGAGTCGGCACGGCCTTGACCGTGGGAACGGCGATGCCGGAATTGTCAATGCCGTTTTCGTTGGGCGCGAAAGAGCGGGCTGGTTCGGAGCTGGGAGGGGAACGTGCTACCTGCGTCACCACTACGAAGGATGCTCCATGGCAGGTGCAGGCGCTGGCCCCTCCGGGGTGGCGATGGGATTCTTTGAATCTAAATGTCGACCTGTCGGCGACGGCCCAGACGATGGAGGGGTTCGGAGGGTGCTTCAATGAGTTGGGATGGACTTCGCTTAGCAAGCTGAGTGATGCGGACCGTGAGATCGTGCTTGCGGGAGTTGTTCGATCCGTTGGCGGGGGCGCGGTTCTCGCTGTGCAGAATGCCGGTGGGGGCAAATGATTTTGCGCTGAAGGCGTACTCGTATGACGAGACGAAGGACGACTTCGAGCTGAAGCACTTCAGCATTGAGAACGATCGAGCGACGCTGATTCCGTTTATTCATGCGGCGCAGCGGTATCAGCCGAAGCTGCGGTTGTGGGCGTCGCCTTGGTCGCCTCCGAGCTGGATGAAGAAGAATGGATTTTATGCTGAGGCTGCGGCGCGGGAGGGTCAAAAAGACAATGGGATTCGTCCGGATCAAGTAGGACATGAGGGCGAGGACATGTTCCTGCTCGAGGAACGGTATCTGCGGGCTTATGCGAAGTACTTTGGGCGATTCATCGATGCGTATGGAGAGCAGGACATTCGCGTGGGAATGGTGATGCCGCAGAATGAATTTAATTCGGCGCAGAACTTTCCAAGCTGCACGTGGACGCCTGCGGGGCTGGCGAAGTTTATTCGATACCTGGGGCCGGAGATGTCGGAGCGGAAGGTGGCGGTTTTCTTTGGCACGCTGGAGCGCGGGGATCCGAAGTTGCTGGAAGCGTGATGGCCGACCCGGAGGCTGCGCGCTATATCAGCGGGCTGGGAGTGCAGTGGGCAGGGAAGAATGCGCTGCCAGCGCTGCATCGAGAGTTTCCGAAGCTGACGGTGTATCAGTCGGAGCAGGAGTGCGGGGATGGGTCGAACAAGTGGGAGTACACGGCGTACTGCTGGCAGCTGATGAAGCACTACATGCGGTCTGGAGCCAGCGCGTATATGTACTGGAACATCTCTCTTGACCAGGGTGCCCCGAGCACGTGGGGATGGAATCAGAACTCGCTGGTTAGTGTGGACGGTGCGACGAATGGCTTTCGCTACAACCACGACTACTACCTGATGAAGCACCTGAGCCACTTTGTGGAGGTAGGGGCAAAGCGAGTGGAGACGACGGGGACCTGTGATGATGCAGTGGGGTTTGTGAATCCGGATGGGACGGTGGTGTTTCTGTTGCGGAATGAGGCGCCGCACGAGCAGTTTGTGGACATTGGTGCGGGTGGGTGGATGGCGACGGTGAAGTTGTTGCCGGATTCGATCAGTACGGTGAGGATGAAGATCTGAGGCCAGGGAGGAGAAGGCAATAGGTCAGTCGCTTCGTCCTTCGGACTTCTCTCCCGCCTTCGACAGAGCGGTAAGCCGCTGCGCGGCTGCTTAGAAGAGACCCAAGGCTGAAGCCTTGGGATACCTAGTAGCAAAACGGAGAAGCGAAAGGCCGGGATTGCTCCCGGCCTTTTGTTGTGGTTGATGGATTTGGTTAGGCGTTGACGGAGTTTTCGGCCGCGGCTGTAGCGGCTGCTGCGGCTTCGCGTTCCTTTTCGGCCTTCTCGGCTTTGCGGGCTGCGGCGGAGTTTTGGCCGAGTTCGGCGGCCAGCGTCTCCGTGGTGAAGGATTCGATGATGTCGCCGATGCGGATGTCCTTGTGTCCGGCGAGATCGATACCGCACTCGACGCCCTGACGGACTTCGCTGACGTCGTCCTTGAAGCGCTTGAGTGAGGCGATCTTGCCCTTCCAGACCTCTTCTCCTTCGCGGAGCAGGCGGACCTGCTGGTCGCGGCGGATGAGGCCGTCGGTGACGCGGCAGCCGGCGATCTGGCCGACCTTCGTGATCTTGAAGACGTTGAGGACCTCGGCGCGGCCGGCGTAGTTCTCCTTGAAGACAGGCTCGAGGAGACCGTACATCGCCTTGGTGATCTCGTCCTGCAGCTCGTAGATGATGGAGTGCAGGCGGATCTCGACGTTTTCGCGCTCGGCGACTTCGGCGGCCTTGCGATCGGGCCGGACGTTGAAGCCGATGACGACTGCGTTCGAGGCGGAGGCGAGGAGCACGTCGGACTCGGTGATGGCGCCGACACCGGAGTGGAGGACGCGAACGCGAACCTTCTCGGTGGACATGCGCTGGAGCGAGTCGGCGAGAACTTCGACCGAACCTTGCACGTCGCCCTTGAGGATGAGGTTGAGGTCCTTCATGCCGGCCTGCTTGATCTGCTCGGCGAGGCCTTCGAGCGAGACGCGGGAGCTCTTGGCGAGTTGGGCTTCGCGCTCCTTCATCTTGCGGTACTGGGCGATGCCCTTGGCCTTGTCGCGGTCTGCCATGACGAGGAAGGTGTCGCCTGCGTCGGGCATGCCCTCGAGGCCGAGGATTTCGACCGGGGTGGAGGGACCGGCTTCGGTGATGGCGCGGCCACGATCGTCGAACATGGCGCGGATCTTGCCGAAGGTGTTGCCGACGATGTAGCTGTCGCCGGTGCGGAGGGTTCCGTTCTGGACGAGGATCGAGGCGACGGCGCCGCGGCCGCGATCGAGCTTGGCTTCGATGACGGTGCCGACGGCGGGACGGTCGGGCTGGGCCTTTTGTTCGTTGACGTCGGCGACGAGGCAGATCATCTCTTCGAGCTTGTCGAGGTTGATGTGCTTCTTCGCGGAGACTTCGACGAACTCGGTGTCGCCGCCCATGGTTGGCGGGCTGCAGGCCGCGGGCGGCGAGCTGCTGGATGACCTTCGAGGGGTTGGCTTCGGGCTTGTCGATCTTGTTGACGGCGACGATGATCGGCACGTTGGCGGCGCGGGCGTGGTCGATGGCCTCGAGGGTCTGGGGCATGACGCCGTCGTCGGCTGCAACGACGATGACGACGATGTCGGTGACCTTGGCTCCGCGGGCACGCATGCGGGTGAAGGCTTCGTGGCCGGGGGTGTCGAGGAAGACGATCTCGCGACCGAAGGCGGGGGAGTCGGGCTTGGTGATTTTGACCTTGTAGGCGCCGATGTGCTGGGTGATGCCTCCGGCTTCGCCGCCGGCGACGTCGGTGGAGCGGATGGCGTCGAGGAGCGAGGTTTTACCGTGGTCGACGTGGCCCATGACGGTGACGACCGGCGAACGGACGATCTCGACCATGCCGGTGGTGTCTTCGAGGAAGCCTTCGATGGCTTCGTTCTCAAGCTGCTCTTCGACGGAGATGACGGTGGCGTCGGCGCCGAACTGGCGGGCGACGTCCTTGACCAGCTCGCCTTCGAGGGACTGGTTGACGGTGACGAAGACGCCCTTCATCAGGAGGGTGGCGATGAGGTCCTTGCCGCGGACGTCGAGCTTTTCGGCGAGGTCCTTGACGCTGATGCCTTCGGTGACCGTGATGGTCTTGGTGATGGGCAGCGGCTCACGAGAGATGGGCGCGCCGCCGAAACGTGGTGGCGGCTGGAAGCCCTTCATCGGGCCTTCTTTGGTCTTCTCGTAGCGCTGTCCGCCACGGCGCTGGCCGGGACGTGCAGCGGGGCGCATGCCGGTCGGCGGGGCTTCGCCTGCGGCTGGAAGGCCACCGGGTGCTCCGCCGGGACGGGCACCGAAGCCGGGACGAGCGCCAAAGGCTGGGCGAGCGCCGCCGGGAGTGAAGCCGGGGCGTCCGGGTGCTCCGCCGGGGCCGGATGGGCCGCCGGGGAAGGTTCGGGTCGGGTGCATCGGACGGCGTGCGCCCGGGGCTGTCGAAGACGTGGGACGTGAGCCGGGAGCGCCTGGGGATTGCGGACGCGGGCGCTCGAAGATGGGGCGACCGCGCTGCGGCACCCCTGGAGCGGCGGGCGGGGCGGTATAGATGGGGCGCGGGCCGGTCTGAGGCATGATGACGCGGCGGGCGGGTGGAGCAGGAGGTGCGGCGACGGCGGGTTCGGCCGGTGCTTCCGCTGGCTCGTCTGCCGTTACTGTGGCGACGGGCGGCGGGGTAGCTGGGAGCTCGACGGAGCGGGCGCGGCGACTGCCGGAGCTGGAGCAGCGTGCGCTTCGACCGCAGGCGCTGCGGGAGCCGCAGGCTTGGCGGCAGGCGGTACGGCGACGACCGGAGGAGTCGCAGCTGCTGGCGGCAGCGGCTGTGACGGGTGGGCGCGCGATGACAGGGCCGACGGGAGGCTTGCTGGCGATGGCCGGCGCGGCTGGCGGAGCGACGATGTTGGCCTGCTGACGCGGCAGCGGAACGATGCGGCGGGGCTGCACGGGGGCAGGGGCCTGCGGCGCGGCCGGTGCTGCAGCTGGCCGGAGCGGCTGCGACGACCTTGGGCGCGGCGGGAGCGGCGACCGCGACGGAGGCCGGTGGCGCCGCAACGACTGCGGTGGGGCGCGGAGGCGCGGCTTTGGCGGCGGCTTCGGCCTGTTTGCGCTCGAGGATGGCCTTGAGCGCGTCGCCGGGCTTGGACACCTTGGAGAGGTCGAACTTCGGCTTTGAGTCGACCGGCTGCCTGGTCGCAGAGCTGCTTCTGCCGCCGTTCTTGAAGTACTCCCGGACCCTTTCGGCCTGGTCGGCTTCGATGGAACTGGAGTGGGTCTTTCCAGACACGCCGATTGCTTCGAGCGCGTCCAGGATTGGCCTGCTCTTTACTTCCAGTTCTCGTGCCAGATCGTTGATTCGAACTTTGCTCATCCGTCCCTTTTCGTGTTTGCTGCCCTGCGCGCTTAGCTGTTCATATCAGCCTCATGGAGGGTTGAATCTCTATTGTAAGTGTTACCTCTGAAATTCGCAGAGTCCGCGACCCAGAGAACGCTGTGCTGCGTGGCCTAAGCGGCTAGCCACGGTCGTTTCCGTCGTCGATTCCTTCGTCGGAGATCTCCTGGGCTATCGTTGACCAGGGTGTCTACGGTGTCGTTATCGAGTTCAATTCGTTCTTCGCGTGCATCGGCGTCGCTGAAGGCGTCGATGCCTGAGGTTTCGTCTTCGCGTTCGGCGATATCTTCGGTGGAGATATCGTTGGCTTCTTTTGCGGTGCCGATGCCGGCCTCTTCGGCCAGAATCGCTTCGGGCGTCTTCTCCATGGAGCTCACCTCTGAGGGTTCGGCTGCCGCTGCGGCAACGGGTGCGGGACGCTCTTCGCCTTCTTCGTACTGGCCGAAGTAGTGGCGAACGGCGACGGAGATCTTTTCGACTGTCTTTTCGCCGATGCCGGGAACCTCTTCGAGCTGCTCGGGGGTCATGTCGGCGAGGGCTTCGACGGTGGTGATGCCGGCGGCGATGAGTTTTTCGAGGACGGCTTCGCCGAGCTCGGTGACCTGTTCGATCGGCGTTGTCGGGCCGCCGGACATGGCCTGCATCTGCTGCTCGACCTCCTGGCGCTTCTCCTCTTCGCTCTTGATGTCGATCTTCCACTGCAGGAGCTTGGCGGCGAGGCGGACGTTCTGGCCCTTCTTGCCGATGGCGAGAGAGAGCTGGGTGTCGTCGACGATGACCTCGATCTGCTTGTCGGCGAGGTCGGTGATGGAGACGCGGCTGACCTTGGCGGGCTGCAGGGCCTTCTCGGCGAAGGTGGTGATCTCTTCGGAGAATTCGATGATGTCGATCTTTTCGCCGCGCAGCTCGCGGATGATGGACTGGACGCGCATGCCCTTCATGCCGACGCAGGCGCCGACGGGGTCGACGTCCTTGTCGCGGGACATGACGGCGATCTTGGTGCGCTCGCCGGCCTCGCGGGCGATGGCGCGGATGGTGACGGTGCCGTCGTAGATCTCGGGAACCTCGGACTGGAAGAGGTTCTGGACGAGGCCGGGCGCGGCGCGGGAGACGATGACCTGCGGACCCTTGGCGGCGCGGTCGACGCGGAGAAGAACGACGCGGACGCGCTCGCCGACGGCGAACTGCTCGAGGCGGGACTGCTCGCGCTTGGGCATGCGGGCTTCGGCTTTGCCGAGGTCGAAGATGACGTCCATGGGCTCGAGGCGCTTGACGGTGGCGTTCAGGACCTCGCCGGCGCGGTGGTTGTACTCGTTGAAGACGGTGTCGCGCTCGGCTTCGCGGACCTTCTGGAAGATGACCTGCTTGGCCATCTGGGCGGCGATGCGGCCGAGGGGCGTGGTGTCCTTGTAGAAGCGGAGTTCGCCGCCGACTTCGACCTCGGGGGCGAGTTCGCGGGCCTGCTCGAGGGTCATCTGGTTGATCTCGTCCTCGACCTGTTCGGGGCTCTCGACGACGGTCTTGAAGACATAGGCGCGGATTTCGCCGGTCTCGCGGTCCATCTCGGCGCGCATGTTCTCCTGCGTCTTGTAGTACTTGCGCGTGGCAAGGGCAATGGCGTCCTCAACGGCGCCTACTACAACTGCGGGTTCGATTCCCTTATCGCGGCTTAACGTCTCAATTGATTGATACAGAACACTTGCCATTGTTCACTCGTCCTTCTGTTTCCCCGAATCCTCGGGTTGTTTCCTGTTTGCCATCGTTTCTGATGCTGGTGCCTTGTGGTGCTAGGTCTACCTTGCTTGCTAAATCTCTGCGACCAGATTGGCCTTTTCGACGTTCGCCAGGGCGATGTCGACGGTCGATTCGGTCGCGGCCTTCTTTGCCTTGCCCTTCTGTTTGACGGCAGAGAGGTCGATCGTCAGTACGCCGTCTGCGAATTTTGTGAGACGGCCTTGCCACTGCCTGTTCTTGTTGACCGGAGTGAAGGTCTGAAGCTTGATCAGACTGCCTTGAAACCGGGTGAAGTCTTCGGGCCGGAAGAGCTTGCGTTCCAGGCCCGGCGAAGAGACCTCGAGGGTGTATTCGGCCCCCGGAATGAGGTCTTCTACGTCGAGTACGGTGCCGAAATCCTGGGCAAACGTCGCGCAATCTTCGTGGGTTACGCCGGAGAGCATCTCGACTGGGACGCCCTTCGGGAGTTCTGTTGTTCCGGCTGCGGCCAACTCAGCCAGTTTGGCCCGTTCTGCTGCGTTCTTCTCGATAAAGACGCGCAACGTGCGAAACTTGACGCCGCCCTGAAATTCGAGATCGACCAGCTCCAGGTTGTGTGAGGCGGCGACGCGTTGTGCGGTTGCTCGAATTTCGTCGATCTGGACTGCCATAGCGGTACTTCCGGTTCGTTGTGCCGTGCAAAACACAAATGCTTTTTAGAGCAAATAAAAAGTGGGCTTTAGCCCACTCATCTCTTCCGTCAAATCACCGGTGCGGTCACGGCATACTCTTACGACGGAACAAAATCGTCTGCAAATTTGATGATACAACGATTTCCGGGGGAGTTCAATGGGGCGAGGCGTGGATCCGGCACCGAGCCAGCGTAATTCTCGAAATCTTCAAGAAGAAAGTGACGGTTGGTGGATTGACTGGGAACAATCTTTCCTTTGTTGCCGTAAACGGATGAAACAACCGAGGTGAAGGATGGCAGATTTGCGGCAGGATCTGGCCTACAGCGTCCGGAGGCTCTCCCGAGCTCCCGGCTTGATGTTCACTGTCATCGTCTCCATCGCGCTCGGCATCGCGGCCAACTCGACGATCTTTTCCATGATCAGCCGCTTCGTGTTGCGCCCACCGCCTGTGGGCGAGCCGAGCACCCTGATGGCGCTTCACACCACCCACGACGGCGACCGATGCTGCAACAGCTTCTCCTGGCCTTTGTACACCGACGTACGCGACCAGGCGCACTCCTTCTCCGGTGTCGCGGCCTACTACGAGCTGCTCCCCGCATCCATCAGTGGCAGCGGCGAACCTGAGCGCATCTGGGGCCAGTCCGCCACCGCAAACTTCTTCGACGTCGCGCAAATCCGCATGAGCCTCGGTCGCGGCTTCCTCGACAGCGAAGAACACCAACCCGTCATCGTCCTCAGTCACATCCTCTGGCAGCAACGGTTCAACGCAGACCCTGCCATCCTCGGCAAATCCGTCACGCTCTCCGGCCATCCCTTCACCGTAGTTGGCGTCGCGCCACCGGGCTTTCGCGGCCTGGACATCGTCCTCAATCCTCAATTCTGGGTTCCCCTCGGCAACGTAGAGCAACTCGCCACCAGCGTCCCTTCCCGAACAGCACGCGACTATCACTGGATCGCAGTAGTAGGTCGTCTCGCTCCCGGAGCCTCCAGCGCGCAAGCCTCCGCAGAACTGGCCACCATCGCGCAGCGCCTCGCTAAAACCTATCCGGATACCGACAAAGGCAACGGCTTTCTCTTCGATCAAGCAGGCTCACTTCCACCGGGTCGAGATCATAAGGCCATCCTCCTCTTCTTCGCTTCACTCCTGGTCGTCGTCCTTCTCGTCCTCGGCATAGCCTGCGCCAACGTGGCGAATCTCCTTCTCGCCCAGGCTGCCACCCGCCAGCGTGAGATGGCTGTTCGCATCGCTCTCGGCGCCACCCGCGGTCAGTTGCTGCGCCAGATGCTGTTAGAAAGCACGATGCTCGCTCTGGGCGGAGGTCTTCTCGGTACCTTGCTCTCGCTTTGGGCAACGTCTGCGCTGTCGGCGTTTCACATTCCTGCGCCGGTTCCACTCGACGTTAGCGTCAGCGTGGATTGGCGAGTCCTTCTTTACACTTTTGTTCTCAGCGTTGGTGCGGGTCTTCTCTGCGGCCTCATCCCCTCATGGATCGCGTCGCGTCCGATCCTCACCAGTGCTCTCAAGGGTGAGGACGCTCTCGTCCGTCCCGGTCGCCGCATCTCTCTTCGCAACGTACTAGTGGTCTCGCAGATCGCCATGTCGATCGTTCTTCTCTGCGCCACTGGACTTTTTCTGCGCAGTCTCGAAGGCGCTTCCAGTATTGATATCGGCTTCCGGTCGCGGGATGTATTGATGATGTCGGTGGATCCCCGCGTGCATGGCTATACGGCTGAGAAGACGACGCAGTTTCTCACGCAGTTGCGAGAGCGTGTGAGTGCTCTGCCTGGCGTCGTCTCCGTGGCCGCGACGGACAGCGTCCCACTCGCAGGCGGCCATCGCAGCGATGGCTTCCACGCCGAAGGCCAACCCGACTCGGCCCCATACTCTACCGTGGAGCTCTACATGGCCACTCCCGGTTACTTCGAGACTATGGGGATTCCGCGCCTGGCTGGCCGTGACTTCGCCAACGAAAGTCCCACGGGGCCCAAAGTCGCCATCGTCAATGAAGCCTTTGCAGAACACTTCTTCGGCAAAGCCAACCCCATCGGTCACACTGTCAAGGGTGCCGGCATTCCCTACCAGATCATCGGCGTCGTCAAGAACATCAAGTCGCGCACGCTGGGCGAGGACACGCGATACGTTCTCTTCCGCTCTCTCGCGCAAAGTACCGGCAGCGATCCGTCTTTCCTTGGCTACCAACTCATCGTTCATACGAGTGGCGATTCCGCGGCGATTGCCAATGCGGTGCGCCAGCAGATCCATGATCTCGATGGAACCATGGCGATCTACGACACCGAGACCATGCAGGAACACCTTCGCAAGGCGCTCTTTCTTCCTCGTCTGGCTGGAACGCTCTTTGGCATCTTTGGCTGCATCGGCCTCACCCTAGCTGCTGTCGGGCTCTACGGCGTCATAAGCTATTCCGTCAGTCGACGCACTCGCGAGATCGGCATCCGCATAGCGTTGGGGGCGCAACTCGACGCCATTCGCGGGCTCGTCGTCCGGCAGGGCATGTTGCTTACGGGAATCGCCATCGCGCTTGGCCTGCCGGCTGCGTGGGTTGCTGCGAAGTTCTCCAGCAGCTTCCTGTACGGTGTTCGTCCGCACGACGCTGTGACCTTCGCCGGGGTGCCGTTGTTCCTCGCGCTGGTGGCGTTATTGGCGTGTTGGGTGCCGGCGCGGAGAGCTGCGAGGGTGGATATCCAAAGTGCTCTGCGTTATGAGTAAGACCTGACGGTACTTCAAACTAACCAGCGGCGTTTCATTCGCGAGTGTTGGTTCAGCACGGCGGAGGCCGCTCTGCGTGTGAAACTTTGTGGAATTTGGGCCATCCAAGTTGCTATGGGTTGTTTGCGACTCTACAATCAATGAAATCCCGCGAAATTCAGGCTTGCTGCCGCATAGCCCCCTTCGCCTTTAACCATCACAACTGGAATCTATAAAAATTATGATTAGCTCCCCCGTACCCGAAGCCCTTACTTTTGATGATGTTCTCCTTGTTCCTGCTTATAGCGAAGTCGTTCCGACCCAAGTGAGCACGCAGACGCAGTTGACGCGCAATATCACGCTGAGCACGCCGCTGATGTCGGCGGCGATGGATACCGTGACCGAGGCGCGGCTGGCGATTGCGATGGCGCAGCAGGGTGGGCTGGGCGTGGTGCACCGGAATCTGACGATCGAGCAGCAGGCGGGCGAGATCGACAAGGTGAAGCGGTCGGAGAGCGGGATGATCGTGGATCCGGTGACGATTACGCCGGAGCAGACGATCGCCGATGCGCTGGAGGTGATGCGGCGGTACAAGATCTCGGGCGTGCCGGTGACGAAGAACAAGAAGCTGGTGGGGATTTTGACGAATCGCGACCTGCGGTTTGTGTCGCGGACGGATCTGACGATCGATTCGGTGATGACGAAGACGAACCTGATTACGGTGCCGGTGGGGACGACGCTGGAGCAGGCGGAACAGATTCTGCATCAGCATCGGGTGGAGAAGCTGCTGGTGGTGAATGACGAGTATGAGCTGAAGGGCTTGATTACGGTCAAGGACATTCAGAAGAAGTTGAAGTATCCGAATGCTTCGAAGGATTCGCAGGGGCGGTTGCGGGTGGCGGGGGCGATTGGGGCTACGGGAGATTTTCTGGAGCGGGCGGCGGCGCTGGTGGCGGCGCGGGTGGATGCGCTGGCGATCGATTCGGCGCATGGACATTCGTCGCGTGTGCTGGAGGCGGTGGCTGAGGCGAAGAAGCGGTTTCCGCATATCGATATTCTGGCGGGAAATATTGCTACGTATGAGGGCGCGATTGCGCTGATGGATGCGGGGGCGGATGCGATCAAGGTGGGGATTGGGCCGGGTTCGATCTGCACGACGCGCATGGTGACGGGCGCGGGGATGCCGCAGATTACGGCGATCTCAGAGGCGTATCGCGCGGGCAAGGAGCGCGGGATTCCGATTATTGCGGATGGCGGGATTAAGTATTCGGGCGATGTGACGAAGGCGATTGCGGCGGGGGCGAGCGTGGTGATGATGGGGTCGCTGTTTGCCGGGGTGGATGAGAGCCCGGGGGAGACGATTCTGTATCAGGGGCGGTCGTTCAAGGCGTATCGCGGGATGGGTTCGCTGTCGGCGATGGCGCAGGGGTCGGGCGAGCGGTACTTCCAGGGCAAGGACGACATGGAGGATGCGGCGAGCACGGAGAGGCCGTCGCTGACGGCTCGGGAGAATGGGAACTCGAACCGGCTGGCGAAGTTTGTGCCGGAGGGGATCGAGGGCCGAGTGCCGCATCGTGGGCCGCTGGAGGGGATGGTGTATCAGCTCGTCGGGGGTTGCGCTCGGGGATGGGGTATCTGGGATGCGCGACGATTCCGGAGTTGCAGGCGAATGCGCGGTTTATTCGGATTTCGAATGCCGGGCTGCGTGAGAGCCATGTGCATGATGTGATCATCACGCGTGAGGCTCCGAACTATCACGTCGAGTAGGAATCAGGCGGTGCCGAAGCGCTCGGCGGATCGGGCTTTTAGCTTGGCTTTTTCTTCTTCGCGGTTCTTGGGCGGGGCATTTGTTTCGAGCGAGTGGAGAAGACGGGTGCAGGCGGCGGCGACCTCATCGATGGCTGCGTTGAAGGGGGCTTCGTTTGCCTTGGAGGGTTTGTTGAAGCCGCTGACCTTCCGGACGAACTGCAGCGACGCATCGCGGATCTCCAGGTCGGTCACGGGTGGATCGAAGTTGAAGAGGTTTTTGATGTTTCGGCACATGGTGGAATTATAGGCATTCTGCCGAAATGGAGTCGCCAGGCGTGGAAGATGTCAGGATTTGTCGGCGCTCTTGTCGAGGACCATGGCGTCGAAGCGATGGCGGGTGAAGAAGCCTGAGTCCTGGTAGAGCTTGACGGCCTGGTGATTGGCCTCGGTGACTGTCAGGGTGATTGCGGCGAAGCCGATGCGGGTGAGATGGTCGATGCAGTGCTCGAGCAGTGTGAGGCCGAGGTGCTTTCCGCGGAAGGGGTTGGCGACGCAGAGTTGGGTGATGTGGGCCACGTCTTCGGCGACGCGGGAGCATAGAAGCATTCCGACCAGGGCGCCGCTGTTCTTGTCGCGCAGCATCCAGGAGGCTTCGGGATCGAAGACACCGCAGCCGGGAAAACGAACGATGTTGTGCAGAAATCGCAGTGAGCCATGCAGGGAACAGTACTGATCGTTGATGCGGGCGTCGATGTGTCCGATGTAGGACTCGTGGATCAGCTCGGCGGCGGCCTGGTAGTGGTCGGGTGACCAGCCTATGAGTTCGATGTTCGGCGGCAGCGTCGATGCGGGGCTGGTTCTTGCAGTGTTCGCAGCGAGGCTGCGTGACTGGGGGCAGGTCGTACTCCATGAACAGGCGAGGGTACATCTTGAAGCCCGCGGCGAGAAAGGCTTCGTCGATCGATCCGGCGTCGTAGAGGAGAAGTTGCGACTCGACCCGTTGAATGCCGGGTGAGTGCAGCAGGAGCTGGAGGAGCTGATGAAGCAGGAGCTGCGTGATCTGAAGCATCTGCGCGGGCTCGTTGGCGAGGGCGAAGGCGTCGCCGACGACAGCCTTCTGGCCTTCGTAGACGCAGAAGGTGAAGCCGCAGATACGACCGCGATCGAGCGCGACAAAGCCCGGCAGGATGCGTGAGTCGAGATATTGCAGGAGAAGCTCTGTGGAGCTCTGGTAGTTCCAGCGCAGGCGCTGCTGCCAGATGCGCGACTCGGCTTCGAGCAACGGACGTAACTGGCGGGCGGAAAAATGACGAAGGTCCAGAATCTCGAATTGGGTAGCGACTGTCATGCCCCTCTGCGGTGTTTCGTTTGAGCTTATAGGAATTTTAGAGGGAGGGGGAGTGATGACAGGGCGATATTCGGCGGCTCAAGATCACTCAGGGTTTGGCGTAGACCCGGTAGACCTCGAGGCCCTGTGATTCATAGAGAAAGAGCGGCTCGTAGATGCGGCCGTCAAGCCAGCGATCGAGATCGGCGGTGTCGTTGGCCCGTATGACGAGGAGATGTTCGCCTGCCGGAACTCCGTCTGTGTCGTAGTGGATCATTGGCTGATTCCGATAAAAGGCGAGCCCGTAGTCCATGTCGCGCTTGATGGAGTCGGTCGCGACGAGCTTGTCGTTGGGAGCTACCTGCTGAATCTGGCGGGCGAGGGGCCGGGCGGAGTAGTTCACGTCCAGCTCTTTGCCGTAGAAGCCGAGCAGAAAGACGAGCATGGCAAGGACGGGAATCAGCGTCGCGTTGCAGACCTGCGAGATGCCCCAGCGCCGAATGATGAGGAAGACGACGGCTCCGAAGACGAGTGCTGCTGCCGCGGCGATGAGCAGCCATTGCATCGAGGGCACGAGGGTTTCGTACAGCATGTGCTGCGGTGCGAGGCAGAGCACGAAGACCATGATCGCGCAGATCGCGGCGTGGGACCAAAGCAGCCATTTCGGCAGTCCCTCGCGACGGATGCGGTTGAGGTAGTCGGCGGAGAGAATTGTCAGCGGAGGAATCGAAGGCAGGATGTATCCGGGAAGCTTCGATCCGGAGAAGGAGAAGAAGATGATCGGGAAGAGCGCCCAGAGGACGAGGAACTCGGGGAAGGCGTCGCCGGCGCGGGTGTGGCCGAGGTAGCGGCTTGGGTTGTGGCGAACCTTCCACTCGGCGATGGAGACTTCGATGGAGTCGATAAGGGCGCGGATGGCGATGACGGTCCACGGCATCAGGCCAATGAGCAGAACAACGAAGTAGAAGAAGAAGGGCTGGTGATGCTGGTAGCGATTGGTGGCGAAGCGCTCCAGATTGTGCTCAAGGAAGAAAAACTTATAGAAGGTGGGATTGCGCCTCTGGACGGCGATGTACCAGGGCAGCACCATGATGAAGTAAAGTGTGACTCCGGGCCACCAGATGGTGCGGCGGAGGAGTGACCATTCGCGGCGGAGTCCGGCGAAGAGAAGAATGATGGAGAGCGCGAGGAAGGGAGCTACTGGTCCCTTCGCGAGAGTGGCGGCCGCGCCAAAGAAGTAGAGATCGAAGAGCCAGAATTTCTTGCCAGTTTCGTACCACGCGTACCAGCCCAGCATTCCGATGCAGAACGGCGCCGCAAGCTGCATGTCGGTCGACGCTCCGCGGGCAAAGCTGATGATGGCCACGCAGGAGACGGTGATCAGAGCCGCGTCGAGATGGCCTCCCGGGCGGAATCGACGCATGTGCAGGAAGACAAGAACGACGAGGGCGAGAGTCGCGGAGGAGGAAGGAAGGCGGGCGGTCCAGTCGGAGACGCCGAACTCCTTGAAGAAGCTCATGGCTCGCCAGTAGTAGAGGGCTGGTTTCTCGAGCCAGGGTTTGCCGTAGAGGATCGGGGTGACGGTGCCTGATGAGATGCAGTGGAAGGAGTTGCGAAGGTCCTCCACGCGAAGGCTGCGCGGCACCATCTTGGCGTTGACGTCGTGGCATGCGTCCGAGTGCGCGGTGAGCATTTCACGGGCGATCTGCGCGTATCGTGGCTCGTCCGCGCCAACAAGGCCGAGCTGATCGCCGCCGAAGATGGGGACCAGACCGTAGAGCAAGAGAAACATGGTCACCGCGAACAGAACGACAAACTCTCGCACAGTTGGCGGCGGCTGGAGGATTCAGATTCTTGCGAAGCCACAAGAGCGCTGCGTTATTCCTTGCGCCTGAAGCGGCAGGTTGTTGGATATCGTTCATCTATTTATGCGGGGCGAAACAAGGCTAACAGAGTCCTATCCGGAGTTGAGTAAGGATGCGCTCGGTGGCTACGCCGAGAGGACCGTCAATGGTGCAGCCACTGGCGCTGCGATGGCCGCCACCACCGAACTGCTCGGCGATCTGCGCGACATCGATCTTTCCTTTGCTGCGGATACTGAGGCGGAACTGGCTCGCGTCAGCTACTTCGCGGAGAAATACGGCGGATTCAACGCCGACGATGCTGATGAGGTAGTTGACGACGCCTTCGCAGTCCTCGGGTATGGCGCCGATGCGATCCATATCTTCGCTAGTAACCCAGGTCCAGGCAAGATTGCCGTCAGTCTGAAGGTTGGAGAGAGCTATGCCGAGGAGACGTATTTTGCTGGCGGGGTTGGAGAGATAGATGTCGCGGGCGATCTGGCTTGGGTTTGCCCCGCGGGCGGCAAGATGGTGAACGAGAGCGAAGGTGTCGGCGGTGGTACTGGAGTAGGTGAAGGAGCCAGTGTCGGAGAGGATCGCGGCGTAGAGACAGGTGGCCATTGAAGGTGTGATATCGACGCCGGCGGCGATTGCGATGCGATAGACCATGGCGGCGACGGCGCAGGCGTGTTCGTCGATCCAGTTGATGGAGGCGAAGTCGCGGCCGCTGGCGTGGTGGTCGATGTTGATGAGGGTGCGGCCTTCAAGGCCGAGGAGTCCGGTGCGGGCTATGCCGTCGCATTCGAGCAGAATGGCGGGAGTGTTTCGATCGGGGGCAATATCAGTGGCGGAGGCGGTGTGGTGAATTCGTTGCAGGTTCGGAAGGGCGCGATAGGTAGTGGGGATTGGATCGGCGAATATGATGTCGACCTGACAGCCGAGCTGGTCGAGAACCTCGGCGAGGGCCAGGGCGGAGCCGATGGCATCGCCATCCGGTCGCGCATGCGATGTGATGAGGAAGCGTGGATGCGCACTGAAGGCTGCCAGAAGAGTCGCGATATTGTCCTCGTGAGAGGAGGCCTGCCGAGGGCGGCCTGCCGGGGCCCGAACTTCCTGGAGCTTCGTTTCTGTTGTCATGACTTCGCTGTCGCAGGCTGCGCAGGTTCCGTGCGCAGTGCGCTTCTGATCGCGTTTGCGTGTACGGGCGAGAAGCTCTTCCATGCGACCGGTCATCTTTTCGGAGCGGTCGATGGCAAAGGTGAGCTCGGGGACATGGCGGACGCCCATGCGATCGCGAAGTTGAGAGCGGATGTAGGCGCGGGCGGTGGTGAGGCCTTCGAGGGTAGAAGCTTCTTCTTCCTCGTTGCCGTGGACGGCCACGAAGATGCGCGCAGATTTGCCACCGGGGGCGAGGACCACGTCGGTGACGTAGCTTGGAGCGATGCGCGGGTCAGATAGCTCGCCTTCGAGCATGGCTCCAATCTCCTCGGAGAAGGTGTTGGCGACGCGGTTGCGATGGTACGTTCTGGCTCGATGCTCGGGCATATTGGTTGGACTAGGGCGAACGGTTGAGGATATCAAAGTTGGGGCGTTCTACCTAGCGGAGAAATCGGTTCTGGATCCAAATTTTCCTGTTTTGGGAATTTGGGTGCGGGTTTTATTGATTTTGAAGGCTATTCGGGGAGAATTTCGGCGTAGGAGTCGAGGATTTCAGCGCTTAATTGGGCGGCGATGCGGTGGACGGCCTGGTCAATTTGCTGGAGTTGGCCGGTGAGATAGCTGGTGGAAGAGGAGATGGCGGCGATTCCCAGGGTGGCACGGTTCCAGACGATGCCGTCGTCCAGTTCGGCGATGGAGAGGTTGAAGCCGTGGCGGAGCTTGTCCTTCATGGAGCGGAGGACCTGGCGGCGGTCCTTGAGGGACTGAGCGTGAGGAATTTCGAGTTCGATGATGAGTTTGGCGACGGGCATTTTCAGCGGACAAGCATCAGATAGAACGCCATGCCGATACCGACGGCGGCAAGGATGAGGCTGAGGATGACGGCATCTCGAGAGACGCGGCCGGGTTGCCATGTGCCGGAGCTGAGTTCATGAACGAGTTGGACGTGGCGGGCGACCGAGACGAGGTTGACGATGACGCCGAGGGCGACAAGGGCGACTCCTGACCATTGGGAGAGGCCGGTGCTGTGAGTGGGGATGCGGGTTTCGACGGCTCCCAGTTGGCGGAGAAAGAGGCCGAAGCGGCTGACGGCGAAGCCAATGCCCATGAGGCCGAGTCCGGTGCGAATCCAGGCGAGGAAGGTTCGCTCGGCGGCGAAGTACACTCGAGGGTCCTGTTCCGCCGGCTTTTCGGTTGGGTTCATGGAGGGATTGTATGACAGGGCTTAGGTGGCTGAGGCTGGGTCGTAGCCCGCGTCGAGAACTCGCATACCCGGGACGAGGTTGCCGCGGAGAAGCTGATCGAAGAGGTAAATGTCGATGGGGCCGAATTCGTCTTGCAGATTAAGCATGAGATAAGTATGAGTGCGGATCAGCTTTGACTGGATATGAGTCAGTTCTAGGTGGGACGAATTAGGGCGACCACGGTCAGGTCCTCCATGCGTTCCTTCTTTAGCGATTGCTTGAGAGACTGATACCAGTTAGGCCTTCGAAACTGATGGGCCGGTTGAAGTACGGCTTGGCACAGATCCAGAGCAGAACCGGTGGAGAAGCTCTTGATTATCTCGACAACACCGTCTGCTCCGAACTGCTCCCGACCACTTCCGGCTTCGATGACACCCTTAGTGACGAGAAGCATGCGTGCTCCAGGCTCGAAGGCCTGGATGGCGGGTTCGAAGGTGAGGTGGGTGAAGAGGCCAAGGGGCATCGAAACCGGCCCGAGGATGCGGGTGCCGTCGTTGTCGCGAAAGATTGGCGCCTGGCAGCCCGAGTTGATGTAAGCGAGGAGACCGAGAGGAAGGTTGAAGCAGCCCAGGAAAGTTGGAGCCAGTCGGGAGCCGCCTGCGAAATCGTAGATGGTGCGATTGATCTCGTTTGCCAGGATGCCGAGGGTGTCCATCATATTGATGACGTCCGTGGTGAAGAGCTGTGGCGCGCGGTGCCGGAAGACATCCTGTGCGGCGGCTGCGATGGTGTGGGCTTCGTCGCGCGTGCCGGCGATGTCGGTGAGGAGAAGGACGACGTAAGGGCCGACCGCCACAGCGTCGAAGAAGTCACCGCCGGTTCGAGCGGAGTGATAGCACGCGCGCAAGATCGAGGCGGTCAAGTGGCGGCAGAACCGTGGGCAACGGCGTGCGGGTGGGTTGCGTTCCGTTAGGCATGGATGGTGGTGATTGTACGTTGTCTATGCGAGTGATTCGAGCGATCGGCTCTCTTCGTTGCGGACGGAGGCCGCGAGAGCAGGCTGCGCTTGCCTTACTCTAAACTTAAGGTTTACGAGGAGATAAGAGCGGTGAAGAAAGCGATGCAACCTGGGGCGAAGAGGATTGTGCTCTGCGGTGTGTGTCGGGTTCTGCTGCCGGCGTGATCATGACGAACCCGAGTGTTTTACCAGCCCAGAGTACCGATACAAGTTTCGGCCCTTCGAATCCGTTTTATGCGCCCAGTACGCTGCCGTTCCAGGCCCCGCCGTTCGACAAGATCAAGGACAGCGACTATCAGCCGGCGATTGAGGCCGGCATGGCCGAAGAGCTGAAGGAGGTGAAGGCGATTGCGGAGAATCCGGAGCCGCCGACGTTTGAGAATACGCTCGTCGCCATGGAGAAGACAGGAGCTCTGTTTCAGCGGGCGATGGCTGCGTTCAGCGGGGTGACGGGCGCGAACACGAATCCGACGCTGGAGAAGGTGCAACGCGAAGAGGCTCCGAAGCTAGCGGCGCACAGTGACGCGATCTTCCTCAACCCGAAACTCTTTCACCGTGTGGCAGCGGTGTATGAGAAGCGGGAGTCGCTGAAGCTGAGTCCGGAAAGCCTGCGCCTGGTGGAGATTTATTATCAGCGGTTCGTTCATGCTGGAGCGAACCTGTCGGACACGGATAAAGAGAAGCTAAAGAAGATCAATGAAGAGGAGTCGACGCTATCGAATGCGTTTCGAAGCAAGGTGCTCGCGGCGACCAAGGATGCGGCGTACTTCACCACCGACAAGACCGCGTTGGCTGGATTGACGGAGGCGGAGATCGGCAACGCGGAGCGTGCGGCCAAGGAGAGGAGCAAGGATGGCTGGCTGCTCCCGCTGCAAAATACGACGCAGCAGCCTTATCTTTCTTCGCTAAGCGCGAGATCGACGCGGCAGGCTGTGTTTGAGAACTCGTGGACGCGCACGCAGCATAGCGATGCGAACGATACGCGGGAGACGATTGCGAGGCTGGCGCAGCTTCGCGCAGAGAAGGCAAAGCTTTTGGGGCACGACACGTATGCCGGTTGGAAGCTGGAAGATCAGATGGCGAAGACGCCGGAGAATGCGCTGAAGTTTATGGATGCGCTGGTGCCGGCGGCTAAGGCCAATGTTGCGACCGAGGCGAAGGACATTCAAGACGTGATTGATTCGCAGAAGGGCGGTTTTCAACTCCAGCCCTGGGATTGGGAGTTTTATTCGGAGCAGGTGCGGAAAGCGAAGTTCGATCTGGACGAGTCCCAGATACGGCCTTACTTCGAGATGAACAATGTACTGCAGAACGGAGTTTTCTATTCGGCGAACCAGTTGTTTGGACTGACGTTCAACGAGCGGAAGGATATTCCTGTCTGGCATCCGGATGTGCAGGTGTTCGAGGTGTTCGATGCCGATGGCAAACCGCTGGCGCTCTTCTATTGCGACTACTACAAGCGCGATAACAAAAATGGCGGGGCGTGGATGAGCAGCTTCGTTCGCCAATCGAAGCTGTTGGGGACGCTGCCTCTCGTCTACAACGTTGCGAACCTGCCGAAGCCTGCGGAAGGCGCGCCGGCGCTGATCAGTTTTAGTGACGTGATTACGATGTTCCACGAATTTGGCCACGCACTGCATGGGATGTTGGCGTCATGCGAGTATCCGGGACTGTCGGGGACGGCCGTGGCGAGGGACTTTGTTGAGTTTCCGTCGCAGTTCAATGAACGTTGGGCGACGTATCCCGCAATCTTCGCTCACTACGCGAAGGACTACAAAACGGGTGCGCCCATGCCGGCAGAGTTGGCTGCGAAGATCAAGAATGCGACTGACTTCAACCAAGGGTATGAGCGGACGGAGTTGTTGGCCGCGGCGGAGCTGGACATGCAATGGCATACGCTGCCCGTAGACGCGCCGTTGCAGAAGCTGGATGACTTTGAGAGAGCCGCGCTCGAGAAGAAGGGCCTTACCTTGAGCTACGTGCCGCCGCGCTACCGGTCGAGCTACTTCTCGCATATTTGGGGAGGTGGGTATGCGGCGGGCTACTACGCGTATCTGTGGAGCGAAAAGCTGGATGAGGATGCATTCCAATGGTTTCAGGATCACGGCGGATTGACGCGGGCGAACGGAGACCGTTTGCGTGCGATGGTATTGTCGCGTGGCAACACGGAGGATCTGGCGAAGATGTATGAGGCGTGGCTGGCAAGGGAACCGAAGGAAGGCTAGCGGTGCGTGGCCAACTTGTTCTTCAGGTCGTTGGTGAGCGCTGCGAGACGCTGCATCTCTCGCTTCTCTAAGTCGATATCCTGAATGGCGACGACGCCGCCGGAGACTTTGCCATCCACATCGATGACCGGCGCCGCGGTGAGGCTGATCCACGAGCAGGTGCCGTCGCTGTAGTAGCGAAGATATTCGCGGGGTCCAACGCTTCTACCCTCCATGATGGCGTTGGCAAGCAAGTTTTCGTCGGAGGGGTACTCGGAGTTGCCAGGGGTGAAAGACTCTGAGGCGCGACAATAATCGTCGATTCGGACAGGTGGCGCTATTGGCGAGCGAAGAATGACCTCAGCTCGCGGATTGCCCATAACCACTTGGCCGTCCGGTGCGTCGGCGATGACGATGCCGAAGGGAACCGCGTCGAAGATGGCCTGGAGGCGCGCCTCGCTTCGCTGGAGAGCTTCCTGTGCTTTCTTGTAATCTTCGATGTCTTCAAGCGTGCCGTACCAGCGGATAATTTTGCCGTCCTCGTTCCGTCGCGGAGCGGCGCGCGCCCTCATCCAACGCCAGACGCCATCGCTGCGAAGAATGCGGTATTCAGTATCGAGGAGATTGCCGGTCCGAAGGCACTCTTCCCACAGCTTGAGCGTGGGTAGAAGATCATCCGGATGGAGGGCGCGAATCCAGCCCTTTCCTAAAGACTCTTCTTTGCTGAGGCCGGTAAGAGCCGCCCACCGCTGGCTGGTGTCGAGGATGATGCCGTCGGGCTCCGCGGTCCACGGGATCTGTGGGTTGAGTTCGACCGCGTGACGGTAGTGATCTTCGCTTTCGGCAAGAGCTTCTTCGGCCTGTTTGCGTCGCGTAATATCAACGACCGAGATGGAGACTCCGATGACCTCGTCGACTTCGTCACGCGCGGGTTGAAAGGAGATGAGGTAGGTACGCGTCGCGTCGGATTGATGTGGGTCGGGAGAGCGGACTTCAAAGCCGGCGTGGGGGATTCCGTCGAGAGCACGCAGGATGTATGGCTCGCAGAGTGCAAATTTATCGGGGATAACCTCCGCGATCTGGCGGCCGAGATGGGCGGCGACGGGAAGGTTGTGCATCTCAGCGAGGCGCTTGTTGACGCTGACGTAGCGCAAGTTGCGATCGAGAAAACACAGGCCGACTGGGACACCGTCATAGATCGCGTTGAGTTGGGCGAGGCGCTGGGTGGGAAGAGCTTCGAGGCGCAGAGGAAGATTGGAGTCGACCACCGGGGAGCGAGGCGGGCTTGGCGGAGGCACGGCGTTGAGTCGCTTCGCGAGAGTTTCTGGTAGTTGGTCAGGTGGAACGGGACGGCCATAGAGCCAGCCCTGGCCTATGTCGCAGCCGAGCCAGAGAAGCATGTCGGCAACGGTCTGGTCTTCGACGCCTTCAGCAACAGTGGTGAGACTGAGACTGTTCCCCAGGCCAACGATGGCGGCAGCAATCTTTCTACTCTCACGCGTGTGCGTCATGGAGCGGACGAAGCTTGCGTCGATCTTGAGTTCGTCGAAGGGAAGAAGCTGGAGGTGGCGAAGGCTGGAGTAGCCGGTTCCGAAGTCATCGAGCGCGAGGCGCGAACCCTGCTCCTTTAACTCGGTTGCAATGCGCGCAGCGTGCTCCGTGTTCCCGACGAGTGCGCTCTCGGTGATCTCGAGGATGAGGCGCTCCAGAGGAAAATTTGCCTGCTGAGCCGCAGCGAAGATGTGCCGTGGAAGGGTGAGGTCGGTCAACTGGGTGAGCGAGATGTTGACTGAGATGGCGAGGTGTTCGGGAATGTCTTTGGCTGCTGCAAATACGGTGCGGAGGAGGGCACCGGTAAGTAAACCGTGGAGGCCGGATTTTTCGGCGAGGGGAATGAACTCATTCGGCGCAATAAGGCCGCGCTGCGGATGCTGCCATCGGGCGAGGGCTTCAAAGCCGCTGAGAAGTCCCGTGCGAAGCTCTACAAGAGGTTGAAAATACGGAACGATCTCATTTTCTTCGAGCGCTCTGCGCAGATCGTTTGCGTCGTCAAGAGCCATGGATGAGACGATACTACGGCGTTCGCAGTAAGAACACCGTAATTTCGCGGTTTTTAGCGATATGTGACAGTCGCAGACGAGAATTGCTGTTTCGAAAAGTAACAATGTGATTGGATGAATATCAGGAAATAATTTCTGTGTGAGGATGATGAGTCGATGAGCACGAAAGAGATGAGTTTTGTGAAGACTGGCGATGCGCAGAGCTTTACGCCGGAGGCCGGGATGAAGCGCCAAGTGTTGGCGCACAGTGATCAATTGATGCTGGTGCGGCATTATTTTGAAAAGGGTTGGGTGGGCGCGCGACACAGCCATCCTCATCATCAATTGGTGTACGTCGTGCGTGGAGCGATCCGGGTGGATGTAGATGGGCGCACCTTCGACGTTCATGCGGGAGACAGTTTTGTGGTCGACGGAGATATCGAGCATCAGGCGTCGGCCCTTGAGGAGTCGGAGGTGCTGGACGTATTTACGCCGGTTCGCGAGGACTATCGGGAGCTGGTGAAGTAGCGACCTGAGCCGGCAGATTTTTTTCGGATTGCAGCTAACTAATCGATTAGTTGATCGTCTGAAGGAGTAGATCGGTCACTCGAAGGGTCATTCCGGGGAGCGGCCGATGACATATTCCTATGCCGCCGAAGAAGTCCATCACGTTGACAGAAGCTGAGTTACGGCTCATGAAGATCTTGTGGGCGCGCGGGGAGTCTGCCGTCGGCGAGCTGGTTGCGTCGATGCCGGAGGGCGCCGCGTTGGCTTATAACTCCGTGCTGACGACGATCCGGATCTTGGAACAAAAGGGCTATGTTCGGCACCGGCAGGAGGGCAGGGCTTTCCTCTATAGCCCGTGCGTCGCCGAGCAGGAGGCGGGCCGGTCCGAGGTTCGTCACATGATGCAGCGATTCTTTGGCAACTCCCGCGAGCGCTTGTTGCTTTCGCTGCTGGGTGACGATGAGGTGACTCCGGAAGAGTTGGCACGCCTGAAAGAAGCAATCGCTGCCGCGGCGGACGATCGCGTGGGAGGCGACCTATGACGCTGATTGATCTGGCGATGGGTATCGGCCTCGGGCAAGGTGTGGAGAGTTTGTCGCGACTGATCGCGAGCTCATTTGTATCGGGGCTTTGGCAGGGGATTGTGCTCGCAGCCGCTGCGGCGCTTTGTCTGCGACTTGTGCCGAGAACGACTGCGGCAGTTCGGTTTGCAATCTGGACGGCTGTTTTTGCGGTGCTGGCGATGTTGCCGTTGGTGCATGCTTCCGGATTGTCTGCTGGTGGAGGAACACCTGGGCGTGGAGCATTAGTACACGTGGATGTGCGCTGGAGTTTCGCGATTGCAGCGGTGTGGCTGGCCGTCTCGCTGGTGCGGGCCGTCAAGCTTGCGATGAGTGCGGTCCGGCTGCGCGCGATATGGAAGAGGGCTGTCCCAGTAGAAGGCTGCGAGGAGATTCTCTCTGCCGCGGGATTTCGCGGCGTACAGCTTTGCACCTCGAAGGATGTGGACCAGCCTAGCGTGATTGGGTTCTTCTCGCCGCGCATACTCATTCCTGAAGATCTTTTTGCGCGCCTGACGACGGTGGAGTTCGGGCAGATTGTGCTGCACGAAGTCGGGCATCTGCGGCGGCGCGATGACTGGATCAACCTGATGCAGAAGGTGTGCCTGATCCTGGTTCCTCTGAATCCGGTTTTGATGTGGATCGAACGGCAGCTCTGCTTGGAGCGCGAACTGGCGTGTGATGACGACGTTCTGCGGATGACCAAGTCCCCGAAGGCCTATGCAACATGCCTGACGAATCTGGCGGAGCACAGACTAGGGCGCAGATCACTCGCGTTGTCGCTGGGAGCGTGGGGCAGGCAGCCTGAGCTCGTACGACGCGTGCAAAGTATTCTTCGCGGCGCACAGGGAATGGGCCGCACGCAGGCGCGAGTCGTGATGGGCGTGCTGATACTCGGTTTGCTTATAGGATCAGCGGAGTTGGCGCGAGCCCCGCAGTTTGTTTCGTTCTCGCGGGAAGCCTCGTCTTCAGCTTCGGCGCAGAGTTTGGCCGAACCGCAATCGTTGGGTTATCAAGCTGTGGGGTTCGATCCTTCAGCTTCTGCCCAAGCCGGCGCGCACGCGACTCTGTTGAAGGCTTCCATGCCGGTGAGTCACGTAACTTTACCGGCTCCCCAAACGACACCCAAACTTCATGGCACGGCTGCTAAGACCGCGCATCCTCAGACTTCGCAGCGTGCGCGAGAGAATCGCGCCGAACTGCGGCGGCCTGGTCAATGGGTTGTGCTGACCTCGTGGGATGAGCGGGGTGGCCAGAGAATGGTCTTCTCCGTAACCGAGGTTCGTCAGATTTCTACTTCGTATGCAGCCGTACCCACCGCGGGCGGCTGGCTCGTTATCCAACTTTAACCAAGCTGTTCAACCATTCGCCGAGGTTCGATTATGTCTCTTGAAACTAATAAATTAGTAGGTAAGGCAGGACGCTTAGGCGCTCCTGCCGGGGCTGCTGTTGCGCTGGTGCTGGCGGCTACGTTTTTCTTTCATCACAACGGCGTTCATGCGGCGATGATCTCGTCGCCTGCCCCGATCGATGACAACAGTGTCTCTTCGCTGGTCTCCCTGGATAACGCGGTCGAGGCCGTCGCGTCGCGAGTTTCGCCTGCGGTCGTGAATATTCAGGTGACGTCGCGCGGATCGGCCGAGCATGAGACGGGTGGCGAACAGGAGCAGGGCCAGCAGGGCGAGTTGCAAGGGCTGCCTCCCGGATTTGCGCAGTTCTTCGGCCAGGGCGGCCAGGGAATGCGTCAGCAGCAGCCGCAGATTGAGCATGGGATCGGCAGTGGCGTGATCATCTCGCCGGATGGCTACATCGTGACGAACAACCACGTAGTCGATGGTGCGATGCAGATGCGTGTCACGCTAAGTGACCGCCGCGTGCTGACTGCGAAGCTGGTAGGTGTCGATCCGTTGACCGATCTCGCCGTGATCAAAGTGGACGCGCATGATCTGCCCAGCATTGCGTGGGGCGACTCAACGAAGTTGAAGCCGGGCCAGACTGTTCTCGCCTTCGGAAGCCCGTTTGGATATTTTCAAAACTCCGTGACTCGCGGAATCGTGAGCGCAGTAAACCGTGAGAATCCGTATCGCGATGATGCGCGCAAGCCAGGCGGATATATTCAGACCGACGCCGCGATCAATCCCGGCAACTCCGGCGGCGCTCTCGTGAATGCGCACGGCGAGCTGGTTGGAATCAACACCTTCATCATCTCGAACAGTGGATCGTTTGCAGGTGCTGGTTTCGCGATTCCGTCTCAGCTTGTGCGGTCCACTGCGGAGCAACTCATCAAGACCGGAGCGGTGCATCACGGCTATCTCGGCGTCAGCCTGAACGACGTGACGCCGGCGAATGCAAGCTTCTTCAACCTGAAGACGGCAACGGGAGCGATTGCAGCGCAAGTAACGCCTGATTCTCCGGCCAGCCGTGCGGGGTTGAAGAACGGCGACGTGATCGACACGCTGAACGGACAGAAGATAGAGAATGGCAGCGCGCTTCAGGTTGCCGTGAGCGAGGTCACTCCAGGAACGACGATCGAGCTCGGCATTCTTCGGAATGGAAGCGCTCAGACGCTTAGCGTGAAGGTTGGCGAATTCCACAAGGACTCCGAGGTCGCCAGCGATGGCGATTCGGCTAGCCCGCAGAAGGGCAAACTCGGCCTCGCTGTGGCCGAACTGACTCCTGATGTGCGTCAGCAGCTGCACATTCCGTCGCAGGTAAGCGGAGTGGCGGTGCAGAGCGTTCGTCCGGCGAGTCCCGCGGAGGATGCGGGCCTGACACCGGGAGACGTGATCGTGGAGGTGGACCGCAAGCCTGTTACTTCGGCCGAGCAGTTCGTCAACGAGGCGCACTCGCTTCCGGCAGGGAAGGACCTATTGCTCCTGGTCTGGTCGCAGGGTAATGCGAGCTACCGTGTCGTCCACACGGATGCCGGTAATCAAAGCGGCGAATAGTTGGCAATCGTTTGGGCCGCTGCGAGAGGTTCGCAGCGGCCATTTTTTTGCTTAGGGGAGGAACCGAGAATCAAATCGCGGATCGCAAAAATTGTGCGTCTTTCATTTCGCCTCATGCGTACCCTGATCGCGCCCCTATCAAATTGCAACTCCGTTAGACTGGCATCGCACAATTCGTTTTTCTTCAAGGAGATCGCACCATGAATACGACCCGCCGCCACTTCATCTCAACCGCACTTTCCAGCGGCGCGGTTGCCGTGGCGCTTCCTGCCGCGGCAGAGGCCCAGTTCCTCAACGCGCCGCGGCATGGTTTACCGGGAACGTTGAAGGAGCGCTATGCGAAGCTTGACGCCATTCTGAAAGAGCCGGTGTTCAAACGCGATCTCTTCCCGGACCCAATCATCATCGAGTCGGTCGAGCTTCTGCGCAACAAGAAGCAATATCTCTGCCGGGTGCGATCGAAAGATGGCCACGAGGGAATCTCCGTATCGAACGCGCAACAGATGGAAGTGTTGTACCCGATGTTCGTGAAGCACATCGCTCCTTTCTTTATTGGCAAGGATGCGCGCGACATTGAGGAGCTGATTCCCGCAGTTACCGTCTTCGAAAACAACTACAAAGCGCAGAGCCTGGCGATCTGGGTGCCGATTGCCACGATCGAGTTTGCGATTCTCGATATGTTCGGCAAGATGTCGAAGCGACCGATTGGCCTGTTGATCAGCGACAAGATCTACAACACAAAGATCTCGGTATACCAGGCCAACGGGGAGCGAGACATTACGGCAGAAGAGACGATTGAGCATCTGAAACGCGATGTCGCCATCTCGAATGCGAAGGCGATCAAGTTCAAGCTGGGTGGGCGAATGTCTCACCCGGAGACGCCCGCGGGGCGAAGCGAGAAGCTGATTCCTCTGGTGCGCAAGACCTTCGGCGACCAGATGGTTATCTCTGCAGACGCGAATGGTTCGTACACGGCGGCTGAGGCGATTCCCATCGGCAAGCTGATGCAGGAATATAAGTACGCCTTCTACGAAGAGCCGGTGCCATTCGACTGGTACGAAGAGAACAAGGTGGTCGCCGACGCATTGGAGATTCCGATTGCCGGGGGCGAGCAGGAGCCGAGCACGCACAACTTTCGCTGGCTCATCGCGAACGGCGGTCTATCGATCGTGCAGCAGGATATGTTTTACTTCGGCGGTATGATTCGTTGTATGCAGGTGGCGCGTATGGCAAACGCCTTCGGCAAGCAGTGCATTCCCCACATCTCATCTACCGGCCTGGGCTATGTGTATATGATGCACTTCGTCTCCGCGATCCCGAACTCCGGTCCGTATCACGAGTTCAAAGAGTTCAACAACGAACTGCCGTATCACTGCGAGACGTCGAGCCTGCGGAGCGACAGCAACGGCGTAATCCAGGTGCCGTCGGGCCCGGGCTTCGGTGTGGATATCGATCCCGACTTTGTGAAGAAGGCTACGGTCGTCACCGGCTGATGCCGCTTCAGAGAGGCAGGGGTTCAGACTGGCGGCTGCTTGAGCGATATGCTGCTTCGACCAGAGCCATAGTCTCGTACGCCGACTCGAAACCTATCGGCAACTCCGAAGCTGATCCTTCTACGTACGACTGCAAAGCACCCATGCTGCCTACGAATGCATCGGGGAACCAGTTGCCCTTTACCGAAAGACTCTTCCACTGCCCGCCTGAGACGCCGCGTTCTGCATAGGAAAGCGTGTCGGGCACGCCCTTGGGATAGTCAAGATTGACTCCCATGTCCATACGGATTGCGCCTCCCGTTCCTTCCCACTGCACAAAGCTGCGGTGCGTCTCCGGAGCGAAGTCGTGACCATGATTGGTGACGACGAACACTCGCTTCCACTCTCCGTAATCCAGAATCATCGAGGTCTTTGTTGCCGCCAGAGCTGAGGTCTGCGGATTCCTTACTGTCTTCGCGTAGATACCGACGGGGTTGCCGAACCACGAGCGGATGAGGTCGAGATAATGAATGCTGTGATACAGAATCTCCAGCCGGGGAGCGGTTGCTAGAAAGCTCCACAGCTTCCACGGCGTGTACGTGCGGACCTGGACTTCCATATCGTGCAGCTCGCCGAGAAGCCCGGCTCGCTCAAGCGCAACTGCGGCCAGATTATTTGGCGAATACCTCAGCTGAAAATTAACTGCGGCGATAAGTCCGCGCTGACGGCAGAGATCGCGAATCGCTGTCGCTTCTTCGAGCGTCTCCCCCATTGGCTTCTGCAGCAGAACGGCCGCGCCTGAGGGAAGCTGAGGCAGGATCGTCATGATCTGCGAGGCTGGAACGGCAATATCAAAAATTGCATCGGCGGGGGCGAAACGTACTGCCTCGTCAATCGAGTCGAACCCGTGTGGAATCCCTTTCTCTGAAGCCAACTCCGCTGCTTTTCCTTTTGCGCTATCAGCAACCGCGATAACAGGGAAGCCAGCCTTCGCATAGGCAGGCAGATGCGCTGCTCGAATGATGCCACCTGCGCCGAGGATCACAATCGGCCGAGGCGTCTTTGGTAGCGGCGGTGCAGACGCCTCCGCCGCTCGCCGATAGCGCTCGTCATTGTTCTCGGTTCGCACCTCGCTCGTATCTTTCACAGTCTCAGCCTCTACAATTGGATGTCTCAATGACACTATACGTGAGGACCTAATGCACTCTTCAGCAGCAAACTCGGCTAAGTTTCGACTCGATGGACGCCACGCGATCGTCACTGGTGGCGCCACTGGAATCGGTTTTGCGATCGCACACACGTTCGCACTTGCTGGCGCTACCGTTCACATTGTCGACATCACGTTGGAGGCCGCAAACCAGGCCGCGCAACAAATCGCTGAAGCCGGTGGAACGGCAACTGGCTATGCATGCAATGTAGCGGACCAGACAGAGGTCGACCGCGTTTTCGGTGATCTGGTGGCACGTCAACGCGTTCACATCCTCGTGAATAATGCGGGCATCGCGGGTATCGGACGAGTCGATACAACGACGGAATCGGACTTCGACCGCGTCTTCGCCGTCAATGTGAAGAGCGTCTATCACTGCACGCGTGCCTGCATCACGATCGATGGTCGAAGCAGGCGGCGGAGTCATCCTCAATATGGCGTCGATCTCCGCGACGAGCGGCCTTGAAGAACGCTTCTCTTACTCAATGAGTAAGGGCGCAGTGCTCTCGATGACTTACTCCATCGCACGCGACTTCTTGAAGAAAAACATTCGTTGCAATGCGATCTCACCAGCGCGCGTGCACACGGGATTTGTCGATGGGTATCTTGCAAAGAACTATCCCGGTAAAGAGGCTGAGATGTTTGAGAAGCTGTCTGCGGCTCAGCCAATAGGACGCATGGGGGAACCGGCAGAGGTTGCGAATCTTGCGCTCTATCTCTGTTCGGACGAGGCAAGCTTCCTCACCGGCGTCGATTACCCATTGGATGGTGGCTTCGTCAACCTTCGCTAAGCTAGCAAGCTAACTTACCTGCACCATGATCTTAGTGAATGCTGCTGGATTCTCGCTCCACTGTCGCAGAATCTCAGGCGTCTCCTCGATCGGCACCACAGCGGAGATTACGTCGTCCACCGGAAAGCTATGCTCCTCGAGCATGCGGATCACTTCGCGGAAGTCCTCAGGCAGTGCATTGCGTGATCCGATGATGTCCAGTTCCTTCTGGACAAAAAGGCTGGTCTCATAGGCAACTGGCTCCTTGGCATAGCCGATGTACACGACGCGGCCGGTGAAGGCAACCTCTTCCACGCTGGCGCGAAAGGTGTGTGCCAAACCAATTGCCTCGATGATGCAGTCAGGGCCGAGCCCATCAGTCAGTTTGTTGAGCCCCTGATGGAGATCTTCCTTGCCCGAGTGGATGAAGTCGGTAGCGCCAGCCTTGCGCGCGATCTCGAGCTTCGCGTCGTCCATATCAATCGCGATTACGCGAGCGCCATGAAATGCAGATGCGGAGATGGCACCCAGCCCAACGCCCCCGCAGCCGAAGACCGCAACAGTATCGCGATTTGTGACGCGTCCGCGTTTTGCAGCGTGAAATCCCACGGTCAGCGGTTCCACTAGGCAGAGCTCTTTGAGCGAGAGATTAGCGCTGTAAAGTTTTTCGACGGGAATGGCAATGCGCTCGGTCAGGGCTCCATCGCGCTGCACGCCGAGCGTCTCGTTCGACTTGCATGCGTTCGGTCGCCCGCGAAGACAACTGGCGCATCGACCGCAAGCCGTGTACGGTGCCAGCGTCACCGCCGTTCCTTCGACAAGGTCTCCGGATGATCCATTACCCGAATGAATAATCGTGGCAGCAACCTCATGGCCCAGCACTCGCGGAAACGTGACAAGCGGATTCTTTCCGCGATAGGTATTCAGATCCGTTCCGCACAGCCCTATCATTCTCACTCGCAGCAGAGCGTCGCCCTGATCGTTCGAGGGCTCTGGAATTTCGGTCAATGTCGCTTTGCCGGGTTCCTCTACGACCATCGCTTTCATGTTGGGTTTCCTATTTGAGATTGTAGGTTTTCACGGCGGTCCCGCCGAAGATCAGTGCACGTTCTTCGACGCTGAAGCCGGAGAAGTAATCCCGCAGAACCTGCCACCATCGGCTGTAGCTTGTCGCCAGTAGGCACACCGGCCAGTCCGAGCCTGCCATTAGGCGGTCTGCGCTAAACGCGTGGACGACAGTGTCCAGATAGGGCCGCAGCGACTCGGTCGACCATTGTGTCCACGAGTCCTCGGTCGTCATACCTGAGATTTTGCAACATACATTTCCGCGTTTACTCAACTCCCGAAGGAGCGTTCGCCATGGCTCAAGCTCTCCGAATGCGATCTTTGGCTTTGCAATATGATCGAGGACAAACACCTGATGAGGATGCCGGTCGACAAACCGAACTGCTTCCTCGAGCTGACCTTCGAGGATAAGCAGGTCATACACGAGGCCAGTATCACGAAGCGCACCGATGCCGCGATTAAAGTCCGCGCCGTCGAGGAAACCTTTCGGTTCCGCCTGTACAACGTGGCGTAAGCCTACGAGCTTTGGCTCTGCTCCTAACTTATCCAGCGATGAGTCAAAGTCGACCGATGCAATGGGCGCCCACCCGACGACCCCGCGAATACTTTCAAAGGTGCGCGCAGTTTCTAGCAGCCACTGTGTCTCTTCCACGGTCTGTCGAGCCTGCACGACAACAGCACCATCGATTCCGTTGACGATGAGTTCAGCGGCTAAATCTGTGGGAAGAAAATCTCTCCGAATCGATGCCATGCTGTCGTCGATCCAATCGTACTCTGCGGCAGAGTAGCGCCAAAGGTGGTGATGGGCATCGATGACCACAGGGCGGGTCGTCGGAAGTGGAATCATACCGGCCACCCTATCGATTCAGTCGTATAACAATCCAGAAGGATATCTGCCTCGCCGCGGACTCTCTGCGAACATCGCCTTTGGGGCGAACACATAAAGCATAGCAGCGCGACCGTATGCCAGAAGAGGTTTTGCGATAGCAGCTAGGGTGCCGAATGAAATGGTCGGGGCGAGAGGATTCGAACCTCCGACCCCCTGGTCCCGAACCAGGTGCGCTACCAGACTGCGCTACGCCCCGAATGTGTGCTGCGGTGAGATGCCGATGAGAGGTGCTTTCCGTGAAGCTCAAGCGCGCGGGAGGCCTTGCTGGATCGCTGTACCGACTTGAGTAGTTTAGCAGATTATCCGCGTCGGGTGGTGAAGGGCCGTCACCGCAACTGTGACGCAGACCGCAAAGCGCTTACACCTCAACGCGGTTGCGATTCGTGAAGGAATAAGCAGCAAAAATATGGGGAGGAGCCCTAGTGACTCCCCCCCACGAGTGGTGCAAAGTCGATCAGCCTAGTTGGCCGGCTTATGAACTTTCGTTTTGGGCATACCGTAAGGTTGCCCCTGCCGTTTTACGGTGCTTGGGTCCACAACCGTGGTGTCCCCGGGAGCGAACGTCGCTCCGGTGGGCACCAGGACGTTGTCAACGCTTCGGCCGGGATCACCGCCCGTACGCAGTTCAATGCGCGAGGAATCAATACCTTTTTCCTGCGTGAGATATTGCTCGACATTGAGCGTGCGTTGTGCGGCGGCATCAGGTGTCTCATCGGCAGAGTGCTCGACCGATGATTACGAGTTTGGCCGAAGATTCACGATTGAGTGTCAACGCAATATCGTCGAGGCAGGCCTTCGCTTCGTTGTCCACGCGTACCGGGCGCTTCTTGTCGCGGTCGAACGCGACGCTGCAGAGATTGCTCGTCGACGGCGCGACCGGTGCAGGAGGCGTCGAGATCGTCACCGACGTATTCGCAGAAGCCTGCTTGCCCAGATCGTCAACAACGTTGCAAGTTATGTTGACCGTGCCCGGAGCGACGCCAGCGGTGGAGAGTGTGACGGTCGCCGTCGATCCAGCGATCTGGCCGGAGGAGGCTGAGTAGGAGTAAGTGAGAGGCCGATTCTGCGGACTGTTCGCGACCGAGGTAATAGTCGAGGAGTCGCCCGGCATCACGGTGCTTGGATTCGCCGAGCAAGAAATCGTTGGCGGCTCATATGCGTGAACGCGGAACCCGGCGGTGCAGCTGGCCTGCTCTCCCGGGCGAGGGCCCTCGGAGACGTGGCCCGAGACGGTGTAATCGCCTGCAGCGAGTCCAGCCGTCGCGACGTTGGCTGTAGCATCGGTGCCGGTGATCTTCCCGCCACTCACAGTCCATGTGTAGACGGCCTTCTTCTTGGGGTTAAGGTTGCTGGTAGTCGCGGTAACGGTAATGGGGTCGCCAGGAAACACGTTCGCAGGTTGAAGTGTGCACCCCATTTGCACAGGCGGCGGAGGTGTCACTTCGCCGAAGCGAAGGACGATGCCCGCGGAGAGCCGATAGGCATAGATCTCGCCGACGCCGCCGGTCACCCCACCAACGCCGACTGGACCGTAGTTGACGTGAGAGTAGTCAAAGTCGGCCTGAATGGGCCGGATCGCCAGGTGGTTGTTGAAGACCGGAAGGATGTAATCGAGACCCACGCCGCCGGTGGCGCCCCAGCCCCAGGTGCAGGGTTGAAAGATCGGGCCGCCGACCTTAGCTCCGCCGACTAATGCGTGCGCGAAGGGTACCCAGCGATTCTTCTGGTAGCGAAAGATTGGACCCGCCTGCGCTGTGAAGACGCAGTCGTTGGAACCGTGGGGGAAGAAGCTGCCCTCTGCCTGGAGCCCGATGTGACGGTTGAAATAAGCCGATGCGCTGACGACGGCTCCCGGGTTAATAGGCTGGTACTCGATGCCCCCAAGGTCGCTATCGGGGTGGAGATATCCGTAGCCGCCGTAGAGATCGTAGCGCGAGGGCTCAGGGGGCGGGGTAGAGGCGGTCTTGGTGGCCTGCGCCGCTGCCGACAGGGTCGAAGCTGTCACAAAGGCGGCGGTGAGGGCGACGAGAAGAGCGGCTCGGCTCTTGGTAGTGCGACTGGAGCGCGAGGAGCTGTTGTTCAATTGACCGGAGCTCACTGAGTAAAAACGCATAACGGGAAATCCTCCAACTACGGTGCTTGTTCCTATTCAGAGAACTGCCGCCCGGCTTGCACGTTCGGGCGGCAATTCGCGATTACTGGTTGCCGACGGACAGGACGACCGAGGTGGATTGTGCGGGTGCCGGGAAGCTGACGCTCGTGGCTGTGATATTGATCGTGTAGTTCTGGAACGCTGTGCTCGGGCAACCGCAACCTGTCAGGCCCAGAATACCAAGCGAAAACAGGATGACCGCGAGAAGGCGCATCTGCTGAGTACCTAGTTTCTTACGTCGGCGGAAGCCGGCGAAGAAGACGCCGAGGCCGGTGAGTTCGACCGGGAACACAGCCGCTGCGGTGATCGGTGCGAAGTCCGCAGGGGTAAGTTGACGTGTCGCCGGTTTCACAAGCTTGGCATCGGCTACCGTCGTGTTCACCGTCATCGCGACTGTGGCAGTGCCGCCTGCGGTGAGTGTCGGGTTGCTTGCGAAGGTGCATGAGGCATCAGCAGGAAGGCCGGCGCAGGCGAGATTGATCTGGCCCGCGAAGGCTCCCACAGAGGTCAGCGTAACCTGGTAGACCGTTGCGCCCGCGCCCTTGATGAACTGCGTCGCAGGAGAGGCAGAGATCGTGAAGCTGCCGGCTGGAGCGGACATCACCTGGGTAAGAGCAGCCGAGCTTGCGGTGAAGTTGGTATTAGCCTGGAAGGCCGCGGTGATGCTGTGGCTCCCGGCCGTGAGAGTGCTCGTGGAGTAGGTCGCTACCCCAGCGCTGTTCAGCGTTCCCGTACCCAACACGGTGGTGCCGTCAAGGAAGTTGACCGTCCCGGAGACAACGCCGCTTGCCGTTGTCACCGTAGCCGTGAAGGTTACGTTGCTTCCGAAGGTTGCAGGCGAGCCCGAGGTTATAACCGCAGTAGTAGTGGCTGCAGGAGTGACAGCGAGCGTGCCAGGATGGATCGTCGCGATGTAGTTGCCCGCCGAGGTACCAGAGATGTTCGCCCCGATCGCATAGTTGCCGGCTGGTGACGTCGCCGTAGCGGTAGTGACGTAGGTGACGACCACATCATCGCCGGGGAGCACCCCAATGACTGTGCCTGAGAAGGCTGGATTCGGCGCGCCGTAGCTGCGGCTGGCGCTGTTCACGTTGACGACGAGAGAAGACTGATTCTGCGAAATCGTTAGAGTCCCGTTGACCGCATTCACGGTGTAGTTCGAAAGCGCCGCACCGGAGACCGAGGGAACGATTGGATAAGTTCCGACTGGACTATTAGTGACTGCGGTCGTTGAGAAGGTCGTGGTCACGGTGTCGCCATTGACCAGGCCCGACGTGGTGCCGGTGAAGACCGGGTTCGCCGCGCCATAGACACGGCTGGCGTTGTTAGCGGTCACAGTCAGCACAGCAGGCGTTACAGTGAGAGTGCCGTTGGTGGTTGTGATTGTATAGTTGCCCGCGGCCGATCCTGAGACAGTCGGAACAATTGCATACGTTCCGACTGGCGAGGTCGCAGTCGCAGTCGTGGCATAAGTGATAGTGAAGGTGTCGCCGTTGAGCGCGCCTGTGATCGTACTGGTAAACGTCGGGTTCGCTGCGCCATAAGCGCGCGTCGCGTTATTCGCGGTGACGTTCAGCGCGACCGTGGCCTGCGTAATCGTCAGCGTTCCCGGCGTGACGTGAATGCTGTAGTTCGAAGCCGCAGGGCCGCCGACAACATCATTGATCGGGTAATTGCCGACCGGCGATGTAATCGTCGCAGTGGTCGAGTAGGTGTTGGTAAACGTATCGCCGTTGAGCGCACCCGTCACCGTGCTGGTGAACGTCGGGTTAGCAGTGCCGTAGGGTCGGCTCGCATTGCCGACGGTCACGACCAGTGTTGCCTGCGTCACGGTAAGGGTTCCGGGGACGACCGTAACGACGTAGTTGCCAGCCCCCGGTCCCGAGACAGTTGCGTTGATCGCGTACGAACCAACGGGCGAAGTGACGGTGGCAGTCGTGGAGTACTGAACGAAGATCGTGTCGCCGTTGAGCGTGCCGGTCGTGGTGCTGCTGAACTGAGGATTCGGCTGGCCGTACTGGCGGCTTGCATTCATCACCGTAACGGTAAGTGGCGCAGCAGTTACGAGAGTGTCCCGGGATTATTCGTGATGGTGTAGTTGGCGAGGTTCGTTCCGCTTCCTGCCGTTATGGTGGCAACGATCGGATAGTTGCCTACCGGGCTGGTGACGGTTGCCGTCGTGGAGTAGGCAAGCGAGACGTTCTCGCCTGGGGCAAGGCCAGTGACCGTAGCGGTGAAGGTCGGGTTCGCCGCACCATACAACCGCGAAGCGTTATTGACGGTGACGACAAGCGGCGCCGCAGTAACGGTCAACGTAACGGTCCCACTCGCACTCAAATAGTTGCTATCGCCGGTATAGCTGAAGCCCACCGTATAGGTTCCGATCGGCAGCCCGCTGTTCGGAGCGTTGCAGGTCGTGCTCGGCCCAAGCGTTGTAATCAGCGAGCAAAGAATCTGTTTGCCATAGCTGAACGTGATCTGGCCAGTCGGAGCCGGGCTGCCGTTGGTGACGTTTACACTCTCGGGGAATGGCTGGCCATATACCTCAGTTTGGGCTGGAAGCGTGAACTGAAGCGGAGCGATGAGCTTTCCTGTCCCGGTGAATTGGATTGGCTGAGGGCTGTTATAGGAGTTCGATGACAGGTGGCAGTTACGCTGAGTGGGCCGCTCGCCGTCGGCGTAAAGATGAAGCCTACGCTGCACGTAGAGCCCGCGATGATCGTTGTGCCGCATGTGGTCGAGTTGCTGTCGATAGTGAAGTGCGAATCGTTAGTAGTAAACGGACCGGTCAGGTTCAGGTTATCGGTGCCGAAGTTGCTGAGGTTTTGCTTGATCACCGGAGAGCTTTGGCCAACCATCACAGTGCCGAACGCAATCGTCGGGTTGGGGTAAGTGATCTTGCGAACGGAATTGTTGCCGTTATCGACGACGAAGAGGTTGCTGCTGCCATCGACTGCGAGGCTGACCGGATCATTCACCTGCGCCAAATTGGCGAAGCCGCCGTCACCGGCGCTGCCTGCGGTCCCGGTGCCGAGGATCACTGCGATATTGCTCCCCGTGCTGGTGGTGGAGGAGAACACTGTGTAGACAAGATTCGCGCTGGCGTCAGAGATGTAAAGGTCGGCCGCCGCATCCACTGAGAGGGAGGACGGAGCGATAAGACCCGTGCCCGTGGCCTGCCCGGGTACAGTCGTCGTCGTGGTGCCGTTTCCGGCGACCTGGTGGATGATGCCGGACTTGTCCACCGCATACACGTAATGCGCACCCGCGTCGGCAATGTAAAGGATGCCGTTGAGATCGACGGTAAGACCGCTCGGCGAGACAAAGCTAGAAGAGATGGTGCGACGCGGACCGGCCGCATAGATCTCGATCACGCTATGCGTCGAGCCTGCCTCCGCGATGTAAAGATTGTCGAACCCATCGACGAAGATTGCAGTCGGCGTGTCGAGACCAGTGACATAGCTCGTGTTGATCGTCCCGTCTGCACCGAAGCGCGAGACAGTGCCTTGTTTCGAGTCCGCGATGAAGAAGTCGCCCGCCGAATCGATTGCGAGTGCAGAAGGCGTGATTAGACCCGCTCCCTGAGGAATCATGACCTGCGGTGGGCCGCCGGCTGCGGGGATCATCAGAAGATCCGCAGTCCCAGAACCTTTACCGGACTCGAGAACGTACGCGTTGCCTGCTGAATCAACCGCGACCGCAGCAGGAGCGGCGAGTCCGCTCGCAGCTGTATTGACAGTGCCGGGGGTGAAGACGCTGAGCGAACCGGTGGCGACTGCCTGCAACCCCTCAAGATGCTCTTGCCGGAGATCGAATCCGTCAGAGTAATCGGGGCGCGACGCACTCCGGGACGAGTCGGGAGCGAAGCGAACGAAGACCTGGCATGTGTTTGGTACCGCGCCAGGAGAGGCCGGGCTGAGTGCGCCGCTGCACGTGTTGCTCGTAATCGTGAAGTCAGTGCCGGAACTCGCGGTGAGATTCACGCTTTGGTTGATTGCGAACGTCAGCGGCATCGAAGCGCTCGTGCTGCCTACCGGCGTCGACGGAAAGAGAATATTGCTGCTCAGTTTACGCGCGATGCTGTTGCCTGAGTCGGCCAGCGAGAAGTTGCCGAAGCTGTCCACGGTGATCCCGCGCGGCATGTTGAGCGGTGCGCTCAGCGCGGAAGTGCCATCCTGCGTTGGGCTGTAGGGTCCTGAGGCGCCACTCGGCAGACCCGCCGCGATCGTCAGTGTGGACGACCCAAGCGAGTAGCTGACGACATTGTCGGGGCTGGTTTCAGTGATGAACAGCGATTGCGTCGGCGAGAAGGTGAGACCGTACGGTTTGTTCAGCGCCGTCGCAGGGTTGCCGGTGCTGTCGTTCGCGCACAGACCGACAGCTGTCTTGTAGCTGGAAAGATTCGCAACCTGACGAACGCAATTGTTCCCTGTGTCCGCGATAAACAAATCGCCCATCGCATTGATCGCCAGGCCAGACGGTGCATTCAACACAACCGAGCCGGTGATCCCGGAACAGGCATTGGGAACCTGTGTCGACGGCGCTCCTGCCATCACGCAAGGACTTCCGCCCGGCGCTTGCCGAAGAACCTGATAGGTGCTTACCGCAGGAAGAACCTCGGTGTCCTGTACGGAGATGTAAAGGTTATTGCTGGCGTCGAGGATCAAACCGTTGGGGCTGGGCGTGGTGGATGCACTCGAACCGCAGGTGCCCGCGACAGTCGTCAGCGACCCCACGCCGGACGATCCATTCGCAAGCTCTGCGGACGCAGTTATGTTTGCTGTCGGAGATGTAAAGGTTGTTTGAGCTGTCGACCGCAAGGCCGGTCGGTTGATACAGACCCTGGGAAGGGGTCGGAGTCGCGTTGGAAGAAGTGTTGCAAGTGTCGCCCTGCCCCGAGACAGCAAGTCCGGCGACGGTGCTCATCGAGCCCGAGGTATCAATCTTGCGGACGCAGTTATTCTGCGTGTCCGAGATGTACTGATTCCCGTTCGAGTCGAAGACGATATAGGAAGGAGTGTTGAGGCTGACCGTCGTTGCGGATCCGAAGTCCCCATTGAAGCCCGGCGTGATGGTGCCGGCGTAGCGAGTGCCACTCTGCAGAAGAGTCAGCGCCTGAGAGTATGCAAAAGTTGGGGCAAGGGTGGAAGCAACAAAAGAGACGAGGTTGAGGAGGACTCGGACTCCGGTAAGACGGTTGATGCGCATGGGTGAAACTCCTAGGTAGATGTCATGCAAAGCGAAGCAGGTCGAACGTGCTGACTTAGTTGGTGAAGCCTGAAGATTTTCTTCGGAGGTCGTAGCTTCCGCAGAGTGGGTGATGTCCGGTCTCTTGCACTACGAGGGCCAAAGTCCTGCGAGTGCCAATTTTTTGCACAGTGTCGTCAAAAGTGACGGCAATATAAGGTGAACCAGCCCGCCGCGAAGAGTCGAAAAGCACCGAATACGGTGAGTTTTGTTGAGTTTCCGATTAATGGCGTTCCAGTAAGGTGTGCAAAATGCTGGCAGAAAAGGGAAAACATTTTCTCTTTTTGCCCTACCGAGGCATCGAAAGGGAAGAGCGCTTCCACCGCCCCGGCAGGTGCATCTCTTGGCAGACGTCGGTTTTCTAAGCTGACCAGTGGTCTAAGCTCTAGAGGAGGGTGTAATCGGCATGATGGAGCGGCGACAGATCGTTCGGCTATGGCAGCGGGGCGAAGCAACCGTGCTGATAACGCTGGTCCGCACTGAGGGATCGAGCTATCGGCAACCGGGAGCGCGACTGTTGCTGACTGCCGGCGGGGAATATGCCGGGACGATCAGCGGAGGCTGCCTCGAGACGGAGGTTCTGCGCAAGGCAAACTGGCTCGCCCAGGAGGGCGCAGTGGTGGAGCACTATTCCACCATGTTCGACGACACCGCGGAGATTCCATTCGGGCTGGGGTGCGGCGGAGCCGTCGACCTGTTGTTTGAGCCCGGGCACACGCTTGAATGTCGAGCGCTGATGTCGGCTCTTGAGAGCGCCATCGCGGGAGAAGAGACGACGGTGCTCACCTGGCTGCCGCGTCGAGGGTGCGAGGTTGAGGCGCGCTGTGCTCTCCGCAGCGGGAGACTTCACCTTCGCCAGTGAGGCATTGACTGAGCCGGAACTGGTGGACGCGCGTGAAGGAGTTCTTCGACAAGGTTGGGTCGAGACGATGCCGGAGGATATCTTTGTCGAACGGCTCATGGCGCCGCAGAAGCTCTTCGTCCTAGGTGCTGGGGACGATGCAAAACCGCTCGTCAGCATGGCAGCGCTCTTGGGCTGGGACGTTACGGTGATGGATGGGCGAGCGCAGTTGGCCAGGGCGGAACGGTTTCCGGAGGCCGCGCGTGTGACGGTGGTCTCTGCCTCGTCTCTGAGCTCCAGGCGATTCGACCGAACGACGCTGTGGTTCTGATGACCCATAGTTACGAGCAGGACAGGGAACTCCTGACGGCGTTATTGCCGTTGCACCCGAGGTATCTGGGCTGCTCGGAGCTCGCCATCGCAGTTCGTTGCTGGTGAGTGAGGTCGCCGCGAAGCTGCGTCGAACTGTCGCGCAATGCTGCGATCAAATCTATGCTCCGGTTGGCCTCAACCTGGGCGGAGACGGGCCCGAGGCAATCGCACTCGCGGTGATCGCGGAAGCGCAGGCCTGCTGCATGGGCAAGCTGCCGGGGTCGCGTAGGCTATCGCCCGAGGATGTCGAAAGGCATGTCAGGGAGGGTGGAACCTCGCGCTATCTTCAGGCGCAGTGCGCAATGGACGTCGTGTAACGCGGCATCTCGTCCCAGTCAGTTTTCCACAGATTTATTTTAAAAAGTTGGCGTGTTTTTCGTCATCCAAAATCACCACGTCAACTCACCACGAGTTACCACGCATTCACCACGTTCTCACCACGCAAAAACCACGCTTTTTGCACCATGATTTCGCGAAACCCCCCCAAAAAGCCCTGCAAAACAGCCCTAAAGGGTCCGAAGAAATTCTTCCAATAAATTAGCCGCCACCGCAGCGCGGTACTTCGCGGTGCTGCGAATATCGTCGATCGGCCGGACCTCGGTGAGGATGGCCGCACGCGCCGCCGCAATCGCTCTCCGACGTTACGGTCTTGCCTGTCAAAGATTGTTCCGTTGCCATAAGTCGAGTAGGGTATTCACGAACGCTGGCGGCACCGATGCGAATGTCTTCGATCCGCCCTCTCTTTACGCGCGCAAGGGCCGCTATCGCCACCTTGGAGATGGCTTGCGCGTTGCGAGTTCCTACCTTGCGAATGTAGCTTTTGTAACCCTTTAAGTTACGTGAGATCGTGATGCTGTGGAGGAGCTCGTCGGGTTCGAGTTCGGTCTCTTTGTAGGCGAGATGAAAGTCGCGATAGGGCAACGTGCGCGAACCTCGCGAAGACACGAGCGTGACTTCGGCGTCGTAAGCGAGCAGAACGGGCGGCGAATCCGCAGCGGGGCTGGCGTTGACGATGTTGCCACCCAGTGTGCCGCGGTTCTGATTGGCGATGCTTCCAGTCCAACTTGCTGCCTGAGCAAGGATCGAGAATTCCCTTGCAATGACCGGGTGTTTGCGAATGTCCGTAAAAGTGGTTCCGGAACCGATGACGATCGCATCCGGAGCTACTTCAATGAAACGTAGTTCTTCGAGGTTCCAGAGGGAGACGAGTTTCTTCGATTGAAGACGCCCCGCGCCGAGCGCGACCATGAGTTCAGTGCCGCCCGCGATGGGAGTGTAGTGGTCGGGCGAATCAGCGAGAATTTGCAGCACCGCATCGAGAGAGCCGGGGGCAATCAAATCAAATTGAGTGACGTTGGATCGCATTATTCAGCGGCTCCAGCGAGAGCAGCTTGTTGGACTGCATTGAAGATTCGCATGTAGCCGGTACAGCGACAGAGATTACCGTTCAAACCTTCCTGGATTTGTAACAGTGTCGGTTGCGGATGTTTTTCAAGAAGATGATGCGTAGCAAGTATCATGCCGGGAGTGCAGATGCCGCACTGCGCCCCGCCTTCTTCGAGGAAGCATTGCTGGATAGGGTGAAGTTTTTCGTCGATAACGAGTCCTTCGATGGTGGTGATCTGCGCGTCTTCGGCCTGCAAAATGGGAACAAGACAAGAATTGACCAGTTCGCCATTCATCAGCACAGCACAGGCCCCGCACTCCCCCTCGCCACACCCCTCTTTCGTTCCTGTGAGGCGCAGGTCTTCGCGCAGGACGTCGAGCAGGCGCTTCATCGGTGAAGCTTCGATGCTCTTCTTCGCGGTCGTTGATGGTGACTGGATGGTGCTCATACGGATGGCCTCGCTGAAGATTGGGCCGGCGATGGTCGGGTCAAGATCTTCAGTCCCTGAGCCGGCAGTGCGGCTCATGCGCTCGAAGATGTCTTCGGGAAGTAGTGGGATCTCGGTGAAGGCGATGCCGGTAGCGTGTTCGACGGCGTTAAGGATTGCTGGGGCGGGGCCGTCCATCGGGAGTTCGCCGATGCCCTTGGCTCCGAATGCGCCGTGGGGGCTGGGTACCTCTTCGAAGATGACGTGGATCGGCGGAATGTCGGCGCTGGTGGGCATGATGTAGTTGGTCATCTGATTATTGGCAAGGTGACCCTTCTGCCATAGACACTTCTCGTAGAGGGCATAGCCGATGCCTTGCGCAACGCCGCCTTCGATCTGCCCGGCGGCGAGGATCGGATGAAGCACCTTGCCGACTTCCTGCAGGGCGTGGAAGTTGGTGACGCTTGCGGAGTAAGTGGTGGTGTCGACGGCGACTTCGGCGACGTAGACGGCCCAGGCGTAGGCGGGATAGGCTTCGCCGCTGTAGGTTTCGTCGTCCCAGAAGATGTCGCCGGGAGATTGATAGCGGGCTGCGGATTTGAGCGAGCCATGTTGCGCGAGATAGTGCAGCGCGGTGCGTTTGAAGTCCTCCGGAGAGTGGTTCTCGGGGAGGCCGGCGTTGACGAGCGTGGCGCAGAGAGACTGTGCGGCGCGCTCGACGAGTTTGCCGACGACCATTGCGGTGCGGCTGGCTACGGTGGGGCCGGAATTGGGTACGCGCGCGGTGTCGGGCTGCGCGACGAGGATTTGGTCGTAGGGAAGATTGAGCGTTTGCGCGGCGACCTGGGAAAGGATCGTGTTCGTGCCTTGGCCGAACTCGGTGGAGGAGACGAGGATTCGCGGTTGGCCTTCGGGTGTGATCTCGATCTCGACGAGAGAGTTGAGGCGTCGTTCGCCTGAGCCGGTGAAGCCTGCGCCGTGAAAGAAGCTTGCGAAGCCGATGCCTCGCTTGATGGTGCTGGTCAGGATTTTCGCGATCGAACTGTTCGCGCTTGGCGTGGTAATTCGATTCTTTCAGCGCTCGAGTGAGGAGGTGCTGCAGATCGACCGGATCGTTGAGGAGTTGGCCGGTCGCGGTGCGGTCGCCGGTGGAGAGGAAGTTGCGACGGCGGAGTTCTTCGGGGGTGAGGCCGACGACTTTTGCGATCTTGTCCATGTGGCGTTCGAGGGCGAAGATGCTTTGCGGCGCGCCGAAGCCGCGGAAGGCTCCGTGAGGCGGAATATTTGTTGCCATCGCTTTTGCGCGAACGGTGACGTAGGGCCAGTGATAGGGGCCGGGGGCGTGGATGGTGCCGCGGGAGAGGACGACCGGTGAGAGGGTGGCGTAGGCTCCGCCGTCGATGGCGAAGTCGATCTCTCCGGCGAGGAGTTTGCCGTCCTTGCTGACTGCGGTGCGGTGTCGGGTGCGGGAGGGATGGCGTTTGGTGGTGGCGGCCATGTCTTCGGCGCGGTCGTAGCAGAGTTTCACCGGATGGCCGGACTTCATGGCGAGGAGGGCGGCGTGGCTGCCGATGACGGAGGGGAAGTCTTCCTTGCCGCCGAAGGCTCCGCCGGTTTCGGTCTGGATGACGCGGCACTTTTCGGCGGGGAAGTTGAAGACCTCCTGGAGCGCGTGGACGAGGTAGAAGGGACACTGCATCGAGCCGCGGACGGTTACGCCTGACTCGGCATCGTATTCGGCGATGACGCCGTTGTTCTCGATGTAGAGCTGTTCCTGTGCGCCGGTTCGGTACTCGCCTTCGACGATGAAGTCGGCGTTTTGCCAGACTTCGTCGGGGATTGGAGTCTGGTTCTTTTGCATCAGGTAGGTCTTGAAGGTATTGGCGTTCTCGCCTTCGCCCCAGATGATCTGGTCTTTTTTTTCTGACTCCTCGATGGTGTAGATGGCGGGGAGTTCTTCGTAGGTGATGTGGACGGCGGCCACGGCGGCGGGTAGGACGGCGCGGTTGGGGTGAGCGAGGAGGAGGATGGGTTCTTCCGCGTGGTTGACGTGGGTTACCGCGAGGCAGGGTTGGTCTTTGGTGAGGTGGACGATGGTGTTTTCGCCGGGGATATCGGCGGCGGAGACTATGGTGAACTCGTGCCAGGGGATGGCTGGGTCGAAGGTGATGGAGGTGATGCGGCCGCGGGGGATGGTGCTGCGGACTGTGGCTCCGAACCACATGTCGGGGAGGGTGATGTCGTCGACGTACTGCGCGCGGCCGAGCACCTTGGCTGCGCCTTCTTTACGGATCGGCGACTGGCCGACGAGTTGGGATGTCCGGGCCATGAGGGTAGCGTAAAGAATAGAACGAAAACCGCTCTGGCGCGAAGTCTTGATGTGTTGTCGTTTGGCGGTGGCGCGCTGAAGCTTACCCCAGTCCCCGTTGGCACCGGAAAATGGATTTATCGGCGTTTCATGGGGGTAAACCCCCTTCCCCCTATGTAGCGGCGAAGATCTTTTATGGTCATAGACTTGCGAGATGTTTAGACCCGTAAAACGTCATAACAAAGGACTTATAGGTCAAATATGTCTAAACAAAGGAGTTAGTCCGAGGCTTTGATGGGGAGCTATTCGTTTTTGATCTATTTATCCAGTATATCGAGTTGGTCATAACTCATACGCCAAATCTAACTCGTTTGGTATGATTGACTTAGGTGGTATCGGGGCTTGACACGCGATTTCTGGGCCAAAACGCAAAAAATAAATGCGACCGACAGGACAGGGCCGCTTCGGGAAGGATTGCAATTTCCGTTTGTGGCGCTGAACGGAGATTCTCAGCTTGCCTCGCGACGGAACAGGCCTATCGGTTGTTCAAGTAACGCGTAGCCCATCAAAACCGTGGTGGTTTCGAACCCGATAAAGATCAGAGCCACGAGCAGAATTCGGGCGTAATGCGACGGTAGACCTTCCGACCAGAATTCGGCGGTTAGGAGTGCCAGACCAAGGATGGCGCCTGATAGCAGGGGCAATCTCCAACGGAATCTTCGCGGGTTGATCCAAGAAGCGAAGCGATGAGGCCAGGGTGCGCGCTGTAACCTGTCTAGTGCGACATAGACGGGAGCGAGACGCGGGGTTGCCGACTTCATGGCTTCGCATATAACGATTACATCGTCGACCAGATCGGTTGTCGCAGGGTGTTGGTGAGCCGATAGCTGCGAGGCGATGATCCCGAGGGGCACGATGAACGCGACGCCTCCTGTGAATGCTGTGACCAGTGCTCCTGCGATGCCGTGGCGCAGGGTTTCGGGGAATAACGCAAGTGCGGTGATCATTGCGGCGATGCCGACTGCGGACAGTGTCCGGTTGTGTCGATTGAATGATTGCCCCGATTCTTCCGCTGCATGCCAGCCTTCTATCGCACTCCATAGGAGCAGGCCGAGGGATGCGACGGCCAAGAATCGTCCTTGCGAGCTGGGGAACCAGATGCGTGGATGACGAGCGAGGGCGATGATGTCCGCCAACATGGTGAGTGCTACGGCGATTGCGCCCAGCATGCGGGTATGCGCGATTACGCTGCGCTGATTGGCTGCCTGCATTTCACCGTGATACGGACGGAAGGCGCGGAGGCATGAGAGAAGCGCAAGGGATGGGACGAGCTGTACGCTGAAGGACCCTACGGCGTCGTAGGGATCTTCTGCGAACGGGTTGGCGTGGGCGAGGGGCGGGATGTGTTTGCTGGCTTGAAAGAAGAGGTAATAGAGGGTGGCCAGTAAGAGGGAGACGAGTGCCTCGCGCTTTACCTTTCGATCCATGGGACCTCCGGTTTGGGGACAGCTTATCGCAAATCAAGGAATAAGCAAGGGAAGCCGCAGATCATTCGACCTCATTCAGGATGCCATGGTTTGGTGATGTGGGTAAGGAGAGGCGACAGCTTCTGGGATGATCGAGCGCCTTCAGTCCCACCCATCGCAGACTGCGCGATGGATGGGGCACCCGTCCGTTTGTGGTTGGTTGAGGGTAGGTGCGAAGGCGAATGCGGAGACGTTCCCCTTTCACTTACTCCCTCTTCACTTGCTTGACTTATTGCTTCGCGAGTTTGCGAGTTATCTCTTCTTCTTTTTCGCGGCTTTCTTTACGGCTTTCTTTGCGGCCTTCTTTTTTGTCTTTGCCGATGGGGCGGCGCCACCTGGGTTGACTACGGCGATGAGTTTGGTGCCGATGGGGGAGCCGAGACCGGTGCAGGCGTCCCAGCCGGGGCCGGCAGTGAAGCCTACGGGGGTGCCGGAGTAGTTGGTGCCGGAGGTGATGTCGCGGAAGGCGGCTTTGGCCTTTGGCGGCGTAGATGGCGGGTTGAAGGAAGCCGGCGGATTTGCCGTTCTGGGCGTTGGCGAGGGCGATGAGGCCGGCCCAGAGAGGCGCGACGGCGCTGGTGCCGCCGATGACCATGTTGCTGCCGTCGACGCGGATGACGTAGCCGGTGGAGGGGTCGGCGTCGCCGGAGACGTCGGGGACGCCGCGGCCTCCGCCGGAGACTGGTGGGTTTGGGGACGTTGGAGCCGGCTTGCCAGGTGGGGAGAGGGAAGACGTTGCTGACGCCTCCGCCGGTGGCGCCTTCGTTGTTGGCGAGTTCGTTCCAGACGACCTCGGAGGTGATGCGTGGAGCCGCTGCCCTGGAGTTTGGTTCCGCCGCAGGCGAGGACGTGGGGGCTGGAGGCGGGGAAGTCGACGTGATTGGCGCCGTCGGTGACGCCGTCGGTGGAGCCGTTGTCGCCGGCGGCGACGGTGATGGTGATGCCGAGGGCGGCGGCGGACTGGCAGGCGGCGTCGAGCGCGGTCATGGACTGTGCGGTCCAGGTGGACTCGGGGCCGCCCCAACTGATGGAGATGACGCTGGGTTTGTTCTTGGTGTCGTGGACGGCGGTGGCGATGGCGTCGATGAAGCCCTGGTCGGTGTTGGGGGTGAAGTAGACGACGATGTTGGCGCCGGGGGCGACGGCTGCGGCGACCTCGATGTCGAGCATGACCTCGCCGTCGGCGCTGTTGGCGTTGGTGGGGGCGTTTTTGCCGCCGTCGACGGAGACAGCGGTGACGGATGGGGGTCTTTTGGCCGAGGGATTTGAAGTAGGTGGTGAGATCGGCGGTCTTGTAGCCGCCGCCTAGTTCGATGATGCCGATGGTCTGGCCGGCGGCGGACGCGTTGGCAGGGAACTGGTAGAGCTGCGCGACCTGGATGGGGGTGTAGGAGACGTTGGCTGCCGCCGGCGTGGGGCTGGGCGAAGCCGCTGCCCTGGGCTATTTTTGCGGTGATGTCGCCGGTTTCGCCGAGGATGCGAAAGTGGGGCTGGGCCTGGGGGCGGTTGTCGAGGCCGAGGACGGCTTCGACGGGACCGACGAGTTTGGCGGGCAGGGTGATGCTGCCTTCGCGGACGCGGTAGGTGACGCCTTCGATGACCTTGTGGACGAGGGTGACGCCGAAGGCCTTCTGCATGGCGGCGATGGTGCCGCTGAGCTTGATGGTGCGGCGTTCGGGGCCGGGAGTATCGGGCGCGACGGTGAGGCCGTACTCTTTGGCGAAGGCGCGGACGAGCTTGACGGCGGCTGGGATCGGCGCCGTGGCGCTGGCGGTACTGGGCGTGAGTGAGACGTTCTTTGCCGGTGCGGTTGGCGGCTTTGAGAGGGGCTCTTGCGACGGACGACGACCGAGACGGTGATCTTTGTGCCGGAGGGCGCGGGCTTTTCGGCGGCGGTCTGACGAAGGGAGCTTTTTCGCTGCCGGGCAGAACGGTGCGGGGCGAAGCTTTGGGGAGAGTTTTCGGCGCTGGATTTTGAGGAAGTCGATTTTTTCTTCGTTGTCATGTGGATCTCCAATTTTGGGGATGAATTGTGAGAGGGACCGGATGCGCGCGTTCGCGAATTGCGAGAGACCATAGTATGCCAGTGCCGATGAGAGGGAAGGACGACAGGATTATTTCTGCGATGGGTATGGGTCGCAGGGGACTGAGATAGACTGGGCATCACTTTTTGGTGAGGCGCAATTCTGCGCGGCTGAATTTGGTTTGCCGGAGCAAATTGGGTTTGAGAGGGCGGATGCATGCAGGTTTCGACGTCGGTTGCGGGTGGTCCGAATCACAGGGAGATAGAGAGTCATCCGGTGTTTCCTGCGGGGCATATGGTGCTGTTTTCGCTTGGTGACGGTGCTGTTTTTCCTGTGGGGGATGTCGAATAACCTGACGGACATCCTGGTGCAGCAGTTCAGGAAGTCGTTTGAGCTGTCGACCGTTCAGCGCGCAACTGGTGTCGACGGCGAACTTTACGGGCTACTTCTGCATGGCGATTCCGGCGGCGCTGGTGATGCGCGAGTGGGGATACAAGGCGGGGATGGTGACTGGGGCTGTGCCTGTTCGGCGGCGGGATGGTGTTGTTCTGGCCGGCGGCGGTGAGCGGGCAGTATCTGCCGTTTCTGGTGGCGCTGTTTACGGTGGGGTGCGGGGCTTCGATTCTGGAGACGGCGGCGAATCCGTTTATGGCGCAGTTTGGGCCCGCGGAGACGAGCGAGCAGAGGCTGAATTTTGTCGCAGTCGTTCAATCCTCCGGGGACGATCGTCGGGGTGCTGATCGGAGCGCAGTTTATCTTTTCGGGCGTGGAGATGAAGCTCCGGAGGTTGCGGAGATGAAGGCGGCGGGGACGTACGCAGGCTATCTGCATACGGAGATCATGCGGGTGGTGCCGACGTATCTGGCGTTGGCGGTCGGTGGTGCTGCTGTTTGCGTTTATCCTGTCGCGGATGAAGTTTCCGTCGATGCAAGCGAGCATGAAGGCGAGGCGGGCGAGCATGGGAGCTTTCGCGCAGTTGCTGCACTATCCGCAGCTGTGGTTTGCGGTGTTCGCGAATTTCTGCAATGTGGGCGCGCAGATCTCGATGCTGGAGCAATCTGATTCTGTATATGAAGCAGTACACGCCGGTGAGGGAACGGACGGCGGCGTACTATCTGACGGCGTGCACTGGTGGCGCTGGCTGCTGGGGCGGTTTCGTTTCGACGCCGCTGATGAAGTATGTGTCGCCGAGCGAAGCTGCTGGGGATCTATGGCGTGGCGAATGTGCTGCTGATGGCGGTGGCGGTGACGCAGCCGGGGATTGTGGGCGCGTGGGGCGATCGTTGCGAGCGAGCTTCTTCCTGTCGATTATGTTCCCGACGATCTTTGCGCTGGGGCTGAAGGGGCTGGGGCCGAATACGAAGCTGGCTGGGTCGTTGCTGGTGATGGCGATCGTGGGCGGGGCGATCTTTCCGCTGGTGCTTGGGTTGGATTGCGAAGACGACGGGGAGCCTGGCGCAGGGGTATATCGTGCCGCTGGTTGGGTTTGCTGTGGTGGCGCTGTATGGGTTTCTGGCGCCGCGGATTCAGCCGGTGGCCGGCAACACGAGCCCTGATGCCGAGGCGATTGTCGCGGCGCGCAGAACTGAGGGTGGTTCGTAGAGCGGAATGCTTGGCTGGAGTTCTAGAAGTGACGCAGGGTTTCTGAGGGTGTGGGGACCTTGTAGTCGGGGTCGCCGGGGAGCGGGTCGAGGGTGGAGCGGAGGTCGGCGCTGCGTTCGAGCGAGCGGCTGACGATGTCGCGGGAGCCGAGACCGACGGCGAGAGCGAGGGTGAGGACGATGCCGCCGAAGAGGATTCCGAAGGCGAGTTCGACGACGGCGCCGCCGATCTGGAGGTGGTCGAGCACCATGGCGGCGGTGAGGACGAGGACGAGCCACTTGATGCCGAGGGAGAGGAAGCGCGCGTACTGGAGTTTGGCGTTGACGGCGCCGATGAGGACGGAGCGCTCGAGGAAGCGGGCGATGAGGGTGCCGGCGATGAGGAGAAGGATGGCGCCGATGGAGTGGGTGAGGTAGGGGATGATGTAGAGGGAGATCTGCGAGTCGCCGGGGTAGGCGGCGTCGAAGGCGGAGATGCCGATGAAGAAGCCGATGAGCACGCAGGCCCAGAAGACGACGCGGGCGATGAGGGCGGTGGGGCTGTGGGCGGGGGACCAGTCGGAGATGGTGGCGCTGGCGTTGCGGGCGAGGCGCTCGTCGAACTTTGCGGCGGTGAGGATGCGGCGCAGGAGCGCGGCGAGGAGCTGCTCCGATGGCGGTGAGGACGACGACGGCGAGCAGAAGGGCGAAGAGGCCGGGGAGGAAGCTGGCGAGCTTGACGAGCACGCTGTGTGCAGATTGGCTAAGGGCGAGTTCGACTTGTTGCCACATGAGTTGATCTCCTTAGCGGTGCTGCTCGGGATTGCTTTGCTGGTAAGAACTTTTTGCTGAGAGGCTTTTTCTATGGGTTGAAGCGGTCGGGCCAGCGCCAGCGGGATACGAGATAGGGTTTGTCGGTTTCGAAGGCGACGGCGAGGTCCTGGATGTGTTTTTCGGGGGCGGTGCCGTTGCTGATGAGAGTGAGATGAGAGGCAACCCAGGCGAGATAGAGCGGCGTGAGCGCGCCGAGGAGGTGTCCGCGGTTGATGGTGCGGAGACGGTAGGCGAGGATGAAGTCGTAGACGATGCGGGCCCAGAGGTTGTCGGGCATGCGGAAGTTTTCGGGCGGCATGACGGAGAGCTTCTTGAGGCCGAGGAGCGAGTTGGGCGGCAGGACGAGGGACCAGATCTCGTGGAGGTTGGTGTAGGCGAGGCGGAAGGCGTCGAGCATGGAGGCGATGTCGGGTGGCGGCTCGGCGATGGAGGCGGTCTGGGTGATGGGCTGGGCGGGCTGGGTGCCGCGGGCGCGCTGCCAGAAGGTGGCTTTGGCGTCGATGTCGGCGAAGAGGGAGCCGGCGATCTGGGCGAGGAGCGCGTTGAGGTCGGGGGCGGCGGGTTGAGGCAGGGTGCGGGGGCCGACGGTGACTTCGGCGATGGTGTAGTTGGCGGAGGCGGCTTCGCTGAGGGGCCAGAGGAAGGCGTCGTTCTGTCCGGCGGCGGTGAAGCGCTGCGCGGTGGCGGCGAGACGCTCGGCCATGCGGAGGGAGAGGGCGAGGTCGATGGCGAGAGGGAAGCGTGGGCGGGTGCCGAAGAGGGCGCGGGTGACGGGATAGAGGATTGCGGAGTTGACGAGGCCTTCGCGGGGGCCGAGGTCGTAGTGCGCGAGGGTGAGGTCGCATTGGAGGGCGGACTTTGCGAGGGCGCGGATGGCTTCGGGGTGGAGGGACTGGGATTCGGCGCCGAGCAGGAGGCAGGCGGTGGCTTGGTTCTCCTGCGCGAGTTTGTAGGTGTTGAGATAGTCGGCTGCGGTGAGGATCCAGGGGGTGGCGGAGACTGCGGTGGGGGTGTAGGGGAGGAGGCGGAGGGGGCTTCCGGAGGAGAGTTGCGGGGCGGTGTCGGGCGTGGCGACGAGGACGGTCTCGCCGGGAAAGGCGAGGGCGAGGTTGGCGAGCGTGGCCTCGAAGGCCTCCTGGGGAGGGGAACGAGGCTGACGAGAAGGCTGCCGGCGGCAGCGGCTGAGGGTGCGGAGGCGAGGTCGATATTGGTTTGGGTGGAGGCCATCGTGCGATTGGGCTTTCTCTGTTTCGGTTAGCGGTGGCTCAGGATTCTGGATGGCCGTTGGGATGTTCGTTCAACAGAGAAGGTACTGCCGAGTGTACTGCTGATTTCGAACCTGCGCGAGATCGGCAGGTCTGCCGGGTAACGCGGCGGTTTCGTGGTGCAGAGTTTCATGAGGCGAGATTCTTGATCGATTGCGATCCGTGTTCGCAATTGACTGACCTAGAACTCACAATGTTCGTGCGCATCTTACGGAATTGTAGAGTGCCCGTTAAAGAGATGCGCGGTTTGGTGTATGCGGTTGCTGGCAGGCGTAGGCAACCGAGGAATGGCGAGGACTCAGTGGCAGGGACGAAAGAAGAAAAGGCCGGGGCCGTTGCATGGCTCGCGGATTGAAGATTATTGCATGATTGGGGACTGCGAGACGGCGGCGCTGGTGTCTCGGGAGGGATCGATCGACTGGCTGTGCTGGCCGACGTTTCTCTTCGGCTGCGTGTTTTGCGGCGCTGCTGGGGACGCGGGATCACGGGTTCTGGAAGATTGCGCCGGCGGGAAGGTGAAGGCGATGAGGCGGCAGTATGAGGCGCACACGCTGGTCGTGGAGACGACGTTTGAGACGAAGGATGGCGAGGTTTGTCTGATGGACTTTATGCCGCCGCGGGGGAAGCACTCGCATGTGGTGCGGATGGTGCGTGGGGTACGCGGCAGGGTGGAGATGCAGATGGATCTTGCGATCCGGTTCGACTACGGGAGGACGATTCCGTGGGTGACGAGCAAGGATCATGAGCTGCGCGCGATTGCGGGGTCGGACATGGTGGTGCTGCGGACCGAATGCGCCGCTGCGTGGCGAGGGAATGACGACGCGCAGCGAATTCACGGTGCGGAAGGGCGAGACGGTGAGCTTCACGCTGACGAATTTGTCGTCGCTTGAGAAGGTGCCGGAGATGCAGCCGGCGAGGAGGCGCTGAAGGAGACGCAGCGGTTCTGGACAGCAGTGGAACGGGAGAAACAAGTACCGCGGTCCGTATGCGGAGGCGGTGGAGCGGTCGCTGATGACGTTGAAGGCGATGACGTACAGGCCATCGGGTGGGATTGTGGCGGCGGCGACGACTTCGTTGCCGGAGAAGATTGGCGGGCACGCGCAACTGGGACTATCGGTACTGCTGGCTGCGGGATACGGCGTTCACGCTGCTGGTGCTGATGCAGGCGGGCTATGTGGAGGAGGCGGTGGAGTGGCGGAAGTGGCTGCTGCGGGCGATCGCGGGAGCGCCGGACCAGGTGCAGACGATCTATGGGATCTGCGGCGAGCGGCAGATTCTGGAGTGGGAGGCGGACTGGCTGCCGGGATATGAGGGCTCGCGGCCGGTGCGGATTGGCAATGCGGCGGTGAACCAGTTTCAGCTGGATGTGTTTGGCGAGGTGGCGGCGGCGCTGAAGCGGACGCCGGAGGCGGAGGACGAGATTCGCGTGTCGGCGACCGCGGTGCAGGCGGCGCTGATCGATCATCTGTGCGAGGTGTGGCAGGAGCCGGATGAAGGGATATGGGAGATGCGCGGCGGGCCGAAGCACTTTACGCACTCGAAGGTGATGGCGTGGGTGGCGCTGGACCGGGCGATCAAGCATCATGAGAAGTATGACGGTGGCGGAGATGTGAAGCGATGGAAGAAGAATCGCGAGATGATTCATAGGGAGGTTTGCGGGAAGGGATTCGATAAAAAGCTGAACAGCTTTGTGCAGTCGTATGGATCGAAGGAACTGGATGCGTCGTGTCTGCGGATTGGGCTGGTGGGATTTCTGCCGATGGATGATCCGCGAATTATCGGGACGGTGGAGGCGATTGAGAAGCGGTTGATGAAGGATGGATTCGTGCAGCGGTATGATACGCGGAAGACCGAGGACGGACTGCCGGAGGGCGAGGGTGCGTTTCTGGCGTGCAGCTTCTGGATGGTGACGAGCCTGTGGCTGATTGGGCGAAAGGACGGATGCGAAGGCGATGTTTGAACGGCTGCTTGCGCTGCGCAATGATGTGGGTTTGTTGTCGGAGGAGTATGATCCGGCGGAGAAGCGGATGGTGGGAAATTTTCCGCAGGCTCTGTCGCATATCGCGCTGATTCATGCGGCGTTTGCGATGTCGGGACTGTGGAAGCCGGAGCCGTTTGAGCCGATGGCTGGTCGCAAAAACGGCGTAGAGTGCGTTCATCATAGAGTAGTTGCGGAATGAGCAGCGCAGATGCGGCTAATCTGAATGCAACCATCGGAGGCGTTAAGCGCCTCTAATCAATTATCTGCATAACTCTTCTGCTGCCTTGTTTCCTGAACGAGTTTTTCTGATCGGTTGATGACAATGCTACGGATTCCCAGTTCTACCTACAGGCTGCAACTGCATAAAGACTTTACCTTCGACGATGCGGCGGGGATCGCGGACTATCTGCACGCGCTTGGGATCTCGCATGTTTACAGCTCGCCGTATCTGCAGGCGGCGCCGGGAAGCATGCATGGGTACGATGTTGTCGATCACCAGAGGGTGAATCGAGGAGCTTGGGCGGCGCGGAGGCGCATGAGCGCTTCTGCAAGAGGCTGGGCGAGGCGGAGCTGGGGCAGGTGCTGGACATTGTGCCGAACCACATGTCGCTGGGCAAGGAGAACAGCTACTGGTGGGATGTGCTGGAGAATGGAACGTCGAGCCGGTATGCTTCGTTCTTCGATATCGACTGGCAGCCGCAGGAAGAGCGGCTGCGGGATAAGGTGCTGGTGCCGATGCTGGCGACCAGTATGGGCGGGTGCTGCAGGCGGGCGGCATCAAGGTGGTGCGGCGCGGGAACAAGTTTCAGGTGGAGTGCGCGGGGCAGACGCTGCCGGTGTCGCCGCCGTCGCTGCCGGTGATTCTGGCGCGGGCGGCGGAGTATGCGAAGTCGGACACGCTGAGTTTTCTGGCGGCTTCGTTTGGGCGGTTGCCGGCGCCGGAGTATGTGGATCGCAGGACGATTCTGGCGCGGCATCGGGACAAGGTGGTGCTGTTCAGGATCTGCTGGAGCGGCTGTGCGAGGAGGAGCCGGCGATCGGCGAGGCGATCGATCAGTCGGTGGCGGAGTTGAATGAGAATCTGGATGCGCTGGATGATTTTCTGAATCAGCAGAACTATCGGCTGGCGTATTGGAAGACGGCGGATCAGCAGTTGAGCTATCGGCGGTTCTTCGATGTGAATACGCTGATCGGGCTGCGCGTGGAGCGGGAGTATGTGTTCGAAGAGACGCATGCGCTGGTGCTGGACTGGCTGAGGCGCGGCGTGCTGGATGGCGTGCGGGTGGATCATCCGGATGGGCTGCGCGATCCGCTGGAGTATTTGAAGCGGCTGCGGGAGCATGCGCCGGATGCGTGGATTGTCGGCGAGAAGATTCTGGAGCCGGGTGAGTTTCTGCGCGAGAGCTGGCCGATTGAGGGGACGAGCGGGTACGACTTTCTGAACGTCGCTGCGGGTGTGCTGGTGGCGCCGGAGGGAATGGCGGAGTTGACGTCGATCTACGGCGAGTTTACGGAGCAGACCACGGACTTTCATGCGATTGCGCATGAGAAGAAGATCAGCGTGACGCAGGAGGGGCTGGGGAGCGATGTGAACCGGCTGACGTCGCTGTTTGTGGAGATATGCGAGGCGAATCGCGACCAGCGCGACTATACGCGGGCGGAGATGCGGCGGGCGATTCGCGAGGTGGCGGCGTGCTTTGCGATCTATCGGACGTATGTGGTGCCGGAGCGCGACGAGATTACGGACGAGGATCGGGAGCACATTAAGCAGGCGACGGAGTGCGCGAAGCAGAAGCGGCAGGATATCGACGGCGGGCTGTTCGACTTTCTGCGCGATGTGCTGACGATGGAGGTGAAGGGGAAGCTGGAGACCGAGTTTCTGCTGCGCTTCCAGCAGTTCACGGGGCCGGTGATGGCGAAGGGCGTGGAGGACACGGCGTTTTATTGCTACAACCGGCTGACGGGGATGAACGAGGTGGGGAGCGATCCGGGGCGAATGGGTTGAGCGTTGCGGAGTTTCATGCGTACTGCGCGAAGATGCAGGCGACGCATCCGCAGACGATGACGACGCTTTCGACGCACGATACGAAGCGCAGTGACGATGTGAGGGCGCGGCTGGCGGTGCTGTCGGAGATTCCGGGGAAGTTTGGCGCGGCGATGCAGCGCTGGTCGCGGATGAATAGCGCGTTCCGGACGAAGATGCGCGGGGACCGATCGATGCCGGACCGGAACACGGAGTATCTGTACTACCAGACGCTGATTGGCGCGTGGCCGATGCCGATGGAGCGTGTGCAGGAGTACATGCTGAAGGCGGTGCGCGAGGCGAAGCAGCAGACGACGTGGGTGGCGAACAATAAGGAGTTCGAAGAGGCGCTGAGGATGTTTATCGAGCTGACGCTGAACTATGCGCCGTTTCTGCGGGAGCTGCAGCAGTTTGTGGAGAGGGTGCAGGATGCGGGGCGGGTGAACTCGCTGGCGCAGACGCTGATGAAATATACGGCGCCGGGTGTGCCGGATCTTTATCAGGGAGCGGAGCTGTGGGATCTGAGTCTGGTGGATCCGGACAACCGGCGGCCGGTGGACTATGCGGTGCGGAAGCGGCTGTTGCGCGAGTTGAAGCAGATGACGCGGAGATGACGTTGCGGCGCGAGGTGATGGGGCGGGCGGATGAAGGACTGCCGAAGATGTGGACGATTCATCAGGCGCTTGCAGTTGCGGCGAGAGCGGCCGGAGTGCTTTGGCGCGGATGCGGACTATACGCCGATTGAGGTGGATGGGGCGAAGCACGATCATGCGATTGCGTATCTGCGGGGCGAGGATGTGGTGACGGTGGTGCCGAGGCTGACGGTGAAGCTGGACGGAGCGTGGAAGGACACGATGGTGGTGTTGCCGGAGGGGAGATGGAGGAATCGTCTGACGGGTGCGATGGTGAGCGGCGGTGTGATTGCGATGAAGGTGTTGCTGAAGGATTTTCCGGTGGCGCTGCTGGTGCGCGAGGGTTCGGGAGAGACGAGAGCGATGCATGAGTTTACGGTGTGGGCGCCGAATGCGCGGAAGGTTGCGGTGAAGATTGGCGATGAGACGTATCCGATGCGCGGGCCGAATGAGCGCGGGTGGTGGAGCGTTGCGGTGGAGCAGGCGGGGCCGGGAACAGACTATGGGTTCGTCGTTGGATGATGATCCGAAGGCGTGTCCCGATCCGCGGTCGCAGTGGCAGCCGAATGGAGTGCATGGGCTGTCGCGCGTTTATGACCAGACGGCGTTTGCGTGGAGCGATGGCGGATGGCAGGCGCCTCCGCTTGCGCGTGCGGTGATCTATGAGTTGCATGTGGGGACGTTTACGCCGGAGGGGACGTTCGATGCGGCGATTGAGCGGCTGGATTATCTGGTCGAGCTTGGCATTACGCATGTTGAGTTGATGCCGGTGGCGGCGTTTCCGGGTGGGCAGGGGTGGGGATATGACGGGGCTGCGCTGTTTGCGGTGACGGAGCAGTATGGCGGGCCGGATGGGTTGAAGCGCTTCGTGGATGCGTGCCATGCGCGCGGGCTGGCGGTGGTGCTGGATGTGGTCTACAACCACTTTGGACCGGTGGGGAATTACAGCGGAAAGTTTGGACCGTATCTTACGGAGAAGCACCGCACGCCGTGGGGCGGCGCGGTGAACTTTGAGGATGGGGAAGCGATGAGGTGCGGCGGTTCTTCTGCGACAACGCGCTGATGTGGATGCGGGACTATCACATCGATGGACTGCGGCTGGATGCGGTGCATGAGTTTGTCGATCGGTCGGCGATGCATTTTATGGAGCAGCTGTCGGAGGAGGTGAAGGCGTTGTCGACGGAGTTGGGACGGCGGCTGGTGCTGATTGCGGAGAGCGATCTGAACGATCCGCGGGTGGTGAAGCCGAGCGAGGCTGGCGGCTATGGGATGGATGCGCAGTGGAGCGACGACTTCCATCATGCGCTGTTTACGGTGCTGCACGCGGAGGGAGCGAGAAGGGCTACTACGCGGATTTCGGGACGATGGAGAAGCTGGCGAAGTCGCTGACGCAGGATTTTTGTGCACGACGGGAACTTATTCGCAGTATCGGGGCGCAAGCCATGGGCAGGCCGGTGGATGATCTTTCGCCGCATCAGTTTCTGGGATTTATCCAGAATCATGACCAGGTGGGAAATCGCGCGATTGGCGACCGGCTGGAGCAGATGGTGGGGATGGATCGGGCGAAGGTGGCGGCGGGGATTGTGCTGACGGCGCCGTTTGTTCCGATGATCTTTCAGGGGGAGGAGTTTGCGGCGTCGACGCCGTTTCTATACTTTGCGGACCATGAAGATCCGGAGATGGCGAAGGCGGTGAAGGAGGGGCGGAAGGGGCGAGTTTGCGGCGTTTGGGTGGAATCCGGAGGATATTCCTGATCCGGAGGAGTGGAGACGTTTCGAGCGGTCGAAGCTGAATTGGGACGAGGTGCACGAGGGTCGGCACGAGGAGATGCTGGAGTGGTATCGCAGGCTGATTCGTTTGCGGCGAGGCGTCGCCTTCGTTGAACGATGGAGAGCCGGGGCAGACGAAGGTTCGTTCGATGAAGAGAAGCGCTGGCTGGTGATGGAGCGCGGCGTGGTGACGGTGATGTGCAATCTGGGGACGCGAGCGGGTGGAGTTGGATGATCCGACGCAGCTGCCGCTGTTGCTCGCGTCTCGCGATGATGTGGAGGCTGCGGATGGAGTTGTAGCTGCCGCCCGATACGCTCGCGATTCTGAGTGGCGAGAAGAACCGGCAGGTTGTGTAGAATTTCTTCATCAACTCATCCAATTTGAAGGGAAGTGTCTGTCCATGTCACTGGTTCTTCGCCGCTCGCTCCTGCGTGCTGCTCGTTTGCTGTGCAGTTACTCGCGGGAAAGGGCGCGATGGCGCAGACGGCGCTGCCCTCGTTGAGCGATCCGGCGATCTCGCCTGATGGGAGGGAGATCGCGTTTGTATCGGGCGGCGATATCTGGACGGTGCCGGCGACTGGCGGCGAGGCGCATCTGCTGGTGACGAATCCGGCGACAGAGTCGAGGCCGTTGTACTCGCCGGATGGGACGAAGCTGGCGTTTGTTTCGACGCGGACGGGCGCGGGAAACATCTATGTGCTGACGCTTGCGACGGGAGAGTTGATGCGGCTGACTTACTCCGACAGGCCGGATGCGCTGGATGGATGGTCGCATGATGGCAAGTGGATCTACTTCACTTCGGCGGTGAATGATGTTGCGGGTCAGGGCGATATCTTTCGCGTAAGTACGGCGGGCGGTACGCCGCTGGAGGTGAGTCACGAGCGGTATCTGAACGAGTTTGAGAGCGCGCCTTCACCGGATGGGCAGACGATTGTGTTGATGGCGAGGGGTCTGAGCAGTTCGCAGTGGTGGCGGAATGGGCATGCGCACATCGACGAGACTGAGGTGTGGCTGAAGCCGGTTGCCGAGAGTGGAAAGTATCAGATGCTCCTGAAGGCTGACGCGAAACATGCGTGGCCGATGTGGTCGGCGGATGGCAAACGCTGTTCTATATGAGCGATGCGTCGGGCGCGGAGAATCTCTGGTCTGTACCGTTGGCCACGCCGAGCGCAGCGAAGGAGCTGACTCACTTCAAGGACGGGCGCGTGTTGTGGCCCAGCATCGGAGACGGTGGAAAGACGATTGTGTTCGAGCGCAATTTCACGATCTGGAAGGCGGACACGGCGACGGGCAAGGCTGAGCGTGTGCCGATTACATTGCGCGGGGTTCCATCGTCGCCGGGTGTGACGCATGTGACGGAGACGAACTTCAGCACCCTGGCGTTGTCGCCGGATGGAAAAAAGATCGCGGTGATCGCGCATGGCGAGGTCTTTGCGGCGAGTGCGAAGGATGGAGGCGAGGCGCAGAGACTGACCCACACGGCGACGGCGGAGAGCGATCCGGTGTGGTCGGCGGATTCAATGAAGCTGGTCTATCGTTCGGAGGCGGGTACGGGTGAGGCGCAGTGGGCACAACCTGCTGATGTACGACTTTGCGACCGGGAAGAGACGTGTTCTAACGCCGCCGGGCAATGAGGATACCAAGGCGAGGTGGTCTCCAGATGGCAAGAGCGTGGCGTATCTTCGCAACGACAAAGAGCTGCGTGTGCTGTCGGTGCCGACGCAGGCCGGGGCTGCCGTTACGGACCGGATGGTGGCGAGCGGGGCGCTGCCGAGGTCGTCGATTGCGTGGTCGCCGGACAGCCGTTGGGTCGCGTACACGGCGGATGATAATCGCTCGTTTCGCAATGTGATGGTTGTGGAGGCTGCGGGCGGCGAGTCGCATCCGATAAGTTTTCTTGCGAACGGCGAGATTGGCGAGATCGCGTGGTCGCCAGATGGGAAGTACATTCTGTTTGACACGGCGCAGCGCAGCGAACAGGCGCAGATTGCGCGTGTCGACCTGCTGCCGCACGTGCCGAAGTATCGCGAGGATGAGTTCCGAGAGCTGTTCCGTCCATCGAAGACACCGGGCACTCCGACCACTCCGACGGTGACTCCGCAGAGTGAGGAGAAGACGGATGCACCGGCGGTTGCTGCGCAGATGCAAAGAAGAAACCAGAGCCGGCACCAGTGAAGATTGTGTTCGAGGGAATCCGCAGCCGGCTGACGTTCTTGCCGTTGGGGTTGAATGTGGAGGAGCCGGTGATCAGTCCGGATGGCAAGACGCTGCTGTTTGCGGCTCGCGCGGCGAATCAGCAGAGCCTGTATACGTACAACCTTGATGAGCTTGCGAAAGAACCACCGGTTGCGCGGCAACTGACGTCGACGCCGGGACGCAAGAGCAACTACGCGTTCACTCCGGATGCGAAGGACGTGTTCTATCTCGAGAGTGGTGCGCTCGAGAACGGTATGGTGAAGTCGATTACGGTCGAATCGCGGACGCCGAAGTCGATTGCAGTTACCGCGCCGATGCTGATCGATTTCGACGCGGAGAAGAAGGTGGTGTTTGAGGAGGCGTGGGAGACGTTGAACCGGCGGTTCTACGACGCAAACTTCAATGGGCATAACTGGCTGAAGTTGCACGACGAGTGGGCTCCGTATATTGCCGGTGTGCAGACATCGGATGAGTTGCGGCGCGATATTAATTTGCTGATCGGAGAGATGAACTCTTCGCATTCGGGCATCAATCGGGGGATGGGGCCGGGCAATGGGCCACAGCCGGTGCAGGTAGGAAATCTTGGGTTGCGATTCGATCGCGAGGCGTACGAGGCAGGGAAAGGGTTGATCGTTCGCGAGGTGATTGCGCTGGGGCCCGCGGCTATTGAAGGCACGATTAAGCCGGGAGACCGCCTGGTGAGTGTGAATGGCGAAGCTGTTGGGAGGAAGAATCTTGACGGGATGTTGCAGGATACTGTCGGCAAGCGGGTGGTGCTCGGCATAGAGACGGACGGCAAGACGCGCGATGTCGTGGTGCGGCCGGTCTCGTCTGTCGCTGCGGTGGGCCTGCTGTATCGGCAGTGGGTCGAGGAGCGGCGCACGCTGGTTGATCGCTTGAGCGGCGGGAAGATTGGCTATGTCCATATTGCGGATATGAGCGATGCTTCGCTGCAGCAGCTGTATATCGATCTTGATGCGCAGAATGAGGCTAAGCAAGGCGTTGTGGTCGACGTGCGTAACAACAATGGCGGATATATCAACGGATATGCGCTGGATGTCTTTACCAGAAAGAACTACCTGACGATGACGCCGCGCGATCTGCCGCCTGTGCCGTCACGACAAAATCTTGGCCAGAGGGCGCTGGGTCTGCCGACGGTGCTGGTGACAAACGAGTCTTCGCTGTCGGATGCGGAGGACTTCACGGAAGGGTACCGATCGTTGAAGTTGGGCAAGGTGGTGGGGCAACCGACTGCGGGCTGGATAATTTTCACTGGGGCGCAGCCGCTGATTGATGGTTCCACTGTGCGTGTGCCTGGGTGGCGGATTCAGGACATGCGCGGCCAGACGATGGAGATGCATCCACGACCTGTGGATGTTGAGGTGGAGCGTCCATTGGGAGAGACGCAGGCGGGCACAGATGCGCAGCTGGAACGAGCGGTGAAGGAATTACTGGCCGCGCAATAAGAGGAGCGGAGACTGCAACGGGTATCATAAGAGGGATCGGTCGGGCCTCGGACTCTGTTCGCTTTAGTTTCGTCAGGTTCAATACGGAAGTATTGTCTCCGGCGGAAACTTTTGCGGTGCTTAATCGTCTTCCTAGAGACTGGCGACTTTAGCGGGCTATCTGAAGCGACCACTGCAATTTGCATCAAATCTGAGGTAAGGCGATGTTGAAGGGATTCAGTGTATTTCGGAGTGTTACGTTGAGAGGTAGTCTTGTTGTGCCCATGGCGGTTTTGTGTTCGATCGGAGCTGTGGCGATGGCGCAGGCGCCTGCCGCGGCGCCCGCAGCTGCACGACAGATTGGGACGGTGAAAGCTGTTTCCGGAAATAGCCTGACGCTGAAGACGGACGCGGGCCAGGAGGTTGCTGTCAGCGTGGCGGATGGTGCGCGCATCCTGCAGTTGGCGCCGGGCAGTACCGATCTGAAGACAGCGCAGAGCATTACTCTGGGCGATATTGCGGTGGGGGATCGTGTCCTGGTGAGCGGCAAGGTCGGCGATAGTGCAAGCGCTTTTGCGGCATCGCGCGTGATCCTGATGAAGTCCACCGACATCGCTCAAAAGCATGAGGCGGAGCAGGCAGACTGGCAGAAGCGCGGGACTGGCGGAATTGTGAAATCGGTGAATGCCGGCACAGGTGTATTGACCGTTTCTGTGGGTGTGAAGGAGATAGCCGTCAATACGTCGGCTACAACACAGTTCCGACGCTACGCCGGAGATTCGGTGAAGTTCGAGGATGCAAAACCGGGGACGCTGGCACAGATCCAGGCGGGCGATCAACTTCGCGTGCGCGGAACGAAGTCCGACGATGGGATGTCGATACAGGCCGAAGAGGTGGTGAGTGGATCGTTCAAGAATCTGGCGGGCCTGATTGCAACGATCGATGCTGCTAGCGGGAAGTTGACTCTGAAAGATCTCGCAACAAAGAAGACTATTACGGTGAACATCACTGCTAACTCAAGCATTCGCACGCTTCCGCCGCAGGCTGCGGCGATGTTTGCCGCGCGGGCAAAGGGCGGTGCTGCTGGTGCGGGTAGCGGAGCTCCGGGCGGCGGTGGAGCTGCTGGAGGCGGTCAGGCAAGCCCATCGGGTGAGCAGCGACCAGGCGGGGCGGGACGATCGGCCGGCGGGGATCTGTCGCAGATGGTGAGCCGGCTGCCCAACAAGACGATCGCCGACCTGAAGGTGGGAGATGCAGTGATGATTGTGGCGTCGCAGCCGGATCCGGGAAGCGTCGTCGTAACGGCTGTGACTCTATTATCCGGAGTCGAACCGATTTTGGCAGCGACACCAGGTGCACCCTCAATGACGCTGTCTCCTTGGTCCTTGGGCGGAGGGGAGCCTGAAGGCGGCGGTGGCGGAGGCGGTCGGTAGCTTTTTTACGAACGGCAACGATGGAAATTATTTTGAGGAGTAGTAATGTCATTTCGCGCAACTTTGAAGATTGCCATACTTTTTTTTCTGGCTTTGACGCCTCTGGTTACACGCGCCCAAACGACAGGGTCGACGGTCCGAGGCGTGGTTGCCGATCCTGAAAATGCTGTGATTCCGGGTGCCACGGTGACGTTCACACCGGCCTCGGGGAAGCCGCTGATTACGCAGTCGCAGAGCGACGGAACCTATGTGCTGCGCGGTGTTCCGGCTGGAACGTATTCTGTGACCGTGACGATGTCGGGCTTCGCCTCCTTCGTGAAACAAGGGGTGAGGGTCACCGCGGGGCAGACTCTGACGCTTGACGCGCAGATGGCGATTCAGGAACAGAAGCAAGAGGTTAACGTGACTGCGCAGGCCGCACAGGTAAGCGTGGACGCCGACAGTAACGCGAGTGCGACGGTTCTGAAGGGCAAGGATCTTGATGCGCTTTCGGATGACCCTGATGAACTTTCGTCGGAGTTGACTGCGCTTGCCGGTCCGGCAGCGGGGCCGAACGGCGGGCAGATTTATGTCGATGGGTTTACGGGTGGGCAGCTTCCTCCCAAGTCGTCTATCCGCGAGATTCGTATCAATCAGAATCCATTCTCTGCGCAGTACGATCGTCTGGGCTATGGACGCGTCGAGGTGTTCACCAAGCCGGGCACCGATAAATTTCACGGTCAGTTCAATCTGCAGGGCATCACATCCGCGTTGAATTCAGGCAATCCTTTGTTGAATGCATTCAACACGGCGGGACAGCCGGAGCAGACGCAGCCGCCGTATCATACGATCTTTGTGCTCGGAAATATCACAGGTCCGATATCGAAAAATGCGTCGTTTACGTTGTCGGGTTCGCATCGCGCGATCCAGGACAACAACCTTGTGAACGCAACGATTTTGAACATGCCGGCGTTCGACCCGAATCTGACCTGCCCTAGCGGCCAGATCACCTGCGCCTATGCCGTTGCGAACCCGGAGCCGCAGTCGCGGACCGACATCAACCCCCGCCTGGACTACGCTCTGGGCGAGAAGAACACCCTGGTCACCCGCTTTATGTATGAGGTGAATGATCAGAACAACGTTGGCGTTGGCGGATTGGTTCTTCCCACCGCGGGTTATAACTCCAGCTCGTCGGAGACGACACTCCAGGTGAGTGATACCCAGGTCGTGAGCCAGCGCATTATCAACGAGACGCGGTTCGAGTATCAGCGCGAGAGCGCAACAGAGACGGCCCTGAGCACGGCATCGACGATCCAGGTGCTGGGAAACTTTACCGGTGGTGGCGCCCCTACTGGAAGCTCCTCGGACTATCAGAATCACTTTGAGGTGCAGAACTACACGTCGATTCAGCTGACCAAGAACTTCATTCGGTTCGGCGGACGATTGAGGTCTACCAGCGATTCGAACACGACGACCGCAGGGACCAATGGCACATTTACCTACGATTGCCTGGTTGCCCCCTGCCAAAATAATTCAACTGCGGCGTATCAGAACAATGTGGCGAGCCAGTTCACAATCAGTCAGATTGTGCATCCGGCCAACGCCACGCTTGTGGATCTCGGCCTCTATGCCGAGGACGACTGGAAGGCGCGTCCGAATCTGTCGGTCAGCTACGGAATTCGCTTTGAGACGCAGAATCACCTGTCGGGCAATCATGATTTTGCGCCGCGCGTATCCGTTCGCTATGGCCTGGGCAAGGCGTCGAGCAGTCCGAAGACGGTTCTTAATGCAGGGTTCGGAATCTTCTATGACCGTTATCAACTGCCGAACGTGATGACGACGATTGAATCGAACGGCATCAACCAGATCCAGACTCAGTTGACGAATCCAAGTCCTGCCTGCACACCGGAAAATATAACTGCCTGCACGGGCGTCAATTCGGGCGGTAGTAAGACGGTACAGGCATCGCCGAACCTTCGTGCCCCGTATACGCTCCACTACGCTCTTGGAGTGGATCAGCAGCTCTTTCGTGGAGCGACTTTGTCGGTGAACTACATTCGTGCCGACGGCGTTCACCAGTTTTACAGCATCAACGCGAATTCGCCGACCGGTGTCGATGCCAACGGCAATTTTATTTATCCGATACCGCCTGCGCCTGGCGCCCATCCGATTGTTCAGGATACCTACGAGTCGGGGGGCGTCTTTCGGCAGAATCAGCTGGTTGCTAATGTCAACGTTCGCACGAGCCGGATCTTTACTGTCTCGGGTTATGGCGTGCTGAACTATGCAAAATCCGATACGGGCGGTATCACAACATTTCCAGCTACCAATTTCTACGACATTGGGCAGGACTATGGCCGTGCGACGTTCGATACGCGGTATCGGCTCTTCCTGTTCGGCTCTCTGAATCTGCCGCACGCGATTACGGTCAGCCCGATCATCATCCTGTCGGCAGGCACGCCATACAACATTACAACCGGCATTGTGAATGGCTCGGGGCAATCTAATTCCAGACCGGCGTTCGGTCCGGCCAATGGAGTTCCACCGGGGAAACGGTTAATGGAGTTGTATCGAATACGATTCCGGGCTGCGGCAGTTTCGTTACGCCGCCAGCAGGTACCGCTTACACGCCCATTCCGATTAACGCCTGCACTGGACCTGCTCTGTTCACCACGAATGTCCGTCTTACCAAGCTGTTTGGCTTCGGTCCTTTGACTGCGGCGGCGGCCCAGAGGCAAGGTCAAGGTGGCGGCGGCCCTGGTGGTCCCGGTGGACCGGGCGGTCCGGGTGGCGGCCGAGGTGGTCCGGGCGGCGGTGGTGGTGGTGGTGGCCGAGGTGGTCCCGGTGGTGGTGGATTCGGCAGCACGGGCAAGCGGTATAACCTTGGCCTTGGTGTTCAGGTGTTGAACCTGTTCAACAACGAGGATCTTTCTACGCCGAATGGAACACTAGGGTCGCAGAACTTCGGCAGATCGACTCAACTTGCCGGGCGACCGTTCACGAGTTCCTCTGCTTTGCGCCAGGTTTCACTGCAGATGTCTTTCACCTTCTAACCATCGTCTTTGCTAGAACGGCGCAACCAGAGGAATTGGTTGCGCCGTTTGTTTGTTGAGATCTACGCGATGATCAAGTCGCCGGGTTGAAGTTCTTCTTCAGGGTCTGCCAGCAGGTGTAGTACTCGTGCTGTCGTGCGGCAGTGTCCATGGCGAACTTCGTTGGGCGGCAGACGAAGCGGGTCTCGAACATGAATGCGAGGGTGCCGTCGAGCTTTACGGGTTTCAACTCGGCTTTGCTCGCGCGGTCGAAGGTCTCGGCGTCCGGGCCGTGACCGCTCATGCAATTGTGCAGGCTGGCTCCGCCGGGGGTGAAGCCTTCAGCCTTGGCGTCATACTCGCCCTTGACCAGCCCCATGAACTCGTTCATGAAGTTGCGATGGAACCACGGCGGACGGAAGGTGTGTTCGGCGACGATCCAGCGTGGCGGGAAGATCGCGAAATCCACGTTGGCGGTGCCGGGAATCTCGCTAGGTGACGTGAGGACGGTGTAGATCGACGGGTCGGGGTGGTCGAAGCTGACGGAGTTGATGCAGTTGAAGCGGGCGAGGTCGTATTTGCAGGGGGCGTAGTTGCCGTGCCATGCAACGACGTCAAGCGGGGAGTGGTCAAAATCGGTGGCCCAGAGATTTCCCTGGAACTTTGCGACGACCTGAAAGGTGCCGTTGTCGCGGTCGTCGTAGGCGGCGTGCGGGGTGAGGAAATCGCGGCTGTTGGCTAGGCCGTTGGCACCGATTGCGCCGAGTTCGGGCAGGCGGAAGCTTGCGCCATAGTTTTCGAGGACGTAGCCGCGGGCTTGAGACTCAAGCAGCTCGACGCGAAATTTGATGCCGCGAGGGACTATTGCGATTTCTCCCGGCGCGAGGCTGAGAATTCCTAGCTCCGTGTGCAGCATCAGTTTTCCCAACTGGGGGACGAAGAGCAGCTCGCCGTCGGCGGAGTAGAAGAATCGATCGGTCATGCTCTTGTTTGCGGCATAGATGTGAATCGCGTTACCGGAGTGCATGCTGAAATCGCCGTTGCCGGCCAGGGTGGTCAAGCCATCGACAAAGTCGGTTGGCTTGGTGGGCAGGGGAAGGGGATCCCAGCGGAGTTGGCTGGGGGTGGTCTCGACCTCGTTGAATGGGCTGGAGCGGACGAGGCCGTTTGCGATCCGCTCGTAGGGTTTGTGCATGACGGAGGGGCGGATGCGGTAGGTCCAGGAGCGTCGGTTGAGCAGGCGTGGCGCGGTGAAGGGGGTTCCGCTTAACTGCTCGGTGTAAAGACCGAGTGGGGCCTGCTGGGGCGCGTTCTGGCCGACGGGAAGGGCGCCTGGATGGGCCTCGGTGGCGAACTCGTTGCCGAAGCCGCTGAAGTACTTGAGATCGGGCATGTGGATCCTCTCTGGCTGAGATGCGTGTAAAGAAACTTCCTGACGAGCGGATAGCGCCTCGCAGGAACACCGTAGCTTAACCGATAAGGGGCGTCTTGTGCTTTTTCGATGACTAACGAAGTATGGGGGCGTCTGTGGCAGACAGAAGATAAGGCTTACCGGCGGGGTCGTTCGCGGAGCCGGCCGAAGAGATGACCACGGTCTTCGCATTGAGGAACTCGCGCATTCCAGCGGCCGAGAGTTCTCGTCCGTAACCGGAGCGTTTGATGCCGCCGAAGGGCAGGCGGGGGTCGCTCGAGACCATGGCGTTGAGGAAGACCGCGCCGCATTGCAGCTCAGAGACGAGGCGCTGCTCTTCCGCGGGTTCGCGGGTCCAGGCGGAGGCGCTGAGACCGAACGGCGTGTCGTTGGCGACCTCGATGGCTTCGTTGAGATCCTGGACGCGAAAGAGCATTGCTACGGGGCCAAAGAGTTCTTCGCGATAGACGGCGGAGTTTCTGGGCACGCCGGTCAGGACCGTGGGTTCGAAGTAGTTGCCTTCGCCTAACATGCGCTCGCCTCCGGTGAGGATGCGCGCGCCGAGGCGAGACGCGGCCTTCACCTGTTTTTCAAGCTCTTCTACCGCGCGGACGGTTGCGAGCGGTCCGATCTCGGTGCCCTCTTTCATGGGGTCGCCGACGCGAACTGCCTCCATGCCTTTGACGAAGCGCGATTCGAAGGCGTCGTAGATCTCTTCGGCAACGATGAAGCGCTTCGCGGCGATACAGGATTGGCCGCTGTTCACGCAGCGTGCACGTACTGCGGTCTCTACCGCCAGGTCAAGGTCGGCGGACGGCATGACGATGAAGGGGTCACTCCCGCCGAGCTCGAGGACCGACTTCTTGATGAGCCAGCCGGCCTGGGCTCCGATGGCACGGCCCGCGGTCTCGCTGCCGGTGACGGTCACTGCAGCGATGCGCTCGTCGCCTAGGATGGTCTCGACCTGATTGACCTCGAGCAGGAGGGTCTGGAAAGTTCCGCGCGGGAAACCGGCGCGCCGAACGAGCGATTCAATTGCGAGTGCGCACTGGGGGACGTTCGATGCATGTTTCAGCAGGGCGACGTTGCCCGCCATCAGAGCAGGTGCGAGAAAACGAAAGACCTGCCAAAACGGGAAGTTCCACGGCATGACTGCAAGGACGACGCCGAGCGGGTCCCACCGGACATAGCTGTAGTTCGGGTCCGTAGGAATGGACTCAGGCGAGAGGATGCGAGCGGCGTGCTCGGCGTAGTACCGGCAGGCGTCGGCACACTTGGCGATCTCAAATCGAGAGGCGTCGAGCGGTTTGCCCATCTCGAGCGTGATGAGCGTTGCGAAATCTTCAGTCTCGTTTTCGAGAATGGACGCGAGCTTGCGCATGCAGAGGGCGCGATGGTCGAGCGGGACAGCCGCGTAGGAGCGAAAAGCGTCAGCGGCGAGAGCGATCTTTTGGCGCGCAGCCTCTTCTGTGAGCGGCTCGAAGCGGCGTAGAAGCTTGTTCGTCGCGGGATTGATGGATTCGATTGCCATGCCGGGGCGTATGCCTACTCTGATGCTAGCTTAGCAAGGACTGAGGCAAGTACGTTTACCCCTAAAGTGATATCTGCGGGTGCGGCGTATTCGTCGGGCCGGTGGCTGACGCCATTGCGGCATGGAATGAAGATCATCGCGATGGGAGCGACTCGAGCCATGAACAGCGAGTCATGGTAGGCGCGGCTTACCATCTCTTTGTACGGAATTCCCTGTTCGGCGCAGGCCGCTTCGATCAATTGGATGGTGTGCGGAGAGGACTGAGCGGGAGCGTCGGCGTTGACCAGCTCTTCCGTGATGTTGACCTTGCGGCGCTGGCGCAACTCCTCGCAGTCGCGGCGAACGGCTTCCATGACGGCTTCGCGGCGGTTGGGGTCTATGTCGCGAATATCGAGCTGAAGGACGACGCGGCTGGGGACGCTGTTGACGGCGCCCGGGTGGACTGCGCAGGTTCCGACAGTGGCTACGGTGTCGATCGCTCCCGTAGCGAGGGCATGTTTTTCGACTGAGAGGATGAGTTCGGCGGCGGCGCAGAGCGCGTCTTTGCGATCTGGCATGAGGAGGGCCCCGGCGTGACCGCCAAAGCCGGTAATGGTGAAGCGATAGCCTGCCGGGGCAGCGATACTGGTGACGATTCCAAGGGGAATGCCTTCGCGCTCGAGCAGGGGGCCTTGCTCGATGTGCAGCTCAATCCACGCGTGGTAATGATTCGGCGGCAACCGCACCGTGGAGAGCGGGCCGACAAAGCCTGCTTCGGTACGGACAGTTCTCAGAGGCACCTCGTCCTTGTCTTGGAGAGTGTCCGCGTGTTCAGGATCGAGCGTGCCGGATAGGAGACGGCTGCCGAGACATCCAATGCCGAACCGCGTGGGTTCCTCCGATGTGAACATTACGAGTTCGATGGATCGGCGAGGACGGAAGCCACTGCGCTTGAGGGCGCGCATCGCCTCCAGACCACCGAGTACGCCGACGGTGCCGTCATACATACCGGCGTGCGGTATGGCGTCGGTGTGGGAGCCGGTCGCTACTGCGGGAAGATCGGGCTCGGTGCCCACCCAGCGCATGAAGATGTTTCCCACGGCGTCATCGCGGATCTCGAAGCCCTCAGCTGCAGCGAGCTCTTTAAGCCACGCTCTGGCGTGCAGGTCATCGGCGGAGAAGACCACTCGAGTGACAGCCGTGCCATCGCTGGCAGGTTCGGCATCGGTGAGTTTGGCGAGGGCTTGGAGTTCATTGAGCAGCCGCGCCTGATCGATTTGGATCTGCATGATGTCTACCTTTGCCTTCGATTCGCACAAGGTCAGATACGAAGTCTAGACCAGCGGGTGGCGATTCCAATCCTTGTAGATCAAATATTTCGCGGGACCTTTTCCAATTGCGCCAAACCACTGCGGGCAGAATGGGCCCATCCAGATGAAGTCGCCCGCGGTAACGGGGTACCAGTGATCGCCGAGTCGATAGATGCCTCCGCCTTCGAGCATTAGTAGACCGTGCTCCATGACGTGCACTTCGACCATACTTAGAGCGGCGCCGGGCTGATAGGTCATCGTGTTGACTGCAAAGTCGAAAGAGGGAGAGGCGGGCAGAAAGCTGCGAACCTGTAGGTCGGGGTCGTCGTTGAGCGGAACGGATAGAGTCTTTTCTTCGTGGCCAATGAGCACTTCGGGCGCGGGCGCAGAGCCTATGACCTCGTACGGTTTTTCAATGACGGCAAGCCGGGAGGCTTGTTGCGCGGCAATTGTGTGCGCATGGTCCTCGGGAATATAGGCAAAGCTGCCAGCCGTCAGCGAATGGAAGGTCGCGTCTGTCGCGAGATCCACAGCGCCTTCGAGCGTATAGATGAATCGTTGATTGGAGGTGTGGCCGAGGCTGCCCCCAGGCTCCAACTCTGCCGTGTACTGCGTGAAGGCCGCGCCACCTGCGGGCGAGATGTGTACGATAGCCGTTGCGCGCTCCATGCCCGGGAGTACGGTGCGGACGAAGGTGTCGGGCGTGTGGAGGAGATGATCGCGCTGATTGGTGCTGCGAGTTTGTCCGAGCTTATGCATGTCCGTCCTTGGAGTTCGTTCTATCATCGCGCAACTGCAAAAGGAACTCCATCGCCGTCGCGAGCGCGGCTTCTACGTCCTGTGGGAACACGTTTTCGTCCGGATGATGGCTTAGACCACCCGGGCTGCGAAGGAAGAGCATAGCCGAGGGGACGTATGGCGCGAGAATCATCGCATCGTGGCCTGCCCCGCTGGTTATGATGCGGCTGGGAAAGCCCGCTTTGGCAGCCGCATTTTGCAGGATCTTCGTCAGATGAGAGTCAAGGGGGACGGCAGCCTGTTCGAGTTGCGTGTGCGTTGTAACCTGCACTCCGCGTTTGAGACAGGCTGCCTTTGCAACTTCCATCAGGTCATCGACCGCGGTTTGACGGGTGGTGTCGTCGGCGTGACGTACGTCAAGCGAAACGGTGGCGCGTCCGGCGATGACGTTTACCACGCTGGGTGAGAGATCTACCTCACCTACGGTTGCGACGAGTCCATCGTGGGATTTTGCATAGTCCTCGACTGCGACGATCCATTCGGCGGCAGCGGCCATCGCGTCGTGTCTCAGGTTCATCGGTGTCGTGCCCGCGTGGTTGGCTTGACCGAGAAAGACGAGTTGCATGCGTGTCTGACCGGCAAGCGCGTCGACGACTCCGAGCGCGGCATCTTCGCTCTCAAGGACCGGACCTTGTTCGATATGAAACTCAAGATAGGCGAAGGCCTCATTCGACAGCGCTGCGGATGGAAGCTGCGCCGGATCGAGGCCATGTTCTTGGATTGCCTCTATAACGCTGACACCGTTGTGATCAATGCGTGCGAGTATCTCGGCGTCCAACTTGCCAATGAGAGCGAGGCTTCCGAGAAATGGTTTGCGGAAGCGTACACCCTCTTCTTCGGAAAATCCGATTACCTCAATTGCAAATGGAAGACGCCGGCCCTGCAGCTCTTCGACGACGGCAAGCCCCAGAACAACTCCAAGAATGCCATCGAAGGCTCCTGCGTTAGGCACTGTATCAAGATGCGAACCGATGACTAGACGTGGAGACTGCGGCGCTTCGCCGGAGTAGAGGCCGCGCAAATTACCGATGGCATCCACATGCACTGTCATGCCAGCGGCCTCCATCCATTTGCGCAGCCAGAGCATGAACTCCCTTCATAGATGGTGTCAGAAAGAGTCGCGTGATCTCGCCAGGAACCTCAGTGCACGATGCGATCTCGCGGCAACGGGCGATTACGCGGGAGGAGCGTTCTGTGTATATACCTTTCATGAGTGCTTATCGGCTGATATCAAAGTGTGCGCCGGACGCGCGCTTCGATATAGCCGTGCGGCTCATCTGTGGGCACGAAGATTTCGTTTGGATTGTCCTGACCGAATCGAGAGAGGTCAACCAACAGGCAGTGTTTGTTTGGCATAGTGATCTTGATGTCATCTATCTCAGTCCCTCTTCAAGAGCGCTCTCTGCCATTTCGTAAAGCGTCTCCTGGACAGACTTGCTGTGGTGGTTTGCGAAGATGCGAAGCATTGTCTCGCGTATTGTCGCACGCACAGCGTCGAAGTCGAGATCGCTGGATGTATAGCGCCACTCAGCGCTGACGGCGGTCCCGAAGAGCCGGTCATTTGTCTCCTTGAGCGTGGTGAGCGAATCCTTGATGTAGCCCTCGAAGCCGGAGTTTGCTGTCTTGAGTAGAACGAGATTGTCGAGGCCGGAGAGTATGTGAAAACTGCCGCCCTGTACGCGCTCAACTGTGGTTGTCTGGCGCTCGTCGCTGCCGCGCATGAATGCGCTGGGGTGCGGCTTGCCATCAATAGTAAGGCGCTTCCACATTGTGCTTTCGATACAGATCGACGCCGACGAGACTTGCGGATTGCGTCCGAGCAGAAAATCGCCGAGTTCCTTCGCGTAGTCTTCCATCGATGTAGCCTTCGAGCTTCGCGCGATGGAGTAGACCGTATTCTTCATCGTGTCGGTTGGCAGAATCTTGCTGTTGTCACCGTGGGTATGGGCGGTATCGAAATCTCCTTTGAGGAGAACCTGCACATTCCATTCGCGAAGATCATGGCCATGATCATGGCGCGTTACCTTCATCAGGCGAACGCGGGACTTACCATAGCGGTTTTCAGCGAGTTCGATCATTGGTCAGCTTCCTCGGTAAGTGGTGTAGCCGTTTGCAGTCAGGAGCAATGGAATATGGTAATGCTGATCGTTGTCCGACACCGTGAAGACTATCTCAACAAAAGGATAGAGTCCCGCAAGGTGGTTCCGTTTGAAGTAATCTTCAGTTTTGAAGTGGATGCGGTAGGAACCACGCTGCAAAGGCTGCGTCGGAGGCAATAGATGTTTGCAGCGGCCGTCCGCGTCGGTAACGTCATCGTTGATAAGTGACCAAACACCGTTCGTGAAAAAGGCGAGAGTCAGGGGAACATCCGCGGCTGGACGTCCGAGCGCAGTGTCGAGAATGTGTGTTGAGATGCCCATGGTTATTGTGACTCCAGCCAGCGATGAAGGCGAAGTTGCGTGATCTGACGTTGTTGTTCGGCGGCCTCGCGGAGCTCTGTCGCGGGATCGTTCTTCATTCGCAATTCGAGAATAGTGAGGATCTCGGCTCGGGTTTTTCCAGTCGCGCAGACGATGAAGATTCGTCCGAACTTCTGTTCGTAACGGCGGTTTGCCTCTTCGAGCGCAAGCTTGGCGGTCTCGTCCTCGGAGAGCGCTGCACGCTGCTCTTGCGCCGACCAGCGCAGCGATTCCGCGGTTGCGTGAGTTTGAGCATGGGTTTGCCCGATGCGCGGATGACTGTCGAACGCCTGTTGCCAGGCCTCTTCGGGAAGAGCAAGCCAGATCCGGTTCGATGTTTCGATCAAAGTCCCTTCGTCCGTAATCGGCCGGCTGGAGGCAAGCGCGATCGCCCATGCCTGTGAGCCGCAGCAGGGAAGCGCTTCGCGAGCGGCGTCGGCGGCATCGAGCGAGTTCCATCGGGCGAGAACTTTGTTCATGTTCGTCTGCCTACTATAGCGTGACCTCGCTTCCAGAGGGCGCTGCCGCGAAGTTGCCTTCGTGGTACACCGCCTCTCCGCGGAGGTACGTTGCTCTCACCACACCGCGAAGCGTTTCGTTGAGATACGGCGAGATTGTGTGGCGGTAATGAAGTCTGTCGGCAGTGACGGTAAACTCCGCGCCGGTGTCGAAGATGACAAAGTTGGCTTCGCGGCCGGGTTTGAGTGCACCTAGGAGATGATCCAGTCCTGCGAGCTTTGCGGGCGCGCCGCTCATCCAACGGACGATCTCGTTGAGAGAGAATCCCCGCTGTCTGCATTCCGTATGGATGATCGAAAGCGCGAGGGAGAGGCTGGCAATTCCGCCCCAGGCCAAGTCGAAGCGGCCCGCATCCTGGCGCTTCATCGCTGGTGGGCAGGGCGAATGATCAGTGACGATCATGTCGATGACTCCGCTACGAAGTCCGTTCCACAACTGCTGCTGGTTTTTCTTGCTGCGGATCGGCGGAGCGCACTTCAACAGAGTTGCACCGTCGGCGATCTCCTCGGCGGAAAAGTGCAAGTAATGCGGACACGTCTCGACTGTGATCGGCAGGCCTTCGGCACGGGCTGCCTGGAGTTCTTCCAGAGCCAGCGCGGTGGAGAGGTGGACGATATGCAGATGGAAGTTGTATTGGCGGCAGAGACGGATCATTAGCCGGATTGCTTCAAGCTCTGCCTGATCCGGGCGGGATGCGAGATAGGTTGAGTAGATTCGCCAATCTGCGGTGTTTAGTGTTTTCATCGCCGCGTCGATTGGCCCTGCCAACTCCGCGTGGACCAGAAGAGGAAGGCCCGACTCGGCAATTGAGGGGAGAGCGGCTTCTAACTGTTGCTGGTCGATCATGGTGAAGCCGTCGCAGCCGGGGTAGATGAGAAAGCATTTGAAGCCAAGAACGCCGGCATGCGCAAGAGGCAGAATGTGTTGTTGATTGTCTGCGACTGCTCCTCCCCACGGCGCCCAATCGACGAAGCACTCTCCTTGTGCGGCGGATCGCTTCTCCTGAAGTGCAGCTACGGTAGTCGTCTCGGGGAGGCAATTCAATGGCATGTCGATCAGCGTGGTGTAACCGCCGGCTGCGGCTGCGCGGGTTGCGGTGCGGAAGCCCTCCCACTCGGTGCGCCCCGGTTGGTTGATGTGGACGTGAGTGTCCACTAGCCCGGGCAGGAGCGCGTCGTTGCCGCAGTCGTGTTTTACAGAATCGGCTGGAATTTCCGCGAGCCGGCAGACGGCCTGTATCGTCCCATCTTCGACGAGAAGCGCGCCCGGTTGCGTGCCTTCTGGTGTGACAATGTGTTTCGAGATGTAGGCATGCACCATATTTATTTGATCAGAGGATACTGTTCCCGTAACTTTCAGATTCTAAATGAGCCCAAGAGTGCACAAAAAAGTGCGCTAAACCAGCGTGGGGGCGGTCCCGTGTAATTTGCCTGGCATCCTTCGTTGCGCGGCCGCGTGCACGTTACAAATTCGACGCCGGCGAGCCTGAAGTTGCCTTCATCGAGCGTGACGATGGCACGCCACGGACAGCACTCCGCTCGTTCGCAGAGGCTAACTGGTTCGCGCCCGCACCGATTCAGGCACCAAAGAATCGGTGGGTTGCTTTCTTATACTGGTACAACCGCGCACAGTGAAGTTAGGATTGGATAGGAAGCAGAAACATAGAAGGTCGACACGAGTTGCAAGATTATGACTAAAGGACAAGACCAGGTTCCGCTTCCGCAGCCCGTGCTCGGACCGCTCACGCGCGCGGCGATATTCCTTGTAGTTACCATCAAGCCGGAGTCGGAGTCGTTATGCCGCTATGCGCTCGTTCTGCGGCGACCTGTCTGGACTGATTCGCGCGGTAGAGTTCCGCGATATCGATGCTGGACTTACTTGTATTGTTGGGTTCGGATCGGATGCCTGGGATCGGCTCTTCGGTAGTCCGCGGCCGGCTGAACTGCATCCCTTTCGGGAATTCCGGTCGGGCAACCGCCATGCCGTGGCCACTCCGGGCGACGTGCTGTTTCATATCCGCGCCGGACGAATGGACATATGTTTTGAGTTGGCGACGCAGATCATGGAAAGCATCGGCGACGCCGTTGACGTCCGCCGACGAGGTACAAGGATTTCGCTATTTCGAGGATCGGGACCTTATAGGTTTTGTCGATGGCACGGAGAATCCAAGAGGCGACTGTTGCTCTTGAGGCCGCGCTCGTTGGCGAAGAGGACGCACCCTTTGCCGGCGGAAGCTATGTGCTCGTCCAGAAATATCTTCACGATATGAAGGGCTGGAATGCCCTCTCGACAGAGGCGCAGGAACGCATCATCGGCCGCAAGAAACTGTCGGATATCGAACTGGATGACGCCACAAAGCCAACCTCGGCACATTCCGCGCTGACGGTCATCGTGGAGAATGGAAAAGAGGCTCAAGATCCTGCGCGACAACATGCCCTTCGGGCAACCGGGCCGAGGCGAGTTCGGCACCTACTTCATCGGCTACTGCCGGACGCCGCGCATCACTGAACTTATGCTTGAGAATATGTTCGTGGGACGTCCGCCCGGCAACTATGACCGGCTGCTGGACTTTAGCCGTGCAGTAACCGGCGGCTTATTCTTCGCGCCTTCGGCAACGTTTCTTGAGGGCGTCGGCGAAGAGGAGCCCGCAGCCGCGGCAATCGCTACGCCGCCCGTGGAATCGGATCAATCACCTGCGCCATCATAAGTGCGCGACACATCACTTGGAATAGGATCGCTTAAAGGAGAACGACATGAATAACCTCCATCGGGAGTTAGCACCAATCTCAGACGCTGCGTGGGAGCAAATCGAGGAGGAAACGACCCGGACGCTCAAGCGCTATCTGGCTGGCCGGCGAGTTGTGGATGTGCCCGACTCCCGGCGGAGTTGCTTTGCCCGCAGTCTCGCACAGGCCATCTGTTCGAGATCGCGCCCCCGCTGAGGGCATCCTCGCGAGACAGCGCGAAGTGAAGGCATTTGTGGAATTACGCGTTCCCTTTGAGCTCACACGCCAGGCCATAGACGATGTCGAGCGTGGCTCAGACGACTCGGATTGGCAACCCGCCAAGGACGCAGCTAAAGAAGATTGCCTTCGCCGAGGACCGCGCCATTTTCAATGGCTATGGCAAAGCAAACATCCAGGGCATCCGCGAAGGCATCCAGCAATCCGATCATGACCCTGCCAGCCGACGTGCGCGACTATCCGGATGCCGTTGCCCAGGCGTTGAGCCAATTGCGTCTCGTCGGTGTGAATGGCCCATATTCCGTTCTGCTCGGAGCCAAAGCATATACGGATCTCGCGGAAACACGCGATCATGGATATCCCGTTCTCGAACATGTCAAGCGCATCGTTGACGGCGATATCATCTGGGCTCCGGCGATCGAAGGTGCTTTCGTACTGACCACACGCGGCGGAGACTTCGAGCTCAGCATTGGACAGGATGTCTCTATCGGTTATCTCAGTCATACGGATTCGGTCGTCAAGCTCTACCTTCAGGAGACGTTCACGTTTCGCGTGCTGACGAGTGAAGCATCGGTTGTACTTGAGGCCTCTGAGAAGGCTTCCGCCTGATAGTTCAGTTCTCCAAGAGAAGGTTCATCTTCAAACAGGTTTTTGCCATAATTGACTATTCCGTAACTCTCGACGCGCCAAGCGTGTATTAAGGATACCGAGCCGAATGCAAGGCAACCCAGTCTTTATGGAAAGAGCGATCGCGCTGGCGATTGACAATGTCACGACTGGGCGGGGAGGCCCATTCGCCGCTGTTATCGTGCGCGACGGCGAGATTATTGCTACGGGCACAAATCTGGTCACCGCAACCAACGATCCAACGGCGCACGGCGAAGTTGTAGCAATACGCAATGCATGCGCTGCGCTCGCCAGCTTTCAACTGAATGGCTGCCAGATCTATACCAGTTGCGAGCCTTGCCCTATGTGTCTGGCCGCGATCTACTGGGCGCGCTGCGATGCTATCTTCTACGGAAGCTCCGCTGCTGACGCAGCAGCTGCCGGCTTTGACGACGCGTTCCTCTACGAGGAGTTGAAGAGGCCGATCGGACAAAGAAAAATCTTTACAGCGAATCTACTGCCGGAGAAGGCAATCTCAAGCTTCGATGCATGGCGCGCCCACGCCAGCAGAATCGACTACTAAAACATGGCGACCAAGCAACAGGAAAAAAAGAAGACACTAACGAAGGCGCGCGGTAGGTCCGCTGTAAAAGTCGCGATCCTTGGTTTTGGGACGGTGGGCAGCTCGGTTGCGAAAGTACTTGCGGCGTCGAAGTTTCCGGGCGTTGAACTGACGCATATATTCAACCGCAACGTTGATCGTAAGCGGAACTCCGCAGCGGCTAAAGTCGTGCCTGCGTCAGTCGTTTGGACAGAGAACATCGACGTCATTCTTCGCTCGAATGTAGACATCGTAGTGGAGTTGATGGGTGGTCTAAATCCGGTCGAAGGCTGGACTCGCAAAGCCCTGACCGCGGGCAAATCCGTCGTGACGGCCAACAAGCAACTCATCGCGTATCGCGGCGCAAGCCTGGCAAAGCTGGCAGCGCAGCATGGAGTTCATCTGGTGCATGGCGCTGCAGTTGCAGGCGGCGTCCCGGTGATCCCGGGAATGCTGCAGGGACTCTGCGGCGATCAGGTGACTCGGCTCAGCGGCATTGTGAATGGTACGTGCAACTACATTCTTAGCCGCATGGAGGCGGGGGCTGACTATGCGACGGTGCTTGCGGACGCGCAGCAGCTTGGCTACGCCGAATCGGATCCATCCGCCGATGTCGACGGCTTCGACGCTCGCGCCAAGCTTTGCATCCTCTCTCGCATTGCGATGCATGCAGAACTCGATCCTGACGCGGTTGCGACGCAAACGATCTCCACCATCGAAGCCATCGATTTTTCCTACGCGAAAGAGCTGAACTGCACGATTCGCCAGGTCTCTCGCGCGGAGCTTGACGGCAAGTTGGTGCACGCGAGGGTTGCGCCGATGCTCGTCCCGCTTGCGTCACCCATGGCGTGGTCGCATGGCACGCAAAATATGGTGGTGGTGAGCGGCAGATTTGGTGGCGATGTCGTCTTCTCGGGCCATGGGGCTGGTGGCGAGCCGACGGCAGTCGCGGTTGTGTCCGATCTGCTGGCCGTGGCACAGGGTTGCAAGACTGTGGAACTCCCGGTCCGGAGACGTGAAGTGACTGGCGATTTTATGGCGCAGCACTATCTGCGTTTTGTCGTCGACGACAAACCAGGGATTGTCTATGCCATCTCCGGCGCACTCTCCAAGGTGGGCGCGAATATCGATGCGCTCCTGCAGCGGCGCGGCTATCCGAAGCATCGCCTGCCTTTTGTGATTACGACGGAACCATGCCTGACCTCGACAATTGAACGAGCGCTGGCTACTGTTGCGCGGATGGACTGCATGCTGGAGCGGCCGCTCTGTCTGCAGATGCTCGAAATTGAAGACAAGGTGGAGTAGCTCGAATGTTGAAGCGGCACGTTCTTGCTGTCATTCGATTTCTGCTGCTTGCCGGAGCTGTGTCCGCTGTCGCGCAGGATCCGACGCCGGTCGTTATCGTTCCGAACCCGCCGAATACTGCGGTCCAGCAGAAAAAGCATTATGTGGTTCTCATTTCGCTCGACGGCTTTCGCTACGACTATCCCCGAATCTACGGCGCGCCACATCTTTTGAAGATGGAAACGAAGGGGGCGAGCGCTCCCAACGGTATGTTCCCCTCGTACCCGTCGCTGACGTTTCCGAATCACATCAGCATCGTTACCGGTCTCTATCCAGAGCACCACGGGATTGTTGCCAATAGCTTTTGGGATCCAGCACGCGACCAAACCTATGTCTACACGAAATCCGAGTCCAACAGCGATGGCAGTTGGTACAGCGGGACGCCGCTGTGGGTGTTGTCTGAACAGCAGGGGATGCGTTCCGCCTGCTTGTTCTGGCCCGGCTCGGAGGCCGAGATTCAGGGCAAGCGCCCGTCGTATTATCTGCACTTCGACGACAAGCTGGACGATGAAAAACGCGTCGACCAGGTAATCGCCTGGCTCAAGCTGCCTGCCGCACTTCGGCCGCACTTCATCACTCTCTACTACGCCAATGTCGACCACGCGGGTCACTCCTATGGTCCCGACTCGGAGGAAGTTCGCGCGGCGGTTCATCATCTGGACGCGATGGTCGGGGACCTGCAGAAAAAGGTTGGCAAGCTACACCTTCCTGTCGATGTTGTGGTGCTGGCTGACCATGGGATGGTGAAGTTGCAAGGTGAATCCGTCACGCTATCTGACTTCGCTGATCTAAAGGAATTTCGCACGGATGGCTCGCTGCTCTATGCGAAGCCGGACGCGGATGTGCAGGAGACGTATGAGGAGTTCCTCGCCCATCCCGATCCTCGGTTCAAAGTCTATCGTCGCGCGGATGTGCCAGCCTATCTTCATTTTGACTCGAACCCACGCGAGGGCGACCCCGTCATTGTCCCGAACGGCGCCTTTGTTTTTCGTGCGACTTCGGAGGCTGACCACACGAAGAGGCCTACAGGGGGCCATGGTTTCGACCCGCGAACGATGCCGGAGATGAAGGCGATCTTCTTCGCAACCGGCCCCGACATTCGTCGTGGAGTCCAGCTGAAGCCGTTTGAGAATGTGAATGTCTATCCGTTCATCGCGGAGATACTGGGTCTTCAGGCTCCCGCCGTCGACGGAACGCTTGATGTTTTGCGCCCCGCGTTAAGAGGCCTCCCGCCAAACCTTAGCTCCAATTAGTACTTAAACGAAAAGGGGCGAACCGTTTGGTTCGCCCTCGTTCACTTTTCTTTTTGGTTAGTACTTCGCCATCGTCGGGTCGATCTTGTCGGCCCATGCGAGGATGCCGCCTGCAAGATTTGAGACGTTGGTGAATCCTGCCTGTTTCAGGATCAGCGCAGCCTTTTGGCTTCGAGCGCCTGAGCGGCAGTGGACGACGACCTCGCGATTCTTTTGTGCGGCGAGTTCACTGACACGTCGTTCGACCTCGCCGACCGGGATCAGCGGTGCGCCGAGATTCGCAATCGGATACTCGTGCGGCTCACGAACATCCAGAACGAAGACGTCTTCCTTTGCGTCGAGCTTGCGCTTCAGCTCCTCCACGGTGATTTGCGGAATGCCATCGACGACCGGATGGTCGCCCACTGCCTTGTCTCGAGCGACCTCAAGCGGGCCTACTTTGCTCGGCGGTGCGATCCCGCAGAACTGGTCGTAGTCGATCAGCTCAGTCACGGTCGGATTGGGACCGCAGACGGGGCACTCGGGATTTTTTCGCAGCTTGAGTGTACGGAAGCTCATACCAAGCGCGTCGACCAGGAGAAGACGGCCGATCAGCGGCTCGCCAATGCCAAGAATCAACTTGATCGTCTCCGTTGCCTGGATCACTCCGACCAGACCGGGCAGGATTCCGAGAACGCCACCCTCAGCGCAGGAGGGAACCAGCCCCGGCGGCGGCGGCTCTGGGTAGAGGCAGCGATAGCACGGGCCTTCCTTGGTGCCGAAGACGCTGGCCTGGCCCTCAAAACGGAAGATGGAGCCGTAGGCGTTCGGCTTGTTCAGCAGGACGCAGGCGTCGTTGACCAGATAGCGCGTCTGGAAGTTGTCCGTGCCGTCGGCGATGACGTCGTAGTCCTTGAATATCTCAAGCGCGTTCGCGCTGGTGAGCATGGTGTTGTGCTTCACCACGTTCAGAAAGGGATTCAGGCCCTTGAGCATGATCTCGGCGGAGTCCACCTTGAGTTTGCCGACGGTTGCGGTGGAGTGGATGATCTGCCGCTGCAGGTTGCTGGCATCAACGGTGTCGAAGTCAACGAGCCCAATGGTGCCCACTCCGGCGGCCGCGAGATAGAGCGCGAGTGGAGCGCCAAGGCCGCCAGTGCCGACGCAGAGCACCTTCGCGGCTTTCAGCTTCTGCTGGCCCTCCATGCCCACCTCGGGCAGAATCAGGTGGCGGGAGTAGCGTGCGATCTCTTCGTTGGAAAGCTTCGGCAGAGCGATTTCTTCTAGTACTGGTGACATTGTCTTTGTCCTTCGTCGATCAACTGCCGTAGGTTCTACGGAAATCGAACCGAATTGGTTACAGAATTAAATCCGCCGGCAATGGATGGAATGATCGTCAGTTCGTCGGTCTCTTTGACAGCAGTCTCCTGCTTCGCTTCGAGGTAGCGTATGTCGTCATCGTTCAGGTAGACGTTCACGAAGGAACGAAGTTTGCCGTCTGGGGTGAACAGGTGCTGCTTCAGGTCGGGATATGTGGCCGTGAGCTGCTCAAATACAGTGTTGACGGTCGGGCCGGAGATGCTGACGGTCTCCAGTCCGCCGGTGTAGGTGCGCAACGGCGTGGGAATGTGGATCTTCATGCACTACCTTTCTGGTTGTGTGCCACTGTCTCGGCGACATTCTGTGCGATATCGATCTGGATAGCTTCATCCTCGAACTTCTTATTGTCCTCTGCCGTTCCGCTCAGCAGAAAAGAATTGGTGGTCTTGGCTTTACCTTGTTCGATGCTCGTGATGATGTAGGAGCAACCCAGCCAGTGTGCTTCGGCGAAGTCGGTTACAGACCACTGCGCGGGATGGTCGGGGTGCGAGTGGTAGAACCCGACGATGTCCAGCCCGAGCCCACGCGCCAGCCGTTGGATCTTTACCAACTCTTGCGGAGCGATGTTGTAGCGGTTGTGCGCGGAGTCGGTTCGCGTGTTGCCGGCACGAACAATCTGCTGAACGTGATTCACTGCTTCAGCGCCCTCCCCGGCAATATTCTTCCCGAGCAATACGCCGCAGCACTCGTGCGGGTAAGTCTCTTCGCCGTGCTGGCGCAGTGCCTCGTAGTCGGAGTATTCGATGCGAAGCATCCTATTCCTCCGTCCAGAATCGTTCGCTCATGTACTTGTCGGCGCCATCGCAGAGGATTGTGACGATGACAGCCTCGCGACCCTTGCGCCGCTTCTTCCTCGGCGACCTGCAGTGCCGCAGCAGTAGCGGCCGCGGCGGACACGCCCACCAGAACGCCCTGGTTGCGGCCCAGATACTTCGCCATGGCGTACGCCCGCTCCGTCGCCATCTCGATATTCTGATCGGCCAGATTTGGGTCGTAGATCTTCGGCACGATTGCCGTTGCCATGTGCTTCAATCCCTCAAGGCCGTTGAAGGGCGAGTCCGGCTGCATGGAGATGCATTGAATCTTCGGGTTCAGCTCTTTCAATCGGCGAGTGGTCCCCATAAAAGTTCCGGTGGTCCCCAGGGCCGCGACAAAGTGCGTCACCTGTCCTTCGGTCTGCTCCCAGATTTCGTTGCCGGTTGTCCGGTAGTGCGCGCGCCAGTTTTCGTCGTTCGAGTATTGATCTGCGTAGAAATACCGATCCGGCTCTGCCGCGATCATCTCCCGCGCCTTGCGAATGGCCCCGTCGGACCCATCCGCCGGGTTGGTCCAGACAATCTCCGCGCCATACGCTTTGAGGTAGCGCTTTCGCTCCTGGGAGACGTTCGACGGCATGCACAATGTCACAGGAAATCCCATCGCCGCGCCCAACATGGCATAGGCGATTCCCGTATTGCCGCTTGTCGCATCGAGAAGGCCTTGCGTTTTGCTGAGGAGCCCGCGGCGTTGCGCGTCAGTCACAATGGCCGACGCCGCACGGTCCTTTACGGATCCTCCGGGATTGTCCATTCCGCCTTGCCCAGAATCTGAATCCCGGGAAGATGGGCGGTAAGCACGTCCAACCGCACAAGCGGCGTGTTTCCGATACGTTCGAGAATGCTGGTTCCAAGCGATTTGACTGTGGTGATCATGCGGATTCCGTCTTCATCGGTATTGTTTCGCCGGGGCTTCGATTGAACGACATCAGTGAATGTGCGACAGTTAAACGAGTCTAGCGTATGACTCTTATGGCAAAAAAGACCACACCCCGCACGTTCAACGATGTTCTCGCCCTGCTCGGCGGCCAGAGATTCGATGTTGCCCCGGCGCAGGACGGTGCAAAACGCACTCCAAATGCTGTTCAGGTAAGGAAATACGGCTGCGCGGCAGAGATCGCCGCGGCCCCGGACAACTCGGTTGAGATACTCGTCCGTCCGGGCTGGCTGCTAAACGGCGAGATCGCGCGGCTGCTGGATCGTGGCTACCAGAAGTTCTTCAAAACCAGCAAGTTGGAGATCCCCGCTTCAGCCGACCACCTTCGCGCCCTTCATGAGTTCAACGAAGAACTCAAGGAAGCCATCGGCGCCACCACGCTATACAACCAGGCGCTGGGCACGACCAGCGATGTGTATCACTACGACCGCGTGAAGGGCAGAGACTAGCTCTGCCGGCGCCCGTCAACGCAAGCGGTTCTGCTCGCGCTGCAACTCGCGGTAGGCTTCGCTTTTACCGATCCCTCGCTCCCGGGCCACACGCTTCAGCGCATCCATCTCGCCGATTCCCGCCGACTTCATCAACGCCGCCACTTCAACTGGCGAGGCTCGTTCTTTTTGTTTCAGAGGAGCTTTCTGCCGGAGATAGAGCGAGCATCAGCACGATCTCCCCACGGACACTTGCCCGGGAAGCAAGTTGCGCGCGCAGGTCGCAACCGGGCCGCGAAGGAACTCCTCATGCATCTTGGTCAGTTCGCGTGCGATGACGACATGCTGTGACGGCGCCGAAGACCGCCTCGACATCGGCGAGGGTATCCAGAATGCGGTGTGGCGCCTCGTAGAAGACATGCGTTACATCGCCTCGATGAGTTCTTCCAGCGTCGTCTTTCGTTGGCCTGCCTTCGCCGGAAGAAAACCGTGGAAGGTGAATCTTTCTGTCGGCAGCCCGCTCGCAATCAAGCCGCTGATCGCAGCATTGGCGCCGGGAACAGGGAACACATCGATACCCGCGGCGATGGCAGCAGCGGCGATCTGTCCGCCGGGATCGGCGATGCCAGGCGTGCCGGCATCGCTGACGACGGCGATGCGCGCGCCCTGCTTCAACTCAGCCATAAGCTCCTCGGTTCGCGAGCCTTCGTTGTGCATGTGGTAGCTCACGGTCGGCGTGCGGATCTCGAAGTGATTGAGCAGCTTTTGTGTCTGGCGTGTGTCCTCGCAGGCGATACGGTCCACGCTGCGCAAGACTCTCAGTGCTCGCAGTGTGATGTCCTCGAGGTTTCCGATAGGAGTCGCGACGAGGTACAGCCCCGGCGCGAGCGGCCGTGTCTGATCTCTTTTCGTGATCGGCGAGACATTATTCCTGCGGCCGCATCTTGCGGCGCTGGTTCAACAAGCCCATCGAGTGGGCGAGATTCTGCGGCGTGATGATGCCGACGATGCGATCTCCTTCGAGTACCGGCACCATCTGCGCTCCCTGGCCCGCCATGATGCGTCGAAGGGTCTTTACCAGCGAATCGTCCGGCTGCGCAGTCTGGAAGGAGCGCGTCATTACGCCCTGCACGTAGCCATTCCCATCGGCTTGCAGCGCGTCCACGATGCTCTGTCGCGAGACCGCGCCCACGAGGTTCGCTCCACGGACTACAGGAAAGACATCCTGCAGTGTGTGCACTGAGCGCTGCAGCGCATCCTCCAGCGTATCGGAGGCGGAGAGCATGCTGAACTGGGTCAGCATTACGTCGCGCATCCGTACCGCGTCCACATCGTTCTGGAGCAACAGGCCCTGGTCTTCCATGTGCGCAGCGATATCAGGAAAGCGCCGACCATGAACAGCAACCATATATCCGTCTGGCCCGATACCAGCAGGGCCATCCGGCGACGATCAACCCGATAGGCGACGACCTGGCCCAGCCCAGCCGCGGCTCGTGAGCCTTTGATAACGCCCTTGGTCTTCGCAAACTCGCCACGAAAGACGCGCCCACCGTCGAGTGGCGAGGCCGGCAGCAGATTCACTGCGCCAAGCAGAATATTCACCCACACCGCAGCCCGCAGCAGGTGAGAGGGCGACATCCATGGGCGTTCAAAGAGATCAATCTGGGGCGAAACCGACAAGGCCATCGCAGCGAGCAGCAGACCGAATCCGATATTCGCAATCGGCCCGATTACGGCCATGCGCTTCTGCATCTCCGGCGTTCCTGCCTCTCGGTTGCTTCGGTGGTCGCGTAGCTCATCAAGCCGCCGATGGGCAGCAGAAGAATGCTGCGCAGTTCAAGGCCAAACCACGCGGCGCCAATAGCACGCGCGATCTCGCGAACAGTGACGGCGAGCAGCAGAAGGAGCCATAGCGCAAACCCGCGCCCGCCTGTCGCACCAGTCATGGAGGCGTAGCTGATCGACAACCCAAGGAGAAGCAGGAAGAAGGTGTGGATGCGAACATCCACGCCGAGAAATCTGCCGATCGGAAAAGACCACCCACGCATGTCTACCATTGTATGCGCTGCCATCGCTGCCGCGGAATCGCCGACGGCATACCATGCTTAAGATGCGCGTCATTGCCGGAACTTATCGCTCCCGTCAGCTGGTCGCCCCGCGTGGCCTGCAAACCCGCCCCACCAGCGACCGTCTGCGCGAAACGCTCTTCAATATTCTTGCGCCTCGACTTGAGGGCTGCCGCTTCGTCGATCTCTACGCCGGCACAGGCGCGGTCGGAATCGAAGCGATAAGCCGCGGCGCAGCCGCTGTCTGGTTCGCGGAAAACGCAGAGCCCGCGCTGGCGTCCCTGCGCCAGAACCTTTCGGCGCTGAAGATCACCCGAGGTTTCACGCTTGAAGATCGTGGCGTGGGAGCCATGTTGCAACGGCTCGGTAAACTGCCGAAGCCGGTTGACATCGTTTATCTTGATCCGCCTTATGAGGCAGACGACGAATACGCAGGCACTCTCAATTTTTTCGGAAGCGTGCGGGGCCGCGCAGATTCTTGGCTCCCGACGCAGTGGTTATTGCGGAACACAGCAGCAAGGTCGAACTTGCTGCGCGCTACGGTGCGCTTGAACATACCCGATTGCTGAAGCAGGGCGACGCAGCACTCAGCTTTTTTTCTCTTGCGGCGGTTGAGTAAATCCGCCCCCCTGATGTTGTCCCGTAAGCAGATCGAGCGAGAACGCAACCTCTCTGTTCCGTCATCAAGTTCCATCCCAGGCCATGCAACACGTCGCCCTCGATGCCAGTGATGCGAACTCCCTCCCAACTCAGTCGCGCCGACTCCCACGCAAGTCCGTCTCGGCCCCATGCCACGATTGTGTGGAAGCCGACAAACAGTAACAGCCCCTGCGCCACCAGAACTCGCACCTCGACGACTGGTTTCAAGTGCGATGTGGGTGAAACGCTCAGGTTGCTCCGTGTCGATGACATAGGCGTAGCCGCCTGCAACCGCGCACAGCTCGCTCGGCTTCGGGCACGCAAACACGCCGGTAGGCATCGCTGGGTCGGTGAATCCCAGACGCGCATGTGGCCAGAAACGTTCCACCATTATGCCGGTCGCACCGTCAACAGCAGCGCGCCTCGCGCCAGTGCATCTTCTTCACCCGCTATCTGCTGCGGATAGACGAACTGCCGTGCAGGCGCGATCAGCGGAGGCGTCTTCAAGATCTCCGCCGTCCAGTCTTGCGCAAACTCTTCAATCTTTCGCCGCGGTCGCCATCACCGAACCGCATCCAGTGCCTGAGCCATATCTTCGATCAGGTCTTCGACTGCCTCGCATCCCACGCTCATCCGGATGAACCCTTCGGCGACCGCATCGCCGCCCCATCGCGCGCGGCGTTCCGCCGTCGTCGTCACGCCGCCGAAGCTGGTCGCCTCCGTCAGGAGATTCGACTTCGCAAGAAAAGTTTCGGCGGCTGATTTGTTGCGCAGTACAAAGCTCAACACTGGCCCGAAGTAGCGCATCTGTTTCTTCGCAATCGCATGACCCGGATGCGTCGGCAGCCCGGGATAGAGCACGCTCGTCACCTCTTCACGGCTGGTAAGAAACTCCGCGATGCGCTGCGCATTTTCGCTGGAGCGTTCGAGCCGCAACGGCAGCGTCGCAATCGAACGAAGCGCCAGCCACGCCTCCATAGGCCCCAGGGCTGCGCCGGTCAGCGTGCGCCACTGATCGATCTGGGCGCGCAACTCAAGATCACGCACCGCGACGTGGCCGAGCAGAAGATCGCTGTGTCCCGTCATGGCCTTCGTATCCGACGCAACGGAAAAATCCGCGCCCAACTCAAGTGGAAGCTGGCCCAGCGGCGTTGGCGTCGTGTTGTCTACCGCCACCAGAGCGCCGGCACGATGCGCCGCCTCGCTCAACATCGCGATATCGCAGATCTCCATCCCCGGATTGCTCGGCGACTCCAGCCAAAGCAGACGGGCGCCCTGCAGCAGCTCCCCCTGCGCGTTGCCAGCGGTAGGCGCCATTCTGAGCACCACCCCCATCTTCGTGAAGTACTCCTGCAGCAACACGCGCGCCGTGTAGTAAGCATTTGACGGCAGAACCACGACATCTCCGGGTCGCAACACCGCTCCAAAGACCGCCGCACAGGCCGCCATGCCGGAGGCGAAGACCAGCGCGCTCGCTCGATAACTCTCGCCGTGCGAGTTGCCCGATTCCATCTGCCCGATAGCTTTTTCCAGCGCCGTCCAGGTTGGATTGTGCGACGCGCGCGTAGGTGTAGGGAGTGTCCGCCGGATCGCCCGGCGTGTGGTACGGCGCTGCGAATACCGGGCCGGAGTGCAGCGGTTCGCCGGCGACGGCACGCGACAACGTAGAACGAATGATTTTGGTGGCGTCACGCATGGGCTTCAGAAGGCTCCGCTATTAGAGGGGAACCGATTGATGGTAGCAGGGTCAGCGTGGCCTCTTCTTACGGGTCTTTGCACTGCTTGCAAAATGCTCCCACCCGCCCGCATTCAATTCCGTCACGACTACCATCGGAGCTGATCATGGTCATAAGTGGGCGCCCAGACCTCCGCCGCGTCAGGGTTCCAATCCGCGTGATTGGAACACCTGCGAGCGACACCGGCATCGGGACGGAGGCAGGCGCTGCAAACAGCAGTTCATAGTCCTCGCCGCCATTCAGGGCGGCGTGGAGCGCGGCCTTCGGATCCAGTTTGCGTGCAAGCGGATGGATCGGCAGTGCCGTCTGCTCGACCTCCGCGCTGACCCCCGAGGCGCTGCAGATATGGGCAAGGTCGGTCGACAGCCCATCGCTTATGTCGATGCATGCCGTTGCAAGTCCACGCCGCAGCAGGGCCTCTCCAACGTCGAGACGTGGCTCAGGGAAGAGTTGTGGATGACCCTCGGTTGAGTCAACCTTGAGAATTCGCCTCTGTCGCCGCATCAGGGTTGATAATTCCGCCGCCGCACCGCCTAGCTGTCCCGTCACATAAAGCGCATCCCCCACGGCACCTCCCATGCGGAGCAGGGCCTTATCCTTAGGGGCCGAGCCGACCAGAACAATGTCAGCAAGGATGAGTGCATTGTTTCCGCCCGGCGACTCGGAGGTATCGCCTCCAGCGAGCGGCACACGATGCAGCTCGGCGAGTGAACGCAGGCCATTGAAGAAGCGCGCAACCCAGTCACGCCCGGAGGCTTCCGCAAGCATTGCGGCCGGCAGCGCAAGGGACAGGAACGCTGCGAGCGGCGTCGCTCCCATCGCGGCAAGATCACTCAATCCGCGGGCAAGACAGCGGTGACCAACTGATTCCGGGGGGTGGAGTTCGCGGCGAAAGTGGCGGTCCTCCAGCGTAAAGTCGGTTGTCACGAGGATTTCAGATCCCGCCGGCGGCCGCAGAATGGCGCAATCGTCACCAATGCCAAGGGTTACCCGCTTTGTGGCGGGGAAGTCGCGGCGAATCTGCTCGATCAGATCCAGCTCCCCCATTGGCTTGAGCTTTTTCATGTTGAAATCAGCATAAATGGTTGCTTTTTCATAGCACTTTCGTGGTAGCGTTATCGTGAATTTCGGGATCATGCGCGGTTGCGTGCAGGTACCCGCTTTGTTACCCTTATAGAAGAAGCTCAAGAGGGATTTGCAGTCTGGAATGTCGATTGGTGAATTTGATTTGCCTTGAATGATTTCAGTGACTGCAGCTCTCTCCGAGCCGCGGCTTGCTTCGCGGTCAAAATCTGGGCCAGGATTACTGCTTGAAGCTAAAAAAGCGTTATTACATCATGTTGGTCAGCCGCGACGAAGACGGCAACCTGAATAAGGTTCCGGTCCCCCTTCACTACGCATATCTCTTCGTAGCAGCCGCCGCCATCGGCATGTTTACGATTACAGGATTGGCCGGTTCGTACTCCCGGATGTTGATCAAGACCGCTCGTTTCAATCAACTGCGGCAGGATCATAACTCTCTCCAGAAAGACTATGCGCACCTCGAGATGGCTGCGCACGAGAAGGACATCCAGGCCGCCTCACTTGGCTCGCTCGCGGGCGAGGTCTCCGCGTTGTATGGCCTGACCACGAGCAAACTGGCCGCGGTCCCCATGGGCAAACTCACCGACAAGCACCACGGCAAGTCCTCAGGCGTTGCGGAAGCGGTCGCTACCACACCGCTGGCAGGGGCGAACGATCAGTCCGAAGAGGGCTACTACAAGTCTGTCGACGCGTTCTACGCGCTGCGCAATACCGCGATGAGCGGCGTGGCAATGCGGCCTCTGTCGAACTTTGGCGGCACGGCCATCAGCTCCCCTGCGGATCTCTTTGGTGCTGGCATCGGAAGCGCGGACGCTGCTTATATTCCTACGCTTTGGCCGATCATGGGTCCCATTACCAGCAGCTTCGGTCAGCGGGAAGACCCGATTCTGGGTAACGGTGAAGGCGAGTTCCATACTGGCATTGATATCTCCGCACCGAACGGTATTCCTATCCGCGCCACCGGCGACGGCACCGTGAAGGAAGCCGAGATGTCCAACGGTTACGGCCGCGAGGTCGTGATCGACCATGGTCATGGAGTTGAGACTGTCTACGGACATATGTCGGGGTTTGCCGTGATCGCCGGCCAGAATGTGGTTCGCGGCCAGGTGATCGGATTTGTCGGCCATAGCGGACGCACCACGGGCTCGCACCTTCACTACGAGGTTCGCATCCACAACACGCCGGTGAACCCGCACAAGTATCTGAGGACCACACTAGCGGATATGGGCAGCGACCAGCCGAACAAGGCCGAATAAGTTCCATACCGATTCTAGACAGCAGGGCCGACTCGACGAGTTGGCCCTGTTCATTTGCCGTAAAGGCAACTCGATGCCCGAAGATCTCTCAGATCCCACTGAAAATAAATATATTTTTCTTCAATCTATGCACCTTTCTGGGCATATCCCTAAACGCTTGGCGGCCGATATAGTCAGCGTGGAGAAGTTTAGACACTCTTCGAAAAGTGTCTTCCCGCGTTGTAGGTGTTTGGGTTAGCCCAAGAACTTACCCGGGGAAGGAGATTTAGCATGGTTCAGACTTCAGCCTCTTTTCGACGCGGCGAACAGGATATCGACGGCTCGATCTCCCTGGCCGAGATCATCTCGGCACTGTCCTACGCGCTCGATCTGACCGAAGGCGCTGTTCATGGCCACGCTCTGCGCACGTGCCTCTTGGGTATGCGGATCGCGAAGGAGTTGAAGCTTCCATCCGACCAGACCAACGGTCTCTACTTTGCGCTTCTGATGAAAGACATCGGCTGCAGCAGCAACGCGAGCCGACTCTGCCAGATCGTCGGCGGCGACGACCGCGCCGTGAAGGCGGGCGTCAAATTCGAGGACTGGAGCAGTTCTTCCGCGCCGAATCTTTCCACGTTGAAATTGCTTTGGAAGAATGTGTTGCCAGACTCTGGCGCGGCAGTAAAGATCGCCAGGATTCTCCGTATCGGTCTCACGCAGCGGCAAAACAACCTTGAGATGATCAGCCTGCGCTGCGATCGCGGCGCCAGCATCATCAGCAAACTCGGAATGGGTGCTTTCGCGGCCGATGCCGTCCGCAGCCTGGATGAGCACTGGGATGGAAGCGGTTTTCCGGACAGCATCAAAGGGGAACAGATCCCGCTGCTGTCTCGCATCTGCGCGGTTGCGCAACATCTTGATATCTTCTCCGCCGGTCGTGGTACGGAGAATGCCATCGCCACTCTTGAAGAGCGCAGCGGCACCTGGTTCGATCCCGAGATGGTGCGCATCGCAGTCTCTCTGCACAAATCCGATGCGCTTTGGGCGAACTGCTCGCCCAGAGATCCCGAGGAAGATACTCGGCGGGCTGTGCTCGATCTCGATAACGGTGGCCGGCATCATCTTGATCCTAGTCAGGTCGATCAGATCTGCGAGGCATTTGCCGACGTTGTCGATGCGAAATCGCACTTCACCTTTCGGCACTCGATGGGCGTCGCGGATGCGGCGTTCGGCATCGCCCAAACGATGGGTCTGGCTCCGGAGCGGGCGCAGCTCGTGCGCCGTGCGGCGTTGCTGCATGACATCGGCAAGCTGAGTATTTCGAACACCATCCTCGACAAGAAGACCGAGCTGAACTCCGGCGAGTGGCGTACCGTTCACAAGCATCCGCGCATCACGCGTTTGATTCTGCAGCGTGTCCGATCGTTCCGCGAGATGGCGATCATCGCGGGCGAGCATCACGAGAAGCTGGACGGCTCAGGCTATCCCGATCGCCTGACCGCGCGCGATCTTGCCATCGAGTCCCGCATCATCGCTGTAGCAGACGTCTTTGGCGCCTTGTCTGAGGATCGCCCCTACCGCGCCGGGATCAGGCTCGAAGAGACGCTCGCGATCATGTCGAAGTTTACTCCTCACCAACTTGACGGCGATTGCTTCGACGCGTTGATCTCGCTGGTTGCGAGTGAGCGCGACGTAGTGTTTCAGCCGATGATGCCGATCCCGAGTGCTTCTATGGCGTACGCATTCGAAGCCGCGATCTGAGATCGACGATTTTGCAAAACCAATGAGCGGCCGAAGCTATCGGCCGCTCATTTCTTTTGTGATGCAGATGGTTTATTTGCCGGTGTAGGTGACGTGCCAGACCGAGCGGGTGCCATCGTCCGTGACGAAGAGGCTGCCGTCATTGGCGACCGCCACGCCGACAGGCCGACCCCAGACCTGTCCGTCTTTGGTGACAAAGCCGTCGAGGAAGTCGTCGTACTCGCCGCTCGCTTCACCATTCTTCATGGGGATGAAGATGACGTTGTAGCCAGCGCGGTTCTTCCGATTCCAGGAACCATGCTCGGCAGCGAAGGCACCGCCGGCGTACTCCGGCGGGAATTCGCCGTTGCTTGGGTAGAATGTCATCTCGAGCGAAGCCATGTGGGGCTGTACCAGCACGTCAGGCGTTCGGACCTTTGAAGAGATGTCAGAGCGCTTGCAGTTCGCAGCCTGGGCGTCGGTTATCGGCGCGGCGAGTTGCGGGTTCGGGCCGGTGCCGTTGGCGCAGGGGTCTTTCAGGCGCGGATCGAGATGGCCACCCATGTAGTACCAGGGCCAGCCGAAGAAGCTGTGCTCAGGAACCGACGTGACGTAGTCGGGGACGAGGTGGTTGCCGAGGTTATCGCGCTCGTTGGTGGAGCACCACAGTGAGCCGGTGATGGGATTGATCGCTTCGCCGACACAGTTGCGAATGCCGTACGCATACACCTTCACGAACTTGCCCTCGGGCGTGTACTCAAGTACGTCGGCGCGATGGAACTCCCTCGGGTGAGTGTCGGCGTCGTCCACGTTCGAGCCGGAGCCGACGGAGACGAGCATGTATTTGCCATCCTTGGTGAAGGTAACGTCTCGCGTCCAGTGGCCCCCTCCCTTGAGCTGAGCATAGCCGGGGATATCCGGAACGATTGTCTCGGCAGGACCGGTGGCCTTTAGGTCACCAGCTTTGTATGGGAAGCGCATGATCGTGGTCGCATTGCCTACATAAACCCACCTGGGATTTGCGGCGGGATAGAACGCGATGCCAAAGGGATGGTCGAGCCCATCGGCGAAGGTCTGGATCACCTCAGCTTTGCCGTCGCCCTTGACGCCACGCAGAACCATGAGCCGACCGGCTCCGAGTCCGCGAGGAAGAGATCGCCGTTGGGTGCGACGCGAATAAGGCGGGGCATGGTGAAGGTCCCGCCGCTCAGCGTCATGTTCTGCTTGTTGTCGGAGCGCTGCATGGGCGCAGCATCGCCGCCCGCGTAGAGCGTGACCTTGAAGCCGGGAGGCGCGGTGGGCCATGCATCAGCTGGCTTCGGGATGAGGTGCGGAGTGTTGTCGACCGCCTCCTCGGGATTGGGCTGGGGTAGGTCGGCGAGGGTGATCTTGTGGCGGACGCCCGGTGTCTGCTGATTCCAGTCCGTGAAGGCAGCCTGGCCAGTGAGCACGGCACCTGATTGAGCGGAGAGCGAGACGGGAATGACAGAGGCTGCAATCGTCACGGCCAGGGCTCGAATGAGAGGTATGGTCAGGTTACGCATGGGAGTTTTCTCCTTGGAGTGTGAAGTGCTGCAGATTTGGTTGCCCGATCAATCGAATCTTGCCGCCATGCACTTCGAATTCGAGTGAGTCGGTGTTTCTGATGAGGTTGACGAGATGGAAACGCCGAAAGTTTGACATGAGCTCCGCGTTGCTGGCTTCGGGAAAGAGCAGGACGAGTCGGAAGGCCTGCATAAAGTATCCATGCGTAAAGATAACGACGCAGCCGCCGAGGTTTTGACTCTCGAGACGATGCACCGCTTCGCGAGCGCGATCGAGGAAGTCTCTGAAGGACTCGGCTCCAGGGCCATCGATGAATTCAGGATCGAGGCGCCGCCAGTAGTTGATGACGTGGGGTTCGCGGTCTGCCTCAGTCGTATTGTGGTGGCGCGAAGGCTCCAGAAAGTTGAATTCATGGATGGGCCACTCTTCAATGGGAGCGTCGGGGAACCGCTGCTGCACCGGCTCCGCGGTCTGCTGCGCGCGGAGAAATGACGACGTGACTAAGAGAGTGGGAACGCAGTCGAGGCGTTGGGCAAAGTCGCTGGACTGCGCGCGGCCGACCTGAGTGAGGGGATTACGGATGTGATCCGGGGTCCGGCCGCCCGCGTTGGCGACGCTCTCACCATGGCGGACGAGAATGACTCTCGTGACCGCAGGCATTGCCGGATCGATCCCTTCCGTCATGGATTGCCCTCGGGGGATGGGGTCGTGAGCCTCTTCACCAGATCGAGCGGTATGTTCGCCGTAAGGATCGCGCGATCTTTCCGCTGTTCGATCTTTGCGGAGTCGATCAACTCTACGACGGCTTTGTCAGAGGTTGCGGCCGAATGCATCTGTGCCTGCGTTGCCTGCACCGTTTTTACGAGCCCTAGCAGGTTGTTAAGCGTCTCGCTGGCATGGGCAGCGTCGGCTTCGGTGGGAGCGATCTGCTCGATGCGGAGATGGATGGTGCCAAGATAGCGAAGGCTCGCGACAAACGTTGTGTCCTCGGGCAGCGGAAGCTGGAGCCCGAAGATACTGATGTAGCCGCGATCAGAGAAGGGAAGGCCTATGTGGCCGATCGCCCACGCACTCGCGAACGCGGGGACATCACGGTAGCGCGCAGATAGAAGTGATGATCCCGAAAACGGCGACGCCGCGGCGCGATGGCGGTCCAGGATAGAGTGGATCTGCTCCGTTGTCGGCATGTTCGATGCGGCGATGGTGTCGTATTCGAGTTGCGCGATCCGCAATGGACGTGTTGCTTTATCGTCGCCGACCGAGACGGTGAAGATGTCGTGGCCGTCATAGCTCTCCTTTGCGGAAGCAATTGTAGCCAGGTAGCGAGAGAGCCGCTCTCCGTCGAAGCGCCCTTCAAACACCTCGGAGTAGCCGACGGGCCCGTTGGGGCCGTTGGGGTTGTCCATGCGATGTAGGGCGAAGGCGACCGAGTCGAGATCCCGCTCCGGCACAATGCCAGTGGCATCGATAAACTTTTCGTAGTCGGGACTGCGGTTCACTTGTGTGCGGTCGAAGTGGGTCACCGCACGCAGCGGCTTCAGGTTTGCGTAGACGATCGCGTCGGATTCCGGAAGCAGCCGTGCCGCTTCTGGCGGAGCGGCTTTTCGCAGCACGATCACAACGATCAGCGCAGCCATCAGCGCCAGCATCAACAGCAACGAGTAGCGTGTGCGCTTACGCATCAGGGACATAGCCGGACAGGCGAGGTGTCTGCATAGTTGTTACGAAGCTGCACAACTTTCCGCAACTTCGACCTTAAGCATAGACCATCTTCCGTCGTGACTGATTGTTTCGGTGGATCTAGCCTTACTCAACAATTGCGAAGGTGTAGATTTTGCCGCCGTTTGTGACATTGCCAGTGCCAGGAGGCAGGATGCCGTATTCGCCCCCGCCGGTGTCTTTATTGACGGTGAACTGATAGGTGTGTGGGGCTGTCTTGACGGGGCTGAACTTCACTTCGTCCCGATCAGCGCCGCCGGTGGAGTGGAATACACCGCCAGTGAGCACGCGGAACTCGCGGTTGTCAGAGTTAATGCGGAAGCGCAGGAAGTCGTACTCGTTCGCGGAGACGCCTTCTGCCACATAGATCAAAATTTCAATTGGGCATTGAAGCGCGAGCTTCGATTCGCGCCCATTGAGGTGGCCGTTGCGGTCTTCCTTGATGATGCCGTGAGTCGCGGTCGATTTCAGCCAGCCGCCAGACTTGATGTGAACGATCTCCGGCTCGATCGCGATCCATTTTCCTGCGTGATCTTTGTAATAGACGCCGATCTCATTGACGTCCGAGAGTTCGATCGGTTTCTCCGGAACATTTGTGATCTGCCGTCGGCTCTTATTGATCATCGCGGTGATCACGCGATCGGAGACGTTGGCAGTCTTCAGTTTCACGAGCGAATCGGCGTCTGTGAGGTATTGGCCGGGCTGTGTGTTGATGGTCTCGATGATGAGGTCGTCCCCGAGGCCGGCCTTCGCCATCTTCATTACGGAATCGTTGTCCATCGCCGGAGCTTTCGCGGCTGTCAACGGCCCATCGACGGCCTGCGGCGAATCTACCGTGTGGGGTTGTTGCGCGATCGCGATGAGTGGAAAGAAGCAGAGGCTGAGGAGACAGAGGGCAGAGCGCAACACGCGATTCCAAAGAGACATAGACATGGCCGATTCGAGTCGTGGATAGGCTAGCATGGCTCGATTTTGGACGGTCTCCGCGAAGTGGTCGTGAGCCGAAACGCGAGCCATTGCCTGAGGGGTATGGCTATGCTAAAGTTAGGTCTGCGGCGCACTCTGCGCGGGCACTGCTGCGCGTTATACGGCTGAGCTTACAGAGAGCAAATTGTTGCGTGGGCTGGCGTAGCTCAGCTGGTAGAGCATCTGATTTGTAATCAGAGGGTCGGGGGTTCAAGTCCCTTCGCCAGCTCCAGTTCCCGCGGCAGGAAATGAAAGATGGATTTGGTTGTACTGCTCGACCCGTTCCGGCTCTGCAGACCTCCGGTCATTCCTTCAAGGTTGGTGTACCCGCTCGATTCGCAACTTGAATCGGCGACGGGCTTGATGGGCTGAGATGAGTGCTGCGCGTTGGAACTTGCCAGGCAGGATGTGCACAGGTGGCCGAGTGGTTAATGGCAGCAGACTGTAAATCTGCCGCGTTATGCGCTACGGAGGTTCGAATCCTCCCCTGTGCACCATTAGTTTTGAGTAGTAAGCGTTTTGAGTGGTGAGTGTAGTGGATCTAAGCCCGGCAGGCAGCGGAAGGATGAGCATCGCGCTGGTTGTACTCGGGTTGCTGGCGGTTCTGGTCTGGCGAACGATGGAGCCAGGCAAGTTTCAACAGCTGACCTGGATCCTGTTGGGTTTTTTTGCCTTCCGCGTCATACTCGGATGGATGCGTTCGCGGTAGGATTGTAAAGTTGGTTTTTCAGGCTGGCGTAGCTCAGTGGTAGAGCACTCCCTTGGTAAGGGAGAGGTCGAGAGTTCAAGCCTCTCCGTCAGCTCCAGATTTGTTTCAAGCGGGCCCTCAAGGCTGCGACCGTGCAGGCAGAACCTGCTGACTCGCTGACTTGCTAACCCGCTCCAGTAGGCGGGAGTAACGGTAGGTCCGGGCTTTAGCCTAGGACTAGAGTCATAACCGGACTTCCGAAATTAGCGGGAGTAACTCAGTGGTAGAGTCACAGCCTTCCAAGCTGTTGGTCGCGGGTCCGATTCCCGTCTCCCGCTCCAAAGATTTCGAAGTTGATCGGGACCCGCCCGTTCCCGAGGAGAGTGTGTTGAGCAGTATGTATCAGCAGCCAGTACTTCCAATCTCCGATCCGCAGACATTTAGCGCGGTAAAGAGCGCAATCGAGACCTCTTTTTCCGCGGGTCGCGTCGCCGAGTTTCTGAAGTCGCTCGAACGTTCCAAGCTGCGAATCCGCGACTTCGAAGACGTCCTCAGCAAGGGCAACCTGGGAGCTTCCACCGCTGCCGAGTACCACCGGCTGGGCAACGCCGATCAGGGCCAGATTCGCGAACTGTATCTCGCCAGCCTCGAACGAGTAGCACCCGAGCTGCGGGAGAAGTTCTTCAAGCTGTACGCGTACTACTGAGCGATCAGAATCTCTCAGGATCGGTTCCGCAAAGTTTAATTTTGTTCGAAGCATTCACCTGAACCCGGCGAATTCGCCGGCCAACACGAGGAGACGGAGAGAGTCATGGGCAAGGAAAAGTTTGACCGGTCAAAGCCGCACGTAAACATTGGAACGATCGGACACATCGATCACGGCAAGACGACGCTGACGGCTGCGATCACGAAGGTGTTGTCCAAGCACAACCCGAACAACAAGTTCCGTTCGTTCGACACGATCGATAATGCTCCCGAAGAGCGTGAGCGCGGTATCACGATTGCGACCTCGCACGTGGAGTACGAGACGCCGAACCGGCACTACGCGCACGTCGACTGCCCTGGCCACGCGGACTATATCAAGAACATGATCACCGGAGCAGCGCAGATGGACGGCGCGATCCTGGTGGTTGCTGCCACTGACGGCCCGATGCCCCAGACCAAGGAGCACGTGCTTCTGGCCCGCCAGGTTGGCGTGCCGTACATCGTGGTGTTCCTGAACAAGTGCGATGCGGTTGAGGACGAGGAGCTGATCGAGCTGGTGGAGATGGAGGTTCGCGAGCTGTTGTCGAAGTACGACTACCCTGGCGACGATACCCCGATCATCCGCGGCTCTGCCCTTGGCGCGCTCAACGGCGAAGCCAAGTGGGAGGCCAAGATCGACGAGCTGATGGATGCGGTGGACAAGTATGTTCCGCAGCCGGAGCGCGCGATCGACCAGCCGTTCCTGATGCCGATCGAAGACATCTTCTCGATCTCGGGTCGCGGCACCGTGGTTACGGGCCGTATCGAGCGCGGCAAGGTGAAAGTTGGCGAAGAGTCCGAGATCGTGGGCTTCCGCGAGACCCGCAAGACGGTTGTCACCGGCGTCGAGATGTTCAAGAAGCAGCTCGATGAGGGTCTGGCAGGCGACAACGCCGGTCTGTTGCTCCGGGGTATTGCGAAGGAAGATGTGGAGCGCGGCATGGTGTTGGCCAAGCCGGGTTCGATCAAGCCGCACACCGACTTCAAGGGCGAGGTCTACGTGCTCTCGAAGGAAGAAGGCGGACGTCACACTCCGTTCTTCAACGGCTACCGTCCGCAGTTCTACTTCCGCACGACCGACGTCACCGGTTCGGCGAAGCTTCCTGCGGGCACCGAGATGTGCATGCCCGGCGACAACATCCAGCTGGAGATCACGCTGCACACCCCAGTGGCCATGGAAAAGGGCCTGCGCTTCGCCATCCGCGAGGGCGGCAGAACCGTCGGTGCAGGAACCATCTCCGAGATCATCAAGTAAAGTCATCTCAACAAATAGCGGCGGGCTTCGGCTCGCCGCTGTGCATTTCGCGCTGAGATCGCACGTCGTCTCAATGGTTTGGATAGTAGCTTTCGCGAAACGCCGATTTAAGAGATAATTACCGAGGAAGAGCGTGGCCTGACCGCTCCTCTCTCCGTTAGAAAATCAGGATTTGGTAGCAGGGACCATCACCCTGTGTTGCGGCGTGTCGCTACGCTGCTTGCCAGCCGAGGTGGCTGGCCACGTTAGAAGGAGATTTTTACCAATGCGCGAGATCATCACACTGCAATGCCCGGAGTGCAAGAACCGGAACTACTCAACGACCAAGAACAAGAAGACCACCACTGGTCGCCTGGAGTTCTCGAAGTTCTGCAATACCTGCCGTAAGCATACGGATCACAAGGAAACGAAGTAGTCTCCAGCCGGACTTTCGGAGTGAGGCGAAAGTTGCCTCATTCCGCACAACTGGGGGAGTAAGCTCAACGGTTAACCTGTCGGTCTCCAAAACCGAACTTCTCGGTTCGAATCCGAGCTCCCCCGCCAGTTTGCCCGGTACCCTCGAGTCCGGGAACAGTCAAAACGAAGTAACATGAAGATTGAGGCAGTACTATGGCCAAGACAATAGCAGTAACCGAACAGCCCAGCACCGGATTACAGCAGTTGAAGTCGCAGCCCGCTCGTCTGATGGAGTTCCTCAAGGACGTGCGCAGCGAGATGCGCAAGGTAATCTCGCCATCGCGCGCTGAGGTTCAGTCGACCACGATCGTAGTCCTCGTTACCGTCTTCATCTTCGCGGCGTACTTCTGGCTAGTGGATTACATCATTGGCGGGGCGATCGAGCACTGCTGCGCCATCTTACCCATCATCAATAAACAGCAGAATTGAGCACTACCAGGAAGGCCAGCAGAGAGAAGCGAGCGGATGAAGCGCGAAAAAGAGACAACGATGACCGCAACAGAGAATCCGGAAGAGCACAACCCCGAGACGGCGAACGCCGCGGGAGAGTCCACGGAGCAGCTTGCCCCGCCGGTCAACGAAAACTTCAAGTGGTACATCATCCACGCCTACTCGGGCTTCGAGCGCAAGGTGCGGGAGTCGCTCGAGAGCCGCATCACGGCCTTCGGCCTGCAGAACCGCATCGGTCGCATCATGATCCCGACCGAGCCGGTCACCGAGCTGCGCAACGGAAAGAAGTACACCATCGACCGCGTCTTCCTGCCGGGCTATGTCCTCGTCGAGATGGATCTCGACAACGACCTCTGGCACGTCATCAAGAACACGCCGCGCGTCACCGGCTTCCTTGGAACCGGAGACAATCCGGTCGCCCTCTCCGAGCAGGAGGTCAGCTCCATCCTCTTCCGCTCCGACGCAGCCAAGGACAAGCCTTCGATGAAGGTCAAGTTCGACAAGGGCGAGCAGGTCCGCATCAACGAAGGCCCATTCGCCAACTTCACCGGAGCAGTCGACGACATCAACGAAGACAAGCAGACCCTGAAGGTCATGGTCAGCATCTTCGGCCGCTCCACCCCGGTCGAGATCGAGTTCTCGAAGGTGGATAAGGTTACGGAATAACTCTTCCGAACCGGGAGAAGAGTTTAGAAGCAAATATCAAGCACGCAGAGCCTTCCCATCAGGATGAGCCCGCCGCTGGAAGAATAAAGAGGATTTACCGCAAATGGCACCGAAGAAGATCACTGGATACGTCAAGCTTCAGATCATGGCCGGCAAGGCCACCCCTGCACCTCCGGTCGGCCCCGCGCTCGGCCAGGCCCAGGTCAACATCATGGAGTTCTGCAAGCAGTTCAACGACCGCACCAAGGGTCCGGATCTGGCAGGGCTTACCATCCCCGTCGTCATCAGCGTCTACGCCGACCGCAGCTTCAGCTTCATCACCAAGACGCCGCCGGCGCCGGTGCTGCTCCTGAAGGCCGCTGGCATCGAGAAGGGCTCCGGCACTCCCAACAAGGAGAAGAAGGGCAAGGTCACCGAGAAGCAGATCATCGCCATCGCCACCCAGAAGATGCCGGACATGAACGCGAACACCGTCGAAGCCGCAGCGAAGACCATTCGCGGCACGGCACGCTCCATGGGCATCGAAGTCATCGGCTAGTTTCGCCGTATTCTTTCCAATCTCGCTTTATGCGAAGAGAGGACGCAAGGAACCTCCGTCAACAGCTCCACGTCGACGAGATGCCAGCGTCCTCCTTCGCCGTTAAGCCCCGCCATCCTCCCCGACAATCTGGTAGCCTCACTTCGTGAATCGAGGTGCGCTATGCAGTCTGAGTCCGGACGCAGCATCGTCATCGTCGCTTACAAGCCGAAAGCCGGCAAGGAAGCCGACTTGCTTCAACTCACTCGCGAGCATGTCCCTCTGCTCCGCGCCGAAGGCCTCGCGACCGACTGGCCCGTCACCGCATGCCAGGCCAAGGACGGCACGATTGTGGAGGTCTTCGAGTGGGAGGCCGGCGGCACCGAGAAAGCGCATGCCAACCCCACAGTCTTGAAGCTCTGGGAGCGATACGCCGCCGCCTGCGACTACGTCCCACTGACCTCGCTACCCGAAGCGTCCAATATGTTCGCATCCTTCACCCCTCTCGATCTCTAGGCAAAAAGCCTCTCCTGCATCGGAACGCCTGCTCTCTGCGGCGGGATCCGTCCGCCACCAACGTTCCGCGTCAACAGCGCGTCGGTCGATCGTTGCGGCAGACCATAGCGGCGGCACGCAGCATCGACCATCGCCGCCAATTTCTCCCGATACGCCTTTCCAGCAAAATCTGCCGTGGCAAAACGTTTGGCATAGTCGGCCTGCAGAGCAGGGAAGTGCTCACGAACGAAGCTCAGGTAAGTAGGACGTGAGCACGGCTTGAGAAACAGCGGATGCGCCGCAAAGAAACTCGCCCCCACTGCCGAGGCGCGACGAGCCATCGCGTCGAGCGCTCTCTGGTTATCGGTAATTCCCGGCAGCAGCGGCGAGCCAAAGACCCCGGCAACAATCCCCGCATCTCGCATCCGCTTCACTGCCTGAAAGCGAAGGTCCGGACGCGGCGCACGCGGTTCCAGCAGTCGCGCCAACTTCGCATTCGGCGTTGTAATCGTGACGTGCACCACGAGCGTATTGCGCCGTGCGATCTCGACCAGAAGATCGATGTCGCGCTCGATCAGCTGCGACTTGGTTACGATCCCGAGCCGGTATCCGACTCTTTCGAGCGAACACCTCCAGCAGGCTGCGCGTGATCAGTGCCTTTCGCTCGATCGGCTGGTACGGATCGGTCGCCGTTCCCAGCGCGATCTCGAGCGCCGGATCAATCTTCTTCAACTCCTGTTCGAGCAGCCATGCCGCGTTCTGCTTCAGAAAGATCAACCGCTCAAACGACAACGGATCGCGAAAACTCATGACAGTCGGAGGCGGATCTCCTGCCAACTCTGCACCCTTCGCAGTCTCCTTAGGCGCCATGAACTCATGCGTATAGCGTGCATAGCAGTACTTGCATCCAAACTCGCACCCTCGGTACGGGTTGATGCTGTAGGCCAGAGAAAGCTGCCGCTTTGACACCGACTTATTCAAAATACTCCGCACCTCGAGAGTCCTGAACTCGATCAGGTGCCCCTCGTCGGCGTGTTCAGCGTGTGCGGCCATTCGAGCGATGCCAATCACGGGATTATTGAGGATTGGAAAGAGCGACGAGCTGGATATTTTCGCCATTTGTTCGCCTTTAGGAGATGAGCATAGGCCCATCCTCGAAAGGCGTCAAGCGCTCTTTTGGAGATGGGCCTGTGGATTTACCCGGCGCCCGTATCTAGCTACGCGCTCCAACGGCATCCGCGGAGCGGTCGAAGAGGCGAAGCCGCTGCGTCTCCCGCACAATCGCCTTATTTCGCCCGCGCAGCAGATCCTGAAGCGTCAGAGTTCCACTGACGCGACCAGTGGCCCGGTCAACGACCGCGATACTCGCAACTTCCTCGATCGCCATCAATTCGACGGCGCTACGACCCGTGGAGTCGGCGTAAGTAAACAGCGCAGGTTCGCCGACGCTATCGAATCCCTCCGGCTGCTCCGAAGCAGGCAACATCAGCTCGCTGACAAACACAAGCTCAAGCGGGTCGATCCCGTACTCCCGCGTGAGGTGGTAGCCGCGGCGGCTCAACTTTTCCGTGAGAATCGAACGCGGCATCACCAGAGACGTCACGAGATAGGCAGCGGTGCAGCCCAGCGTCAGCGGCAACAGCGCCGGAAGGCAGTGCGTAACCTCCAGGCTGAAGAGAATCGCCGTCAGCGGAACCCCCAGAGACCCGGCCAGCATGGCGCCCATCCCGATCAGCGCCCACAAAGCCTGCGTCTCGAAAGGAGCGTGAGCCAGATGCCCCGCAAGCGCGCCAACCGAACCTCCAATCATCAGCAGCGGGGCGAGAACGCCGCCCGATGTTCCCGATCCCAGGGAGAACGCCCACATCAGCGACTTCGCAATCAGGATCCCGACGATCAACGCCATCGGCGCGCTCCCCTGCAGCAACTGCGCGATATTGTCGTACCCCACGCCCAGCCCGCGCGGAAAGAACAGTCCCCCAATACCAATGCCAAGCCCACCAATCGCCGGCCACCACATCCAGTGCACATGCAGGTGTTCGAACATATCCTCAAACGCATACATCATGCGGCTCATCCCCGCCGCAATCAGGCCGACCAGCGCGCCAAGAATCATCGCGCCAAACGCAAATCGAACCCCGTGCACATTGGTGATTGCCGGCATCGGGAACAACGGCCCCGCTCCAAGAAGATAGACCCGCAGCGCCGCCGCAGTCGCGCTGGCAATCGCCACCGGAACCAGACTCCGCGGCCGCCACTCAAACAACAGCAGCTCAACCGCAATCAGAATCGCCGCAACCGGAGTCGCAAACGTAGCCGACATGCCCGCCGCAGCGCCCGCAACCAGAAGCGTCGTGCGCTCCGCATCCGTCAGATGGAACCACTGCGCAACCAGCGAACCAACGGCTCCGCCCGTCATAATGATCGGACCCTCCGCGCCGAACGGTCCCCCCGAACCGATCGCAATTGCCGCCGACACCGGCTTCAGCAGAGCGATCTTCGGATCGACCTTCGCGCGATTCAACAGAATCGCCTCGATCGCCTCGGGAATACCATGGCCTCGAATCTTGTCCGAGCCGAAGCGAGCCATCACGCCCACCAGAAGTCCGCCGATCACCGGAACAAGAACCATCCAGTATCCAAGCGGGCTCCCAGCCGGAGACACACCCGCCATGCTGAACCGGTGATAGTAGAAAAGGTTCGTCGATATCGCGATCAGCTTAAGCAGAAGCACCGCGAGAAACGTCACCACGATGCTGGTAACCAGAGCGATGCCGGACAACAGCCATACCCGCCTGTCGACAGTGAAGTCACGAAGCGGCGATGATACCGGCGATGAGTGTGACGAAGTTTCAGATTGCATTAGTTTCTCCCGTTGGCCGCCGGGTTTCGTTATCCGTCCCGTTGTTCGCATTCATGTTGTGCGAGACCCCGTGGTGCGCGGTCAGGTCATGCGCGGCCTTGATGCTTGTCAGCGTTTCGATCAACTGCGGAGCCAGCTCATTCAACTCGCGAGCATGGTCCACCGTGAGAGCCTCGAGCGTCCGTAGTCCCTTCGGCGTCAGCTCCAGCAGGATGCAGCGGCGATCGTTGGCGTCCTGTGCGCGCCGAATCAGGCCTGCCTCTTCGCATCGCATGCTCAGCTCAACGACGCTGTTGTGCCGCAGCCCCAGACGTTCCGCGATATACCCGACCGTCGCGGCGACTCCATCGGCCCGCCCCGCAATCTGCAGCAGAAGCTGATGCTGCTGCGGCTGAAGATCAAACTTCGCCGCCGCCGCCTCGCTGAAGTGAAGAAAGAGCCGAAGCTGGTGGCGAAACTCCGCCAGTACCTGAAGCCGAGTCTTCGAGGACGATATGGCTTGCCTGTTCTTCATGATATAAATTATATCGTATAACGATATATTTGCAAATGGAATGACAGATCTACGTATTGGAATGGCCGTATCTGAAGCAGGGAAAGAGTCTTTCGTCCGAAGCACGTTTTAGTACACTACTGCCTATGAACTTCGCCCTAGCAGATATGCCGCTTCCTCTTCGCTTCCGGCCCGAGACGCCGATGAGCGACGAGGAGCTGATGCGCTTCTGCGCGGCGAACGATTTTCTGCGTGTCGAACGCGATGCCAACGGAGAGATTCTCGTAATGACGCCCGCAGGAATCAAGACCAGCCGTATGAACAGCCGCATCACCAGACTGCTCGACGAATGGGCCGAACAGGACGGTCGCGGTATCGCCGTCGATTCAAATGGAGGTTTCACCCTACCCGACGGTTCCGTGCGTGCCGCCGATGCCGCCTGGGTACATAAGAGCCGCTGGGACACGTTGAGCGATGCAGACCAGGCCCGCTTCGCTCCCATTTGTCCCGACTTCATCATTGAACTGCGCTCCCCGAATGACAGTCTCCCCGAACTCAAAGCGAAGATGGACCAGTGGATCGTGAACGGAGTTCAACTGGGGTGGCTCATTGATCCCGAGAACAAGACCATCTCCATCTACCGCCCAGGCGAGCAACCGGAGATTCTCGCTCACCCAACTTCAGTTCAGGGGAACGGTGTGATGGCCGGGTTTGAGTTGGTGATGGATCGGATTTGGGGTTGAATTAATGAAAGTGCTAACGAATGCCGAAGTTCTTAAGAAATTCGCCCAGCGAGATTCTGTCTTCACAGGAGCGGACTATGCCCAAGGTGACGAACGCGGGCTCTTCTTCACTCATCCCGAAGCATCATGCATCGCCGTTGAATACCCTCCAGAGCTGGAGAGATTGCCGTTCTTCGCGCGTCATATGGCAACCTTGGGGTATGAACCCTGGCATTTCACAGGCGCCTTCTTGTGGATTCACGAATTTGGGGTCTGGGATGAGGCAGTGGAAGGAATTGGCTACCGCATAGTTGAACAGATGAACCGGGCAGCTGGGCAGCCATCGGCCTTTGAGGTCTCACAAGGTCACGAGTTTCGGGCTGATGAGTTGGATGATTCGATCGGTATGCTTCTTCAGCCGATGATATTTGGGTGGGACGGTTTCTATCTTCCGCGATGGTCCTGGGGGACGGGAGAATTCTTCATTCACGTAAGTCACGACTCGTATGTAGTTGTGGTAACTAAGACGAAGGCATTTCACGAAAAGATCCTCGTTGACCTTACGAAGATGAACTACACCCTCCGTGCCCTTCCCGAGCCTTGGATTGAGCGATTTTGTCGCCCTGTCGTCATATAAGGGCAGGTGAAGGCGGGGTCGAGAGGTTGTCCCACGCCCCTTGCGTTAGTAATGGATCTTTGGCATACTTATAAGAGTGTCTCAACACCCAGTTGAGGCCAGTCGATAACCACGCCCGGATAGAACAGCTCCAGAGGGGTGGGAGACGAGGGAAAATGGCAAGGAAGCTCTCTAAGAATCTGGTGAAGGCGCGTGCGCTCGTAGAGCCCCGTCCGTACCTGTTGGTGGACGCAGTTCCACTTCTCCAAAAAGCAAAGTATGCGAAGTTCGACGAGACTGTCGACCTGACGATGCGTCTTGGCGTCGACCCCAAGCACGCCGACCAGATGGTCCGCGGCACCGTCGTTCTGCCGCACGGCCTTGGTAAGTCCAAGATCGTCGCCGTCATCGCCTCGGGCGAGCGGATCAAAGACGCAGAAGCGGCCGGCGCTGAGTTCGTCGGCGGCGAAGATCTGGTCGAAAAGATCCAGAAAGAAAACTGGACCGCCTTCGACGCGCTGATCGCGACTCCCGACATGATGAAGTCTGTCGGCCGTCTCGGTAAGGTCCTCGGACCCAAGGGCCTGATGCCCAATCCGAAGACCGGTACCGTCACCACCGACGTGGCCGCTGCGGTCAAGGAAATCAAAGCCGGTAAAGTTGAGTTCCGCACCGACAAGACTGCGCTCGTCCATGTTCCCGTTGGCAAGCTTTCGTTCGATCCGCAGAAGCTTGTCGACAATGCGATGACCGTCATCACCAGCGTCGTCAAAGCGAAGCCGTCGGCAGCCAAGGGTAAGTACATCAAGGGCGTCACGCTCAGCTCCACGATGGGCCCCGGCATTCAGCTCGACTACACCGCAGCTGAGTTGGCGGGCAAGGCTTAGTTCAAGAACTTTTAGACAGCACCAAGCCCTCTCTGGCCGCGGAAGCGAGGAGCAGGGCAGCGAAAGCGAAGAGGATTCAGTCATGGCATTGACCAGAGCATCAAAGACGGAGAAGGTGAAGAAGCTCGCAGCCGAGCTCGAGCACTCGACCTCCGCCATCATCGGTACCTTCAAAGGCCTCACCGCCTCGAAGGACTTCGAGCTGCGCAAGACCGTTCGCGGCGCCGGCGGAAGCTACCACGTCGTCAAGAACAAGCTGGCCGCAAAAGCCGCCGAAGGCACCAAGATCGAAGAGGCGCTCAAGGGCCTCAAGGGTGTCTCATCGGTCGCCTACACCTCCGGTGATCCCGTAGCGCTCGCCAAGGCCCTGTCCACCTGGGTCAAGGACAACGCAGAGTTCACCTTCAAGCTCGGAATCATCGACGGCAAGGTAATCGATGTTCGCGAGATTGGCGAACTGGCCACTATGCCGGGCAAGGAAGAGCTCTTCTCGAAGCTCCTCTTCCTCATCAACTCGCCCGCACAGCGTCTGGCTACGGTCATCAACGCAACCGGCCGCGATCTCGCCGTCGTCATCAATCAGGGCGTCGAGAAGGGCAAGTTCGCCGGTCCCGCAGCCGCAGCAGCTCCGGCTGCCCCAGTCGCAGAGACCCCGGCAGCAGTTGCAGAGACTCCAGCCGCGGTCGAAGCCGCTGCACACGTCGAAGAGTCCGCAGCAGGCGAGCAGCCTTCGGGTGCAGCACAACCTGAGAACTCCACCGCATCGCAGGGTGGGGAAGCCGCGACCACGGATCCGGTCGAAGGGTAGTAGCGGGATAACAAGTTTCGCCTGGTCTCCCCGGGTGCGCCAGTCTGGGCGCAACGGAAACCCTGGAAGGCATAGGCAACCGAGGCGCATTCGGGCCCCGGAAAGCAATCAGTAACGGCACCACAAAGTTCAGTTTCTATTGGAGAAATAACATGGCAGACATCCAGCAGTTGGAAGAATCAATCGTTAGCCTCAGCCTCCTCGAGGCCTCGGCTCTGGTCAAGAAGCTCGAAGAGCGTCTTGGCGTTTCGGCAGCGGCAGCAGTTGCAGCGGCCCCGGCAGCAGGCGGCGGCGCGGCAGCAGCGGCTCCGGCGGAAGAGAAGACCGAGTTCACCGTCATCCTCAAGGATGCCGGCGCGAATAAGATCAACACCATCAAGGCTGTACGCGAAGTCACCGCTCTTGGGCTGAAGGAAGCCAAGGACCTGGTCGACGCAGCTCCCAAGCCCTTGAAGGAGAACATTTCGAAGGATGACGCGGCCGCTATCGCCAAGAAGTTCGAAGGCGTCGCCACCGTAGAAATCAAGTAATTACCTGCCAGCTTGCAAGTCCGGGCGGAACGCGATATTCTTGACGTTAGAGAAAATTCGTTCCGCCTTGACGTGCTCATTGGCGGACACCAAAACGGCAAACTTGGGTTGTACCCGGATCATCCTGTCATAACAGGCTAAGGAACCGGCCACTATCGCTTCGAGCGGCGGACGCGCATAGTGCAATAGGCATCAGCAAGCGGCAGCAAACTTTGGGGTAGGCGAACCTCAAAATGGCGGCAGGCATTCACACCATCAATACAGAAACAGTGCACAAGTCGACCTTTGCGCTCATGGGACACGCTGTCCCTGTGAGCGCTTTGCCGTGTTTACAGGCATAGCAGCACTCTGCACGCGTTCTTTATAGCAGCTTTGGGCGCCTGCAGTCAGTAAAAGTTTCGAGATTTATTTAGTGCCGGGAAAGACCATACGGCAAGACATTCTGCGCACGGAGCCTGTTGCTATCGAGAACAGCAGGGGCCGAAGACCTTAGCAATTGCGCAATCAGAACCAAACCCGGAGGGCATGACCAAAGCCCTCCCCTCGCGACTGCAGCCAGCCATGTGATGCTGGCCCCCGCAATCGAGAGGCCTCGAAGGTCAGTTTTCAGGAGAGAGCATGTCTGGCGATTCCAACAACAGCGAAATGCGCGCGATCCGTAGCCGTCTTGATTTTTCAAAGATCCCCACATCCATTCAGATTCCTAACCTCATCGAAGTGCAGCGCCGCAGCTATGAGCGCTTCCTGCAGATGGACAAGCTCCCGCAGGAACGCGAAGACAACGGCCTGCAGTCCGTCTTCACCTCGGTGTTCCCGATTACCGACTTCCGCAACGTCTCCGAGCTCGAGTTCGTCGACTTCTCCATCGGCAACTGGGAGTGCAAGTGCGGCTACCTCAAGGGTCTCAACCACCTGCGCACGGCCTGCACCCACTGCGGTCACATGGTCATCACCGACCCCTTCCACCCGGGCGACGTCCTTTGTAACTTCTGCGGAACGTACAACAAGAACACCCCTGACTTCTGCACCAAGTGCGGCGACCCCGTCGGCCTGCAGCTGAAGTACGACCAGGCAGAGTGCGAAGAGCGCGGCATGACCTACTCCGCCCCTCTCAAGGTCACGATCCGTCTGAAGATCTACGACAAGGACCCCGAGACCGGCGTCAAGAGCCTTCGCGACATGAAGGAGCAGGAAGTCTTCTTCGGCGACATTCCTCTGATGTCCCAGAACGGCACCTTCATCGTCAACGGCACCGAGCGCGTCATCGTCTCGCAGCTCCACCGTTCGCCCGGCGTCTTCTTCGAGACGGCGAACAACCGCACCTACTTCCTCGGCAAGATCATTCCGTACCGCGGTAGCTGGGTTGAGTTCGAGTACGACCAGAAGAACACCCTCTACGTCCGCATCGATCGTAAGCGCAAGTTCCTCGGCACCATCTTCCTGCGCGCCCTCGGCCTGCGTACCGACGAGGAGATCCTCAAGACCTTCTACACCGTCGACACCATCAACGTGAAGGACGGCAAGCTTGCCTGGAAGGTCGTTCCCGAAGGCCAGCTCACCAACCTGCAGGGCACACGTCCCGCGCACGCGATCACCATCAAGGGAGAAGAGCTCGCACCCGCAACCCGCAAGATCTCGGCTCACTCGCTGAAGGGCCTGCGCAGCCACAAGGTTGAAGCAGTCGAAGTTGAGACCAGCGAGTTCGACGGCGCCATGACCGCGTCCGACGTCGTCGATCTCACCACCGGCGAGCTGCTCTACGAAGCCAACCAGGAGCTCTCTGCCGACAAGCTGCACAAGATCATCCAGTCCGGCGTCACCAGCTTCGAGGTCTTCTTCCCCGAGCGCGACGACGTGGGCAACATCATCACCAACACCCTTCGCCGCGACTCCGTGCGCAAGCCCGAAGAGGCGTTGATCGAGATCTACCGCAAGCTGCGTCCCGGCGACCCACCGACCCTCGACACCGCAACTGCGCTCTTCGAAGGCATGTTTTTCGATCCGCGCAAGTACGACTTCTCGCGCGTCGGCCGCCTCAAGTTCAACATCAAGCTCTACGAGAACCAGGATCCCTCTGGCCTCGACAAGCGCACGTTGACCCCCGAGGACTTCTACGGCACCATCCGCTACCTGCTCAAGCTGCGCAAGAACATCGGCACCGTCGATGACATCGACCACCTTGGCAACCGCCGCGTCCGCGCCGTCGGCGAATTGATGGAGAACCAGTTCCGCATCGGCCTCGTCCGTATGGAGCGCGCCATCAAGGAAAAGATGTCGGTCTATCAGGAGATGTCGACCGCGATGCCGCACGACCTCATCAACGCCAAGCCAGTCATGGCCGCGATTCGTGAGTTCTTCGGCTCCTCGCAGCTCTCGCAGTTCATGGACCAGACCAACCCCCTCTCGGAGATCACGCACAAGCGCCGCCTCTCCGCCCTTGGGCCCGGTGGTCTCTCCCGTGAGCGCGCCGGCTTCGAAGTCCGCGACGTGCACCCGACTCACTACGGCCGCATCTGCCCGATTGAGACGCCGGAAGGTCCGAACATCGGCCTCATCAGCTCGCTCTCGTGCTTCGCGCGCATCAACGAGTACGGCTTCATCGAGTCGCCCTACCGTCGCGTCAAGGACGGCCGTGCGCTCGACTACGTCTCCGTGGTCAACGCCGGCGAGTCCGGTCTGCGCCAGGGCGACTACCTCGAGATCAACGACGCCCGCAAGCAGAACGAGCAGTTGAAGAAGGACAAGAAGCGCACCATGGATCTTGCCCCCTTCAGCTTCTACCTCTCCGCGTGGGAAGAAGATCGCCACACCATCGCGCAGGCCAACATCGAGCTCGACGAAAAGCTGAACATCGTTCAGGACGTCGTCGATGCCCGCCGCCAGGGCAACTTCGTCCTCGTCAACAAGTCTGAAGTCGACTACGTTGACGTCTCGCCGAAGCAGCTCGTCTCGGTCGCCGCCTCGCTCGTTCCGTTCCTCGAGCACGACGACGCGAACCGCGCGCTGATGGGCGCCAACATGCAACGGCAGTCGGTTCCTCTGCTCGTCGCTGAAGCCCCCTTCGTCGGTACCGGTATGGAAGGCGTTACCGCCCGCGACTCCGGCGCCGTCATTCTGGCCAAGCGCAACGGCATCATCGACTCGGTCGACTCCGAGCGCATCATCGTGCGCGTAGAAGGCGAGCACCACCCCACGCAGCTCTCGCGTGAGGTCGGCTCCGACATCTATCAGCTCACGAAGTTCAAGCGCTCCAACCAGAACACCTGCATCAACCAGAAGCCGATCGTCCGCAAGGGCGACCGTGTGGTCAAGGGTCAGGTCATCGCCGATGGTCCTTGCACTGAGCAGGGCGAACTCGGCCTCGGCCGGAATGTTCTGGTCGCCTTCATGCCGTGGCGCGGTTACAACTTCGAGGACGCGATCCTCATCTCGGAAAAGCTGGTCCGCGAGGACTACTACACCTCGATCCACATCGAGGAGTTCGAGATCGAAGCCCGCGACACGAAGCTTGGGCCGGAAGAGATCACGCGCGATATCCCCAACGTCAGCGAGCACGCACTCCGCGATCTCGATGACTCGGGCATCATCCGCATCGGCGCGAAGATCGGCCACAACGACATCCTCGTCGGCAAGGTAACGCCGAAGGGTGAAACCCAGCTGACGCCGGAAGAGAAGCTCCTCCGCGCCATCTTCGGTGAAAAGGCCGGCGATGTTCGCGACGCGTCCCCACCCGCCCCCCAGGTATTGAGGGGACGGTGGTAGACGTCCGCATCTTCTCCGCAAGGGACAAGAGAAGGACGAGCGCGCCAAGCAGATCGAGCAGGAGATGATCGAGAAGCTCGAGCGCAACCTCGCCGACGAGATCCGCATTCTCACCGACGAGCGTCTCAAGCGTCTCGAGGCAATTCCGGTGCGAAGGAAGTTCTTGCCGACCTGCACGACGAGCGCACCAACAAGAAGCTGCTCAACAAGGGCGACATCCTCGACCGCGACACCATCGAGCTCATCAGCACTCGTAACCTCAAGCGCATCCGCTACGCCGACAAGGACCCCCGCGTCAACGAGCAGATCGATGAGATCGAGGAGATGACCTCTCGCCAGATCGACGTTCTCCGCAAGATCACGAACGAGAAGATCGGCAAGATGCAGAAGGGCGACGAACTCTCGCCCGGCGTCATCAAGATGGTCAAGGTCTACATCGCCATGAAGCGCAAGCTCTCAGTCGGCGACAAGATGGCCGGACGTCACGGTAACAAGGGCGTCATCGCTCGGATCCTTCCCGAGGAAGATATGCCGTACCTCCCGATGGAACTCCGGTCGAGATCGTCCTCAACCCGCTCGGTGTGCCTTCGCGTATGAACGTCGGTCAGATCCTCGAGACGCACCTCGGCGGGCCGCGCACGAACTCGGCAAGCA
>CAVWHJ010000013.1:0-231158 GCA_963754765.1 uncultured Acidobacteriaceae bacterium | reverse complement strand
GAAGTCGAAAGCGTCTTCACCAGATCGTAGAGAAACTCCTGCCCCTGGTAAAACGCTTCCGTCTTCATGCGCTCGTCGCGCCCGTGAAAGCGGATGTCGTCGCGGTCGAAGAAGAAGCCCTGCACGCCATAAGTTGGGATACCGGCCTGCCGAAGCATGCGCCCGTCGGTTGCGCCTGTCACTAGTATCGGCACCACCGGGACGCCGGGAAATTCTCGCTCGCTCGCCGCTTTCACAGCTTTCGTCACATCGGGCCGAAGTGGGGAGGGTGGTGCGCCGGCAACACTCTCGCTCATGGACTTGATCTTCACTTCGGGATCGGCGACCACCTTATTCAAGGTGCTGAGCACGTAGTCGGGTGAGTCCTCGGGCAGCACACGGCAGTTCACCGTCGCCGTCGCGAGTTGAGGCAGCGCGTTGAGCGCGTGACCACCGGCGAGCATCGTCGCCACGCACGTCGTGCGCAACGTTGAGTTCCACGCTGGAGAAGCCGCGGCCACTCGTTCCATTGCCGCTTGCGAGCCCTGCGCTACCTGCGCCAGATCGGCCGTGATCGGCCCCTTCTCAATCTTCGCCATTTCAGTAAAGTATGCTGCGGTCACCTCGTCGGTTTTCAGCGGAAATCCGAACGACGCGAGACGTACAAGCCCAGCGGCCAGATGGTAGATGGCATTGTCCGGCACCGGCATGGAGCTGTGGCCGCCCTTATTGGTTACAGAGAGGGTGTAGGTGATGACGTACTTTTCTGTAACTTGGAGGTCGTTGGATATTTTCTTCCCGTTCTCTTCTTCGCCCCATCCACCCTCGTTCAACGCGATGTCGGCGTCGATCAGGTCGCGGTGATTCTTGATGAGCCAGTCCACGCCGTTGTACGGACCGCCACCCTCCTCGTCGGCGGTGAGCGCCACGATGATGTCGCGGTTAGGCTGAAAGCCCTCGCGTTTCATGCGGATAAGGGTCGCAATCCAGACCGCAGCCTGCGCTTTGTCGTCGCCGGTGCCGCGGCCATAGAAATAGCCATCCTTCTCGTTGAGCACGAAGGGATCCATCGTCCAGTCCTCGCGCTTGGCTTCAACTACGTCTGTATGTGCAAGCAACAGCAGAGGTTTCTGCGCGCCGGTGCCGTGATAGCGCGCGACCAGGTTGAACTTCTTCGGTGATGCACCACCGAGAAAGATGTCTGAGTCCGGGAAACCGGCCTCCTTCAGGCGTGCGGCGGCAGCTTCGGCGACCGGAGTGGTGGACCCGGTGGAGTAGCCCGACTGTATCTCTATGAATTGCTTATAGATGTCGTGGGCGAGCTTCATATCGGCCGCTGGCGGCATGGTCTGGGCATAGGCTACGGAACCGGCAGCGAGGCAGGCGTTGGCGATAATGGCGCGAAGCAGAGTCCGTGCGATCATGCAATCTCCTATGGGTGGGTGTCTCACGATACTAGCAGTATTTTTTTTGGGCGTGGTGGGGTGCGTTTTTGCTGGGGGTTTTGGCGAAAACGGGGTGTTTGGTGGTGGTTTTTTTGTGGTGAAGTTGTGGTGGATTGCTGGTGGAAGCTGGTGAGTTTGTGGTCGGGATTTGGGGTCGAAAAACACGCCACTTTTTCTGGATTTATTTTTGGGGATTCCCATTTTGGGAATTTGGCCTTGAGCCCCTAAGATCGGCAGGGTCGCCGGCATTGACTTCATCGACGAGACTCTTCGCGTAGTCTGCATCGCCACCAAAGATCCCAACGACCCCTCAAGCGTCCTCAAGTACGAAAACCCTCCAACTTCAAGAGGTCACCGCGCCGCGGCGCTCGCGCCATCGCCATGGAATGCGACGAAGAGATCAACGCAGCTCGTTGAACACACCATCCAAATCCCCCGGGCCCCGAACTACTCCGGACCGGGCGGTTCAAACACTACTGACTGGAAGCGTAGCTATGAATCGTTGAGTTCCCAGTAATCGTCACGGAATCCACGACTAGATCGGTGTAAAAGGCGGCTCCCGAAGACCCGGAATAACTCAGGGCCGCCTTAGGTGCGTAAATAATCCCTCGAACATCTGAACCGGTAGAGCCGCTAAAACTCATTCCCTTGAAGTCGCTGCGTGACTGGAAAAACAGGAGCCCGTTATACGTCCCGGAGGTTGGCGCTGAAAGCATCAGAACGCGGCCGCCGCTGACATCGGTAGCGCCTGTCGTGTAGAAGGTTACGCCGGTGCCGCTGACAGTTCTTGCTCCGCTGAAACTAATTGAGCCGTTGATAATGTACAGTCCCGGTTCCAGAGTCAAAGTCCCTGACCCGCTTAACGAGAGACCGTTGTAGCAGCCAGGACTGAGGACATGTGCCGCACTGCCAGAGAAATGAGGATCCGCGGCGCAATCATCGGGGATCGTCGGCTCCGGAATGTCAGCAAGCGGATCGTTTATGGGGGCGACTCCAGTCGTCGGGGTGGGTGAGTACGAGTTCCGGAATCCACTGTAGCCGCCAACAATGTTGATCGATTTGGCGACCATCTTTGCGATTCCGCTGATTGTTGCCGCATCGCTGCTGTCCGAGTTGTCGAATATGCTGCAACCCGGTACGGTCAGATGCGCCGTCCCGGTGAGAGTCACGCCTTGCCCCGATCTGCCCAGCGTGTAGACGCATCCATCGCCACTCAGCGGCGGCGCTGCTTGGCAAGTCAGGGTTGTTGGCGAGAAATCGATACTGGTTGTGGATCCAGCCAGTGTCGCCGTCCCGGAGAAGCTGAAACTGCCGTTCAAGGCCGGAAACGAACCTGTTACGGTGCCGTCGAACTCATCGGCCTTTTCCACACTAAAGGGAATTGAACCGGTGATCGGAAAGCCGCCTGAGGATGGCAAGGAATCTATCGTGTAATCGATCTGATAGTTCGTTCCAGAATCCAGACCTGATGCGGCCACGGAAAGGCTATAAGCGTTGCAAGTGACCGCGGCATAGGCCGTGTTTACTTGTTGTGCCAGTGCATGGCCAGCGCAGAACAGAAACGATCCGAATAATGCGGCACATACAGTTCGACAGATCTTAAACATGGCCTGCCCTCCTCTTTGTCCTCCGTGGAAATTACGGACATGTCCACTGTGCAGTCCCCCCGTAGTAACTGCACTAACACTTTCTGGTGATAGCACTATGGTGTCGAGTGGCCCATATATAAAAACAAGAGGTCACCGCGCGCAGTGGCCGCGTCATCGCCATCGCCATCGAAGGCGATGAAGAGATCAAGCAACTAGTCGAGCACACCATCCAAATCCCCCAGCCCCCCGAACTCCTCCTACCCGTCCTCGAGTAGTCCCACTACAACTCCTCGCCTACCACATAGCCGTCCGCCGAGGCTGCGACGTAGACCAGCCCAGAAACCTAGCGAAGAGCGTGACTGTGGAATAGCTACTTTAACTTTTGCCTTGATTATGTCGGTTGCGCCGCTAATGGTGGTTTTGAGAAGTTGTTTAACCGCATCAGTCGGCATCACTTCCTTTTCATCGAAGACTAACCCGGTCGGGGAAGTGAATACCTTGTTTATAGACGAGATGATAAACGCTGTATATTTAGCTCGTTCTTCTGGATTGTCCTTATCAACCAACTCGTCAACAAGTTGCTGGTAAGGCTTGAGTGAAATGGAAATATTGCTCTTGAAAGCATATTCCTCCTCTAGCCGTCTTTCTCTAGTATATTGCCATCCGCAGAATGCTACTCCCGCCAGAAAGGGCAGCGGCAAAAGTGATTTTGAAATATATTGCCGGCCCTGAGGATGGAAAGTATGGCAGCATAAGCAGAAACGTAACAGCAGACGCGATTGAAAATACTAAACAGACGCCAAGCGAGATCGCCCATATTCGTGATGATTTTTGAAGCTGTTCTTGGCGCGTTTGAAAAGAGTGAAAGAGAGTGAACCCTGTCGCTTTTAGGATAGCCCCGTCAATTTGTGCTTCTATCGCCTTCAAACGTTCAACGATTTCTAATACGTTGTCGCTATGATTCTTCAATAAAACTCGTGAATTTTCTGCCAGAGCTTCATATTTGGCGTGGTAGTCCTTTCGGAATGTTGTAGTTTCCTTTGCTGAAGCTAGAAACGGTTGCTTCAAGTTGTTCTTCTAGTTTTTCGTCTCTTCCCGTATCTGCTTCATCGACCCGCTCGACAAGAGCATCGATCTGCTCTTTCCACTCCATCTTGAACCGTCTTTGTTGCCTTCTTTAATTCATCAGCGAGGGTTCCCGCATCTGTTTTCAATTCGCCTATCAGTTCTTTAGTGTTTTCAACCAGGCCATCGTATTCCGACTTAGCCTCTGCAATTGCATTCTCTGAAATGTCCGCTCCAGCTGCGCTTTCCTTTGCCTCAGCTGCGGCATCTGGGCCGACACGGCTGCTGTAGCAATAGCATCTTCATACTGCTTTGTAAGTGTAAATGTCGCTGAAATCTCATCACTCACTTCAGTGGTCTTTTGATCTTTAGTTTGAATTTTTCCAAGAATTGTTGCGATATCTGCAGCGTGAGCATTCGCCACATCGTGCTGTTCAGCAACGCGTGCCATTAGTTGCTCAATCTCATCAATTCGCTTGTTTAGCGAACGCGCTCTCTTTACAGATCTATTTACCTCAACTGACTGAGCCTTTAGCTCATTTCATCTTTCGTTCAAAGCCTAGAACTGATCAGGACTCATTCTGAAGACCAAATTGCCAATTCTAGCGTCGAGGTCCTCAACAGAGGCTTCAAGAATATGAAGGAGGTCCCCCCGTTTGTGATACCCATTAGGGTTTGCGCGACCTTATTAGTTCTATTTGCAGCAACCGCGCTTGTATCTTGAGAGGTAGTTGTGTCGACGTTCCTTGGATCCCAAGTCGAGCAGAACGTCCCTACAATGGCCGAGATTGATGATGGTTTCTTCCAGAGGAATCTGTAAAGAAGCCGTATCTAAAAAAAAGAGAGCGATTCAGCACGGCTTGTAGCAGCAGTTATAGCCTGATCTGAAAGGGAGCTAGCTAATTCCCATAGCTCTTTGGGATAGTCGACTTGCACGGCCACTCAATTCACCTAAGCGAGAAAGTTAGTGTTTTTCGGGTCAAACGATTCTAGCAAAGTCTAGGGGGCTGAGTGGCGGGTGGCCCATACATAAATGAAACCCATACCCCCGGTGGGCGGGTGGCCCAGTTCTAAACCACAACAAAATTTGTGTGCCCCATCTGCAACAATCTCATCGTCGCTAAGGTGGCATTCGTGCGGAAGCGCGAACCGTTTGGGCCTGGCCGTGAGGAATGTGTGCGCTTTGAGACACTCTATCTTTGTCATATCTTTGTCAGGAAACGGCCTGAACCCCAGATACGGCATCCAACCACTTGAATCCGAAGCTGCCGGAGCAACAGATCCTTCTTCGGAAGCGCGCCCAGATTGACGAGAGCAGCGCTATGGCGGATATCAGGATCTTGCTTGTGGGAATCACGATGAAATTGTGCTATTCAGCTTGCGGAAGATACTGGAGCTATATGGCTTCGCTGTAACCACGGCCTCCAATGTCTCCCGAGGCCCTCAAATATATCGGCTCAACCAAATTTGATGTTCTGTTCAGTGATCTCCACATGCCGGGGGCGGGAGCAGGACTGACGGTCGTCCGGCGATGCGCCGCTCCAACCCCAAAGCCGTAACCATGCTATTGAGCGGCTTTCCTGAGATGGATGCGGCGGCCCGTGCCATTCTGAAGCAGACCGATCAGATTTTGCTAAAGCCGATTGAAGTCACGGCGCTCATTGAAGCGAATACAAAGTGTTTCAGACTGGCGCTCCTCCTCCTCTTCGCGCAGTTGAAACTGTAGCGAAGATCTTGAGCGTTCTGTAGAGCCCACTATTCGGGCCTGGTTTGATCGCATCCAGACCGACGAGAAGGTGATGGAGATCCCCTTGAGCTACGAGGAACGCACCAGCCACCTACCCAGGGTTTTTGCCGACCTGGTGTCCCGTCTTGAGTCCGCCAAACCGATTGGCAGTAAGGGGTTGGTTTCGGTGGCCGCATTTGATCATGGGGTCAATCGGCGACGGCAAGGATATAGCGCGGCTATGCTCGTGGAAGAGTCTCGAATGCTACAGGTCTGCGTCTTTGATACGTTGCAAAAGAATTGGCAACGATCGATTTCAGCATGGTACTGATCGGCGTTATGACTATCGCCGATGAGATCGATTCTCAGCTGAGTCAGGCAATGGATAGTTACATGAGGGAGCTGGTTGCGGATGTGCTACCCGCCTGATTACTCGGCTCGGAGGGCTTCGACCGGATTGACCGCAGCGGTGCGGCGCGCGGGCAGATAGCTTGCCAGTGCTGCCGCAGCGACCAAAGCGATCGGCACGGCGGTGAATGTGATGGGGTCGAGCGGGCTGATGCCGAACAACAGGGTTCGCATCAGGCGCATGAGTGCGGCTGCCGCGCCGAGGCCAACCGCCGTGCCAACGCCGGTAAGCACCAACGCTGAGCGCACGAACATCCACAGCAGCTCGCTCTTCTTCGCGCCCAGCGCCATGCGGATGCCGATCTCGCGTGTGCGCTGCGAGACTGCGTACGAGATGACTCCGTAGATGCCGAGGATGCCCAGAGCCAGCGCCATGGTTCCGGCGATGGCCAGCATCACCAGCGTGAATGAGGTGCGCGCCATGGACTGGCTGTAGATCTCCTGCATGGTGCTCATGTCGGCCATCGGCAGATTCGAATTCACCGACCAGACGGCCTGCTGCATTTCGTTGATGAGGGTCTGGGTTCCGGCGCGGCTGGTGCGCAGGGCGAAGTAGACGGTGCGCCTTGCATCGGGAGGTCCAGGACCGTAAAGATCGCGCATCATCGAAGGCCAGTACACGGTTGCGGGCGAGGCCTGGTCGACACCGTTCTCACGCACATCCTGCACTACGCCGACCACTTCATGCCACGGCATGCTGGGATATTCGCGGAAGCGCTTGCCGATGGCCGCCTGGGCGATCCCCACAGCTCGCGAGCCAGGCTTTCAGACACCATGCCGACCGGCCTCAGGCCGTAGATGTCCGTCCACGTGAAATCTCGCCCGGCCACGAGCCTTGTGCCGGCGGTATGGAAATAGCCGGGCGAAATAGTTGTAATAGCGCATGGGAAGATTCTTCGCCTTGGTTGTCTTTTCCTTCGAGGAAGATCTGGTCCCAGCCCGGCTCGGCCATGCTCATGGGCACGGAGGCCACGAAGCCTGCCGAGGAGACGCCGGGAATCGCGGCGAGCTTCTCCTGGATGCTGTTCTGAAGGCGGATGACTGTCTGCGGATCGCTGACCAGCGTCTCCGGAATCGAGATGCGCTGACCTGCAGCGATTTGGGATCGGAGAAGCCGGGATCGACGTTGTGCATGGCGTTGAAGGTGCGGATCATCAGGACGGCGCTGATGAGCAGCACCAGCGCCATCGCTACCTGCGCGATGACCAGCAGATTGCGTCCGCGCTGGCGATCATGGCTGGTGCTTGCCGTTCGCATGGCGCCGATCAGCGGCACGCGCTTGCTGCGAAGGCGCATAGCGCAGCACCGGGATTATGCCGAAGATCAGCCCGGAGAGCACCGACAACATCAGGGTGAATGCGAGCGACCAGCCATCGAGCGAGATCTCGCTGAGGCGCGGCAGATTCTCCGGTCCAATTGCTGTCAACAGGCGCAGCCCCGCATATGCAACGCCACGCCGACCGCACCGCCGAGCAGGCCCAGGGTTACGCTTTCCAACAGCAGTTCGCGGGCGATTCGCCATCGTCCTGCGCCCAGCGCGGAGCGCACTGCCAGTTCCTGCTGGCGGCCATCGGCACGCACCAGCAGCAGGTTCGCGACGTTGGTGCACGCGATCAGCATCACTACGCCGATTGTCGCCATCACCACCCACAGCACATTGCCGACGCTGCCGACGACCTGATCCTTCAGAGGCCGAAGCGCCGGCGTGATCTTCCAGTTCAGATACCAGTGCGGATCGCCGCCTGGACCGTTGGTCCATGAGTCCATCCAGACGTTGAGCAGGCGCGCCACATCGGCGTTGGCCTGGGCGATGGTAACGCCTGGCCGCAGCCGCGCGATGCCGCGATAGGCAAAGCCGGCCAGTGTCTGCTTGACCGGATCGAAGGCGAGCGGCACCAGCAGATCGAAGTCATAACTGACCACTTTGAATCCGCGCGGCATTACGCCGGCGATCAGGCGCGGCTGGGAATCGACACTGATGGTGCGCCCCACTACATTCGGATCGCCGCCGAAGCGCCGCTGCCAGTAGCCATAGCTCAACATCACGCGCTGCGCGCCGCGCGGGTCCTGATCGGCCGCGGTAAGCCATTGCCCGGCGGCGGCAGGCACGTTGAGCGTCTGGAGCACGCCGTCGGTAATCATGCGCGGTGTTCACCTGCTCCGGCTGGGCGATTCCGGTGATGCTCGCGGTCCCGGGCAGCCAGACGCCCAGCGACTGGAAGCTGCGATTGTGCGCGGCGAAGGTGAGATACATCGAGGCCGAAAGGCGCAGCTCATCGCGGAAGTCGGCCAGGCCCGGTCGCGCCCGGGGCGTTCAGACGCAGCGCGACCAGTTGCTCGGGCTCAGGATACGGCAGCGGCCGCAGCAGCACGCTGTTGAGCACGCTGAATACAGCGGTATTGGCCCCGATGCCGATGGCCAGTGTGAGCACCACGGTGATCGCGAACCCGGGCGACCGCCCCAGCCGGCGGCAGACCTGCTTCAGGTCCATCAGCAGCGACTCGAGTCGCTGCCATTGCCACACTTCGCGGCTGCGCTCCTGGAGGAGTGTCACGTTGCCGAACTCGCGGCGCGCTGTCCGTTCGGCCTGATCGCGCGAGCATGCCCTCCTCCATTAGTTCCTCGACCCGCTCGTCGATGTGCTCCTGGATGGAGACCGAAATGTCGTCATAGCGGCGGTTTCGGAAGAGATGCGCCTGACTCCTGACAATGATCACCTCCTATGTTTTGGCTGCAGCAAGCACACGGGTGAAGCCGGCGAACATCTTCTCGAAGCTGACCACTTCGCTTTCCAGATGCCGAATGCCAGCATCAGTGAGGCGGTAAATCCGGGTTGGCCTCCCCTTGGCCGAAATTCCTGTCTCAGCTTCCAGCCAGCCCTCTCGCAGCATTCGCTGGAGGGCTGGGTAGAGCGAACCTTCTTCCACCTGCAGCAGGTTATCGGAGACTTGCTTGATGTGTTTGACCAGCGCATAGCCATGCATCGGCCGCAGGCGGAGCGATTGGAGAATCATGATCTCCAGCGCGCCGGGGAAAAGATCGCGATGTTCGGGATTCTTTGCCATTGCCGGAATTATAGTACCAAAATACCTATTTTGGAAATAGGTATTGAAAGTGAGCCTAGAGATTTTCGTTTGGTTCAAGTCAAAGTCAGTCTCCGAGAGGAGGATGGCATTCAGCAGCGGCAACCTCGCTGGAAGGTAGCAGGCCTTCCAGCGAGGTGGGTTCCATCGACTTCGAGACAGTTAAGACAGCCTCAATATAAGGACTGGGGGAAAGATCGTCGTTGCGCCTAATCTCCTTATTTTACGTACCGTTGTGCGAACGCCTCGATCGTCGTCGGCCCGTGGAACGCTTCAGTTCCCGAATTGCCGAAGTGGATCCAGCCGGAGTTGAAACTCTTCACCATTTCGATGTAGAGCCCGGTGCGGTCGGCTGGCGTGCCGATTCCCTCCAGAACGCTCTGCCAGGCTGCCTCTGGCAGTTGCACAGCCTTCACTTCGCGGCCCAGTGCCCTGCCGAACGCGGCCGCTGTTTCGTGTAAGTCTGTTCCACCCTTCTGCCCATCCACTTCGAGTACGCGCTCGCCCCTCCAGCTTTCCTGCAACACCTTGGCTCCCGCCAGGCCGATGTCTTGCGTGGCCACCAATGGAAATTTGCGATCAAGCGGCGCATAGAAGAAAGGCATCTGACCTGTCGCACGTATGTGGTCCAGCGCTCCCAGCCAGTTCTCCATGAAACTGCCTGCTCGCAGATACGCCACTGGAATGGGCAGCGATCGCGTCGCCTCCTCCAGCAGGTGTGTCGAGGTGATCAGTCCGAGTCCACTCGGTTGCTCCGAACCGATGGAGGAAAGAAACACGGCCTTGCCGGGCTTCGCCTGTTCAAGCGCCGCGCGGATCGCTGCGATCGTGCGCTTCTGGTCCGGCAGCCCGGGAGCCGGCGCAAAGTCCGGTGGAATCATTGCGAACACGCCCTCTGCGCCCGCGAATGCGTTTGCTAGCCCGGCCGCGTCGTCATAGGCTGACTGCACAAGTTCCACACCTCTGTCGGCCCACGCCTTTGCCTTCTGTGGATCGCGCACCACGCCGCGTACCGTTTTCCCTGCCGCTAGTAGATTCTCTGCCACTGCTCCGCCAACGTTGCCCGTAATTCCCATTACTGTGAACATGTCCGTTCACCTCCTATGCAAGTAGATACTTATATTGCGATAAAGATGCAAGTTTTTACTTACACCTTCAATTTTTTCTGCGAAGATTCTTCTATGCCGGTTTTCGATCCAAACCGAAAGCGCAACGCGCGAGGCGAGCAGCGCCAGCAGGCTCTCGTTCGCGCCGCTGCCGCTGTCTTCGGGCGCCTCGGTTACCACGACACCACGACAAACGCGATTGCGACCGAAGCGGGCGTATCTCCGGCCACCCTCTACCAGTTTTTCCCCAATAAGGAGGCCATCGCCAGCGCACTCGCCTCGATGTACGCGCGCGAGATGGCCGAGGCAGAACGGGCAATCGACCCCGAAGGCGCCTTGAGCTTTACAGAAGCCGTCGGTCAGCTGATCGATGTGTGCATGAGTTTCAACCGTAGGAATCCCGAGTTCCACACCCTCGTAGTCAACGCACCGCTCTCGGCTGCGGCCCGCGAGGACAAGCAGGCCCTTGGGCAGGCTTTCGTCGACTTCATCGCGGTGCGCCTCCGGCGTGAGCTACCTGCGCTCTCGCGCTCCGAAGCTACCCACCACGCGCAGGTAGCCCTCATGATCTTCCGCGGAATCCTCGACGAGTTTACTAACGCCTCGCCTCGAGTTCGTACGCGCCTGCACCAGGCAATGCGCGATGCCATTCTTCGCTACCTCACCCCTCTACTCTCAGAATCGAAAACGGAACCCGCGCAGTTAGAAGCTCATCCATGAAGTGAATCCGAGTTGTCGGTCGTATTAGGTGCTCAAGGAGTGCAAGGGCGATTTTGCACTCATTGCGGAAAAAGAAGCTCCAACTTCCGGATGGTCGACGACACGTTCGCAATCGAGCTTCTGCGCGACCAGGAGTACACTAGGCTGGATTCGGTGATTCACCCCAGCATCAATGCCTCTCTTTTTGCGATCGCGCGCCTGACGATCGGAGTATGAAGGGGCATAGCACCAACACTGGGCCCCACAACCACATCGCTGGAAAAGGGGATGGAATATGGCACTCATCGTCGTCGCCGCCAGTACCAAAAGCCCTGATTTTGCCGTCATCGACTTCACTAAATCGCCGCCAAAGACGGTAATGGTGGGTGCATCGGCGGCCGGCAATGTGGTGGATTGCTACGGAAAACTGGCCGCGGTTGGCGACTGGGGTAGCGGGACGGTGACGCTGTTCGATATCTCGAACCCGGAATCTCCGCTGGTAAACGGATCGGTGAATACCGGGCTTAGCAGCATAACCGCGATCTCGATCGACAGCGCGCATGTGCTGGCGGCGGGTCCAAAGTCGAAGAGCGACGCGGAGCTCGTACTCATCAGCATCGCCAATCCAAAGAGTCCGCAGGTCGTGTCGACGTACAACAAGACCGGTGTGACGGGCACCGAGAGCATTTCAGGGGTGGTGATCCGGGGCAAGAACGCGCTCAGTTCTCAGACTTACGGCTGTATCGTGATGGACTACGCCAGTGCCTCGCACCCGAGTGGGGTGGGATATCCGAGTTCGAGCAGCGCCATCGGTCTGGACGGGCAGGTGCTAGGGGATTTCGACGGGGTGAACGCAGTCATCACCGGACCGCCGTCGGACTGGAATGGCACGCAACCCGTTAATGTCTATTTATTCAGTATTGCCAATGGCATACCGTCGGAGCCGCCGAAGCCGCTTTACGTGGGCGGGCAGCTTTTGTCCTCGGTCGCGATCGCGGAGATTCCACAGGGCGGACGCTACCTGGCGACGGCCAGTTTGTCCGAGGTCGGGGTCCAGGCCTTCCCAGATAATCTTCCGAATGCGTCGACAGGTTTCTTCGTGCCTGAGCTGGGCACGCCCAACGCGGCGGTCGCGCTCAAATTCCTGAACAACCCTGCGGTCGCGCCGCTTCTCGCAGTTGCCAACGTGACCAACGAGCATGGTTTTCTGATCACCTCCAATTTCTTCGTCCTCGAGTCCGACGGTCAGACCTCCACCCTGCAGAGAGCGACTCCTAACCCGGTAGCGACGGCTGCGCTGGCACCAACCCTGAACCCCACACTCGGCATCACGGGCTGGACAGAGTAACTTCAGAAGCAGTTAAGTTCATGCTCATAGAAACCCCGACTTTACGGGAACTACGGGATTACTTTTGGATTGCCCGTCGCTCACCAACAATGAGTCACTCGGCGATTTAGCACTTTTCCTCATGCGTGATTCGCTGCGCGATGTGAGGGAATTCCCTGCACCTCTGGTTGGTTTCCCTGCACACAGCTGGCAATGACTCATGCGACGCCTGAAGCTTTGACAAGGAGAGCATGATGGCGCAGGTGACGCTCGAGATTAATGAGAAGCAGCAAACCGTGGATGCCTGATCCGCAGATGCCCTTGCTCTGGGTGCTCCGGGACCTGCTGAACATGACCGGCACAAAATATGGTTGTGGCATCGGACTCTGCGGCGCTTGCACCGTCCATGTTGACGGCGCGGCAACCCGTTCCTGCCAGACCCCTCTCTCTGTCGCAGCGGGCAGGCGGATCGTGACCATCGAAGGTCTTACCGCAAACGGTCTCCATTCGGTACAGGAAGCATGGATCGCGGACAGGTTCCGCAATGCGGCTACTGCCAGCCCGGACAGATCATGTCGGCCGCAGCTCTGCTCGGTCAAAACCCTCGCCCTATCGGCGCTGACATCGACGATGCCATGGCAGGAAATCTTTGCCGCTGCGCTACCTACTTCCGTATCGGCAAAGCCATTCACCGCGCTGCCGGGACCGTACACCCATGACCACCAAGCCCAGCCCTGCGCCTGTTCAAAGCAGTACCGTGATTTCTCGCCGTACTTTCCTCGCAACCTCAGCGGCCGCGGGCGGAGCCCTTGTTGTCGGCCTCAGTCTTCATGGGCATTTTCATCATCCATCTTTGGGAGCGTCCCAGGATCCGTTTAACGCGTGGATCCGTATCCATCCCGATGGACATATCCAACTCGTTCTGAACAAATCGGAGATGGGCCAGGGAATCTTTACTTCGTTGCCCATGATTCTTGCGGAAGAAGCGGAGATCGACTTCTCTCAAATCACGGTTGTTCAGGCGGACAATGCCGCCGGTACTGGTGGAAGCCACGCAGTCATGGGTAGCTACAAACCTCTCCGACAGGCCGGAGCACAGGTCCGGGAGGTCCTCGTCGCGGCAGCAGCGCGTCGGTGGGGTGTTCCAGCCATTGAATGCCGCGCCCGCAACAGTCAGGTCACCCACACGCCGTCGGGCCGTAGTCTCTCTTATGCCGCGCTAGTCAAGGATGCCCGCCGGCTTCCGCTGCCTGATCCGAGCACCGTTTCTTTGAAAGACGCCAAAGACTTTACCCTCCTCGGCCGCTCCATTCCTCACCTAGACATCCCCGACAAGGTGAAGGGTGTAGCCAGATTCGGCATTGATGTCCGTCTTCCCGGAATGGTCTACGCTGTTGTGGCCCAATGCCCGTACTTTCGCGGGGACTTGCTCCGCTTCGACGCGGCCAAAGCAAAAGCAATCCGTGGCGTTCTCGAAGTCTTCGAAATTCGACTGATCCAAACTCGGCGAACAAAGATACGCGCGAAGTTGCAGTCGTCGCTACCAACACATGGGCCGCAATTCAGGGTCGCAACGCGCTCGTCATTGAATGGAAGCCCGGGCAATACCACGACGAATCTACTGAGTCCCTGATGACGAAAGTACGTGCTGGCCTCGACGCTCAGGAATACTGGAACTCCACCAACACAAGCCTCAACCCTGACAGAGTGCCAGCCGCAAAGCGCATTGAGAGCGTCTACGAGTTTCCTTTCCTTGCCCACGCCACCATGGAGCCGATGAATATCACCGTCAGGCTCGAAGACGGTCGATGCGAAATCTGGTCCCCGACCCAGACAGGCGGAGGAACCCAGGAAAACGCCGCCAAAATCCTCGGTATCGATAAAGAGAAAGTCACAGTTCATGTGACGTTCATGGGCGGAGGGTTCGGTCGACGCTTCAACGTGCCCTTCGATCACCAGGCGCTTCAGATCGCGCGACGCATCCATCGGCCGGTTCAGCTTGTGTGGACGCGCGAAGACGACTTTACACACGATCGCTATCGCCCTGCTGGCATGCACCGTCTTCGCGCAGGCATCGATGGCGAAGGACACATCGTTTCATGGACCAACCGCCTCGCGAACACCAGCATTATCGGCCAGAGTGACCCAAGAATGGCACAGGCTTATGCAGGATCGCATTGAGATGGCCCAGCATCTCTGCAGCTTCCTTTTGCCTGCCAAGTTCCACCAGCGTGGTAATCGCATTCAGTGTGTTGAAGAGAAAGTGAGGCTCCAGCTGCATTTGAAGCGCTCGCAACTGCGCCGTGGAAAGCTGCCGCTTCAATTCAAGGGAATTCAATGCCTGTTGCTGGGCGTCGATTTGATATCGAATGACCCCGACGATTCCAAATATGAATCCATAGAGCAGAATTTCAATGCCGTAGCGATTCAGGTTAAACAGGTGGTTGGCCATGAACGTCAGGTTCGCGGGCCAGCTGAATGGGGTGAACCCAAGGCTCCATAACAGGAGCAGATGAACCGCTCCCAGAACGGCGGGCACACGCTGAATGCGTCGATCTGCCGACCTCATGGTTCCGCCACGCACAGATCAAAGAAGGCGCGACACTGGTGCTTAGGATGGGTTCCGCCCCAGTGAATTGGGGAAGACGCCACCGCCACCTTCGATGAGTGACGACAACTTTCACGGTTGCGTAGATTTACAACAAAGAATTTACGCAAATCAATGAACATACGGCTGGCCATCCCTGTCGCGACAGCTGAGCTAAGGTGGTCACCCGGCCAAGAGTTTCATTCCAAGATTTCGTTCGATAGCCCACCAATTCCCTTCTCCAAGCAGTCGAGTCAATCACGCGTTCGTCCAGGATGGGTCCTCAGCGTAATGATCTGCGCCGTGAAAGGGGTTCCGCTTAAACGCGACGTCTTCAGCAGAACCTGAAAGTATGGGAACTTCTTCGAGTTGAACCGGCTCTTCAACGCTGCCATGCTCTCCTCGTTGGTCGCGAACTCCCCGGCAGCTTCTGTTGCCTGCGAGTCGGTTCCCTCAATGATGAGGGCATCTCCTGTCTGTCCGATGTTGGGCAGATATGCTACGACTCCATACCCTACGTTTGTCCTCGGATCCTCGGGTTCGGGATAGAACTGCGGCTCTCCTGGCTTGGGATGAAGGTTTTGGACACCGGTCTGGTGCAGATTGGAGTCGTATCCAATCGTGAACTCCAATTGGTCCTGGAAGAAATCGACCCACGGATTGGACTTCCGGCTCCCAATCAGAATCACGTTATCCCGTTTGAGAGCGTCCGGAGTATAGTCTCGTGCGAAACGAAGCCGCATCGAGGTAGAAAACGGATCCAACATCAGGATTCTTCGCGCCGCACGAAAGTCGCTAATACTCCCATTGTTTCGAGACACCACGATATCTATGGCGCTCCGCGTATCTGGGCTTATGCTCTCGTTCTGCGGAAGATGCTGGTATCGATAGTTAAGATAATCGCTCAGAGGAATCGAGGTCTTCAAGATATCCTCCTCCAGGGCGAAAGAGGTATCCGCGAGGATGAGATCCGTCTCGACGCCGCTCCCAAAGAAAACTCCCCAGAAAGATCGCAGAGCTGGAGTCGCCTGCCACCCGTGCATCTGCTGGCGAATCGACCGGTTCTGCCATGCCAGCATCACGCAGATAACGCTGAGCACGCCAATGATGCCCGCTGTCCAAAGAGGTCTTCGTTTGATCGCAGTCTGCGGCAGATATTGCGGGGAAGCCTTCTCAAAGGCTTGGCCCTCCGGAGAAGCTGAGATCAATTCGGAGACGTTCCGAGGCAGCTCACTTTCGCCACTGGCTGGAACCCGCGCCTTCCTTCGCGAAAAGACAGGGCTATAGCCACCGCGCGGAATCTCCAACACCCATACTTCATCAGCGCCATCCGTCGCGAAGTAGCTCTCCAGCCTCTTCCTCAGCTCTGTGGCGTTTACCCGGACGATGTTGTCCTGGCTAGTGTCGTAGTGAGGGGGACGTCCGAAGACCGCGGTGCCAATCTCCTGCTCGTGAAGCTCCGTTTTCCCCAACTCGATCGACTGCTTCCCTATATATAGGAGAAGCTCCCGAAGCCGGGAAGCCCGTCGAAGTTGAGGGCTTCGAGAGACGCGATTCAGCAGCGCCAATCGCTCCTGTGCGTCAGCCTGGGTTAGATCGATTTCCGGTTCTGTAAGACGCATAAATGGGGGACCCTAAAGAGTCGGCCCTGAGTCTATCAGAAAGCACAAAGAGCTGGTCTTCTGCCACTTCTAACGGTTAAGAGTTTCTCTTACCGCTAAATAACTTGCGCGGTTTTCGTTCCGGGTGAACGATGACGTCTCATGAGATTCGCCGCGCTCATCGCATCGATCGCAATCTGCTCTATATCCTCCGGAGGTTGGGGGCAAACCAGTCCCGTCGATCTGGTGAATCCATTGATTGGCACGGCTGGAGAGGGCCAAACCTTCCCCGGAGTCGGCGAACCGTTCGCCATGACGGCGTGGACACCGGAGACCAGGCGGGGCGAAACCAAATGCATCGCCCCGTACTACGTCGCGGATACAAGAATCTACGGCTTCCGCGGAAGTCATTTTCTTAGCGGCTCCTGTACCCAGGATTACGGAAGCATGACCTTGATGCCCGGCTCCGGAGCGATCCGCGCTGAGGCATCCTCTGCTTTTCTCCATCAGGACGAACAACGGCACCCCTACCTCTACTCTGTCCTCTTGCAGGATGACCAGATCGAAGCCGCCATAACCGGCAGCAAACGGAGCGGCCTGCTTCGTTTTCGCTTCACCCGCGGAGGCCCATCCTGGATCACCAGTTCGTAGCAATGGGAGGCCAGGGGAGGGGTCACTCAAAGTCGATCTGGAGCATCATCGACTGATCGGCAATAATCCGGTCCACCGGCTCTACGCTGGTGCTGGGAAGCCTGCTGGATTCAGCGGATACTTCGTGGTTCAGTTCGACCACGCCTTTCGCGTCGCGGAACCCGCCGCCGGGCAGGCGACTTCGCCGCAGGAAACTCTTCTGCTCGATCTAAAGCCGGGTGAAGTGGTTCTTGCGAAAGTGGGTACTTCCTTCACGAGCGCAGAAGAAGCGCAGAAGAATCTCGATGCCGAGATTCGCGGTTGGGACTTTGACGCCACCGTCCAGCATGCGCGCGAGGCCTGGACCCGCGCCTTGAGCTCAATTCGCATCAGCGGCAACTCTCCTCATCGCGTCATCTTTTATACCGCCCTCTACCACTCCATGCTTCTGCCCCGAATCTTCAGCGACGTCTCGGGTACCTATCCGCAGTTCGCCGGAGGTCAGCGGATCGAGAGGGCCACAGACTACACCTACTACTGCGACTTTTCGCTGTGGGATACCTTCCGCGCCTTGCATCCTCTCCTCACCATCATCCAGCCGACAGCGTGAAGGAGAGATGGTCCGCTCACTCATCGAAATGGGTCGCCAGGGCGGCTTCCTGCCCATCTATCCTGCCTGGAACAGCTACACGTCGGAGATGATCGGGGACCACGCCACCGCCGTCATTGCCGATGCCTATGTCAAAGGGATCCGCGGATTTGATATCCATCAGGCTTACCAACTTATGCGGAAAAATGCCATGGAAACACCCTCCGATCCGGCTCTTTACATCGATGGCCGCGGCCGAAGAGCTCTTGAGTCATATCTCAAGCTTGGCTACATTCCGCTCGAAGACCCCGTGGACCATTCGTTTCATCGCAACGAGCAGGTCTCGCGCACCCTCGAATACGCCTACGATGATTTCCTGGTCGGAGAGGTCGCGCAACGCCTCGGTATCGAGTCAGATGCCGACCTCTTTCACCATCGCGGCATGAACTATCGCAATGTCATCGATCCTGCCGTCGGCTTTGCCCGAGGCCGCCACGCCGATGGCTCTTGGTCCTCTCCTTTCGACCCAAACGGCAAGTACTCCTACATCACCGAATCCACCCCGTTTCAATACACCTTCTTTGTCCCCCAGGATGTCTCCGGCCTGATTGCATGGCTTGGTGGCCCAAACTCCTTTACCAGCAAACTGGACCTTCTCTTTGAGGGAAATCACTACGATCACGGCAACGAACCGGGCCATCAGATCGCTTATCTCTATAACTTTGCGGGCTCCGCCTGGAAGACCCAGGAGCGTGTCCACCACATAATGATCACCAACTATGCCAACCGCCCAGACGGTCTGGCTGGCAATGACGACGCCGGACAGATATCCGCGTGGTATGTGATGAGCGCGCTTGGCTTCTACCAAGTGACCCCTGGTGTGCCGATCTATCAGATAGGTACACCTCATTTTGACGAAGCGACGATTGCGTTTGACGGAGGGAAGGCCTTTAATATCCACGCTCGAGGCGCGGAGGCAGGCGCGTTCTATATCCACTCGGCAACGCTGAATGGTAAACCCTTGCGCCGCCCTTACCTGACGCACGCCGAGATCGTAGCGGGCGGGGAACTTACCTTCGAAATGTCTCGTACACCCAATCCTGCGTGGCCATCCCCCTAAGTTCTGACCGCTGCAGGCAGGTCTTTACAGTGGTCTCACCGTAAATTCACTTGCCGATCGTTGCTTGCCACGCGCACCGTGTTTGGGACAAAAAACCACCAGGCCAAGTAATTCGATTCAGATTTTTGGTTCGACACGCAAAAGCCGAAGAGGAGAAGCGATGAAAACTTTTTTGGAGATGCCAAAGCAAACTACTAAGAGCGGGGGTCCCCCCAGCGAAGAGGTCTATCTGGTGTTCCGCCTTCTTTGCCGCCCTGATGCTCACACTTGCTCTGGGGATGGAGCCGACTGCGTTCGGCCAGGGCATTACCGGGTCGATCGCGGGTACGGTCACTGACTCCAGCGGAGCAGGCGTCCCAGGAGCGACCGTTACAGTGCGTCAGGTGGACACCAATGCCGCTCGTGTCGTTACGACCTCAGATATTGGAAGCTACACGGTCACGCAACTTGCTCCCGGGTCCTACAGCGTGAAGGTCGACAAGACTGGCTTCAAAACCTTTGAGCAGAACGACATCATCCTTGAGATCGGCCAGATAGCCCAGATCAATGCACAGCTGGGGATAGGCTCAGCGCAGGAGACGGTCGTCGTCTCCGGCGCTCCTCCGGTCATCCAGACTGAAGATTCCTCGATTGGCCTGGTGGTCGACAGTCAAACCATCCTGAACACACCACTGAATGGCCGTTTGAGCCTCATGGGTCTGATCGCGCTCGCTCCCGGGGTACAAGGCGCGGGGGCACAAGACCAGCTGGCGGTCAGAGGCGTTACGCCATCGATTGGCACAGGCACGCGAAATTCCTATGGAGGGTTTGGATCGACGCTCGACGGTGTCACGAACCAGGAGGTCACCCTTCAGCGTGGCGAAGCGGAAGTTCCCTCGCTCGATGCGATAGCCCAGTTCAAAGTCATCTCGACAGGCGCCCCTGCGGAGTTCAATCAGCCCGCCCAGATGATCGTAGTTAGCAAGAGCGGAACCAACCAGCTGCACGGAGGAGTCCTCGAGTACAACCGCTCCAAGGGCACCTCGGCGAAGGCTTTCTTCGGCGGCGCGCTGCCACGGCCGCCGTACGAGCGGAATGAATATGGCGGTAATCTCTCCGGTCCCATCTTCATCCCCAAACTCTACGACGGTCGCGACCGGTCCTTCTTCTTCTTCGCCTTTGAAGGATTTCGTCTTTCGCAGTCCGCCAATGTCAACAGCCAGCAGCCCACCGTTGCCGAACGAGGCGGCGACTTCTCAGCGTTCCTCGTCAATGGTGGTTGTGCAGTGGGTAGCGGTGGCACCTGCATCTACGACCCCTCGACCGGGCTGCCGTTTCCCGGAAATATAATTCAGCCGAGCAGGTTCAACTCCGTAGACACGCAGCTATTGAATATCCTCTATCCATTACCCACCCAGGCTGGAACGGGAACCAATACCTTTCAACTGGTCCCTTACACGAGCGTAGCCACCCGCTACTCGGTCCGCCTTGACCATAAGATCAACGAGCATAACCAAATACGAGCAACGTATTTGAGGGCATTTTACGGTCCCAACCCTGACGTTGGTACCTCCAGCCTTGCTGGCGGGTTCTCTGGCGATGGCGAGCACAATAGCAACGTCATCATCGGCTGGACCCATACCTTTTCCCCAACTCTTCTCATTGACACCTACGCCTCTTACTTTCATCTGCCGATCTACCGCACACCGCAAAACTCCAACGTAAACTTTGCCGGGATCATTCCGGGACTTGGTCCACAGCTGATCGAAGGCGCGCCGCAAATCACAATCACAAATATCACCTCGGTGTCAGAGGCTGGATCGAAGGACCTCGAGCAGGTAATTCAGGGCAACACGGCCGTCACCAAAGTGCTGCCGCAACACACCATAAAGGCGGGTTTCTCCTATCTCTGGGACAACCACTGGAACGACGCAGCGCAGAGTCCGCAACGTGGTTCCTATGCGTTCAATGGTCGATACACGACAAATCCAAAGCCCATTACCGGCCAACTCTCAGGTATTGCGTTTGCAGACTTTCTGCTGGGATACCCCAGCTCAACCGGCAACGCGACTCCAAGCAACTACATCACCAGAAACCTGTCGAGCCAGTGGGGCATGTACATTCAGGACGACTGGAAGCTAAGGCCAAACCTGACTCTCAATATCGGTCTTCGTTATGACCTTCAGTGGTTTGAAGACAATCCTTACGGAAACAACTCTCTCTACTTCCCCTCGTTGCAGAAGGTCGTAGTCTTCGGCAACTCTTACCCGGCCGATGCGATCCCGGCCTTCCTCAAGATCCCGATTACCCTATCGTCCCAGATCGGCATATCGAATAATGTTTGGAACTACCTTGGGCAGGACAAGAATAATGTCGCTCCTCGTTTCGGCTTTGCCTACCAGGCCTTTCCCAATACAGTGCTGCGCGGCGCTGTCGGCATCTACTACAACTTGATACCGGCCTCCTACGCAGGCGCTGCCTTCGGGACCCTTCCTTTCGTTGGCTCCGAGACATTTACACAGCCTGCTGGCTCAGTTCCTTCCATCACGATGAACGCTCCGTTTGCGGCGACTGGAGCGTTCGCTGCCAATCCGTCTGTGAACGCTCAACATCCAACCGTCACTCCTTACACAGAGCAATACAACCTTGCCCTCGAACATCAATTCAACAAAGGTCTGGATATTCGCATTGGCTACGTCGGCCAGCATAATGTCAAACAAAACAACGCCAGCGGTAGCGGCAACGTCGCCCCGAATATCAACCTCGCTAACCCGCCGCAGGTTGGCATTGCTGTTCAAAACACAAATCTGGTCCAGCCCTTCTCAACGATCAGCCTGATGCTGGATCCCCTCTTTCACACTCAGATGAACGCGCTCCAGGTTGGCGTGCATAAGCAGTACAGCCACGGCTTCATGATCAACGCCGAATACCAGTGGACCAGGGTCACTGGGAACTGAAAACCTGGAGAACCCCTCCGGCGCGAATCCCAACGACTCGAGTGGCAACATCGCCGGCATCACGCCACAGGTCTTCATCTTCAGCTACTCCTATGCGCTTCCCATTGGCACAGGTCAAGCGCTGTTCGGCAGCGCCAGTAACTTCGTCAACAAGTTCATCGGTGGATGGCAAATCTCAGGCATCACCTCATTCCAGACCGGCCAGCCTTTCTCCGTCACCTACACCGCCCCTGGTAGCCCCGTCGGACTTGTAAGCGGGCGAGCGAATGTGGTGCCTGGGGTCAACCTGTATCCAGCCACGAAGACACGCGCCAAGTGGTTTAATCCAGCCGCGTTTGTCGCTCCCCCCTGCTACAACGCGCTTGTGACTGGCCCCTGCGGTACCGTCTACAGCGCGGGTGGGCCAACTACCTACGCGACCTATGGAAACTCCGGATATAACATGCTTCGCGGTCCCGCCTGGCAAGACTGGGACATGAGTTTGCAAAAAAATACCATATGGAAGGATCGGTACAGACTCCAACTTCGCGCCGACTCCTTCAACATTTTCAATCATCCCAACTTCGCACCTCCGAACTCGGCCATTAGCAACACTTCTAACGTTGGGACGATCACCTCTATCAGCTCGTCTCCAGCTGCGGAGGCCCGCACAGTGGAGTTCGCTGTGAAGTTCAACTTCTAAACACAAGCGCGGAGAGCAAATGAAGAGACAGTGTGCAATTGGCTTATTGCTTCTGCTGATGTGTGTGGCGCGGAGTGAGGCGTACGTTACTCCGCGCCACATCAGTCCGGCGAAGTTGGACGAGAATACACGCGAACTCTTCCAGGAGTCGATGGATCTCGACGCTCAGCTTTACGACGACACCGTCAAGCTGGTCCATCGCCCCGGATATCAAGCCAACCCGGCGCGCGGCGGAAGCTACATGGTTCGCGAATCCAGTTGGTACGCCCTGGGACTTCTCTTCCGTGATGCATCCGGCGACCGGCAGCGTGCCGCCGGCATTCTGGATGCAGTCCTGAGACAGCAGTACCTCACCCCCGGCGTAAAGTGGTATGGAACATATCGCAGAACACCCGAAGAGCCTGATCCGACAGGAAACCCCGTCATCTGGCGGGGCTACGACCCCAACTGGCGTCATTTCATCGGAACAACGCTGGCAATGATTCTCATCGAATTCCCCGACCGCATATCGCCAGATCTTTCCAAGCGCATGTACGAAGCAATTGACAATGCGATTGAAGGAGAGATGAAGGAAGGGCGTCTCGTTCCCTCCTACAGCAACATCGCCCTCATGTATGGCTCCCTGTGGGACTTCGCCGCAGTGCACGACAAGAACGTGGATTGGCAGAAGCAATCCGCTGCCTGGACCGAAGCCGTCTACTCCGGTTTCAAGAAATACAACGCCTTCTTCGAGTACAACTCGCCAACTTACTACGGCGTCGATCTCTATGGGCTCGCGCTCTGGCGCGACTACGGATCGACCAAGCGTATTCAAACGATCGGAAGCGAGATGGAATCCACCATGTGGGAAGACATCGCCTCTTTCTATAACCCTCTTCTCCGCAATATCTCCGGTCCATACGACCGTTCCTACGGCATGGACATGGAGAGCTACGTCAGCGTCGTCGGAGTCTGGATGCGAACCGCGCTCGACGCAAAAACCGCACCACTGCCACCAATTTCGGCCACCACGGACCACGTACCCGACGTATGGTTCGCACCGCATCTCGCAATTCTCGGGACACGCATTCCACCCGATGCGCTGTCCAAAATGAAAACGTTCGAAGGCGACCACCTTCTGCGTAAACAGATCACCGAGAACCGCGTAGCCACCGCATGGATCGGTCGCGACGTGATCTTCGGCGGCGAATCCACCGACAAGACAAAAGATGCAGGCACAACGTCGCAGTTTCATCCTGCCACCGTTCAATGGCGAACTCCGTCAGGCCAGATCGGTTGGATACGGCTCGTCCAGTCGCCCATGATCGACGCAAGCGCCGACAAACAGGGACTGACGATCTCCGCGACCGGAACGATTCGCCTGCGAGTCCACGCAAAACAGATGGCGCGAGAAAAGGTCACTGAAAAAGAGTGGTCACTGCCCGGCCTCGAGGTGAGCGTTAGTTCGGACGCAAAAGGCTTCACCACAGAACCAACAGAAGATGGAGTCGACCTCATCTACTCCGATATGACATCCATGAAGTTAGGCATCAAGGCGGCTCATTGATCGCGAACAACAATGCCTTAACTGAGGTGTAACCCGCTGGGACACCAACGTCCTGCTTTAATGAAATCGGGCGGCCGGCCCATACGCGCTTATCTGAAGCAAGGGATCAGTAATGACGGTGTTTCATGGTTTATGTCCCCGATAGTTGCAAAGAGGCAAGAACGGGCTGACATTCCAGCGCCGGGGCGACGGCGAGTTCGATAGACTAAGTCCAGACAGTGCAACTTCTGGACGAGGCATGGGTGACAAGACGCAATCCGCGGTGAGTCTGCTCGGCATGGCTCTCGATTTACCAGCTGAGCAAAGATCCGCCTTTCTGGACCAAGTATGTCGCGACGCGCCTGAGTTGCGTCGCGAACTCGACCGGCTGCTTGACGAGACTCAGCGTCTTGCGAAGTTGCAGCCTGAGTCCGATAGCGGACAATCTGAGGCGGTGACCGTCGCAAGCCCTTCAGACCTCGCACCCGGGACAAAGCTGGGGCGCTATTTCATCATCGAGCCTCTCGGCTCAGGCGGAATGGGCGTGGTGTATCGTGCACGCGACGAAAGGCTCGAACGGATTGTCGCGATCAAGATTCTTGCATCCGGGTTGCTCAAGGGAGAAGACGCCCGCAACCGCTTTCATAAGGAAGCGCTTGCGCTTGCAAAGCTGAGCAGCAGCCGCATCGCGGCCGTGTACGACGTGGGCGAGCAGGACGGCATCGACTTTATCGTGATGGAGTGTGTGCCGGGCGAATCTCTTGCTGCGAAGCTGCGGTCCGGTCCACTCAGCGTGAAAGATGCTACCTCGATTACGTTACAAATCGCCGAAGCGCTGGAGGAAGCCCACGAGCAGGGCGTAATTCACCGCGACCTCAAGCCAGGAAACGTGATGGTGACGCCGAAGGGACAAGTAAAAGTGCTCGACTTCGGTCTGGCGAAGCTGCTTGAGGTCCAGGACGAGACGATGTCTATGGATACGCTCGGTATTGTTGGCACTCCATGCTATATGTCGCCCGAACAAGTGCATGGGGAGAAGCTGGATACGCGGACGGACCTGTGGAGTCTGGGAGTCGTCTACTACGAGACGCTCACTGCGCACAGACCCTTTCAAGGTGAGAACCCCATCACGGTTTTGCGCGCAATCAGTGAGACGACGCCCACGCCGTTACGCGAGCTTCGCGCCGATGCCCCGCCATTGGCCCAGCAGATTGTTGCGCGTGCGATGGAGAAGAATCGGGCTAAACGCTATCAGTCGGCGTCAGAGGTGGTTCGGGATGCGTCGGATCTTCTCACTTCAATCACTACCGGATCGCTGGAGCCGATCAAGAAAGAGAAGAGCTTATCCAGAGCGATATTTATCTGCACCGCGATCGTCCTTCTCTTTGCTGTGGCAGGCAGTTTTTGGTTCTATCGTGGGCTGTCCCACAGGCGCTGGGCTCGCGAAGAGGCAGTTCCGCAGATTACGGACCTCTTTGCAAGCAGGAAGCCGCTCGCCGGCTTCACTCTGCTGGAAAAGGCTCAGCATTATTCGCCGTCCGATCCGGCACTGAAACAGATCGCGGATCAAAACACGATTATCTCCAACATTACGTCCACTCCCGCCGGTGCTACGGTTGAGATTCAGGATTACCTGACACCGGATTCTCCGTGGCGTAGTTTTGGCGCGACCCCTCTCAAGAATGTTGTCATCCCGAAGGGCTACTTCCGTTGGAAGGTGTCGAAGCCGGGATCTCGGGAGTTGCTGGTCGCGTCCGGCGCCGACACGAAGATTGATTTCTCGCTTGATGCCTGGTCAAAGTCGCCGCCAGATATGGTGCCCGTGGCCGCCGATAATAGATTCAGTAGTGAAGCGCAGTTTGTCGGGTGGATGGGACCGTACAACCTGCCGCAGTATTTTATCGATCGCTTCGAAGTCACCAACCGTGACTACCAGAAGTTCGTCGACAGCGGCGGCTATGCTAAGAAGGAGTATTGGCGCGAGAAGTTCACCAAAGATGGCCACGAACTTTCCTGGAGCGATGCGATGGCGGAGTTTCGCGACTCTACGGGCCGCGCGGGGCCGTCCACTTGGGTCGCAGGCCATTACCCCGAGGGCAAGGCAGACTACCCCGTCTCCGGAATAAGTTGGTTTGAGGCTTCCGCATATGCGGCGTTTGCCGGAAAACAGCTGCCTACGATTGCTCAATGGTTGCAGACTACTCCGCCGGATGATGGTGCGTACGCCGTGCCGGTCAGCAATCTAGCCACCAGCGCTCTGGCGCCTGTGGGCTCCTATAAAGGTGGCGTTGGCCCTTTTGGGACGTACGACACCGCCGGCAACGTGCGCGAGTGGATAGCTAACACGGTTGACGATAACCTCCACTTCATTCTTGGTGGCTCGTGGAAGTCTCCGCCGTACATGTATTCGAGTCCGGAAGCACTGCCGCCCTTCGATCGTTCGGACAGCAACGGTTTCCGTTGTGTGCTGAACTCCGCGCCCTTGCCAGAAGTTGCTACAAATCCGGTGAAGAGTATTGGGCGGGATTTTTCCAATTTCAAGCCGGCGCCTGATGACGTGTTCCATGCCTATCAGCTTCTGTACGCTTATCCCAAGACGCCTTTGAATGCGACAAGCGACGGCCTCATCCAGGAGACCGCGGATTGGCGCGAGGAGAAGGTCACGTTCGATACCGGCTACCGCGGCGAACGCATGTCGGCCTACCTGTTCCTGCCCAAGAATGTGCGGCCGCCGTATCAGACCGTACTCTTCTTTCCAAGCGCTCGGGTCGAGTTCATTCCGGACAACAAAGGTGGCCGGAATCTCGGCGATATACAGTTCTTCGACTATATCGTTCAGAGCGGGCGGGCAGTGATTTATCCGATCTACGATGACACGTATGAGCGACGTGTGAAGTATTCTCTGCCGGGCGGTGCACAAAACCTCGAACTAACGACCGACTGGTACAAAGACGCGGCGCGCTCGCTCGACTACCTTGCCACCCGTCCTGATATCGACAGCAACAAGTTGGCCTATCTTGGCGTGAGCATGGGTTCGGCGCAAGGCGTGATCACCTCCGCGCTGATGCAAGACCGCCTGAAGACCACCATCCTGCTTGACGGAGGGTTCTTCCTCGAGACTCCCCCGGTCGGGGGCGATCAAGCCGACTTCGCTCCTCGGATCAAGGGACCGGTTCTGATGGTAAATGGACGCTACGATTTCACGTTTCCGGTTGAGAAAGCGCAGAACCCTTTGTTCGCAATGCTCGGCACACCCGAGAAAGACAAACTACACCTCATTCTGGAAACACCGCACGATGTAACGGAGCAGCGTCAGCAACTGACGAAGGCTGTCCTTGATTGGCTCGATCACTATTTAGGTCGGGTCAACGAAGACTCGTCAGCTCATGCTCAATAAGCGCGTGGCACTCATGTGACAGTGACGGGTACTTTCTGAGAAGCCGAGGCGATTTACCTCTCTTAGAAGATTTGAGATGGTTATGTTTCGGAGCTGTGCCAGCAACGATGACGCATTCAAAAGGCGATCGTCGTCTAGAGATGAACCACTCCAGATTGGAGGACACTGAGCTCAGTTTTCAAATTCCGTTTCAGGCGCGGGGAGCACGTCCTCAGGTCGGGCAATCCATACGTAGAGGGTTGGCAACAGGAAGACGCTTATGACAAGCGCGCCGATGAGGCCGCCTACGATGACAATGGCGAAGGGACGCTGCGAATCGGAGCCGATGCCGTGCGAGGTAGCGGCGGGAAGCAAACCGAGAGTAGCCACCAGCATCGTCATCATGATAGGACGGAGCCGCAGAACAGCCCCTTCGATGGCCGAGTTCTCAATGGAGTGGCCACGGGCGCGCATCTGGTTGATGTACTCGAGCATAATGACGCCGGTCTCCACGGAGACTCCGAAGAGCGCGAGGAAGCCAACTCCAGAGGAAACGCTGAAATTTGTATGGGAGAGGAGCAGCGCGGCGAGGCCGCCCACGGGAGCCATGGACACTGTGACGAGAATCAGCAACGCCCACTTACCGGAGTGGAACATCATGTAGAGGATGACGAAGATGAGGACGAGAGTGATGGGAAGCACCAGCATGAGGCGGCGGGAAGAGCGCTTTTGGCTTTCATACTCTCCGGCCCAGTCGATCTTGTATCCCGGGGGCAGCTTGACCTCATGGTTGACCTTGCGGATGGCCTCTTCGACGGTCGAGCCGAGGTCGCGATCACGCACACTGTACTTGATGGCGACGTAGCGCTGGCCGGCTTCGCGGTAGACCTCCTCTGCACCGTCCTCGGTCTTGACTGTGGTCAATTGGGCGAGAGAGACGCGTTCGCCGTTGGGGGCGAGAAGGCGAATGTTGTTGATGGCTTCCTGAGTGTTGCGGAACTGTGGAAGATAGCGGACGACGACGTCGTAGTGAGCCTCGCCCTGCAGCACCTGGGTTACGGCGCTGCCTCCTACGGCGGTCTGGACTGCGTCCTGAACGTCGGCCACGTTAATTCCGTAGCGGGCGGCGGCTTCGCGGTTGACAGTGTAGTTGAGGTTTGGCTGGCCGATGACCCGAAATAGGCCGAGGTCTTGTACGCCCTGAATCTTGCTCATGATGGAGACGATTTCGTTGCCCTTCTGTTCGAGGATCTTGAGATCGTCGCCGTAGATCTTGATGGCGAGTTCTCCCTTTACGCCGCTGACAGCCTCTTCGACGTTGTCGGAAATAGGCTGAGAGAAGCTCCAAAGAACACCGGGTATCTTATCCAGCTCGCGCTCCATGGCCGCGATGAGCTCATCCTTATTTTTCTTGAAGGCATGGCGCCACTCCTCTTTAGGCTTGAGATCAACGAAGTACTCGGTGTTGAAGAAACCGGTTGTGTCGGTGCCGTTGTCTGGGCGTCCTGTCTGACTGATAACCTTGGTGACCTCGGGAAATGCGTTGAGCCTGATGCGCGCCTCGTTTATGACGCGGAGGCTTTGGGTGGGGCCGGTGCTGGGTGCGAGGGTGCCACGGACCCAGATGGAGCCTTCGTCGAGATGGGGTAGGAACTCGGAGCCGATGATGCCGCTGAAGCCAAGGAAACCGGCGAAGAGGAGCGCAAGTCCGGCAAGACTGACGGTGACGTAGCGATGTTCGATGGCCCACTTGGCGGCAGTGCGGTAGTGTTTGGTGAGCCAGGTCATCACCGGATTTTCCCACTCGCTGGCCCCCTTCGGAAAGAAGAAGCTCGAGAGCACGGGCGCAATCAGGATGGAGAAAACAAGGCCACCGATCAGAGCGAAGCTCACCATCCACGCCATCGGTTTAAACAGGCGCCCTTCCACTGCCTGCAGAGTAAAGATAGGCAAGTAGGCGGTGATGATTATGCCGCGCGCATAGAAGACGGGGCGCTGGACCTCGTGCGCGGCCTCGCGGATCCGCTGCGCCGGATTAGCGTCCTCCCTGCGTCCCTGGCTGAGGTGGCGAACGATGTTTTCGACCATCACCACGGAGCCGTCTACTACCATGCCGAAATCCAGCGCGCCGAGCGAAAGCAAGTTTGCGGGAGTTCCGCGTAGATTCAGGCAGATCGCGGCGAAGAGCAGTGCGAACGGCATGGTGAGGGCCACGATGAATGCGCCACGCACGTTGCCAAGGAAGAGGAAGAGGATGATGACGACGAGGATGATGCCTTCGGTGAGGTTGTGGAGCACCGTATGGGTGGTGTAATGCAGCAGGTCGCTGCGATCCAGGAAGGGAACGATCTTTACGCCGGCAGGAAGGACGTGGTCGTTCAGTTCGGCGACCTTCTTGTGGATGCCTTCAAGGACAGCGTCGGAGTTGTCGCCCTTATGGAGCAGGACGATGCCTTCGACAGCGTCGTCGCTGTCGATGAGTTTGCCGTCCTCCCGCTGAATTACGGTCGGCTTGCCCTGCTTGTCCACCTGTTCAACGCAGGGGTCGGGGCGGGCCGTGGGGTCTGATTCGGTGACCGGCGTGGCGCTGTAGCGGCAGGTTTTGCCGATCTGGCCGAGGCGGATCTTGGAGCCCTGTTCGACGGTGGCGATGTCTTTAACGCGCAGCGCGGTGCCCGTCTGGGTCTTAAGAACGGTCTCTTCGATGTCGTGGACGCTGGTAAAGAGGCCGACTTCGCGAACGTTGACCTGCTGCTGGCCCTGTTCGATGAAGCTACCGCCGGCATTGGTGTTGTTGTTAGCAAGCTGTTGCTCCACCTGACCAATGCTGAGTCCGAAGGCAACGAGTTTGTCTGGGTCAACGCGGACCTGGTACTCACGGGTGATACCACCGAAGCTGGAGACATCGACGACGCCGGGGACGGATTTGAACTGCTTCTCAAGAGTCCAGTCTTCGATGGACTTGAGCTCCATGCTGTCGTATGCAGGATTGGTGGAACGCAGGGAGTACCAATAGATCTGACCCACGGGACTCCAGTCGGTGCCCATCTGTGGCTGGAGGCCGGCGGGGAGGGTGACCTGGCCGAGGCGCTGGAAGACCTCCTGGCGATTGTCCTTGTTGATGGAGTCGTCGTCGAAGATCAACATAATGCTGGAGAGGCCTGCGAGTGAGGTGGACCGCAGATGTTCCATGTGAGGGATGCCCGCCATCTGGATCTCGATGGGAATGGTGATCTGCTGCTCGACTTCCTCAGCGGCGCGGCCGGGCCATTGCGTGATGATCTGGACGTAGTTGTTGGCGACGTCGGGATAGGCTTCAACAGGCAGATTGTGGAACGAGACAATGCCCCAGGCGAAGAGGAGGATGGAGGCTCCGAGGACAAGCCATCGGTTATTGAGGGCAAAGTCGACGAGGCCACGAATCATTGCGATCCGCCACATTCCGCAGCGTGAGGGCATTGGAGACGACCTGCCGGCTGCTGATGTCAAGACCTGACTTGTTTCCCTGCATGTCTCCAGGCAGCATCTCACTGCCCTCAATGGTGCCTCGGCGCAATTTGCCGGTGCCGGCGGGAACATGGACCCAGTCGCGGCAGTACATATGCCGGATGAAAAACAAGCCGACCATGCCTACTGTCGCCCAGATTGCCTGCACACTAACCCAGACAACTTCCGGCACGCCGAAGAAGGGTTCTCTCATCGCCACGTCAGCCTAACACGGGGCTGCAATCACCGTCCGTGTAAGGGCACGACGGTAACCTTTGCCAAGAACCGCTTTCAAGACTAGCAACTGATGTAATTACAGTTTCGTGCCGGATTAGTTGGCAGATGGCTTTTCAACATGATCGATAGCAAGCACATCTACCTGGGTCTTCTCTAAAGTGAGTTTCAACCCTAGCTGCTGCTGGATAGCGTCGAAGAGGTTCGGGGCGGCCTCAACACCCTCAGCCAGTTCAGGAGAGACTGGCGGGTGACCGTTGAACAGGGAGTCGTCCGGTGTGAAGGTGACGGTCAAATCGTATCTGCCGGTGAGCCCAGTTTGATCGACCACAGGGCGGTCAAGAACGAGTGACTGAAGAAAACTTGTAAAAGCTGGAATGGGTGCGTTATTGGCAAACATCATTGCCCCGGACTTGGCAGGCTGTATACCAATGCCGTGCAGATTACCGTTCGGTTGGGCCGGTTTGAGCTTTGAGCCATCTTTTCCAACCGTGAGAACGAACGCAGAAAGCTCCCGTTTGTCATGATGGAACTTCAACTGAAAACGGTCCGCGAGGAGTTTGCGGATCATGAGGCGCACCTGGTCGGCGCTCGGGGTTCCTTCCCGATCGGGCGTAGCGTTGATATCGTATCGATCCTTCTCAATCCAATCAGGAGCGCCGATGATCTGCTTCATCTGCACGCTGTAGGCGAACATAATCAGGTCAGCCAATGAAGAGTTGTCGGTTATAAAATTGCGCCCTCGAAACGTAAGGACCTGCATACTCGTGCCGTCAGAGTCATTCGGCTTAATTGTGGCAACCTCAAACGATGGGTCGGCGTCAGCGGGCATCAACTTGCGAGGCGGTGGCGGAGCGGGAATCTCCCATGCCGTCTCCTTGACGGCGCGTGAAAAATCCAGAGGCTGCGGTGTAACGCCTTGTGTCCATGTGCCTGCAATCGTGTTATTGCCCGCGTTCATCTTGCCCTCATATGTAGTACCGTTCAGGTCGATCGCAAACTTCACCGTCAAGCCATCCTGCGAGATGGAGGAAACCCTGAACGGCTGTGGCGTCTCGTCAATGCTGTAGAGCTTGGCCTGCAACCGGCCATCCTCTTTGGTGACGACGAGGATCATGCGCAAATCCTTACTGGCCTTGAGCGTTCCCTGCCAGTTGCCGGTGAGGTCCTGGGCACGCAGAGCACCACCCGACAGCAATGCCAACGCCATGATGCATAGCATCAACTTTTTCATAGAATGTCCCCTTCACAGTCTGTCTGTATTTTAGGGGAGGGTGACTCTCGCACAACACCCGCTAGGAAGAGCGGGTCTAGAGATGGGGACTTCGTGCGAAGTTGCCTATCAATTTAGAACGATGAATTGCGTGAATTCGCAAGTCTTGGGAATTACACTTGGATATGCGAAAAGTAGCAGGTTTATTGGTTTTGCTTACTATGGCGTGGTTCTCTGCGCGGGGATTATTTGCAGATGCTTATGACGCGCAACCGAAGCTGGTGGTGGTGTTGGTGTTTGACCAGTTTCGTGGAGATTACCTGGATCGATATCGCGCGGACTTCAAGGCCAACAATGGGTGGAATCTTTTTCTGAAGCAGGGCGCTCACTTTACCGATTGCTACTACGATTACGCGAACCTGGTGACGGCGGCGGGGCATTCGACGATTGGCACCGGCGCTTATACAGATGGGCATCAGATTCCGTTGAACGAATGGTACGAGCCGGGCCCGGACGGTAAGGAACGACAAGTGAGTTCGGTTGCGGATGACAGATATAAGCTGGTGGGTGCGCCAGCGGGAACGAAAGACTTGACGGGTGCTTCTGCGCATCGAGAGATGGCGACCACGCTGGGGGACGAACTGGTGCTGGCAACAGGTGGTCGAGCGCGCGTCTTCGGCGTGTCAATGAAAGACAGGGCGGCAATTCTGACCAGTGGTCATGCAACGAAGGGTGCGTTCTGGATTGACCACGATACCGGAACGTGGGTGACCTCGACCTACTGGATGACGCAGCTTCCCGGGTGGGCTGCCGAATTCAATGCGAGTGGGCGCGCGGAGAGAGCACGGAAGGAGAGCGCTGCCGGTGAAGGAAGTTTCTACGACAAGGTTGGGAGATCAGCGGCGAGCGTTGGTTATCAACTGGATTTCGCGAAGGCACTCATCATTGGGGAAAAGCTTGGACAGAATCCGAGCGGAGTGACGGACATGATCACTATCTCGGTCTCGTCAACCGATATCAACGGACATGCGTTAGGGCCGGATGATCCTTCGCAACGTAAGTTGATCGTGGAGTCGGATGCAATGCTGGATGCGTTCTTTACGTTTCTCGATAAGACGATCGGGCTGAAGAATGTGATGGTGGCGATGACAGGCGACCATGGCGTCGCGACGAGTCAAAAGGCCGGTGACGCAATGGGAATGCCGGTTCTGGACTTTCCTGCAATGAAGTTTACGCAGCCACTCGAGGCGATGCTTGAGACGAAATATCCGCTGAAGGGAGCGGGCCCCTATGTGTTGCAGATGGATAATCCTTATCTCTTATTGAGCCAGCCGGCATTTGAAGCCGCAGGCGTAGGAGAGGAGGAGGCCGAGAATACAACAAGGACGCTGGTTGAGCAGATCTTTGCCGGGTTCAAGAGCTCCGGCGAGCAGGCAGCCGCTGGCCGCCAAAAAGAACCCGCGGCCGTTACACATATCTACACGAGCAAGGAGATGCGCGACGGTAAATTACCGGACACGCAGTATGGAAGGCTGGTTGCGCATAGCTATTCGCCAAATGTTGGCTGGGCGCTGCATCTAAACTTCGGGCCTTATCAGTTTCCGTGGAATGGATCGGGCACGACACACTTTTCCGCGAACAGCTATGACAGGCATGTGCCGCTGGAGCTTTTTGGAGCGGCGTTCGTGCCGGGAACCTATCACGGCGTTGTGGCACCGGTAGATATCGCCGCGACCTTTGCGTCGCTGCTTCGGATTAATCGTCCGAGTGCTGCTGTAGGGCGGGTTCTGACGGAGGCGATGCGGCCCGAAGGTGCGGGCTCGAGTTGGGTTCCGTGATACTCAGCCAGTTAGCGGCGGTGAAATAGCGCGATCTAGAAGCGCTGGCTGGAGCTTCATCCACAAGATGAAAGACCAGAGAGCCTCCCTTTACCAATTGCGCGTGCTCGACCGTCAAGCCGTTTACTGGTGAGCCGTTCCATTCCACTGAGCGGATATAGATCGATTTGGGAGACTGGCGCTTGGCCTCGATCGTCAGCTTGCGGTCCCCTGCGACCTTCAGCTCTACGCGATCGAACAGAGGCGTGCCGAAGTCGTAGCGTGCGCTGACCGGATCCACCGCATAGAGGCCGAGCGAGCTGATGACAAACCATGCAGACATCTGGCCGCAGTCTTCGTTGCCTGCCATTCCATCCGGCTTGATTGTCGTACATGGTTTCGAGCAGGCTGCGTATGCGTGCCTGGGTCTTGTGCGGGGCACCGGCGTAGTTGTAGAGATACGCGATGTGATGGCTAGGCTCGTTGCCGTGCGCATACTGGCCGACCATGCCAGTGACATCGGGTGGCATGTCGGGCGGGAGGTCGGAGCTTTGGTTGAACAGTTGATCGAGCTTTTCGACAAAGGGCTTGTTGCCGCCCAATGTTTCGATTAAGAGTGCAGGATCATGCTGCACACAGAATGTGGTCTGCCAGGCGTTGGCCTCTGTGTAGTCCCGCCACTTCGTAATCTTGATCGACTTGGGATTGAACGGCGCCGCCCAATGGCCATCGGTGTACTTCGGTCGAATGAACCCTGATTCCTTGTCGTATAGGTTCACAAAGGATCGCGACCGTTTCATCAGCATCGCACAGTCGGCATCTTGGCCGGCAGCTTTGGCGATCGCCGCTACAGCACGATCGTCATAGGAGTAGTCGAGCGTCTTGCTGGCTGACTCATCCTGCGCATCGCACGGAACATAACCGAGCTTCCGATACGCAGCCAGGCCGCGATAGTCGTCGACCTCGGCCCGCTTCTTGAAGACCGCGTATGCAGATTTGACATCAATTCCCTGAAACCCTTTCGCCAATGCCTCGGCCACAACGGGAGCGGAGTGATAGCCGACCATGCATGCCGGTCTCGCTTCCCTGCAGAGGCCACACAGGAACGCCTTGCAGGGCTCTGCTCGGCCATTCGGATCAGGCAGTTCACCAAGTCCGGAACGCGTTCAGCCGAGGATCAGCGTGTACATCGGATGCAACGCGCGATAGGTGTCCCACAGCGAGAAGGTGCTGTAGTTGTGAGCGCCCTTGGCAAGCGTGTGCACCTTGCCATCCATGCCGCGATATTGCCCATCGACATCGTCGAACAACGTGGGCGCCACCATCATGTGGTACAGGCCGGTGTAGAAGATTTCTAGATATTTCTGATCGTCGGAGCTCACTTGAATGCGTCCCAGCTCTTTTCGCCAGGCGGCGTGGGCTGCGGTGCGTGCGCCATCGAAGTCCCATCCGGGCGCCTCCGCCGCTACGTTGCGCGGCCGCGCCCTCAACACTGACTCCTGAGATTCCGGTCTTCACCTGGACGACTTCATTTGCGTGCGTCTTGAACTTCAGAACGCAACGCAGCGACGTGCTCTTCGCTTCCTGGATCCCGCCTTCAACGAGCTTTCCGTTCGAGTAGATCTCCGCGCTCTCGAATGGCTTTGAAAACTTCATGGAGAAATAGATCTGCCGGCCCTTGGCCCAGATGTCGGTGCAGCGTCCTCCAACGATCGTGTCGTTGCCGACGATTTTTAAAGAGGACCACCGAACCGATGGAGTGGGAGGAGCTCTGGATTGGCGCATCCGTTCCGGCATCTCCGGCGTGGGCGAGGTCCAGAAGGAAGCGCGCGTTGTCCGATTGCGGAAAGGTGTATCGGTGGATACCAACACGCTCCGTCGCCGTCAGTTCGGCCTTCACCTTGGAATCCTGAAGATAGACCCTGTAGTAGCCAGGGACGGCCTCTTCGTCGTTGTGGGAGAAGCGCGATCTGTAGCTCGTCGGCGAATCTGGCTTGGCCTGTGGGTCGAACTTGAAATCGTCGGTCGCCGGCATCAGCAGAACATCGAGCATATCGATGCATCCGGTGCCGCTCAGGTGGGTATGGCTGAAGCCAAGAATCGAGCTATCGGCGTAGTGATAGCCGGAACAGTGGTCCCAGTCTTTGATGCCAGTGTCGGGACTTAGCTGCACCGCGCCAAATGGCATTGTTGCGCCTGGATAGGTATGGCCATGGCCTCCGGTTCCAATTGCAATCTTCACCAGCTTTGTGTTGTCGACGTCAGGGCTGTAGCTGGAGGGCGCGCCCAGCAACGAATGAAAGGCACGGAAGAGCCAGCGAGTCCTTCACAAGACATGCCATAGACGCAGCCGACACGCCGCCCAAGAAATTCCGCCTCGATACCATCGTTATCTCCGATCGTCTTCCTTACAGTGAGCACTATACCAATTACTTCGAGCCGGAGACAGGCTCGAGAAGGCTGTCAACGCACCCAGCCGGCTTGTTCACGGGGTTGCATCGCGCCACCAGTCCATCTGGGCAGCCCAACCGAATAGTTCGTCCATGGTGAAGGTTCCGATGAAGGATAATCCGTGCTCAGCATCTGCGCCCCGCTTGAAAGCGCAAGGTCACGCCGCGTCGTGTCGTTTGTCCGCGCCTGTTCGGTGCTTTCGTCTGTGCGGGTTCGAACGAGATATCCCTGCTTCACCAAAGCGTTGATCGTCTTCGAGTGATCCATTCGTTCTGCTCGATGAATGCAGCATCGGGAGCACCGGGCATGGCGTTTGTGAAAAGAATGCGCCCGCGCAAAGAAGGATGTCCCTGCGCGTAGATGGGCCCTACGTGCTGCTGATCCATTAGAAAGACCACGCGTCCGCGGGCTTTCGCGAGTGTCGGCCATTTGCCTGCTTACTGCCTCCACCAGAGTCGGAGCGTTTCCTCGCACTTCGTCCGGCGTAATTATTTCCTCCGGTTTGAAGACCGACCGGATCTCGGCATCCAGTGCATCGAAGACGCTGCGGCGTAAACGGCAAGGCTTTCACTGCGTTCGGCATCTCGCGTGGCGTGTCTTCCTTGGTCTCTACCAGAATGAAGATGGGGAGATGCGCGGGTGCTGCTTCGACCATGTTCTAACATCGTTGAGGCACGCGACGAACGTATGGCAGGTGCTCCGCTCGTCCACGCCTTGAATGTGCATCACCTTGAAGCCTGGCTTATCCATCTCATGCTTAGGATCAAAGTCTGGGTCGGCGGGCAAGCCCGCTGCCGCTACAGCTTGAACAATTGCTGGATGGGCAAATCGACCGCCCTCGGGATCGGCAAAGACGTCGATCTCAACCTGCCTCACGCCACCGGAGAGTTGATCTCCCAAAGGAGCATGATGATAGTCCAGGCTGCGAAGCGTCTTGGGGTTCTTCATCTCCATGTACTTTCGCTCGCTTGGCGCAAATCCAGCGTGATAGCTATTGTGTGAGCCAATGACCTGAATCTGATTCAGGTGGACGATCTTGTCCTGTGCGGCTTGTGAGCCTGGCTGCTGCGCGACCAACATTTGGCCCATCAACGAGCAGCGGTCGTGGCTACTGCAACCTGCATTGCACTTCTAAGAAACATATTAGACTAGGCCTTGAAGACAGTTCATTGTTGGGCGGTGCTGTTCTAAAATGAGCAGCACCGCGGTTGTTCGAGTTCGGGATGATTAGCGATTTGCAGTTCGTCTGCTAGAAGATTATCTTCGCTGCAAACTGATACTGCCGTGCAGGATAGGCAGAGGTGATCGAACCGAAAGTTGAGTCGCTGACATTAGGATCCGGCGCCTGATAGTTAACCTTGTTCAAGACGTTGAAGGCCTCCGCACGGAAGTCGAAGCTCGATCCCTCGCGCCACAACGGGAATGCCTTGTGAAGGCCGACGTCGGTCTGGAAGAAGGCATACGAGACAACCATGTTGCGTTGCGCATTGCCGAAAGGACTTCCGGTGAGCGGAATGAAAACTTTGCCTTGCTGAGGTAACCGTTAAGCGCGCTGGATGTCTTTGACGCGATTGGAGGCAGGGGCCACGGGATTGCCGGAGACGCTGGGACGGTAGGTATAGAGATCGGTCACGTTCGTACCAGCTGATGTCGAAAGACTGTAGTTGAGGTTTACGGGCAAACCGCTGGACATGTAGTTGATGGTATTGAACTGCCAGCCGCCAAGAAAGAATTTGACGAGGTACGGTGCATTGCCTCCAAAACGGCGACCCGCGCCAAAAGGAAGGTCGTAAAGAATCGACGTTGTATTGTTCAAGGGCTGATCGTATCCGGATCTGCCGTAGTCGCCTCTTGGATTGGCGAAGTTCACGCGGGAGTTATCACCATTGCTGGTCTCGAGATGCCCCGATGACTCGTCAAAGGCGCGTCCCCATGTGAATGAATTGAGGAAATAGATGCCGTTCGAGTAACGCTTCTCTACTTTGAACTGGAACGAGTTGTAATTTGAGGGCCCGCCGCCGTAGGCAATCTCAATGTCGCCAAAGTTTTGGACAGGACGGCGTGCGGCAAGTGTGCCGCCAGGGCAGTTGACGGCTAACGCCGCGGTGCAAATTGCGGCTTGGTTGTAATCGGCGAGGATCTGAAGATGGGTTCCTTTGTTGCCGACGTAAGCCATGTCCATCATGACGCCACCGGGAAGCTGCTGCTGTATCCCGAAGAAGTAGCTCTGGATATAGCCGGTCGGAGTATGAGCAGGGATGTAACGCGAAGTGACCAATGCAGGGTTGAATGCGGAGGGTGAGACAAGGCTTGCCGCAAAGCCTTGCTGAGTCTGGCGGAAACATGTCAATTGACTCTGTGTGTCGTTCTGGCAAAGATTTGATGTGGTTGGCGTTGGATTGTTGACGGTCGCGTTGACGACATTTGGCCCGTTGTAGGTCAGGTTGTTCTCTCCGCCTGCGCGGTTGTATTGCGTATAGCTTATGCCGTAACCAGAGCGAATCACAGTATTGGGCGTGTAGCTGTACGCGAAACCAAAGCGAGGAGCAACATCGTTCAAAGGCATGTTGACAAGAGCGCGGTTGTAGATGGAGCCACTGCTCGCCTGGATAAGGGTGTTCGGACCAGGATTGAAGTTGGCCAGCTTATTGTTAGCTTCATACTGCGGCGTAGCCAGCTCGTATCGAAGGCCGGCGTTGAGCTGTTAGATTTGGCCTGAGCTTAATATCGTCCTGAACGTACATGAAATTCATTCGTTGACGGACGCTGGCGATGAAGAAGTTTGTCAACGAGTAAGAGTTCTGGTTTCCGAAGATGAAGTCCGCCAAATCGTGGGCCTGCGAAATCTGCGCTGAGGCATTATTGCCTGTGCCAGTATCCGTTGGCGTTCCTGCAGTCGTGGAATATGCGCCACCATAGTTGCTCTGACCAAAGCTGGGATTGTAGTCGTTGATTTGCGTGTTGATCGCCTGATACTCGTAGCCGATTTGATCGAATGGATACCGTGAACCAGCGTGTAATTCACTTTGGGATTGATGACGGAAGGGTTTTGGAACTGCGGACTCGCAGGCTGAGTGCCGAACTGAGTAAATCCAGTAACCGCCTGTGCATTTAAGCTACGCACGATGAGAGGGCTGGTCGGCAGGCCGTCCGTGATTCCAGCCGCGGCGAGCAAGCCTGGAGTGCCAACACCGTAGGGTGCTTTCGCTCCCTGATTCGTGCCGATCCCCATACGGAAATCCAGCAGAGAGGTCGACGTGATGACATAGGTTGTGCCAAAGGCGATCTGCCTGTTGTAGATGTGAACGTTGGTATTGGCATTGCCACCAGCGGGTCCTCCAAAGGGAGGCGGATCGAAGATGGTCTCCTCGTGTTCGCTGTAGACAAAAAACACACTGAGTTTGGATTGAAGGTGTGATCAACGCGTGCATCACCCTTGTCGTCCTGAATCGTGCCGCGAGGAAAGTTGGTGAAGTTATTTGCGAAAGAGTTCGGCGTGCCGGGCAGTGCACTGGTATTTGTTGCGGGGAGTGCAGCAAACACAGATGTCGCTAAGACAGTTTGATCTGATATAGGGATGATGCCGTTGGTGTAGACCTTGCCTGTGATTGGGTTCGTTACGGAATCGGAGCCATGCTGCCGTTGACCCGATGAAGGAGGAAATGTACCAGTTCTCTGCTCTGCTGTCGGGAGAGTAGCTGTAGCGAAGCTCTTGAATATCTGGCGCACTCCTTCGTAATCCATGAAGAAGAATGTATGGTCCTTCCAGATGGGGCCACCAAAAGTGCCGCCGAACTGGTTGCGGATGAACGTCGGCTTGATGCCGCCGTTTGGCGCAAAGGGGCCGATCGCATTCAAGGACGTATTGCGGATATAGTCCCATGCCCGGCCATGAAATTTGTTTGCTCCCCGACGAATGGAGGCGTTGATCACCGCCCCCGAAGCGCGACCATATTCAGCGCTATAGTTGTCCGTTTCCAGGCGAAACTCAGAGACGGCATCCGGCGACGGAGGGATATTTTCGTTCGCAAATCCCTGGTTCGACGTGCCGTAAGAATTGTTATCCAAGCCATTCAACAAAAAGTTGTTGAATGCGCTTCGCTGCCCATTTACATTGAACGACGCTTCACGGCTCGTCGTCGACTGATTCTCCAGAAACGATTTGCGCACACCAGGAGCCAGCAACGCGAGGTCGGCATATGACCTTCCATTTAGAGGCAAGTTTTCAATCTCCTGAGTCCCGATAACCTGGCCGCGAGAACTCGTCTCTGTTTCCAGCACCGTCGGCAAGGAGGATACCGTTACGGTCTCGTTGACCGACCCCGGCTTCAAAGACATGTCCACTCTCTGTCGCGAATCAGTAGTTAAAGTAAACGGCTGCGTTTGCTCTCTCTCGAATCCTGCAGCTTGCGTAGAAATCGTGTATTTGCCGATTGGGACGCTTGAAAATTCATACCGGCCTTCTGCATCCGTTGTGGCCTTCTTCACAATTCCGGTAGCCGCGTTCGCCAGGGACACTTACCGTTCGGAATCGCCGCTCCTGAGACGTCCTTCACGTAACCGAGCACCGTAGCCGATTCAAACTGACCGTAGGCGCTTAGCGCAGGCAACAGGAGAATGAGAGCCATCGCAAGACGACCCCACTTCGACGCCATGGACGGATTTGCGGCGACTTTCAGGCCTTCGGTCCCATATGCGTGGTCATTTAACTTTTCAATTTGCATGATTTAGTCCTCGGAAAATAAAGAATGGGGCCTGGTATAGCGAATCCTCTGTGGAGTATCGCCTCGTAATTTCAGAAGTTGCGGGACGCCGAGAACGTTACGGGCGCCTGAGAAGCGTTGTCAAGAAAAATCAATCTCGGTATCGATTACGTAAATTCCACAATATTTAGATAAGTCACCTTAAATCAAATATATGAAAGCAATGTTATTACTGTTTACCGTTAACGTAACTTTGCGGGTTCAAGTCTGGTAGATGTTGCTCGGTAAGTGATGCCTGTGGCCTCATTCCACAGAGAAGCCTGGAGTATGCAGGAACACATGAGTAATAGGATTACGAGACCAGACGTGGTGGACGCGCAGGGGTTCTACTGAGTCGATACGTTAGCGTTTTTTATCCCATCATTGGGGACGAGGAAGCACCTCTTGTCCGACGATGTTTCCCGCTAGACCGCATAGGCAGGCCACCTGAGGGAGGAAAGGACAGTTATCGCGCAAGCACCTTGGATTCTCAAGGAACGCTTTGTCAGTCAGCGGCGAATATACCTGAGGCTGGTGAAGTTACCTGATCAGCTAATGTCCCGGCTATAGGACGGAGCCATTCTTAAGAGTTCCGGTTCCTATCGCTCAATGATTTCTACCGTTGTATTGGTTGGGCGCGCCAGGAGTTGGAACGCTGTCGGAGACCTGCGTTCCATTGGTATGCGTCCGGGTTAGTGGAGTCGTGAGGCTGATGCCGCTACCCGAGATCTGCGCGCCAGCTGCGTGACCACGAGTGAGGGGTGTGACGACTGTGATGGTGGCGGCGCCACGGGCTCTACTCGAAACAACAACAGCCGTTTCAGAATTTGCTCCTTCGTCGATCGTGATTGTTTGGCCTTTAGCAAAGCCAGTGACGTTTTCGACAGGCAGAAGAATTGCTCCAGCATCAATGGAAGTGCGTACCGTCGTGGCACCTGCTGTTCCAACCGCGGCGATGACGGCGGTTTCAGCATTTGCACCAGAATCAATGTGGACTGTCTGGCCAGGGCGGAAGCCTTCCGTACTGGCGACCTTGATGTTCGTTGCTCCCGCGGCCGACGTAGCCGACAAAGAGGCAGCGGCCTGCGTTGAAAAGTCGGTACAGTTGCTGTCGGTATCGGCGCCGTCAGGGAACCGCCCTGCGCTCGTATTGATGGCAACAGGCGCTACAACTGTCGACCAGGGATTGAACACTGAACCAGGTGCCGGGGCGTAGCAGCCGCTTATTGGAGCACCTGAGACAGATTGATCCCCTTCGGCGGCCCATGGATCGACAAGGCCTCCATAGTTGAGGCTATCGGCAACCACTCCCGAAGGGTCACGGAGCACGATACTGCCTTCTTCGATGGTGAGAGTACGGCCGAATTGCGGGGACTTCGTGGTTAATTCCGGTCCGCCAAACCACTGGTTGGGCGTTGGCATGCCCTGGTATCCCGCGATCTTGACTGCGGCATCGCGTACGGCCGCGTGGATTGCGTGATTGTTGGTGAGTGGTCTGTCGAGCGTTACGCCTGACCCGAGCGCCTGGACTGGCTCGTTGCTCGAATGGGCAAAGGCAGTCGCCGGCTGGAAGGTGATTCCTGTGCCGCGATCGCTGAACGGAAGGTTGGCCGCATGATTAAACCGTAAGGGAGCAGCCAAGTCGAGCCTTGTTCCCGGAGATACCACCCATTCACTGGCTACATGAGCTTTGGTAAGGGCGGGTGTGAATTCGATGGGGGTACCATCCGGTCCTGGAGTGCCCACGGCGGTGACGGTGACGACCTGCTGGCTTGCAGGTGTGCCGACCGTGATCTTGTTGCCTGCAGCGAAACCCTCCGCTCGGCGCACGCTGATCCGGGTTGCTCCGGCGCTCGCAGGGGCAGAGAGATTGGTCTGACTCGCTGCTGTGCCGACATGCGTCACTGTTACGGCTTCGATTCCATGACCAACGCTGTCGATATCCAACCTGATCTTGTCACCTACGGAGATGTCGGAGAGAGATGTGACCTGGATGTTGGTGGCTCCGGCTGGCGCTTCCGTTGCCAGATACGCTTGTGTGCCTCGCTTGCCGACTGCGGTCACTGTCGCGATCTCATACTGTTCCACGGTATTTGCAACGATCGGATAGGTCGAGCCATACCCAAGCGCAATCTTCTGTCCAACAACAAAGCCGGATGCATCCTCAACAGGCACATTCGTGGAGCCGGCAGGAACTTTGAGCACCAACTCCTCAGGCAAGGATTGCCACAACGTTGTGTGGTTGCTGGCAGCCGTACCAAGGCTTGCGATCTTGCGCACTTCCATACTGGAACCGGTGCCGATGTTGATCGTATCGCCGACGGACATTCCATCGGTGTTTCTGACATGGATGATGCTGTCACCTGCGCGTGCGGGGATCGCCAGCCCCGAGTTGGAGAGGCCGAGCAGGTAGAAACCGCCTGCTGCAAGCTTCGTTCCGGCTGGGATCTTCACCGTTGAGAAGATGGCCTGGTGGGCTGGGTGCGCGGTCAATGTCCAGTTGGAGAGATCGACGCTTTGAGGACCAGCGTTGTAGAGCTCGATAAATGAATCCGTCGAGTTGCCGGGAGCGCCAGAGTTGACTCGAAATTCGTTGATTTTGACCGGGCTGGCATTACGAATCTTTACTACCGCCGTTTCAAGTTGCTTTCTGTTGCTGTTAGCGTTTGTCCACGATGCATGGCCGACGAGATCGCCGTTGAAGGATGCAGGTGCTGAGGTGACTTTGAAGGTCGCGCTTACGCTCGCACCCGGAGCGACCTGTGCGAAGATCTTCGACCTCTCACTGGTGCCTGAAACGGCAGCGGTCCACTTGCTCGGTGCGACGATGCTCAACGAAACGTCCGCTGCAGGAGCGCCTGTTGTATTTGTAAATGTCACGGTGAAGTCTCGAGAAGATCCTAGAGTGAACGTCTGCGGGCCACCATGAATTCCTGTCGTCGCAGCCGGAACCAAACTAAGCGGAGCTACATCGTATCGTGCTGCGACAACATTCGCCTGGACAAGCTGGTCGGTGGCGTTCGATGGAAATGTACCGGCGGCAGTCATCGCTCCTTCGTAGAAGGTTCCTTGCGAGCCGATACTGTTGTCTCCGCCGTTGCCCAGGAGAATTGCCCCCTGCTTCCGCATTGGGTCATAGGTTGGATTCACACGGTGTCCATCGAACATGACCGACAGTGCGCCCTTTTGCGCGTCACCACCCATGGATGTCCAATGGTGTGGTTCTCCTTTACCGATTGCGGTTACAAAGTGCCAGGAGATGCTGGGTAAATTGGGACACCCTTTGGTCCCATCGTCGTTGACGCACCCGACAAGATTGTTTTCCTGATCGGTCATGATCCACGGCCCGTCACCAGCCCCGCTGTACCACGGCGTGGCGTTACCGAAGTAGAGGGTCTCCATGGTGCCGTTATCATCATCGCGACTGTCAATCTCAGCATTGCCGTAGTCGAAACAGCAACCGGCGTTGAAGTGCTTCCCATTGACGACCCAGTACTGCCCCTCGGCCTGGTCGTCGACCGCGGTGCCCTTCACATTGTTCTGGCGGAGTCCCATTCCGGGTTCGATGAACACGCCGTAGACCTTGTGCCCCATGATCGTGATCGGGGCCATGTCGGCAATCGGAAGGGTGTTGAAACCTCCTAGTGCGGGGCCACTGAATCCGCCACGCGGAGCCTGAATCAAGTCGTTGTGTTTGGGAGATTGGTCGTAGATGATGCTGATCCAGCAATAGGTACCGATACAAAACTTATCCTGGGCGGCTGCGTCCGCGTATCCTCCGGGATCCGGAACTGGCGTGGCAGCAGCCTGGACAATGCCAATGTCCAGGGTCTTGCCGTCCGATTGGCGCAGAACCTGGTAGAGAGGACCGTTATAGGTCGCATACAACGCACGAGTCGTGCTGTGTGCCGCGACACATGGGTCACCGGCAGCGGCGTAGATGTCGCACGAGCCTTGAGGCCTGTGTGGGGGAGCGACGCCACCCGCCGGAGACTGTTGCGCCATCGTCGAAGTGGCCCCAATGACCGTGAGTACGAGCGCGAGTCTAAGCACAAAATCGATTCTGGTTTTCATTCTTATCCTGATCTGCTGAGAAGAATTGGCTCGAACTGAGAAGAAACGGAATCTCTCCGTTTGGGGCCCAGTTTATTTGAATTTCCTGCCGGTATACGTATACCACCTGGCAATGAACTTGTTCCATCTCATGGCTGAGGGCGCCTCGCGATCCAGTCCGCCCGTCAAATGGGGATGTAGTTGCTATTGCGCGTAGTGCGGATAATCAGGAGCTTGCGGTGAAGCTTGGCGGCTTCTGGGGACTTATCATCGGGTCGATCTGTGGCATCGGCGAGTGACCGCTAGTCGATTGGAATTCGTTTATTTCAACTCATTCTTCACGCAGCAGGATCATCGGGTCGACGGCGAGGGCACGCCGGGCGGGAACCAAGGCGGCTACAAGACCCACGCAGAGCATGGTAAGAATAACGCCGCCGAGGATGACCGGGTCTTTGGGCGTGGCCTGATACACGATAGACGACAGGACACGAGTTGCCAGTACACCGAGGATCATGCCGGCTATTGAACCGATGGCGAGCAGCCGGAAGGTGCGTCCGAGCGCTGCACCGAGCAGTTCGTTTCGACCAGCTCCGAGGGCTATGCGGATGCCGAGTTCTCGGAGGCGTTTGCTGACGGTGTAGGCGGCCATACCGAAGATGCCGGTAATGGCGAGCATCGCGCCCAGTAAGCCGAGCGCGCCGAGAGAAACAGTGGCTACGCGAGCGGCGAACAGTGCGGAGTCCAGCTCGTGGTGCCAGGTCCTTATCTCAAGCGGTAGAGCTGGATCGAGGCTGCGCATCGAGCGTTGCAGTGCTGCGGCGATCTCCTGCGGGTCGCGCTGCGAACGAACGACGAGCCACGTGTCGCTGGAAGGGTGCTGGAGGAAGGAAAAGAACATGGCGGGCTTGGGATCTTCGGTCAAGGTTTGATATTTGCCGTCTTCTACTACGCCAACCACTTCTGCTCGGTTGCCTCCCCAGAACTTGAAGTGGTTCCCTACTGCCTTGTCGACGGATCCGAAGACTTTGCGGGCGAATTCGCGATTCACGACGGCTACGATGGGAGCCTTGTCTTCGTCGTGCATGGTGAAGGCTCTGCCCATGAGGAGAGCAGTTCCAGCGGCACGGAAGTAGTCGGGCGAGACACTGAAGTTCTGGGCGTCGGCTGCGGCGTTTGTCGGGCGAAAGTCGGTGGTGGCGTCGGTGTATACGTCGGAATCCCCTCCGCCAATACTAAGTGGAAGACGATCGGCGTATCCCACGGCATCGACACCGGGGATCGCGGCGGCGGCATCAAGCATGCGTTTTTCCATCGGCACGCGCTTGTCGGCATCATATCCAGCCATCTTCAGATCGGTCCTTACCAGCATCACGTTATCAGGCTGGACACCGTAGTTGCTTTGTAGCGAGCGAGCCAGGCCGCGCACGGCGACGAGCGAAGCCGTGACCAACACAGCGCAAATGGCGATCTGCAAACCCAGCAGAACGTCACGCAGTGTAAGGCGTCGTGAGCTACCGACGCTTGTGGATCCGGAGCGAATGATCTGCCAGGGATCGGAGCGGAGAATCTGGCGAACCGGGACCAAGCCGAAGAACAAGCCACTGAAGATAGCCAGCAGGAAGGCCAGGGCGTAGGTGTTCACGTCGGGATTGACGGGTATGTTGATGGGGATATTCGGAATTGGCCGCCATGTACTGAGGACACGCAGGATTAACACGGCTCCTGCCGTGCCTAAGATTCCTCCGGCGAGAGAGACTAAAACGCCTTCCGTGATGAGTTGGCGGAAGATGAGTTGGCGGCGCGATCCCAGAGCCATGCGGACGGCGATTTCGCGTGCGCGATCAGCGGCGCGCGCGGCGAACAAGCTGCCAAGGTTGGCGCATGCGGCAAGCAGGATAAGTCCGGCGAGGAGCATGAGTCCGAACATAAAAGCTCGCGTGGGTCGGCCGAGGGTATTGCCAGCAAGTCCGGGGCGGGACAAGGAGAACTTGAGGCCGTCATCGGATTTGGGATAGGTCTTCGCCAGCGAATTTGCAATGGTGTTCAAGTCCGAAATCGCTGCGGCCGGCGTAACTCCGGGCTTGAGGTGTCCTATCGCCCAGGCGTTATGGTTGCCGCGCTCCTCGAGCGAATACCAATCATTAATTTCGGGTGCATTGACAATGGGAGCCCACAGATCGGGCGCGAAAAAAGCTCGGTGCCGCGGAAGTTCTCCGGAGCAACGCCGATGATGGTGAAGGGATGTTTGTTGATCTGCACGGTACGGCCTACTGCAGCAGGGTCCGCGTTAAAACTGCTGCGCCAGAGCGCATAGCTGAAAACGATCTCGGGCACGCTGTTCGGCCCATGTTCTTCGGAGGCATGGATGAACCGGCCAAGATAGGGCTGAATGCCGAGGGCATCGAAGTAATTGCCACTTACTGTATAGGGCCAGACTACGGAGGGATTTCCGTGGCCGGTATCGAGCCCAACGCCGCCCACCAATGTTGTACAGCACCACCGAATCGAAGCTGCGGTTCCTGTCGCGCAGGTCACGGTAATCCGGATACGACTCTGATGGAGTTGTCTCCGACCCGTAGAGTCGTTCCAGCATGAACAGCGTCTCAGGGTGCGGCACGTTGAGCGGTCGCAGGATCAATGCATTGAGTACGCTGAATACAATTGCATTGGCACCGATGGCGAGCGCCAGTGTGAGCACGGCGGTCAGGGTGAATCCAGGAGATTTTCGCAACTGCCGCAGAGCGAGTCGTATATTGGCGTTCATGCTTCCCCCTCGTTACGTATCGTCGGGTATTTTCCTGGTGTTCCCGGGACTTGTAGGGGTTGTACGCACGTGCCGGATCGATGGTTCCATTGATTTAGTTAGTCTCTAGCCAGAGATAGCTGGGCAGCGAGCTCATTGGGCTCTGCTGCGCTTGGCGCGAGGATTAGTGCGGAGAAACGCGCTTCTCGTCAGTTGACTTCAGGGTCGTCGTCGGCAAAGATGGCGGATTCAGCTGAGAAATGAGGCCAGGACCTCTTCCGAACTGCCTTCAAAGTCGGCTTATCGCCAAACTTGCGAAAAGGCCGTCGGTGCAGGCCCGCTCCCCACTCACGCCACATTGGCCCACACGCGACCGGAAGGGGCAGCCGGACGTTAGATTTATTCAGGCGCGAGAGTTCTACGCCATCGCACATAGCTGTTGATGAGATCAGTGATTTTCATGGAACTCATTAGCGGGCCGATCTACGATTTCATCGCCCCGCTAATGGATCTCCCACCTATGCCTTTTTTCTACGATAGATGATAGTGCCCAGTGTGGCTGCGGCGAGGACTGCAGCTGCAAACCGAATAAGAATTACTGTATCCATAACTTAATCTCCTCTCCCCAATCTGGTCAGCGAATCGAAGACTGGCTGCTGATCTAGTAACTTATGGCCATGTAAGAGACGCTATCATCGCGTCAAACTGCCATAAATCACACTTTCTGGTGAGAACAGAAGGATTCGATCCCGCGCCGGAGTGACCGGAGATCACTTGTTCACCTTCCTGCCTTGTTCGGGATTAAAGGTGCATGACGCGCTAGCTAAACTGCTAGACGGAACCTTGAGCTGCTGCAAGTTGTTTTTGACCAGCACCGCGTTGAAGTCTTTGATCTGTGGCTGCATCCCATTCCATGCGGCCAGTGTGCGGTTGTAGTCGGTGCAGTCCTTTTCCCAGGTGGCGATCTGGGTCGGCGTGGGCGCCATGTCGAGGCCAACCTGAATCATGCTGACCATGGTGTTGTAGGAGTTGTTCAGGTCTGCGAAGGATTGCATCGCACTGGGATCGGGAGGACGGCGATTCGGGCCGCCACCACCGCCGGGTGGTGGTACTACGCCGCCAACCTTCGTTAGGTCAGCATCGAGCGTTTTGGCCTGCTTGGCGACGTCGTCCGGCAGGTTGCTTTGCAGCAGGGACGCAAGCTGGTTCCTGACGGCTCCGACCTCGTCGTAGCCAGCGAAGCTCTGCTTCATCCCTTCAACTGACAACAGAGTCAGCCTGTTCTGTGTGCGCAGGGCGGTCATCAGCTCGGGGCTCTGGCCGACACGCGGGTCGTTGATGACCGTGACTTTGCTGGTGTAGACCTGGCCGTCTACTGTCAGCTTCAGCGTATAGACGCCAGGGATCACCTGCGGTCCATGCGGACCGGGGGTGGTGGAACCGGGCGTCATGTTCATCTGATTTTCGAGATCGTGGCGTAGGGCGGGGGGATCGTCATAGTACAGGTTCCAGTTGATTCGGTTGAGACCGACATTCGTGCTGAGGGCGCGCGATTCGGGAGTAGCGAGCCAGTAGTGGGGATACGCGGCGTCTTCGATGGGCGGCGGCAACGTGCTGGAGATCGTGCGGACCAGATTGTTGTGGTCATCAAAGATCTGCAGTTGAATGGGCCCGCTGGGTTCCCGGCTGAGATAGTAGTCGACGATCGCGCCATAAGGCACATTCGTCGCATGGGGCACTTCGATGGAGAAGGGCTGATCCCAGTTGCTATTGATGCGGGCACGGATTGCGTCTGCAGGATTGAAGAGATGGACGGAGGAAGAACTGATGGCCTGGGCATTCGCGGCGATCTGGCGTAGCGGACTGATGTCATCGAGAACCCAGAAGCCACGGCCGTAGGTGCCGATCACCAGGTCGTTCTGGTGGTGATCGGTATGGACGTCGAGATCGCGGATGGAGGTGCTGGGAAGGTTTTGCCGCAGCGACTGCCAGTGATCGCCATTGTCGAAGCTGACGTGGACGGTGGTTTCAGTACCGGCGAATAGCAGGCCGGGTTGCTGAGTATCCACGCGCAAACTGTTAACCCAGCTTCCCGTGCGCTCATCCTTGGGCAGACCGTTAACGATGCTGACCCAGGTCTTGCCGCCGTCGGTGGTACGCCAGATGAGCGGGACGTTGCCGTTCTCGTTCGCGGGAAGTGTCGCGCCGCGCTCGGCGGCGATGCGGCCCGCAACATAGGCGGTATTGGCGTCATGGCCAGCTTCGATGGTATTGAAGCTGAAGTGAGGCGGCACGTCCGCAATGTTGCTGACGTTGTTCCAGACTTTGCCGTGATCCATCGTGTTATAGATCTGTCCGTTGCTGCTTGCGGTCCACATCACACCGGGCTTGGCCCGGGAGATGGAGAAATCGCTGATGGAGGGTGGGGTCGGCGGCGGACCTCCGCGATTGGGCTGGTCCGGCTCCGGCGGTTCCGGCTTCTTCGCACCGCAGGCTAATTGGGGTGCTCCCTTGGGTATCGTCAGATCAGGGCTGGCGGCCGTGAAGGAATGAGCGCCGTCGCGCGTGACGAGCAGACACTGATAGGCGACGTAGAGAGCGGCGGGCTCGAAGGCGATGTCGAACTTCTTCTGGAAATCCCTGCCCGCTGTGTACTTGGTGGAATCAACGCCGAAGTTAGGCGCTACGTTCTGCCACTGTCCGGTCGCCATATTGATTTTGATCAGCCCGCTGCCGCCCCCGCCCGGACCGTAGCCGACACCGTAGATGATGTTTGGATCTTTGGGATCGGGCCTGACGATGCCGAACTCCGAAGAGGGGACCGGCGTCCAGTCGGTAAAGTTGACCTGACCCCAGTTGCCGCGGCTGCTGATCATGACAGCGCCGGTATCCTGCTGTGCAGCCATGATGCGGTAGGGATACTGGTCGTCTGTGGCAACGTGATAGACCTGTGAGATGGTCTCGGTGTACCAGAGGCTCCACGTCTTGCCGTTGTCGAGAGTTACGCTTGCGCCCTGGTCCGAGCCGACGAGCATGCGTTTGCCGTTGGTCGGATCGATCCAGAGCTTGTGGTAGTCCTCGCCGCCGGGAGCTCCCTTAAAGGGCTCGAAGGTGACGCCGCCGTCGGTGGAGCGGTACATCGCAGTGCTCATGGTGTAAAGGATGTCCGGGTTCTGCGAGTCCACAAAGACGCCGCTGCTATAGTTGCCCTGGCCGTTGCTGATGCGTGTGTCCTTTCCTGCCATGTGCCGCCAGGTGGCGCCACCGTCGTCAGAGCGGTAAAGGCCCGAGCCATTTTCGATGTTGTTGCCAACGATGTACATGCGCTGGCCTTTGGTTTGCATGGCGACCGCCACCGCAACGCGGCCCTCAAAGGGCGGAATCTTGATCTGGGTCCACGTCTTGCCTTCGTCCGTGGATTTGAACCCCAACGCTGGCTTGGTTTGAGGCCTGGAGCCGCGCTCACCGCCAGCACCGCCGCCGCCGCGCTCGCCACCAGTGCCTTGCGTGGCAGCCAGCATGACATTGGGCTCATCGAATGCGTACTGCAGGTCGCGAGTGCCGTCATAGCCGGCGGGCTTGAGGACGTTGGTCCAGCTTTGACCGCCGTCGGTAGAGCGATAGACGCCACCGCCGTGATGGGTAGTGTCACCAAGAGCAGAGACGATCACCAGATTAGGATCGGCGGGATCGATAAGAATGCTGTCGATCTTCACCGTGTCCTCGAGTCCGATGTGCTGCCAGCTCTTTCCGGCATCGGTGGACTTCCACATGCCGTTGCCGAGACTGCCTCCGATGGGATCACCCGCACCGGCATAAACAATGTTGGAATCGGAGGGTGCGACCTGAATGGCGCCGACGCTATCAACGCTCGTCTCCTGATCAAAGACGGGGAACCACGTCACACCAGCGCTCGTGGTCTTCCAGATGCCGCCCAGTGGCGAGCCAAAGTAGAAGGTGCCGGAGTCGCCGATGACACCAGTCACGGAAGAAATACGGCCGCCGTGGAAAGGCCCAACATTACGCCACTTGAGTCCCGCATAGAGGTTGGGATTGACCTGCGCCGACGCGACTAAGGTTGATGCCAGTACGCCGGAAAAAGCAAAAGCGCACCATGTTGCCCGCCACATTCGCGTCATGCTGTACCCTCACGAAAATATTGTAGATTCGAAATTGTATACGTCGGCCGCGCTTCCCGGGACGCACGGCTCGCTTACATGCCGGAGTTGACTACGATCGATGTGCCCGTGGCCTCCCCCACGATGCGACGACCGGGCCAAATACCGTATCGATACCATGAAAAAATCAGACCGCAGCACATGGCATGGGTGCGCCGCTACCAAATCTAGGAACTACCACTAAGCCCGGGAGGTCCCTGTTTACGACTGGATAAGAGAAGGGCGGATTGGTCGACAGCGATGTGCCTTCAACCTGCCAGAATGCGTGGGAATGAGCGTTGTTGGGATCAGGAACACAGCAGAGCCGTAGCAGATACACGAGGGTAGATTCCCAGCTCCAAGGCTTTACCTGCGATGAGTTGCAGAGCACGAGCCCCCATAATCAGTGAACGAATAAGATGTTCGGGGTCGTTTCGGTCATTTTGGTTCAGGTATCGCTGAAGGGGGTATCAAAAAATGCGAACGGCGACACCTGCACTGATTCCGTAGGGATTGAGTCCGCCATAGGTGAAGTTCGGCCAGCTCTGGTACTCGAAGTCAATTACGCGCACGGTGTATCGACTTTCGCCGATGTGCATGTCGAGACCGGCTCCGGGTGCGAGAACAAAGTAACTGCCTTCAGCATAGTTGTAGGGATAGTGAAATTTGCCATCGCCGATGAGCAGTTTTGCGTACGGAGTAAATGCCCTTCGACGCAGCGTATAGCGGGGGCCGATGAGAAAGGTTGTTTCGTGCGTTCCAACTTCCTGGTTGAGCCGCAAGACGCGAGCCTCAAATTCAAGGCCCCATTGTTTCGTTCTGTTCCAGTCGGCGTGTATGGCGTAGCCGCCGAGGTCGCGCTTTCCGTAGTCCGCTTGATACGACGAATATGTCGCGCCTGCCGACAAGGACGTATCGCCGCCACTCACTATAGCGATTGCCTGGGCGAGAGCCGGAGCGCCTTTGGCCAGAACAATAGACAGGCAGAGCGGGGCGATGAAGCGAGTCATCTTCATGTATCCATGGAGACACTTCATTATTGCGTTACCGTCAAAGTCATGGGAGCGGATTGGGTTGCGGCAGTCGTATGCCCAATTGCAGTTACGTTGAAGGTGTAGGTTCCGGCGGGCGTGCCGTTCACTTGCAATGTGCCGCAGCCAGAGACAACCACGGACACAGCAAACAGAAGCATCGCCAGCAATCCTTGCAGCATTTGTGATCTCTTGCGGGAGCGTGTGAAGGAGAAGCCCAGTAGCAATCCGCCAGGCAACAGGCAGAGCGCGATGTTGCTGACGACATGTTGTTTGTTTGAAGCAAGACCACCAGCAATCAACGGCGAGCCAGTGTCGATGGTGAGGTTCACGGTTTGCGTACCGTTCGCAGCCAGTGAGGATTGGTCCGTGCTAAAGGTGCAAGTTGCAGCTTGAGGCAGACCGACACAGCCAAGCGCGAGGACATCGGTAAATCCTCCAGTCGAAGTGACAGTCACCTGGATGCTGTTGTGTTGTTTGCTTTGCAGCGTCATGCTGTTCGGATTGAGGGTGATGGTGAATTGAGACGGCGGGACGACGGTGACGGTCACTGCAGCCGATGTTGAGCCGGTATAGAGAGAGTCGCCTTGATAGGTTGAAACCACGTTGTACGTACCGGGCGATAAGGTGACTGTGAGTGTCGCCACGCCGGATGCATTGATAGTTGCTGTTCCCAGGGTAGTCGTGCCCGAACTGAAGGCGACCGAACCTGTAGGCGCTATCGGACCGTCTCCACCGAGATTTGCAACGAGAGTTACCTGCTGGCCAGACGCTCCGGAAGCCGACGTCGCAGTGAGAATGTCCGATGACGCAGTCAAGACGTTCGTAGAAGTGTGGAGGTGAACGGACTCAGTGAGAGGCGACGATGTGCTGGTGAAGTTCTGAGTGTCGCCTCCGTAGACAGCTGAGATGGAGTGTTGTCCGACAGAGAGCGAAGAGACCGTAAAGGATGCGGTACCAGTCGCGCTGAGTACGGCTGTGCCGATGGAGGTAGATCCATCCATCAGAGTGACGGTTCCCGTGGGTGGTGCAGTATTTGCGCCGTTGCTTACCGTCACAGAGAAGGTGATATTGTTGGCCGCGAGCGATGGATTGAGGCTGGATACGATTGCCGTGGTCGTGCGTTGTTGCACCGACTGCAAGAGCGGATTGGAGGTGCTGGTGAGGTGGTCTGTATCACCCTGGTAGATTGCGAGAAGAATGTGCTGCCCTGCGGTAAGAGTCGAGGTGGTCAGTGTTGCGATACCGCCGGCTCCGATCGGACTGCTTCCGAGCAGAGTTGAGCCGTCCTGAAAATTAACCGTTCCGGTCGGTGCTGCTCCGCTTCCGCTGACCTGGGCGGTAAGGATCGTCGTGCCGCCTACGGTTGATGGGTTAGCGCTGCTGGATAGCGTTGTGGTGGTCGAGGCTGTCTGTACGGTCTGGACTAGAACCGGCGTGACACTGGCCTGATTGTAGGTATCGCCAGAGTAGCTGGCAGTGATGCTGTGTTGGCCCGTCGCAAGAGACGAGGTCGTGTAAGTCGCCACGTTGGCGGAACTGACGAGACCTGATCCAAGGACAGTCGCTCCGTCTTTGAACGTCACGGTTCCCGTCACCGGTTGACTGCCGGAGACGACAATCGTCGCAGTGAAGGTTACAGCGGCGCCGCCCAACGATGGATTGTTGTTTGACGTCAACGTGCTGGAGGAGCTTTGAAGAATCACCTCGGATAGCGGTGACGATTGGCTGCCCGAGTGATAGGAATCTCCTGCGTACACCGCAGTCAGGCTATGGGTTCCAACCGCAAGAGATGAGGTGAGAGAGCCGAGGCCGTTCGCGTCCAGCGTGATCGTTCCGATCGGAGAGGTTCCGTCTTTGACCGTTACGGTGCCGCCGGGTTGACCGCCGGTACCCGTGACGGCAACAGAGTATGAGACGACATCGCCAACAAGTGCGGGATTTTTGCTGGAAATCAGGGTCACAGCGCTAGCGGCTTGTTGGATCGTTTCCACAATCGGGTTCGACGTGGCTGAAGCATTCGCCGAATCGCCGGAGTAGGTCGCCGTAATGCTGTGCTGTCCGGGCACGAGAGACGAGGTGGTGTAGGTCGATGCCCCAGTAACTGTGACCGGCGTGGTCGCGATCAGCGTGGTTCCGTCGGTCCAGGAGATTGTTCCGGTCGGCGTTCCGGTCTGAGCCTGTAGCGCGGCGGTGAAGGTGACCGAAAGGCCGCCAAGTGACGGATTGTTGTTTGTGGCAATCGAGACCGTCACCGTTTCTTTCTGAATGGTGAGAACGACAGGTGCCGAAGTCGAAGCCGCATCGTTGGCGTCGCCGGTGTAGTTTGCCGTCAAAGAATGCTGGCCAAGCGATAGAGTCGAGATGCTCAGAATTGCGGTTCCCGACGCAGTCAAAGTCGCAGTGCCGATGACGCTTGTGCCGTCGAGGAAAGTTACCGAACCGCCGGGCGTTCCGCCGGATCCTGTGACGACCACTGAGATCGGCACGGTGCTAGCGACGTTTGCTGTTGGTGAGTTGAGCGAAAGAACGGTCTGTGTCGAAGCCTGTTGCATGACCTGGTTGTAGACACCGGACACGCTCGCGGTGTTGTTGGCGTCCCCGGCATAGGCTGCGGTGATCGGGTGCGTACCCGCCGACAGGGCTGAGGTGACGAGATTGGCCACACCTGCTCCGTTGAGCACGCTAACTCCGATGATGCTTGATCCATCCTTGAATGTGACGGTGCCGGTTGGAATGGTGTTTGCGCCACTGACACCCGCGGTAAACGTGACCGCCGCCCCAGTGCTGGCGGGATTATGGTTTGAAGTAAGACCAACAATGGTGATTGGCTGCACGATCTGCGTGATGCTCGTGGATGTGCTTGGGCTGTCATTTGTGTCGCCCGAGTAGACCGCGACGATGTTGTGTTGACCAACGAGCAGACTCGCAGTCGTGAAGACGGCCACGCCTGCTGCGTTGACTGTCGCCTGTTCCCAACAGTGTCGTTCCATCGTAGAACTGGATCGTGCCACCCGGAATTCCAGCGTTACTCGAAACCTGTGCTGCAAATTGCACGGACGAACCCTGAGGCACGCTGATGGAGGTCGAGGTCAGGGTCGTGGTTGTGGTGGTCTTCTGGATGACCTCTACAAATGCGGCTGAAGTACTTGCGGCGTCGTTGGGATCTCCGGAGTAGACCGCTGTAATGGAGTGCGACCCTACCGCGAGCGACGTAAGAACGAGTGAGGCGAGGCCGGTAGAGTCAAGTTGGCTCGAACCAATTGTGGTCGTTCCATCGAGGAACGTTATGGACCCCTGGGGGATTGCGCCGTTGCCGGTTACAGTTGCGTGAAGCGTGACTGGAAGGCCGACCGTTGCAGGTGAGCCGGACGATGCGAGTGCAACTGCCGTGCTTGCCTGGTTGACGACCAACGTCAATGTGGCGGTGCTGGGCTGACTGTTCGTATCGCCTGCGTAGACGCCGGTAAGTGTGTGTGTGCCTACGGTGAGGGAGGATGTGCTGAAAGTTGCGATTCCCTGCGCATTCAGCGAACCCTGGCCAAGGTTGTTCGCGCCATCTTTGAAGGTGACGGTGCCGGTTGGGGTGCTGCCGCCACTCGCAATGGTCGCGGTCAACGTAAGCAATTTACCTGCAATGTCCGGGTTCGAAGAAGCGGCCAGCGTTCCAGTGGTGGGCGCTAGTTGAACCGTCTGGATGAGTGAGGGCGAGGTGCTGCCTGCATAATCTGTAGCACCGCTATACGTGGCAACGATGGTGTGTTGGCCGATCGCGAGGGCGGCGACGTCAAGCGTTGCGATACCTCCCGCAATATTGCCGGTACCCAGCGTTGCCGTCCCATCGGTGAAGAGAACGGAGCCGGTCATTGGCGTTGACGATGGATTCAATGAGGCGGTGACAGTTGCGGTCAGGTGTACGGTTGCCCCTGCCGCCGCGGGGTTGGCGTTCGACACCAAGGCGGTGGAGGTGTTGATCTAACGCGATCGTCTGTGACAAAGCGGTGCTGGTGCTTGTGTTGTTGTTGCTATCGCCGTTGTAGGCGGCGCTGATGGAATGGGTGCCAACTGCCAGCGTTGCGATGGAAAACGTTGCAGTACCGGTAGAGTCCAGGTTGGCTGTACCGATTACCGTGGTGCCATCGCTAAACGTCACGGTTCCTGTAGGAATACCTGCAGTCTGGCTGGTCACGACCGAAGTAAATGTGACGGATGTGCTGAAGCTCGCGTTCGTGTTTGAGGACGACAGAGACGCGACGCTTGCAGATTTTTTCACCACCTGTGCAAGAGCGGGCGATGATACGTTGGGGAGCGAGGCAGCGTCTCCCCCATAGCTGGCGGTAAGATGATGGGTCCCCACACTGAGCGTCGAGATGTTGAATGTAGCTACACCCGATGAATTGAGAGTGGCTGTGCCGAGCGTGGTTGTGCCATCTAAAAATGTCATCGTGCCGGTCGGTATCCCATTGACGCCGTTTGCCGTCGCGGTCAGGGTGATCTGCGATTGCGCGCTCGATGGGTTGACGCTCGATTGGAGCAGTACCGTTGTTCCGTTCTTGACTACCTGGGAGACCGCATTGGAGACAGTCGGCGAGGTATTGCTATCGCCAGCGTAGCTGGCTGTGATCGAGTGAGTTCCAAGAGCGAGGGATGCAGTTGTGAGTTGTGCGACACCGGTTGCGCTCAGAGTGCCGGTTCCGATGCTTGTGGTTCCATCAAGGAAGGTCACAGTGCCGGTCGGTGTAACTCCTGTACTGGTCAGTGTTGCAGTGAAGGTGACCGGTGCGCCGAGCGCCGAGGGCGAGCCAGTCGAAGTAAGGACGGCGGTAGATGGATTGAGCGTCACCACCTGACCGGTCAATTTGATTGTCTGAGGAGAGTTAGGCGAGTCGGAGGTGATCGTGATCGATCCCAATACTGGGTTGCCAATGACGGTCGGGGCAAACTGTGCGCCAACAATGCAGTCCAGCGCGACGGCTAGCGGCGCCGAGGAAGAGCACGTCGTGGCAATTGGATCGAGTTGAGAGTTGGCGCCCGCCAGCAGGCTGGAGATATTTAAGGGCAGATTTCCGTCGTTTTCCAGCGTTTCGTCCTGCGTCGCCGAAACACGGTTGACACGAATCGTCGGATACGAAAGTGTCGCCGCGTTGCTGGTAACTTTGCGAATGCGATTGTGGAATACGTCCGCAATAAAAAGATCACCGGCCCCGTCGATGATCAACGCGTAAGGGCCGTAAAGGCCTGCTTGATTCGCTGGACCTCCGTCGCCGCTGAATGTCTCCGTCGCGTTGCCCACGATAGTCGCAATCTCACCGGAGACCGCGTTTATCTTTCGCACGCGGTTATTTCCGGAGTCGGCGATGTAGATATTTCCCGCAGGGTCGATCGCAACGGCAGCGGGACTGTTGAGGATGGCACTGCTCGCGGGACCGCCATCTCCGGAGAACCCTGGCGTACCATTGCCGGCGATCGTGGATATATTGCCGCCGGTGACGACTCGAATGGCGTGATTGTTTTGATCTGCGATGTAGACGGCTCCCCCCGCAGAGATGGCAATGCTCCACGGATTGTTGAGCGAGGCCGATAACGCCGGACCGCCGTCTCCGAGATATGCAGGGGTGTGGTTGCCTGCGAATGGAGTGATTATGCCCGTAGTGAGGTTTACAACGCGAACCACGTTGTTACCGGTGTCTGCGATGTAGAGATTTCCAAGACCGTCCAGCGCAATTCCGTCGGGAGTGTTGAACAGAGCCGAGGTCGCGGGGCCGCCGTCGCCTCCATACCCCTGTACACCCAGGGTTCCGGCCACAGTGGTGATAATGCCAGTGGACGCGGCTACTCTGCGGATTGCGTTGTTAGCGCTGTCGGCAAAGTAGATATTTCCCGCACCATCGACCGCAACGGAACTGGGCTGGTTTACGGATGCAGACGTAGCGGGACCGCTGTCTCCGCTGGCCCCGACACTTCCATCTCCGGCTACCGTTGACATCAGTCCCGTCACTGCATCGACTCTGCGAATTCGATCGTTGCTTGAGTCGGCAATGTAAAGATCTCCAGCGCCGTCGACTGCGATTCCAAACGGCAGGAAGATCGGTGAAGAGGTTGCAGGAAGTCCGTCGCCTCGGTAGATCCAGGCAGCATCACCAGCGACGGTGTTGATGATTCCCGGAATGAAGAGACTGAGCGGACCACTGCCTACACCTACGAGCGCTGTGGTTCCAAGGACGTTTCCGTTCGAGTCCACAAGAACGATTGCACCGAATCGCTGCCCGGGATATTTTGGCTGGAAGATAACAGGCACAGTGCAGACTTGATTCACGGAGTATGCAGCTCCGACATTGCACGTAGGAGTTCCAGACACAGTGAAATCGAGGTTAGCGGATCCTTCAGTAAGAACACTGACGGATGCAAGCTGACCGCCCAGCGAGATCGTGACAGATACTGTCTGGACCGCTGAAGTGGCGCCAACCACCGTTACACCTGGAAAGGAGTAAACGGCTGCATCTGCCTGTAAGGTCACAATGAATAACGAGGCGACGACCGAAAGCATCGTCGCAATCGATCTTCCACAGAACTGTTGGGGAAGGAACCGACGCACATCGACAAGAGAAGATCTGCGCTGAAAAAAGGCGGAAATTCGCCGTGCAACTCGGGTAGCGTACGCGATCATATCAATCAATGCCTTCAGTGACTCAATGGCGATGGCTAGACGTAGAAGCCGTGTTCGCTTCTCAGGGGAGGATCCGAGGGACGAGAAATTTCCCTCACTTCCCTACTAAACTAGCCAGCCTGCAAAATAATGCATATAACGCGTAAGTTGTAGCGGTTCATGGGCTTCAGGGCAGGAGATAGATCGTGCGAGCCCCTATGCCGACTCTGCGTGAGGTCAACTACGGCATATTCGGCAACGGCACAAGCGCTCAACAACGCCTTCGACTCGAGGGCATCATTCTCTGAGTGATTCGCTTGCGATCAGAAATGGAATCGTTGCAGACTTTCTCTGTTTAGTTTGCTTCGTCCGCCTGAATCTCGGCTTTGATCTTTCCGCTTTGTATGGCGCTGACGAGAGCTGCGTGGTCTTTCTCGGTCTGATCGCCGTACGCCTCCGCCCACTTCGCCAGGGTTTCAGGCAACACGCTGGAGTTGCCGCAGTAGCCTGCAATGCGGGCCGCATCTCCGGTCCGAGAGTGAGCGCGGCCAAGAAGACTACCGCAAGCCCAAGCATAGAAGTTGAACGACGCGCCAGTGAGCCACTCAACGGGAATAGAGGCCTTGAGATTCTTCATCTGGCGAACGTAGAAGTCTCTGCCGTCGATAGAGGTGTAGCCCAGCATTGGGTCGGAGGAAGCTTGAAGCGTTCGCTGTCCCATGACGACCCGTTTGCCGTTGTGGCGAAACTCCGCGGGTACGGGAGGTAGATAAGGCGCGTGCGCGGCCTGCACCGACTCCTTCACCTGAAGAAACAGTGGGTCGCTATCTCCATTTCCGAAGAGCAGCGCCAGATATGCCCTGGTTCCCACGGAACCGACGCCGACTACGCGGTGTGCGACGTCAACTACGTTGTAGCGGGATAACATGATGCGCCGTTCGCGTGAGAGCGTCTCCGAATATTGATTGAGCGCATCGATAACTTTTTTCTTGGTTGCGGCAGAGATAGTGGTCAGCACAGGCGGATCGTCGCGAAATGTCCAGCGCCCGTCACTGCTCTTATCGGCGACCTTTGGCAGGAGATTGCGATTGTCGGTACGCATCGCCTTTTCCATGGTCTTCTGAATGACCGCTTTGGACTTAGGGTCGGGTTTGGCAATCGTATCCTTACCGGGGTAAGCGTGCAGGTACCAGACATCGAGAACGCCCATATCCTGCAGTCGTTTGACGTTCCAGCAATAACCTTCTACAGCACGTCTGACCGCTGCAGCACGCTCCTTAGCATTAAGACCGTTCTGTCGTCCCGCAACGTTGACGCTGGCAACCAGACGCTTAAGATCCCACTCCCATGGACCTATCACTGCCTCGTCGAAGTCGTTGAGGTCGAAGACGATCTCGCGCTGGGGAGTTCCATAGAAGCCAAAGTTGTTGAGGTGCGCGTCTCCATCCATCACGACCGGCATACCAGTGATGGGGCTGGTGGAAAGATCGGAGGCCATGACGCAGGCCGATCCGCGCAGAAAAGCGAAGGGCGAGGCTGCCATGCGCCCCATGCGCAATGGAATCAGATTGGCCTGGCGGCCCTTGTTATTGTCGGCGAGTAGCTTGAGCGGGTCGGGTCTGTCGGGGCTCGGTGACCACTCCGCGTGGGACTCGAGTGGAACGTTAAGACGCAGCGCTTTCCCGTCGGCGCGACGCTGTTCCCATGACGCGAGGGATTTTCCTAAGTCAAAAGTCTGCAGTGGTTCCAGCTTTGCTATCGCCATCTTTCTTTCCTCCAGAGAGTTCAGGGGGCGTCCGTGCTCGACGTCTCACGAAATTCGAATCTATTTCACGGCACTCAGCAGTCCCTTCAGGACTTGCACCAATGGGATTTCGGAAAGTACAACTGGAAGCATCGGCACTCCAATCGAGGCCAATATTGCCGTGAACGCTCCCTTGTCGAGGGGAAATGGTTGAAGCTTTTCAACGTTTTCAAAGCTGCTCTCGAAGTCGATAAGCGCGCTGATCTCGGGTGCAGTGAGGAACTCTTCTTCATGACCCTTGCCATGCAGCACCCATTTTTGGTGAAACTCCGTGCTATGGATCTGACCGAGAATTCCGTACTGCAGTATTCCCTGGCGGCGAAGCTGCGCAAGCCTGGGGACAAAGAAAATAAGTGGACCGAATGTGACAAGGAGCAAGACAGTGGCGAGGATGGCCGCGGGAACCTTGAAGTCCATTAAATGCATACCCCCACGAAGAATCTCCGCACGCCAGGTCGCCCCGATAGCCGCAGACGCAACGAAGACGGTGGGAGCGATGGCGACCGGAGACATCCCGAGAAATCCGAGGCCGCCGTGCCTGTCAGGATGAGTCGGAACGATCTGAAGATCGAGCCGTGAGAGGCGGAAGAGGAAGGCAGTCCAAAGGAACCACTTCCAGACACTGATATAGAGAAGGAACTGATAAAGAAACTGGCTGACTGCAGCGAAGTACCAGCCGGCGGGCGACGGATGGAGAGAGGCTCCGGTTCCAGCGATCGCCCACGGATACGCGAGCGACATAAGGATGTGGTACATCGCCGTCAGGCGAACGTAGATAAGTACAACGATCACCGCTTCGGGAATCACTGAATCGCGCAGTCGAAGCAGCCTGACGAGCGTTTGATCGAGTCGGTTGGTGTCGGAAGAGGTCAGTATTCCAACCTCGCCAACGTGCCGCACTATCTTGCGGAAAGTGCTTTCCATGACAATCTGTCCAGCCAACAGGATCGGAATTGCGAACAACAGGCGGACATTGATTTGATAATCGGTGACAAGTCCACGAAGCGCGTCCGGGTTAAACAGGGCGGTAAGGACGACCAATGGTACCCAGGCGACTGCGAGTGCGACAATGATCCTTCTACCTAAATTCCACCGGTTGGCATCGAGGAGACGAACAGCTTTCTGAGCACGATAGAAGGGACCTCCGCGAACCAGCGAGATCTTAGTCTCCGACTCGCCGTTTCTTAAGGATCCGACCGGTCCATTTGGCGCAACGGGGTTTTCGGTGCCTTGAAGCATTCGGGGAGGATAGCAGGACGGCAAGGCAGCGGGAACTGGTAATAATACGTGGTTTGGCTGGCGAATCTACGTACCCAGCCGTTTGCAGGGCGCCAGGGATCGATTCTCTGCCGAATCAAGGCACAAGCATGATCTGAGCCTGCCAAAAGGTTCCCTTCATATCTGTCGGATCGAGTATGGAGACCTGGCAGTCGTACTGGCCGGGCGGGAGTTGATTGAGACCGATGCTGAAGCTAAGAGGTACCGTTCCCAATCGCGATGTTGCCGCAGGGGTCACCGCCATGGGTTGCGTTTCAAATACCTTCGTCTGTCCCTGGTAGAAGCTGACGAATGCAACGAGCGGCTTTGCGGTTGCAGTCGCAGTCGCGTCCTGTCCGTAGGCCTGAAGGTAGACATATAGATCGCGTCCTTTGCTAAAGACCCGCGTCACGCTGGGAATCAGTTTCTTGCCATCCTGAACCAACGGATTGACGGCTGCTTCCTTTTGCTGGTCCTTGGTCTTCGCGGCGTTGTAGATTGCGTCTTTCAGCTCGACGCGCTGGCCGCTCAACACGACTGAACTGATCGGAACTCGTTTCTCCTCCTTGTTCAGGTTGGGAATCACAAAGGTAGTCTGATAGGTCCCGATCCTTCCCGTCTCATCGTCTCGCGCGAGGAACTTGATCATGTATTTTCCAGGCAGCAGCGTGAAGCCGGCCTCGTACTCGATGGGCTGCTTCGCCAGCTCAGCCGCGGTTGCATCCGTCAGCTTGATATTCACGTTGTCTCGAACATTCGTAACTGTCGTTCCGCCGTAGACGTCTTTTATCTCGCCAACGAAGTCGATCAGAGTGTGGTCCGCGCCGCCTCGTTTTGCGAGAGCAAGCTCTCGTCCCGGAATCTTGACCACGATCGGGACGAAGTATTCTGCTTTGTTCAACTGGAAATAGTTGATCTCGATCGCGATCGTCAGATCAGTAATCGGGTCGCCCAACATCAGAGCGTCCTCGAGCTGCCGTTCTTTGTCGACTGTCGTAAATTTGCTGAACTCTTTTCCGGCGAAGTAGCCCTGTCGATAGTCCAGCTTCGCTTCAAGCTCAGGCTTCAACGAGATCTTAACGTGGCGGAAGCGCCCGTTCAGCGCGGTGTTGGTCGGGTAGTACTCCAGGATGTAGTAGTTCGTAATGGACTGCTGCGCCTGCACGATTCCCCTGGTTAGGTCGTTGTAATCGAGGAGAGCCTTGCCGCCTGTATCTCCAGCAAGAGAGAAAAGCGTGTCCTGCGATTGCTGCAGGTTGGTAGTGTTCGCAAGCGCCGCAGCGCCGGAGTACATGCCGGCGTTGCCCGGCGAACCCTGAGTGGCATCTCCCAACGGCGCCTGGGCCACAAGACCGCGCGCGTCGATCGGCCAGAACGAGACACCCGCACGGATGGCCGCATCGACCGTTGCCTGAAGCTGCGCCTCGTTGTCCACGCCATTCAATTTCAGGCCGCTGGCGAAGTAGATGAGGGACTTCTTCTCGTTCAACTGCCCAAGCATTCGCGCCGCAGTCTGCAATGCAGAGAGCTGACGGTCCGTGTTAAAGACATTGAATTCACTATCATCCTGGCCGAACGCCGCACCGGTGTCTGCGCTGCTGGAGTCGTCAGTGGATTCGATGGACCCCTGACCTTCGCCTACGACGAGAGTCTCAAGAATGCTGAGCAGCCGGCTGCGATCCGCAGTGAAGTCCTGCAATACATCGACCGATCCACCCGAATACCGCATGATGGAGAGGAGATCAGATGTCGTCATCTGAGTGCGAATAAACTTCTCCGCCGCCGAGAGCGCTCGCAACTGGTCGGACGGCCGCATCGCCGTCATGTCGAAGTACAGCGCCATCAGGCGATGATCCTTATATCGAACATCACCAGGGGTCTCTGGCGCGATCTGAGACCGCGCCAGCCGATTGTAGATCTGGATGTTCTCTGCCTGAATCGGAGTTATCGGGGCATCGCTCAGAGTCGATGGTAGGGACTGTGGCTCGCAGTAACGAATTGTCTGCGGCACGCCGTCTTCGGTCAGTGTGAAGTCCTTCGCCGTGAGTCCCTCGATCGTCTTCCCCTGCTTGTCTTTGACGACGACGGTCTCGATGACGATCTGCGAGCGAACGGAGATCGTCGGTGTGTTGCCAGCGACAGGAGTTGCATTCTGTCCGATCGTCTGGGCGCCGGCGCTGAGTGTTCCGAGCAGAAGAGTTGTAAGCAGGTATCGCATACTTCAAAACCTCAGGCGCATGGTAGTTTGCAGGCTTCGCATTGAGTTGGCAGAAGCGGGCAATCCGAAGAGCGGACTGTTCGCAGCTGGACTCGAGCCAGGATTCGACGTCGGATTCAGGACGGTATTCCACGTTGTGAAGGTGACGTGATTGAGCAGGTTCGTGGAATCGACCCGAAGATCAAGGTTGTAGCGATCCTTCAGGCGGAAAGATCGCGCCAGCGACGCGTTGAAAGTGAATGCTCCGGGTCCGGTGATCGAATTTCTTCCGGCATCACCCCATTGCCCGACCACAGGCGCGGCGTAGGCAGCGGGATTCAGATGAAGTCCGGCAGGTGCCTGATAAAGCGGCTCCCCCGTGACGTTGGGCCGAATGCTTCCGGTCACGCCGGTGTTTGGTACCGCCGCAAGATAGATCGGAGTCTGCGGCAATCCGCTTCCTGCGGTGATCTGTCCCAGCATTGTCCACCGCCTCAGAACTTTTCCGCGCCAGCCGGTCAACATAGCACCGCCGCCCAGCCCCACTCCTGACGTGTACTGAATCTGCGCATTCATCAGGTTGCGTTGATCGAAAGTCGAAAGGCCGCGCTCGGCGCCGAGATCGAGCCAGTTCTGTGCCACTACAGGATTCGGCAGAACCTGGGGTACAGCTCCCGGTGCCACTGGCCCCTGCCCTCCTAGCACAGAGTCGTCATCGATCGACTTGGAGTACGTGTACAGTACTGACGCAGTAAACCCGCTGCGAAGTCTCCGCCGCAGTTGCAGGCTGCCGGCCTCGCGCGTGGAGTTTCCGTTCGACGCACGATAGATGAAGCCTATGGGGCACGACGAGCAGGTATTCGCGGCGCCAATTGGATTCGTATTCGGCAGATACTCCTGTACGCCTCGCGTCCCCTTGATCCCGAGATAGGTTGCGGTCATCTGCAGCGCGCCGGGCAGGTCGCTCTGTACGGCCAACTGCCAGGTCTGCGCGTAACCGACGCGGAAGTTGGGATCGACCGCAAACGTATTCGCGAGCACCGAGGAACAGAGATTGAATCCGCTGGCCAGCGTTTGCGGACATGCGGCACTGTTCTGTACGCTCAAACTGGTTGAGAGCGGCGACTGCTGCGCCATCTGAAGCGCCGTCCACTGATACACCGAGGTGTCATCATAGATTCCGTATCCGGTGCGCACCACGATCGAGGATCCCGCGATGGGCCGCCATGAGAGCCCAATCCGCGGTTCAATCCCCAGGTAGTCCGGTCGTATCAGCGAAGCCGGGTACGTCTGCCCTGTGACTGGTCCTGTCGGACTGCTTCCCAGCACGGGCTTAGCGGCCGAAAAGCCCGGAGCAATATCAAGATTTACGATCCGGCCAAAGAGTTCCGTAATCGGTGCACCGTACTCCCAGCGCACGCCTGCGCTGACGGTGAGTTCGGGACGGACTCTCCAGTCATCGGTCAAGTAGGCGTCATAAACGGATTGCCGAAAGTACTTATCCGCGTTGCCATACGCGACGGCGCTGGTGTCCGGGATACCATGCAGAAAATCGGCGAAGTCAGAAATACCAGTTGCGATGCCGGTAAATGTGAAGGTGCCTCGAGGATTCTGCTGCGAGAGATAGTTAAACTCCTGCCTCCGAAAATCACCTCCCGCCGTCACATTATGACGGCCGTGATTCCACAGGACCGACGCGGAGGCGCCATTAGTCTCAATGCGGTTGTCTGCGCTATTCGCGTCAGTCAGGCTCGCGATTCCACTTGAAAACACCAGCGTCGGCGGACCCCAGTTGACCGGGTCCTGATTATTACCAGTGATGCCGGCATCTCCGGAGATATTCACGCGATTCGCAAAGTTCGGGACTATCTCCGTTCTCAACCGGCTGAATCGGTACGTAGTCGTAAGGAATATCTGATGACTGAATCGGTGCGCCCAGTTGAGGTTCAGGTTGAGACCGAGCGTGTCGGTTGTGTCGACAAAGCCAAAGAGATTGGCGCCGCTGGTCCGGATGCTTTGAAAGGCAAACCCGCCATATAACTGATTTTTGTTCCCGAGAGTTTTGTCCATGCGGGACTGCAACGCATCCTGATGCGTATCGCTGACTACTGGCACCTGATAGTTGTACAAAGAATTTCCGTTGACATTGGGAAGCGGATACAGCTTGAGCAGAGCCTGCGCCTGCGAGACCGGGTCGATCATCCCACTCGGCAGATTTCCGTTTCTTTGATCCACAGTGGGTACGAGTCCCGAGAGAGTCGTCGCGTTGCCGTTTCGTGTCCATTGGTAGGCAACAAAGAAATTCGGACCCCGGGGAAGAACATGCGGAATATTCAGCGGTCCTCCTAGCGTCGCGAGGAAGGTCACGCGGTTATAGTCAGCCTTAGGTGTTTGCTGCCCGCTCAGAGAATATGGCCGCGCATCGGTGGCTGAGTTATCCAGAATCGCTGCGATACCGCCGGTGTACAGACCCTTTTTCCCCGTGCGGCTATTGCCGAACGCAGGTGCCAGCGAGAACTGCGATGTCGCTGCATTGTTGACGCTGCCGTTGATCAGAAGTCCGTCGGAAGGCTGAACGGGAGGTTCGTCCTGCGGCTTTGGTTTCTCTGCGGCAGCGGCGCTATCCTTCGGCTTGGACGCGTCAGGCTTGCTCGCAGGAGCGACAGTTGGCGCGCTGGCTACCATCGCGGTCTCGGCCTTGATCGCTTTGGCCTGAGTCATAATCTTGTCGAGCGAAAGCAGTTTCAACTCCCAGGTGGCCGCAGGCGCATTCGCTGCGATGGTGACCGTCTGTTCGATCGGCGAGAAGCACTGCATCTCGACCTGAATCTTCCACGCTCCGTCCGGCAGATCGGCGAAGGAGTAGTTGCCCTGCTGATCGGAGACAGCGACAAGCTTCTGGTTGTCGCGCGTAGCGATGATCGTTGCGCCCGGAACCGGTAGGCCGCCAAAGATAACGCGACCGTGATACTCCGACGCCCGCGCTGCGTGCGGCGCCACGGCGAACACGCCGAGGCTCACCAGGCATATAACGACGCGAACCAGGCGTGAGCACCTCTTCCTTGTCTTCATTGGCCGAAATAACATCGAATCCACCGGGCTCTGCTAATTTTCGGAAGGCATCTCAACATGATCGATCACGAGAGTCTCAACGGGACCTTTGGCTGATTGAAGTTTGAGCCCAAGCTGCTCCTGAACGTGCGGTAAAGATCGTGGGCCCTGAGGCATCGGGCGCGGGATCGGCCTTTTGCGCAGCTCCGTCCGTCCCTTTGAACATCGGTGCGGGGCCATCATCCGGCGTCCAATTCAGTTCGAAGTCGTACTTGCCGGTAAGCCCCGTCTTATCGATAACAGTCTGATGGAGTTGTTGCGACAGCATGTTCACCAGACCCGTGATCCCAATGCCCTGTGCCACTACTCGCCATGGCCCATCCTCATCATTCCTCCATGCGCTACGCCGTCAGGCCCCTTGAATCCGTTGGGGTAAGTGGCATCGGGCGACGCTTCCTTCAGTTTCGAGCCGCCCTTCGCAACGTCAAGTTCAAAGACGGGAAGCTGCTTCGTTTCGGTGTGGACCTTTAGCTTGAACCGGTCCGCCAACGCTGGGCTGAGAACCTTCGCCGCTGTTCCGGGCTGAGCTTTTTCAGGGTATCGACGTCAGCACCAGCGACCTTCCCATCAAAATCGAAGTGCGCGGACTCGACCCAGCCCGGTCCCCCCGAGATCAGGTCCTCGCGTATCCCATACGCCATTTGAATCAATAGTCTTCAACGAAACATTCGTCGCCGCATAGCCGTCAGGCTTGTTCATCACCCGCATCATGCCGTTGTCAGACTTGTTCTCTTTTACCGACACAACATCGAACACGGGCAGCTTGACCTCCGCATCCGCGACTGGCGCCGCCTCTCCACTCGGCGCCGCGCTCGCCTGACCCAAAACGCTCGACGCTCCGGCGACCATCCATGCGGCCAAAAGGAACGAGAATCCCCTCGTGACATTCAGCTTACTGTAGCACACTCGGTCATGATATCGACAGTCCTTTTCCGGAGATCGGCACGTCGCTCTGAAGATCGAAACAGCAAGAATTAGGTTGAGAATTGAGTGTAAGACGTTTCAGACGCTCGATCGCACTCAACCGCTTCAGTTATTTTTGTGTCCAATAATGGGCACTCGTATCGCATACCGCTCTTGGATAATTTTTGCTTTTTGCCCGATTAGACAATGAGGCCGTGGCTTCGGTTAGGTCTGTGCAGATAGGTTTTCTGCTTCGGCACCAGCGTCAGTTCCCTACCCTCTTGCCCGATGCCACGCGGCAGTACGGCGTACGGCTTCGTTCAGGCCCACCGTCACTTCCAACCCCAGCAGATCTTTAGCGCGATCCACCGAAGGCACATACCGCGGCACCTCCGCTCCGGAGATAGCTTTTTTCTCGACACAGACGTCGCCGGACGCCCCGAGACTCTGGGCAACTGTCTCGCGCCAACTCGCGAATGCTCAGATCTCGATCCGAACCAACATTGATCGGAACCAGACTCGGAGCCTTGAAGAGCATCGTCCACAACCAGATCGCGAGGTCCGAGGCATACAGGTAAGAGCGCCTGGCAGTGCCATCACCCTTGATCCGGATCTGCCGCCCCGCCAGAACATCGCCAATAAAATTTCCGATGGCGAAATGCGCATCAAGCGGAAGATGCGGGCCGACAAAAGCAAAGCAGCGGGCGATCTTAATCTCAATCGAACCATTCGCCGACTGCAGCGCGCACATCTGTTCCGCGACGCGCTTTCCTTCCGCATAGACGCTCGACGGATCAAGCGGATTTGGTCCGCCGAGGTAATCCTCCGGGATATGTGTCATGCCGGCGGGCTGTTTTCCATACACAGCACCAGAACTAGTTAGAAGAAGTTTCCGGGTTCCGTGGGTGCGGGCAAAATCGAGCACATGCCCAGTACCTTCGACGATGGTTGTGAGCATCTCGAACGGCTGCTCCGCGGCCAACTTTCCAGTCGTCTCCGTTGCCGCGTGAATGACGTAGGAGTAATCGCCGTCAGGAAATGAAAAACTGCGAACATCCCCTTCAAGAAAACTTAGGGCGTGATTGGCCGCAAGATACGGGCACTTCATCGCAAACGCCTTGGCGTCACGCGTCAGTACCGTTGCATGAGCATTGAGACCAAGCTCTCGATTGATGTAAGCAAAACTCTCAAGAAGCCAGCACCCGAAGAAGCCTGTGCCGCCCGTGATGAAGATGCTTTCGTTTCGCATCTCGTCCCAAAGCGATCTCGTCTGATTGAGGATATGGTCGAGATCTTCCGGAGGCAAAGGCAACGCTCTCATACGGTGTGCTCTTGCGCATGCAGCTGTGTCCTTCTGAGCCTGGATCAATGCGCTGTACTGGTTGATCTGCGAGAGCGTGAAACGCGGCATGGATTCAGGGGATGACTGCCACGCCCGATACCACTGAACAAGCCACTCCAACGCCGTATCAAGTCGAAGAAGCGGTTGCCACGCGAGATCACGTCGCGCGCGGCTGATATCAAGCCTCAAGTATCCGGCCTCATGCGGCCCCTTGTCGTCGTCGAGCACCCAGGACGCTCCCCCGCCCCAATATCTGGTCATGCGTTCAGCGATCCACGAGACCGGACGCGCATCTTCCTGATTGGGCCCGAAGTTATACGCTGTCGCAAATCGTGCCGCGTCCGGCGCTCCCGCGAGAAGCTTTTCGGCAAGCCGCATGTATCCATGAATGGGTTCGAGCACATGCTGCCAGGGACGAATCGCATGAGGCCGTCGAATCCGCACCGGTTCGCCAGACAGAAAACCGCGAACGAGATCAGGAAGCAGCCTGTCACTCGACCAGTCGCCTCCTCCGATCACGTTGCCCGCACGCGCAGTCGCAACCGCGACTCCATGCTCCGCCAACTTCTCAACCGGAAAGTACGACTGCCGAAAGGCAGCCGAGACGATCTCAGCGCAGGCCTTCGAACTGGAGTAAGGATCGTAGCCGCCAAGTGGATCGGTTTCCCGATAAGGCCATACCCACTCTTTGTTCTCATAACATTTGTCCGTCGTCACCGAGACCACGGCCCGCACGGAACTCGTTCGGCGGACGGCATCCAGCACCCGCGCCGTCCCGATGACATTGGTCTCGTAAGTCCCGATAGGGTCTTCATACGAATAACGAACCAGCGGCTGAGCCGCCAGATGAAAGACCACTTCGGGTCGGAACTCTCGCATCGAACTGTCGAGATTTGCCGCATTGCGAATGTCGCCTCGTACGTCATCGATGACATCGCCAACGCCAGCGACCGTGAAAAGATTCGGCTCCGTCCACGGATCCAGAGAGTATCCGCGGACATTGGCGCCGAGATGAGCAAGCCATAGAGCCAGCCAGCCGCCTTTGAAACCTGTGTGACCTGTAAGGAATACGCGACGTCCCTTCCAGAACGCATTGGAGGTCGCGCTGGTTACCAGGTCTTCCATGGGGCCTTTCCTTGTTGCCACAGTTCTTCGAGGTGCAGCTTGTCGCGCAGGGTATCCATCGCCTGCCAGAACCCTCGATGGAAAAAGGCTTGAACCTCGCCTTGCGAAACAAGCGCCTCGATCGGCTCGCGCTCAAACATCTGCGAATCGTCCGTGATCGAATCGATGGACTTTGGATTGAGAACAAAAAATCCGCCGTTGATCCAACCGCCTTCGTCTGATGGCTTCTCCTGAAACGAATAGATCTGTGTGTCTTTCAGACCGAGTGCGCCGAAGCGCGCCAGAGGCTGAACGCTGGTCAGCGTGACCTGTTTCCCATGAGCTTTGTGAAACGCTATCGAGCCGGTGATGTCGACGTCGGCAACTCCATCGCCGTAGGTCATGCAGAAGGGTTCATCAGCGTCGAGATATTTCGCGACTCGCCTCAGTCTTCCTCCAGTTCCGGTCGAGTCGCCGGTGTCGACCAGCGTGACGCGCCACGGCTCCGCAATTGACTCATGCACGGTCATCTTGTTGTTATGCATGTCGAAGGTCACATCGGAGGTATGAAGGAAGTAGTTGGCGAAGAACTCCTTGATGATGTAGCCCTTGTACCCGCAGCAGATAATGAAATCGTTGATGCCGTGCTGCGAGTAGATCTTCAGAATGTGCCAGAGGATTGGGCGGCCGCCGATCTCAACCATTGGCTTGGGGCGGACTACCGTTTCTTCTGACAAACGCGTGCCGACGCCTCCGGCGAGGATGACTGCTTTCATGATTGGATCGTCTCTCCGGTGGCTGTGGCCCTGGGGGAAGTAAATGGCCTTCGCTCCCGATCTTCCGCATCAGTATAACCCGTGTCGCTGCCAGTCGTTGCAGCGCTCCTTCCATTCCATCTTCGCTTCATCAAAGCCAACGAAGACGCTGCCAGAGAGCCTGATTCGGTTGTTTAGTATTCTGGTTGTATGAGTGAAAGAGCCCAAGAGTTGCGGAAACAGATCCTGGCATTGACTGCGGAATACCACGCCGAAGCATTTCCTTCGCGCGAGTTCGTTCCCGGCACATCCACGGTTCCCGTGTCCGGCAAAGTAATTGGCCCAGAGGATATCTGTTCGGTAGTCGACTCCGCGCTCGACGGCTGGTTCACAACCGGTCGCTTCGCCAAGGAGTTTGAGCGCAAACTGGCTCGGTTCGTCGGAGTGCGTTCTGCTTCTTTGGTTAACTCCGGATCCTCCGCAAATCTTGTGGCGCTCAGCGCGCTGACCTCGCCAAAGCTTGGCGACCGTCGATTGAAGCCAGGCGATGAGGTGATCACTGTCGCAGCCGGATTCCCGACTACAGTGAATCCGATACTCCAGAACCGCCTGATCCCGGTCTTCCTCGACGTAACCTTGCCGACCTACGAGATCGACGTCTCGCGATTGGAGGAGGCGTATAGCCCGAAGGTAAAGGCCGTCATGATCGCGCACACCCTTGGCAACGTCTTCAATTTGGACGCGATCACGGCGTTCTGCCGGAAGTACAACCTCTGGCTTGTGGAAGATTGTTGCGACGCGTTGGGATCGACCTACAAGGGACGAAAGGTCGGGACCTTCGGCGATATCGCAACGGTGAGTTTCTATCCCGCGCACCACATCACGATGGGCGAAGGTGGCGCCGTCATGACCGACAAGCCAACCTTGCAGGTGCTCATCGATAGCTTCAGGGACTGGGGTCGTGACTGCTGGTGTGAACCCGGCATGGATAACACCTGCGGCAAGCGCTTCGATTGGCAGCTTGGATCGCTGCCATGCGGATACGACCACAAATACACGTATTCGCACGTGGGATACAACCTGAAAGCGACCGACATGCAGGCCGCGCTAGGCCTCTCTCAGATCGAGAAGCTACCCTACTTCATCGAGCGACGAAAAGAGAACTTCAGCTATCTGAAGAAGCTGCTTCAACCGTTAGAGGAATACCTGATCCTGCCGGTCGCCGGTGAAAACTCCGACCCAAGCTGGTTCGGATTCCCTATCGCTGTAAAACCCGAAGCGCGCTTTTCCCGCGACCAGCTAACTCGCCATCTCGAGTCGAACAAGATCGGTACCCGTCTCGTATTCGCTGGAAACCTGCTGCGGCAACCCGCCTACGAGGGATACGAGCATCGTGTCGTCGGCGATCTGAAGAACACAGACTTTGTGATGAACCAGGTCTTTTGGATCGGCGTCTATCCCGGCCTGACAAAAGAGATGCTCGACTTCATCGCGAAGGTCATCATGGACTTCGTGGAATCATCCAAGTCAGAACTAAAAGTCGTTGCCCTGGCCGAGTGAACCAAAAACCCTACTGCTCAGGATGCAGATGCATCTTCAGGAATTCCACGTAGATGGCCCAGTCAGATGGCACCATCCCGTGACCTCCGTCATGCATGTAGTAAGCGATGTCGTGAAAGATCGGCTGCTTCGCCGCTGGCCACACATCGGTATCGAGGCCATCCTTGCCCAGTAGCTTGTAGACCGGTCCAGCCGCCACGGCAGCCAGAAACTCACCCTTCGGGTCAGACCAGTAGTCCGTGTTTCCCGTCTGCAGCAGCAGCGGACGCGGCGCGATCAGCGCCACCAGCATATGCGCATCCATCGGAGCCTTGTCCGGAAATCCTCCCCACTTCGCATAGTTCTCCGCAAACTGATAGGGATACCGCGTCGGAGCAGTCAGGTGCGCGATCGTCTCGCCGTAGTTTCGGCTGCTTAACGCCGCCCCGCCCTCGCCCGAACAGCTGGCAATCACCGCGGCAAACCGCTGGTCGTGCGCTCCGGCCCACATCACCGTCTTTCCCAGCCGCGAGACGCCATGAATGGCAACTCGCTTCGCATCGATGCTCTTGTCACTCTCGAAGTAATCTTCGACGCGGCTCATCCCCCATGCCCAGGCCGCAATGGATCCCCAGTCATCCGGCCCACGCTGTGTCTGCCCGGGCTTCAGATATCGCGCGCGTATGCCGTTCGAGAATCCATCCACATAATCCGGATCGACGTCACCGTAATAGAACGTCGCGACACCAATCCCCGCATCCAGTAACGGTTCCACCTCCAGACGGCCGAAGCCGCGGCCCTTTGGTGCTGGAATCCTCGTGTTCGTCTTCGGGTCCCAGACCTCGCCCGGCTTGATTCCTGGATCGTCCACTGCATTCGAGACAGCACCGAAGTTAATGCTCAGGAACATCGGCACAGGCTTCTTCGCCGCTGCCGGCAGATAGATCAGCAGATCGATCTTCGGCCAGCTCTTATCTTTCGACAGATAGATCGTCACCTGCTTGCGAATCGCCTTCCCGTTCAACGCTGGAGTTCCCTCTTCGACGACCTCGAACGACTCATCCGCAGGCCGCCCCGGCGCACGCCCAAACTGCTGCGTCTCGAACATCTCCACGATCTCCGGTCGCCGCTTGCTGTACCAGGTCTTCGCATCCCGCACCGGCTTGCCGTCGTTGAGCTTCAGCGGATCTTGCAGCGTATAGGTCCCCACCTTCGACTCGTCGTAGTTCACCGGAATGCCGGCGACTACGTCAGGCGGCGCTTTCGTCGTCGGTGTTGCTGTTGGTGTCGGAGGCGGTGCCTGGGCGTACAGGGCTATCGGCGAAAACAACAAGCAAAGGGAGAGGGCATTCTTGAAGGACATACTCGGCGATCCTACGATTCAGGGGTGTGGAAACTATTTCAAATGAAACGAACTACGTGCCAACCGTAGATCGGTGCTCTTGGACTGTCAAGTAATCTACTGCCCACACTGCCTCTCCGTTATCTTCGCTCGTCCCGCATAATGGATAGAGGGGAATTTCATGGGTTTGTTTCGCAAAAAGATGAAGCAGGAGCACAAGATAATGCTGCAGCACGACCGCAGCGCCGGAGTGCTCCAACCCGAGTCGCATCGCCCCACGCCAGAGTGCCCTCAGCCTGAGCAGTGGAGCATGATCGACTCCATGACCGCGGAACTCGAAGTCCTCGAGTTTATCGCGACCTTAGTGACCACCATCAAGCCCCGTCTCGTCGTCGAGACCGGCTCCTTCCTCGGCGTCTCCACCGAATGGATCGCCAAGGGTCTTCAGCGCAACGGCTACGGCAAGGTCATCAGTTGCGAGTTCGACCCCGTCGTCTACGCTCGCGCAAAAGAGCGTCTTGCCGGATCGCCTCTGATGCCCTTCATCGAGCTGCGCAACCAGTCGAGCCTCGAGATGACGATCGAAGGCACCATCGACCTCTTCTTCTCCGACTCCGACATGCCCATTCGCGAGCAGGAGGTCAAACGCTTTCTCCCGCAGATCAACCCCAACGGCATCATCCTCATGCACGATGCCAGTTCGCACCACAAAGTCGTTCGTGATGCTGCGCGCTCGATGGAGTCCGAAGGACTGCTCTCCGTCGTCTTCCTACCCACACCCCGCGGTCTCGCCATCGCCCAACCGCGCACAGGGCGAAGTTAGTTGCAGGGTCAGAGAATGCAAGACCACGGAATGCACGACGAGCAGATGCAAAGCTCCCCATCATCGGAAAGTTCCTCGCTGTTTCGAGCGCCTTCCTCGATGTTCTGGGCCGGCTTTATCATCCGTGTCCTCTACATCACCATCGTCCACACCTATCGCATCCGACCAGAGGAAGATCATCTTCAGTTCGGATGGGAGATGGGACGCATCGCGCGCGCACTTGCCACAGGATTCGGCTACGCGGATCCCTTCACTGCACACTCCGGCCCCACGGCCTGGTCTCCTCCGCTGTATCCCCTCCTCATCGCCGGAGTCTTCAAGATCTTCGGCGTCTACACAGCAGCGTCCGCATGGGTGCTCCTCGTCATTAACAGCGCATTCTCTGCCGCAACCTCATGCGTCATCTACGAGATCTCTGCGCGGTGCTTCGGTCCTACCGGTCGCGGCAAGAAAGTCGCACTTTGGTCAGGATGGCTCTGGGCTCTCTATCCCGCCGCGATGCAGTTCGCTGTTCGCTGGATCTGGGACATGTGCATTACGGCATTTCTTTTCTCAAAGATCCTCGTCATTGCCCTGCGCACGCGTGGCGTCGGAGAAGAGCCCGCTTCTGCGGAGCGCGGCCAATTCCAGACCACAGCGCGCTGGGCCGCCTTCGGAATTCTCTCCGGACTCGTCGCGCTGCTCAACTCCACCCTGCTCCTGTTCCTTCCTGTCTGCGGTCTGTGGATGCTGCTCGGCGCATACAAGACCAGATGCCCGATTCGACCGGCGCTTCTTCGCGGCGCTCTCGCCTGCACCCTCGTTCTGGCCTGTCTTGCGCCATGGATGATTCGCAACTACACCGTCTTTCACGCCTTCATTCCCATGCGGGGCAACCTTGGCGCAGAGCTTCATCAGTCCGCGCTGCAAGAACACCTGGGCTTTCCCTGGGGAGCGACGATTCCAGTCTGCGAGGTCTGCCCGGTCTTCCAGCAATACCGCGAAATGGGCGAGGCCGCCTACGTTCGACGTGAAGCGGAACTCGCAAAGCAGGAGATACGCTCGCACAAGCGGCGCTTTGTCGGTTACAGCCTGAAGCGCTTCTACTTCTTCTGGGTAAGTGTTCCGAAACCAGTTGAAAAAGGTGTCCTCATCGAAGCAGCGCGCGAGGCAAACTACTTCTTCCTCAGCCTCGGCAGCATTCTCGGGCTGTTGCTTGCACTCAAACGCCGCATTCCCGGAGCCGTCCTCTTCGCGTGGGCCTTCGCGCTGGTGCCTTTCACCTACTACCTCATCACGGTTCAGGCTCGCTTTCGACATCCCCTGGAACCGATCATGACCATCCTGACCGTCTATCTCTTCCAATCCGCGACGAAGCGGCCAAAGACCGTACTATCAAACCAGACATGACTCAAGTTCTCATCACCGGCGGATCGGGCTTCTTCGGCGGCGTTCTCAAACGCAGACTCCTCGCCGAGGGCTACGCCTGCACCAACATCGACCTCGTCCCCGATCCTGATACGCACCCTAGCCTCACCAGTATCCAGGGCGACATACGCGACACAGCCCTGCTGCAACAGATCTTTGCCTCAAACAAGTTCGCCGCCATCTTCCACTGCGCCGCGCAACTGGCTCACGACGCCATCGACGACAACCTCCTCTGGACCTCGAACGTCGACGGCACGCGCAACCTCGCTGAGGCTGCAAAACAATTCGGCGTCAAGAAGTTCGTCTTCATCTCCAGCAACTGCCTCTGGGCCAGCGACCTGGGCCACGATGTCGCCGAAGACGAGCCCCCCAATCCCATCGAGCTCTACGGCCGATCCAAGCTAGCTGGCGAACAAGTCCTTGCCGACTACGCCCGTGATCTCGACGTCATCACCATCCGCTGCCCGACAATCATCGACAGTGGCCGCCTCGGCCTGCTCGCAATCCTCTTCGAGTTCATCGACGACGGTAAGAAAGTCTGGGTCGTAGGCGATGGCAGCAATCGCTATCAGTTCATCTACGCGCAGGACCTCGCCACAGCCTGCATTCAGGCGCTGAGCTACAACGGCTCCAATCTCTTCCACATCGGCTCCGACAACGTCGTCTCGCTTCGCCGCGTCTATGAGGCGGTGATACAGGCCGCAGACAGCCGTTCCCGCGTCGCTTCCCTGCCGAAGAAACCGACAATCGCCGCGATGCAGCTGGCACACAAGCTGAATCTCTCACCGCTTGGCCCCTACCACTACCGCATGATTGCAGAAAGCTTCGTCTTCGACACCACCCGCATCCGCACCCAACTCGGCTGGGCCCCCACCGTCACGAACGAAGAGATGATGATCCTCGCCTACAAGTACTACGCCCAGAATCGCAACGAGATTCACGCTCGCACAGATGTCTCTGCCCACTCCCGCCCAACATCCATGGGAATCATCCGCGCACTGAAATGGTTCTCTTGAATCAACCGCTCGAAGTTGCCTACGGCTTAGATCCGCGCCCGATCTGCCACGCCTTCGCATACTTCCAGCTGATGTAAGCCGAGTGATACAGATGCAGCAGGAGTCCTTCACGCCCGTCCAGAAATCCGAGGCGGAAGATGTAGTTCCAAACAGAACGTCAGCTTCGGAACGAAAACCGCATTCCAGAAAAACGCCGGCCATGACCGGCTGATCTTTCCCTTGGCCGCGACAATACCGCGCACCCAGCGAGCTATATCGGTTCATGTGCTCCAGATAAAGTTCAAGATTGGGATAGCCGTGATGCAGAAAATCCTTCGTCATCTCTCCACCCGGCCCGCAACCTGCACCGACTCGTGCACCGGTCGATCGGTGAAATGAGAGACGCCCGAACTGGTGACTCGTCGAAACAACCGCAGCTTCATGTCAGGGTAGTAGCCGCCGTAACGCATCCAGCGCCCCAGAAATACATGCCGCAGCCGAAGCCGATAGCCATCAACCTGTGGCGTTATCCGCTCGTCCGCCTCGAGCATGCCGCGAATCTCCGCCTGCAGTTCTTCCGTCAGTTCTTCATCCGCATCGAGAGACAAAACCCACGTTCCCACACATTTATCGATTGCCGAGTTCTTCTGCAGCGCGAATCCCTTCCACTCCTCTGAAAAAACCTTCGCGCCGAACGACTTCGCTATCTCCACGGTGCGGTCGGTCGAGCCCGAGTCGACAACGACCATCTCGTCAGCAAACCGTACGCTCGCAAGGGTTCGCGGCAGATTGTCTTCTTCATTGAGTGTAATGATGAGCTACGGAAAGTGTCGATCGCGGCATGCCTTGCCTATTCTATTTGCCCAATCGATCTCAACAACCTCTAAATAAACTCCTGCCGGCAAGCTACCAGCTCTAAACCGCAGGTTTGTTAACACTTAGGTTGTATTGGCTCATGGTGTTGCCGAACCTACAGTTACCAATGGCGAGGTATCCATCAGGTTCAAGCTCCTGCTAGCTACCGCATTGCCTTGCAGAGCAGTATGAGGCACTCATGTCCGAATTGATCGAACGCTATAGAAGCGCGAGCCCAGGAATCATCGCGACTTCAGCCACCCTTCTCACGTTGGTCGGCTTGTATCGCCTGTTTCTCCAATCCCGCGTTGGGATTGCCGCACTATCCGGCCTGCAGCGACTGACAGGCTCCGACGATTTCGAAAAAGTAGTCTGGGTTGCATGGCTCGCGCTTGGCGTATCTCGCTGACTCTGCTCGTCTATGAGTGCCGAAAAGACCTCTTCATTCGCTGGGTCGCCGGCGCCTTCTCTCGCTCTTTCTCCTCGCTCGACCTCTCTCGATCGCAAACTTGCATTCGGCGATCTTCTCGCCGATCACACCCTGGATCGTCAAGCTCATTCGCACGGAGCCGGCTCCGTCGCGGCAACAATCTTCATCGCCGGGCTGCCTATCTTCGTGCGCCGCCTCACTCTCATCGTGCGGGATGCCTCGCGTTCGCGAGACAACGAGCTGCGGCTCATCGCGGCAGCAGAGTCCAGCACCGACTCCGTCATCCTCTATGACAGCGTTCGCGACGCCGATGGCGAAATCTGCGACTTCAAATTCATCTTCCTCAATGGCAACGCCGAACGACTGATTCGGCATGCACCGAGACGACGTACTCGGAAAGAACCTCTTCGAGATCTTTCCCGCCATCCGTAACCACCGACCATTTCGAGCGGCACAAACGGGTCGTCGAAACCGGAGAGCCTGCCCTGCATCGAGGTCACCAGCAACACCTTCCAGTCCGAAGACGGTCCCGGCCGCTATCAAATTCAGATCGTCAAACTCGCGGACGGCATCGCGACGACCATCACGCGATGTCACGCGGCGCTTTCAACACAAGGAAGATCTTGAAGCGCGCTCTCAACTTCAATAAATCGATCATCGCCAGCTCTCCCTTCAGCATCATCGTCACCGACAAGGCCGGCCTGATCACATCGGTCAATCCTGCCGCAGAGAGGATGCTCTGGTATCAGGAGAGCGATCTGCTCGGTCGCAACAGCATCGAACTTCACGACCCGCGAGGAGCTGCGCCAGCGCGCGACTGGACCTCTCGACGCAGTTCGACACCGAGGTCTCTCCCGACCATCAGGTCTTTCGCCTCGCCCCGGAGAAGGGTCTTATCGACGAGCGAGAGTGGACCTACATTCGAAAGGATGGATCACGCGTTCCGGTGCAGCTTGTCGTCACCGCACTGCGCGACAGCGAGGAATCGCATCACCGGCTTCGTCGGCATCTCCTACGACCTGACCGAACGCAAGCGCGCCGACGAGTACATCTACCATGTCGCGCATCACGACCCTCTCACCGGCCTTCCCACCCGCACCCTGCTTCGCGACCGGCTCGAAGCTCTTCATCGAACGCGCCAACGATCGCAGGACAATCTCGCCGTCATGATGGTCGACCTCGACAACTTCAAGCGGGTCAACGATTCTCTTGGGCATCAGGCCGGCGACACGGTCCTCTGCGAGATCTCCAAACGCCTCAAGGCCTGCATTCGCAAGTCCGACACCGTCGGCCGAATGGGCGGCGACGAGTTCGTCGTGCTGCTCCCCGATCTTCGCTCCGTCAACGACGCCGAGGAGATCTGCCAGAAGCTTCTGGCCGCCATCGCCCAACCTATTCGCATCGGAAAACACGAAATCATCGTCACCGCGAGCATCGGCATCAGCCTCTTTCCCGGTTGCGAAGACGTCGACAGCCTCTTCAAAAACGCCGACCTCGCCATGTATCGCGTCAAGAGACAGCGGACGCAACGGCTCCCAGGTCTACGCTCCGGGAATCGGCATGCAGGGCCTGCAGCAGCTTCAGATGGAGTCCGCCCTGCGCAACGCTCTCGACGCTCAGCGAGTTCGAGATCCTCTACCAGCCGCAAATCTCCTTCGCCGACGGCCGCATGCTTGGGCGTCGAATCCCTCCTTCGCTGGAACAGCGCCGAGTTTGGCCTGGTCGGGCCAAACACCTTCATTCCCCTCGCCGAAGAGACCGGACTCATCGTCCCCATCGGCGAGTGGGTTCTCTTCAGTCCTGCAAGGAGATCGCTGCGCTGCAGCGCCAGCTCGGCGTCGAGTTCTCGCGTCGCCGTCAACATCTCTCCCCGCCAGTTCCAGCAGAAGGACTTCCCTGCGACCGTCGAGCGCGCTCTTCCAGACCAGCGGGCTCAAGCCCGAACAACTCGAACTCGAGATCACCGAACATCTGCTGATGGTCGACTCCGAAGAGTCGCTTGAAATCATGCAGCGCGTCCGCAAACTTGGTGTCCGTTTTGCGATCGACGACTTCGGCACCGGCTTCTCCAACATGGGCTACATCACACGCTTCGCCGTCGACCGCATCAAGATCGACCGCTCCTTCATCTCGCGCTGCGACGTCGACGAAAACAGCCGCGCCGTCACCGCTGCCATCATCGCGCTCGCCCACAGCCTTCAGATCGAGGTCATCGCCGAGGGCGTCGAGTCCGAGCAACACGTCCAGATGCTCCGCCAGATGTCCTGCGACCAGGCGCAGGGCTACTTCTACTCCCGCCCGCTCAAGCTGGCCGACATGCAAAATTTCTCCCTTCGCAATCTTCGCGAACACCCGCGACACGATCGAAACCCACCGTCGCAAAGTGGACACGAATCTTACTGACTCGCTCTGTCTCGTTGTTTCGCTGGCCGAGGCCTGAACCTCGCTCGTCAGCGCACAGAAGACAAGGAGCTTCGCTTATGACCGAACGCGAACAGAACATCAATGCATCGTGCTGCTTCCCTCCGGGCCGCACTTCGAACGCCTCTTCGACGAAGTCTTGGAGCTCGCCATCATCGAAACCGGCCTGATTCCCACTCGCCTCCAACAAGACGTCTGCAGTCTCCAATCCCAATCAACATCTTCGTCGACGAGATCGAGCAGGCCGGGCGCTCTCTTCGCAGATATCTCGGAGAACACCGCCGAGATCTGGCTGGCCGTTGGCTGTGCCGTCGCACTCGGAAAGCCGCTCTGCCTCATCTCTTCGGACTCAGAGCACGGCCTGCCTGCTCGGTATCCAGCATCTGCCCCTCATTCCCTACCCTGCCGATCGCATTTCCGAGCGACTACCTCCAGCTTCAGCAGAACATCTCCGCTCAACTTCGGCGATCATGCCCGCAACGCAGAAGCAGCAGCAAATGCGGAACCGGAGTACCTACGCCCCGTTTCTGTCGCGTGTCTCTGCTCCGAACTCCTCTGACGACCTCGTCTCCTACGAGGTTGATGGCGCTTGACGATCATCGATCGTCAAAGCCACAGAAGACGGCCTCAGCCCGCGCGATCTCGGCCTTGAGATGCAGGCCCACGACTCCGCCCATCTCACCAGCCATGCCATGAACGCCCTGAAACGCAGCGGATTCATCGAGAGAAAACCCGTTCAGATCAACGAGGGAAACGAGACTATCACATCTCCGACAACCTCTTCATTACGCACGCGCGGCGAGGACTGGCTGCTCCGTCAACGGAAAGCGTGCGACGACTCAGCGCTCCAACGCGCCATCTCGAGAGATGTTCCTCAGCAGCAGATAATCCGCTATTCGCAGAACAGGCAGCGCAGGCCGGCCAAGCGCCACATGCCGATACTCCGGCTCGAAGCCCAGCTCGCGCGCATAGTTCAGTATCCGCTCAAAGTCCAGACTGATCGTCGCTCCCGCCTTCTGCGTCACCTCATCTTCAATCGGCAGATCGAAATCGTCAGCGCCGTAGTTCAACCCTTCCAGCGCCTGCTGGTTCTGCGTCAGCACCGAAGTGCGAATCCGCGGAATATTGTCCAGATAGATCCGGCTACAGCGCGAGATGCCGCAGATACTCCGCCGTCGAAATCTCGATCCCGCCGATCTGCGTGAAGTAAGGCTTGAAGGTCCAGCACAGAAAGCTCGCCAGCCCACCCGTCTCATCCTGAAACTGCCGCGTCCGTTCGAGATGCTCCAGCCGCTCCTCCAGGCTCTCATCAAAACCGATCACCATCGTCGCCGTCGTCTTCAAGCCCGCCTCGACGATCGCCCGCTGCGCCTCGAAGTACTCCGCGACCGTGTACTTGAACTTCGAGTGCCGCGCCCGAAACTCCTCAGTCAAAATCTCCGAGCCGCCACCCGTAATCCACCGCACCCCGGAGCCCTTCAACCGCCCCGCCGCCTCCGCATAACTCAGCTTCGCGTGATCGGCCAGGTACATGAACTCCGCGATCGTCAGCGCATAAAACTCCAGCGCATCCCCATACCGCGCACGAATCGCCGCAAACAAATCGCAGTAGTAGCTCAGCGGCAGATGCGGATTGAACCCTCCATTGAACGCCGCCAGATCGCCACCCAGCGCCAGCAATTCGTCCAGCTTCGCGAAACACCTCATCATGGCTCAACACATAACCGCCATCCTGCGTCGGCAGTTTATAGAACGCACAGTAGTCACACTGCGCCACACACACATTGGTGTAGTTGATGATCCGCATCACCATGTACGTGCACGATCCCGGCGCATGAAACCGGCCCCGCACGATGCGCAGCCAGCGCGCGCAACTCCGCATCCGAGGCATTCTCCCAAAGCCACCGCGCCTCGTCCCGTCCGATCCGCGAGCCCTGCGCGAATCTTCGCGGCAATTCCAGCGATCGTCATCTCGAGCGAAGCGGCAGAATGGCTCATAGTCTATAGTGTAGTGCGGCCCGCCCGGCCAGCACACCATCGACCGTATTCCCCGTAAGAAACTATTTCCCATTCGCACCCGTCACAGTGTATAAATCTCTCGCACCCTGTTCGCCCTGTTCCTTGTTGCTCTCCGAGCCGGAGCGCACGAACGATCGTGCAGCCAACTTTCTGGCGCGCACTTGGAGGAGAATTCCACCATGTCTTCCCCCGTTCGTTCCGCCGTCTCGTCTCTCGCGCTTCTTGCCGTCCTCGCTCCCCTTCGCCCATGCGCCCGGAAGTGCCAAAAACCTGGGTCGATAAGGACACCGGCCACCGCGTCTGGCGGCTCAGCGACGAGCCCAACTCCGGCGGCTTCTACTTCAACGTCAACGCCTACACGCCCGATCACAAATCGATGATCTACACCGCTCCCGACGGCATCCACGTCCTCGACCTCGACACGCGCAAGACCCGCCTGCTCGTTCCCAACCCTCCCGCCTGCGACCGACTGCCGCATCCGCCGATCCCAGCGCCGTTCGCGGAGCCGGAGCCAGCCGTAATCCCCATGCCCTCGTCGCCGGCAACAAGACCAACAGCGTCTTCTTCACCCAACTTGATCCCGCCACCCACGCCGCCGCGGTCTACAAAGCCGACACCAACACCGGAGCCATCCGCAAACTCACCGACCTGCCGCCCAAAATCGGCATCGTCAGCGTCAACGCCGACGAGACCCTCGCCGCCGGCACCTACATCGAAGGCGACGCCACCGGCAAGGAGTACGGCTCCAACGCTCCACCAGCGCCAGGCCAGCCCCTAACAACGCGCCAGATAACCGAGTCGCCAGCGCCGCCCAGGGCCCGCACTACCAGCCCGACAACAAGGGCCGCATGATGGAGGCCCGCCTCGCCGCTCGCCTTCCGCTGGTCCTCTTCACCATCCGCCTCGAACCCGGCCCCAACGGCGAAAAGCCCGGCGACATGAAGACCCTCCTTCACTCCACCGACTGGGTCAACCATCTTGCTCTTCTCCCCCACCGACCCCACCCTCCTCATGTACTGCCACGAAGGCCCCTGGCAAAAGGTCGATCGCATCTGGATGATCCACACCGACGGCACCCACAACACCCTCATCCACAAACGCACCATGGCCATGGAGATCGCCGGCCACGAGTTCTGGGGCCTCGACGGCGAAACCATCTGGTACGACTGGCAGTACCCCAAGGGCGAAGACTTCTTCCTCGCCGGCTACAACCTGAAGACCGGCAAACGCACCGCATTCCACATGCAGCGCAATGAGTGGTCGATTCACTTCAACCTCACCAAAGACCTCGACCTCTTCACCGGCGACGGCGGCGATCCCGGCCAGGTCGCCAAAGCTCCCGACGGCGAATGGATCGAGCTCTTCTACCCGCACATGCTCCCCATCGGCGAAGGCGCGCTCAACGACCCAACTTCTGGCAGCCCGGCGTCTTCAAATCCGAACGCCTCGTCAACATGTCCCACCACTACTATCGCGAGGAGCCCAACGTCCGCTTCTCGCCCGACAAATCGCTCGTCCTCTTCACCAGCAATATGTTCGGCCCCAGCTACGTCTTCGGCGTCGAAGTGAAGAAAGCCGAGAATCCTCCCGCCTCCGACGTCGTCATCCACTCCGGACCTCGCGCGCAAGTTCAACCCCACCGACCCACCCAACAGCAAAGGCCCCGTCGTTCCCAGTAAGCAGTGAAAGGATGTCATCCCGCCCGGACCCTGAGCAAGCGAAGCGTGTCGAACGGGAAGCGGAGGAATCTGCCGTCTCAATTTTTCATTCGATACTTTCAAAGCATCGCAGACATGCTGCTCAAAGCAACACGAAAGCCCGGGTGCCCCATCCTTCGCAGTCTCATCGCGAAGGGTGGGAAGTAAAATCTCTCCCAGCCACCAACTAAGGGACTCCATGCGTCGCAAGCTTCTCCTCGCAACCCTCCTCTTCGCGCCACTCCTCGCAGCTGCGCAATCACACTCACGCCAGATCCAACCCTTCGACTCGACTGGCGCTTTCTCCAATCCGACGCCGCCAACGCCCAATCCCCCACCTTCGACGACTCCTCCTGGAAGCCCGTCACCCTCCCCCACGACTGGAGCATCGCCGGCCCCGTCGAAGAAAACGCCCCGAGCCGCGCCGCTGGAGGCTTCTTCCCCACCGGCATCGGCTGGTACCGTCACACCCTCACCCTCGCAAAACTCGACCCCGCCAAGCGCACCTTCATCGCCTTCGACGGCATCATGGCCAACTCCGACGTCTACTGCAATGGCGAACTCCTCGGCCACCGCCCCTACGGCTACGTCAGCTTCAACTACGACCTCACCCCTCACCTCCACGCCGGCAAAAACATCATCGCCGTCCGCGTCGACGACTCGCAGCAACCCGCCTCCCGCTGGTATCCCGGCGCAGGAATCAACCGCCACGTCCGCCTCATCACCACCAACGACATCCACATCGCTCCCTGGGGAACCTTCGTCACCACGTCCTGACGTCACGCAATTCGGACGCCACCGTCATCGTTCGCTCCACCATCCTCAACGAGTCCGACGCCACCGCCGTAGTCACCCTCGCCGTAACCATCGAGACACCCAACAACGCACCCAACATCTCCTCCGTCGGCCACATCGCCAAAGTCATCGCCGCACACAGCACCGCCGACCTCGAAGACCTCCTTCGCTCCCAAATCCCGATCGCTGGGACCTCGACCACCCCGCCCTCTACACCGCCCACGCCACCGTCCTCCGCAACGGCAAGCCCATCGACGACGAAGCCGTCCCCTTCGGCATCCGCGAGTTCCACTTCGACCCCAACCAGGGCTTCTTCCTCAACGGCGTCCACCACAAGATCTACGGCGTAGCCCTTCACACCGACGCCGGAGCCCTCGGCACCGCCGTCCCGCTCGCCGCATGGCAGCGCCGCCTCACCGCCCTCCGCGCCCTCGGCGTCAACGCCATCCGCACCGCGCACAACCCGCCCGCACCCGAGTTCCTCGACCTCGCCGACCGCATGGGCTTCCTCGTCATGGACGAGATGTTCGACTGCTGGACCGTCGCCAAGAATCCCTACGACTACCACCTCTACTTCAAAGAGTGGTCCGTCCGCGACACCGCCGACACCGTCCGCCGCGACCGCAACCACCCCAGCATCATCCTCTGGTCCGCCGGCAACGAGATCCACGACACGCCCAACCCCGACATCGCCATCCCCATCCTGAAATCCCTCGTCGACACCTTCCACGCCAACGATCCCACCCGCCCCGTCACCCAGGCCCTCTTCCGCCCCAACGTCTCGCACGACTACGACAACGGCCTCGCCGACCTCCTCGACGTCGTCGGCCAGAACTATCGCGAGCAGGAGATCCTCAAGGCCCACGCCGACAAACCCACCCGCAAGATCATCGGCACCGAAAACACCCACGACCGCAATCAGTGGATCGCCATGCGCGACCACCCCGAATACTCCGGCCAGTTCCTCTGGTCCGGCATCGACTACCTCGGCGAAGCCGGCCGCTGGCCCTCCATCGGCGCCGGCAGCGGCCTCCTCCTCACCACATCGCTCCCCCGCGCCCGCGCCTTCGAGCGCCAATCCTGGTGGGCCGATCCCACCACCGCTCCCATGGTTCGCATCGCCCGCCGCGTCCAGGCCGCGCGCCGCGGTCCCGTCGACCCTGGCTACACCTCACCCACCTCCAGCAATCAGGCCGCCACCACACCCAACGCCCCACTCGACCCCACCACCCGCTTCGGCCAACCGCTCCTCCTCGACTGGACCCCGAAAGACGAATCCCCACACACCGAAAACGTCGAAATCTACACCAACGCCGACGAGGTCGAACTCTTCCTCAACGACAAATCCCTCGGCACCCAGAAACTTCACCCCGACGCCAGCCCCATCACCTTCCCTGTCCCCTACGCCCCCGGCACCCTCAAAGCCGTCGCCCGCACCAACGGCAAAATCGTCGCGCAAGACGAACTCCGCACCGCCGGCAAACCCGCCCATCTCCTCCTCACCACCGGCCTCGCCGCCGCAAACCTCACGCAAAAGCCCGAAGCCATCTCCAGCGCCCGCGCTCTCGCCCGACTGGAACGACATCGCCTACCTCACCGCCACTCTCGTCGACGCCAACGGCACCGTCATCCCCGACAGCACCACCCTCATCCACTTCTCCGCCACCGGCCCTGGCAAGGTCATCGCCGTCGACAACGGCAACCTCCTCGACCACGACCCATTTCAGGCAACCGATCGCAAACTCTACGAAGGCCACGCCATCGCCATCCTCCGCGCCACCTCATCCAGCGGCGGCATCACGCTCACCGCAACCGCCGAAGGCGTGCCCTCCGCCACCCTCACCCTTCGGGCAACCACGTCGAAGAACGAGCCCGTCGAACGAAGCTTCTAGCTTTCCGGCAATTTTCATCCACGCATAAGATCATGACGATGAACCGCCGCCGCTTTCTCGCTGCTTCCGCCGCGCAACTCGTCGCCTGCAAGTGGCCTCGCAAGCCTCATCGCTTGCATCCTTCACCTCTGCACCACAGCCCGCTGCTCATCGACTCCCACGTCCACGTGTGGAAGCACGATCCCGCCTTCCCCTTCGCGCCCGGCGCACATCCACCCGCCGAAGACGCCTCACCCGAAACCCTCCTCAACCTCATGCAGGCCAACCAGGTCGCCCGCACCGTCATCATTCAGGTCATCCACTATCGCTGGGACAACAGCTATCTCGCGTCAGTCCTCAAAACGCTACCCCAAGAAATTTCACGGCGTCTGTCGCGTCAACCCCGAAGATCCCGCCGCTCCTGACCAACTCACGCAGCTCACCCTCGAGCAAGGCTTTCACGGAGTACGCCTCAGCCCCGCAGCCACCCCCGAAGGCGATTGGATTCGCGGCCCCCTCATGCCTCCGCTCTGGCGACGATGCGCCGAACTCAAAGTCCCCATGACGATCCTCACGCCCGTAACCCGGCTTCCCGACCTCGTCCCGCTCATCGAACAGAATCCCACCCTCAACGTCGTCATCGATCACATGGCCGACTGCCCGCTCGACCATCCCGACCAGCTCAAACTCCTGCTCGATCTCGCACGCTACCCGCACGTCTACGTCAAAATCTCCCACATGTGGTCGCTCTCCAACCAGCCATACCCCTATCCCGACGCCGCCATCCAGGTAAAGCGCCTCTACGACACCTTCGGTGCCAAACGTCTCATGTGGGGCACCGACTGGCCCATCTCCCTCAAGCAACTCCCCTACGACCAGGCCGTCGCACTCTACCGCGACCACCTCGACTTCCTCTCACCCGGCGATCGCACACAAATCCTCTCCAAAACCGTCCAGCAGGTCTGGCCCTTCGGCATCTCCTGACGCTCCGGCCCCCCACGGCGAAAGTCGATAGGATATCTCTCGATGCAAAGACGCCTGATTCAACGCTTCGTCCTGATCGCTGGCTTGCTGGGAATCATCTTCGGCGCCGGCACCATCGGCTTTGTGCTGATCGAAGGCTACTCCTGGTTCGACGCCTTCTACATGACGCTCACGACGATCACGACCGTCGGCTATCAGGAGATCCGGACTCTCAGCCACGCCGGGCGCGTCTTCAATTCCTTCCTCATCCTGTTTGGCGTCACAACGATGTTCCTTGCCGTCGGCGCCATGACCCAGACTATTATCGAACTCGAACTGCAGGACCGCTATGGCAAACGCAGGACCAAACGCATGATCGATCACCTGCACGACCACTTCATCGTCTGCGGCTACGGCCGCGTAGGTCGCAACGCCTCCTACGAGTTTCAACGCGCCAACATTCCCTTCCTTGTGATCGACCGCAGCGAACAGCGTGTGGCCAAAGCCGTAGCCGCTGGAATGCTGGCCATCGTCGCCGACGCGACCCAGGATGCCAGCCTTCGCGAGGCCGGTGTGCTCAAAGCGAAAGGACTCATCGCCGCTCTGCCCTCCGATGCTGAAAACCTCTTCATCATCCTCTCCGCCAAGACCCTGAATCCCAAGCTGACCGTCGTCACCCGCGCTTCGGAAGAAGAGGCCGAAGAGAAACTCCGCCGCGCAGGAGCCGATACCGTATTTACTCCCTATGCCATGACCGGACGCCAGCTCGCCGACTCGCTGCTGCGACCCCACGTCGTTGAGTTTCTCGACTTTGGCAGAAGCAACATCGGCCCCAAGGTCACCATGGAACAGGTCTGCGTAACTCCCCGCGCCCAGCTCACCCGCAAGACCGTCGGCCAACTCCTTGAGTTGCGTAAATCCGGAGTGATCATACTTGCCATTCGCAAACAGGCCGGCGAAACAACCTTCAATCCCCCGCCTGAGCTCGAAATCTCCGCCGGCGACGTGCTGATCGTCATGGGCGAGCGCACGAACCTCGAAAAGCTTGAACAGATTCTCGCCGGCTAGCTCTCGCCTAACAACCTAGCCACGGCTCGGACTCTTCCCCAACAGCTCCCGCGCAATCACCATCCGCTGAATCTCGCTCGTCCCCTCGCCAATCGGGCACAGCCGCACATCGCGATAAAACTTCTCCGCCGGATAGTCCTTGATGAACCCATACCCGCCATGAATCTGCAGGCCCTCATCGCAGATCCTGCACGCCGCCTCGCTCGCATACAGCTTCGCCATCGCTGACTCCAGCGTCACCTTCTTCCCCGCATCCTTCATCTGCGCCGCGCGCATCGTCAACAACCACGCCGCATCCAGCTCCGTCGCCATATCCGCCAGCTTGAACTGAATCGCCTGAAACTCGCTGATCGACTTGCCGAACTGCCGCCGCTCCTGCGCATACTTCATCGCCGCATCGAGCGCCCCGCGCGCCATCCCCAAACTCAACGCCGCAATCGAAATTCTTCCCCCATCCAGCACCCGCATCGCATCCTTGAACCCCTCACCCTCCTTGCCAACCAAATTCTCCGCCGGAATCTCGCAATCCTCGAAGATCAGCTCCGCCGTATCGCTCGCCCTCAGCCCAAGCTTGTTCTCTTTCCTGCCCGGCCGAAATCCCTTCGTCCCCTTCTCCACCACAAACGCCGAGATCCCTCCACGAGTTCCCTTCTCTTGATCCGTCACCGCCAGCACCACCGCGCAGTTGGCATAGCTCCCATTCGTGATGAACGTCTTCGACCCATTCAGCACCCACTTGTCGCCGCGTCTTCACCGCGGTCGTCCGCGCCCCACCCGCATCCGAACCCGAACCCGGCTCCGTCAAACCCCACGCGCCCAGCCACTGCCCACTCGCCAGCTTCGGAATCCACCGCTTCCTCTGCTCATCATTCCCGCCAGCATAATGTGATTCGTGCAAAGCGAATTATGCGCCGCCACGATAATCCCCACGCTGCCGTCCACGCGCGACAGCTCCTCAATCGCCAGCACATACTCCACGTAACCCATGCCCGCGCCGCCCAGCGACTCCGGAAAGATCACGCCCAGCAGCCCCATCTCACCAAGCTTCTTCACCACCTCATGCGGAAACTCGCTCTTCTCATCCCACTCGCTCACATGCGGAGCAATCTCACCCTCGGCAAACGCCCTCACCGCGCTCTGCAACTGCCTCTGCTCTTCCGTCAATCCAAACATTTCTGACCCTCCGTTCACATAACCAATGCTTATACATGTATCACATCCACGCATACTCTGGCACACGGCTCAACATCACCCGCCGAGCAACGCGAGGCCCCATACCTTCCCCGACCCAGACCGGTATACACGCCACGAAGTGGCCGCCCTCCGCGCAGGAGGCCCGTCCGGCAGGACAAGCCTTTAGATCCGCTCCAACGCCTGCCCCAGATCCGCCACGATATCCTCCACATCCTCGATCCCCACCGAAACCCGCATCAACCCATCCGTAATCCCCAGCTTCGCGCGACCCTCCGCCCCAACAGCAGCATGCGTCATCGTCGCCGGATGACAGATCAGCGTCTCCACCCCACCTAACGACTCCGCCAGAAACCCCAGCCGCAGCGAATTCGCAAACCTGTTCGCATTCTCCAGCGACCCCAGCTCCATCGAGATCATCGACCCGAATCCATGCTGCTGCCGCTTCGCCAACTCATGCTGCGGATGCTCCACCAGCCCCGGATAAAACACCTGCTGCACCTTCGCATGCCCCTTCAAAAAATCGGCAACCACGCGCCCATTCGCATCATGCTGCTTCATCCGCACCGCCAGCGTCTTCACCCCGCGCAGCAGCAGATAGCTCTCAAACGGCGACAGAATCCCACCCGTACACTTCTGCACAAACCGAAACCTCTCCGCATGCTCCGGCTTCGTGCAAACCAGCACGCCGCCCAACCCATCCGAGTGCCCATTCAAAAACTTCGTCGTCGAGTGCATCACAATATCCGCACCCAGCGCGATCGGCTGCTGCAGATAAGGCGACAGAAACGTGTTGTCGACACTCAACTCCACGCCCTTCGCATGGCAGATCCTCGCCACCGCCCCAATATCCGTAATCGACATCATCGGATTCGTCGGCGTCTCGATATGCACCAGCTTCGTCGCCGGAGTAATCGCCGCAGCCACATTCTCCGCCACGCTCGTGTCGACATACGTAAACGTCAGCCCATAGTTCGTCAGCACCTTGTCGAACAGCCGCCCCGTCCCGCCATACATATTGTCCGTGCACACCACATGGTCGCCCGACTTCATCATCGTGCACATCGCCGTAATCGCAGCCATCCCGCTGCGCAAACGCATGCGCACTCGTCCCGCCCTCAAGCGAGCACAGGCTCTCCTCCAGCGCATCCCGCGTCGGGTTCGTCAGCCGCGCATACTCATGCCCCTTGTTCTTCCCAATCGCCTCCTGCTGATACGTCGAGGTCAGATAGATCGGCACATTCACCGCGCCAGTCAGCTCATCCGGAGCCTGCCCATCATGAATCGCCCGCGTCGCAAATCCCAACTTTCTTCGTGCTTCCATCTATCCCTCGTTTCTTTCTTCAATACTAATTCGCCTTCTTCGATTTCGCGGGAGCCGGCCGTCCTCGGTCTCTGCTTCTCCGAAACCGACTTGATAATCAACTCATACTCCGTCTTCTTCATCGAACGGAACCTTCGCCATCTTCATCGCTGTCGCCATCATCGCCTTCACATTCGGCCCGATCCAGCGTCTTCTCATCGATCTTTGCAATATGCCGCACCACCGAACCCGCCCCCTGCAACAAGCCCTCCGGATCAGGCAGCTTCGCGCCCTGCAAAAAGAAAAAATTGATGTGTCCCGGATACAACGCAATCGAAAAGATACCTTCGCTCGACCGTTCACTCGGCGAAAACCCAATCGCCAGCGCGTTGTAGTTGTCGTACACAAGCTCCTTCGCATGCGGCAAACGCTTTCGAAGTTTTACCAATGTCGTTCGCGCAAGATCGGCAACCTCCGGCGCGAAGGCATCTAGAAAGCGTTCAAGCTGCTTCTCAGCACTCTCGGTCTTCATCGCAACCTCCACACATACCGGTCTTTGTTAAAGTGTCTTGCTAAATAGCGCGAGTTTGGGCGACCAAATGATATAGAAATTGTCATCCTGAGCGGAGCCTCGCGCAGTTTCATCGCGAGAGGAGCAGTCGAAGGTACCTGCATTTTGCTTGTACCGGCGATACTTTCCATATTTTGCCTATTCGCTTCAGCCGTCCTCGTTCTGTATCCGTCAATGCGCCTAATCCAGCAACCCTTTGCTCAGATACCGCTCCGCCGAATCCGGAATCACCGTCACCACTCTCTTCCCTGCGCCCAGTTCCTTCGCCACATCCACCGCCGCGCACAACATCGCCCCCGCGCTCGATCCCGCAAAGACACCCTCCTCCGCGCCAACCGCTTCACCATCGCCATCGCCGGATCATCCATCACCATCATCACGCGGTCGCACACGCTGCGGTCAAACGTCGCAGGAATAAACGACACGCCAATCCCCTCCACCCGATGCGGCCCCGGCTCTCCACCCTCGAGCACGCTTCCCTGCGGCTCCACCGCAACCGTCAAAATCTCCGCTCCGCTTCTTCTTCAAAAACCGCGCCACCCCGGTAAACGTCCCCGCCGAACCCACCCCCGAAACCCACGCATCCACGCGCCCTTCCATCTGCTCCCAGATCTCCACCGCCGTCGTCTGCTCATGAAAGTCCGGATTCGCCGGATTCTCAAACTGCAGCGCAGCAAACGCTCCCGGCGTCTCCCTCTCAAACTGCAACGCCCGCTGAATCGCCCCCGCCATGCCCTCCGCCTCAGGAGTCCGCACCACCGTCGCGCCCAGCCCGCGCATCAGCTTGCACTTCTCCTCCGCAAACTGCTCCGGCACATACAGCATCACCTTGTACCCGCGATTCACGCCGATCAGCGCCAGCCCCACGCCGGTATTCCCCGCCGTCGCCTCAACAATCGTGCCTCCCGGCTCGCAACACGCCGCGCCGCTCCGCATCCAGCACAATCCCCAGCGCCGCGCGATCCTTCACGCTCCCGCCCGGATTCAAATACTCCAGCTTCGCCCATATCTCCGCGCAAGTCTCTGCGCCGCTCGCCTGCTCCAGCCGGCGCAGACGCAACATCGGCGTCTGCCCCACCAGCTCCAATATGTTCTCTACAACCCTCATCGACTCAAACCTCACACACAAAATCAGTCCGGCAGCAAACTCTCGCCGAAGGCGCAGGCAGCACTCATGCTTTTACATCAATCAGAACAGACCTGGCCGCGCAAAACCATTCACCCAGATCGCAGGCCAGCACATCCTAACCCGGCCTGCATCAGGGCTTCTTCTTCTTGCGCTTGAACTGCTCCCGCGTCCCCGCCCGTTCGACGCATCCCGCGACGACCCTCGGATAGTACCCAGTCCGCGTCCGCACCGACAACCGCCCGAAGCCCTTCGCCTTCGCCTCCACATGAACCTCGCGATATCCACCCAGCGTCGGCGACTTCGTCGAGTGATACGAGATCGTGTACTGCGTCCGGATATCCTGCGCCACCTCCGCAGCAACCGCATCCACCTCCTTCACCGACTTCGGAAAGTAAGCCGCCCCGCCCGTCTGCTCCGCCAGCGTCTCCAGCACCCTGCGCGCATGCCGCGACTCGCGCTTGTCCGTATCCTCGCCAAACAGCAACCCCACGCAATAGATCACCGGCCCATCCAGATCCTGAATCCTCCGGATCGTCTGCTCCAGCGTCGCGCTCGAAGCGTTGTCTTCGCCGTCCGTAACCACCAGCAGCACCTGCTTCGGATGCTTCGCGTTCTTCGCCAGATAATCCGCCGAAGCCACCAGCGCATCGTAGATCGCCGTCCCGCCGCTCGACTTGATATACCCCAGCCCCTGCTGCAGCTTGTCGATGTTGTTCGTAAAGTCCTGGTCGATGAACGCCTCCCAGGAGAAGTCCACCAGAAACTCTTCATCCTCCGGGTTCGACAGCTTCACAAAGTCCAGCGAAGCCTTATCCACCGCCGCCCGCTTGTCGTACATCGACCCCGAGCTATCGATCAGCAGCCCCAGCGACACCGGCAGATCCTCATGCCGGAACGAAGCGATCGTCTGCGGAACCCCATCCTCGTAGACCGTGAACGCGTCCTTGTCCAGCGTCTGAACCGACCGGCCGCTGCCATCCAGCACCGTCGCATTCAGCCGCACCTCATACGCATCCTCCGCAGCGTGTACTTGCCGCCCTCGCGCTCAATCTTCCCCAGCCCGACCCCCTGCGGCGCTCCAGTCTGGGCTTGCGCCGGCGCATCAGCATCAGGCGAAGCCACAGGATCGCGATCCACCGTCAGCGAAGGCTGTTTCGAAGCAGGCTGTTGTTTCGCTGGCGGCTGCGGAGCCGCACGGCTGCTGAGCCCATCCGCTCACCACCCCAGCCGCAATCATCAACCACCCTGCCGCGACACGTTCGCGGCCAAAAGCTTTTACTGCGAAGGTGCATAGTACCCCTGGCGATTATGCACCGTCAGCGTGGGAAGCCCCGGCGGCGGCACGAGTCGTATCTTCAATTTACGCCAGTTCCCATCCTGCTTCACCTCCGACGGCCTGTACCCGATCACATACTCGTTCCGCAGCTCCGCGCTGATCCGCGACGCAATGTCCCCCAGATCGCCCATATCCAGCACCCGGAACATCCGCCCCCCGTCATCTCGCAGATATCGGTCAGCAGCATCGGCCCCATCTGCTCCTCGGTCGTCGGCGCATACTGGTCGAAGATCCCGATCGAGTAGATCTGCACATCGCTCTCCCGCACCACCCGCCGCAGCTCGCCCTCGGTATACCGGCTCCGGTTGTCCCCGCCGTCGGAGATAATCAGCAGCGCCTTCCGTTCATACTTCGCCTGCTTCAGCTTATCCACGCCCAGATAGATCGCGTCGATCAGCGCCGTCCGGTTCTCCGGCTTCAGCATCACCATCCGCGCCTCGACGTCGTCCACATCCGACGTGTAGTCCACAATCACCGCCGGCCGGTCGTTGAACCCCACCACAAAAAACTCATCCTGCGGATTCGATGTCCTCAAAAACTCGCTCAACGCCTTCCGCGCCCGCACAAACTTCGACGTCATGCTCCCGCTCAGGTCGAAGATGATCCCGATCGTCACCGGCGCATCCTCCGTCGAAAAGCTCTTGATCACCTGCCCGATGTTGTTGTCGTAGACCTCAAAATTCTCCTTCTCCAGCCCCGTCACCAGCCGGTTCATCGGATCGGTCACCGTCGCCGGCACCAGCACCAGGTTCACATCCACCCGAATCCGCGCATCCCGCCTCGATGTCGCCAGCTTCGCCGCATTATCCGCCCTTCGATCACCGGCTTCGTCGTCTTCAGGCGTCTTCGGCGGCGGTGGCGGCGCCGGCGTATGCACCTCGCCCAGCGGATTCTCCTGCGCCCGGCAAACTGCACTCCCCGCTCACACCCCACAGCACCGCGCCACGCGCAAGCCCCACCACGGCTCGCCGCACTGCGTTCCAACGTCCCCGTCGTCCCATCCTTGCTTTGCATATTGATGTCCATACTGGCACCTATGCCGTTCCGCGCCCGGTTAGCCTCTTCGGCATCCCTCGCACCATCCCTCGAACCCTCCGCAATCTACTACGATCAGCAGTGGTCTTGGACCTAACATCCTGACAACTCATTCGATGCTTTGTTCAGAATAATAGACCTCGACCGCAAGCCCTGTTGTCATAGTTTTGTCTCGCGAGCTAATTCCCAGACAACTGTCGTACTCCAGGCCCTGCGCGGTTCAGCCTCGCCCTGCTCTCAGCTCTTGACGCTCCGTTTACCGCACACCCCGTACAATCACTACATATCTAAGACGTTTGGAGAACCAAAACAGCATGGCCCGTCTCTACCCCTTCCGCGCCCTCCGTTACGACCCCGCCCGCGTCAACATGGAGGATGTCGTCACCCAGCCCTACGACAAGATCACCCCGGCCATGCAGCAGCGCTACTACGAGGCCAGCCCCTACAACCTCATCCGCGTCATCCTCGGCAAACACGAGCCCGGCGACACCGACGATCCGCGCAGCAACGTCTACACCCGCGCCGCCGACTATCTCCACGACTGGCGCAACGACCACATCCTCGCCGAAGAGTCCGAGCCCGCCGTCTACGGCTACTCCCAGACCTACACCGTCCCCGGCACCACCGAAATCCGCGAGCGCCGCGGCTTCATCGCCCTCGGCCACCTCTACGACTACGCCGACAAGGTCGTCTACCGCCACGAGCAGACCTTCCCCAAGCACAAATCCGACCGCCTCGCCCTCTTCAAAGCCACCCGCGCCTACTGCGAGCAGATCTACATGCTCTACTCCGACCCCGCCTTCACCGCCGAAAAGCTCATCTTCGGCGCCAGCGGCCACGAGCTTCCGGAAAACTCGGCCCCGACACCAACCCGCCGACCTCGCCATCACCGACGAGTACGACGTCGTCCACCGCCTCTGGAAGCTCACCGACCCCAACCTCATCAATCTCCTCCTCACCGCCATGGCCGACAAAAAGCTCATCATCGCCGACGGCCACCACCGCTACGAAACCTCCGTCGCCTACGCCAAGGAGCGCTCCGCCCAGCTCAAACTCCCCCTCAACCAGCCCTCCCCGACGACGACGACAGTCACCCTCCGTCATCGCCGACGGCCACGCTCCTCGCTCCCCACCCCCGCCTTCCCCGAAGCCGCCATGATGATGACCTTCGTCAACATGGACGCCCCCGGCATCACCATCCTGCCCACCCACCGCGTCGTCCACGGCATCGAAAACTTCTCCTCCCCCGACTTCATCACCAAAGCCAGCGCCTTCTTCACCATCACCGAGCTCGCCGACGAGCCTCTGCCTCCGACCTCATCGACACCCTCACCAAATCCCCCGGCGACTCCTTCCTCGCCGCCACCGGCGACGGCAACTACCTCCTCACCCCCAAACCCGACGCCATCGCCCCCCTCCTCGCAGAACCTGCCCGCAAACAGCGCCAGCTCGGCGTCGCCCAGCTCCACACCGTCGTCCTCGACCATCTCCTCGGCCTCACCGAAGACAACATCCGCGCCACCGGCAACATCCAGTACATCCGCGAAGCCGACGAAGCCGTCGCCCTCGTCGAATCCGGCGAAGCCAACATCGCCTTCCTCATCAAGCCCATCACCCTCGACCAGCTCAGCGACGTCTCCCTCTCCGGCGAAGTCATGCCGCAAAAATCCACCGACTTCTACCCCAAACTCCTCAGCGGCCTCGCCATCTACGCCCTCGACTAAATCCTCAGCGAAGATCACCGCATTTTGCCGTTGCTGTCGCCGGTTGCTTCATTCGTTTCTGTCTTCGAGTTGTCATCCTTCGCCGCAGGCGGAGGACCTGCTGTTAGCTCGTTCGCTCTTATTGCTCGATCGCATTTGCATCTAGTGTACTCGCAAGGCTTCAGCCTTGGGCCTCTCATTCACCGCATAGAAACAGCGGTGCTTTAGCCCCTCGGGTATGCCTTCGCCTTAGTCTCGACCGCAGGAAACCATGCACCTCAAATACAATCACTCCAAACCATCTTGACTCGCCCCGAATCAAATCGCCGCTACCGCTCTGCCTCCTGACGGCCCTGCACATCGCCCAAGCCCAGCAACCCACCCCCCGCACCGTCATCCTCCTCGACCCCGCCCACGGAGGCCCCGACCCCGGCGCCCACCTCCCCAACAACCTCCTCGAAAAAGACATCACCCTCGCCTTCGCCGCCCGCCTCCGCGCCCTCCTCTCCACCGCCGGCTTCACCGTCATCTCCACCCACGACGCCGACCCCGCCGTCCCCTTCACCACCGACCAGCGCGCCGAGATCGCCAACCACGCCCACCCCACCGCCTGCCTCATCCTCCACGCCACCTCCAGCGGCACCGGCATTCACATCGTCACCTCCGCCCTCACCCCACCCGACGACCCTCGACGACCCACACGCCCCCATCCCCTGGAACACCGCGCAATCCGCCTCCATCCCCCAAAGCCTCGCCCTCGCCAACGAGATCGGCCTCGCCCTCCACCACGCCAAACTCCCCGTCATCCTCAGCCGCGCCTCCCTCCGCCCCCTCGACAACCTCACCTGCCCCGCCGTCGCCATCGAGATCGCCCCGCTCACCCCGTCCGACTCCGACCCAACCCCCGTCACCGACGCCGCCTACCAGCAAAGCATCGCCAAGGCCATCGCCGCCGCCCTCACCTCCTGGCGCAACCGCACGAGCACCGCCGCCGCGGGAGCCGCGAGATGATCCCCCGCTACCAGCGCATCCTCTTCTGGAGCCTCGCCGCCGGCATCCTCCTCATGGCCGCCTTCCTCCTCCGCGGCTGCCAGCAGGCCCACAAGCGCCTCGCCGCGCTCAACGACGCCACTCCCATCGCCGCCCCCACCACCGCCAGCACCGAAGACATCACCCTCTACCTCGCCAACGACGCCGACGCCTCCATCACCCCCGACCACCGAATCACCTCGCTCTCCCCAAGACCCCACCGTCCGCGCCCGCGCCCTCCTCGAGCACCTCCTCGCCACCTACGCCCTCCCCAGCTCCGCCCACCCCCTCCAAAGCGGCCCCGCCGTCGACGACGTCTTCCTCCTCGACCGACCCACAACCCCGGCAACCATCGACGCAGCAAGCCCGGCCAGCTAGCCGTCATCAACCTCCGCGGCACCTTCATCGACAACCACCCCTCCGGCATCCAGGTCGAAGCCCTCACCGTGCAATCGATCATCGGCACCCTCCACGCCGCGCTCCCCCAGATCACCGCCATCCGCTTCCTCGTCGACGGCCAGCCCCACGACACCCTCGCCGGCCACGCCGACCTCCTCCGCACCTACCCCGCCACCGACACCACCGCCAAACCCACGCCCCCACCGAACCAACCTGCCACCCGATACATCAGAAACAACTGAGCACCGACAACTGACGACAACTGAGAACCAGAACTGACAACTGCCACCCCAACCCACCATCGGCGTCTTCGACTCAGGCTTCGGCGGCCTCACCGTCCTCCGCGCCCTGCTCCCCCTCATCCCCGACGCCCACTACATCTACCTCGGCGACACCGCCCGTCTCCCCTACGGCTCCAAGTCCCGCGAAACCATCGCCCGCTACGCCGTCTCCAGCGCAAAATTCCTCCACGACCAAGGCGCCGAACTCCTCGTCATCGCCTGCAACACCGCCACCGCCCTCGCCCTCGAAGACATCCAGCAAGCCCTGCCCATCCCCGTCATAGGCGTAGTCGAACCCGGCGCCCACGCCGCTCGAGCCACCTCCGCACGAAGACCAGAACAGAAAATAAAGCTGTCATTATGAGCGAAGCGAAGAACCCCGGTCACTTCGCTGGCGCAACCATGCGACGACCTCCACAAATTCAAGCCGAAGTCCTCGTCCTCGCCACCACCGCCACCGTCCAATCCCACGCCTACACCCACGCCCTCAACGCCCTCGGCCTCGAAGCCCACGAAAAAGCCTGCCCCCTCCTCGTCCCCCTCGTCGAAGAGGGCTGGATCAACCACCCCGTCACCGACGAAGTCCTGAAGATCTACCTCACCGAAGCCCTCACCGCCGCCCCCAACGCCCAAACCCTCCTCCTCGGCTGCACCCACTACCCCCTCCTCGAGCCCGCCATCCGCCGCACCCTCGCCGCCCTCGGCCATCCCCTCACCATCATCGACTCCGCCCACGCCACCGCCCACGCCGTAGCCGCCCATCTCGCCACAAGACCACATCCCCAACCAATCGCCCCACCGAAACCGCACAAACTGCACCTTCTACGCCACCGACTCCATCGAAAAATTCCAGCGCCTCGGCTCCGCCTTCCTCGGCCAACCCGTCACCGGAGTCCGCCTCATCGACCTCGGCGGCTAAACGTCCTCTTGCTCGCATTGCCTTAGCTTTTGCCGTTGCTTTTGCCTTTGCTCTTGCCGTTGCTTTTGCAGTTGCATTTGCCGTTAAAGCATTAGCGTTGGCTTCAGCCCTCGTATAGAAGCCCCGCCGAAGGCGAACACCATTCTGTCGAAGGCTGGAGTCGAAGCCCGACAGGGCGAAGCGACTGAATTCGTTGCCGTTGCTTTTGCTCTCCTTTCCTCTAGGCACGCATCTCACTCACACCGCACTTGACAAAACACACCCCTCACCTAGCTATACTGGAAAACGAAAAGGGCCAGAAGTACCAAACAAGAACAACAACCCATTACTTTCGAAGACTTTGCAGCAAGCAAGCCCGAAAAATGAGACTTTTTCCAGAATCAAGCACCGAAAGTCCAAACCTAAACTCTCCTCTTTCGAAGACTTTGCACACTTTTCACCGGGGAGGGGACCCTCCCGGAACGGAGCCAGAACCCGATGCCCTACCTGCTCAAAACCGAACCCACCACCTACTCCTTCGAAGACCTCGAGCGCGACGGCGAAACCATCTGGGACGGCATCTCAACCCCCAGGCCCTCCTCAACCTCCGCAGCATGAAGAAAGGCGAAAAGCTCGTCATCTACCACTCCAACGTCGGCAAAGCCGCCGTAGGCACCGCCAACGTCGTCTCCGTCGACGCCTCCGACCCCAAAAATCCGAAAGTCAGCATCAAAGCCCGTCAAGCGCACTCAAAACCGACAAGCACCCTCGGCCGAGATGCGCGACGCCCCCGTCTTCAAAGACTCCATCCTCTTCCGCCAGTTCCGCCTCTCCGTCGTCCCCCTCACCGAAGCGCAATACGACTGGCTCACCACTCTGAGCGTCCCGAAGCCCGTACAACTTAAGTGGTTTACCTTCTGTTAGGTCCTGTCGATAGAATCACTTCGAGGCGGATTTCAGAGATGTCACTATTTCCCTCGTTCGACAACCGCACCCTCTTCTGTGTGAAGTCCTACTTGCAGCAGCCTTCGCCATCGTCTTCCTGACAATCCGTCGCACCTATTCCGATCTGCGCGGCGTCGGATCCATCGCCGGCGGATTTCTCCTGGGTATCCCCGGACTGGTTCTGTACCTCTCGCAGGGAACGATCAACTCACCCTTTTCGGTCGTCCTCGCCAACTCCCTGATCTTCATCTCCTTCCTTCTCTTCTGTGGTGGCGTTCTCAGCCTGCTTGGCAGCAAACGGTCCCTGCTCCCCCTATGGATTTCAAGCCTGTTCTCCATCGGCCTCATTGCGTTTTTCAGCCAGTTTCACGATGCCATCGTCCCACGTCTTATCGTCATCTCGTTCAATGTGACGGTAGTTCGCTCATTCATGGCGCTGGAACTCTTTCGGCTTGCTAAGGGGCAAAACGTAGTCCGCCGCTTCGCCAGTTGCATGGCATTTTTTGCCTTCGTGAGCCTTGGCTGGGGCCTCTTCGCCCTGATCCACGGCGCTCCTCACCATCTCATTGAGAGCAACCATGTCCAGACTTTCACCTTGGCCGTCACCATATTCTCCACCTGCATTACCGGCCTTTTCTCCCTCTCGATCTGTCACGATCAGGCCCTCAGCCTGGTCCGCGCCGAGTCGCAGCTTGACCCCCTCTCCGGTACCCTCAACCGCCGCGGCATCGAATGCAAGCTCGACATCGAACTCAAGCGCATTGAACGCGGAGGCCGCCCCCTCTCCATCGCACTCATCGACATCGACTACTTCAAAACGATCAACGATACCGAAGGCCACGCTGCCGGCGATAGCGCGCTCCGAGATGTTGCTACGGCAATCTCCGCCAAACTTCGCGCCTACGACATCTTTGGCCGTTTCGGAGGCGACGAGTTTCTCCTCGTCCTTCCCCAGACCTCTTCCACAGGCGCCGCCATCGTCGCAGATCGCATCGGCGAGGCCGTGCGTACGTTCTCCTCTGTCCGTAACGGTCCGGCGCTCACGATCAGCATCGGCATCAGCGAAGCCACCCCCGGCGACTACTCCACATCCCTACTCGCCCGCGCCGATAAGGCGCTCTATCAAGCAAAAAATGCCGGACGCAACTGCACCCGCACCGTCTTGCACAACACCCAGAGCGCCACCGACTCCGCATCAGGGCAGTTGATCAGCTCCCTGCTCTTGCCCAACAAGCCCAACCTGATCGAGTCCTGATAGGGTGCCACCGTGTCCCCGACTCTCCTCTTTGTCAAAGGCCATATCGCCATACATGAGGCCACTGCCTCTTTCCTGCCTGAATCATGATTCACACTTAACTGGACATCAGATTTTCTTTGTTTCCTGCTGCCTTACGCATAGAATCGCCCTAGGTCGCACGAATGTCTTTTATTGCGTCGGTAGACGTTGGGACTCTACTCGGCTGTCAAATCGTTTTGACGCTGATATACGCGATTGTCTTCTGCTGTATGAAGACCATCTACCCCTATCTGCGCGGTGCCGGTACCGTAGCACTCGCTTTCTTCGCAGCGACCCTCGCGAATGTTCTTCTCTTGCTGTCTGGTTCCATTCCACCCTTCGTCTCTATCGCTGTCTCACACTGCATCCTCCTCTCCGCGTTTGTCCTGTTTTATTCCGGTGTCCTTCACTTCTTCAAGAGTCCACGAAAGATTCGATACGCCTGGGTCCTGACTGTCGTCGCGTCCCTGCTTACCGTCTATCTAGTCCAGTCCCACAACTACCCCAAAACCCTTACCTATGTCATCGCCGTCAGTTTCTTTCTCGTCCGCGGCGTCATCGCCCTCGAGATCTTCCGTCACGCAGCTGACAGGATATTTCTAAAAATATTCGCGTACCTCATGGCGGGCTATGCCATCTTTGCTTTGAATCGCGTCTTCTTCCTGCTCGTACTTGGAGTCCCTCCGACTGCGCAGCAGCGGGCGGTCCTGCAAACCGTGTCTGTGCTGCTAAGCGTATCCTTTGCCTTCCTCATCGGTCTCTCATTCCTGCTTATGCTCTGTAGTGACCTCCTCTCTTTGGTAAAGAAAGAGTCAGAACGAGACCTGCTGTGCGGGGTACTTAACCGACGGGGCATTGAAGAGAAGCTCGACGCCGAACTTAAACGCGCTGGCCGCAGTGGGCAGAAGTTATCCGTCGCCCTCATCGACATCGATCACTTCAAAACCATCAACGATCGCGCCGGACATGCTGCAGGTGACTCCGCCCTCCGCGGTATCGTAGCTGCCATCTCCGGGATCATGAGGCCGCACGATCTGCTGGGCCGCTTCGGCGGAGACGAATTCCTCCTCATCTTTCCACACACCTCTTGTTCCGAGGCCCTCATCGTTTCCTCGCTTATCGAGCGGTCCGTACGTGAGCTTTCCATCCCGGCAGCAGGGCTGCCACTCACGATCAGCATCGGACTGACCCAGGCCACAGCCGTCGAGGTTGCAGCCCCACTCCTTGCCCGCGCCGATAAGGCTCTCTATAGCGCTAAGAATGCCGGCCGTGACTGCTGCCGCATCCTGCTGCACGAGTCGGACATTGACAACGGCAAGGATTCCATCGTTCTCTCTGCAAGCCAAGGCAACTTTCTGCAGCCATAGCTCTCGACCAGCATGACTGCTATCCTTTAGGTCGCAACCTGTACCTGAAAGGAACCTGCTCCAACATGATTGACCTCAAAGGCAAAGTCGCCGTCGTCTTCGGCCTCGCCAATAAACGCAGCATTGCATGGGGCATCGCCCAGAAGCTATCCGAAGCTGGCGCCACCCTCGCCATCTGCTACCAGAACGAGCGCCTCCAACGCGAGGCCGAAGAGCTCGCCGCCGATCTCCCCGGCACCAAGACCTTCCGTTGCGACGTCTCCATCGACGCGGACATCGACACCGTCTTCGAGCAGTTCAAAGCCACCTACGGCAAGCTCGACATTATCGTCCACTCCATCGGCTTCGCCCCCAACATCAAGAACAGTGTCCTCAACACCGCACGCGAGGACTTCCGCATCGCCCACGACATCAGCGCCTACTCCCTCATCGCCCTCGCGCGCGCCGCGGAGCCCCTCATGGCCGAAGGCAGCTCCATCCTCACCCTCACCTACTACGGAGCCGACAAGGTCTTTCCCAACTACAACATCATGGGAGTAGCAAAAGCCGCACTCGAAGCCACAGTTCGCTATCTCGCCTCCGACCTCGGCGCAAAGAAAATCCGTGTCAATGCCATCTCGGCCGGCCCCATTAAAACCCTCGCCGCCCGCGGCATCAGTGACTTCACCAGCATACTCACTGCGGTCGAACAGCGCGCGCCACTCCATCGCAATGTCGACGCGCTCGAAGTTGGCAACACCGCCCTCTTCCTCTCCAGCGACCTTGCCAGCGGCATCACCGGCGAAATTACCTTCGTCGACTGCGGATTCAACATCACAGGTCTCTAATTCAATCTTTGAGGGACGACCAAAATGAAAATCTCCGAACTCCTTCTTCAGGACTACGACATCGAGATCTCCAACACGCGCCGCACCCTCGAGCGCGTGCCCGAGGGCAAAAACGACTGGAAGTGTCACAACAAGTCCATGCCTCTTGGCAAACTTGCCATGCACTGCGCCACCATCACCATGTTCGGCTACTACATCCTAGTAGATGACGGAATGGACATGGCCAACTCCAATCGCCCACACATGTCACTGGAATTCACCACTCGTGAAAACGCTCTCAAACAGCTCGACGACTGCTCTGCCAAGTGCCGTGCCGCCCTCGCAACTGCTAGCGACGAGGACCTCACCGCTCCCTGGAAGTTCAGCTTCGGCGACCAGCTCATCTCTCACAATCCCCGCTCCCTCAGCTTCCGCAGCATGTGCTTCGACCATCTCATCCACCACACCGCGCAGCTTGGCGTCTACCTCCGCCTCAATGACATCCCCGTCCCCGCCCTCTACGGCCCCTCCGCAGACGAGCAGTGGACCGCGAAATAACAAAGTAGTCGTCTTGCTGTGAGTTTTGCAGCGGAGCGGAGGGCTCCGCTGTTCTACCTAGACTCACGGCCGCTTGTAAACAACTCCACCCTTCATCACAAATCCCACTTTCGTCGTCACCGAGATGTCTTCGAGCGGATTCCCCGGCACTGCAATTACATCCGCAAAATACCCGGGCTTTAATTCCCCGATCTGTCCACCCCAACCCAGGAGCTTAGCTCCATTCAACATGTCCGCCTGCAACGCTGCCGCCGGCTTCATCCCATACTGCACCATCAGCTCCAACTCTCGAGCCTGCGTCCCATGCGGAAACGGCCCCACATCGCTGCCCACGACCATCGGAACCCCAGCCGCCAACTGCTTCTTGAACTCCGCCGCATGATACGCCTGCTCCGCCTTTCCTCGAGCGGCTCGCTCCGGCGTAGCCGCATGATCAGCGAAGTACTCCGCAATCGCAAACGTCGGCACCGCATAGATCTGCTTCTCCCTCATCGCCTTCATTGTTGCGTCGCTCAACTGATACGCATGATCGACCGACGCCACTCCCGCTGCGACCGCATATCCCGTTCCTGGCTCACCTGTTGCATGCACTGCAACCCCGCGCCCCGAGCCAACCCCGCCGCCAGTCCTCTCCGCCTCCTTCACTGCTGCCGCAAGCTCCGCCTCAGTGTATTGATAAGGCGTCTTGAAGATACCGTCCCGGTACGAATCTCTTCCTGTCTCATAGATCTTCGTAAAATCCGCGCCAATCTTGCGCTGCTCTCTCATCACTTTCACGATCTCGTCCGCGGTGTCCGCATAATCCGCGTTTGAGAGCACTCTCTGTGCCGGGTTGTACCCTATCGCATCCTCATGGCCGCCCGTCAGATCTATCGCATTGCAGCTCATACGCATCCGCGGCCCGGGTATCAACCCTTTGTTGATCGCGTTTCTAACCGCCACATCTGCGCAACCTGCACCTTCACTTCCCATGTCGCGTTCCGCCGTAAATCCCGCCATCAAGTCTTCCTTCGCAGCGCCGGCAGCAATCAACGTCCGCTCCGGCACGCTCTCCTGCACCGTCTGCAAATCCTCCGCACCCACATGCAGGAACAGATGCACATGCGCGTCGATCATTCCGGGCATTAGAGTTGTGTCTCCGAGGTCAATCACCTCTGCGCCGGCTGGGCGATCCACATGGGCGCCAGCCGCGACAATCCGTTCACCCTCCACTAGCAACTCACCTGGCGTCACAATCTTTCCAGCCGCAACATCCAGCATTCTCGCTGCGTGCACCACGACAGCATGCTTACGCTCATCCACTGCTTGCGCCGCGCATGACGCTGCGACCGTCGCCAGAATCATCCCACAAAGAAGAGTTTTCATCGTGTCAGCAGAATATCGCGAAACAGACGAAAATCGTTCTGCTTCACAACGCCACGGGGCGATACCACATCCAACCTCCCGTAATCGATCTCGCTTCAACATCGCTTGAAGAGGTAACGGAGGAGACATGAAATCGACTTGGAAGCACCACGAAGACAACAAGGCCCTCGATGCCAAGGAGCGGAGCGAACTCCCCGCTTCCGTCTACGCCTTTCCCGATAAGCGCAAAGAGCCCTTGAACAACGCCTCACACGTCCGAAACGCCATCGCTCGCTTTGACCAGGTGAAGGACGTCACTGACCAGGAGCGTGAACAGGCCTTCGCTAACATCAAGGCTGCTGCAAAGCATTACGGCGTTGACATGACCGAGACCCACTGGCGGGAGTTAGGCAAAAAGCCCCATACAGCCAAGCCAGCTCACAAGAGTTAGCGGCTTACCCAACCTTTTCGGTCAACTCAGCCCACCGCGCATAGAGTCCATCGGCCTCCGCTTGCGCTGCATCCATCTCGGCAAGTGCTTTCGTTAAGCGTGCGGGATCGATTGCCACCGCCGGATCTTCAATCATCTCTCGCGCTTTCTGGAGCCGGTCTTCCGCCGCTTCAACCGCGGCCTCGATCCCCGCAAACTCCCTAGCCTCCAGATACGACAGCTTCTTCTTCCCTCCGGCGCTCTGCGGAGGGCCAGCCGAAACCGAAGCTACCGCTTTCCCAGTTGCCCCCGGAGCGATGGCCTCCTCGACCGTCACCCCGCGCCACTGCTCCCACTGGGAGTAATCCGCAAACGTCTCAGCACCGCCGCGCCCATCAAGTCCCAGGACAATCGTCGACACCCGATCCAACATGTATCGATCATGCGTAACCAGCACCAGCGCACCGGTGTACTCGAGCAGGCTCTCTTCCAGAATCTCCAGAGTCGCTATATCGAGATCATTCGTCGGTTCATCCAGAAGAAGCAGATCCGCTGGTTCCAGCATCAACTTGGCAATCAATACGCGCGCGCGTTCGCCTCCGCTCAGCCTCTCCACCGGCTGATTTAGCTGCTCGCTCGTAAACAAAAACTTGGTCGCATAACTCGCGACATGAACGACTCTTCCCTGGTAAACCACCGAGTCGGAATCTGGCGCCAAAGCACGCCGCAACGTCACTCCTTCTTCCAGCTCCCGCATCTGGCTGAAGTAGACAATCTTCAATGCTGCCGCCCGTTTGATCGTCCCCGCTGTCGGCTCTAGCTCGCCAGTCAACAATCGCAACAACGTCGTCTTTCCACTCCCGTTTGGCCCCACCAAACCAACGCGCATTCCGGAGGTAATAAGAAAATTTAGTCCCTCAACAATCTTCCGATCACCCAGCACAACACTCACATCTTCCAACTCGACCAGCCGCTTCGTCTGGCGGTCTGTTGCAGAAAAATCAATCCCCGCGCTCGATGTCTGCACTCGCGAGTTGACCTCTTTCAACTGGCCAATCAGCTCCTGGGCGTTGTCGATCCGCGCCTTCGCCTTCGTACTCCTTGCCTTTGGCCCGCGCCGCAGCCAGTCCACTTCGATCTTGACGCGATTCTTGAGCGCATCCTGCAGCTTCGATTGAGCCTCCATATAAAGTTCCTTTCCTTCGAGGAACTTCGAATAACTCCCTTTAACGCGCAACAGACCATCCGCATAGACGCGGTTGAGTTCGACTATCTCTGTCGCAACATTCTCAAGAAAATAACGATCGTGGCTAACAAGCACGCAAGCAAAACTACCCTCATTCAACAACTCCTCCAGCCACACAATCCCGGCCAAATCCAAATGGTTCGTCGGCTCATCGAGTAGCAGCACGTCAGGATGCGCTACCACCGCCTCCGCGATCGCGAGTCGCTTCCTCCACCCGCCGCTCAGCGTCGCAGCCTCCGCAGCTAAATCAGGAAACCCTGTCCGTCCCGAGGTCTCTCTCAGGCGCCCTTCGTGCTCACCCTCGGCCACCTTGGCGCACACCAGCGCGGCCTCAAGGACTGCGCGAACCGTCATGCCCGGTGCAAAGCTTGACTCTTGAGTGACATAGGCGATGCGGGCACGCTTGCGCACGGCGACGTCGCCTGCATCGGCGTCTTCGTCGCCCGCAAGTACCTTCAGCAAGGTACTCTTCCCCGCTCCGTTCGGGCCTATCAGGCCAATGCGGTCCCCATCACTCACAGTAAAACTGATCTCTTGAAAAAGTGGCACAGCGCCAAAACGCTTCGTCACGCCCTGCGCATTTAAGATTGGTGGCATTCCTTCAGTTTACCGCGATAAGCGACGGCTGACGGAGGGATGATCGGCGAACTCCGGGTCTAGTTTTTTGGCGTATTTTTTGGGTGTGGTGGAAGGGCGTTTTTGCTGGGGGTTTTGCGAAAAATGGTGCGCAAAACTTGGTGTTTTTGTGGTGAATTTGTGGTGGATGCGTGGTAAATCGTGGTGAATTGATGGTCGTTTTTCGGGAGCGAAAAACACGCCACATTTTTGAACTTTATTTTTGCGTAGGCGGATCGGTCTCCTAGTCCAGATCGAAGTCGCGGAGCGGCCGCTCGGTCAGCGGGGTCTCCTTGGCTTTCTTTACGGCCTCGGCGAACTTTTTTGCCATGACGTCGTCCTTGTTCTTCTGGGCGTCGACGCTTTGCTGGAAGATTGAGTCGCGCCGGGCATCTGCTTCACGTAGCGCCTTCGCTGCCTCGCCAAAGTCCTCGAACATCTTCTTCTTTGGAGCGGACTTGTGCGCAATGATCGATCTCGTTACCGGATCAACCTTCAACATCGCTCCGCAGTCCGGACACATCACCTCAAACGGCTGATCGCTCAATCCCATGGGACACACCTCACCCAGCCATTCTAAAACTCTTCCCAGTTTTTGATCGAAACCTTACAGGCGCACAACCACGTGACCCGGGCACTGATTTGCTGCCACTCCAACCAGGCGCTCCACCAGCCCGTCACCATACTTCGCCATGAACCAAACTCCGGCGACAACTCGCTCCTGCGGATGACCGCCCGGAAACACATTCAGCGTGATCGCGTCAGCGTGTTTGCGAATGCTTGCTTCCTTCTGAAGCTCAAAGGTGGCAGCCATTCGACGCAGGCGGTTCATCTGGTATCGCATCTTGGAGCCCGATACGCCAGCCGCGCGCCCTAAGCTCGCATCCATTCCTGTGAGGTAGTGCGTCAATGCGGCGAGTTCTGTATCCATAGCGTTCCCAACAGCGGCAAGCTTTCGTTTGCCCTCAATCGGAATCGCACGTGCACCTAGTCGCTGCGCCAAGGCCTCTGCCGTTGTCATTGCATCCGGAAGCTGTACCCCGTCCTTCTCCATAACGGCTGCGATCGCGGGTTCCAGCAGCGTTGCGCTCAGCCGTGGTAGCACCGGTGTAATTCGTCCCAGAATCGCCTCGTACAGGATCGCGCTCTGCGCAAAATAGGCGATCTCAGCCGGACCACCCACGTAGGCCGCAGTCGGCAGCACGGTGTCCTGAAAGACTGGCCGCAGAAGTGCGTTTGGGCTCAACCTCTCCGGGGTTGCTTCCAGAATTTCGATAAGTTCGCTAGTAGAATAGACGCGGCTACCAGCTTTCCATTGGGCATTTCCATTGTCCGATGAAGTTCGCCGCAGCGCGACGCGCTCACCCGTCACCTCATCCAGCAGAAACAGCATCGAGCCGTTGTCTGCAACGAGCACTTGAGCGTGGTATCCATCCTTGATCAGCTCCTGGCTGCGGGCTACCAGAGGCTTCTGCAACTCTGCCGCGTGCTCGATCGCATAGCGCAACGTGCTTGCTCCGAGCGAATGAAAGCCACGAGAGGCTGCATCCAGTACGACCAGACCTTCGGCGGCGAAAATCTTGGACATTAGTCGCCCAAATGCAAGCGCAAGCGTAGGCTGAACTCCGTCTTTCGCCGCGTAACACTCCCGGAGCCACTCACTCACCGGAGCGCCCTCGAGAAGTTCGCTCGCACGCTCCAGCACAGCATCCAACTCCGATCCCGGCACCACGCCGCCGACGGGGACTGCATGCGACTCCTTGAGGCCAAGCCTTAGAGTTTCAACCGAAGTCTTCGTCAAAAATGCGACCTGATCAACCTCTTCGAGATCGTGATCTTCCGTCGCCAGCCAGAAGACCGGAACATGGTCGACACCGGTCGCCTGAGTAGCCTCCCTGCTGCGAGCCACCGCTGTAGCTGCCTTCAAGATCGTCAGTAACGGGCCTCCAAACAGGACCACCTGCTGCCCAGTCACCACGGTTTTTGCACCAGCTCTCAGCTTCGCGATATTCGTCTTTGCGGCCTCGCTTGCACCAAACTCAACCGCCTGTCCGTCGAGCAGATCGGCAAGAATTTCTGGATGCACTACTTGAACAGACCTCCCTAACCACTTACCGGCAAAGGGTTCTGCCCCGTACCAGCGACGCACTGCCGCATCGGGGGCGCTATCGCCCATTGCGAGGTAATCGCGATAGAGCTGCGACACATGCGGCAACACCGTAATCGGGAAACACTCAGAACTCATTTCAGGTCATACCCTTTTCGTTCGACGCAGTTTCAAAGTGCGCCACGGCAGCGTCTGCGTCAATTTCATAGGCATCTCGTTGGATGCCCGCCACCTAAGTCTAGATGCAGGATGATACTTTAGCCCTATGGCTGCCAAAAAAAAGACACCCAGCGATACCACCAGCAAAAAGACCCGATCCAACAAGCCGCGCCTTATATCGTCCAAGCTCTCCTATAAGGGTGAGGTCTTCTCCGTGTTTACGGATAAGGTGCAGGAGCCAGGCGGATTCGTCAACACTCGTGACGTGATTCGCCATAACGGCTCGATCGTTATCCTCGCGATCGACGAGTCGAAGAATCCTCAAGACCCCGACATTGTCTTCGAACGCCAGTATCGCCACGCCGCCGGACAATTTCTTTTCGAATTGCCCGCAGGAAGGGTTGAACCGAAAGAGGCGCCGCTGGCAGCAGCCAAGCGCGAGTTGATGGAAGAGACCGGCTACCGAGCCAAGCGTTGGACAATGCTGACCAAGTACTTCGCCAGCCCTGGCTTTCTGGGCGAATGGATGCAGATCTATTTGGCCCGCGACATTAGCGCCGGGGTTGCAGAACCGGAGCCGGACGAGCAAATTGAGGTATTCCGGTTGACTCTGTCTGAAGCTCTGGGGCTCGTTTCAGCCAAAAAAATCCACGATGGAAAGACTTTGATTGGCCTGCTGCTTTACGACGCCGCCCGCCGGGCCGGTCAGATCTAAATTTGTTGAAATTCGTTTCTAGTAATACGCTTCGGAGTCCTTCAACCAAAACCATCCGGTAACGTCGGCTGGACTACCGAGCATTTAAGTAACCCAAAAAAATGGTTATTTAGAAAAAAGAGACCCGGTGAGACATCTTCAGAAAACTTCCGCTACGTGTTTTGCGTCACAGTCTGTTGAGCGTCGTTACTGTTGCAGTGCATTTAGTTGCAGTATCCGAGTCGCTCAGACACGAAAAAGGGAGTCGGTCCATTGGCACAATATAAAGGCACCGTAAAGTGGTTCAACAATGCAAAAGGCTACGGATTCCTCGGCCGCGAGGGCGGGGCCGATGTCTTCGTCCATTACAGCTCCATTCAACGCGAAGGTTACAAGAGCCTGAAAGAAGGCGATGAGGTCGAGTTCGACATCATCCAAGGAACAAAGGGTCCGCAGGCTGATCAGGTTTGTCGCTTAAAGAAGTAAGTCAACAGGCAAGTCAGTAACTCCTCCCTACTTCGACGCGGAGTCTCCCGCCCGCGTCCTTTTGAACGTGCACCGCTCTCTGCCTTGAGTCGCCTCCTCGTCTGTTGCATACTGGCTCAGTGGCCGCTCATTCCGCGGACCTGAACGCATCCTCATGGACAATATCTCGATCGCCCGTTTGCTCGATGAAACAGCTTCCCTGCTTGAGATTGACACGGCCGATCCGTTCCGAATCCGCTCATATCGTCGCGCAGCAGAAGCCGTAGAGCAGCAGACCACGCAGCTCGCCACAATGGCCGACGACCCCAAACAACTGCTGGCAATTCCCGGTATCGGCAAAGGAATGGTTGCCAATATTCAAGCACTGCTTGCCAGCGGCACGATGCCTTTGCGCGAAGAGCTTCTGCAAAAGTACAAACCCTCTATGCTGGAGTTGCTACGTCTGCCGGGCATGGGACCGAAGACGGTGGCGCTGGTTTGGTCTTCATGCCAGGTCTGCGATATTGACTCGCTCGAAGCCGCGGCGAAGGCCGGCCATCTTACCAAGCTTCCGCGCATGGGCGAAAAGTTTGTCGCGAAGCTCTTGAAGGGCATTGAGGATCACCGCAAGAACTCGAGCCGCTTTCGCATCGATAAGGCGCAGGGCCATGCAAACATCATCAGCGGCATGATTCGCGAGTTCCCCGGGATCGACGAGATCACGGCAGCGGGCTCTCTTCGCAGAGGACGCGAGACTGTGGGAGATCTGGACCTGCTCGTCACTGGTCCCGCCTGCGAACCCGATGTTGTGAGTGCTGCGGTGGAGTATGTCGCGGCGCTCCCGCTGATCGACAAACTGCTCGCCAAGGGTCAGAACAAGGTTAGCTTCACGCTGCGCAATAATCTTCAGGTCGATGTCCGCCTGCTGCCTCGCAGTGGCTACGGAGCGGCGCTGCAATACTTCACCGGCTCCAAGATGCATAACGTCGCTCTTCGGCAACGTGCGATCAAACGCGGGCTCACCTTGAACGAGTATGCGCTGCTGCGAGTGGAAGATAACGTCATCCTTGCTGCGGCCTCCGAGGCAGAGATCTACAACGCTCTGGACCTCGATTACATCCCTCCGGAGCTGCGAGAGAACGGAGGCGAGTTGGAAGCAGCAGCTGCCCACACGCTGCCGCACCTCATTACGCTCGGCGATATTCGCGGCGATCTTCACATGCATACGGACGCGACAGATGGGCGGGATACGATTCGCCAAATGGCTGACGCCGCACTGGCTCGCGGCCTTGCCTATATAGCGATCACCGACCACAGCAAGAATCTTGCGATGACCAACGGGCTCGACGACGCGCGTGCCCTGGAACACATCAAACGCATCCGCCAAGTCGACGCGGAGATGGAGGGAAAGATTCGTGTGATGGCCGGCATTGAGGTCGACATTCTTGCAGACGGTTCCCTGGATCTGGACGACTCAACGCTCGCGCAGATGGACATGGTCGTGGCGAGTGTGCACTCGCACTTCGCGCAGCCAGTGGAGGAGATGACAGCGCGTGTCCTCCGAGCTATGGAGAATCCCCACGTTCGAATCCTTGGCCACCCGACGGGGCGCAAGGTACTGAATCGCGAGGCCTATGCAATCAACATCGATGCGATTTTGAGACGCGCTGCCGAATTAGGAGTGGCGGTGGAACATAATGCCAGTCCCGCACGGTCAGATTTGAACGATTTGAATCTTCGCCTGGCGAAGCAGCATGGATGCAAGATCGTCGTTGACACGGACGCGCATGCCACTGAAGAACTCGATCAGATGCGGTATGGGATCACGCAACTCCGAAGAGCATGGCTCACGCCTGCCGATGTTCTCAACACGGAACCGACCGCGGAAGCCCTTCTGCGAAAGATGCGGGCGAAGCCCTGAATTAATGACGCCGAAGGAAATCCGCCGCCTTGCAATGCAGCGGATTCGGATCTAAGGCTTTGCTCCAAGAGCGTTGTTGGCTATTGCGAGCGAGAGCGGCGTCACCACAGGCGCTGCCGCTCCAACGATAACCGTCGCGGAGTTGGCCGTCTTCGTGGTGGTCCCAAGCTGATTTGTGTAGGTGGCCGCGGTATTGGTACTCGATACCCAGACATTGCCCGACGGGTCGATAGCAACGCCAACATCGTTCGCGGTGCCCGTTCCGGAGATGGGGTGGATGAAACCTACGCCACCGGCGCCCCCGGCTCCCGGAGTGAAGAAAGTAAATGTTCCAGCGGAGTAGGACACCTCAACAATAGAGTTCGTTGACTGGTTCACGATCCAGGCTCTTCCATTTCCATCAACCGCGACACCTCCGGCTTTTTGCAGGGTTGTTCCGGCAGTTGGCGCAACGCTCGAGCTCCCCGCACTGCCGTCGACAAAGCTGAACGAACTCGGCGCTATGCCCGAGGATCCTGTCGGGGCGGTAATGTAAGTGACTCCATCGAATCCGACGCTCGATGTAAAGGTGTCTGAGATGAATGCACCGTTGTGGTGGTCAATGGCGATGCCAAATGGGTTCGCCATACCTGCGGTAAGAATCTGACCGACCGTGATACCGGAGGTACCGCAATTGGTTGAGCTGCCAGCGCCCAGCGAAGGATTTGCGTAGCTACTCACCGCCTCGGAGCCCGTGGGCGAAGAGAGATCGACATCCATGAACTCGTTGACGGTGCCCCAGGGTGTCGTGGTCGGTTGGTAATTGCCCTGCACCTTGCAGGCGTCGAAGTTCAGCGCCCAGACCATGCCGCCGGCCCCGACACTGCTGTTGGTGTCGATAGCGAGCAGAGCCTGTCCTCCTGGAGTCGAATTCGGCGCGGCAGCTGTAGTTTGGTTCGAAAAGACAAACCCCGTGCCGCCACTGGCTGAAAGCTTTGCCACAGATCTCGCACCCAGCAACGTAGCCGCACTCACGGCACTCGTGGTCCCGCTCGAGATGAAGACGTGATCGCTTCCGTCGATCGCGATGCCGACAGGTTCGTAGTTGGTGTAGTAGCCGGTCGCTCCGGATCCACCTCCAGATCCCGCAAGACCTGTCGAAGTCGATCCATTCAGAACTGCAACCACGCCGCCGCTGGGCACAGCCGCAATCGCGATCGAATCAGAACTATCGGTAATCCACGCATTGTTCAACAGGTCGATGGCGATGCCTCTGGGAGCAGTAAAACTGTGCGCGGCCAGCGACGGCGTCGTCGTGAATAAAGCATGCGCGCCACACGTTGCGGTGTGGCAGACGTTGTAGTTGGCGAGCGGTTGTGCGATCACGCTTCCGTCAGCACCCAGTTCCACTCCACTTGCGAATGCACTGTTGGCGACGCCTCCGTCGTTCGAGAACCAGGCGTTGCCGTAAGCGTCGATAGCGACTCCGAACGGCGAAGCGATCCCGAACGTCGCGTTTCCGCCATTGCTGTACGTCGGTGCGTAGCTGATGGCGATGGTGAAGTCTCCGGGAGCGCTCGTTGTAGGCGCTCCTACCGTCGGTTGAAAGGGCGCTCCCACGCCGCCGACGAAGGCGTAGAGATTCGCATAGTTGGCCGAGGGATTCTGCGCCATGTACCACGCGGCCTGAATCGTATCCTTCGCCGCTGGAAAGCCATCAGGCGTCGCAGCTGCAAACAGGTTGCCACAGTTAGAGGTCGAAGATGGATCGCTGTTGACGCAATAGGCCAGAATGTCAGCGAACGTGTTGATCTTCGCGCTCTCCGGCGTCGCATAAACATAGTTCGTGTTGGGAGAAAGGCCAGTCGAAACATCTGCGAGCACCTTCGCGGTTGTGAAGGCATTCTGTAAACCGATGACAGCGCTCTGCACAGATGTAGGACTGGAGAGATTGTTCGAATAGCTGGTCCCGGGCGCGCCAATTACCGGTGCGAGGGCATTACCCGACGACGGAGCAGCCATGAACTGCTGCAGCGCCCACACGCCGGCAACTGTGGTCACCTCATCGATGTCGATAAACGGCACCGAACTTGAAAGATTTCCATTCGCAGGACAAGGACCGAGCGCCGCCATCAGCGCGAGATTGGTGTTGTTGACCGTGCCGCCGAGTCCTGGGTTTCCGCCCGACGCCACAATATAAATCTGGCTGACGGTTGCAGGGCAGGTATAGTCGCCGGTGATCGAGAAGTTCCCGTTGGCATCGGTCTGCGGCAGCGTCGTGCAGTTGCCACCGGTGCATCCGGACATGCCGCCAGGAGAGTAGCTCCCCGCCGGAATCAGCGCATTGGCTCCGACACCATATCCACCGCCGCTCCCCGCCGGCGTCCCCGCGGCATAGAGCTGGATAGTCGCTCCGGAGACGGCTTGCTGGCCACCGTGCACATGACCTTGTACCTGCTTAGCCGCCAGTGTTGGGACTGGCGAGGTGAGGTTTGAAGTGGACTTCCCCATGCTGCAGCCGAGCAGAAAGAAGAGAGCGCACAATGCGCCGGCCTCAGCAAGCGCGGTGCGGAGTTGAGGAATTTGAGCTTGATCGGCAGACATAAAGGGGGGAGGCTCCTAAAGTTCTAATCCGTTTTTGTTATGGTCATCCCAGTCATCGAGTGATTCGAAGTGAGACATTCTGAATTTCTTGGCCATCCTACGTGCACAATCTTGCATGCCTGAAGCATCTATTGCAATACCCTAAAAGGGCTAACTCTCACAATTGTTTGCTCGCGCAGAGACAAGTAAGGCTGAAGCCTTTTGCATATTACCTGGGCCTTGACAGGATTGGTTGGACCACAGTCGTGCCCGCTGGTCGAGATGTGATGCCAGGCAAAACGAATCTAAGCGGAAAAGATCCAGTTTTGCCCGGTCTTCGGAAAATCAAATAAGAACTCGCGAAGGCTTCTTGCGAAGACCTATCTCCCCTTCTTCATCCGCTTTACGACTCCCGCAAGGGAGTGTTCGTTCATGGCCGCCACCGCATCGCCACGAACCTTCGTCATCCAGGCACTGACCGCCTTGTCGTCGATGCTCAACCAGTCCCCCGCGGTCGCCTCAAAGACATCGCCGAGCCCGATCTGCTTCGCCGGAACCTTCAACTTCGCGCCACCGTGCGGCCCCTTCCGCTGCACAATCAACCCGGCCTCATGCAGTAGAAGAAACGTTCTGCGCACCATCACGGCGCTCTCCTTCAGCGTCTCTGCAATTGCCGACGACGTGTGCATCGCATCCGGCTCGCTCGCCAGAACCGCCAATACCCGCACGCTCAGTTGAAACCGCCCACTCTGTGCCATGGAGAAAAAGCTAACACACCCGGAGACCGATGCCCTCGTCTTTGCTACTCTTTTCCACGCAATTGTGGCCCGTGTGCGGCGATTTTTTACCGCGCCCGTGTAAAATTTTCCAGTGAATATCCTTTTCGTCGGCGATGTCTTTGGCTCCGCCGGCCGCCACATCGTTCGCGAACACCTTCCACACGTCCTTGAAACCAACGCCGTCGACCTCCTCGTCATCAACGGCGAAAACGCCGCCGGAGGCTTTGGCATTACGCCCTCGATCGCAGAAGAACTCTTTGATCTAGGCGCCCACGTGATCACGACCGGCAATCACATCTGGGACAAGAGAGAAATCTTCGAATACATGACCGTGCCCGCCGATTCGCATGTCCGCGGCAGGCGCGTATTGCGCCCTGCAAACTATGCCGTCAGCACACCCGGTTTCGGCGTATACGAGGGCGAGTTGGGCAGCGGACAGCCCTACGCCGTAATGAATCTGCAGTGCCGTGTCTTCATGTCCAGTTGCGACGACCCATTTCGCAAGGCAGACGAACTGCTAAGCAAGATCAAGGCAAAGGTCATTCTGCTCGATCTCCACGGAGAAGCTACTTCAGAAAAAGTCGCCCTCGGCTGGTATCTTGACGGCCGAATCACAGCAGTGCTCGGAACCCACACCCACATCCCCACAGCGGATGAACGCGTGCTGCCCGGCGGGACTGCGTATCAGACTGATGTCGGTATGTCCGGTCCGTACGATTCGGTGATTGGTGTAGAGAAAGAGCTGGTTCTGGCTCGTTTTCTTACCGGCATGCCTGGCAAGTTTGAACCCGCAAAGGGCAACCCCAAAATGTGTGCCGCTCTGATCTCCTGCGACGGGGCAACTGGTCGCGCACACCATATACAACGGATCATGCTAGGCGAATGAGTAGGCCTAGCGCGCTCCGGCTTTCGGATCATCAGAAGCTATAGCGATGTTCAAGGCTGTGGATTCACCCGAATGCAGCGTTACGCTCTGCAACACATTTGCGGCTCTGCCGTCGATGTAAAGCATCGCGACGTAGCTTCCCGGCTTGACTCCGTCGAGGGTGTAATTACCATACGAATCAGAGATCGCCATATAGCGCCAACTCCGCGTTGATCCTGGTGTCAGACTGAGGTCGGTGATCAAGCGGACTACTGCATGCGGCAACGGCTGCCCTGCAGCATCCTTTGTGCTGCCCCGCACGGTGCCCGGCTGCTGGCTGAAGGCCGCCATCGCCGAGGTCAACAGCAACGCGCTGCCGATAACGCAGATTCGAAGCCAGAATTCGCGCGTTTTTTCCATCCCTCATGATGCAGAACCCCGGGCCATAGGTACACTCCCCACGTTGGGGTTAAGTGTTGTACCTAATGGTTCGCGGAACACACCACTTTTGTCTGAGCTAAACTGGCCCAACCACCATGCGCAGACTATCCCGCCGCAAATTCCTGCAAACTGCCACAGCCGCCACCGTCTCCACGCAACTCAAGTCCTTGCCGTCGCAAGTGACCGCGAATAGCGAGCTACCCTACCCCGAAAACGGCACCCTCATTCCGGACGACGACTGGCGTCTCTGGATCGACGAAAGGGCCGAATGGAAGAGCGACGAACTCTTCCTCCCTGAAGACATCTCATGGCAGAACGGCGTCCTCTGCGGCAAATCCAAACCACTCCCCGTCAACGAACCCACCGGCGGCTGGGGCCTCCTCGACCACCTCACCGGCATCAACGTCACCCTCCCCACCACCGTCGAGCAGCACCACTGGGGAAAATTCGGCACCCGCCCCTACACCCCCGAAGAGTACCGCTACGCCGCCGACGACCCCATCCCGCAGAACGGCGCCTACCTCGGCGTCTCGTGGTGGGGCAAACAGATCCACATCCCCGCCGAATGGAAGGGCAAGCGCATCTTCCTCCACATCCGCGGAGCCCGCCTCCGCGCCGAGGTCTTCCTCAACAGAAAACTCGTCGGCTACTCCATCATGGAGGAGTTGCCCTTCGAGTGCGACCTCACCAACGCGGCCGACCCCGGTGGCTTCAACCTCATCGCGCATCCGCCTCACCAACCCCTTCGGCCGCTACGACTGGGTCGATGGCCTCAACGCCCAGTGGGGGGCGGTGAAGCTGTACCGCTCCCACGGCTTCGCAGGGCTGGATCGCGGCATGACTCTCAGTGCGCATGGACCGTTGCGAATCAAAGACGCCTGGGTTCTCAATCATCCCGAGCCCGGCAAAATCACTATCTCGGTCAGTGCGGAAACGCTGCAACAACGTCAGTATCAACAAATCGGAATGAAGGTAGACTGCGAGTTGATCGATCCGGCTACCGGCAAAGTCATTGCCACTCCGAAACTCGGAGGCGTCGGAGGCTCAACCGACGCGTTGCATGCGGGTAGTGGGCGTCCATGGCCACCAGAGTATCTACAGGAAGTGCTTACCCGCCCGCTGCAATTGGCAGGCACGATCACAATCTCCGACATCAAGCCGTGGACACTCGAAGACCCGAAGCTCTATCACCTCCGCATCACGGCCTCGCGCGGCGACGGAAACACCGACACCCGCACCATCGCCTTCGGCTTCCGCTCCTTCGCCCCCACCGGCATCGGCACCAACGCCGTCTTCCGCCTCAACAACCGCCGCATCAAACTCTACTACTCCATCTCCTGGGGCTTCTGGGGACTCAACGGCCTCTTCCCCACTCCCGAGCTAGCCGAAAAAGAAGTCACGCAAGCCAAAAAGTTAAATCTCAACTGCCTCAACTTCCACCGCAACCTCGCCAAGGAAGAAGTCCTCCGCGCCCACGACCGCCTCGGCCTGCTCCGCTACATGGAACCCGGCGCCGGTAAGATGGCCATCGGCAAACTTCCCGCTAACACCGCAGCCAGCGCCAACTCCGTCGTCATGGAGAAGCCCGCCGACGACGCTGACAGATTCGCCCAGCGCTTCATGTTCGTCAAATGCGTCGAGATGGTGAAAGCCTACCGCTCCCACCCGAGCGTCATCATCTACTGCCTGCAAAATGAAATCGGCGCCGATCTCGAAAATCCCGACACCATCGCCATACTCAAAGCGATGCACACCGAAGACCCTTCGCGCTGCGTTGTCCTCAACGACGGCTTCGTCGCTCCACCGCGCCGCGCCGCGCAAGCCTGGTATGAACCCTGGGACTCGGAAGGCAATGCCGGAAAACTTCACCGCATCAGACGAAGAAGAGTGGGGCGACTGGTGGAATCAACACCAGGGCGCGGGCGACCAATGGTACGACGAGTTCTACAAATCGCCGACCGACTTCACCTACAAAGCCCCCTTCAAAAACGTCCTCACCGAGTTCGGCGAGATGGAGGGCTGCGCCACGCCCGACAACCACTCCCTCATGATCCACCAGATCACCGAAACCTACCTCATGTACGGCGGCAATAGCTACGACCTCACCGACCATAAGGAGATTCTCACCGCCTACGACAAATTCCTCGACAAATGGAAGTTCCGCAGCGCCTTCCCCGCAGCGGAACAACTCTGCTCGCCCTCGGCAAAAAGTGCTACGACACCTGGCAGAACTACCTCGAAAACGCCCGCATCTCCGACGAACTCGACTTCGCCGTCATCTCCGGCTGGGAGTCCACCGCGATCGAGAACCACTCCGGCATCGTCGACAACCTCCGCAACTTCAAATCTGACCCTACACCAATCAGCGGCACGCTGGCACCCATCCGCCCTCTAGCGAAACAACGCAGCGCCTCCACCGCACGCGGCGAATCCGCCACCTTCGATCTCTTCCTCCTCAACGACACGCCCCAACCCGCCACCGGCACCCTAACCTTCACCGCTGTCACGCCCTCGAACAAGCTCCTCAAGCTAGCCGAATTCCCTGCCCCGCAACACGTTGCCGACCAATTCAGCTATCTCATCAAAGAATCCTTCCAAACCCCACCCCTCACTGAAGAAGGCCTCTACCGCTTCAAATTCGCTCTCTCCTCAGCACCTCTCTCCACCCAGACCAAAGAGATCTGGGTCACCGAGCCACCCGCGTACAAGCGCGCCCGCGCACTCAATATCGCAGTCTCGGGAATCACTCCCGCTCTCCACAAACAACTCACTGACCTCGCGCCACGCCTCGGCCTCGAAGTCGCAGACTTCACGCAGGGCAAAAAATACGACGTCATCATCACCTCCGGCCTCACCGCTCATACCTCGGCAACGCAAAACTCCGGCGACACCACCGGCCTTGAAAACCAACCCGGCCACGAAGTCGGTGCCGTCCCCACCACCACCGAAGTAGGCCACATCGACCCTGCCATCCTCGAAGCCGTCCGTGCCGGCACACCCCTCCTCGCCATTCCCCAAGCCGACACCCTCTCCGACGGAGTCGCCAAACAACTCGCCGCCGCCGGGGCCTTCACCTACAACGGCACCGTAGGCGACTACCGCGCCCCATGGATGGGCAACTGGTACTTCGTTCGCGAGCACCCCATATACTCCGGCCTTCCCGTCAACCAGGTCATGGGCATCCACTACCAGACCAAGGGCCGCCAGGCGAACGGCCTTTTAGTCGAAGGCCCCAACGTAGAGATCATCGCCGCCTACTCCCGCGACCACGACCGCAACATCGGCGCGGGCACCTTCACCGCCAAACTGGGCTCGACCAAAATCCTCTACCACCGCGTCCCCGACCTCCACCCCGTCCTCCAACAACGCTTCCTCGCCAACGCACTTGCCTGGCTCACCAGCTAAACTGACCGGCGCTTAAAACAAAAGAGGCAGCCCGCGAAGGCTGCCTCCCGGTAAGGAACATCTTTCTAGTGATGCGGAGCCGTGTGGTGCACAGGTGCCTTCGCAGGCGTCTTCTTCGGCTCCACAACCGCGCCGTCGCTCATCGTGATCATGATCGGACTCGGCGTGTACGAAGCGTACGTGCCGGACACAGCCACCTTAGCACCCGCCACGGGCGGAGTTTTCAAGGGGGCGGCGAGTTGGAACGTAAAGTCCGCTGTCTTCGACTGAATCGCATCGTCGGAGACCGCAACCAACAAAGCGGTATCGGAGACCGAGACCACCGTAACTTCCGGGAACTGGACCGATTTGCCCTTGATCGTGTCCCAGACCTTGGCGGCATCTTCCGGCTTACCGTTCTGCAGGATGAACTCCTTGTCGCTGACTGCCAGTGTCGACAGGTCAGGCGTCGTCGCGATCACGTTCGCCACGATGTCTGCGGGCGACGGCGCGGGCTTGATGGTGAAGCCGGCCGGAGGATCGAGGTTAGTCTGAACAGCAGCCGTGACGGCGTCGTAACCGTCATCGCCGCCGTGGTACTTCTTGTAGCAGAACTTCGCCAGCGGCAACATCTGGCTCTTATACGGCTCTGGCGCAAAAGCTGCAGCGCGGGAGGCGTACCAGGTGCAGTTGACATAGTCTGGCGGCGTCTCCTGGTAGTAGGCCTGGCCGAGCTCGTAGGTGTCCTGCAGCAGTGGCCCGGGCTTGGTGGTGTCTGCCACCGGCACGCTTGAGAGATCGAGCTTGAAGTCCGTCACTGCGGTCGCGCCATCTTTCTTGTTCAGCGCAGCGGTCGCGATGGCGCGGTAGAAGACTGGCTTTGCCTGTCCCTGAAGTGTGGCGAAATCCGCATCGCTCATGTCCGCTGGCTTGGTTGCCTTGAGACCCTTTTGAGCGTACTCGGCCGCTTTATCCAGCGCAGCCTGCTTGGCAGCGGGATCGGTTACCGAGTCCGCTCCCGCCAAGCGGAAGTAGGTCTCAAAAGTAAGGCCGCGCAGGTTGTTTGGATCGACCTGCATCAGGCGGTCAGCCGCGTCGAGCGCCTTGGCAGGATCAAACGCAGCGTAGGCCAACATCAATTGCTCGAGTACGGCACCCTTTACCGCCGATTGCGGATATGCCGCCAGATACGCCTCAAGAGCCGGCGCCTTTGTCTGCGGAGTTGCCTGGGTAATTGCGCTGTTGTAAGCGTTATATTCGGCCGGAGACATCTGGACGCCACCGCTTGCGGCCTGCGCGTTGGAGCCGAGATTGACCTGGCTTTGTGCTAAGGCGGAACCCACAACACTTACCATGCCAGCAACGGCCAGGAGAGACGCAACGACTACCTTCTTCATTCCACACTCCTCAGTAAATCTTCTCTTTCAAATGTGTCACCGATGCTTCCGGAGTCACCCGTACGTAAGACGAAGCGAAAGCCTGATCATAGTGCATCGGACTATAGTTTCGCCGTGCCCAACCCTTCGGCCGAGCGATTGAAGTGTTCGTGGCATCTCGGGATGATGATGCGGATTATAGAAACGCTGTTGCTCAAAACGCAAGCTTGTATCTAATGTTCTACTTCAAAAAGCGCTCGTCTGCACAAACGCCCTGTCCGATTCTCATCGGTCAGGGCGTCCGGGAAGCCGCCGGCTACTTGTGCGCGGTTGAACTCTCATGCGCTGCGGCTGAGTGTGTATGCGCGTGGGAGGAGTGCTCGTGCGCCTTTGCGGAATGCTCATGGGCGGCTTCATGGTGGCCATTGGCATGGTGCTCGGCTGCTTCGTGATGTGCCTTGGCGGCATGTTCATGGTGCTCGGCTGCCTTCTTGTGTGCTTCGTGGGACATGGATCACCTCGGTGAAACGTCATTTTGTTACTCCGGCGACCCTACGCCTGCGCTGACGTGTTCATCATCTATGGCGCGTTAAGATCCTGTGCAGATTCTGTTATGTCTCTATTGGAGGCTCAGGATCAGATAGACTCGCCGCAGAAAAGCGCTCAATCTCCACAGAGTCCTGCGAACTCTGCCCATTGTTGGTGTTATGGACTTCTTATCCACAACCAGTAGTGTTGTCCCCGTTGATTCTGCGGCAGAACGCGGCTAGAGTTAACCCAGTCATACCAGTCAGGCGAAATCTCCCCAATCTTCGCCCGAAGAGGTCGCATTTGCTCAAGCTCAAGAAGGTTCAGATACTCGGCTTCAAGTCCTTTTGTGATCGCACCGAGGTCCAACTCTCCGGCGAAGGCATCGCCGCCATCGTGGGACCCAACGGCTGCGGCAAGTCCAACATCTCCGACGCGATAACCTGGGTTTTGGGTGAGCAGTCCGCGAAATCCCTGCGCGGCGTCAAGATGGAGGACGTCATCTTCGCCGGTACTCGGGACCGCAAGCCGACCGGTATGGCCGAGGTGTCACTCACTCTGGTCGACCCCGAGGTCTATGACAGCGAGGTTCTCAACGCACCTGAGATCGTTATCGACGACAACCTCCCCACAGACTGGGACGAGACCAGCCTGCGTCAGCAGAACGCCGAAGATACCGAAGAGGCCGTCGCCGAAGCCCAACCTGGCACCGTGATTGAAGGCGAGGCCAAGGGACCCCAGATCGTTGCAGAGCCGACCGAGGGAGAGGCCACGGCCAACCCAAATAATGTTGTCCTCAAAATCCGCCGCCGCAAGTTCGGCCGCGCTCCGGTTCGCGCCGGTGAGCTTACCATCACGCGACGGCTCTTTCGCTCGGGCGACAGCGAATATCTGCTCAACGGCAAGATTTGTCGACTGCGCGACATTCAGGACATCTTTATGGGCACCGGCCTTGGTGGCGAGACATACGCCATCATCGGGCAGGAGCGAATCGGCCAGCTTCTCAGCTCAAAGCCGCTCGATCGGAGGGCAATCCTCGAAGAAGCCGCAGGCATTACCCGCTTCAAGACAAAAAAGCGCCTCGCAGAGTTGCGCCTTGAGGCCGCCCGCCTGAATCTTTCGCGTGTAAACGACATCTTCGACGAAGTCACGCGCCAGATGACGACGCTGAAGCGTCAGGCCTCCAAGGCCGAGCGTTACGGCGCGCTCCGCGACGAACTACGCACGCGGCTCCGCGTCGTTCTCGCCAGTCGCATGGCACAACTCGACATCGAGCAGACGACAATCACCGAGAAGATCGTCTGCACTCGCGTCCCAGATCGACGCCCAGGCCGCCACCGTCGAGGCAATGGATACGGAGCACAGCGAAGGTATTCGCGTTGGGTACGCCCTCGACCAGCAGATTCGCGAAACAAATACGCAGGCGAACCAATCCGCCGTCGAACTTGAACGCGTCACCGCCCGCACGGCGGCCAATGCTGACCGCATCGCCGAACTCACCAACCGCCTGGCAACAGGCGCAGAAGAACTCGCACAGGCTCAGGCGCAACTGGCAGCCTTGGCAGGCGAGTTGGAGCAGCATCGCAGCTTCCTCGAGAACGCTACCGCTGAGTCCGCAGGCTCGCGAGAAGCCGCCCACGCACATCAAGCCCAGGCTCAGGAGGCTGTTCGCACGGTAGCCGCGGCCGAACAACAAGCCGAGCAGAACCGCCGGGCTTCGATGCAGTTGATTCAGCGTAGCGGCCAGATGCGCAACGAAGAGGCGCAGGCAGCGGCAGCACTCGCCGGCCTCGAACGCGAAGCTGAGCGCCTCGCCTCTGAGTCCGAGATCGCGAAACAGGAATTGGAGACACTTGGACTGCAGCGCGGCCAGGTCGCGCTCTCGTTCGAGTCGGTCACCGAACGCCTGAAGCGGCTCGAAGCCGAGATCGCCGAACTTCGTCTTCAAATCGAAGCCAACCGCAACGAAGAGTCACAGAGCAAGCGAAAGGGTGACCAGCTACGCGGCGAGGTCGCTACGCTCAATGGTCGACGCAACTCGCTCGAGGCGCTCATCAAGGAGCACAGCTACTCCACCGATACCGTTCGCAATATCTTCAAGACCGACACCTACAAGCAAAACACCAACGGTATGGCTGCTGTGGGAACGCTGGCCGATTTCCTTGAAGTCGACGGCAAATACGAGAGTGTTGTCGACGAGTTCCTGCGCGACGAGCTGAACTACATCGTTGTGAAATCCTGGGACGCAGCCGACGCCGGCATGCATCTGCTCCAGACTGACGTCAGTGGTCGCGCCACCTTCCTGGTCCACCCCAATGACGCGCAGGCGAACTTCGCTTTCGCTGAAGGCATGCAGAGTGTCGCCCAGACGAACATCGAAGGGATTGAAGGCGTCGTTCCGCTGAAAGAATGCGTCCGCGTCCTCGACGGCTTCGGCAAGTCGCTTGAAGTGATCCTGCCCAAGCTTCGCGAAGGGTTTGTCGCGCCGGACTCCTACACTGCGCGCTCCCTCGCCCTCTCAAACCCACAGGCGTTCTTCCTGTCTCCCTCCGGCGAGACCTTTCATAACGTCACCGTGACCGGCGGCCGCGCTCGTTCCCAGGGCCCCCTGGCCCTGAAACGCGAACTTGCCGAAGTGCAACAGAAGGCGGAAAAGGCCGAGCAGGCATTGGCCGAGACCGACGTTCACACGACTGAGCTCCAACATCAGATTGCCGCACTCAATGCCACGCTCGAGGGCAAAACCCACGAACGGCGCGATGCCGAGCGCGAATCCGCCAACTCCGGCGCAGCCCTTCGCCAGATGGAGTCCGAAGTTGCTCGTATCGAGCGTCGCCTGCAAGACTGGGCGCTCGCAAGCGAGCGCAATCGCGATGCCCGCAACCAAAAGGCGGATCTTATCGCCCGCCGTCAGCAGGAGGCCGTGGCGTTTGAGAATGAGCGCGCCACTCTTGAAGCAAGCCTCGTCGCCCTTCAGGAGGAGCTCGATCAGCTTCGTAGCCGACGGGAAGAACTCCAACAAGCTGCCGCCACTGCATCTGCGGCACTTGCCGGCCTCGAAGAGCGCCGCCGCAACGCTGCCTCTAACTTTGAACAGACGAACCGCATCTACAACGGCCAGAGCCAGCGCATCCAGCAACTCGACCAGCAACTGGCCTCCGCCGGAGCTGAAAAACTCCGCCGCGAAGAGGAAACCGCCGCCCTCGCGGTCCAGCACACAGAACTTTCCGAGCTTCGGGCCAAGTCCGTTAGCCGAGGCCGCTCGCCTGACCAGCGAGGCCGCCGAACTGCGCACAGCCATGGCCGAACTCGACCAGCGCCTTCGCACTCTCCGTCACGAGACCGAGGAGCTTCGCGAATCCCGTGCAGCGCTCACCGCTCGCGCCGCAAAGCTCGCCTCCGATATCGAACATATCGACGCCACATGCCTCAACGACCTCGGCGTCGAAGCCATCACCCTTCGCGAAGATGCCGACCATCGCCCGCATCGAAGGCGACGCGCTGCACACCGAGGAAGAAGAATCCCGGGTCGCTGAAGCAGAAGCTGGAAGCGATGGGACCTGTGAATATGATGGCTCTCGAGGAGTACAACGAGACCGTCACCCGCCACAGCTTCCTCGAAACTCAACGCAAGGATCTTCTCGACTCCATCGAAAACACCCAAGCCTCCATCAAGGAGATCGACGACGTGTCACGATTGAAGTTCGACGAAGCCTTCAAGGTCATCAACGAGAACTTCTCCGTCACGTTCAGCAAGCTCTTCGGCGGCGGCCAGGCCTTCATGAAGCTCACCGACGCAGAAAATTCGAACGAGAGCGGCATCGACATCGTCGCCTCGCCGCCGGGCAAAAAGCTGCAAAATATTTTGCTGCTCTCCGGAGGAGAAAAGGCTCTCACTGCCCTTTCCCTGCTGGTCGGCATCTTCCAGTTCCAGCCGGCTCCCTTCTGCATCCTGGACGAAGTCGACGCCCCGCTCGACGAGACCAACGTAGGCCGATTCGCCAAGCTCATCCACGACATGAGCGCTTCAACTCAGTTCGTCGTTATCACTCACAGCAAACGCACAATGGCGCAGGCCGACGTCATCTACGGCGTGACGATGCAGGAGCCCGGCGTCTCAAAAATTGTTAGCGTGAACCTCAACCGTCGCGACTCCGCGGACAATCGCCGCGCCGTGGCCTGACGCCACTGCCCAGAATCGACAACCCTTTGCGCAGCTGGAGCGATCTTCATTCGCTCCAGCGTTTTTTTCGATACAGTACCCTTTGCGCAGCTGTTCCGCTAACTGAATCTGCACAGGCATCTTCGAAAACGGCTAACCTAACAGAGAAATGTATCTACCGATCACAATTGTCGCCCTTGCGCTGCTAACGCTAGCGATGATTGCTCTGCGGATCGTCTGGTCACGTCTGCCACCGCGACTTAGGTGGTTCCTACTTCGCCTGTCGATCGCCCTCGTTACCCTCCAAGCCATATTTGCTGCGACCAAATGGTCCACCACCTCCGACCACGTCAACATCGTCATTAATTGGCTTGCCATTACCGGCTATGAGCTAGTGGTATTGTCCTTCGCCGGCCTGCCTCCACGGTGGCTCACTGTACCAAGCGCGATTATTCTGCTTATGCCTCTGTTTGCCGCAAGTGTGATGATTCCTCTTACTCATCTCTTCAATCCACAATCGCCCGAGATCGTCCCAATCGGCGACCATCTCTTTTACGAGATCGAGCCATGGACGAATATCGGAGGAGGTAACGGAGGCATCGATATCCTCGTCTACCGCCGGTCATCCATCATTCCGTTTCTCAGACATAAAATCCAAACCATTCCATTCAACAACGATGAATGCAACTCAAATACAGCGTCTGCGATAGCCTTGCCTGAGAAGCGAGCTGTCCTCGGTCGCTGCCCGCGCTGGCCCTCGCAGCCAGCCGGATACGAAGAGAAGCTTCTTCCGCTTCTCTGAGCACCAATCACCCGTTTCCTATTCTCAAGAGGTGGTACTGTCATCGTGATGCAAACAGCTCTTCTTCAAACCGACCTCGGCGATCTTCCCCTCACCGCCCGCGGCAAGGTCCGCGACATCTACGCGGTATCGAGCGATCAACTCCTTTTTGTCGCCAGCGACCGCATCTCTGCCTTCGACCACGTGCTTGGCAGCGGAATCCCCGATAAGGGCAAAATCCTTACCCAGCTCTCCCTCTTTTGGTTCGACTTCCTCAAATCCACCGTCCCAAACCATCTGGTTACCGCGGATATTACGCAATATCCCAGCGAATTAAGGCCGTTTTTCGACCAACTGGCCGGCCGCAGCATGCTCGTCAAGCGGGCGAAAATGTTCCCTGTGGAGTGCGTCGTGCGCGGATATATCTCCGGCTCCGGATGGAAGGACTATCAGCAGACGGGCGCCATCTGCGGCATCCAGCTTCCTTCCGGGCTTCGGGAATCTGATCGCCTGCCAGAGCCTATCTTCACTCCTGCGGCCAAGATCAACACCGGCGGACACGACGAAAACATCTCCTACTATGCGGTAGAACAGACCATTGGCTCTGCTCACGCCCAGGCGCTTCGCACCCTTACGCTTGATATCTATGACAGAGCCGCAAGACATGCGGCCAGTAAGGGCCTGATCCTTGCCGACACCAAATTTGAGTTTGGTCTGCTAAACGACACAATCATTCTGGCCGACGAAGTACTCACTCCCGACTCTTCGCGGTACTGGCCAGCGGCAACCTACAACCCCGGAGGCCCTCAACCCTCCTTCGACAAGCAGTATGTCCGCGACTACCTGGAATCCATCCAATGGAACAAACAGGCGCCCGCGCCCGCGCTGCCAGACGACGTCGTCGCGCGCACCCGTGAGAAATACCTCGAAGCCTTCCGTCTGATTACTGGCCGTGCCGATCTCGCCAATACCTAAACCGCATGAACCTCTTCGACTGTTTCCTCATTGCTCTGCTCGCCTACTCGACCATCATGGCGTTCCTGCGGGGCATCGTCATCGAACTCTTCTCCCTCGGCGGTTTAGTCGCCGGCATCCTGCTGGCCAGCTGGAACTACGACCGCCTAGCGCCGATTCTCGGACGCCTCATCAGCAACGTTGCAATCACGCAGGTCGTCGCCTTCCTGCTCATCGTGAGCGTGGTCATGGTGCTCGCCACCCTGATCGGCAGGGCACTGAATCACACCATCCATGCCATCGGTTTGGGCTTCTTCGACCGGTTCCTGGGTGCGGTCTTCGGCTTTGCCCGTGGCTGTCTTTTCGGGGTCGCCATCCTCATGGCCATCGCCGCCTTCCTGCCACATTCTCAGTGGATTGCAAATTCTCTCTTATCTTCCTATTTCCTTGCGGGGGCTCATGCGGTATCCTTCGTTGTACCTCACGACCTTCAGCAGCAGATTCTGAATGGCGCGCAGCAACTCAAGCACAACGCGCCCAACTGGATCAAACCGCCATCGTAGAGGCACAATGAGAGTGTGGTTCCAGAAAGGAACCGCAAGCGAGGAACAACCTTGAAGCGCGAATTGGACGGTCTGATCACGCAGATGCATAGCGCCGGTATCCCTTACACGGAGGCGGTTCGTCAATTTAAGAAGCGCTATATCCTCGAAGTGCTCGCGCAGCACAAAGGCAACCAGTGCAAGGCCGCCGAAGAGCTCGGCATGCACCGCAACACCTTGAGCCGCACTCTGGCGGAACTCGACCTGAACACGACGCAGATCCGTAACGGCATGCGTCGCCCGCCCAGCAGCGAGCGCCCACGCATTCAAAGCATCGCCAGCGCCCGTTAGCCGACGGCTGCGTCTAATCTGTAGTCAATGAGTGCCACACTCCAGTTTCGGGCATCCGCAATCGCTGGATGCGCCGTCACGCTTGCACTCTGCAGCCTCTGTACCCCGACGCTCGCCCAAACTCCAGCACCCACTGACAACAAGCCGACCGTCAATAAGAACGTGGAAATCACCGTCGGTCCACCTACAAAACACCAGGTCCAGGCTGCTGAAGACGCCTATCTGGCGGGCGCGCGCCTGCTGGAACACAACGATCTCGCTGGTGCCGAGATTCAGTTCGACAAAGCGGTGAAGCTCAACCCTTCGAACAACGACTACGCGATGGCGTACACAGTCACTCATCAGCGGCACGTCTCTCAGCTCGTGCAGGAGTCCGGCAAGGCTCGCCTGCTCGGCCAGCACGAGAAGGCCGAGACCCTCCTGGCCGAAGCTCGCCTGCTCGATCCGCTCAACAGCATCGTCGGCCAGAGCGTCGATAATGGCTCGCTCCCGAAAGCTTTTCATCCTGAGATCGAGCCCTGGATCCGAGAGGGCCCGGCCATCGCGGGTCCGGTCACTCTTCTTCCAAACCCAGGCCCGAAGAGCTTTCATCTGCGCGCCGATGAGCAGGAGGTGGTCCGGCAAGTCCTCTCTGGCTACGGTATCCGCGCCTCCTTCGACGAGTCCGTTCAAAGGCAGGAGCTCCGCTTCGACCTCGACGACTCACCTTACCAGCAGACGGTGCCGATCCTGCTCGGCATGGCCCATCTCTTTGCGGTCCCGCTGGATGCAAGAAACGTACTTGTCGCTAAAGATACGCCGGAAAATCGCCAGCGCTTCGAACGTCAGCTGCAGGAGACCATCTACGTCCCTGGCATGACCAACGACCAGATGGACGAGCTCGGAAACGTCGTACGAAACGTATTCGACGTGAAGCAACTCACCGTCGACAAGAGCTCTGGCAACATCGTTATTCGCGCTCCGCAAGAAACCCTCAGCTACATCAATCTCACCCTTGCCGACCTCATCGACGGCGGCAGCGAGGTCATGATCGACCTCAAGCTTTACTCCGTGGACAAGACGAACCAGCGCAACATCGGAGCACAACTCCCACAGCAGATCGGTATATACAACGTCAACTCCGAAGCAAATGCCATCGTCAATGCGAATCAAACCGCAATCAATCAGGCCATCGCTCAAGGTCTAATTCCCGCAGGCTCGAGCAACATCGAGATTGCGCTCGCTTTGATCGCCTCCGGACTTGTTCAAAGCTCGATTCTTTCCAATACTCTTGGCTTCTTTGGCGGCGGCATCACGATGACCGGCGTCACCGCTAACCAGAGCTCAACATTCAATCTCGGATTGACGGCCAGTGACACCCGCGCTTTGAACGATATCCAGCTTCGAGTCGGTGAAAGGCAGGACGCCGTCTTCCGCATCGGGGAACGATACCCCATCACCACGGCGACCTACTCCACTGCTTCACCCGCGTCCACATCAGCCCTTGCCGGCGTCTCCATTAACGGAGTCAGCGCCTCCAGCCTCCTCAACGCAGCAGTCGGCAGCCCAATTACCATCCCTCAAATTCAGTACGAAGATCTCGGCCTTACCCTCAAAGCAACACCTGTCATTCAGAGGTCGGGCGCCATCAAAATGCACATCGATTTGAAAATCGAGGCGCTCACCGGCGGTGCGCTAAACGATATTCCAGTCCTGAACAGCCAGCAATTCGCCTCCGATGTGACCGTCAATGACGGAGAGACTGCAGTCATGGTCAGCAGTCTTACCAAAAGCGAATCCGCCAGCATCAGCGGATATCCCGGACTCGCCTACTTACCCGGTTTTCAATCGGCCACAGCGAACACAACCACGATGAGCGACTCGAGTAACCTCATTCTGCTCCTCACTCCTCACGTCACTCGTCGTCGCGCCAATATCACGGCTGGCCCGCGTATCGCTATCAATTTGCCTGAACCTGCAAGCTAGGACCGCACTCCACTGGCAGCCACACCGCAAACACAGTCCCATGCTTTTCACCACGCCGCGTTCTAGTCAGAATGCGGCCCCCATGTTTTTCGACGATTCCCTTGCTGACCCACAGTCCCAGTCCGGTTCCGGTCATCTCCTTCGTTGTCTGAAACGGTTCGAAGAGGTGAGTCTTTATCTCCGGGCTAATTCCTTCTCCTGTGTCTGCAACGGTTAGTCGAACTCCCTTTGTCCCACTGCGCCAATCGTGCTGGGGATGCAGCCGCACAAGTAGCCTCCCCCCGCTGCTCATCGCGTCGAGCGCATTCCTCACCAAGTTATTGACTACTTGGCGAATCTCTCCTTCCAACGACAATACGCTCGGCGAAGGAATTAGTTTCATCTCGGAGTCAATGTGTCGAACCAGAATTCGTCCCGCATACAAGGCCATGACCGTACGGAGCAGCTCGGCCATATCCACTTCAACGGGCTTGCTGTGCTGCCTGTTGAACCGCAGCGTCTGCAGTGTGATCTCCGTAACGCGAGCCAGTTCCCCCTGTGCCATCGCCGCGTAGCACTGCACATCTTCCATCGAGTTCGACTGGCGAATAAGATACAAAAGGTTCGTTATTGATTCCAGCGGATTGTTGATCTCATGCGCGATCGAGGAAGCCAGTTGTCCCACCGCCGCCAGTTTCTCCGATCTCCGCAGCGCCTCATCTTGCAACCTGGCCTGCGTCACATCGGTATTCACTGCGACGCCGCCAGCAATCGTCCCATTCAAAATAATTGGCGCAGCCACGCTGCGTATCCATCGGTCGCAGGTTCTCACCGTCTCGGTGGACCATTCCCCGGCCAGCGCCTTGTCCAGCGTCTTCAACTCTTCGGGAAACTCGCCGCCGCTCATCGTCTTCGCAACCTGATTCGATCGCATCTTGGCGCCGCGCGTTGCGATGTACACGCCTTGCGGCATACTTTCGATGACTGCATCGAGTTCCGCCGTCTTTCTCTCGGCCAGTTCGCAGGCTTTGCGCAGGTCCTCCTGTTGCTGTCGAAGTTCAGTTACCTCGCGAAAAGTCACGACGACGCCCACCAAATTGTCTTCAACCGTCACCGGCTGTGCTGAGATTTCGGCAAGGAATGACGTCCCATTTTTCCGGAACATCGTGTCCGTCACCTGCCTAAGCGCAACTCTCTTGCGAATCACGTCGTAGATCGGACACTCCTCTCCCGGAAAATGGCGCCCATCGGGATAGTGATGGTGCACCAGTTCGTGCATATTGTTTCCGAGCAACTCTTCACTTTCAAAACCGAACGTCCTCACCGCCATGCGATTGACGAAGGTGCAATTCCCTTCCAGATCGAGCCCCCAGATGCCTTCACCGGCCGAATCGAGCACTGCTTGCCAATGCTCAATCCGTCCTTCCGTTTGTGGCGTCGGCCTGGTCATCTGGTTCATCCTCACGTCCATTCACTCTAAGTACGCGCCCATCACCAAATGAGATGCATTTTGTCACCCTGCGTGATCGCTAAACTATGGTGGCAGTGCAGTAACACGCCACGACGCGTTGACCACACGGAACTTGGCCGTTATACTTAATCCTGTAAGAGCGGGAGTAGCTCAGTGGTAGAGTGCTTCCTTGCCAAGGAAGATGTCGCCGGTTCGACCCCGGTCTCCCGCTCCAACTGAATCCTGCCTGCGATACACTTCTCCTACAATTCAGCAGGGCAGAAGTCGATAAGCCCACCCGAGGCGCGGTACCCAAGTGGTAAGGGAGAGGTCTGCAAAACCTTTATGCGTCGGTTCGATCCCGACCCGCGCCTCCAAAATCTTCCATCAGCTCAATCGCGCCGAAAGAAGATGGATCAGACGTGATGGTTTCTTTTCGTCGAATCTGCGGCACCTGGCAGCTAATCGTCATTCTTGCGTATCTCCTCGAACCAGCAGGAGCATCGCCGCAGAAGCTTTCAACGGCGCGTTCAGCACCTAAGCCAATTCCCGCAGCGTCTCCCGCTGCTTCTCAGAGTCCGGCGACTGATGAAAGCGTTCCGCCAAGTACAACCCCACCCCCCGCACCGCCCCCACCGGACCCGCTAGGTCGCTCAACACCATATGGATGCGCTATCGGCTTCCTGCAGGCTGTCAACAATGACAATCTCAGTGTCGCAACACAGTATCTCGATACGAAGCTACCGGAGGAGAAAGCCAAAGAACTCGCGAAAGAACTGAAAGCCGTACTCGACGCAAGCCCTTCCTCAAGCATCCGCAAACTATCAAAAGACGAAGAGGGAGATATCCGCGACGGCCTGCGGCAAAATCGAGAAAAGATTGGAGTCGCAAAAACGCAAAACGGCGAATTAGATATTTTGCTTGATCGAGTTCAACGCAATCAGCAACCACCCATTTGGCTATTTGCCTCTGAAACTCTGGCAAGAATTCCTGAAGCGTATGCGCATCTGAACCCATTTGATCTCTCACATTACTTCCCGGAATCACTTCGGCAGATTCAGCTTTTCGGCTTGCCACTTTGGCGCATAATTACCATCGTCTTTGGCGTCCTTCTGGCTCTAGTTTTGTCATCTCTCGTTACGCGGATTCTGCTCTGGATCTTCCAGATCTTCCTAAACAAACAGAAAATCGAAAACAAAGAAGAAGTCCTGCGCAAGCTAAAGGCACCTGTGCGGATTTTGCTTTTATCCCTGGCCCTCATGGGTGCCGAAGCAGTCTCCCTCTCCGCGCTGGCCAGGCACTACTGGGGACTATCAGCCGACGTCCTGAGCGTGATTGGATTCGGTTGGCTGCTCGTTAGCATCGTTGATCTTGCCGCTATGGCAGGTAGGCGGCGCTCTATCGCAACCGGTGTCCAACAGAAGATCGCTGTCATCACGCTGATTCAGAGACTTACAAAAATATTTGTTGCATTTGCCGTGCTACTTATCTTTCTGCGGCAGGCTGGCATTAATGTCTCAGCCATGCTGGCGGGCCTTGGCATCGGCGGCATCGCGTTAGCTCTCGCAGCCCAAAATACCCTCCAGGATCTATTCGGCGGGATCTCGATCATTATGCGCGATACGATCCGAATCGGTGACTTCTGTCGGATTGCGGATCAAACAGGCGTTATTGAAGACATCGGTCTGTCTTCGACGCGGCTGCGAACTATGGACCGAACGATCGTATCGATTCCGAATTCCAAGATAGCTCAGATGAGTGCCGAGAATTTCACTTTGAGAGATAAGTTCTGGTTTCACCACCTGCTTACTCTTCGCCACGACACATCTCAGGCACAACTCAACCGCATTCTCGAAGACATAAAGACACTTCTGGTTGAAGACCCAAAGATCGAACCGAATAATATCCGTGTCAATCTCATCGGATTTCAGGAGGCACGATTCCAGATCGAGCTATTTGCGTATGTCAAAACAGACACCTATCCCAATTTTCTTGAGTATCAGCAGGTGCTGCTTCTGAAGGTCTTCGCAGCAATCTCAGAGGCCGGCGGACAGCTCGCAATGATGTCCCAGACAACTTATCTTGAAACCGTCAAACTCATCAACCAAATGGTCCAACGCAAAACAAAGCATCATCACATGATTGATATACAGAGAGCCGGCAACCCAAGGCATGCTGGCGACGAGCCTCCGGACTGGGGACCCTCAGCTAAATGAATCCGAAGTTTGCCGTCGCTGAAACTCCACCGAGCAGCGTTTGACTTGCCCTGCGATCACAACCGAAGGATTAGCAAACTGAATACCCGACTACCCCAATAACGGCTTGCCTATCTCGCGCGCGCTGGTCCAACCAATTCCGCTCCGTCTCACCCACCTTAAAGTCGAATACACCACTTCATCGCCGCCTTACGACCCCACCCGCGTGAGCGCAATAATCTTCCGCGCAAACTCCGGCCACCCCGCGCACAGCTCCGCCCTCTCACCTGCCTCATAATCCTCAAACTCAAACCCCGGACTCACCGTACATCCCAGCAACGCCCACTGTCCGCCATCCACCAGCCGAGATCCCTGCCACACCCCACGCTCCACCACTACCTGCGGCCGCTCCCCACGCAGCAGATCATTCCCGATCACCACCGTCGTCCCGCTTCCACCCTCCCTCAACTGCAGCATCTCCACAGCATCTCCCGCATAAAAATGAAACACCTCATCCGACTTCAGGCGATGCATCTCGCTGAAGCGTATCCGGCTCCAGCAGATAATATATCGCCGTCCCCGTCCTTCTCGCACCTCGCATACCGCGCATCGCAAAACGCCGCCGCGCTCACAAACTCCGGAGCCTCATAGGTCCGCACATACCATCCACCCTCACGCGGATGCGGCTTCAATCCCAGCAATTTCTTCACATCCTCTGCTGTCATCGAACTCCTCTCACGCTATGCTGTACATACTCCACCCATTTTAGTTTCCAACAAACCTTGATTCCGAACTGGAGCCGCACCTGATGCCCATCCGTACTCGCCTGGAGCACTACTTCGGCTTCTCCGACCACGCCACCGACTGGCGCACCGAGATCCTCGCCGGCCTCACCACCTTCATCACGATGGCCTACATCATCTTCGTCAACCCAGCCATCCTCAGTGAAACCGGCATGCCCCTCGCCGCCGTCACCGCCGCCACCTGCCTCTGCGCGGCCTTCGGCAGCATCCTCATGGGAGCGCTCGCCAACTACCCGCTCGCCCTCGCCCCCGGCATGGGCCTCAACGCCTACTTCACCTACACCGTCGTCAAAGGCATGGGCGTCCCCTGGCAGACCGCCCTCGGAGCCGTCTTCCTCTCCGGCAGTCATCTTCCTCGTGCTCACCATCGGCGGCATCCGCCAGCGCCTCGTCGCCGCCATCCCGCACCAACTCCACGCCGCCGTCGGCGGAGGCATCGGCCTCTTCATCGCCTTCATCGGATTCCGCAACGCCGGCATCATCGTCCCCAGCCCCGCCACCACCGTCACCCTCGGCAACCTCCACTCCCCGCCAACCATCCTCGCCATCTTCGGCCTTCTCCTCATCGCGATCCTGCAAGTCCTCCGCATCCGCGCCTCCATGCTCATCGGAGTCCTCACCACAACGCTCCTCGGCGTCCTCTGCCATCAGGTCCACTGGCAACCCGCTCCCTACAATCTCTCCGCCATCAAAGCCACCGCCTTCCACCTCGATATCCCCGCCGCACTCCGCATCGGCGTCTTCGAAATCATCTTCGTCTTCCTCTTCGTCGATCTCTTCGACAACATCGGCACCCTCGTCGCCGTCACCCAGCGCGCCGGCCTCATCGCCCCCGACCACACCATCCCCCGCCTCAACCGCATCTTCTTCGCCGACGCCACCTCCACCATCCTCGGCTCGCTCACCGGCACCAGCACCGTCACCAGCTACATCGAATCCTCCGCCGGAGTCGCTGCCGGAGGCCGCACCGGCGTCACCGCCATCGTCACCGGCATCCTCTTCTTCCTTGCGCTCTTCATCGCCCCGCTCGTCGGCGCCATCCCCAGCTTCGCCACCGCGCCCGCACTCATCCTTGTCGGCTCTCTCATGGCCACCGGTCTCGCCCACATCGAGTGGGACGACCCTCAGTTCGCCATCCCCGCCTTCCTCACCGTCGCCACCATCCCTCTCACCTGGTCCATCGCCGACGGCCTCAGCTTCGGCCTGACCAGCTACGCCCTCCTCCAACTCCTCACCGGCCGCGCCAAACGCAAAGACTGGATGCTCTACCTCCTCGCCGCCCTCTTCCTCCTCCGCTTCATCTACATCGTCCGCAAATAGAGCTCCGAGCCTTCACTCAATGACCGAGACCTGCGCGAAATTCCCTTGTGAAATATTCATGACTATGTCGGACGATAGACAAACCTCGCCACATTTCCGGAGTAGTATCGAGTCTCCTTAGGAGGTCGCCAATGGCCTATAAGACTGCTCCGTTCTTTCCCCACAGGCGCAACAAGGATGGTTCGTTCACTTCAATCTGCCTCAATTGCTTTGGAACGGTCGCATCACACAAGACAGAAGAGGAACTGCAGGAAGAAGATAAGCGGCACGTCTGCGTGAGTTCTGCTTCTCTCCAGACGCGGGAATCGAGTATCTTCGATTCAGGATGAAAATGAAACTCGCAAACTGTCTAAATGGATCCTGGTCGCATGCTCTTCCTCACAGTCTCCGCGTAGCGCATGAGCCGAAGACTGTCTCAGTGGATTGCCCGACGCGCTAAAATCAGCGGTCGAGCAGGACCACTGGAAGATTCTGTCGCCCTTCGATCTTCCCTCCAGCGACTGGAAGCTCTGGAAAAACGCCCATCAAGGCCAATGCCCCGGCGTAGCCGTCGGCAACTTCTATCCAAAGACCGAACGCGTCCTTCGTCGTCGCGCTCATCCAGGGCGACGACCCAAAAAATCTCCTCGAAAAGGTAGTCCTGGTCACCGATAAAAAGGGCCAGCCCATCACCGAGATCGTCGTCAACCCAGCACAGGCCACAACGCTCTCCGTCGTCTGGAATCTTCCCCCAGGCCATTACGCCGGAGTAGACGGCAAGAAAGCCTCAATCTCGCGAGACTCCTTCATCTTCGAAAAGATCGCATCCTCCGCGACGCAGTTCTACTACCAGGGCAGCAAACTTCAATCGTTCATAATCTCAAACTAAGATCCATCGCAAAATTCGCTGGCCCCAAAATAAAAAAGGTCCGGTCCGAAGACCGGGCCTTTCCCTCTCCAATACTACTTGCCTAACGAAGGCGGATTCGAACTGCTCCCCACCGCCGGCCCAGTCGCGCCCGTGCTCACTCCATCCAGCGACGCCTGATACGCGATGATGTTCTTCAGCGTCTCATACGGAACTCCGGTCAGCGGCAGCAGATGTCCGTTCACCGCCAGCATCGGCGTCTGCTCGACCCCAACATCCTGCGCCAGTTTGATGGACGCATTCACCTGGTCCTTGATCGCCTGAGTCGCCGCACACGCATCGATCGCCGCCGGATCCAGGCCAGCCTTGGTCACCGCATTCTTCAGCGTCTCGTCTCCCGTCTCCGGCGTCAACGCAGCCTGCGTATCAAACACCGCCGCCGAATAGACAAAATAGGCATCGTTCTTCTGCTTCTGAACGCAATACCCATACGCCGCCGCCTTGAACGCATACGGATGCAGATCAACCAGCGGGAAGCTCTGATACACCACGCGAGCGTTCGGGAAGTCCTTCACCAGCTGGTCCATGGTGCCCTGGGCCTCTTTGCAGTGCGGGCACTGCAGATCGGCAAACTCCACCAGCATCAGGTCCTTGCCCGTAGCGCCGCGCGTCGCGCCATCGGCGCGAGCCTGCACGTCTTGCGCAGATCCGCAAACGGCGTCGCGCCAAACGGAACCACCGAGTCGCCCGCAACCGCATGCTTCCCATCCGGCAGTCACAAAGAACGCCGTCGGCTGCACCTTGGCGCCCGGCGTCTTATCCGACACGAACACCACCACCTTGCTGACGTTCGGCGCTGGCGTCGCCTGGATCGCCTCCACCCGCCAGATGCGATTCGAGTCATATCCCCACAGCGCCTTCAGAAACGCATTTACCGTATCCACCGTGGGCGAAGACGCCGTAAAGTACTTCGGTTTACTGGCGGAAACGGATCAGCCTTTGCCGCCTGCCCCATATCCTGCAACTGCAGTGGTGCCGCAGGCTTCTGCGCCTGCTGTTGGAGCTGGCGCCGCTCCCGCTCCAGCCTGTGCTCCCTGCCATTGCTGTAACGCTAAGAGCCGTCGCCAATCCTGCCAACATCAAATACGAAATCTTCAAAGAATCCATCCTCCGCTGCGGCGATTGCGCGCAGCATCTCTATTACACCTGAACCTTGACCGCAATGGGAAACCGGCGGCCCATTCCGAACGACTTTTTCGTCACCTTCAGTACCGGAGCTGCCTGCTGCCGCTTGTACTCGCTCCGCTCCACCAGCTGTAAGACCGATCTCACCAGCCGTACGTCAACTCCCTGCTCCTCCGCAATCTGCTCCGCCGAGCAATACCGCTCCACATACGCCTCCAGAATCGGATCCAGAACCTCATACGGCGGCAACGAATCCGTATCCCGCTGCTCCGGCCGCAGCTCCGCCGAAGGAGGCTTCTCGATCGTCGCCCAGGGAATAACCTCCTTCACACGATTCACATACCGGCTCAGCGCATACACCCGCGTCTTCATCACATCGCCAATCACCGCCAGCGCCCCCACCATATCGCCGTATAGCGTGCAATAGCCGGTCGACATCTCGCTCTTGTTGCCTGTCGTCAGCACCAGCGCACCGAACTTGTTCGACAACGCCATCAGCAGCGTCCCGCGAATTCGCGGCTGCAGATTCTCCTCCGCCAGACCAAATGGCGTGCCCGCAAACAACGGCTGCAACACGTGCTGAAACTGCGCAAACACATCATGAATCGGCAGCAACTCAAACCGTATCTTCAGATTCTTCGCCAGCTTTCGCGCATCCTCAATCGACCCCAGCGACGAATACTCCGTCGGCATCCCGATCCCCACAACGTTCTCCGCTCCCAGCGCATCCACCGCAATCGCCGCCACCAGCGCCGAATCGATTCCCCCGCTCAACCCCACCAGCACCTTGCTGAACCCGCACTTCCTCACATAATCCCGAGTTCCCAGCACCAGCGCACCCCACAACTCCGCAACCCAATCCACCGCAGCGTCCGCAACAACAGCCCCGCCATCGTCCGTATCAAAGACAACCAGATCCTCTTCAAACGAAGCGGCCCGCACCACCACCTCTCCATCCGGTCGAATCACCACCGACGATCCATCAAACACCAGGCTGTCATTCCCACCCACCTGGTTCACCATCACAACATACGCACAATGGCGCTTCGCGATCGCCGCCAGCATACTCTGCCGCAACTGCGGCTTCCCCTGCCAATACGGCGAGGCCGAGATATTCACGATGATCCGCGGATGCCCTCCCAGTTCCTTCTTCCGCGCCTCCCACTGCGCATCAACCCCTCAACAGGATCGACCGGATACATCTGCCGCGGCCAAAAACCCTTATCGTTCCACGCATCCTCGCAGATCGTAATCGCCAGCGGCTGACCATCCACACACGTCAGCGTCTGCTCCGTCGCCGCCTCAAAGTACCGCTGTTCATCAAACACGTCGTAGAACGGCAGCAGCATCTTCTGCTGCACGAAGCTCACCTCTGCCATCCGAGAGCAGCACCGCCACATTCCTCACTTGCTTACCCACACTGGCGACCGCAGCCATCACCGACCCGCACAATATCGCCGGACGCCCCGCCACCGCAGTCCATCCCGCGATCTCCGCCACAGCCTGTTCAGCCCGCGCGACAAACACAGCTTTCTCCAGCAAATCCGCCGGCGGATACCCGCACACCGCAAGCTCGGGAAAGACCACCAGGCCGGCACCCAAATCTCCGGCTCGGGCTGCATATTCAAGAATCTTCTTCGTATTCCCGGCGAAGTCTCCCACCGTCGGGTTGATCTGGGCAAGCGCTATCTTCACGTCTTTACCGCGTGAGTTGTTTTCCTGTGAGTACATCCATGGGCAAAACGCTATCCGTTGTTTTCCGTGAGAAAACGACATTCCACGACTTCTGTCAGAACAGAAAACAGGAGAACGGCTTTACGAGCCAGTCCCGCTCAACACCACGCCCACCGTCCGCGCCAGAATCCTCAGATCCATCATCAGGTTCCAGTTCTCCACGTACGCCGTGTCCAGCGAGATATAGCTGTCGAACGAGGGATCCTGTCTCGCCTCCACCTGCCACAACCCCGTGATACCCGGCAGCACATCCAGCCTGCGCAGATGTGCCAGATCGTACTGCTCCACTTCCGCCGCCATCGGTGGCCGAGGCCCCACCAGGCTCATATCGCCCTTCAGCACGTTATAAAACTGCGGCAGCTCATCCAGCGAATACTTCCGCAATACTCTCCCCACCCTAGTGATGCGCGGATCGTTCGCAATCTTGAACAGCACGCCGTCCCGCTCGTTCATATGCTCCAGCTCGGCCTTCAGCACGTCGGCGTTGTGCACCATCGTCCGGAACTTGTAGCAAGGGAACGCGCGGCCCTTCCGTCCAATCCTCTGCGACTTGTAAAAGATAGCTGCCCTCAGAGTCCATGCGAATCGCAATCGCAATCGCCAACATGAACGGAGCGCCCACCACCAGCGCGAGCGATGAAACAGTAATGTCCAGAACACGCTTCACCAGAATTCCGCCGATCGGGAAATCCCTGCGATGCAACGGAATAGTCGGAAACTGCCCGATGTACTCCACCCTCGCATTCCAGGCGAGCCCGTCATACATATCCGGCACCACCCGTACGTCGATCCCGGCGATCCGCGCCTCTTCCACCATGCCAATCACGATCTTCTTATCCGCCGGCACCGAGAAAAAAATCTCGTCCACAAATAGCGAACGTGCCAGCGAAAGGCAGTTGCGCACATCGCCAATCACATCCGCATCGCCAGACTCCACCTCGCGCTCACTCAACGCGACAAATCCCTTGAAGCGAAAACCCAGATACTGCAACGACTCAATGTGATTCCGCAGCGCCTGCCCGACCCTCCCCGCACCCACAATCAACACATTGCGAGTCTCGATCCCCGCCCGGAAGCGTCGGTACACCAACCGCCGCCACATCGCTCTTCGCAGGCAAAGCAGCGCCGTAGAAAATACCACCATCAGCGCCACAACAACCCGCGATATCGCCTCCCCGCTCGAAAGATAAAGCGTGCCGCACAGAAGCAATCCCGAGGTCAGCGTCGCCTGAACCGTCATTCGCTGCTCGTGCAAGCCGCTGCGATGTTGAATCGAGCCATACAACCCGTACTGGCGGGTAAAAAACACCACGCAGATCCCAAACCATACGATGTAAAACGGTAGAAGATATGGCGAAGATTTAATGAGATGGGGCAGAACATTCAGTCGGGAAACATCCGGCGGCGTGACCACGCGAAACCGCAAAGCCATCATCGCCGCAACCACTACCGTCAGCATGTCGAGCGACGCCCACACCGTGCTCGTTACAGAAGGCTTTCGAAATAATCCTGTTTCTGCTGCAGACGTGCGTCGTCCGCTCCCTGCACGATTTCTTCCTGAAACAACAACTTGCTGCAGATAGTCCGGTGTCGCCATAGCGAACGCCTTTCAACTTAGTATTCCCTGGGCCTCAAAATCGGTAGGATGCCTGAAACTGGTTTCAAGGACAGAACCGATCCAAAATTACAATTGACCAATAGCTGAAACACCACTCTGAACAGTTCGTTTCCCTCAAAGCCGTTAATCGCTGGCCAACTCGGTTTCTCGCGGAATGCAGTTCGGGATACTACTTTGCAGCATACGTGTCAGGACTGGGCTTGGCAACAACCGAAAATTGTCATTGTAATGAGACTGTAAAATCTACGCAGACATATCTTTACCAAGATCTCGCCTGTCTTCCCTAAATGGGCTAAACCGGCGTTACGAGCTCATCCAGAGTCAAAAACTCCTGCACAATCGGGTCCTGGCAGCGCTCCATCTCCTCCATCGTTCCAAAGAAGATCGCCTTGCCCGCGCTCAGAAACACAACCCGGTCCGCCAGCTTCTTCGCCAAACGCATGTCGTGCGTGACCACAATGCTCGTCAGATGCAGTTGCTGCTTCAGCCGCTCAATCAAGCTGCCCAGCAGATTCGCCATCAGCGGATCCACCATCGTCGTCGGCTCGTCGTACAGCACGGCCTCCGGCTGGGCCGCCAGCGCCCTCGCAATCGCAACCGAACGCTTCATCCCAGTCGATAGGTCCGACGGCAGCAGATTCTCCATCCCAGCCACCCCCACCATCTCCAGCAACCCCTTCACCACCTGCAGAATCTGGTCCTCGGCCATGTCGCCCCGCTCCCGCATCGGAAACGCAACGTTCTCGCCCACCGTAGATCGAGTCGAACAGCGCCCCGTTCTGGAAGACCATCGTCACCTTCCGCCGGATCGCCTGCAACTCCTTCTCCGACGAAGCCGCAGATATTCTCCCCCGCAACCCGTTGACACCCTTGTCCGGCTTTAAAAATCCCAACAACATCTGCAGCGACACTGACTTGCCCACACCGCTTCGCCCAAGAATGCAAAGCGTCTCTCCGGGCAGAACACAAAAATTCACATCCTCCAGCACAACAAACTCGCCGAACGACTTGTACACATGCTCAAACGAAATGTACGGTCCAGGTTTGTTCTTGATATCCGGAACAGCCTCAGCCGCAGCCTCGTTCTGCTGCGCCGCCTGCTCCATAAATTCGCCGACCTCAGCAGACACATCCTCAGAAACACTCTCGACCAGCGGAGTGTCCGCCGTAACCTCAGCATTTTCCTGGTCTGCTTTTTCGTCCGAATCAGCCATACTCGAAACTCCCCACTGCGCAAAATCCGAATACAGCTCTAGCCTAACCCATCGTTCCTTCAAGGTATCCCCTACGTATCCAGCGCATCGAGGTGCTTCTCCGCGTCGGCAAACTCCTTAGGAGTATTCAGGTTCGCAAACCAAAGATGCTTCGCCGCTCGCTGCGCCTCAGTCACAGTAGTCCATGGCTCCCCCTCTTCCGTACTTGGATCGTCAGAGAACATCGAACCTTCGTCCCACGGCAGGTTGAAAAACGCTCGGTCCAAAAGAACTCCCTGTCTCGCCGCCAGCTCTTTGCCCGCGGCCCCCAGCACCGGAAACACTTTGTACTCGCCGTGCTGCATCGCTTCATCGACGAAAGCCGCAACCTCTCGGTGCAACATACAAAACAAGGGCTGCGGAACGCCGTCGACGGTAAAGATTGCTATCCTCGCGCCACCGCTCTCCCGCGCGATCACCGTTCCAACCCAATGATCCAACAGCGCTGTTGGCAAAAACGGCATATCGACTGGCAAAAATAGATTCCACTCATGCCGCGAATGCCCGAACGCCGCCTCCATCCCACCCATCGGCCCGCACCCTTCGTGAATATCCCGCACCAGCGGAGCGAATGCCTCCAACTCCGGATCGCTACTCAAAATCTGAACATCCGCACAAACTCTTCGCAGCTTCGTCACCGCGTGAAGCACCAGCGGCCTGCCCCCTAACTCCAACCGCGCCTTGTCAGAACCCATCCGCGAGCTCTTCCCGCCCGCCAGCACATATCCCCCGACACCTCATGGAGCCCCCTGCACCATCAGGCACCCACACCACTCAGAAACCGCACGATCGACTCAATCCCGCGATGAAAATTCGCCAAGATGAAACTTCTCATTTGGCGCATGAAGATTGTCATCCGGCAGCCCAAACCCCATCATCACCGTAGGCGTCTTCAACTCCCGCACAAAATCCCCCACAATCGGAATCGATCCGCCCCCGCGCACAAACACCGTCTCCTTTCCGAACACCTCATGCATAGCCTCAGTCGCCGCCTTCACAAATTGGTTATCCGTACTCACCACAATCGGATCGCCCGAATGAATCAACCGCACGTCCAGCACAATTCCCTTCGGCGTCAACGACTCCACATACGCCTTGTACTTCGCAAAGCTCTCCGCCGGAGTCATATCCGGCACCAGCCGCATACTCACCTTCGCCACCGCCTTCGCAGGAATCACCGTCTTCGCCCCCGCACCAATAAACCCACCCGGCATCCCATGCACATCGAGCGTCGGCCGCGCCCACGTTCTCTCCAGCACGCTAAGCCCCGGCTCCCCCGTCAGCGAAACACTTCCAACCTCGGTCTCCCGATAGTGCTCTTCATCGAACGGCAACGCCTTCCAAGCCTTCAACTCAGCATCCGTCGGCTTCTCCACCTTGTCGTAGAAACCCGGAATCAAAATCTTTCCGTTTTCATCCTTCAACTTCGCTATCACCTGCGCCAGCGCCACAAACGGATTCGGCGCCGCGCCGCCATACATCCCCGAATGCAGATCGGTCCGCGCTCCCCGCGCCTCGATCTCCGTATAGATCATCCCGCGCAGCCCCACACAAAGCGTCGGCAACTCCGGCGCAAACATCTCCGTATCCGACACCAGCGCCACATCCGCCTTCAACTGATCCCCATGCTCCCGCACAAAAGCGGCAATCCCCTCACCTCCAACCTCTTCCTCCCCCTCAACAATCACCCGCACATTCACCGGCAGCTTCCCTCCACCCGCAGCCATCAGCGACTCCAGTGCCTTCACATGCATCCACATCTGCCCCTTGTCATCGACAGCTCCGCGCGCATAAATATTCCCATCCCGCTCCGTCGGCTCAAATGGCGGCGACTTCCACTCATCCAGAGGCTCCGCCGGCTGCACGTCATAATGCCCGTAGCAAAGCACCGTCGGTTTTCCTTCCGCATGCAAGCCAATCCGCATACACCAGCGGATGCCCACCCGGATGCTTCGCCGACGTCGTCTCGATCAGCCGGACATTCTCCATTCCAATCCGCTTCAGCTCCGCGGCAACAAACTCAGCCGCCCGCCGCACGTCCTCCGCCCGCTCAGGATCAGTCGATATCGAAGGAATCCGCAACAGCGCCTTCAACTCTTCAACAAATCGCCCTTTATTCTCCTGCGCAAACGCAACCGCCGCCGTCGTCTTCGTCGTCACTGGTTCCACTCTCCAATATTCTTCCGTCGGGCATAACCCATGACCCAAGGAGAATCAAGTATATGAAAACATCCGCCATCAAGTCGCCCGTCGCATCCGGGCTTCAGAAAGAGTAAATTTATCTGCCAAAAGGAGCGAACATGACAACCTCCCTGCAAGACGGCACCATGGTCGATAAATTGGCGCAGTTCGACCTCCTCAAGGAGATCGCCGAATCTGAGCAGAAAAAACCGTGGCAATCCGGCCACAACGCCAGAACCCTCTTCAAGAAACACGACTTCAGAATCGTCCTCATTACCATGGAAGCCGCAGCACGTATGAAGGAACACCACGCCGACGGAACCATCTCGATCCAGTGCCTCAAAGGCCACGTCCGCGTCAGCGTCCACGGCAAATCGCACGACGTCCGCGTCGGCAACCTCTTCACCCTCGCGGCCTCCATCCGACACGACGTGGAAGCAATAGACGATTCTGCCTTCCTCCTAACCATCTCCTGGCCCAGCCCCGAAGAGCTTGCCGCCATGAAACACCGAGGCTACGGCTCCTAGTTCCCCCAACGCCAGAGCGAAGACAAACTGTGGCCATCCAACTCAAACGTGTCTACGAAGCACACTCCAAATCCGACGGCACACGTATCCTCGTCGACCGCCTCTGGCCCCGAGGCCTCACCAAAGAGAAGGCCCGAGTCGATCTGTGGTTCAAAGACGTCGCGCCCAGCACAGAGCTGCGTAAGTGGTTCGCACACGATCCCGCAAGATGGCCCGAATTCAAATCGCGATATAGGGCCGAACTGAAAAATAACAGCGCACAGGTGGGTATCCTGAAGCAAGCCGTCGCAAAGGGCCCCGCCACCCTTCTCTTCGGCGCAAAAGACACCGAACACAACGAAGCCGTTGTGCTTCTAGATCTGCTTGGCCGCTGAAACATTCAATATTCGCTAGCTCAGGACGCAGGAACAACCTTCTCCGCAGCCACCGGCTCGCCCGCAAGAAACTTCGCAATATTCTCATTCAGAAATTTCGCATCCGCAGGATCAGCTGCAGCCCCAGCCGGATGTCCCCATAGCGAAGGAATCGGCAGCAGCGACACCGTGTGCATAAACTGCGCCTCGTACCGCGCGTCGCCAACCGGAAAATACTGGTCCGTCATCGAAGGCATATACAAAAATGGCACCTTGATCGACCCCAGCGCCTTCTTCTCATCTCCACCAAATCCCGGCGTCGTCCCCACATCGTGCTTCTCCCAGGTCCGCATCTGCAGAATCAAATTATTTGCATCCGCGCCCGGAATGAACCGTGTCCGAAACCGGTTCACCACATCGTCAAATGTAGTTCCCGGCTTCGCATTCGTTCGCCAAAGCTCATCTCGCCACCACTGCGGTGAATACAACCACGCGGCCCACACCATTCCGAACGCGTTAATCCCCGTCTGCGGCTCCTCCGTATAATCGCCACCCTTGAACTTCTCATCCGCTGTAATCGCCGCGATCTCACCCTCTAACCGCACGATCCCATGCCCATACGTCTTCGCCGTCCCCGACGTCGCTACAGCACGATCCATAAAATCCGGATAGCTCACCACCCACTGAAACGCCTGCTGCGCCCCCATCGAAAACCCAATCACGGCCTTCAGATGCGTCACCTTCAAATCTTCCGTCAACAGCCGATGCACCGCCTCCACGTTGTCGCGAATCGTCATCACCGGAAACCGCGGCCCATGGAACGGCTCCGGAGTATTACTCGGCGAAGACGAACTCCCATTCCCAAACAGCTCCGTCGTCACCAGAAAAAGTTTCTCAGGATCCAGCGCCTTTCCCGGCCCCATCAACCACTCATATCCATTCAGCTTCGCCATGTAGTGCGACGGCAGCAGAATCACATTGTCGTGCGCGGCATTCAGATGCCCATACGTCCCATACACCACATGCGCCTCAGGCAGCACCACGCCGCTCTCGGTCTTGAAAGTTCTTGATCACAAACTCATGCCGCACCGGCGTCTCGAGACCCCAGGCCGCTGAAAAACTCGCAAACGACGCCATCAGAGAGAGCAGACAAATAAGTTTTTTCATGGTGCTGCGATCTTACTACTCGGCTTATTCCACCTTCACAAATTCTTATCTTCCTCGCGCATCCTGCTCGACCGGCGGACAATATTCCCATGCACGCTCCAACCACGACTGGCCAGACCTGGAACACCGAAGCCTACGCCGCCAACGGCCGCTTCGTCGCCAACCTCGCCTCCGACGTGGTAGCCCTGCTCAACCCCAAACCCGGCGAAGAGATCCTCGACCTCGGCTGCGGAGACGGAGCCCTCACCGAACAACTCGCCGCCACAGGAGCCATCGTCATCGGTGTCGACGCATCACCCGCCATGCTCGCCGCCGCACGCGAGCGAAGCGCGCGCAGCGGCAGCGGCCTGACCTTCGAACATCACGACGCCACCGCCCTGCCCTACCATCACCAATTCGACGCCGTCTTCTCCAATGCCGCGCTCCACTGGATCACCGGCGTCCCAGGCCAACAAGCAGCACTCGCTGGAATTCATCGCGCTCTCCGTCCCGGCGGACGATTCGTCGCCGAGATGGGTGGCCAAGGCAACATTGCCGCCATCCGCACCGCACTCCAGGCCACGCTCGCACCCTTCGGCATCGACGCAGAAGCAGCCGCCGCCAGCTTCTACCCCTCGCCCGCCATTTACCGCCGCCTGCTCGAAGCCGCCGGCTTCACCATCCAATCAATTGATCTGATTCCCCGCCCCACACCGCTCCCCAACGGCATGGAATCCTGGCTCAACACCTTCCGCAACGGCGTCCTCGATCAACTCAACCCAGCCGACCGCGCCGCCGCGGTGACCAATACGATTGCCCTCCTCGAACCCATCCTCCGCGACGCCGACGGCAACTGGACAGCCGACTACGTCCGCCTTCGCTTCCACGCCACCAGTAACATCTAAGAGCAGTCCTTATCATCCTTTCGCAAACGCAGTAACCCAAGAGGTGTCATCCTGAGCGGAGTCTCTCGCAGTTTCATCCGCGAGAGGCGCAGTCGAAGGACCTGCATTCGGCTCTTTAGGCTGAGATCCCTCTGAGTAACGATCTAGAGCATCAGCCCTCGAGATTTTCCAGACACCGCACCAGCGTCTTATTCAACGCCTCCACCGCACTCTCCGGAATTCCATCCCACAGCTTCTTCTCGATCGCGCGAATCAACTTCTCCCCTGCCTCCACAAGCCTCACTCCACTCGGAGTAAGTTTCGCCGTCAAGATCCGTTCATTTATCGTGTCTTTTGTTCGAACAACCCACCCGCCAACCTCCAGACTTTTCAACAGAGCCTGAGCCGACTGCGGCGTCATATGGCAAGCCCTCGCCAACTGGGCACCCGATGCCCCCGGCTCATTCCGAATCGCCCTCAGCACCATTAGCTGCGCCGTAGTTACTCCATTAGGACGCAGACGCTCATCCATCTGTCCGCGAAAGTGAAGCAGAATCCACTTCATCCTCTGCGCGGCCAAGCCGCCTTCCATCCTGTCCGTTTTTTTCGTTCCTGGCTGAGTCGTTCATATCAGTCTCCTGATATCATATCAGGAGACTGATATGGCAACCGCAACCATGACCGCATCGGCGATACCTGCCGTCTGGAAGCCCCACCACAATCAGTGGGCGGTCGCCCTCACCGTCACCCTCGCCACCTTCATGGAGGTCCTCGACACCTCCATCGCCAACGTCGCCCTGCCCCACATCGCCGGCACGCTCGGCGCCAGCTCCGAAGAGGCCACCTGGGTCCTCACCAGTTACCTCGTCTCCAGCGCCATCGTCCTGCCCATCTCCGGCTGGCTCTCCGACCGCTTCGGCCGCAAGCGCTTCTACATGACCTGCGTCGCGCTCTTCACCATCTGCTCATTCCTCTGCGGCATCGCCAATACCCTTCCGCTACTCATCGTCGCGCGCATCCTGCAAGGCGCCGGCGGCGGCGGCCTCGCCCCCAGCGAGCAAGCCATCCTCGCCGATACCTTTCCCGTCGAAAAGCGCGGTCAGGCCTTCGCCGTCTACGGCATGGCGGTCGTCATCGCACCCGCCATCGGCCCCACCCTCGGCGGCTGGATCACCGACAACTTCAACTGGCATTGGATCTTCTTCATCAACATCCCCATCGGCATACTCTCCCTCTGGCTCTCCAACCGCATGGTCGAAGACCCGCCGCACCTCAAGCGCCGCCGCGAGCAAGCCAAGCACCTCAAGATCGACTTCATGGGTCTCGGCCTCGTCGCTCTCGGCGTCGGCTGCCTCGAGTTCACCCTCGACAAAGGCCAGGAAAAAGACTGGTTCGGCGACCCCATGATCCGCACCTTCGCCATCCTCGCCGCCGCCACCCTCATCTTCTTCACCTGGTGGGAGTGGCACCACCCCGACCCCATCGTCGATCTCAAGCTCTTAAAGAATCGCAACTTCGGCACCGCCGTCTTCCTTCAACTCATCCTCGGAATGGTCCTCTTCGGCAGCACCGTTCTCATCCCGCAATACCTCCAGGCACTCCTCGGCTACACCGCCGAACGCGCCGGCATGGTCCTCTCACCCGCCGGCTTCGTCATGATGCTCATGATGTTCGTCGCCGGCCGCTCTCTCGGCAAAATCGACCCCCGCCTCATGGTCTGCCTCGGCTATCTCGTCACCGCCGCCGGCATCTACAACCTCACCCGCCTCGACCTCAACACCGCCTACGCCACCGTCACCCTCATGCGCATGTTGCAGGTCATCGGTCTCGCCTTCATCTTCATCCCCATCAGCACGCTGAACTACGTCGGCGTGCCCACCAACAAGATGAATCAGATCTCCAGCCTCTCCAACTTCGCTCGCAATCTCGGCGGCAGCGCCGGAACCGCGCTCCTCACCACCTACCTCGCGCGCAACTCGCAGGTAATCAGTCCACGCTATCCGCGCACGTCGTTCGCGACAGCGTTCCCTACCGCATCTATATGGACCAGATGAAAGAGATGCTGATGGCCAACGGTATGTCCGCCGCCAACGCCTCGCAGACAGCGATCGGCGAGGCCTATCAGCAGATGCTCCGCCAGGCCTCCATGCTCAGCTACAAAAACGCCTTCGCCATCCTCGCCTTCGCCATCTTCTGCCTCTCGCCGCTGCCCTTCCTCATGCGACTCCCCAGCAAAGCCGCGAAGCCCGACCCCGAAGCCCTCGGCGGCCACTAACCCTTAGCGCTGCATCATCGCCTGCGCACGCTCAAAGCAACCGGGGTCACCGACACCGCGCCCTCAAACGGTCTCGCCAGATCCGCAATAGCCGCCAACGTCACCGAAACCACAAACGTCAACGCCAGCACCTGGCAATAGTGCAGCCATTTGTTGTCGTTTCCCAGCAAGCACGACGAACCCACCGTCGCCCCCGCGCCCGCCACCAAAAGCAACCACAATATTCCCGGCAGCCGAATCTGAAACTCCTGCTCCCTCAAATTTCGCTTCTCCGAGAGATCACTCAATGCGCTCGTCAAATGATCGATGCTATTGCTCCCGCCTACTCCCTCTGCCTTCACCTCCGTCAATAGTTTCCACATTTCGCCCACCACATCTTCACTCGCGTGACTGTCCTGTTGCATCTCCATCGCCGGCCACTCTTCATGAATCGCGACCTCCGCATACTTCAACCCCAGCGCATGAAACATCTCGCGCTCCGGAGAAGGCAGTCCCGCACGCGATGCGCGTCACCGTCAACAGCGACGTTGCCTCCAGATTTGCGTTGATCTCCGCAACCCTAAAATCGTTCCACACCGTATAGAGCATGAATCCCAGAATCACTCCATACGTCGTCCCCAGAATCCCAAGCTGCCATCCCGTCACGTCGTTTACCAATTTGCGATGAGAGATCGGCCACACTCGATTCAGCACGGCCACCACGACAACCGACATCACCAGCGCCGCAACAATCAGAAAACTGCTCTGCGCATAACTCAACATAGGAACCTCCGGCTCGAATCCTTCCACGTGACAAGCCAGACTACATCAGTGCTACCCTATCGCCCATGAGCTACTTCAGGCCCTTTTGCACACTGCTCTGTCTCCTCCTCGCCAACGCCAGCTTCGCCCAAACCCCGACCACCCCCGACGCCCCAACCCAGACCAGCATTGCCAAGGACGCTCCGCTCAATCCCGCCCTCCCCACCGTCTTCATCGTTGGCGACTCCACCGCTCGCAACCAGGCCGACCTCGGTTGGGGCGACCACTTCGCGCACTACTTCGACACCACCAAGATCAACGTCGCCAACCGCGCCATGGCCGGCCGCAGCTCCCGCAGTTATTACAACGAAGGCCGCTGGGCCAACGTCCTCGCCGAGATGAAGCCCGGTGACTTCGTCCTCATCCAGATGGGCCACAACGACGGCGGCACCACCACCCCCGAAAACGACGCCAAGGCCCGCAACAGCTACAAAGGCCTCGGCGACGAAACCGCCGAATACACTCTTCCCAAACCCTTCACCACCGGACCCCTCGCCGGCCAGACCACCGAAACCATCCACACCTACGGTTGGTACATCCGCAAATACATCGCCGACACCCGCGCGAAAAAAGCCACTCCCATCCTGCTCACCATCACCATCCGCAATATCTGGGTCAACGACGCCGACGGCAATCCCCACATCGAACGCGACATGGGCTTCCGCGACTACGAGTACCAACTCGCCAAGGACGAGCAAATCTCCATCGTCGACATGGCCACCGTCGAAGCCGACCGCCTAGACGCGCTCGGCCCCGAAAAAACCGCACTTCTCTTCCCCATCGACCACACCCACACCAGCGCCGAAGGCGCCGAACGCAACGCCGAATCCGTCGCCATCGCGCTCCGCAACGCCAACTCCCCACTCGCCGCCTATCTCAAACCGGAGTAACTACTCCACGAGGAGCTTTAATACGTCCAGCCGGCTGTAGTGCCCCGCCACGTCCAGATCAAACTTTCCTCGCGCAATCTCATCCAGATCAATCTCCGCCACCAGCAGCCCCGTCTCCTCCATCGGCCCGGCCAACACATCCCCGAACGGCGAAACAATCAAACTCTGCCCTTCAATCACCCCACCCGCCTCCCGCAAATCTTCCCGCCAGTCCTCCTTCCCCACCCTCTGGCAAGCACTCAGCACAAAGCATCGCCCCTCATACGCGATGTGCCGCATACTCGTCTGCCACATCTCCCTCGAATCCACCGTCGGCGCACACCACAACTGCACTCCCTGCTCATAAAGATGCTGCCGGTACAGCGGCATATAGTTCTCCCAGCAGATCGCCATCCCGATCCGCCCAATCTCCGTCTCCACCACCTGCATCGTCGAACCGTCGCCCATCCCCCAGATCAGCCGTTCCATCGCCGTCGGCATCAGCTTTCGATGCTTTCCCACCAAACCCTCCGGCGAAAACAGCAGGCTCGTGCAATAAAGCGTCCCGCCATCTCGCTCGATCACCCCAATCACAATATGCAGCGCCAACCTCTTCGCCCACTCCGCCAGCATCTCCGTCTCCACCCCGGGACAGGCAACCGCCCCCTTGAAGTACCGCGCAAACATCTCCCTTCCCGCTGCGCTCCTGCTCCCCACCACCGTCCCAAAGTCCAACCCCTTCGGATACCCGCCGAGCAGTGCCTCTGGAAACACCACCAACCGCACCCCAGCGGTCGCAGCCTCTTCGCAAAGCCCCTGCACCCGCAACAATGTAGCCGCCGTATCGAACAACACGCTTCCCACCTGCGCCACCGCAACCTTCAGCATCCCAGCAGTCTAACCTCACCACTCGCAACCAACAATTCATCCCTTATTGATCCGGCTCATCAACCCCAGCTTCGCAAATCTCCCGCAACCCATCGCCGTCAAACCGCTAAACCATTGTGAAATAGGGCTCGACCTGCGGTAAACTTAGTGGAGGAGCTAGTTCATGCGTCATCGCCGCCACACGATTACAGTCGCGAGTTCGACTCTATTTTTCGTGTGCCTCATGCTCCACGCGCAGACTGGCCTCTGCTCTCTGGCATCCACTTCTCACAACGATGCCGAAGCCCGCAAAGTCTACGGATCGCTCCTCCCTGCCGATTGGACTTTAACGGCAGCCCACGCTCGACGCCTCCATATTGTCCTCTCTCCCGTAGCTTTCAATATGGACACCGTGCTTGACGCGAGCCAAAGCCACGGCCTCCTTCCCGGCACAGACACCTCTTACGTCCTCGAAAGCAAAACCGGCATCTGGAACAGCATGCGATGGAGAAGCACCTCCCGCGCATGGGCTTCCTGATCGCGCTTCAAAACGCCAATCGCTGACTATCTTTGAGCGAAGTATCTCGATTCGATCTGCTACCGATCGACCCCCGAGAAGGGCACCACCCGTTCGCCATACCGTTTACACTAATCATTGGGGCTGATTCCTCGCCCAGGCACTCACGAAGGACACCAGTCTTGTTCAACAAAGTCATAGCTAAGGTCTTTGGCACCAGCAACGAACGCGCCGTCAAGCGCCTCATGCCGCTCGTTAAGCAGATTAACGACTTCGAGCCGGCGGTTCAGGTGCTCTCCGACGAACAGCTCCGCGCCAAGACCACCGAATTCCGCCAGCGAATCGCCGCCACCCTCGAAGGCATCACGGACGCCGACGAGCGCATCGCCGCCGAAAAGCAGGCCCTCAACGACATCCTGCCCGAAGCCTTTGCCGTTGTCCGCGAAGCCGGCAAACGCGCCGTCCAGATGCGTCACTTCGACGTGCAGATGATCGGCGGTATCGTCCTCCACTCCGGCAAGATCGCCGAGATGAAGACCGGTGAAGGCAAAACCCTCGTCGCCACTCTTCCCTGCTATCTCAACGCCCTCGCCGGCCACGGCGTTCACGTCGTCACCGTCAACGACTACCTCGCCAAACGCGACGCGGAGTGGATGGGCAAGATCTACGGCTTCCTCGGCCTCACCGTCGGCGTCATCGTCCACGACCTCTCCGACGACCAGCGCCGCGAAGCCTACGGCTCCGACATCACCTACGGCACCAACAACGAGTTCGGCTTCGACTACCTCCGCGACAACATGAAGTTCGAGATCAAGGACCAGGTGCAGCGCGGCCATTACTACTGCATCGTCGACGAAGTCGACTCCATCCTCATCGACGAAGCCCGCACCCCGCTCATCATCTCCGGCCCCACCGACCAGACCACCGACAAGTACGCCCGCGTCAACGTCATCATCCCCAAACTCGAACTCGGCGAACTCATCGAAACTCTCGAGAACAAAACCTGGTCCGGCGACTACGTCGTCGACGAAAAGACCCGCTCCATCACCGTCACCGACGAGGGCTGGGAGAAGATCGAAAAACTCCTCGGCATCGGCAACATCGCCGACCCCGAAAACTGGGACCTCAAGCACCACGTCGAGACCGCCATCAAGGCCCACTCCCTCTACAAGCGCGACGTCGAGTACGTCGTCAAAGAGGGCGAGGTCATCATCGTCGACGAGTTCACCGGCCGCCTCATGCCCGGCCGCCGCTGGTCAGACGGCTTGCACCAGGCCGTCGAAGCCAAAGAAGGCGTCGCCATCCGCAAGGAAGACCAGACGCTCGCCACCATCACCTTCCAGAACTACTTCCGCATGTACAAAAAACTCAGCGGAATGACCGGCACCGCCGAAACCGAAGCCGCCGAGTTCGACAAGATCTACAAGCTCGACATCGTCGTCACCCCCACGAACCGCAAGATGCAGCGCATCGAAAACCCCGACGTCGTCTATCGCACCGCGCAGGAAAAATACTTCGCCGTCGCCGACGAGATCACCCGTCTCCACGCCGAAAAGCAACCCGTCCTCGTCGGCACCACCAGCATCGAAAAATCCGAGCTCCTCTCCGAAATCCTCAAGCGCAAAGGCGTTCGCCACGTCGTCCTCAACGCCAAGTTCCACGAGAAGGAAGCCGAGATCGTCGCCCAGGCCGGACGCCTTGGCATGGTCACCATCGCCACCAACATGGCAGGCCGCGGTACCGACATTCTCCTCGGCGGCAACTCCGACTTCATGGCCCGCCAGGACCTCGTCCGCAAGCAGCAGGCCCGCGCTCGTCTCCGCCGCCGAAGGCGCAATCTACCCCGTCGCCGGCCCCGGCATGGTCCGCTTCTACTACACCGGCCAGGAGTTCGAAACAACGCAGGAAGCCTGGGACGCCGCCGTCGCCGCTCACGAAACCGCAGCCAAAGCCGAACACGAAAAGGTCATCGAAGCCGGCGGCCTTCACATCCTCGGCACCGAACGCCACGAATCACGCCGCGTCGACAACCAACTCCGCGGACGCGCCGGCCGTCAGGGCGACCCCGGCTCCTCGCGCTTCTTCCTCTCGCTCGAAGACGACCTCATGCGCATCTTCGCCCGCGAGTGGGTCTCCACCCTCCTCCAGCGCCTCGGCATGGAAGAGGGTGTCCCCATCGAATCCGGCATGATCTCCCGCCGAATCGAAGCCGCGCAGAAAGCCGTCGAAAGCCAGAACTTCGAATCCCGCAAACACGTCCTCGAGTACGACGACGTCATGAACAAGCAGCGCGAAGCCGTCTACGGCCTCCGCCGCCAGCTCATGGAAGGCGTCGACCAGAAGCAGCTCATCACCGAAGACTACCTCTCCACCATCCTCTCCAACGTCCTCGACGAGCACATCCCCGAAAAGGCTCACGCCGATGAGTGGAAGCTCGAGCCGCTCTTCGCCCAGATCTACGACCTCTTCGGCGCTCACCTCGAAAAGGAGATCGATGCCACCCAGCTCAACCGCCACGAGCTCGGCGAAGCCATCTTCGAAAAACTCCGCGCCCGCTACGACGTCAAGGAGCAGATCCTCGGCGCGCCGCAGATGCGCTATCACGAGCGCATCGTCATGCTCTCCGTCCTCGACGGCCTATGGAAGGATCACCTCCTCGCCATGGACCATCTCAAGGAAGGCATCGGCCTCCGCGGCTACGCGCAGCAAGACCCGCTCGTCGCCTACAAGAAAGAATCCTTCGAGATGTTCGAAGGCATGATGCTCCGCTTCCAGGAAGACACCGCCCGCCACCTCTTCCGCATGCAGATCATCGGCCCCGACGGCACACCCATCGAGTCCGCCGAGCAGCTTGCCAACGCACAGGCCCACGTCGCCGCAGCCCAGGCCGCCCAGCAGGAACTCGCCGGCCCAAGCTCCCACCAACGCCCTGCCGGGTGGCGCGCCGCCGCAACACACCAACGCGCCCGCCGCCCGTCAATCCGCGCCCGTATCCAACCGCGCCCCCTCCACCACCATCGACGCCCTCGAGCGCGAGTTCCAGAAGAAAAAGCAGCGCGAACTCGAGCAGGCTCGTTCCGTCAGCTCCGCAACAGCCGACACCAACGGCGCTGCCCCCCGCCGCGCCGGAGAAAAAGTAGGCCGCAACGACCTCTGCCCCTGCGGCTCCGGCAAAAAATACAAAAAATGCCACGGCGCCGACGCCTAGAGTAAGGAAGTTGTTCCCGGAATCAATTTGTTCCGTGCCCACGCGCAATTTAAAACAACGGGATAATGCGTTATGAAACTGCAGCGGAAGATCATCGTCTATATCGCGACCAGCGCCGACGGCTACATCGCCAGGCCAGACGGCGATGTCGAATGGCTCAATCGCATGCCGAGCAAAGCCGATTACGGCATGCGCGCCTTCTACCGCACCATTGACACCATCCTTTGGGGCCGAAAAACCTACGACTGGGCTCTCAACTACGACAAACAGAATGGCAACAAGGGCGGAATCTTCGACACCAAACTCGCCAACTACATCTTCTCCACAAAACCGCCGAAACAGAAAGCTCCCGGCGTGGAATTCATCTCGGAACCAGTGAAGAAATTTACCCAGCGCCTTCGCGCAACGCCGGGCAAAAATATCTGGATGATGGGCGGCGGAGAACTCATCGCCTCATTTCTCGACGCCGGCGAGATCGACGAGTTCGACATTCACATCATCCCCACCCTGATCGGTGAGGGAATTCCCCTCATCGCACCACGCCACCGCGACATTCCCCTCCACGCGCATTCAGTCAGGAAGTACCCAGACGGCGTGGTCCGCCTCCGCTATGAGATCCCAAGGTAGCTCCTAGCTAACTGGCTGACTTGCCGACTCGCTACTTCTCCAGGTCATCCAGCAACAGCTTCGCCTTCGTTGCCAGCGTCTTCGCACCCTCCGCATCACCCGACTTCAATGCATCCTGCGAATCCTTCAGGAAGTTCTTCACCTTGCTCACCTGCGCCTTCTGCTCATCCGTCTGTTGCGCCGGCAACGCATTCAGTCGCTTCTCGATCGATGCGATCAGGTCCGCAGCCTCCTGCTTCGTCTGCGGACTCGCCTCTCCACCCGCCGTCAGCGCACCTATCGCCGTCTCCTCAGCCGACACCGGCGGAGTCACGGTCGCCACCTGCGCTGGTTCTGGCGGAGCAACCTTCGGAGCCGGCCGTTTCTTCTCCCGCTTCGGCTTTCCAGCGCTGGCTAAAACAGGAACCGGCAGCGGCTTAACCGCCGGCGCCTCAATCATCGGCAGATTCTCGGGCTCAGGGATATCCTCCAGCTCCACCGGAGCCAGTACCTTCGGCAATGTTGCAACCTGTGTCTTATGCCGGCAACCAGCCAGCCCGACCATCAGCCCAAAGCAAAGTGTTGCACTCGCCAATCTTCGCGAAATGTTGCACCTACAGATCAAACCCGCTCCTCTAGTCCTTTATGAGAGGCTCCAGCTCCAACAACCTTCCGTCCCTCAACTCCAACTCCCGATGCAATCGGCAGCCGGAACGTAAACACGGTCCCCCGCTCCGGAGAACTCGCATCCGCATTGGACCGTACATCCATCGCCCCACCATGCAACTGCAAAACACGGTACGTCATTGCCAGACCTATTCCGCTGCCCTTTGGCTTTGTTGTGAAGTACAGTTCGAAGATACGCGGTAACAGCTCCGGCGGTATACCCTCTCCTTCATCAATCACCTCCACAACAGCAAATTGATTCTCCCGCCGCAACGTCACTCGCATCCTGCCGCCGCCCGGCATCGCCTGCATCCCATTCAACAACAGATTCAATACCGCCTGCTGCATCAACTCCGCATCCGCTCTCACCATCAGCGGCTCATGCGGAGCTTGAACCTTTATCTCAACTCCATTCTCTTCCATCTCCGCTGCCATCAGCTCAATCACCACGCCGACCACCTGCCGAAGATCATGCTCCCTCAGATGCAGCTCCATCGGGCGCGAAAAGTCAGCCAGCGTTTGCACCACCCGATCCAGCCGTTGCATCTCCCCTGCCAGAATATCGACATGCCTCTGCGCTCCCCCAAACGCCTCAGCCCCCCCGCTGATCAGCTTCCCGCGCAGCAGCTCCAGGTGCACTACCATCGCGTTGATCGGGTTCTTCACCTCGTGCCCCACGCCCGCCGTCAGCTTCCCGATCGCCGCCAGCCGTCGTGCTACCTCCAACTCCTGCCCCAGTTGCGCCACCGACTCCATGTCCCTCAGCGTCAACAGCGTCCCCATACTTCCAGTGCCCCCCAGCCCATCGTCAATCCGGTCCAGCGAGATCTGTACCTGCCGGCCATCCTCCAGCGTCACGCCCTGCGCGCTCACCTGACCGCCATCCGCAAACGCCCTCAGCACCGCTGCTCCCAGCGCTGTCTCCGGCGCAAATATCTCCTCCAGCCGCTTGCCCACCATATCTGCGTGATCCTCACTCGGGGGCGCAGGCAAAAAATAAGCCACAGCATCCGACACCATCACCGCGCGATGGTCCGCTGTAAACAAAAGCACGCCATCCCGCAGCGTATCCAGCATCTGGTTCAGATTCGCCTGCAGCGCCGTATAGCCCGCCTCCTGCGTTCGCATCTGCTCCCCCAGCCGGTCCAGCGTCTTCGTCACCCGCACCACCGTGTCGCTTCCGGCCCCACCAGGCGGCAGCTGCGCCGATGAGTCATTCCCCGCCTTCCCACTCGCCCTAGTCAGCCCCTCCAACCGCGCACTGATCGTCTCCAGCGGGCGCAGCGCAAGATTGGCAAGCACTCCTGCCACCAGCATCGCCGCCAGCGAAGCCGCCAGCGCGAACCACAGCGCCGCCCGCAGCCACGGCTCATACGAGTTCTTCATAAACGTCGACCGCACCCCGATATGCGCCACCAGGAACGGCTTCCCGTTCCGATCCAGCGCTTGAGAGATGTCCAACACTCGCGGCTTGCCAAACAGCACCTTCAGTTGGTGGATAACACCGCCGCTCTGCACACTCACGAGGCTGAACCGGAACGCCGCAGGCTGATTCAACGCGTCCGGGTCTGTACTCACCAGCGTCATGCCATGCGCATCCGTCACGCTCACATCCTGAACCGTCAACGAATAGCGCACGATTGTGTTCATCACATCGTTCAGCGGCTGATCTCTCCGCAGCGCATCAGTCACCGCGGCATGTAGCGCCTCATCGCTTCTGTCTGCCGGGGGGTTCGCCCTCAGCCCCGACTCCACTGCCTGTCGCGTCATGAGGTAAATCTGGTGCGCCAACATATCGTTCGCTAAGACCGTCTGCTCGATCCTCTGTCGCATCAGCTCGCTCACAAACTGCGCCGACAGCAACAGCACCAGCGCAAACGTCAACGCCGACGCCGACACCTCCAGCTTGGTCTTCAGCCGCATCTTTACTCCGTCGTGGCAGCCGTGTTCGAGTATTCCTTCAACTTATTCTGCAGCGTCTTCGAGCTGATCCCCAGAATCTCCGCAGCCTTCGTCTTATTATTGTGCGTCGAAATCAGCGTCTTTAGAATAAGCTGCCGCTCCGCCTCATCCACCGTCGTTCCCACCTCTACCCGCACCGAGTTCGACTCATCCAGATACCGCTGCACTTCATGCGAAGGCAAGCCCGCCTGCGCAGCCATCCGAGCCCCCGAAGCATCCCCACCCGCAACCCTGGTCGGCGGCGGAGCAAACCCCGGCTGCCCAAAGTGCGGCGGCAGGTGCTCCTCGCCGAGCATCCCCGACCCCGCCAGGATCACAGCACGCTCAATCATATTTCGCAGCTCCCGCACATTGCCCGGCCACTTGTACTCCTCCAGTCGTCGCATCAGCGAATCCTTCAGCCCCGCCACCGTGCAGTGGTGCCGCTCATTCATATCGTCGATCATCTTCTCCGCAATCGCCGACACATCCATCAAGTGCTCCCGCAGCGGCGGCATCTGAATGTTGAAGACGTTCAGCCGATAGTAGAGATCCCCGCGCAGCTCCCCACTTGCCACCGCCTTCTCCGGATCCTTATTCGTCGCCGCCACCACTCGCACATCCACCGGCGTCTCGATCTTGCTTCCCAGCCTCCGCAACCTTCTGTCCTCGAGCACGCGCAAAAGCTTCGCCTGCGTCGCCATCGGCATCTCGCCAATCTCGTCCAGCAGCAGCGTTCCCTTCTTCCGCCAGTTCGAAGCACCCCGCCCTGCGCTCCAGAGCACCGGTAAACGCGCCCTTCTCATGCCCGAAGATCTCGCTCTCAATCAGCGTCTCCGGAATCGCCGCGCAGTTCACCGCCACAAACGGCTTCAGCCTCCGCGCACTCAAATCATGCAGCGCCCGCGCCACCAGTTCTTTACCCGTTCCGCTCTCACCCGTCACCAGCACCGACACATTCGACGGCGCCACTCGCTCGATCAGCGTAAAAATATCCTTCATCTGCGGCGACGATCCAACCAACTCGCCCAGAACGCCCGTATCCCTAAGCTGCCGCCGCGTCGCCTCCAGCTCAACATCCGCCTCCCGCTGCCGGCTCGCATTGTGCAAAATCGTCTTCAGACGCACCGGATCGACCGGCTTCGGAATATAGTCGTACGCCCCCATCCGCATCGCTTCCACAGCCGAATCGATCGACCCCTGCGCTGTCAGCATCACCACCGACATGCGCTGCGGAAGCTCACCCAGCCGCTCCAGCAACTCCATACCATCCATCCGCGGCATCTTCAGGTCGGTCACCACGATCGCTGGAGCCCAGGCCACCGCCTTCTCCAACCCTTCAATCCCGTCGGCAGCACACTCCGCCCTGTAACCCCAGCTCTCGATCAGCTCCGTCAAGCCGGTTCGCGCATGAACCTCATCTTCAACGATTAAAACCTTCTCCAAAACAGTCTCCAAGACAGTCACCGTCCTCGTTCCACTTGTACAACCTCAGCGTGTCTAATGAGATGCCAACGAATCAGCCGAACACTTTAGGTCACAGGCAGATCTTTGTCATTTCTCAACGGCGGGCCTCAAGCTCTACACCCTCCCTCTAGGATATCCTTGAATTCATGCCGGAACTCGAAATCACTCCACAAGCCTTTGCCCAACAACGCCAGCAACCCAACGCCCCCCTCCTCCTCGACGTTCGCGAATCCTGGGAGTTCCAGACCGCCAGCATCCCCAACTCCGTCCTGATGCCCATGGGCGACGTCCCCTCGCGCGCCCACGCAGAACTCGACCCCGACGCCCCGATCGTCGTCATGTGCCATCACGGTGCCCGATCCCTCAACGTCGCCCTCTGGCTCCGCGATCAGGGATTCACCCACGCCCAGTCCCTCGCCGGCGGCATCGACGCCTGGTCCCGAACCGTCGATCCCGAAGTTCCCCGTTATTAGAGATTCCCGTTATCGACTACAAAGCAAGGGTTTGCGAGCCGACACAGGCAAAATCTGACGCTTCTCCCCATACACGCAGCGCCTTTCCTGGTGGTCAAGACGTCATCCAACTGCCGGGAAAAATCTTGCATCTCACGATGAAGCACGCTTTATATTTGATATCTGAAGTTTATCGCTGTTTTCTTACTGCCCTGGGGTCTGGAGAGTACCAACCATGAGTGCAAGCGGGGGCCTAACCGCCAATGCGTCAACCTGCCTTCCCCGATTTTGGCTCCGGCACCCATTCCGTCCAGTTTTACGAAGAAGATTCTTTCCTCCTCGACTCCCTGACAAGCTTAATCGGTATCGGTTTCGTCGATGGCAAGACCGTCATCGGCATCTTAACCCCCGACCATCGTGAGGGCCTTGAAAAACGCCTGTCCGCCCGTGGTTTCGATCTCGAAGTACTGGCCAAATCGGGGAAATACTGTGTCTTCGACGCCGTCGAAACCCTCGCCGGCCTCATGGCAAATGGCAGACTCGACACGCTACGGGTCAAATCCTTCGCGAAATACTTTCTCTCCTCTTTCCAGTTCGATCCCCAACACAAAACTCCGCGCATTCTCCTCTTCGGCGAGATGGTCGCCTCCTCTGGTCCAGAGGCAACTTCGAGGATGCTCTCAGACTCGAGCAGATATGGAATGAGCTCTCTCACATCTACTCTTTCAACATGCACTGCGGCTATCCATTGAAAGGCTTCGAACAGAACGAGCATAGCCAGGCATTTCTCAATATCTGCGCCGAACACTCCCACGTTCTGCCGACCGAAGACTACATCAGCATCGTGCTTGAAGAGGATCGCCTCCGTCACGTCTCCCTGTTGCAGCAGCGAGCGCAGGTCGCGGATGCCGAAGCAGCCGCCCGACTGCGCCTCGAAGAAGCGCTTCGCCACTCCGAAAAACTCGCCGCCACAGGCCGCGTTGCCGCGTCCATCGCCCACGAGCTCAACAATCCGCTCGAAGCCATCTCCAACGCAATCTATCTCGCTCGCACCTCCCCTTCATCGGACGTCGCCCGATATCTAAAGATCGCTGACGAGGAACTTGCGCGCGTCGCTCAGATCACCAGGCAGACCCTTGGCTTCTACCGCGAGACTGCCTCGCCTAGCTTCGTCAAAATATCAACCCTCATCGATGAGCTCCTCGCGCTCTACGGCCGCAAGCTTGAAGCGAAGAACCTCACCATCCAAAAGCAGTATCGCGAAGAACTCGAAGTCTGGGGTCAGGAAGGCGAGCTGCGTCAGGTCTTCGCCAACCAGATCGCCAACGCAATCTACGCCACCCCCGCCAACGGCTCGCTCACTATTCGAATCCGAAGATCAAAATCCTGGAGCAACGGCCAATGCCCAGGAACCGCCGTGAGCCTCGTCGACAGCGGCTCCGGCATCCCACCCGAAGCATTATCCAAAATCTTCAACCCCTTCTTCACCACCAAGCAGGACGTCGGCAATGGCCTCGGCCTATGGATCACTCACGACATCGTGACCAGGCACGGCGGCAGCATTCGTGTTAGGAGCAACGCCAGCCCCGCCGCCAGCGGCACCATCTTCACCACGTTCCTTCCGAGCCGCGAAACGACCCTCTGCCCACCGTTTAACCCGTCGCCCCATTATTGCGGAGGAGTCGGCTGCACCGGGACAGTCGGAGGAGGCGGCACAGGATTGTCCTGAATCCTCGGCTGCTGAAGGGTAGGCAAAGGCACCTCAGGAGCCTCCTGAATCCTCGGTTCCGACTGCTGTTCCTGCTGCACCTTCATATTCTGTTGAACCTGCCGGTTCAACTCCTCCTGCTGCTTCTGAGACGCCACCTGCTGCTCCTGCAACAACCTCGCATCCTTCTCCCGCTGCGCCGCCGCAATCGCAGCGGTCTGATCACCACTCCCCTGCACCGGCACCGGCTGCACCTGCGGCTGTCGTCTCACCCTCCGATTCACTCTCGGCGCCGCGATCGTATCGACGTCCTCAACCGGCAAGGCACCTCCAGAAAAATCAGGTTGCACCCGCGGAACGCCCCGCACAACCGGCTGGACAGGAGCAGGCGCAGCCTGCTTCTTGCACCCTTGCGCCAGACACACGGCCAACCCCAACCCCATCGAGACAACCCATCGCGCAAGCCTCTCTCGCATAGTCCTGCCCTCTTACGATTGGATGCAAAAGTACCCACCGCCATGCAGTAAAACATTGGCTCACCTCATCCGCGCCCTCGTCGTTAAATCAATCTTCGATGAAATCAGACGGCGATCCATTGACTTACCTGCCGCACCACCCTAACTTTCCTCCAAATGGAAAATTTAGACTTCGACCAGCTCTTGCACGACTACAAGCAGGCCATCGACTCCTGGGTCGACGCCATCCGCGCCGAAGAAGCCCTCGCCAACGACGATCACTCCATGGTCGAGATGGAACACTGGGACACCGCCGGCCTCCACGTCCACGACACCGAGCTCATCGCGAAGAAGGCCCGCGACCAATACAAAAACGCCCTGCGCAAAAAGAATTACGGCTTCTAATCTCGCTCATCCACTCACTTCGCCCGCGGATGCGTCTCGTCATACACCTTCTGCACCTGCCCCACCGTCAACTGCGTATACCGCTGCGTCGTCGACAGCCGCTCGTGCCCCAGCATCTCCTGAATCGCCCGCAGATCCGCACCCTCCTCCAGCATGTGCGTCCCGAACGCATGCCGCAGCGTATGCGGATGCACATCCGCCGCCAACCCCCGGCTCAACGCAATCGCCTTCACAATCCGTCCCACACTCCGCGTCGTCAACCGGCAATCCCCGCGCATCCGCAGATTCATCATCAGCGGCCCATCATGCACCAACGCACCCTTGCCCGCGGCCATCAACTTCGCCTCACGCAACGGCAGATAAGCCTTCAGCGCCACCGCCGCCTCATCCCCCAGCGGAACCAGCCGTTCCTTCCTTCCCTTGCCCCGCACCAGCACCGCATCATCTCTCCACTTCACACTCCCCATATCCAACCCCACCAGCTCCGAGTTCCGAATCCCGCACCCATACAGCAACTCAAAGATCACCCGATCCCGCTCCGGCCACGCTGCCGCATCCTGTTTGTCCTTCGCTACCGAACCCTCACCCTCCAGCGAATTCAAAACCCGATTCACCTCTTCCATGCTCGGCACCCGCGGCAGATGCTTCGGCAGCTTCGGCGTGCTCACCAGCAACGCAGGATTCTGCGCAACCTTCCCCTCCTTCGCCAGCCACTTGAACCAGCTCCTCACCGCCGCCAGCGCCCGCGCCGCACTCGCCTTCGTCAACCCGCGCTCATACAACAACCCCAGGTAAGCCCGGATATGCAGATGCTCCACCTGCCCCACCGACGCCCCTCCCCCAACGTCTCGTCCAGATACTCCGCGAAGTTCCTCACCTCGCGCGCATAAGCCCGCACCGTATGCTCCGACGCCCCACGCTCATTCGCAAGCATCGCCAGAAACCCCTCCGCCAATCCTCGATCTCGCACCTTATCCGCTCAGCCTCAACCTTCCCCAGATTCACCTATTCAAAGCGCCGTCATCATGACGAAGGCGCGCTTTTGCGCAGTCGAAGACCGAAGAACTCAACTAGCCTCGATCATCAGGAACCTTTCAACCAAACCATTCGACTCACCTTCCCAAGTACCCATATCTCGATCTTGAGTGCCGCCCGCTCATTGGCGAGCATCGACGAAGCCTACATAGAAACCTGTCCTGTAAAGCACCGCAAAAATTACGAACAATGCTCCAAGTGCGTAGAAGAAACGTCTGGCAATTCTTACTGCTGTTCTTGGTCTCCGCTTCATGTTCGGCATCCAGAAGTCCATGAAGCGTGCAACCCAGCTTTCGATGTAAACGCCCTCGATAAAAAATCCACACGCAGTCAGGATTAATCCGATGAACGTCTCGCTTGTATATTTCACAATCACACTATTCCGTTTCCCTCCGCTTCCCCCGCGGATGATGCTCCCGATGCACCCTCTTCAAATGCCCCAGCGCCACATGCGTATAAACCTGCGTCGTCGCAATATCCGCATGCCCCAGCAAAGTCTGCACACTCCTCAAATCCGCACCATGCTCCACCATGTGCGTCGCGCAACTATGCCGCAGCATATGCGGACTAGCCTTACTCCCACCCGCCGTCGCCCCCCGCACCATCTCCCAAACCCACTGCCGCGTCAGCGCATTCCCCCGCACACTCAAAAACAACGCCCGCTGCACCCCCGCCTTCACCAACCCCACGCCGCCCCAGCGTCAAATATCTCTCCAAAGCCTCCACCGCACTCCGCCCCAGCGGCACAATCCGTCTCCTTATCGCCCTTGCCCCTCACCTGCGCCCGCCCCTGATCGAGATGCACATCCTCCACCCGCAGCGCGACAATCTCCCCCACCCGCAACCCACCCGCATACAGCAGCTCCAAAATCGCATGGTCCCGCAGCGCCAACTCATCCGCATCATCACTCCTCGCCGCAACGCCGGTCCTCTCCAGCATCTCCGCCACTTCACTCTCCGCCAGAGACTTCGGCAGCACCTTCCAGCTCGACGGCGTCTCCACATTCACCGTCGGATCATGCGCAATCCGCTTATCCATCAGCAGCCAGCGATAAAACCCCCGCAGACAACTCAGCTTCCGCGCAATCGACCGCGACTCCACCGCATGCCCCCGCAGCCCCTCCATAAACCCACTCACATCCGCCTGAGTCGCCCCCACCAGCAACCCATCCCGCCCCTCAACATGCTCCGCAAACTGCTCCAGATCCCGCCTGTAAGCCTCACAACTCGCCGGCCTCAGCCCCTTCTCCACCCGCAGATACGCAACAAACTCCCGCACCACCCGCACATTCCCCGATTTACCTGGCCCGTTCCGTGCATAGAACTCGATTATCCGCCGCCCAACCTCCCCTGAAACTCCGACTCACCACAACCCCGTACCCACCTAGCCAGCACCAAGCCCGCCACTTGCCAACTCAGCACCCCCCTAAGCTAGCTGACTCGCCAACCGCTAACTCGCTGACTTGCTAACTCGCTAACCCGCAGCCCATCCGCTGCTAAACTTAGCAACAGTCATGTTTGAAAACCTAAGCGACAAACTCCAGCGTTCCTTCAAGACCCTCCGCGGCCAGGGCACCATCACCGACGAGAACATCTCCGACGCCCTCCGCGAGATCCGCCTCGCCCTCCTCGAGTCCGACGTCAACCTCACCGTCGTCACCGAGCTCATCGACCACATCCGCACCCGCGCCATCGGCGACACAGGTCGCCACCGCCCTCTCCCCCTCCGAGCAGATCGTCAAAATCGTCCACGACGAACTCATCAACGTCCTCGGCAAGGACACCGCCCGCTTCCAGAAATCCTCCCAGCCGCCCATCCGTCATCCTCATGGCCGGCCTGCAAGGCTCCGGCAAAACCACCACCTCCGGCAAGCTCGCCCAGTGGCTCAAAAAAGCCGGCCACCGCCCCATGCTCGTCTCCGTCGACGTCTACCGCCCCGCCGCCCGCGAGCAGCTCGCCATCGTCGCCCGCTCCATCGGCGCCCAACTCTACGAAGGCAAGCTCGACCGAAGCACAACCCCGGCACCGACGCCGTCCTCCGCCTCGCCAAAGAAGCCAAGCGCGAAGCCGCCAACTACGGCTGCGACATCCTCATCGTCGACACCGCCGGCCGCAACCAGATCGACGCCGCCCTCATGGACGAGATGGCCGCAGCTCAAAAAGCTCCTCAACCCCTCCGAGATCCTCTTCGTCGCCGACGCCATGACCGGCCAGGACGCCGTCAACTCCGCCAAGGCCTTCAACGATCTCCTCACCATCACCGGCGCCATCCTCACCAAGATGGACGGCGACGCCCGCGGCGGCGCTGCCCTCTCCATCCGCCACGTCACCGGCGCGCCCATCAAGTTCCTCGGCACCGGCGAAAAGCCCGACGCCTTCGAGCCCTTCCACCCCGACCGCATCGTCTCCCGCATCATGGGCCACGGCGACATCGCCACCCTCCTCGAGCGCGCCGAATCCAACCTCGACCGCGGCAAAGCCGAGCAGTTCGCCAAGAAAGCCCTCTCCGGCGACGGCTTCTCCCTCGAAGACTTCCGCGACCAGCTCCGTCAGATCAAAAAGATGGGCAGCATGAAGTCCATCCTCAAGATGCTCCCCTCCGTCGGCCCCTTCGCCGGCATGCAGCAGGCCGTCGAAAACGTAGACGAAGGCCAGTTCACCCGCGTCGAATCCATCATCAACTCGATGACCGCCAAAGAGCGCCTCGACCACGAGATCATCAACGGCAACCGCCGCAAGCGCATCGCCAGAGGCTCCGGCACCACCGTCCAGGACGTCAACAACCTCCTCCGCCAATACGCCCAGATGCGCAAGATGTTCAAGACCATGGGCTGCAGGCGGCGGCATCAAAGCCCAGCAACGCATGATGTCCCAAATGCAAGGCCGCCAAAAATTCGGCCGTTAGGCCTCTTGTCTATCGTCCCCCACCCACCCCAGAGGTGTCATCCTGAGCGAAGTAACTCGCGCACCTTGCGAGTCACGCAGTCGAAGGACCTGCAGTTGCGGTTGCACACGGGTGACCCACATACAAAAACCAGCAATACCATCGGGTGCCCCATTCATGCAGTCTCATCGCATGAGTGGGCCTTCGCGCAAAGCGCGAACCGCCTTGACTCACTTCATCGACCCTACCAACCTTCGAAGCCTAAAGTACAGAAGGGAGCATCCATGGAACCCAAAATCACCGAAGCCGAAATCAGCACCCTGGTCGACACCTTCTACGCCAAAGTCCGCAAGGACCCCGACATCGGCCCCATCTTCAACGCCATCGTCGACGACTGGCCCCATCACCTCTCCCTCCTCAAAAACTTCTGGTCAACGGTCCTTCTGACCACAGGCCGCTACAAAGGCGATCCGATGATGCGCCACCTACAACTCCCCCTCGACCCCGATCACTTCGAGCGTTGGCTCACCCTCTTTGCCGAAACCGCAACCGAAGTCCTGCCCCCAGCCATCGCCCCAACCGTCATCGACAAATCAAAACGAATCGCCGAAAACTTCAAACTCGGCATCGCCCACCAGCAATCAATAAACGCCACAGTTTGACAAGGCTAAAACCTATACACTCACAATTTGACGAGCGGACTCCGGCCACGCAATCGCCACAATCCAGGATATGAGTTGAGCGCAAATTGCAACGCTGCCAAGGATCATGATCCAGGGAGCACCATGCGTCATCGTAAGAAATATTCCCATCGCACAGAATATGAGCCCCAGGCCGAAAGCCGGCAGGCGGCTCCGAACCCGCAATCCGAGAGGCCGGAGGGACACGAAAATAACCACAGCCGTAAGAAATGTAATGCCCACTTCAAGTAGCTTGATCTGACCTGCCTCAGCAACCAGGAGACGCACGGCACTCATATGCTGAATGAAAAAGAATCTCGCCGACACCGCACAGCACAAGAACACCGCCCACCCGAACACGCGAGTTGAAATGGACCGTAGCTCCGGTAAGGAAGAAAACAGGCGCGTCAGAATCTCGTAGCAGAACATAAACATGAGAACTGATTCAACTATCGAAATCGACCAATACGAATAGAAGTAGATCTCATAAAGTAAATGGCGATTCGTCGAATTCAAGTAGTGGTTCAGCAAGAAAAAAATACCGGTCCACAACGGACTCAGTATTAAAATCGCAGTCAAAGATTTGTATCGACCCAAAGCATGTCTTTTCATGAGCAATGCAAGAGCGATCAAGGCCAACGTTAGTCCGGCATAATTTAGAGCGCCAAGAGTCAATACGAATCCATTCATCAACGGACTCCCAACAATCGAAGAGGGACGAGCAGAGAATCACTTATATCTCGAAGCCGAATTGAAATCAACTTCGGGTGGCCCATAGATGAAATAGAGCCGATTCGTGGGTGCCACATTGCGCGTCTTCATCGCATGAGTACGCATTCGCACAAAGCGGATCCCTCAAATCCCAAGAATCTCTTTACAACCCGAAACCCACCACCCAGGCGCACCGCGCCAGAGATAGATCGCCAGGTTCTGCCCAATCACCAACACCGGGATCGCATACAAATAAACCTTGTGCACACGTCGATCCACAAGAAGGTCACGCGCGACGCCAAGCAGCATCGCCACATCCACACAAAGAAAGAAGAGACTGTGATCGAACAGATAGTCGAAGCGGCCGAAAGGTGCATCGAGCAGGCAGCACGTGGCTAGCACCATGTAGCGCCGATGCAGCTCCGGCTTTGTGCGCCACACGATCGCCAGCCCAAGCAGGGCGCCGAATGCCAGCATGTCGAAAAACGGGATGCTGAGGAATGCCGGATTGGGCTGATGAAGTTGCAGTGCATCGAACCGCCCCATCACCACGGCAACCACCGCCCCCAGCGTGACCATCAAGGCCCCGAGAACAGCCCCAAACCATCCCAGCGTCCGGTGCACAGTCACCTTCCGCACGCGCACCAGCGCCGACTGCAGAATAAATAAAACCACCCACCCGGAAAATGCCGCGCCGTGAATCCACAACAGCGCCGGCCTCGGCGGAGTGGCATGAAACAGAAAGCGGTCAACCGTCTGGCTGAACCCGACCACCACAATTCCAGCCACGACCAGCGAAAAGAAAAAGTAAAAGTAGCGATCCACCAACCCGCCTCGGCCGAGTATCCGCGAAACCGGGCGCACAATCACAGACTGACTGGCTGAAGCCATCAGAAAGCCTCCAAGTGCTTACCTCAGGTCGAGGGGAGGAAGTGTGCTGAATATGCCTGAAGAAGTTGAGATACTCTATCACGCCGAGACAAAGGGCAAGCGGCTAACCCAACATCCGGTTCATCCCTTCCAGAATCGGTCGAGGATCAAAGTAAGCCCTGACAGAAACGATCTGCCCATCCACAACTTCGAACAAATAAAGGAACGGCAACAACCCGAAGATTGTGTTTACTTTGAGCGCTGCGGCGCAACTGTCATTGTCAGCCGTCAGACGCACAACCTCAATGCCCCTCAGGATCGGGACGAACTCCTCCATTCCCTTTCGAAGGTTGGCAATGCCTCTGATAGTCCTGATCGGACTTTCGAACACCACATCGGGATGGACCGGAATCGCGTCGATCTTGTTGTTCCGAACCGCCCCAATATATGTCTCCACCACCCGGATCACATCGTCACGCATAAGGCCTCTCCCCTCACAGTCCTTCACCTTATCAGTCGGGGAGCTACATTTTGATTCGGAACTCAAATTGACCCATACATCGCTCCAAAATTTGGCGACTGGCCCACACATTAAATAGTGCCGACACCTCGGGTGCCCCAGTCATGCGGTTTCATCGCATGACTGGGCATTCGCGCTACGCGCGAACCGCTACTGCCCAAACTCACCAAAACTCAAAAATCGACCACGGCGTTCTGCTCTGCGGGATGACCAAGGCCCTTGGTAATCCCGCAGAGGCAGGATCTACCACTTCGTCCAATGCCCCGGTTTCGGTGGCTTCTGTTCTGGGCCGCAATCGTTGTGCAGCACGTTAGTCGGGTCCGCTGGGCCTTCGATGCATGGGATGGAGCTCAGATATTCGTAAATAGCAGTGAGCTGATGGTCGGTCATGCTCTGAAAAGTTGGCCATGGCATCACTTGGAGAAGGCCTCCGTTCACCGGAGGTGGAAGGCAGTTTGCCGGCGTCGGGACAGGCACAGCTGACGTACAGGTTGGATGGAGATTGTCGAAGTCTTTGCCCGTCCTGATGATCTGAATGAACTCCGCAAGCGTGTGGCCGCCCTCTGCCCGGCCAGTCTTATCCGGCGTCAGGTTACGGGCAATAATGTCCGGCCCAACATAATTTCCATACGCCGCTGGCGGATAGGAGGGTGGTTGCGAACCGGGGGGGAACCCGCCAATAAGTGCGCTAGGGGGAACGGCAGGTCCGAAGTCCGACCCTCCGCCCAGATAAGTAGTCGGGTCGACCACCTTTGGCTGGCTAAAGTAGGGGTTCCCGCCATTGGCGTAATTGAAGTTTGGAGGACCGCCTGAGGTGTGGCAGCCATTGCAATCGCCCACAGCGTTGACCAGGAAGCTGCCCAGTCCGACCAAATCAGGGTCCTTCCCTGCTACATTCAGCGGAACAGGCGCAATCTTGTAGCCTATACGGACAAGTGACGCCTCATCGTCCCATTGATTCTGTGCGTGTACAGGCGGGGACGTGCGCAACGTTCCCACTAGAACAATTGCACCTAGGGTTACAAAGCATGCCGCCATCGTTTTGACAATCTGCTGTTGCTTCATTTGTCGTTCTCCTTTGCGTTTGCGGATTTTGTCCAAAGGGCCGGCCAAGATCGAACCGCGCAAAGCGGACGGACGTTGTCCTTCGACTGATTGGCACTCGCAAAAGCGACGTGCCTCTGCGAGTCATTACCGGGGGACCCAGAAAAGACGCGTTCTAAAAGCGTGGCGAACAATTGTCAGGAAAGCGATAGAAATAGCCCGGATTACTCTTCAGCATCCCAGGCGCAACCGACTATACACCCAATTCAGCCCGCGTGGCCCACTCGGCACAACTGGCCTGTGGCGCACCCTGGCATTCTCAACTCTCAACCCACCGACCTTGCACACTTATCACGGGGAGGGGGATGCCCCAGTAGAATGACCCATGCTCTTCGCCCACCGTTTCCTGGCAACCATCCTCTTCCCCGCCCTGCTAATTCCCGCCCAAATATCCGCCCAACAAAAAGACGACCCAGCCTTCCAACGCGCCGACCATCTCCGCCACGGCATCAACACCAGCAGCTGGTTCGCTCAGTCAAGCGACTATTCCGTCCAGCGTCTTCGCACCTTCACCACCCCCGACGACATCCGCCTCATTAGCCAGCTTGGCTTCGATCACATCCGCCTCTCCATCGACGCCGAACCCCTCCTCGCATGGCAGCGCAAACAAGAAAATGGCACCGCCTTCATGGGAGAGCTCGACGCCATCGTCAAACTCGCAGTCGAACAAAAGCTCGCCGTCATCATCGACATCCATCCAGAGACTCGCTACAAGCAGACCCTGCTGCAAGGCACAGAATCCGTCCAGCGCTTCGCCACGCTATGGCGCGCCCTCGCCACTCACTTCGCCCCGCTCGACCCGGACCTCATCTTCTTCGAGATCATGAACGAGCCAGAGCAACCCGACACCTTCCGCTGGCAAGGCATCCAATCCCTGGTCGCCGACCAGATCCGCAGCGCCGCCCCCGCCAACACTATCATCGCCTGCGGAGCCCGCTGGTCCGGTCTCGAAGACCTCCTCCAACTCGAACCCCTCCCCCTCACCAACGTCATCTACACCTTTCACGACTACGAGCCCTTCGCCTTCACCCACCAGGGAGCCACCTGGACCGACCCCGCCGTCCAGCCCCTGCGCAACGTACCCTACCCCTCCACCCCCGAAAACGTAGCCAGAAACATCCAGCAGGAGCCCACACTCGCCGGACAGTTCTTCGTGCAGCAATACGGTCTTGCACGCTGGGACGCCCATCGCATCGACGTGACCCTATCCTTCGCCGAACAGTGGTCCCAACTCCATCACGAACCCGTCTACGTAGGCGAGTTCGGCGTGCATCGTCCCTACGCAGACCCCGCCATGCGCGCGCAGTGGCTGCGAGACATGCGCACCCTGATGGAGAAACACCATCTCGGCTGGGCCATGTGGGACTATCAGGACAACTTCGGAGCAGTCACAAAGAAAGATGGCCGCACCATCCCGGACCCTGCCCTGATCGAAGCTCTCGGCCTCAAAATGCCCACCCCACCCAAGCCTTAGCTAAGACCCCAGAGCGCTCATCCGAAGACCTACTTCGCCTCCGCAAACATCTTTACGTATCTGGTCAAACATCGATCATAAGCAGCTGGACCATCTCGAAGTTTCGCATTCTTGCAGGCCGTCTCGATCGAACTCCGATCGGCGTCACCAAGCCCCGATAAGTTCGGCCGTGAAGGCTCCTCCGCAAGCGACGCCATCTGAATATTCAGGCACCGGTTATACCCATCGGACCCGCGGACCCGGTCCCCCTCCCCACACACACTCTCAACCGACTCGCGCTCCCCCGCACTCAGCCCAATCAGATCAGGTGCACTCGTCGCATTCGTAATCACAGCCAGCTGTGCCCTCACGCAAGCCCGAAAAGCCTTCTCCCCGCGCAGCTCCCTCTGCTTCGAACATATCGACTCCGCTTCCGCCGTCTGACCATCACTCCCCGACCATACGCGAACAGCGTCCGGACTCGCATCGCCGTCCTTCCCTGTACTCGGCTGACCTACAGCAGAAGCATCAGATCCGTCGGCACCCCCCGGTTTTTTCGCAGCCCGACCCTTGCGACCTTGCACCTCCTGCTGACCCGTATTCACAGTCTGCCGCGGTAAAGTTGGACTCGTCCTCCACAAATACCCGTGTTCATACGCAAAATAGCCCGCAACACAGACCAGCGCGATTACGAAATACGTATAGATCGAACCTGAACCTGATCGCAAGAGCCACCTCTATCCTTTCGATCGCTGATTCTAACCCGCTCACCTAGGCCCCGCACCTCAAATTAAGGTTCCGCGACAAATTCTCAACGCGCCAGACGCACGATGCCAGCCTCACCGAAACCCTCGCTAAATTCCAGCAGAGCCGCCAACCAAAATCTACTTCGTCTCCGCCAGCAGCTTTACAAACCTCATCAAACACCGATCATAAGCAGCTGGACCCTCTCGAAGTTTCGTGCTCCCGCAGGCCGCTTCAATCGATCTCCGGTCAGCATCATTCACCGTCGACAAATCCGGCCGAAACGGCTCCTCCGCCAACGAAGCAATCTGCACATTCAAACACCGGTTATAAGCATCCGACCCGCGAACCCGCTTGCCCTCGCCACACACACTCTCGATCGACTCACGCTCCGCAACACTCAAAGCCCCCAAATCTGGAGCACTCGTCGCATTCGTAATCACATCCACCTGCGCTTTCACACAAGCCTGATAAGCATCCTGTCCCCGCAGCTCCCTCTGCCTCGAACACGCCGATTCCATCCGCGCCGTCTGCGCTTCGGTCAAGAACCGCACCCGGAACGGAGCCGAACCCGCATCATCAGCGGCCCCCGCAAGACTCCCCTTCAACTCCGCACCTTCCGCCATCTGCTTAGTCGGAACCGAACCAGCCGCAACTCCTGACTCGCATCTACGACCTGTCGCACTGGTGCCGATCGCGCGGCCCGCAGTCCGCCACGCTCAAGCACGGTATATCCAACCAAACATCCCAGCGCCACCCCAACACAGGCATAGATCCATGCTCCATCCCATCCAGCGCTCCGCCCCCATCGCGCCGTCCGAGGCATCGGAGCCGACGTCGACCATCCCGCCTTGGACGCCTCATCGATAACGGAACTCGTCGCACCTTCAGCCTCCACCACTGAGCCCGCCTGCAGTACCCGGTAGGCCTCATTCACCTCCCGTAGTTTCTCCTCTGCCTTCTGTCGCAGTCGCGCATCCTCTCCGAAACGATCCGGATGCCACACCTTCACCAGATCTCGATACGCCCCCTTGATCTCGCTGGGGCTGGCCCCCGGTCGCAATGACAGCACACGAAGCGCTTCGCTCGTCAGCAAGGGCCCACCCATATCCTTTCGATCGCTGATTCTAACCCGGCCACCCAGACCCGGCAGCTCAAATTCATGCCCGTCGACAAACTTTCAACTCAGAGACGCATGCACCATCATCAAATCCCAGACATCCCATAAAGTAGATAACGGCTGTACCAAGGGAGGGATATGGACACCGAGAGCATCGACCAGGAATCCTGGCACGTCGTCATCGTTGGCGGAGGCTTCGCCGGCCTCAAGTGTGCCCTCGAACTCGCCCCTCACGACAACATCAGCATCACGCTGATCGACAAACACAACTACCAGCAGTTCCAACCGCTCCTCTACCAGGTCGCCACCGGCATCCTCTCTCCAAACAACGCCGCCTTCGCACTCCGCGACATACTTCGCAACTTCACCAACGTCGACGTGCAGATGGACGAAGTAACATCCGTCGATCCCCAGCAAAAGACCGTAATCACAGCCTCCGGCAACACCTTCACCGGAGACTTCCTCGTCCTCGCCACCGGATCACACGTCAACTTCTTCGCCATCCCCGGCGCCCAGCAATACTCCCTTCCCCTCTACTCCCTCACCGACGCAGAAAACCTGCGCTCCGCAATCCTCAAGACACTCGAAGCCGCCGACCGCTCCCCGCAATCCGCCACCCCCGCCTCGCTCAACTTCGTCGTCGTCGGAGGCGGCCCCACCGGAGTCGAAATGGCCGGCACCCTCACCGACACTCTAAAACAACTCCTGCAAACCGAATTTCGCCACGTCGCGCCAGCCAGCGCGCAGGTCTTTCTCGTCGAACGCGGCGACGCCGTCCTCCCGGAGTTCTCGCCTGCCTCGCAGATCTACGCAAAATCCGCGCTAGAACACCACGGAGTACAACTTCGTCTCGGAGTAGCCGTCAAAGAGATCACCGCCAACGAAGTCCTCCTCTCCGACGGCTCGCAGATTCCCGCAAAGACCGTCATCTGGGCAGCCGGACTCAAAGCAAACGATGTCCCCACTAAAGCCACTCTTCCGCAAATGCCCAACGGCCGCCTCGAGGTGCAGTATGACCTCACCCTCCGGGGCTTCGACGACGTCTACGCCCTCGGCGACCTCGCCAACGCAACCGGCCCGGACCAGAAGCCCCTGCCCCAACTCGCCGCCGTCGCCCAGCAGGCAGGAAAGCACTGCGCGCAAAATATCCTCGCATCCATTAGCGGCGAACCAACCGCCCCATTCCTCTACGCAGACCGCGGCATCCTCGCCATGATCGGTCGCAACTCGGCCGTCGCCGAGTTAGGCAAAACTCATCATGAGATCACCGGCCCACTCGCCTTCGCCACATGGCTCGGTGTTCACGCCGCGCTCCTCACAACCATGCGCGCCAAGCTCGAAGCCCTCATCGAATGGGCCTGGGAGTACCACACCGGCGAACATGCAGGCCAACTCATCGATCGTTGAAATTGAGAAGGCGCCTCGCCGTCTGCATGCTAAACTCCTCGCCACAAGGAGATCCCTATGAAGCAAGCCCTACGCGTGGCAGCCTTCGTCGCTGCCACCTTCAGCACCTCCGTCGTCATCTCGCAGGTCGAAAAGAAGACTCAGCAGACAGAAAGATTCCCGCAGTTTGAGAACGAAGACGTCAAAGTCTGGAAGACGATCGTCATGCCGCACCAACCGCTCGCCATGCATCACCACGACCATCCCCGCGTCATCATCGCGCTCACCGGTGGCACCATGAACATCGTCGATCCATCTGGCGCCGTCGAGCCGCACGTCTGGGAAACCGGAAAGGCCTATTGGCTCCCCGCCATGCCACCCAACGCCATGCACTCCGACGTCAACGCGGGCGACAAGCCCATGGAAGTCATGGTCGTCGAACTCCAGAAAGAAAAATAGCGAGACCGCCCTAACGAAGGAAAAACTCTTTGATGCATTCCTCGACCAATGCAGCACCCAAAAAAAACAATTTTTTAGCACCATTACAACGCCCTGAAAATCTGCATCTTATCTCACATCCGGCGAATCTTCGCCGAACGGAGAAAGACAATGCTTATTCTTTTGCTCGTTTTGATTCTTGTGTTCGGCTTCGGTGGTTACCGCATGGGTCCAGGGCTTGGCTACTACGGCGGCGGCGGCATTAGCTTAATTCTGCTTATCGTTCTCATTCTTCTTCTTATGAAAGTGATCTAGCAGCGGAATGGCTCATGCCTCGCCAACCAGCCAGGCATGAGCCATTCATTCATCGCTTCGAACAGCTATCGCTTCCTGTTATCGCTTAGAAGACCCACCCATCAGCGATCCCAACACCCCGCGAATAATCTGCCGCCCTACCGTACTCCCCATCGTTCGCGCCGCACTCTTCACCATCGCCTGCACCACCGTATCTCCGCGCCGCGATCCGCCTGATCCAAGCACTCCGCCAATCGTATCCATCCATCCCGGACTCGGGGCTCCAGTCGACCCCGCAACTCCACCAGCCGGACTAGTAGTTCCACCACCTGTCGTCTCAACCTTCCCCTTCAGTCGCTCATAAGCCGACTCGCGATCCACCGCCGTCTCATACACTCCAGCCACCACAGAGTTCTTGATAATCTCCGCCCTCTGCTCCGGCGTAATCGGCCCAATCTGACTATGCGGCGGCATCACCATCGCCCGCTCCACCACTCCCGGAATTCCCTTCTCATCCAGAAACGAAACCAGCGCCTCCCCCACCCCCAACTCCGTGATCACCGCCTCCACATTCAACTTCGGATTCGCCCTGAACGTCTGCGCCGCCGCCTTCACCGCCTTCTGATCCCTCGGCGAAAACGCCCGCAGCGCATGCTGTACCCGATTCCCCAACTGACTCAGCACTGTATCCGGCACATCAATTGGATTCTGCGTCACGAAGAAAACCCCGACCCCCTTCGATCGAATCAGCCGCACCACCTGCTCAATCCGGTTCTGCAACACCGAAGGCAAATCGTTGAACAACAGATGCGCCTCATCAAAAAAGAAAACCAGCTTCGGCTTCTCCTGATCCCCGACCTCCGGCAGCTTCTCGAACAACTCACTCATCAGCCACAGCAGAAACGTCGCATATAACTGCGGCGACTGCATCAGCTGATCCGCCGCCAGAATATTCACCACGCCGTGCCCCTTCGAATCCACCTGCAGCAGATCCTCAATATTCAGCGCCGGCTCACCGAAGAACAAATCCCCACCCTGCTGCCCTAGCGCAACCAAACCACGTTGAATCGCACCAATACTCGCCGCCGAAATATTCCCATACTGCGTCTGATACTCCTTCGCGTTCTCCCCAACATGCTGCAGCATCGCCTGCAGATCCTTCATATCCAGCAGCAACAACCCGCTGTCATCCGCAATCTTGAACACCAGCGTCAGCACACCCGTCTGCGTATCGTTCAAATTCAGAATCCTGCTCAACAGCAACGGCCCCATCTCGCTCACCGTCGCGCGCACCGGATGCCCCTGCTTCCCAAACACATCCCAGAACACCACCGGACATCCCGCAAAACTCCACTCACCCAACCCCAGCGCCTTCACCCGCGCATCGAACTTCGTCGAACTCTTCCCCGCCTGCGAAATCCCCGACAGATCACCCTTCACATCCGCCGCAAACACCGGCACGCCAATCGAACTCAACGCCTCCGCCATCACCTGCAGCGTCACCGTCTTTCCTGTCCCCGTCGCTCCCGCCACCAGCCCATGGCGGTTCGACATCCCCGGCAACAAGTAGAGCTCCTCCGCGCCCTTCGCAATCATCGGCATCTCAACCATCAGCAATCCTCCATCACGTTTACTTCCCTGAAGACTACACGCAAGCCCGCTCTCAACGACAGCCGCCACGCCTTCATCTTGCATCTCGTCCACCCAATCACTACATTGACCCAGTACACAATCTCCGCAGGAGAACTACCCTTCAACCATGCGCATCACACGTCGCCAGGCCATCGCTCTCCTCGCCACCGCAGCTCCCACCCTCCGCTCCACCTACGCCCAACAAAGCGAGATCACCGTCACCCCGGGCCCCTTCAAAGGAACGCCCGCGTCCCTCCAGGCCTACCGTTTCCCCGCCTGGTTCAACGACGCCAAATTCGGCATCTGGTCTCATTGGGGTCCACAGTCCAGCGTTGAATTTGGCGACTGGTACGCCCGCAACATGTACATCCAGGGCTCTGGCCAATACCGCTACCACGTTGAAACCTACGGCCACCCCTCGAAGTTCGGCTACAAAGACCTGGTCCCTCTCTTCAAAGCCGCCCGCTGGGATCCCGATCACCTCATGGACCTCTACGTCAAAGCCGGCGCAAAGTACTTCTTCTCCATGGGCGTCCACCACGACAACTTCGACATGTGGAACTCCAAATATCAGCCGCGCTGGAACGCAGCCGCGTCCGGCCCCAAACGCGACATCGTCGGCGAGTGGGCCAAAGCCGCCCGCAAACGCGGCCTCCGCTTCGGCGTCAGCGAACATCTCTCCAACTCCTACGATTGGCTCGCCCCCGCACACACCAGCGACACCACCGGCCCCCTCGCCGGCGTCCCCTACGACGGCACCGACCCCGCCTTCGCCGATCTCTACCACGACTACACCGGCCAGCCCGCCGACTTCGCAAAGACCGCAAAAGCCATGGGCCGCGTCGCCCCCGACCGCTGGAAGCTTCAATACTTCCGCCGCATCAAAGACCTCATCGACCAGCACCAACCCGACCTCCTCTACACCGATGGCGGCATCCCCTTCGACGAGTACGGCTACTCCACCGTCGCCGAGCTCTACAACGTCAGCGCCGCAAAGCACAACGGCAAAGTCGAAGCCGTCTACTTCAGCAAGACGGCCGACAACTGCGCCATCGGCACCTGTGCGCTCGATCGCGAACGCGGCGTCCTCGACGGCATCTCTCCCACCCCCTGGCAGACCGACACCTGCATCGGCGAGTGGCACTACAAACGCGGCGTCGCCTATAAGACCCCGAAAAAAGTCATCGACCTACTCGTCGACATCGTTAGCAAAAACGGAAACCTGCTCCTAAACTTCCCCCTTCCCAACAGCGGCGAACTCGACTTCGCCGAACGCGAAGTCCTCGACGGCATCACCGCGTGGATGGCCGTCAATAGCGAAGGCATCTACGCCACCCGCCCCTGGAAGATCTTCGGCGAAGGCCCATCAACCAAAGTCGTCATCGCAAAAAACGGGCAGGAGTTCGACCCCAACGAAGGCAAGAAGCCCGACCTCACCGCCTCCGATATTCGCTTCACCACCAAAGGCCCCACCATCTACGCCTTCGTGCAAGGCTGGCCCGAATCCACCGCCACCATCCCATCCCTCGCCACCACCAGCCCGCAAACCCCACCCAAGATCACAAGCGTCACCATGCTTGGACACGATCAACCTCTCAAATTCACCCAGGACGCCACCGCCCTCAACGTCACCCTTCCCAACAATCGCCCACCCACCGCCAACATCGGCATCACCCTCAAACTCACCACCTCATGACTCTTCAAACAATCGGGTGCCCCATATCTCGATTTTGAGATGTGGGCATTCGCGCCACGCGCGAACCGTTGGTTTAGTGAATCGTCACTCTCCTCTCATTAAGAGATTGTCATCCTGAGCGAAGTAACTCGCGTACTTTGCGAGTTACGTAGTCGAAGAGCCTGTCCTGAGCTTGTCGAAGGAACCTGCATTTGCTTTGTTCTTCGCTTACGATGCGAAAAGTTCAGACCTCCTTCACCATCCTCATCACCTCAATCTCCTCTCCCCCACCCACCGGCACCTCAATCCGCGCCACCTCCCGATACCCCTTCAACCTATAAAGCGCCACCCCGGTCAACGTACTTCCCATCTCAAACTTCCTAAACCCTGCATCAATAGCCGCACCCTCCGCGGCCTCCAGAATCAAACTCCCCAAGCCCATCCGTGCAAACTTCGGATGCACAAAGATCGCCCGAATCTTCGCCGCATCAACCTCAGGGTCAAGCCTCTCCGGCTCGATCACTTCCACCTGATGATCCCCACCATAGAGCGTCTTCCGAAAGCTCCACCCACCGCACCCCGCCATCTCACCCTCTTCCCCGCCCTCTTCATCGAACGCCACAAAATAAGTCCCGTCCGCAATCAAACGGCTATCCACCGTAAACACGGTAGCCAACGCCCCCTCAATCTGCGCCGCAGAATAATCCCCAGCCTGCAACCCACGCACCGAAGCATCGATCAGCGCGCGAATCCCCACCACATCCTTCGCCGTCGCCACACGCAGATGAAACGTCCCCATCCGCAAAGTATAAAAGCACCACTACAAGCCGTGCCGGCTCCGAATAATCAGCGCGAACACTCCGGTCGTCATCAGGATTACGGTTGCAGGTTCTGGAGTTGGAACGGTCGAAAGTACACTCTGCGATGGCAGCGAATAACTCAATGTTCCACCGCCACTGATATCCGAGCCACCTAGCCCTCCACCCGCAACGGCGTCCAACGCGACGGAAAGCTCAAACGGCGTTCCATACGTAAACGCAACCCCGATCGAGTCCGTCGGATTCATGCATACGAATGTTGAAGTCGCCGGCAAATTGCCGCAAATCCGCACATCGCTGTATTGAGTTCCATTCAAAGACGCCAGCACATTGAACGAATCCGATGCCTGGGGATCGTTGTTGCCAAAGGCGCCGCTTTCGCCAAAAGTGAGCGTCAGAAATCCCGCACCCGAACCGCCCGTCACCACGAACTCTTGGTCGAACAGCGAAGTCGTCATGGCAGTTGTCTCCGGTGCCGCGACGTTATCGAAGGTCCAGGTTGCGAGCGTGGAGGGCGCGACTCCGAAGTTGATGGATGTTGAAGCCGACCCGCCTTGCGATGCGGTGCAAGCGGACGTGCTTGCGCTGGATGTACCCACTACTTCCGAAGACGGCCCACATCCATTGAAGACGTTCACTGTGGCTGCGCTCACCAGATCCGCATACGACGGGGAGACCATCGCAAGACTCAGGAACGCAATCTCAAGGAATCGCCGCATGGCTCTCCTCCGGAACTAGGTTTATACACCCGCCGTCGCCCTGATTCAATCTTCGGCTTGAACAACCAGCGAATAATCGCCAATCCGCCTGACCAAAAATTTACTCCCCCAGCCTTGTCGAGCCACCCTCCGCCGACTAAACTCCTCCCATGCGCCGACCAGTCTTGCACCTGCTCGCTCTCCTTCTCATCCTTCCGCTCGCCACCGCTTCCCTCCACGCGCAGGACTGGGCTAAGACCCGCCTCGACGCCTCGCCCCGCCATCACGAATACATCAACCTCAAGCATGGCGACCGCACCGTCTCGGCCTTCGTCGTCTACCCCGAAGTCAAAACCAAAGCTCCCGTCATCATCCTCATCCACGAAATTTTCGGCCTCAGCGACTGGGCCAAAGAGATGGCCGACGAGCTAGCCGGACAGGGCTTCATCGTCGTAGCCCCCGACCTCCTCACCGGCTTCGGCCCCAACAACGGCGGCTCCGACTCCTTCCCCAGCATGGACGCCACCACCAAGGCAGTCTCCGGTCTCGACCCCGCCGTCGTCACAGCCGACCTCGACGCCGCCGCCGACTACGCTAAAAAGATTCCCGCCGGCAACGGCAAAATCGCCACCGTCGGCTTCTGCTGGGGAGGCGGCAAATCCTTCGCCTTCGCCACCCACCGCCACGATCTCTCCGCCGCCTTTGTCTTCTACGGACCCGGCCCCTCTGACGTCACCACCATCACCGCTCCCGTCTACGGCTTCTACGCCGGCAATGACGCCCGCATCGGCGCCACCATCCCCGCCACCACCGAAGCGATGAAAGCAGCCGGCAAAAAATACGAACCCGTCACCTACGAGGGCGCCGGCCACGGCTTCATGCGCGCCGGCGAAGATCCCACCCAACCCACTGGCAACACCACCCCCGAGATGGCATCAGCCAACAAGAAAGCGCGCGAACAGGGCTTCACCCGTCTCGTCACTCTTATCAAAGAGATGAAGAGCGCGCCGGTAGCTAGCAACCCAACTCACAACAAAACCGTGGCCACAAAAAAATCACCAGCCACCCAATGCCACGATTCCTCCATGCAAATGTCCGGCTCGATGTAGCAAAAGGCAGCGCAGCATCACGGTTGGTTGAACCTGCTCTGGTCTGTATCCAAACCGGAGCAGTACATCAGTTTGACGATTGTTTCCGCTTAGCTCGTGAGTCTTAACTCATCCAATTTCCCGCAAGCCGACTTCGCGGAACTAATCGACCGCGAGTCGAAGCGAGCATATCTCATCCACTAGTTACACCTGCTCGATACTGGTCACTTTGCGCTTGAGAATTCATGCGAATTCACCGCGCGTCAGATCGTAAAGTTCTTTCACTGATTCAAGAACATGACCACCCCCATTTTCCAAGCAGACTTGAGAAAGGGTGAAAATCATGAAGTTTCCAGAGAAAGCGACAGTAGTAGTGGTCCATGGAGCGTGGGCCGACGGTTCGAGTTGGCAGGCGGTCCTGCGCTCACTAGAGGACTGCGGCTTGAATGTGATCGCTGCACCCATCCCCTTAACCTCCTTGAGCGACGACGCGGCCGCTCTGAAACGAACCATCGCACGAACGCAAGGCCCATTGATCCTTGCCGGGCATGCCTATGCTGGTGCAGTCATTGCTACTGCTCACGACGAGCGCGTGAAGGCATTGGTGTATGTCGCGGCTCTGGCGCCAGATGAAGGCGAGACCGTTGCTCAGGTCTTCTACCGAGACGAAACCCATCCAGAGGCCCCACAGCTTGCCCCAGACGGAGACGGCTTTATCTGGATGCCGGATGAAGGGTTTGCCAACGCCTTTGCACAGAACGCTTCGGCTGAACAGATTGCGTTATCGAAGGCAGTGCAGCGTCCGATTTCAGTCAAAAGCATTCAGGAACCTGCCCCCGCTCCCGCGTGGAAGACAAAACCGACCTGGTACCTCATCGCGGAGCAGGATCGAATGATCAATCCTAAGACGCAGCACTTTATGGCCGAACGCATGAAGGCGACAGTACGATCTTTTTCGGTTGATCACACTCCCTTGCTCACCGCGCCCGAAAAGGTTGTAGAGGTCATCGTGGAAGCCGCGAAAGCAGCGCTTTCTTAAAGCGATATCTCGTTTGCAAAACCTTCAATACTATGGAGAGGAAATCATGGAGAATTCTGTCGCAATTGTGACTGGAGCAAGCCAGGGAATCGGACGTTCCACCGCTATCCGTCTGGCTCGCGATTTCTCCGCTGTTGTATTGGCGGCACGCAATGCCAAGGAACTTGAAGAGGTTGCAGATGCAGTCAAAGAGGTAGGAGCCGAACCGCTTCCTCTTGCCCTCGATTTGAGCGAGACCAAGGCGGCCGAAACTGTCATCAACATCACGCTTCAGCGTTTTTCGCGAATCGATGCACTGCTGAATATCGCGGGCGCCGTACCGCAGATCGATCTCTTCGAGATGACAGATGAGCAGTGGAACGCCGGCATGGAGTTGAAATTGCACGGGGCCCGTCGTTTAACGATTCGCGCATGGAATGCGCTAAAACAGGCTCGTGGCTCCGTCGTTTTCATGTCAGGAAGCGCCTCCCTTGATCCTAAGCCGGCCTTCGCAGCCGTTGCCGCGACCAATGCCGCAATTACGGCTCTCGCCAAAGCGTTCGCCGAACAAGGGATTAAGGATCAGGTTCAGGTAAACAGTATTGTTCCTGGCCCGGTCATGACCGGGCGTCGCCGCTCTTTCCTCGAAAAGTGGGCCCTAGTGCACAATATGGGTGTTGAGGAAGCAATAAATAAATTTCCAGAAGACGCTGGCATCAGACGCTACGGGCAACCGGAAGAGATTGCCGAACTTCTCGGTTTCATGGTCTCCCCGGCAGCAAAGTGGATGACGGGAGCATCGCTGCGAATGGATGGTGGCGAAATCAAAGGCATTTAGAGTCTGGCAACAAGCTTCAACAACCCTTGACACCTCCGATATAATTAACTTAGCCACAAACCAGTCCGGCTCCGGCCGGACTGCAACATTTAACTCGTCAGTTATTTCGCCGAAGTCCAGACCTAAAGTCTTTACTTCTTAGACTTTGACGCATTTCAGGGGGAGGGGAGGGGTCCATGTCAGCCAGCACAAAAGAACCGCTGCAGGACCAGCTCGACCGCATCACCCAGAACACCCGCGCCCTCGTCCAACCCGAACGTCTCGCCGTCTCCGAAAAAGCCACCGCAGACCTCTTCAACACCGGCATCGAGGACCGCGTCCTGAAGGTTGGAGCACAAGCCCCCGCCTTCACCCTCGAAGACGCCCTCACTCACAAACCGGTCCGCTCCACCGACCTCCTCGCCCTCGGCCCCCTCGTCATCAACTTCTTCCGCGGCCGCTGGGATCCCTACTGCGTCACCGAACTCGAAGCCTGGCGCGACCTCCACTCGCAACTCCGCGAGCGCGGAGCCCTCTTCGTCGCCATCTCACCCCAGACCACCCGCCAGAACAACTTCACCCTCGACCAACACGGTCTCCGCTACCCTCTGCTCTCCGACCCCGGTGCCGCCATCGCCGAAAAATTCGGCATCGCCTACACCATCGCTCCAAACCATCGCCGCTACTTCCAATCCATCCTCATCAATATCCCCTTCAACAACGCCGGCCTCAGCTATCACAACGCCACCGAAGCCAGCTGGCGGCTCCCACTCCCCGCCGTCTTCGTCATCGACCGCACCAACACCATCACCTTCGCCGAAGCCCACGCCGACTTCCGCGTTCGCCCCGAGCCAGCCGACGTCCTCGCCGCGCTCGACTCCGCCTTAAAAATCCGAACAGCTAAACTAAACCCATGATCGACGAAGCCACCTTCCGCCGCGAATCCGACACCGCCCTCGAATCCCTCAAGCAATCCCTCATCGCAGCCGAAGACGACGACGGCACCTTCGAGTTCGAAGACAACAACGGCGTCATGAACATCATCTTCGAAAACGGCTCCTCCAAATTCGTCATCACCCCCAACACTCCCATCCGCCAGGTCTGGATCTCCGCCCAGGCCACCAGCTACAAACTCGACTGGTCCGAATCCGCCCACGCCTTCACCCTCCCCAAAACCGGCGAAGACCTCAAAACCCTCACCCAGCGCCTCCTCCGCGAACACCTCAACGACCCCTCCATCACCCTCCCCTGACTCACCAGATCTGCGGCTGATGCCCCGACCAGCTCTCTTTGAGTCGTCATCCTGACCCTGAGCGTAGCCGAATGGGGAAGGATCCCCGCATTTCGCCTTCCTCCTTCCCCCCAGCCCGCGTGTGCTAAAACAGACCCATGCCCAAACATCTTGCCCTGGCCCTGCTCGCCACTCTCCGCCACGCTCTCTGCCCAAACCATCTCCAGCAAAACCGCAGGCATGAAGCACATCGACGGCTACCTCCCGCTCGACTGGGACGCCAAGACCGGCAAGCTCTACCTCGAGATCCCTCACCTCGACCCCGACGGCAAAAGCCCCGACATCCTCTACACCCACTCCCTCCCCTACGGCACCGGCTCCAACGACCTCGGCCTCGACCGCGGCCAGATCTCGCGCGGCCAACTCGTCCACTTCCAGCGCACCGGCCCCAAGGTCCTGCTCGTCGAGCCCAACCAGCGCTTCCGCTCCACCTCCACCGACCCCGCCGAGCATCCTCGCCGTCCGCCAATCCTTCCCCGAGTCCGTCCTCTACGGCTTCAAGGTCGAAGCCGAAGACCCCAACGGCACCGTCCTCGTCGACGCCACCGACTTCTTCCTCCGCGACGCCCACGAAGTAGCCGGCGCCCTCACCCGCACCCAGCAAGGCACCTACAAACTCGACGCCACCCGCTCCACCATCGCCCTCGACGCCACCAAAGCCTTCCCCAAAAACACCGAGGTCGAAGCCATCCTCACCTTCACCACCGACGGCCCCGCCCGCGGCGAGTTCGTCCGCGACGTCACCCCCGACCCCCACGCCCTCACCGTCCGCGAGCACCAGTCCTTCGTCGAACTCCCCGGCCCCGGCTTCACTCCTCGCCGCTTCGACCCCCGCGCCGGCTACTTCCCCACCTCCTACCGCGACTACAACGTCCCCGTCAGCGAATCCCTCGACCAGCAGTTCATCATCCGCCACCGCCTCATCAAAAAAGATCCCTCCTGCAAGACAAACTGCGAAGCCGTCGCCCCCATCCAGTACTACGTCGACAGCGGCGCCGCCGAACCCATCCGCACCGCCCTCCTCGAAGGCGCGCGCTGGTGGGACCAGGCCTTCCAGGCCGCCGGCTGGGCCAAAGGAACCTTCAAGGCTGACATCCTCCCCGCCGACGCCGATCCCATGGACATCCGCTACAACATGATCCAGTGGGTCCACCGCTACACCCGCGGCTGGAGCTACGGCGCTGCCGTCGTCGATCCCCGCACCGGCGAAATCATCAAAGGCAACGTCACCCTCGGCTCCCTCCGCAGCCGTCAGGACTACCTCATCGACGAAGCCCTCCTCGAGCCCCTACCTCGACGGCAAACCCCTGCCACCCGCAACCGATCCCATGCTCGCAATGGTCCTCCCACGCACCCGCCAACTCGCCGCGCATGAGACCGGCCACACCCTCGGCCTCGCCCACAACTTCGCCGCCAGCAGCTTCGCCCACACACCCGAAGAGTCCGTCTCCGTCATGGACTACCCGCACCCCTGGATCACGCTCGACAAAAACGGCGTCCCCAACCTCACCCAAAGCTACGCCGTCAACATCGGCATCTGGGACAAGGTCGCCATCGACTACGGCTACCGCGAATTCGACTCGAACAAGAAACCCACCGAAGACCCCGCCGCCCTCAACGCCATCCTCGACGCCAGCGAAAAGACCGGCCTCATCTTCATCACCGACGAAGACTCCCGCCCTCTCGGCGGCGCGCACCCCCACTCTCACCTCTGGGACAACGGCACCGACCCGCCGACGAACTCAACCGCATCATGACCATCCGCACCGCCGCCCTCAAGCGCTTCGGCGAAAACGCCATCACCACCGGCACTCCGATCGCCCAGCTCGAAGACACGCTCGTCCCCCTCTACCTCCTCGCAGCGCTACCAGACCGAAGCCACATCAAAGAAATCGGCGGCCTCGACTACCGCTACAACCTCCGCGGCGACGGCCAGCCCAACCCCACAATCGTCTCCCCCGCCGACCAGAAGAAAGCCCTCGCCGCCGTCCTCAAAACCCTCTCGCCCGAAACCCTCACCCTCCCCGAGTCTCTCCTCAAGATCCTTCCGCCTCGCCCACCCGGCCTCGAGCGCACACGCGAGTCCTTCCCCTCGCACACCGGCCTCACCTTCGACCCCATCGCCACCGCCGAGTCCTCCGCCGACCTCACCCTCGCCCTCCTCCTCGACCCCGCTCGCGCCTCGCGCCTCATCCAGTACCACATGCGCGTCCCCGACGCACCCTCGCTCCGCGGCGTCCTCGAAGCCGTCTCGAAAGACAGTCGCCGAGCGCCCCGAAGGCGGCCACACCATGTCCTCCGAGGTCGAGCGCGCCGTCGAATTCCGCGCCCTCGAAGCCATGCTCGCCCTCGCCGTCAACCCGGCAGCCTCCAGTCAGGCCCGCGCCATCGCCCGCTCCCACATCAACGACCTCCTCAAGCAGTGGACCACCGCCGCCCCACTCACCGACACCGCCGAAGCCATCCACCGCGCCGCCCTCATCGACCGCATCAACGAATTCGACCGAGACCCCGCAAAATTCATCCCCGCCAAACCCATCGAAGCCCCACCCGGCATGCCCATCGGCGACGACGAGGACTTCTAACCGTCCCAAACCAACGGGCACGCCAACTTCAACAAGACCATCCATCTCGGCATAATACTCACTGCAGCTGAGCGCGTTTCTACCGTCGCCATCTCTCACAACCAGCGCAGCCCCAGGAGTCTGCCGCCGATCCCTACACCCTCAACGTCGCGGTCGACGAGGTCAGCCTCACCTTCCACGTCGCCGACTTCCACGGCATTCCAATGGACGATCTCAAACTCGACAGATCTACGCATCCTCGACAACGGAAAGCGCTCCACGCCAAATCGTCTCTTTCGAAGCCCATCAAAATCTCCCCGTCCGCTTCGGCATTCTCATGGACACCAGCAGATCGATGCTCGGATACCTCCGTCGCAATCAGGCAATCGCGAACGAATATCTCACCCAACTCCTTCGCAAGCAAACCGACCGCGCCTTCCTCATGCGCTTCGACTCTGAATCCAAGGTCCTGCAAGACTGGACAGGCGACAGCGACGCCCTCCAGCAACGCTCCGCAACGTCGCCGCCGACCACGCCAGCCGATTAGGCGGCACAGCGCTATTCGACTCCATCTACAAAGCCTGCCGCGATCAATTCGGAGCTGACAGACCCTCTCGCTGGCAACTTTATCCTCCTCTTCACCGACGGCATCGACAACGCCAGCCACGCCCGCCTCGAAGACGACATCGACATCTGCCAGAAGGCAAACGTCGCGATCTACATCTTCAGCGCCGAACCCAAATCGCTCTTCTCCGACGGACAGAAAACCCTCAACAAACTGGCAACCCAGACCGGCGGTGTCATCTTCTTTGATCAAACCCGCGAAACCATCTGGAACGACCTCCGCATCATCGACGCCAACCTTCGCAGCCAGTATCGCCTCGTCTATAAACCGCAACAGCTCAAACGGGACGGCTCCTTCCATCACATCAAACTCGACAGCCCCACTCGTGGCGGAGTCATCACCACCCGCTCCGGCTACTACGCCTCACACTGACGGTCAAAGCACAGATGCCAGTTCTCCGCCAACCGCCAGCTATACTCAATCCTCGATGCCTACTCCGCCCCCAATCCGCGTCCTCGTCGCCAAACCCGGCCTCGACGGCCACGACCGCGGCGCAAAATCATCGCCCGCGCCCTCCGCGACGCCGGCATGGAGGTCATCTACACCGGCCTCCGCCAGACCCCCGAGATGATCGTCTCCGCCGCCATTCAGGAGGACGTCGACTGCATCGGCCTCTCCATCCTCTCCGGCGCCCACAACGTCATCGTCCCCCGCATCACCGCCCTCCTCCGCGAACAAAAGGCCGAAGACATCCTGCTCGTCCTCGGCGGCACCATCCCCGACGAAGATCAGCCCAAATTAAAAGAGAACGGCGTCTCGGCCATCTTCGGACCGGGAACGCCGCTCGAATCCACCATCAACTTCATCCGCGAAAACGTAAAACCCCGCGGCCTGCTCATCATCTAATCCGCAACTACCAGGGCAGCGGCTTACCCAAGATGAACATACGCACCATTCGGCCCGCTATCCTGCAGCGTCGCCAGCTCCACCGAGGTCTTCGCACCCGTCTCAATATCAAGCTGCGCGCCCTCGCCGCCCATCTCCGTCTTCACCCATCCCGGATGCGCCGAGTTCACCTTGATCTTCGTATCCTTCAGCTCATGCGCCAGATGAATCGTGAACGAGTTCAGCGCCGCCTTCGAAGCGTCATACGCAAACGTCTTCGCATCGTAGATAAACGATCCCGGCGTAGCATGCAGCGTATTCGAACCAAGAATGCTCGACAGGTTCACAATCCGTCCCGCCCAGACTCTTCCGCAGCAGTGGCAGCAACGCCTGCGTCAGCCCAACCACCGCAAAGAAATTCGTATTGAACGTCTTCCGCAAAATATCCTGCGAGGTCTTCGCTCGTCTCATTTCCCTTCCGGCTATCGAGCATGATGCCCGCATTGTTGACCAAAATATCGAGCCGGCCATAATCCTTCTCGATCAACTTCGCAACCGCCTCATAGTCCGCCGCATTATCCACATCCAGCTTCACCGCACGCGCATCGACGCCATCCTTCTTCAACTCCGCCACCGCCGCCTCGCCCTTGGCCAGGTCGCGCGCGCCAATCAGCACCGTAATCCCCAGCTTCCCCAGCTGCCGAGCCGTCTCCAGCCCAATTCCCTTGTTCCCGCCCGTAATCAGCGCAATCTTCTTCGCTCATCACTCATCCACTCACCTCGTTATCGATCTGACTTGCGATGCCATCTATGAGATGAGATGCGCCGCAAAACGTTCCGCATATTTCGGCGGCAAGCGACCGCTTCTTCATATCCTTGCCCACACACACATGCACCGTCTCCCCCTCGCACAGCAACACGCCATCCGCAACCCGCAGAATCCTGTACCCAAACTTGATCACCGCCCCCCGCGCCGCCAGCAGCCGCGTCTCGCACCACCAGCTCATCGTCATACCGCGCCGGAGCACGATACCGCACATGCACATCCACCACCGCAATCCCGCAGCCCTCTCCTCTTCCATCCGCTTGTAGTCCAGCCCCATCTGCCGAATCAACTCCACCCGCCCCACCTCAAACCAGATCAGGTAGTTCGAGTGATACACCACCCCCATCTGATCCGTCTCGGCATACCGCACCCGCACCCGCGCCTCACTCGCAGGCCTTACGCCACAACATTCACTCATCCAGACAGTCTACCGAATCAAGGATTCTGAGCCTTCGAATCCGTTGCCTACGATAGTCCACAATCCGTCGCTCTCCGCAGCAATCCGCGCTCTGCCTCCAAACCGGCTTCCTCTTCTCCAGAAACGCCGCCACGCCCTCACGAAAATCATGCGTCCCCCGTGCCTCGGCATTCGCCGCCAGCGCCTCCGCAATCGCCGTCATCCAGCCACGCCTTATTCTGCGCCGCCAGCAACCGCTTCGTCGCCGCCAGCGCCTCCGGACTATTCGCCTTCAACGCCCCCACCAGCTCCAGCGCCCGCGCCTCAGCCGCCTCTCGCTCCACCACCTCATTCACCAGCCCCAGCCGCATACGCCTCCTCGCTCGTAAACAACCGCCCCGTCAGCAGCAGATCCCGCGCCCGCTTCTCCCCAATCTGCAGCACCAGAAACGCCGACACCACCGCCGGCACAAACCCGATCCTCACCTCCGTATACCCAAACTTCGCCCCCGGCACCGCCAGCGTAAAGTCGCACATCGTCGCCAACCCCGTCCCCCCGGCAACCGCCGCGCCATGCACCGCCGCAATCGTCGGCTTCGGCAACTCATACAGCGTGCGAAACAGCCGCGCAATCCGCTCCGCATCCGCCGTATGCTCCGCCGCCGACTTATCATTCATCCCCTGCAGCGCACTCAAATCCAGCCCCGCACAAAACGCCTCCCCCGCCCCCGCAAACACCACCACGCGGCAGTCGCTCTGCAGCCGCCTCCTCCATCGCCGCAATCAACTCATCCTGCATCTCCGGCGTCATCGCATTCCGCCGCTCCGGACGATTCAGCGTAATCGTCCGAACCCCATCCTCTTCCGTCACCAAAATCGTCGAATAACTCACAAACCCTCCCAACATTCGTGAACTCGCTAACTAGCTATCTGCTGACTTGCTCCTACTGCACCTTCGCCCCATACTTCCGCGCAATCTCCGCACTCGCCGCCATCAAACCATCCAGCGGCCTCAGCGGCTCCAGCTCCGCCCCAAGCTCCTTCAACTCCGCCAGCAAAACCTCCGTCGCCACATTCCCCACCAGCGCATCCTGCGCAAACGGACACCCACCCAACCCGCCGATCGCCGCATCGAACCGCCTGCACCCCGCCTCATACGCCGCACGAATCTTCGCCGCCGCCTGATCCGGCCGCGCATGCAGATGCACGCCAATCTCAATCCCATCATGCACCGCCATCACATCCGCGACCACATCCGCCACCTGCTTCGGCGTCGCCAGCCCCACCGTATCCGCCAGCGAGATCTGCGTCACCCCGTTATCCGCCAGCAGATCGCACGCCGCCACCACCTCATCGATATCCCAGCTCGCCATAAGGATTCCCAAACGCCATCGAGATATACGCCACCACATCCATCCCCGCCTTATACGCCAGCGTCCCAATCTTCTCCAACTCCTCCAGCGACTCCTCCGGCGTCTGGCTCTGGTTCCGCTTCAAAAACTCCGGCGAGATCGAATACGGAAACCCCAGCGTCTGCACGCTCCCCGTCTTCACCGCCCGCTCCGCCCCCTTCGCATTCACCACAATCCCGATAATCTCCACATCATCCGGCGGATCCAGATACTCCAGCACCAGCTCCGAGTCCGCCATCTGCGGCACCGCCGCCCGCGAAACAAAGCTCACCGCATCGATATGCTTGAACCCCGCCGCAATCAACACCCGCAGATAGTCCGCCTTCACCTCCGCCGGCATATTCTTCGGCAACCCCTGCCAAGCATCCCGCGGACACTCAATAATCTTCACCAAATCGCTCATACCTACCTCAATTACTCCTACTCCCCAAGTGTGTCATCCTGAGCGAACCAACTCGCGCCCTTTGCGAGTTGCTGAGCAGAAGGACCTGCATTTGTTTTGCTGCCTGTCCATCCACTAACACCTCGCGACAAATACCAAATCACACCCTCCCAACTCGCTTCACCGCATCTACTCAAGAAATCCCCAAGACCATTGAGAGAAAAGATGATGATCACAACCAGATCGATCAGACACATCACTTGTAACCCAACGGGCTGTCGCGGAAACCACTGCCCGCACTGCACTTCAACCTGGTGATCGCCGACATCGACCATCTCCGATGACAGCAACGACGTATCTCCTGCCATGTAACGCGCGCAATCATCCCAATGCTCAGCACTCCATAAATAGATGCCTGCAGTCAGCAAAAGCGCCAACAGGAACGAACTCAGCGTCACTCGCGAGATCATGTCTGCAAAACCCCCGGATTAAACCTCGCCACCTCCGGATTCAAACTAGCCGCCTCCAGCGCCGTCATCAGCACCTCCCGCGTCTTCACCGGATCAATAATCGCATCGATCCAAAGCCTCGCCGCCCCATACCTCGGATCGGCCTGCGCATCATACGACGACTTGATCTCGTCATACAGCGCCTTCTTCTCCTCCTCCGAATCACCTTCCCCCCACGCTCCATCTGCTTCACCCTCACCTCAGCCAGCGTATTCGCCGCCGAAGCCCCACTCATCACCGCATACCGCGCCGTCGGCCACGCAAACAAAAACCGCGGATCATAAGCCTTCCCGCACATCGCATAGTGCCCCGCCCCAAAGCTCCCGCCCACAATCACCGTAATCTTCGGCACCACACTCGTACTCACCGCCGAACACCATCTTCGCCCCCGCGCGAATAATCCCACTCCACTCCGCATCCTTCCCCACCATGAACCCATTCACATCATGCAGAAAAATCAGCGGAATCAAACTCTGATTGCAATCCATAATGAACCGCGCCGCCTTCTGCGCACTCTCCGTATAGATCACCCCGCCAAACTCCGTCCGCTTCTCTCCCGCCTGCGGCCCCACTGCCACCGTCTGCGACTGATGCATCTTCTGGTTCGCCACAATCCCCACAGCCCGCCCGCCAATCCGCGCATACCCACACAACACCGTCCGCCCAAACTCCGCCTTATACTCATCAAACTCCGACCGATCGACGATCCGCGCAATCACCTCCCGCATGTCATACACATTCGTCGCCGCCTTCGCCGGATCAGGATCGATCAACCCATACAAATCCTCCGCCGCATACTTCGGAGCATCCTTCGCATCGCATCGATAACGTCCACCACGCTGAAAACGGAGCCCCGCAGCCGCTCCGCCAATCTTCCCCACCAAAGAACGTAACCGCGCCAGGCACAAATGATCGTTCGGCTCCTTAAAATCCACCGTCCCCGAAATCTCCGCATGCATCTGACGCCCCACCCAGCTCCTCCGCCCCCGTCTTCTGCCCAATCGCCGCCTGCACCAGCGACGGCCCCGCCAGAAACAACCCCGACCCCTCCGTCATCAACACCGTGTCCGTCATCACCGGCAGATACGCCCCGCCCGCCACGCACATCCCCATAATCGCCGTAATCTGCGGCACCCCCAGCGAACTCATCACCGCGTTATTCCGAAACACCCTCCCAAAATCATCCGTATCCGGAAACACATCCTCCTGCAGCGGCAGAAACACCCCCGCCGAATCCACCAGGTACAGCGTCGGAATCCGGTTCTCCAGCGCAATCGTCTGCGCCCGCAGCACCTTCTTCGCCGTCATCGGAAAAAACGCCCCCGCCTTCACCGTCGCGTCATTCGCGATGATCATGCAAAGCCGCCCGCTCACCCTCCCCAACCCCGTCACCACCCCCGCCGCCGGCGCCCCGCCATACTCCCCATACATCCCATACGCCGCCCAAAGCCCCAGCTCCAGAAACTCCGAGCCCTCATCCAGCAGCAGCTTCAACCGCTCCCGCACCGTCAGCCGCCCCTTGGCCCGCTGCGCCTCCGCCGCCTTCGGCCCGCCACCCAGCCGAATCTCCTCTTCTTCCACCCGCAGCGCCGCCATCAACACCCGCAGCGCCTCGCGGTTCGCACCGAACCGTGCCGCCTTCACATCCAGCTTCGACCCCAACGCACTCTCCAACTTCAAATCCTCCGCCATCCACCATCCACAAAACACGTCAGCTTAGCATCTTAGCCATACATTGCGCTTAACGTCTCGCAGCGACGCGTGTAGGCTATCCTTCGAGACTAATCCTCAGCACCTCCATGGAGACGGAATGACCATCCGCACCCAACTCGCAACCCTCATCCTGATCGCCGGCGCACTCCTCCCGCCAACCCTCCACGCCGCTCAAGTCCCTGCCGCAGCAGCCCCCACCGTGCCTCCACCGCTTTCGACAAATCCATCGACCTCTCCGTCGGCGACCACGTCAAGGTCCGCACCATCCTCACCCAACTCCAGCAGGCCGTCGCCAGCCACAACGCCGCCGCCGTCGCCGACCTCGTCCACTACCCCATCAAGGTCAACCCCGGCAAAAAGCCCTTCACCATCAAAAACGAAAAAGCCTTCATCAATGACTACGACCGCATCATCACCCACGACATCGAAGACGCCATCCTCAAACAGAAGTACGAAACCCTCTTCGTCAACTCACAGGGAGCCATGATCGGCGACGGCGAAGTCTGGATCACCGGCTTCTGCCGCGACAAATCCTGCCGCCAATCCGACATCAAAATCGGCACCATCCAGGACACCAAAAACCTCACCCGCAATCCCTAGAGCAACCTCAAGTCGGATATCCCTATTCCGCTCCCTTGTTGCTAACGTGGCGTCATGACCTGAACGGAGTGACAGGATCCACTGCATTTCGGCTTGCACCCATATCTCGACTTCTGAGATATGGGCATCGTGCGAAGCACGACCGCACTCCTCGCCCTTGCACTACCATCAAATCACCATGCAACTCCAACCCACCGACGCCCTCCTCGTCATCGACGTCCAGAACGACTTCATGCCCGGCGGCGCCTTAGCCGTCACAGACGGCGACGCCATCGTCCCCCTCATCAACACCCTCGCCAAAAAATTCGACCACGTCATCCTCACCCAGGACTGGCACCCACCCCAACACATCTCCTTCGCCACAACCCACGGCAAAGCAGACCTTCGAAACCATCGAAGCCCACTACGGCCCCCAAACCCTCTGGCCCGATCACGTCCTCCAGCACACCGACGGCGCCGCCTTTCACCCCGACCTGCACATCCCCCACGCCGAACTCATCCTCCGCAAAGGCTTCCGCCGCCACATCGACAGCTACTCCGCCTTCCTCGAAAACGACCACGCCACACCCACCGGCCTCGCCGGCTACCTCCGCGAACGCAACCTGCACCGCCTCTTCCTCTGCGGCCTCGCCTACGACTTCTGTGTCCGCTACTCCGCCATCGACGGCCACACACCTCGGCTTCGAAACCATCGTCATCGAAGACGCCACCCGCCCCGTCAATCTCTCCAACAGCGTCACCGAGACCAACGAAGCCCTCACCGCATCAGGCATCAAACGCATCAACGCAGCCGCCCTCATCTGAGACCATCGCGTGCGCAGGTCAAATCCCCGCCCGCTATAATCAGCCGATGCGCACATCCTGCAGATCCTTCGCATCCGCAGCCCTACTGCTGGGTTTTGCTGCCGCATCGCACGCCCAGACCAGCAGCCAGACCTCGACTCCATCGCGAAACAAGCTGTCTCCCGGTCCCACGTCGTAGGCGCCTCTGTCCTGGTCGCACGAGGCGATCAGATTCTCCTCCTCAAAGGCTACGGCGTAGCCGACATCGGACTCGAAGCCCCCTCTCAACCAGACTCCGTCTATCACATCGTCGGCCCCATGCTTCCCCTAACCGGCGTCGCCGTCATGCAGCAGGTCGAACGCGGAAAGCTGCGACTCGACGACGACATCGCAAAATATCTCCCCGACTTCCCTCTCCAGGGCCATCACGTCACCATCCGCCAGCTTCTCAGCAACACCTCCGGCATCGGCGACTACCACTACCTCGGCGACCCGCTCGAATCCACCTACCGCCAACCCAAAGCCATGGACGAAGTCGTCGCACTCTTCTCCAACAGCCAGTGGGTCCATGAACCCGGAACCAAGTGGGACTGGTCCGTGTCCAACTTCCAACTCCTCACCGAAATCCTCGAGCGCGTCACCGGCCAGTCCTACTACGAGCTACATGCAACAGAATCTCTTCGCTCCAGCCGGCGCCACCGCCACCACGTACTGCGACAACTCCACCGTCGTCCACGGCCTCTCTCACAGCTATCAAAGCGTCGGCGACCACTACGAAGCCGCCACCGAAGACAGCGGCGCCGTCAGCTACGACCTCCGCTTCTGCAGCACGGTCTCAGACCTCTTCCACATCTGGCGCGCCGTTCGCCAAGGCAAACTCCTCAAACCCGAAACGCTCAAGCTCATGACCACCGCCGAAGGCCCCGGCCTCGAGATGACCGCCGCAGATCCAAAACAGCACTACGGCATGGCCCTCACACTCGGCCACGAAGACGATCATCGCGACGTAGGCCAGAACGGATCCCTCCTCGGCTACAGCGGCAGCCTCTACGAATTTCCCGCAGACGACCTCACCGTCATCGTCCTCACCAACACCTCCGGCCAAAACGCAAAGTCCATCGGAAGCGCACTCGCTCGCAACATCCTCAACCTGCCCCCAAACCCGTCCCCACCTGCACGCGCGCCACTACCAACACTCGCCGACGAACCCACCACCGCACAGGAGCGCACCGCACTCACAGGAACCTTCGTCCTCAAAGTAATCGACGGCGGCTACCACGACTCATTCGCACAATACCGCCGCACCTACCGTGTCTTCGATGAAAATGGACGCCTGATGATCGAGGCCCGTGGAGAAGTCCCCGAGCGCCTCCTCAAACAGAAGAACGGAAGCTTCGCGATACGATCATGGCCACAAGCTCCCGTCACCTTTGTCAAGCACGATAAGGACACGCACGACAAAGACGAACTCACGCTTCACCTGACGAAGGGCGGCCTCACCTTGGCCGGCGATCGAGTAGGCCCCGCCGACCCTCAAACCTTCCACTCCTACAAAGCAGCCGCAACAACAACAGCGCCCCACTGAGGACAAGCCTCAAGGACGAACTAACAGAGATAAAGATCAGGAAGCCACATTCCCCTCCAACCCCAACTCCCCCGCCCGCGCCTGCATCGCCCTCAAGCAATTCCCCACATGTTCCTCCACGCTCAGCCCCAGCAACTCCGCGCCCACAGTAATGTCCTCCCGCTTCACCGCCCGCGCAAACGCCTTGTCCTTCATCTTCTTCTTCACCCCCGCCACCTCGACCTCATGAATCGACTTGCTAGGCTTCACCAACGCACATGCCGTCAAAAATCCCGCCAGCTCGTCGCAAGCAAACAGCGCCCGCTCAAGATGCGACTCCCGCGCCACACCCGAATAATCCGCATGCGCCAGAATCGCCTGCAGCACACTCTCCGGCCAGCCCGCCTCGCGCAAATGCTTCACCCCGACAAACGGATGCTCCTCCTGCGTCGGATGCCGCTCATAGTCCATGTCATGCAGCAGCCCCGCGCTCGCATACATCTCCACAAACTTCTCAGCCTCCGCTCCGCTCAGCCCCAGCCGCTCCGCCTCCATCACACCATACGCCTCAGTGCAAACCGAAACCGCCATGCCATGCTTCCGCAGACTCTCGCCCTTGGTCCACTCCTGCAACGTCGTCAAAGCCTGCGCGCGCCCTAACCCATCACTCATTCCACCCTCCAAGAAGCAAACTCACTTCCATCCTTAATCACAATCTCTCGCCCTTCTACGTTACCAACTTGATTCCCTCTTCGGTTTTTTTAGGCATTTGTCGGTTAATCGCGGGTTTTCCGCTTGACTCTCTATTACGCCAGTGTCAATCTAGGCACATCGCATGATCCGTTATCGGACATGTGCTGCGGTCCTTGCTCTGGGTCCGCCCGCTACACACAACTTATGGCAACTATGATGGCACCCGTTGAACAGCGTGAGGTCCTGCGCTGTGATCATTGCAGCCTGGTGCAGTTTCGGACAGCGAACGCTCTGTGCCGCCGCTGCCACAAATGCCTCGAGGTAGAGGAGCCCGAACCAGCTCCCGCACCACTGGCACTCGTCCCCACCCCAGTAGCTCAAGAGGGCGGCCTGCAAGTCGCCACCGCCGTTCGAGACCTGCGCCACGTGCGCAACCTCTCGCAGCGGCAGCTCGCAGCTCGCATGGGAGTACCACGCACCTACATCTCGAAGATCGAGAACGGCAAGGCCATGCCTACCCTCTCCTCTCTCGATCGGCTCGCCCGTGCCCTTCAGGTCGACATCTCCACCCTGCTGCGCGACTCCAACACGCGCCATCGCGACGAGACAGCGGTCCTCATGACCGATCCCTTCCTCGCCGAGATCGCCATGTACACCTCGCAGCTCGACGAACTCCAGCGCTCGATCTTCCTCAATCACGTTCGCGAACTCGCCGCCGGCCGCCGTCGTTCGGCCTAGAGCGTTCCGCAACGCCTGATCACCTCTCCTAGAGAGAGCGCCATCCTTCAACGGGTGACGCTCTCTCCTCCGTAACTCTCACGCCGGCACGACATGCCGCCGATCCGCGAGCGACTAGCTCCACCGTCCGTTCCCGCACTTACGAGTCAGGGAAGAAACAAAATAAGCCGCTTAGCCGCAGACCCTGTCCTGTGACCGCACTCTCCGGAAAGGCGTTCATTGCGCACCCCATATCGGTGTGCTAGCGTCATAGTCTGCGAGGTTGCTTTTTTGCGCGCATCAACACCCCCACCGACTCCCCCCTCAGGCCCCAGCCGCGTCCCCAATCGCAGCCACGAACTCGCTCCCGAAGAATTGAGCATCTACCGCCAGCTCGACCCCGCTAAAATGCCCCAGCACGTCGCCATCATCATGGACGGCAACGGCCGCTGGGCCGGCAAGCGCGCCCTCAAGCGCTTCCTCGGCCACCAGAAGGGCGCAGAGTCCGTCCAGTACGTCGTCGAAACCGCCTCCCGCATCAACCTTCCCTGGCTCACCCTCTACGCCTTCTCGCTTGAGAACAACCTGCGCCGCCCCAAATCCGAGGTCAGCTTCCTCATGAAGCTCCTCAAGAGCTACCTCGTCGGCAACGTCAAGCGCATGAACGACAACAACGTCCGCATGGCCTACATCGGCCGCACCCACGACCTCCCGCAGGAGGTCCAGGACACCATGCAGTGGGCCATGGAAGCCACGGCCAAAAACACCGGCACCACCCTCACCCTTGCTCTCAACTACGGCTCCCGCTCCGAGATCGTTGACGCCGTCCGTTCCATCCTCACCGACCTCACCACCGAGGCCCACACCCGCGGCTGCTCCGTCGACGACCTCCTCGGCGCCGGCGCCCTCGAAGCCCTCGACGAGTCCAGCATCAGCCGCGCCCTCTACACCCGGCACATGCCAGACCCCGACCTCGTCATCCGCACCTCCGGCGAGCAGCGCATCTCCAACTTCCTCCTCTGGCAAATCGCCTACTCTGAAATCTTCGTCACCGATCGCCTCTGGCCCGACTTCAACGGCCTCCATCTCCTCGAAGCCATCGACGCCTACCAGCGCCGCGAACGCCGCTTCGGTGGCCTCGGCGAAAGCTTCACCGACGAAGACCTCGACAACCTCCAGCCAGCCGAAGAAGTCGCCGCCGAGATCCAGGACCACCTCATCCCCAAAGCCCTGCCAAAGCCCGAAGCCAAGCCGGAAACCAAGACCGACCCCGTCCTCACCCGCCGTTAGTCTCCTATCTCTGACGTTGTCGAAATAATGGTGTCATCCCGACCGGACCCTGAGCGAAGTGAGTCGAAGGGGTAGTGGAGGGACCTGCAGTTCGCCTAGATTTGCACTCATGCCACACGCGAGGCGAAATGTCACTCATTCTAGACTCAGGCCGCTAGCAATCTAAGTTTAACCCGCACCGAAAATTCTTCACATCAGGCAACCAATCTTTGCCTCATTGATTTTGTAGCGTCCTCTCGCAACTTCCCTTCCAGCCCTTCGTCTTCAACGACTAGAGGAAGGATATTATGCACGTCACATTGCGTAAATTACTTTGCTGCACTCTTGCCTTGCTTCTCGCCTCCACGCCTCTAACTCGGGCCCAACAAACCAACACCGCACCTCCCGTACCTCCGCAAATCACCTCCGCCCACAGCATCTTCATCGCCAACGGCGGCGGCGCCAACTACTTCAACGCATTCACCGGCGGCCCAGACCGCGGCTACAGCCAGCTCTACGCCGCGCTGCAGCAGTGGAACCGCTATCAAATCGCCGACTCTCCATCCCGGGCCGATCTCATCTTCGAGATACACGCCGTAGCTCCTGCAGTAAACACGGGAGGGACAGACGGATCCATCGTTTTCAACCCGCAACTCATCCTTCGCATTCTCGACCCCAAAACCAACGCCCTGCTCTGGACCACAACCTCCAACGTCAAAGCTGCCGGCACCCAGAGTTCACGTGACAAAGGCTTCGATGAATCCGTCGCCGTTCTCGTCGACCGCGTTCGTCAACTCACCGGCGAACAACTCAACACCACGCAGGCAAAGGCCATCCGTTCCAATAACCAGATGCCAAGATCCACAAAGATTCTGATTGGCGTCGGCATCGGAGCAGCCGTGGGCCTCGCCATCTTCGGCGTCTACAAAGTCACCCACATGAACAGCCCCACCCTTCCAACGCTTCCTACCTGTCCCGATCCACCCTTCTGTCCAGTTCCTGCGATTTAACAAAGCTTAAACAAAACCGCCGCTCACTATCGAAAAGTGAGCGGCGGCTAAAGATCTCTTCCGCTGCTGTTCCCTTCCCTTCTCATCTTCATGACGATATGCCCAAACCTGCAGACGCTCCGCGGCCGATCTCGCCTTCAGCTCACGGGTAAACTCGCTCAGCGCCGGCCGAATCACCGCGAACATCGGATCGTTCCTGTGCATCAGCGCCACCTCGGAGAATACCTTCAACCCAACTCCCAGCGCAGCGGTTGTATGAGCATCAAAGGGCAGCCGAGCGCGCATCCTCTCAACGATCCCCAAAATATCGTCATGGTTCGACGCATCAAACGTAAGGCTGCGGCCTGCTACCGGATCACCCTTCGCATCCGTCAGCGCCTCAACCGTAATTTTGTAACGATAAGAGTTCATCTCAAATCCTCTCAATCTGCTTCGCCGCCGCATCGATGATGTCGGTGATCGCGTGAATCTGTTCCGTCGTCAACGGCCCGCTCTTCATCCGCAGCGCCATGCGAAAGTTCGCGACCGCGCGTTCAATCTGTTGTGCACGCTCTCCGCCATGCTCGCCCCGCACCTGGTTCATCCTCGCGAAGAGAGCATCCACCAGCCCCTTGTTCTCCGCCAGCGACTTCGATCCCTCTTCGGTGATCGTGTAAAGCTTGCGCGTTCCCTCAGTCACCACCGTCGCATGCCCCATCTCCTCCAGCATGGTCAGCATCGGATAAACCACACCCGGACTCGGAGCATACGTCCCTCCCAGCCGCTCCTGGATCGACTTGATGATCTCGTAGCCGTGGCTCGGCCTCTCCGAGATCAGTTGCAATATCACGTAACGCAGATCGCCCGCGCCGAAAAACCGCATCGGCCCGCCGCGCCCGCCTCGAAACCCATGCCGCCCGCCGCCAAACTCCCCGCGACTGCCGCAATGTCTGTCTTGCCTATGATCTTCTCCACGGCGCTTCTTCCCTGCCGTGAAAACCTCTGAAATGTTCGTGAAGTGTTTCGTTTAGTGTTCTCATGCCAGAACTGTATCAAGATATATCTTGATATGTCAAGAGCGTTTTAAATAATAACCGCCATTCCATATATCCTGTCTAAGCCCAATGAAACGCATCCTTACCGCAACGGTACTCATCCTCGCCGTCTTTGCCCTCATCTTCTTCGGCAATATCTGGCTGATGACCCTCTTCTGGCTCATCGTCGCCGAACTGGCCGCCTACGAGTACCTCAAACTCGCCGCCGTCGGTGCCGAATCCCACGGCGCCAAACTCCGCATCCCCGTCTGGTGGATGGCTCTCGGCACCGCCCTCGCCTTCGTCGTCACCCTCCCCAACTTTCCCGTCGAAGACCAGCTTCCCGTCCTCAGCGCCCTCACCCTCGCGCTCTTTGCCTGGAACGGCTTCCGAGCCCCCCTTGTCCAGGTTCTCCCCGACACTGCTCAAGGTCTCTTCGGTCTCATCTACATCGCCTACCCCCTCACCCTCGTCCCTCTTCTCTGGAAACAGGAAGACGGCCCCACCCTCGTAGTTTTCCTCATGGTCTGCGTCTGGGCCGGTGACATCGCCGCCCTATACATCGGCCGAGCCTTCGGCAAACACAAACTCGCCCCACGCCTCAGTCCCGGCAAAACCTGGGAAGGCTCCTTCGCCTCCATCGCTGGCAGCATGCTCGCCGCCGGCCTCGTCATCTTCATCGCCGACAGCCTCGCCGCCCGCGGCAACACCATCCTCCACATCGCCGAACCGCTCTGGCAATCCCTCCTCCTCGCAGCAATCCTCAACATCGCCGCCCAGCTCGGCGACCTCCTCGAATCCGCCATCAAGCGCGGCGCAGGCGTCAAAGACTCCGGCACCATGCTTCCCGGCCACGGCGGCATCCTCGATCGCATCGATGCCCTTCTGCTCGCCGCCCCCGTCCTCTGGTTCGCCCTTCTCCTCAAGGACTTCTTCGGCCTCGGCCGCTTCTAACCAGACACAATCAACGGCCCCTGTTACTTTTCCTAGTTATGGAGCCGCCGTGGAACGACTACCTTGATGTGCAGCGCATGGCTGTGTCGATCGACTGCTTCTCCTGGTAGGACCAAGACCCAATTCTTTGGCCAACACAAGAGACGCACTATCGGCTCGCACCTGCGCATGCACGAAACGATTCGCGAGGTAGAGAGATATGAGCTTCTTGAAGCAGACTTTCAACTCACTCGGCTGACCAGCCTTCCCCCGCTGGCGAACCGGCCCCCAAAACTCCCTGGCGCCCCGCAAAAAGGATGATCCCCCTCGCGATACTGGTCGCAATCGTGGGAGCCATGCTCTTTGTGCCACTCGGATCCCACGTTCTTGCGAAGAGCGGAAAGACGGCGCCACAAGCCGCAGCGCCCGCAACAAAAGAAGATTCCGACATTGACCCTGACGCAATCGATGCAGTCAAAAAGATGGCCGCCTATTTACACACGCTCAAGTCGTACCAGGTCATCGACGATGTCACTCAGGATGACGTCCTCGAAGATGGATTGATTGTTCAGTCCACCAGCAAGGTCGATTACCTCCTCGCACGGCCCAACCGCATGCGCGTCGAGGTCACCTCCGATGAAAGGCACAGGCTATACCTCTACGATGGCAAGACCTTCACCGTATGGGCCAGGCTCGTCAACTACTACGCCACCGTCCCCGCCCCGCCAACCATCGGCGAACTCTTCGAAAAAGTCACGGATAAATACGACATCGAACTGCCCTTGTACGACCTCTACAACTGGGGAACCAAGGACGACGATATCAGCAAGATCAAAACCGCAGTCGACGTAGGCCCCAGCTCCGTAAACGGTGTCACCTGCGAACACTATGCCTTCCATCAGGAAGGTGTCGATTGGCAGCTCTGGATTCAGCTTGGAGAGTTTCCTCTGCCGCGCAAGCTCGTCATCACGACCCTGACCGACGACGCCAGGCCGCAGCACAGCGACACCCTCACATGGAACCTCGCACCATCCTTCAACGACGGCGCCTTCGTCTTCGACCCACCGCCGGACGCCAAGCGGGTCATCCTCGAAGGTGAAAAGGCCGACGCCACCGAGAAAGGAAAATAAGTGAGACCTATGAAGAGATCAACTCGAATCTTCGCAATACTCGCCATCACCATGGTGGTATCTGGAATGACACTTTTCGCCCAACGCGGTGGCCGCGGTGGAGGCGGCGGTGGTGCACGTGGAGGAGGAGGCGGCGGAACCCGCAGCAGCGCTCGATCCAGCGTCAACTCGGCCCCAAGCCGCAACAACAACGTCAACCGCAATAACAACAACAACGTTAATCGCAACAACAACACGAACATTAACCGCAACAACAACGTCAACGTGAATCGCAACGTCAACGTGAACGTCAACAACAACTATCACGGCGGCGGCTACTACGGTGGGGGAGGCTATTACGGCGGAGGATGCTGCTACCATCCGGTTGCCGTTGCTGCGGCAGTTACCGCAACCGCAGTGGTTACCGCGGCCGTTGTTGGTTCGATCGTCAACCAGCCGCCTGCAGGCTGCGTAACCCAGATCGTCAATGGATTGGCCTATCAGAACTGCAACGGCACCTGGTACCAGCCGCAGTTGTCAGGAAGTTCGACAACCTACGTTGTCGTCAACGCCCCTTGAGGATCCCCAACTGAGCCCCAAACCTGACTCCACCACGGCCGTCCCAATATCCCGGCCATGGTGGAGTACCACTCAGCCAAATAGCACTACCCGTTCCTGACCAATTCCCCGCTCACTCGCCAACATCTGCGAAAATAAAGAACGTGAAGAAATTAGCAATCCTCGGCTCCACCGGCTCCATCGGTAACAGCACTCTCTCCATCTGCGAATCCTTCCCCGACCGCTACCAGGTCATCTCCCTCGCCGCCGGCTCCAACATTGACGCAGCCTTCGCCCAGTGCCTCCGCTGGCGCCCAAAGGTCATCTCCCTCGCCACCGAAGAACTCGCCGCTACCCTCAAAACCCGCCTCAAATCCGCCGGCATCACCGACATCGAAGTCCTCCACGGCACCGCCGGAAGCATCCACGTCGCCACACTCCCCGAAGTCGACTTCGTCGTCTCCGCCATCGTCGGCGTAGCCGGCCTCGAAGCCACCTACGCCGCAGTCTGCGCCGGCAAGACGATCGGTCTCGCCAACAAGGAGTGCCTCGTCGCCGCCGGCGAACTCATCATCGCCGCCGCAAAGAGCCACAACGTCGCCCTCCTCCCCATCGACTCCGAGCACAACGCCGTCCACCAGTGCATGCGCGGCGGAACGCCAGCCGAGGTCAAACAGATCTGGCTCACGGCATCCGGCGGACCCTTTCGCAACACCCCGCTCACCGGATTCGACAACATCACTCCGAAACAAGCCCTCAAGCACCCCACCTGGGTCATGGGCCAGCGCATCACCATCGACTCCGCCACCATGATGAACAAGGGCTTCGAGGTCATCGAAGCCTGCCGCCTCTTCTCCCTCCCTCCCGCCCAGGTCCGCGTTACCATCCATCCCCAGTCCACCGTCCACTCCCTGGTCGAGTTCGTCGACGGCAGCATCCTCGCCCAGATCTCCGTCACCGACATGCGCCTCCCCATCCTCTACGCCCTCGCCTACCCCGAACGCGTCGCCGTCACGGAGAAGGAAGCCCTCACCTTCGACCTCACGTCACTCAGCCAATTGGACTTCTCCGTCCCCGACCTCGCCCGCTTTCCCTGCCTCCGCCTCGCCTACGAAGCCGCCGAAACCGGCGGGAAAGCCTGCATCGCCCTCAACGCCGCCGACGAGATCGCCGTAGCCGCCTTCCTCGCGGAAGATATTCCATTTATGGGCATTCCACGTACAATAGAGCGAGTGCTACAGCTAACCTCAGGCCCGCCTCCGGCGTCTATCCGCGAAGTGCTCGAAGCAGATCTTGCCGCGCGTCAGTCTGCGCGCGAAGTGATTGCCAGCCAGTCCACCGGCGTACGACGGTAGCCCGCACCCCATTTCTGTACGAGGTCTTCCCCTAACTTCATGTCGACAGTTATCGAACTTCTCATCGTCCTTGGCATCATGGTTCTCGTCCACGAGTTCGGCCACTTCGCCGTCGCCAAGCTCTGCGGCATCCGTGTCGAGGTCTTCTCCATCGGCTTCGGCAAACGTCTCTTCGGCTTCCGCCGCGGCGAAACCGAGTATCAGATCTCCGCCATCCCCCTCGGCGGCTACGTCAAGATGTCCGGAGAGATGACTCTCCCCACCGACGATCCCAATCAGACCGAAGCCGCCAACGACGATCCCGGCAACTTCAACAACCATCCCCGCTGGCAGCGCATCCTCGTCGCCCTCGCCGGCCCCGTCGCCAACTTCATCCTCGCCCTCGGCCTCATGACCGGCGTCTTCATGATGCACAACGAAGTGCAGAAGTTCCTCGACGGCCCAGCAATAACCGACTACATCCAGACCAAAACCCCCGCCGCCAACACAGGCATCCACTCCGGCGATCGCATCGTTCACTTCGACACCGTCGAGAACCCGACCTGGGAAGATGTCTTCAACCGCAGCATGCTGAACCTCAACCAGACCGTCCCCTTCTCCTTCCTTCACGACGGCCAGCGCACAGACACCAAACTCTTCGTCGAATCCAAGGGTGGCCCCGACGACTTCAGCCTCGAATCGATCGGCCTCGTCGCCAAGATGCAGGACACTCCCGTCCAGGTCAGCTCGCTCGAACCCAGCATGCCCGCCGCCCACGCCGGCCTCAAGCCCGAAGACAAGATTCTCTCCATCGACGGCCTTCAGCTTCACTCCGTCACCGCCCTGCTCAGCTACCTGCAGGATCAGGCCGGAAAGCCCGCATCCCTCGTAGTACAGCGCGACACCGCCGGAACCACCCAGGACATTCCCATCCAGGTCACCCCCGAACTTGCCGACACCCCCAGCGGCCCCAAGGGCTATCGCCTCGGCTTCGTCGCAGTCCTGCCCCCCGTCCGCGTCGAGCGCCTGCCCTTCGGCAAGGCCACAGTAGCCTCCTGGCAGTTCAACAAAAAGAACTCCCTCCTCATCGTCGAAGTCATCAAGCGTCTCTTCACCCGTCAGGTCTCCGTCAAGAGCCTCCAAAGCCCCATCGGCATCGGCCAGCAGATCCATCAGGCCGCACAGATGCCCGGCTGGACGCCTCTCATCGGCACCATGTCCCTCATCTCGATCAACCTGGGCATCCTCAACCTCATGCCCATCCCCATCCTGGACGGCGGAATGATCCTCTTCCTGCTCATCGAAAGCATCATGCGCCGCGACGTCAACCAACAGGTCAAGGAGCGCATCTACCAGGTCGCCTTCGTCTGCATCCTCGCCTTCTTCGCCTTCGTCATCTTCAACGACCTAACCCGCCTCAACCTCTTCACCAAACTCAAACCCTAAGAAAAAACCCAAAGAGAAAATCTAAAAACAATCGACCACGGATCTCCCGGATCAAACTGGATAAGAACAACCCTCCTATCCGAAACATCCCGAAAATCCGTGGTCTTTGTCTCTGCTCTTGCCCCGCGTTTATCCGCGCAATCCCCGGTCATTCTTAATTCTCTCCAGCCAGCTCCATCTCCGAAGTAAACCCCGCCGCCGGCAGCCCTGCCCCGTTATAAAGATTCGCCGTCGTCGGCGCATTCGCCCACGCATACCGCACATACATCGGACGACTCACCTCCGCAGCCTTCGCCACCACCGTCTCGCCATCCACCCGCGCCGTCGCCGCATAAAACTTCCCGTCCTCCCCCGCACCTCAAACCCTCCAACTCGAACCCCTCGCCTTTAATCCCCTCCGCATGCGTGAAATAAACCCGCATCGCAGCCACCCTCCGTCAGCCGCCTCACGAAACAGCGGCCCACTGAACTCCACTGCCTCGCCATAAGCAACCGCGCGCGCCGCCAACGCCAGACGCGCCCCCACCGTCTGTTTATCCGGCGGATGAACATTGTCCGCCTGCCCCACATCCAGCGACACCGCCATCCCCGTATTCGCCAGCTTCAGCGTGCGCCGCTGCGCCTCACGAACAACCCCCCACGTCTCCTCCGGCGTCGACGTAAAACTCGACAACTGCACAAACAGAAACGGAAAATCCCCTTCACCCCACCGCGCCCGCCAGTCCGTAATCATCGCCGGAAACGTCCGCTCATACAGCGGCGCCCGCCCCGCGCTGCTATCCGTCTCGCCCTGATACCAGATCACGCCCTTGATCGTGAAATCCTTCGCCGGCGCAACCATCCCATTGAACAACCCCGCCGGCGCCCACGAGTCAGGGTTCGGATGCCACGGATGTTTCGGCACCGGCTGCCCCGCCGCCTGCGCCTTCGCATCCTCCCGCTTCTCCGCATCGCGCATCGCCGCAACATCGCTCTGGTTCTCCACCATCTCCACGCGTTGCGCAAACTGCGGCATCAACCCCGCATCGCTGCTCAACCCCTCAAGACTCATCCAAGCCGCCACCGGCGTCCCGCCCCACGTCGAATCGATCAGCCCGATCGGCACATGCTCCTGCTTCACCAGATCGCGCGCAAAAAAATACGCCACCGCAGAAAAATCCGCCGCAGTCTCCGGCGTGCACAACGTCCAGCTCGCATCCTGATCGCGCAGCTCATACTCCGAAGCCTTGCGCCCAAACCGGATCAACCGAATCTGCGGCTGCGTCGCCGCGGCAATCTCCTGCGGCCCATTCTTCAACACCGCATTCCCCGGAAACCCATTCAGCGGAAACTCCATATTCGACTGCCCCGACGCAAACCACACATCGCCCACCAGAATGTCTTCCAGCTTGATCGTATTGCTCCCCTGCACCGTCAGCGTGTAAGGTCCACCCGCCTCCTCCGGCCGCAGAAACACACTCCACTTGCCCAGCTCATCCGCAACCCCCACCTGCGTCTGCCCATGAAACGACACCGTGACCTTCTCACCCGCGTCCGCCCAACCCCACACATGCACCGGCATCCGACGCTGCAACACCGCATGATCACTCAACATATGCGGCAGCTTAACCTCAGCCCCGCACCACGCCGCAAAAAACAAAAAGAGAACCAGCACCAGAAATCGCGACCAGCAACTGAATCGAATCATCTGCAGTATCACTTCCTTCAACGAAGGTAAAATTCGGCGCAACTCCAACCGCCACATCATACCTGTCGCTCGCAAACTCGCTAACTCGCCTGACCTTAGCTCCGCCACAATCTCCCCCACAGCCTTCCGCGCCTCATCCTCTCGATCCGGAGGAAAACTAATCGCCCCCACGCGAGCATGACCCCCACCCCCATACCGCTCGCAGATCACCGCCAGATTCACCAGCTCCGCAGGCATCCTTCTTCGTCCACGGATTCGTCCCCACCGACACCTTCGTCCTGAAGCTCGACTTGCTCAACCCCACGTTGTACGTCGCCTCCGGATGCAGATAGTACGGAATAAATTTGTTGTACCCCTCCGTCGGCTGATCCGTAATATCAAACGTAATCACGCCGCCCTCCACCGTAGCCCGCTGCTTGATCAACTCCAGCCCCGCCCAATGCCGCTCCATCAGCGGCCCCAGCAGCACCTGCACAAAATCCTGATCCAGCACCTGCTGCAGACTCATCTCCGTCAGCAGCGGAATCAGCCGCGGTATCAGCGAACTGTCCGACGTGCTCTCAATCACCATCGTCAACTTCATCGCCGGCGCCGCCATCTCCACCGCCGCCTTCGCGCTCTCATACCGCGCCCCATCCACAATGTCCGCCCACTTGATCAGCTCCAGCAGCGGAGCCGTATCGAATCCAAAGTTCACCTGAGCAATATCCGCAATCAAGCTCGTGCACGAAACGTAGTTCGGATTGAAAAACTTCCGCATCCGCTGCGAACCATCCGCCTGCCCCGCCTCAAAATTCTTCTGATCCTCCGGCGTCAAAAACGCGCTCTGATGATGATCGAACCACCACGTCACCTTCGGCGAAGCCGAATACTTGAAGTCGACAATCGCATTCTCCCCAACAACAAACGCCTCCTCATCGAACAGCGCCCCCGCCCGATGCACCAGCCCGTGATACGAGTACTTGTCCGCCGTCTTCACGCACTCCCGGTGAAACCGCGTAAACACCGAAGCCGAGCAAGCTCCATCGAAACATCTATCGTGATAAAAAACTCCGCATTCCAATTCAGCAATCTCCCATATCTGAACACATCTGCCATGCAATTTAGCAACGAAGCTTCCAGCATAAGGCAATTTCCGTACTGCCGCCGGAATGCTTTTGCCTCTAGGTAGCCCAAGGCTTTAGCCTTGGGCCTCTCACCGCAGCCAGAAAAGGGGCTTTAGCCCCTGGGGTATGGTCTTCGCATTTGCACTCCATTCGCTGACTGCTCACGAATCGTCAAGTCAACCAACACCTTACCTCACGACAGCGGCATCCCCTGATACTGGCTCTCCGCCAGATCCAGCTCCCGCTCCATCGTCCGCAACACATCGTCGCTGATCCGTCCCCGGTCCCGCAGTCCAATCAGCGTGCGCCGCTCCGCCTGCAGCGCCCCCTCCGCAATCGATCGCAGCCGCGAATACGCCTCCCGGTCCATCTCGCCGACGCTCTCCTCCGCACCCTCCAGCAACCAGCGCCAGCTTATGCCGATACCGATGCACCAGGTCGTCATACAAATGTTCCACCTCCGGCCCATCGTGCTTCCGCCCCTCCTCCAGATACTTAATCGCCGCCTTCAGCACAATCCGCCGCGCCTCTTTCTCCTCCGGCTCCATCCCGCACGTCCCCGCCAGCCCCAGCCCGCGAATCAGCGCCGGCAGCGTCAACCCCTGCAGCACCAGCGTCACAAAGATCACGCAGAACGCCAGAAACACAATCAGATTTCCTCGCCTCAAACGGCTCCCCATCCCACAGCACCTCCGGCACCGAGATCGCCGCCGCCAGCGCCAGCACCCCTCGCATCCCCGTCCACCCCACCACAAACACCTCGCGCGGCTTCAGCTCCTCCTCATCCGTATGCCCCAGCCATCGCCGCTCCACATACGACGCAATCTTCACCGCCGGAAACACCCACATCATCCGCAGCACAATCAGCACCACGCTGAACACCACCCCATAAAAAATCAGCGTTCCCGTCCGATACCTGCCATGAATTCCCGTCAGCACATACGGCAGCTGCAACCCAATCAGCACAAACACCAGCCCATTCAACATGAACGTCAGCGCCTCCCACGCCCCGTTCACCTGCAGCCGCACCTGCGGCGAAAAGAACCGCGTACTCTTCCGGCTCATATAAATTCCGCAAGCCACCACCGCCAGCACACCCGAAGCATGCGCCCGCTCCCCCGCCAGATAAGCCGCATACGGAACCACCAGGCTCACCACCAGCTCCACCGGCCCATCGTCGATAAACTTCTCCAGCCATCCCACCACCACCCCGATCAACAACCCGATCCCCAACCCACCCACCACCAGATAAACCAGCCGCGCCAATGCCGCTCGTCACCGTCGGCATCTCTCCGCGAACCATGATCGCCAGCCCAATCTCCAGCGCCAGCAATCCCGTCGCATCATTCAACAGACTCTCGCCCTCCAGAATGTCGACGATCCGTCTCGGCAGCCCAAGCGTCTTCGCAATCGAAGTCGCCGCAATCGCATCCGTCGTCGCCACCACCGCGCCCAGCAGAAATCCCGGCTTCCAATCCAGCGCCGTGATGAACTGGTCCGAAAACTCCGCCACGCCCCACACCGTAAACCCCACCAGCCCCACCGCCAGCAGCCCGATCACCACCGCATTCCGTCGAAACTCGCGCCACGACATCGCCCACGCCGACGCATACAGCAGCGGCGGCAGAAAAACCACAAACACAACATTCGGATCCAGCGGCACCTTCGGCATCCGCGGAAAAAAACTGATCACCAACCCCGCCAGCACCAGCACAATCGGATACGGCACCTTCAACCGCCGCGCCATCGCCGCAAACGCCGCCACCAGCACCAGCAGCAACAGAATCACCGTCTCGACCGCATGCAAGCTCTCACCCGAACCCATCTAACCTCCCGCGTGCCCCGTTACCTTCTGCTGCTTTAGTGCTCTGCCCTGGAAGCGCAAACCGTTGCCTTGCGCCGTTGCACGTTTTGTTGCCGTCATTCTGAGCGAAGGGCGTAGCCCGAAGTCGAAGGACCCCGAAGAAGCAACTCCAGCAACAACCCTACGAACCCTTCAGCCTCAAAAGCCAGCAATCTCGCCCTCGAGGTCAATCCCAAGAAGCCGTTACACCATTAAACCGCACCCGCGGCACACTCACACCCTCCATCCCACACCATTTACACTTGCATCAAGCCATGAGCCTCCCCCATCTCACCAATCCCGACGTAGTTCCCGACGCACCCTCTCACCCCCGAAGAGGCCGCGCTCAAGGCCAAACGCCGCCGCATCTTCTTCCGCATCGTCATCATCCTCTCCTCCCTCGTCATCCTCTCCGTCATCGTCGGCTTCATCACCGCCCGCCACTGGGTCCGCCAAACCATGTCCGACTCCCTTCCCCAACTCGACGGCGCCGTCGCCATCCCCGGCCTCTCCGCTCCCGTCACCATCCAGCGCGACGCCCACGGCGTCCCCCACATCCGCGCCGCCTCGCTCGACGACCTCGTCCTCGCCCAGGGCTTCGTCACCGCACAAGACCGCCTCTGGCAGATGGACGCCCTCCGCCGCCACGCCTCCGGCACCCTCGCCGAAATCCTCGGCCCCAGCCTCCTCGCCCACGACCGCCTCCAGCGCACCCTCCAGATCCGCAGCCGCCGCCGACCGCGCCATCGCCACCCTCCCACCCGATCAACTCCACCTCCTCGAGCGCTACGCCGCCGGCGTCAACGCCTCCATCGCCATCCAGAGCGCCCACCTCCCGCTCGAGTTCCGCATCCTCCGCTATCAACCCGCCCCCTGGACCCCGCGCGACACCCTCCTCGTCGGCCTCGCCATGTTTCAGGACCTCACCACCAGCTTCCCCTCCGAACTCAACCGCGAAGCCCTCACCGCCCGTCTCCCCCAGAACCTCATCGCCGACCTCTACCCCAGCATCACCTGGCGCGACCACCCACCCACCCAACCCATCGTCGACCTCACCGCCCCGCAACAAAACATCCCCGACGTCCCCCTCGACGAATCCCAAACCAAACTCGAAACACCCACACCTCAAAATCAGTCGAGAAAAATCAGCCCCTGAGATTCCCTGAGTGACCCACAAGATCTCTGGAGTGCCTCAGTCTTCGGCGCGCCATCCTTTGCAGTCTCATCGCAAGGGTGGGTATCCGCGCCAGCGCGACCGCTCCTGCCCATCTCGGACCAGCACCGCCTCCCCCTCCGACCTCCTCGCCCTCCAGCAAACCCTCCGCAACCCCGTCTGCGAAAACTGCTTCGCCGGCTCCAACAACTGGGTCGTCTCCGGCGCCCACACCGCCACCGGCAAGCCGCTCCTCTCCAACGACATGCACCTCGCCCACAGCGTCCCCGGCATCTGGTACCAGGCCGACCTCGAAGCCCCCGGCCTCCACGTCACCGGCGTCTCCCTCCCCGGCGTCCCTTCATCATCGCCGGCCACAACGACCACGTCGCCTGGGGCTTCACCAACCTCGGCGCCGAAGTCCAGGACGTCTACATCGAACACCTCCGCGGCACCGGCCCCAACGCCGAATTCGAATCCAACGACGGCACCTGGCACCCAATCCTCCGCCTTCAGGAGACCATCCACGTCAAAGGCAGCAAAGACGTCGTCCTCGACATCCCCGCCACCAAACACGGCACCGCCATCACCCCCATCATCTCCGGCATCCTCCCCACCGAACGCCGCGCCCTCTCCCTCCGCTGGATCATCTACGATCCCTCCAACATCACCCCCTCCTTCCTCGACATCGACTCCGCCACCGACGGCGCCAGCCTCGTCTCCGCCTTCTCCGCACTTCGGCGGCCCCGCACAAAACGTCGTCTACGCCGACGACCAGGGCCACATCGGCTACCACGCCGTCGGCCACATCCCCCTCCGCGGCAGCGACACCGTCCCCAGCCCCATCAGCCCCGTCCCCGTCGACGCCCTCGACACCACCCAGGACTGGGCCGGCCTCATCCCCTACGACAAACTCCCCCAGGCCCTCGATCCCCCCAACGGCATCCTCGCCACCGCCAACAACCGCGTCACCCCCGACGACTACCCCTACCCCATCACCCCCAACTGGGGCTCGCCCTACCGCAACCAGCGCATCTGGAAGGTCCTCACCGACAAATCCGCCTCCACCGACAACAAGCTCACCCCCGCCGACATGCTCGCCCTCCAGACCGACGTCTACTCCGACGTCGACCACGTCATCGCCCAGCGTCTCGCCTACGCCATCGACCACGCCACCAAAGCCCGAGTTCGCTCACGACCAGCGCCTCCACCAGGCCGCCGACCTCCTCCGCGCCTGGAACGGCAGCGTCGAAGCCGACTCCGCAGCCGCCGCCATCGTCGTCGCCGCCCGCGCCACCTTCTGGCCCCTCCTGCTCAACCCCCAACTCACCCCAGCATCAAAATCCCAACCCAACTCCACAGCGCAGAAGACAACCGGAAACGCGACGCAGCCCCAGGCCGCCGCCCTCTACACCTGGTTCAACAAACCCTACGCCGAAGAGTGGCTCATCATGCACACCCCATCCCGCTGGCTCCCCAAAGACTTCGCCACATGGGACGACCTCCTCACCACCGCCGTCGACGACAGCCTCCGCATCGCCAACGCCCCCGCCGATCTCAGCACCTGGCGCTACGGCCAGTTCCAACCCGTCGACATCGAACACCCCGTCTACGGCCAGTCCGCTCTCCTCCAGCGCCTCATCGGCGTTCCCACCGGCACCGGCGTCCAGCCCCAAAGCGGCGACGACGTCACCGTCAAACAAGTCGGCCGCACCTTCGGCCCCTCCGAGCGCTTCACCGCCGACCTCTCCAACTTCGACCACAGCACCCTCAACCTGGTCCTCGGCCAATCCGGCAACCCGCTCAGCCCCTGGTTCATGGACCAATGGTCCGCCTGGTACCACGGCACCACCTTCCCCCTACCCTTCACCCACGCCGCCGTCGACGCCTCCACCACCCACACCCTAACCCTGAATCCCCGCTAGCCCCACCCACCGATTCTCCACCAACCTTCAACCTGGTCCTCACTACCGCCCCTTCAACCGTGTCATCATCTCCTACCCAACTACCCTCAACCGTGTCATCATCTCTCCACTACCCTCCACCGTGTCATCCTGAGCGAAGTCGTTCGCGCACTTGCGAACGACGCAGTCGAAGGACCTGCATTTGCTTTTGTTCTTGCAGTCGCTCCAGCTTTCACCGCCCCAGCGAGTCGCAACAGTAAACCGAAGCAAAAAAAAGGGGGGAGAGACTCAGAACCAAAAGCCCCTCCCCTGTCCAAAACACAAACCTACCGACCCCACCCTGCACATTCTCCACAGCCGTCAGCGTCCCGAACAACCCATTCGTCTCACCATTCGGTCCAGCCGTGAAGTAGAGCGTAGTCGCCGGCCCCGCCGTCCCATCGTTTCCAAACGCAATCGCCCACAACCCATCGATCGCAATCGGCGTCCCCGACGTATTCAGCAGAGCCCCGGTAAACTTCCCCGTCACCGCATCGAACGCCAGTATCTGCCCGCTGCCGAACTGCCCAACCAGCACATCATGGCTATGCGCACCGAAGTCGCTCGACCCCAGCGCCAACCCCCACGGAGCGTTGAACCACGACCCGCTCTCCAGCCTCCGCAGCAGCTTACCCTCCGGCGAAAAGACATCGACATACCCAAGCCCGGCGCCATCCTGCTCGTCATGTTTGCCCTGCCCCTGCTTCGCAAACGCAACATAGATATTCCCGCCGATGTTCTGCACATTGAACGGCGCAAACCCATGCGGCAACCGGTCATCGTCAAAGCTCTCCTCCGACAGATACACCGGCTTGAACGTCGGATCAAAGACCTCCACCTCGGCCCTGCCGAAAATCCGCGACATAAAGATAAGACAACGGCCCCTTCCCCAAATCCGCCGTCGCAATCGTCACTCCCTTGAACACGGAGTTCTTCGTCTGATTCACCACAATCACTGCCGGCGCCGCGACCCCCGGGTTCCATCCCGAAATCGTGCCATCTTCGGTTACAAATATAAAATCCGCAGCCTTGCCCGGAGCCAGCAGAAACGCAGTCGTATCTCCGTTCACCACCGTCCCCGAAGGGGTACCCGTCGTGCTCTCGGTCGAACCCGGCGGAATCGTCACCACCAGCGACTCGACCACTCCCGCCCCTGTATACAGCGTCGACAGCCCCGGCCCATTATCCGCAACCCACCACGGACTCTTCGAGCTGCGCGTCAGCCCCCAGGGATTCACCAGGTTCGGATCCACCTTCGGCGCAAGCGACGCCAGATTCGAAACCAAATTCGTCTGCGTGTAATGCTGCACAGCCTGCGCCATCGCAACCTGCGTCGCCGCCCAAGCCCAGCGCCAGCGCCATCACCACCGGCGCACCTATACTCCTCGTCCTGCCAAGTATCTGTTCCAACATTGTGCTGCCTCCTCGGCGATGCAGCGCACGATCAACATCCCCGGGGTAAGCCTTCATCGCCAGACCCACCCTAAGCCGCGCCGCAGTCGAGGTTGTCTCCGAATCGTCAATTGATTGTCACTTTGACCACCCCACCCAAAACCCAAAACACCTGTCATCCTAAGGGCCTGCTTTGTATGTGGCGCTGTTTCTTTTGACCGTGTCATCCTGAGCGAAGTCGTTCGCGTACCATGCGAACGACGCAGTCGAGGGACCTGCAGTTGCTTTTGCCGCACTCAACCGGGAACCAGCTCCACCACCGCATTCACCATTTCCAAGTAGAATCCTCCTCGAAGCCGGGCTCGAAAACCATCCCACTTAAAAGGACAAATCATGGCCCACTCTTTCTGTCACATGGAACTCGACACCACCGACCCCATCAAAGCCAAATCCTTCTACTCCTCCCTCTTCGACTGGAAGATCACCGACACCGACATGGGCGGAGGCATGACCTACTCCACCTTCAAACCAGAAGACGGCCCCGGCGGCGGCATGATGCAACACCCCATGCCCGGCGCCCCCTCTCTCTGGCTCCCCTACGTGCTCGTCGACGACGTCAAAGCCGCCACCAAAAAGGCCGTCTCTCTCGGAGCCACCCTCATCAAGGACACCACCGAAGTCCCCAACATGGGCTGGTTCAGCATCTTCTCCGACCCCACCGGCGCCGTCCTCGGCCTCTGGGAGACCAAAAAATAAACCGCTCCCCCCGAATCTCTTTCAACCACTAAAGCGGGTGCCCCATGTTCGCGACAGCCTCACCGTCGCTAACGTGGGGTTTTCTCGAACCCCCTGCCTCCGCAGTTGCAATCGAAGTTGCCCTCGCCTCTGCGGTCGCCGCCGCCGCTGCAACTTGCAAGCTTTGTTACCGTCATCCTGAGCGAAGGGCGCAGCCCGAAGTCGAAGGACCCCGAAGAATCATATCGAGCCACAACCCTCCAACGCTTTCTACCGGGTGCCCCATGAAGCGAACCAGCCAAAGCCGTCACCCTTCAGGATTAGCGTGGGGCTTCAGCCCCACGAAAAAGCCACGCTAAAAAAGGGGCGTTAGCCCCGGGCCTTCCCATCCCCGCCACCACCCTCGACGCCGCTGCTACAACTAAATCAGCAAGAATCCAAAGCAATCCGGGCTACCATAATCAAAACCGAAGCTCTTTTAGTTCGAAGACCTTAGACGTGCCACGGACCCACACCCCCATGCGAAAAAAGCCGAGCCGCAACCGCACCCTCGCAATCCTCCTCCTCATCGCAACCCTCCCCGCGAAAAAGATCCAAGCCCAATGGGACATCGAAGAATCCCACACCACCGCCAGCCTCCGCGGCATCCACAACGTCGGCGGCGGAGTAGCCTGGGCCAGCGGAACCAACGGCACCGTCCTCCGCACCGAAGACGGCGGCTACCTCTGGCAGACCTGCACCATCCCACCCGGAGCCGAAAAACTAGACTTCCGCGGCATCCAGGCCTTCGACGAAAACACCGCCATCGTCATGTCCTCCGGCCCCGGCGACCTATCCCGCCTCTACAAAACCACCGACGGCTGCCAAACCTGGAAACTCCTCTTCACCAACCCCGACAAAGAAGGCTTCTGGGACGCACTTCAATTCATCGACCACAGGACTTCGGAGTATCTGCTTGGGCGACCCAGTGAACGACCGCTTCTCGTCTATGTCGAACGATCGATGGCGGTGAACGTGGAGACGCGATCAGACAGCGAGTTCACATGACGGCAAGCCGATCGCAGAGCGCTTTTGCGGCCAGCAATTCTTCGCTTCTCAGACTCACGAGCGGCTTATCGCAGGTTCGTAACTGGAGGGACGGCGGTCCGGAGCGATTTGTCTGGAGCTTCAGCAGTCGCGACCAGATCTCGCTCCAATATCCAGTGCGAAGCGGCATGAGAGTTCAACTGGGATTCTCTGCCGAGGGAACGTTGCATGCGTTCCATAGCCAGCGCTCAGCAAGCGGATGCATCGGCTCGCTAACGATCCGAGACAGATTTCTTCAGGCGTAGCGGTGGCGGCGACTATCAAAACCTGAATGCTCAACGAAGCACTGCTGGTACTTATAAGACTCTGACGAAAGATACTTGGAGCGTCTCGCCAAACCCCACCCCACGGCTACCGCTCCTCCGTAGCCTACGACCCCACCCAAAAACTCTGGATCACCGTAGGCCCCAACGGCACCGACATCTCCCGCGACGACGGCCGCAACTGGACACCCCTCAAACCCTCCAACTACGACCCACCCGACGCCGACAAAAACTGGAACGCCCTCTCCCTACCCTTCGTCGTCGGCCCCCACGGACGCATCGGCCGCCTCCGCCCCATCACCACCCCACCAAAATAAATCCCCAAAATCCGCGCCCGATTCACCACGACCGGGTGCCCCATCTTCGGCGCGTACTTTGCGCTAAGGTGGGTATCGCGCGCCAGCGCGACTCAATCACTGCGGAGGCTGCGAAGGAGTAGTCGGAGTACTCGGAGCCGTCCCCGGCGAACTACCCAAACCCGGCGTACTCCCAAATCCCCCCGGCGTACTCCCAAACCCGCCCGGTGTACTCCCCGCTCCCGGCGTCTGCCCAAACCCCGAGCTATTCCCCGCCGCCGACCCAACCCCGACGCCCCCCCGCCAAACAGCGCACCCTTCGCATACAACTGCTCAATCCGCGGATCGTAGATAAACTCCCACGTGTTATAAGTCGTCTGCTCGTTCAAAATCGTAATCGAGTCACCCTCCTTCGGCACCCCAACCCCGACAAACGGCGCCCCACCCCCCGTAAAGCTACTAGCCGACTGACTCGAAATCCCACTAGCCGACCCCAGCGTATTCGTCGCCCCCGCCCCCGAACTATCCGTCCCAGTCGTCCCCGACCCGGACCACCGCAGCCCCAGTCCCAGCAGCCCCACTAGTCGAACTCCCACCCAGCGTTGCCGGACCCGAAGAAGCCCCCAACCCACCACCAGACCCCAGCGAACTCCCACCCAACCCACCACCCCCCGAAGCCGAACCCCCGAACGCAACCCCAAACGCCGAACCCGACCCAGCTGACCCGGCCCCGTCGCACCCGCGCCAATCGCCCCGCCGAACCCATCCCCGCCGCCGCCCCCAGCCCCGGCGCCATCCCCGTCAGCGGCTGGCCAAAAAATCCCTTCACCGTCGTCTTCGCCTCACCCACCTGGATCAGCCGCCAGTCCGCCTTCCCCGTCATCGGATCCACATACCGCTGCCGCAGAAACCGAATGTTGTTCGTCTTCTCCAACTGCTCCATCGACCCCGGATAGTGCCCGATCTTCCTGTAGTACAGCCGGATCGCCCGCACATACTGGTTCCCGCGGTGCACCGCCTCCACCTCCTGCTCGCGCCGCAGCTCCTGCGCCACCTTCGGAGCCGCCACGCTCAGCACCAGCAGAATGAAAAAGATCGCAACAATCAGCCCCACCAGCATGAATCCCTCTTCACCCCGGTCCTTCTCCGCGCCGCTCGCTGCGAAACTCTTCCTCATCTCAACCGCCTCTATCGCGCCAACAGCGGAAGCGTCTGCCGATTATTGTTCGCCATATCCTCCACCACAATCGAGTTGGCCGAAATCGAAATCACCTTGTACCGCCGCTGCACGATATCCCCATCCGACGCCAGAAATACATCATCGCCATGCAGCAGGAACGCCTCCGCGTCCCATTCGCCGCCGTCGCCGTCCCGAAGAACTTCAGATCGATCGGCGGTGGTGGCGGCGGTCCCACCGGAGGCCACCACAACCGGCACCACCGGTCCCTTCGGCCTCACCGGAGCAACCGGCTTCGGAATATCAATCGGAGCCGAAGTCGCCGAGAAAATATTCCGCCCGCTCCCCGAATACACCAGCGACTCCGTCACCAGCATCGCCTCCATCCGCAGCGTCGGATCCAGCTGCGCCGACGTCGTCCCCGTCTTCTTCGCCGCCGTCCCCACCGCACTCCCCGGCGCAACCGCGACCGCAGGAACACCAACGCCCGCACTGCCCGTCTTCACCACCGCAGGCCCCACCTTCACCGGAGCCGTCACCACCACCGGCGCAGCCACCGGAGCCGGACTGTCATCATGCAACTCGTAGTACAGAATCCCAAGCGCCAGCAGCACAAATCCGCCAATCGCCGCGCCCTTCTTCTGTTGGTCCGGAGTCAGACTTATCATCGCCGCCCTCCCTCTGCAGGAGAGTTCGCAGGACCATCAGCAACGTGCTCCTTATCTCGCATCCCACCGCCGCACCCACAGTCTTCTCCGAACTCTCCGTCCCCATCGGAGACCGCAGATACGTCGTCAGCCGCAGCCGCAGCCCCACCGTCCCCATCTGCTGCCCCGTCAGCGTCACCCCCTGATCATGAAAAACATCTTGTCCCGCTCCAGCGAATTGATAAACAGCACCAGCGGCCGATAATCCCCACTCAGACTCGCGTCCATCTTCGCCTCGGTCAGCTCGCCGCCGTTCCCGCCAGCACCGGAGCATAGGCATACTGTCGCCCGGTCAGCTTCACGCCCTGCTTCTTCGCCAGCGCGCCCAAGCTCGCCAGCACCTGAGAGTTCGCAAACGGCAGCCGCTGCCGATAAAACTTGTCCGCATCCGTCGTCGCCTGCGCCAGCTTCTCGTCCAATCCCTCCAGCGGCTTCTCCGCAATCTCCGCCGTCTTCATCGCCACCGTCTGCTCAGCCAGCGCCTGCCGCGTTCTCGCTATTTGCTGCGCGCCACGCAAACGCCATATGCACCAGCAGATAAAGATTCACCAGCGCCAGCACCGCCACGCCCGCGATATGCAGGTTCAGCGCGTCACCAGCCGCGCGCCCTCTGCGTCACATGCTGCGCCACAACCGCGCGTTCTCCGCTTCATCCGCTACCGTCGTCATCGCGGCGCCCCCTTCACCGGCGCCTTCGCTGCACCCTTCGGCGACCCATCGTCGCCGACCCGCTCTTCGGAGCCGCCTCGCGACTTCTTCATCCGCAACGTCTTTCGTCGTCACCGTCCTCATCCTGTCGCGCAACTTCCTTCACCGGCTTAGCCGGCAGCGGATTATACCCACTCAAAATCTCGAACTCCACCGCCCCCGGCGCCAGCGTCTGCACCGCAGCCGCACTGCGATTCCCCTCCTGCGTCTGCGCCGGCTCGCCCGCCAGCCTCGGCGACAGGAACCGCTGCGACGTCTCCAGGTTCCTCACCAGTTGCACCGCGCGTTCCCGGTCACCGCTCACCCGCAGCCGAATATTCACGTCGCCTTCCTTCGTAATCGCCGGTTCGATGCTCGTCACCTGCACCCCGCCGGCAGCACCCTCTCCAGGTCCATCATCACCGCCGTCCAGCTAAAGCTCTTCCGCGCAAACACCGCATTCAGAAACTGCTCCGCTCCAGCACCGCCATATTCTGCGGCTGCCGCATCCGTCGCCTCATTCGTCTGCGCGCTCCTGCTGAAACTGCGCGTCTTCGCCTTCAGCGCATCCATCTGCGCCTGCGCCGCCTTCGCGCCTTCGCATTCAGCGACTGCAGCCAAACCCCAGCCCCACCGCCAGCAACGCCAGCACTGCCATCGCCAGCCGCAGCCGCGCAAACAGCGGCCGCAGTTCAACAAAAGGCCGCGTCGCAAGATTGACCGAAATCCGCATCAGTTCCTCAGCGCCCCCCGAACGCCCGCCAGCCAGCCCCGCGGCACCGTCGCCGTCACCGCTCCAGCCTCCAGCATCCCCGCGTCCACCATCTCGCGCACCCGCAGGCCCTCCAGCCCGCTCTCTTCCATCATCGCCGCCAGCGTCTCCGCGCCCAGCGTCCCCGCCGACCAGCACACTGTCCGGCGACCGTCTGCAGCGTATCCTCAAAGTAAGCCGCCGCCACACTCACCGCCTGCGTCACCTCATGCGCCGCCGCCGCCACCTCAATCGCCCGCACCTCCGCCGTCTCCACCACCGGAGTCTGCATCGCAGCTCCGCATCAAACCTGTCCCATCCACGCCGGACCCAACGGCTCCTGCTGCGCCCACTCCTGCGCCGTATTCTCCCGATCACCAGCGGCAGCAACCTCGTCAGCAGCTTCAACCGGTGCAGCCGCCCACCACTCTCATATCCACCGACCGGTGCAGCAGCAACATCCCGCCCTGCACAATCGCCGTCGTCACCCATCCCAGCCCCGCATTCACCACCAGCGCCGGAGTCTCGCGCCTCATCCAGCCCAGCCAGCGCCGCCAGCGTACTCGGCAGCACCGCGCCCGGCAGATACCCCGCCGCCAGCACCACGCCCTCATACTCCTCCAGCACTCCTTCGGCATCGCCACCGCCAGCACTTGCACCGTGCCCTTCACGCTCGACATCACCTGATAGCTCACCATCGCATCATCCGCATCGAACGGCAGCAGCTTCTTCAGCCGAAACCGCACCACCGGCAACGCCTCCGCAGCCTTCGCCGGCAACTGGTCGAAGTCCAGCAACAGCACCCGCACCGCCGCATCCGGAACCACCAGCGTCACATCGCGCGACCGCTCCCGCCCCGTCCCCGCCACGCCATCGAGCGCCTTCCGCACCGCCGCCACCACCGCAGCCCGATCCACAATATTGCCGGCCTTCAACCCCGGCGCCACCGCCCCTTCAGCCAGATTCACGCTCGCGCCACAGCCGTCAGCACAGCAGCCGCATCCTCAGCCCGCGCAGCCACCACGCCCTCGGCCCGAATCTCAACAGCCAGCCGAGGCCGCGTCCCCAATGTTGTCGGTAAAAATTCCATTCCGTCCTAGACTACCCTTGTTCTTACTACGCTCAACTCGCCGCATATCTGCCATCCGTTCCAATCCAGAACATCAGATGTAAACCCGAGAGCCCTACTGTCGCATAGCGCCATGTCACTCACATACTGTGCCTGCCGCCCGCTTCTACGATCCGAGTTCAACCTTGTCTCGAGAACACATGATCGAGAAAAAGACGGATTCACGCCGGACCATGCCATCTTCGCGAGACTCACAGTCTCAGCACGCCGATCCTCGGATACTACCAGACCCTGATCACCGTCCCGCCTCAATAAACGTAACCTTATTGATCTCCTTCAGCGTCGTAATCCCATCCCTCACCCGATCCAGCGCCGAGTCCCGCAGAAACGCCATCCCCTTCTCCCTCGCCTTCTTTCGAATCTCGCTTCCCGGCTTCTTCGCCAGCAGCATCTCGCGAATCTCGTCATCCAGCTCCAGCAACTCGTGAATCGCCGACCGCCCGCGATACCCCGTCCCCCCGCACTCGATACATCCCGGCCCTTCGCGGAACTTGAACCCGCGCCACTCCGCCGGCTCCAGCCCGCTCGCCATCAACTCCTGCTCCGAGTAGTGCACATCCTGCACGCAGAACTCGCACACCTGCCGCACCAGCCGCTGCGCCAGAATGCAGTTCAGCGCCGAAACAAAGTTGTACGGCTCCACGCCCATATTCAAAAACCGCCCCAGCACATCCACCACGTTGTTCGCGTGAACGGTAGTGAACACAAGATGCCCCGTCAGCGCCGAGTTGATCGCAATCTGCGCCGTCTCCGCATCGCGAATTTCGCCCACCAGAATCTTGTCCGGGTCATGCCGCAAAATCGACCGCAACCCGCGCGCAAACGTCAGCCCCTTCTTCTCATTCACCGGAATCTGCGTAATCCCGCGAATCTGATACTCCACCGGATCCTCAATCGTGATGATCTTGTCTTCCTCAGACTTGATCTCATTCAGCGCCGCATACAGCGTCGTCGTCTTACCCGAACCCGTCGGCCCCGTCACCAGCACCATCCCGTACGGCTCCTTGATGTACCGCCGAAACCGCTCCAGATCCTTCGCCGCAAACCCCACCACATCCAGCGAAAGCTTCTTGAACTTCTCCGACATCGACTCTTTATCCAGCACACGCAGCACAGCATTCTCGCCATGCACCGTCGGCATAATCGACACACGAAAGTCGATCAGCCTGCCCTTGTACCGAACCCGGAAGCGTCCATCCTGCGGCACGCGCCGCTCCGCAATATCCAGCTCCGACATGACCTTGATACGCGACAAAATCGTCTGATGATGCTCCCGCGCAATCGGAGCCATCGCCTGCTGCAGCACGCCGTCGATGCGGTACTTCACCAGCAGCGAGTCATCAAACGTCTCCAAATGAATATCCGACGCCCTCCGCTCCAGCGCCGTAAAGATCGTCGTATCCACCAGCCGGATAATCGGCGAGATATCATCCTCGCTCGTCAGCCGCTCAATCGAAATATTCTCGTCCTGAGTTCTCATCCCCGATAGCACATCGAACGCCAGCCCTTCACTGGCCTCATCCAGCACCCGCTGCGACTGCTCCGTCTTCTTCAGCAGCTCGGTAATCTGGCTCAGCGTCGCCACCCGCGTCACCAGCCGCTGCCCCAGCAGCCCCGAGATCTCGTCCAGCACCATCAGCTTCGAGGGATCGCTGACACCGCAATCGCCAGCCGCCCCTCCATCTGCTCCAGCGGAACAAAGTTGTACCGGAACATCATGTCCACCGGCACGCTCTTGAACAGCTCATGCGAGATCTTGAAGTTCTTCAGATCCACAAAATCCGCGTGATAGCGCCGCGCCAACATCTGCGCCCGCTCCACCTCGTCCATCCCCAGTTCATTGATCGGTATTGCCAACGGTGCTATTGCCATATCTCTAAGACTCCCCTCGCATACCAACCGTTACTCACACCTTTGCGTCATTAACGGTGCATTCAAACGGCCCAACCCCTTAAAAATATCACGCAACCCAGGACCGCCGGCCAAAACCGGCCCAATCCTCTATTATCCGGCACTGTCTCCTCTTATGGTATCCTCCGCGCATCCCTGCGGCCCAGTTCCTGACCTCCTGGAGGATCACAATGTCAACCGCCCCCACCTCTTTTTCCACCCTCGCCCCCAAAGCCATCAACTGGTCCATCGCCCTCAGCATCCTTCTCATCCTCGCCGGCCTCTTCGCCATCATGATCCCGTCGATCTCCGGCATCGCGATCACCCTCTTCTTCGGCTGGGCCATGATCCTCAGCGGCATCACCCACTTTGTCTTTGCCTTCAAGACCCACACCACAGGAGGCCGCGTCTGGGAGCTCCTCGTCGGAGCCGTCTACGTCTTCACCGGCGTCGTCCTTCTCATGCATCCCCTCGACAGCCTGCTCGTCCTCACCCTCGTCCTCGCCTGCTACCTCTTCTTCGAATCCATCGTCGAGTTCATCCAGTACTTCCAACTCCGCCCCCGCCACGGCGCAGTCTGGCTCCTCATCGACGGCATCATCACCCTCATCCTCGCCGTCATGATCTGGCGCTCCTGGCCAGCCAGCTCCATCTGGGTCATCGGCACACTAGTCGGCATCAGCATGATCTTCAGCGGCTTCTCCCGCCTCATGCTCTCCCTCACCGCAAACGCGTCCTCAACACCCTCGCCTAACGTTTATGCCAATGTCGTAACTCAAAAGTGCATCCTAGCGAAGTC
>CAVWHJ010000012.1:0-51645 GCA_963754765.1 uncultured Acidobacteriaceae bacterium | reverse complement strand
TTCTCGACATACCGACTTTCCTTTAGGCTTTTCGTTACAGATCACCTCAAGCTGGGGCGCAATTCTGGATAATGAGCTGGGAGAACCAATTCAATGGCGCTAGTTTCTTTCGCGGAGATGCAGGACGTGATTGCCTCGGCATTCGTCAACGCAGGCATGAACGAGCAGGAAGCCCAGCAATGCGCGCGAATCCATACCGAATCGACGCTCGATGGCGTGAACTCGCATGGTTTGAACCGGGTTGCGCGCTTCGTAGATTACGTTAGCAGGGGTTGGGTCAATCTTGCTGCCAAACCGAAACTGGTGAAGCAGTTGGGGGCCATCGAGATCTACGATGGAGGGCGAGCGCCGGGCATACTCAACGCGATCTTCTCCACCGATCGTGCGATGCAGATGGCTTCGCAACAGGGGGTTGGAATCGTCGCTCTCCGGAATACAACTCACTGGATGCGCGGCGGCGCGTATGGCTGGCGTGCGGCGGATCAAGGATACGTGGCGATCAGTTGGACCAACACCGAATCCGTGATGCCGGCCTGGGGCGGCCGTGACTCGCGCGTCGGCAACAATCCCTTCGTCATCGCCGTCCCGAGAAAGAAGGGCCACATTGTGCTCGATATGGCAATGTCGCAGTACTCCTACGGCAAGCTGCAGACGACGAGGCTGAAAGGTCGCAAACTGCCGTTTCCCGGTGGCTTCGATAAGGACGGCAACCTGACCGATGAGCCGGGGCCGATCGAGGCTTCCATGCGGATCCTGCCCATGGGCTATTGGAAGGGGTCGGGCTTTGCGATCATGCTGGACGTGCTGGCAGCGATGCTGTCTGAGGGTGCGCCGACCCACGCGATCGATAAGATCCAGGAGGGAAGTTGCACGGGCTGCTCCCAGATATTCATCCTGATCGACCCGGCGAAGCTCGGTGGTGAAAAATTCACAGAGGAGATCGCGAACAGCGTGGTCGATTATGTGCACGAGTCGATTCCGGCGGAGGACAGCACCGGAGCTCTTTATCCAGGCGAGAATGCGCTAAGCACTAGACAAAAGCAGATGAAAGGGGGAATCCTTGTCGACGACGGCGTGTGGAGCGAAGTGCTGACGTTGGCTGCGAAGAAGAGGTGACGCGATTGGACGTGAACACTCGATCAGCAGTCGAAAGCCCTCTCGAGCTGTCCGCAGCGGAAGAAGACGCGCTTTATCGCAAGGTCATTCTTCACACCGTGCCGTTATTCTTCCTTGGGTTCGTGCTTTCCTACCTCGACAGGGTCAACATCAGTCTCGCGAAGCTGCAGATGCAGGCGGACTTCGGACTGTCGGAACATGCCTTCGCTATCGGGGCCAGCATTTTCTTCTGGGGCTACATGCTCTTCGAGATTCCCAGTAATCTGCTGCTCATGCGCGTGGGGGCGCGGGCATGGATTGCGCGCATCATGGTCACGTGGGGCATCGTGTCCATGCTTATGATCTTCTCGCGCAACCAGAGCGCGTTTTATTCGCTCCGGCTGCTGCTGGGGATCTGCGAGGCCGGATTCGTGCCAGGGGTGATGTACTACACCAACACGTGGTTTCCAGCGAAGCGGCAGAGCCGGATGTACTCGGTTTTTCTGATGGCCTTGCCGATCTCGATCATGCTGGGCGCGCCGCTGTCTGGAGGTATTCTGCAATCGATGCAGGGCGTCGGCGGCCTGAAGGGGTGGCAGTGGCTGTTCGTGCTGGAGGGAGTACCCTCCGTCGTGCTTGGCATCGCCATCCTGGCGCTGCTCAAGAACAACCCACGTGATGTTTCATGGCTCACAGACGACGAGAAGACCCTTGTCGAATGGAACGTGGCGCGCGAGGCCAGGACTAAAGCTCATCGGCTCTCGGATGCCCTGCGGTCGAAGGGCGTCTATATCCTGATCGTCATGATGCTGCTCTTCAACACCGCGTTCTATGGGCTGACACTCTGGATGCCGACTGTCATCCGCAAGACAGGCATCACCAATGATTTTCATATTGGGCTCTATACGGCTATACCCTTCGGCGTGGCCGCTTTCGTTATGTACTTCAACGCACGGCAGGCTGAGCGCACAGGCAGGCAACGGGTGCACGGAACGGTCGCCGTGCTCATCGCGTCCGTGGGACTTTTTCTCGCGACCTATGCACACGACAAGTTCTGGTTCGCGCTTGCGATGCTGACGCTGGCCACATCCGGGATCCTGTCGCTGATGCCGATCTACTGGACGTTGCCCGGACGCATTCTTGCAGGATCGGCGGCAGCCGCGGGGCTTGCGCTGATCAACTCTGTCGGCAGCCTCTCCGGAGTGATGGGTTCGCTCATCATTGGGTATGCCGGCATCCAGACGGGGATGTACATCCTTGCGGCATTCTTGTTTTGTTGCGGCCTCCTCTTTTACGCCACCTATCCCCAAGCCACCAGCGAGGAGCAATCATGATTGCCGCCGTCCTGCATGAACCAAAGAAGATCGTTATCGAAGAGCACGAAATGCCCATACTTCTGCCGGGACAGGTCCTAGTTCGCGTGCGGGCCGGCGGCATCTGCGGATCGGACCTTTCCTACTATTTCAAAGGCAAGAGCGGCGACTTCGCGTTGCGCGAGCCGTTCGTCCTTGGCCACGAGGTCGCCGGCGAGATCGCCGAGATGGGTGACCAAGTCAGCGGTCTGCGCGTCGGCGGCAGAGTCGCCGTCAACCCCGGAGTCGCTTGCGGACTCTGCCGTTTCTGCGTCAAAGGCATGCCAAATCACTGCCTGAAAATGCGCTTCATGGGTAGCGCGTCGACTTTTCCGCATATGCAGGGAACCTATCGCGAGTTCATCGCGGTTGCCGCGCACCAATGCATCCCGGTGCCTGAGTCGCTTGATTTCGCCCAGGCATCCATGGCCGAGCCCCTCGCGGTCGTCCTGCATGCCTTGCGGCGAGCCGGGTCGCTCGTGGGGTCCAAAGTGCTCGTCGTTGGCTGCGGTCCCATCGGTTGCATGCTGATCGCTGCAGCGAAACGGGCAGGCTCACATCATCTTGTCGCGGTCGATCTTGCCGAGAAGGCGCTGAGCATGGCCAGGCAACTGGGTGCCGATGAAACCGTGCTCGCCGACGACCGCAGCACGATCGACTCATGGTCGCTGCAGCGCGGAACTTTCGACGTGGTGTTTGAAGCTTCGGGAAGCCCTGCCGGCCTGGATACCACGCTGCGGGCCGCAATAGCCGGCGGACGCGTGATTCAGGTTGGAAATCTGCCGGCGGGCCAGTCGTCCGTGGCGGCGAATCTGGTGATGTCGAAGGAGCTGCTCTACCGAGGCTCATTCCGTTTCAACCCGGATGACTATGCGATCGCGGTCGAAGAAATCGTCTCCGGTCAAATCGACCTCAAGCCGCTCATGACCCACACGTTTCCGCTGGCTGAGGCGAACCGTGCCTTCGAGGTTGCGCTGGACCGGTCACAATCCATGAAGGTTCATCTCAGTCTGGGCTAGGCCCGGGCGACGAAATACCCTCCCTCTGAAGTATCAAGAAGCATACGTTGGCAGTTCTGCTGCACCGCTTCTGGACCACCAAGCGCCTTGACCCTTCTCATCACTCCACTCCCGAGTGGTCTGCGATCCCGAAGCTATCTGGCCGCACCAGACCCCACAGTTGTAGTTCGCTGGCGATTTCACACCAGTCTGAGCTTGCGGGTCAACTACTTCCGGATAGCCCACCATTTGGACTCAATCAAAGAAACACGACTCGATAGCCTCGCCCGGAGGGCGAAAAATGATCTCGGCATCGACCTGCGAAGACCGGGCTGGGATCGATATTTGATGAGCCTGACGGCAGATCAAGATAGAGTGGGACGTTGTTGAACAATCACTCGAGCCACTTCACGGTGCCCCGTGAAACCAGTCGATCCGTTTGAGGGAAACATGCTACCGTCTTTTCTTTCGATCCGCGCAGCACGGGTTGTCGCTTTTTTCATAATCGCCATAGCTGCCCATATTCTGGTCACGCAGCGTGCATGGGCCCTGGGTCAGGAACAATACGTCCAATTCTCGGCGGCTCGCGGCAGTTTCACCATTGTCAACGCGAACACAACGGCGACGATTTATATTGATCCGAAGGATTGGCCGGGTGTCCTCCGAGCCGCCAACGATCTCTCCAATGACATCAGGGACGTCACGGGCAAGACGCCCAAAGTCATCTCCGGAGCAAGGTTTACGGAGCGCAACGTCATCATAATCGGCACCATTGGCAAGAGCGAGATCATCGACCGGTTGATCGCCGAGAGAAAAATCGACGTGTCCGCCATCAAGGGCAAATGGGAATCGTATTTCACGCAGGTGGTCCGCAAGCCGCTGCCGGGTATTGATTCGGCTCTGATCATCTGCGGTTCCGACAAGCGCGGCTCCATCTATGGCATTTATGACCTTTCGGAGGAATCCGGCCAGTCCCCGTGGTACTACTGGGCCGATGTCCCCACTAAGAAACACGCCGAGCTCCACGTCAAAGCCGGCAAGTTCTCCGTCGGCGAGCCTTCCGTCAAATATCGGGGGATCTTCTTCAACGACGAAGCCCCATCCCTGTCCGGCTACATCCACGCCAAATACGGTGATATCCCGCCGAACAATGACCCTGCCAAGGGGCCTCTGATACCCGCCGGTGTTGCGAATTACGGTCACGAATTCTACTCGCACGTCTTCGAACTGCTGCTTCGGTGCAAGGGGAATTATCTTTGGCCCGCCATGTGGAACAACGCGTTCAACGAAGATGACCCGGCGGACGCAGCTACCGCCGATATGTATGGCATCGTCATGGGCACCAGCCACCAGGAGCCGATGCTTCGCGCCCAGAAGGAATGGGACCGCCTGCCCCGCTCCGTGACCGGAGGACCATGGAACTACGCCACACATCCCGAAGTGCTCGACCAATTCTGGCGAGACGGCCTTACACGGAACAAGAGCTACGAAAGCATCATCACTATTGGCCTGCGCGGCGAGAATGACTCCGCCATGGTCCAGGGTACGGACCAGGCCATCGATCTCCTCAACAAAATCATCCCCGCCCAGCGCAAAATTATCGGCGAAACCATCAATCCCGATGTCACCAAGGTTCCCCAGATGTGGAGCCTTTACAAGGAAGTTCAGAACTACTACGAGACCGGACGCCTGCACGCTCCCGACGACGTGACCCTCCTCTGGGCTGAGGACAACAACGGGAACATTCGTCGTCTCCCCACCGCCGAGGAGCGCAAACGCTCCGGCGGCGCTGGCATCTACTATCACTTCGACTACCACGGCGGCCCCACCGATTTTCGATGGGTCAACACCAGCCCCATCTCCCGCATCTGGGACCAGATGTCCCTGGCAAAACAATACGGAGCCGATCGTATCTGGATCGTCAACGTTGGCAAGTTAAAGAACATCGAGTTTGCCACCGATTACTGGCTCAATCTGGGCTGGAATTTCAACCGCTGGACGAACGACAGCATGCGCGAATACACCCGCCTTTGGGCTACGCGCGAATTCGGTCCCGAGCACGCCGACGAAATCGCCGACATCATGACCCTCTATACGAAGTACAACGGACGGCGCAAGCCTGAACGCCTGACAACCAGCACCTATAGCGCTGTGAACTACAACGAGGCAGAGACTGTCGCCACCGACTACAACGCGCTCGCCTCCAGGGCAGAAGCACTTTCCAAGCTGTTGCCGAAGGAAGAGCAGGAGGCGTTCTACGAACTGGTGCTCTTCCCGGTGACGGCCGGCGCCAACCTCAACGAAATGTATGTCGCCGGCGCCAGGAACGCCCTTTACGCACAGCAGGGCCGGGTCAGCGCCAATGACTTCGCCGACATGGCCCGCAGAGACTATGCCAAGGATGCCGAACTGATGAAGTATTTCAATACCGAATTTGCCGGTGGCAAGTGGAATCATTTCCAGGACGATGTCCACATCGGCTACACAAGCTGGCCTGAACCCAGGACCCCCAGCATGGCCCAGATCCATCTAACCGCGGTCCCCGCGACGAACCCGCCGGCCCTCGGCGTCGCGGTGGAGAATTCTGCGGCCGCCTGGCCGGGCGGCGACGGGGATCCCATCCTGCCCAGCTTCAACTCCATCGCCCAGCAACGACGTTTCATTGATGTGTTCAACCGGGGCACGGGCGTAGTCCAATATACCGTCACGCCCAGTGATCCCTGGATCATCGTGTCTGCCAAGGACGGTTCTGTCGCCAAGAGTGAACGCCTCTGGATCAGCGTCGATTGGTCAAAGGCTCCGAGGGGCGCCACTTCGGGAAGCGTCAGGATCGCACATGGCGACACAGCCGTGATCGTGAAGGTACAGGCTGTTTCCGCTCCCGATGTCACCCGCGACACTCTCACCGGCTTTGTCGAAGATGACGGCTTCGTTTCTATCGAGCCCGAACACTACACGGGTAAGGCGGACGTAGGCGATCTTAAGTGGATCAGAGTCCAGGACTACGGCCGCACCCTCTCCGCGATGCGCGTGCAAGGTCCCGTTGGTTTTGGCCCCCTGGAGCCCGCCAAGGGCTCACCCCACCTCGAATACAAGACCTACTTCTTCACCTCCGGCGAGGCGAGTGTCTATAGCATTCTTGCCCCCAATCTCGCCTTCATCCCGGGCCGCGATTTGCGCTTTGCCGTCTCGATCGACGATCAGAAGCCAATCATGGTCACCGGTGTGCCGACGACTGTAGCCGCCTCCGGCACGCCCTCGAACGGAAATGAATGGGAGAAGAACGTCAAGGATGAGGCTCGTACCGTATCCGCCAAAGTCCAGATCCCGTCTGCTGGTTACCACACGCTCAAGGTATGGATGGTCGATCCCGGTATCACTCTCCAGAAGATTCTCATCGACCTTGGCGGACTTAAGCCGTCCTACCTTGGACCTCCTGAGAGCTACAACAAACCGTTGAGCCTGGAGCAAGGCAAACTCATCCAGAGATGACACTTGATGGCGGCCTTTGCGCTGGCGGCGTCAGGCCAAGTAGCTTCATTGGGCGGATTGGTCTAGCCGCGGTAGAGATGTTTGGACAAGGGCGAGCGTCGCCTTGGGTTTCTGATCGGAAGCGAAATTGGGGAGCATTGGAAGGGCTTTGCTCCATCTTGCCGCTTTTATCGCACCCTGTGAGTTGTTGATTCTGGTGCGCCCGGAGAGATTCGAACTCCCGACCCTTTGGTTCGAAGCCAAATGCTCTATCCAGCTGAGCTACGGGCGCGCAAAACAAGACGATACAGACACCAAAACTAGCGGATAATCCGCTCCACGGCAACTACTTTGTCGCTGCAGGTTCCGGAGGTGGCGGCGTCACAAACATCGGCATCGTCTCGACGATGTCCAGTCCAGCCCGCCGCAGAAGCTCGTGAATCACCGGCTCAGTTAACCGGCTGGCGTCAAACTCCAGACGCACCGTCTTCTTCGCCTCATCAAGCTCCAGACGGCGAACGCCATAGACCTCGCGAATCTTCGCCATCGCCAGCGTGGCTGACTCAGATGGAGGAACGCCATAGCGATAAAGAACGTCAAGATGTGTCATAACCCGATGATACCAGCGGACAGAGAGTCGAGGAAGGCGCGGGAAAACCTACAGCTTCGCCAGATAGCCGGTTATCTCCGGGCTGGTCCAGTTCTGCGCTCCAATAAACTTTCTTCGGGTCACGCCCTGTTTGTCGATGATGTAGGTCTCCGGAATTTGCGCCGTGCCGTACAAGGCGTTCACTCTCTGCTCTTCATCCCGAACCGTCAGCAAATCGACGTGATGCTGGACAAGAAACTTCCGATACACATCAGGATCCTGATCCATGCTCACTGCAACGATTGCCAGATCCGGCATCTGCTTCTGCAGAGCCAACAGGCTAGGCAACTCTTCGATGCACGGAGCGCAATACGTAGCCCAGAGATTGAGCACAACAACTCGCCCGCGCAGCTTGTTTAGGTCGATCGTCTGCTCCCGTCGCTCAACACAAACTGAGGCGCAGGTTTGTCGATATTCCCCGGTGGCTCCCCCGATCGCAACCAATCACCAACAAAACTGCCACAACAAGACTTGCCCAGACTCGACGCACAGTACGCTCCACTTCCTATAATACGAACTCGTGAACGATATCGACCCGGAGCCGGCCCCAAATTCGACCGCACCGCCTGATTTCGAGGTCTCGGTCATCATTCCAGCCCGCAACGAAGAACGTTCGTTGCCCGCCTGTCTCGCCTCCCTGATGCGCCAGTCGGAACCCGGCTTCCCGCTCGGCCAGCAATGGGAACTCATCATCGTCAACGACGACTCCACCGACAAAACCCGTGAGATCGCTGCAGAAGCCGCCACCACGCACAACGGCGTCATTCTCCTCGACGCCCCGCCCTCGACCTCAGCAGCCGCGGAGGATTCACAGGCAAGAGTAACGCCTGCTGGACCGCCGCGCAGGCGGCCCGCGGCCATTACCTTCTTTTCACCGACGCCGACACCATCCACGAAACCAACGACATCTCCCTGTCCCTCCGCGAAGCGGCCCGCCACAAAGCACTTCTGCTCTCCTACTCACCTCGCCAGATCGTCACCGGCTTCTGGCAGCACGCTGTCATGCCCCTGATCTTCTCCGAGCTTGCGTCGGTCTACCCGTCAAAAGAGGTTAACGATCCTGCCCGCAGCCTCGCCGCCGCGAACGGCCAGTTCCTGCTCGTAGAGCGTGATTCCTACTTCGCTGTCGGAGGTCATCGCGCCATTGGCAAAGAGATTCTCGAAGATGTCGCTCTTGCCCACAACATCAAGCGAAGCTCGCGCATCATTCGCTTTCGCTACGCTCCCGAAGCCGTCTCCGCCCAGATGTACCGCGCCACCTCCGAAATGATCGAAGGCTGGAGCAAGAATCTCGCTCTTCTCTTCCCAAAGCCCATCGCCCTGGCGCTCTGGCGCATACTCGACGTCGCTCTCTTCATCGGTCTCCCAATTCTGGCGTTGGACATCTTCTGGCTGGTTCCGTGGCAACGCGGTGCCCTGCTTCTGCTCTGGGTTCGCACCCTCTGGCGCTTCTACTCGCGCGTAGCCCGTTCAAACTTCCCCGCCTTCGACATAGCCATCTCAATAGTGGGAGTGCCACTCTTCGTCTATATGTTGATTCGAAGCGTTATCGACCACCGCATCAAAAAGAACGTTGTGTGGAAAGGACGCAGCTACAACACAAAGACCTGACATCATGGGCCTTTTGCATCCGCATCTACTCTTATAGCGTCTAATTACAGGGACATACATGATCTTTCTTACCCGCAAAGCGGAGTTCTCCTCAGCACACTATTACTGGAACGACGCATGGTCGCAGGAAGAGAACCTGCGCGTCTTCGGCAAATGTGCCAATCGAAACGGCCATGGACACAACTACACCCTCGAGGTGACAGTCGCCGGTGACGTCGATCCCACCTCCGGTTTTGTCGTCGACCTCAAGGAGCTGAAGGACATCCTCGAGCGCGAAGTGGTCAGCGTCTATGACCACAGACATCTCAACCTCGAAGTACCTGAATTCAAGACCACGATTCCGACGACAGAAAACATTGCGATCGCAATCTGGCACAGGCTCCACGGCAAAATCCCTCATGCAAAGCTGCACCGCGTCCGCGTCTACGAGATGCCCGACCTCTTCGCGGACTATTATGGTGAGCGATGAAAGCGCACCTCAGTCGACGCTATCACTTCAGCGCCTCGCACCGGCTGCATACAGAAGCCTATGACAGCGGTCAGAACATGGCCGTCTTCGGCAAATGCAACAACCCTCACGGCCATGGACATAACTACACCGTGCAGGTAACGCTGAGCGGCCAGGTCGACCCCGAGACAGGCATGGTTTGCAACCTCGGAGACCTCGATGCCTTCGCGCAAACAAATCTCCTTGCACGGTTTGATCACATGAATCTGAACACCCTGGACTGCTTTCGCGAACAAGGTCTCGACCACGGAAAATCTAAGTATTGAGATACTACCGCATCTTCCAGGCCTTTCCCGCCGCACATCTCGAGCGGGTGCACGTCGAGGAGACCAGCAACAACTCATTTGACTTCACCGGCGATGCAACACCTGCGCCGGGCACGCTCTAAGAAAGGCCCCCTATGCCACGCACCTCGGCCACTATCGAAACCGCCTCCCTCGACAGCATCTCGACCCAGGATCTCTACCGCGAGACTCTGGTCCGCATCGGCGAAGATCCCACACGCGACGGACTTCTCCATACGCCCGAGCGCATGGAAAAGTCCATGGCAGTTTCTCACCCGCGGCTACACCATGAACATCACCGACGTCCTCCACGAGGCCCTCTTCGACGTCGACTACGACGAGATGGTCATCGTCAAGGACATCGAGTTCTTCTCCATGTGCGAGCATCACCTGCTTCCCTTCTTCGGCAAAGCCCACATCGCCTACGTCCCGAACGGCAAGGTCATCGGCCTCAGCAAAATCCCCCGCCTCGTCGACGTCTTCGCCCGCCGCCTGCAGGTACAGGAGCGCCTCACCCGCCAGATCGGAGACGCCATCACCGATGCCATCGATCCTCAGGGCGTCGCGGTCATCCTCGAAGCGCAGCACCTGTGCATGATGATGCGCGGCGTCGAGAAGCAGCACTCTTCGACCGTCACCTCTGCCATGCTCGGCGTCTTCAAGACGCAGTTGCAGACCCGCAACGAGTTCCTTTCCCTGGTTCGGCGTCAGGGAAACTCGTTCTAGCAACTAAACTGGAAGTTGCATGAATGGCCTTCTCGTACTCGACAAACCCTCCGGCATGACCTCGCACGACGTGGTCGCCATCGTCCGTCGCGCCACCGGCGAAAAATCCATCGGCCACCTCGGCACCCTCGACCCCATGGCCACCGGAGTCCTCCCTCTCCTCCTCGGCAAGTACACGCGCCTCGCCCAGTTCTTCGGCCAGGCCGAAAAGCACTACACCGGCCACATCCGCTTCGGCTTCGCCACCGACACCTTCGACGCCGACGGCACCCCCGCCGACCGACCCCCACCCCCTCACCCAATCCCTCGACGACCTCCGCACCCTCAGCCAGCGCTTCCATGGCGACATCGACCAGCTCCCGCCCATCTTCTCCGCGAAAAAGATCAACGGCGTCCCCGCCCACAAACTAGCCCGCGCCGGCGCCGACGTCCCGTAAAGCCCGCCCGCATCACCATCCACAACTTCGAGCTCACCTCCCTCTCCGGCGACACCGCAGCCTTCACCATGTCCGTCTCCGCCGGCGGCTACGTCCGCTCCGTCGCCCACGAACTCGGCCAACTCGCAGGCTGCGGAGCCCACCTCTCCACCCTCCGCCGCACACGGCCGGCGCCTTCACGCTCGACCAGGCCATCACCATCGACCAGCTCAAAAACCTCCTCGATCGCCGACCTCGAAGCCCTCCTCCCCCACCCCCGCACCCTGCTGCCCGAGATGCCCTCCGTCACCGTCGACGATCAGCTCGCCGGCCGCCTCCGCAACGGAATGCAGGTCAACCTCCCCGACTTCTCGCAGGCCCCTCTCGTCAAGGTCTTCACCACCCCCACCGACTTGCTCGCCATCGGCCGCCGCATCGCCGGAACCCTGACGCAACCAATAGTCGTACTCGGTTGAAACCAACGCTTCGATTTCGACCATTCGTCCTTGATTGACGACCAATTTAGTCCGCATTACACTAGAATGAGGTAACGAGGGATCAATTCACCCTTGCGGAGATCGGCTCGGCAGCTTCATCCCTACCGTCCGGACACCCTGCCCCAGAGAAGAGAAAGCCGTTATGTTGCAAGCGTTTATCATCACCCTCCGCGAAGGTGTGGAAGCATCGCTGATCGTAGGTATCGTCTTCGCCTATCTCAGCAAGATCGGCCGGCCGGAGCTGAAGCGCACCGTCTTCTGGGCCCTCGGTTCGGCAGTTGCGGCCAGCATCGGCGTGGCGATCATCCTGGCCCACACCCCCTACAACTCCGACATCGTCGAGGGCTGGGTCATGCTCGCCGCGGCCTTCTTCGTCATCAGCATGATCTGGTTCATGCACAAGACCGCCCGCACCATGAAGGGCTCCATCGAAGAAAAAATCTCGCAGTACACCAGCACCAAGGCGTCTCCAAAGCCGGCCTCTTCTTCTTCGTCTTCCTCCTCGTCCTCCGCGAAGGCGTCGAGACCGTCCTGATCCTCTCCGCCGTCACGCTCAACTCCACCGAACTCCTCAGCTTCACCGGAACCCTCCTCGGCATCGCTGTCGCCGTCGTCTTCGGCGTCCTCTTCATCCGCGGCAGCGTCAAGATCAACCTGCAGCGCTTCTTCCGCGTCACCACCGTCATCCTCTACTTTGTCGCCTTCCAGCTCATCGTCAGCGGCCTGCACGAGCTCTCCGAAAACGGCGTCCTTCCCTCCAGCCCGACCGAGATGCGCCTCATCGGCCCCATCGTCCGCAACGACCTCTTCTTCTTCGTCACCATGCTCGCCCTCGCCGGCCTGATGATGTTGATGGAGTACAAGCGCCGCGCCCCCGCCGTCCTCGCTGCAACCGCTACACCCGCAGACAAGCGCCGAGCCGAGTGGAGCCAGCGCCGCGAAAAGATGTGGATGACCGCCGTCGTCGCCACCAGCTTCGTCTTCATCTTTCTCTCCACGGCAGAGTTCATCTACGCCAAGAGCTCCACCGCGCTCTCGCCAACCGCAGCCGTCACGCTGGTCGGATCGCAGGTGACCCTTCCCACCGCCGACGTCAACGACGACAAGCTGCACCGTTACGGCGTCCACATCGACGACGGCAAGGGCGGCGCTGTCGAGATCCGCTTCCTCCTCTTCAAGAAGCCCGACGGCACCATCGTCTCCGTCGCCGACGCCTGCCAGATCTGCGGACCCGTAGGCTTCTACATCGGCGACCAGGGCATCACCTGCAAGATGTGCGCCTCGCCCCTCAACGCCGCATCCATGGGCCAAAAGGGCGGCTGCAACCCCATCCCCCTCAAATCCACCATCAGCAGCACCAACTCATCATCCAGGCCGCCGACCTCCGCGAACTAGCCCCGGTCTTCGAACGCTAACCATGCAGACCTCCCTTTTTTGCGAGGTGTCATGTTTCTCGAGAGGTGTCGCATCGCTGAGCGGAGTCGAAGGACCTGCTTCGCGCATGCCATTGCGTCTATGTCTGTATGTGCAGCGAAGTCGAAGGACGTGCATTCTCGTCACTAATCCTGCAGGAGGCAGCCTAAATGTTCTTCCGCCTCCTGATGGAATCCTTCCGCCGCCAGCGCCGCCGCAAACTCCTCGCCGGCATCGCCATCCTCCTCGGCACCACCGCCGTCACCGCGATGCTCGCCCTCGCCACCACCATCGGCGACCGCATCCACAAAGAACTAGCCGTCTACGGCGCCAACATCATCGTCTACCCAAAGGCCGACCAGCTGGACGTGAAGATCGGAGGCGTCGACGTAAAGCCTGCGTCCGGCGGAGCCTATCTTAAAGAGAGCGACCTTCAAAAACTGAGGAGAATTTTCTGGGCGAACAACATCACTGGTGTAAGTCCCGAGTTGCCGCTGCATGTTTCCACGGAAGCTAAGGGTCGTGGTGCCATTGACGCCCCCGCTACCGGCTTGTGGTTTGATCATGACCTCTCAAGCGGCGGTGGCTCTGCCCTGATAACGGGAGCGAAACAGTTACATCCTCTCTGGAAGATCGCGGGTCAGTGGCCGAGCGAATCGTCGGTAGGAGCGCAAGTGCTGACGTTGTCGTTGGCAGTTCCCTCGCCCAGCGAGGCGAATGGAAGATCGGCGATGTCGTCGGCACTCCCCTTCCCTCCTCAGGCGCAGGAACGCCGCCGATGACTCCTTTAGCCTACTCGATTGCATGTCATAGGCATCGTGAGCGGCGATTCGTCGATTGAGAACCAGATTCTGATGCCGCTAAAGGCCGCGCAACTTCTGACGAACAGACCTGATTCGTTAGTCGTGTCGAGGTGAGTTCCGCCCGCACCAAACCCGAAGACGCCTTCGCCCGCAAAGACCCGATTCCCTATCACCGCAACAGCACGATATCTGGTACTGCCGCCCCTACGCCAACTCGATCGCCTATCAAATCCGCGAAGCCATCCCCGGCGCTCAGGCCGAACAGGTACGTCGCGTCGAACAGAGCGAAGGCAACGTCCTCAACCGCATCAGCGGCCTGATGTGGCTCATTAGTGCGGCAGCCCTGCTAGCGGCAGGATTCGCCGTCTGCTGCCGCCATGGCCACGGCGATTTTCGAGCGCCGCGGAGAGATCGGCCTGATGCGTTCGCTGGGAGCCAGCAAAGGCGCGATCGCCTTCCTCTTCTACGCCGAGACTGGCCTGCTCGCCGTCTTCGCCGGAACATGCGGTTATTTCGCCGGCTCCGGCCTCGCCGCATGGCTGGGGGCCGAATCTTTACGCGGCGACGGCGGCGCGCCGAGGCGGTCCTGATCCCCGTCCTTCTTCCCGTAGTCGTCGCTCTCGCCCTCGCAGTTGCCATCGGCGGGAGCACACCTTCCATCCGCGCCGCACTCCATATGAACCCGTCCGCCATCCTGCGAGAGGACGCATGAAACACATCTCACCCCAGTCTGCGAATTTGCCGTTGCTTCTAGGTAAGCCAAGCCTTCAGGCTTGGTCCTCTAGCGTCACAGCGATAAAGCCGGGCTTTAGCCCCTGGGGTACGTCTTCCGTTCATTGCCAAAATACGCCGAAGGGAAAGATAAACAGCGCCGATCTCGAACAGGTCCTCGCATGAAACAACTCACCCTTCCCCACATCCTGCGCCGCTCGCTCATCCATCGCCGCGCCCGCAGCATCTCCGCCCTTGTCGCGATGACAGTCTCAGCCGGCGTGGCCACGCACTGTTAACGCTCTACACCGACCTCGACGCAAAACTGCACAAAGAGTTTCGCAGCTTCGGCGCGAACCTCGTGATCACAGCACCCGCCAACGGATCGCTGCCACCCGACGCTCTCGACGAGTGCAGCAGGCCGCCGGCGCAGACGCGCTCGCCGCGGAATTCGCGTATGCTGTTGCAACCACCGACACCGGAACCTCAGTCGTCGTGGCAGGCACAGACTTCGCCGCAGTAAGGCGCCTCGACTCCTGGTGGCAAGTCGATTCCTGGCCCGATCCTTCCGTAACGGAACGCAGCCCTGCTGGGTCAGCGCGCCGCTCAGTTCGTCGGAAATGAACACGGGTCGTCCTTACGTATGCTGGCCGTCCGGTTACGCTCCAGGGAGCTGGCCGCATCAAGACCGGAGGCGACGAAGACTAGCCGCATCTACATTCCTCTCGCCGATTCTACTGCCTGGACCGGAGTTGCGCCAACGTCATCGAGCTACAAGTCCCGGCGGAGCCACGCGCAGTCGAGGCTACCCAGACACGAAACTGCAACAGCGATCTACCCGAAGTACTGGTCCAGCCCGTCCGCCAGCTCGTCGAAGGCGAGTCCCGCATCGTAGACCGCACCCACGCCCTCATGTACGGGGCAGTCCTCCTCATCGCCCTCACCGTCGCCGTCAGCGTCCTCGCCACACTCTCCGCCTCCGTCCTCGAACGCCGCCGCGACTTCGCGCTCATGAAGGCCCTCGGCGGCTCGCAGATGCAGCTTATGGCGATGTTTCTCCTCGAAGCCCTCGTCCTCGCACTCGCAGGCGTTGCTGCAGGCTTCCTCGTCGGCTCTGCCGCAGCCTGGGTCATCAGTGAAGGCAACTTTCACACCGCAACCTTGCCGCATCTGTCCGTGCTGCCGTGGGTATTGCTCGTAAACCTCACCATCGCAACGCTCGCGGCCCTGCTGCCCCTGCGCGTCCTGCGCGGACTCCAGCCCGCCGCACTCCTCAAGGGAGAATGACCGGAGAATGAGAAGATGGAAACTGTGAGCCAAGCCGAAGTAAAGACCAGGCCGTTAGGGCGTCGCCCTCCGCCACACCGAGTGAGTCGCCGATCGATGAGACGACCCGGCCCGACTGCGCCGTCATCGCCCTTCATCACGTCACCCGCGAATACACCGGACACGGCAACGTCAGTTCGGGCACTCGCAGATGCCAGCTTCTCGATCGTCGCCGGCGAATGGGTCGCCATCACCGGTCCGTCAGGCTCCGGAAAGAGCACACTCGTCAATCTCATCGGCTGTCTCGATCGCCCCACCGCGGGTGAACTCAAAATCGACAACGTCGACGTCGCCTCGATGAGCGCCACCGAGCTCGACCGCTTCCGCGCCGACAAGATCGGATTCATCTTCCAGCAGTTCCATCTAATCCCTTATCTTTCAGCGCTGGAAAATGTAATGCTCGCGCAGTACTTCCACTCGATGACGAACGAGAACGAAGCGAAGGCAGCTCTCGAAAAGGTCGGCCTCGGCGCGCGCATCAACCACCTGCCCAGCGAGCTCTCCGGCGGCGAACAGCAGCGTGTCTGCATCGCCCGAGCCCTGATCAACGACCCACCGATCCTGCTCGCCGACGAGCCGACCGGCAACCTCGACGCCGCCAACCAGAAGATCGTCGCCGAACTGCTTCAGAACCTCCACGCCCAGGGCCACACCATCGTGATGGTCACCCACGATCCCGAGATGGCCGCGCTTGCTCAGCGCAAGATCGCACTCAGCCACGGCAAAGTCTTCTGCCATCCCGTCGGCTCCCCGGTCGTCACCCTCCGGCGCTAGCCCGGATTTCCACAGGCCAGGCAATAAATCTCAACCCCATTCGGCGGCCGATGGGTACTTTTGGGCGGTATTTTTTTCGGGGTGGTAAAGGCTCGTTTTTGCAGGGGGTTTTGCGAAAAACGAGTGTTTTTGTGTGGTGATTTTGTGGTGAATTCGTGGTGGACCGCTGGTGAAACGTGGTGAGTTGATGGATGCTTTTCCGCGGTCGAAAAATACGCCAACTTTTTGAAATATTTTTACGTCTTCTTGCCGGTTAGCGCTCGCCCCACTTCAGTTTGGAGCGGAGGACGCTGAAGAGGCCGTTGGGTCGGCTGCGCAGGAGGCGGACGCTTAACTCGGAGCGGTGGCAGTGAACATAGTCGTCGACTTGAAGCGGGATCGCTTCCTGACCATCTACGGTGAGGTAGATCTCATTGGGTACGCCAACGACGTGGACGCTGACGGTGGATTCTCCCGGGGTGACGATGGGGCGAATCGTAAGGAGATGAGGGCAGATGGGGGTGACTACCAGCGCGTTGACGCTGGGCATCACGATGGGGCCGTTGGCGGCGAGATTGTAGGCGGTTGAGCCGGTGGGGGTGGAGACGATGACGCCATCGGCACGGAAGGTGGCGACGAGCTGGCTGTCGATTTCGACGGAGTAGTCGCCCATGCGGGCGATGGTTCCTTTTGCGATGACGACGTCGTTGAGCGCGTTCCACATACGGAGAACCTTGCCGTTGCGGATGTGCTCGGCGCACATCATGCTGCGAACCTCAACGTCGGCGCGGTTTTCGCACCATGCTTCGAGGGTGGGGTAGAGATCGGAGAGAGGAATTTCGGTGAGGAAGCCGAGGGAGCCGAGGTTGACGCTCAGGATCGGCGTTGTGGTGAAGGCAAAGGCGCGGGCCGCGGCGAGAAGTGTGCCGTCGCCGCCGAGTACGATGACCAGGTTCGGCTTGTGTTTTGGAAGATCGACACGTGCTATGGGATTTGGCGCGTCGATGTAGGCTGCGCTGTCGGGGTCGAGGAGGTAGTCGTAGTGACGAGCTTCGAGCCACCCGATGAGGTCGCGCAGAATACCGGCAACTTCCGGCTTCTGAGGCTTGGAGATGATGGCAGCCTGAAACATTTACGCTTAGTGTAAACGGCGGGAGCTAAAGGGAGCCTAACGATCTAGTAGAAGTTGCAGTTGTGAGACTGGCAGCATTCTGGAAGAATCGGCTGGCCGAGGTTACTCACTATGAAGCAGATCCGCTCTTTGCTATGCCGATATGCGCTTGTAGAAGGTTCCGCTGCGATCGGCCTGTGCCTGATTGCCTGCAATACCAGCAAACCGGCTGAATCTGGACTTTCGGCTGCGGACGCCCGGGCCATCGCAAAGGAGGCCTTCATCTACGGCTTCCCCATGGCCGCGAACTACCAGACGATGTACAAACAGGCCATCGACAGCGCCAATCCTGACTACCGGGGTGCCGTTCAACACGCTCAATAGCGCCAAGTCTGTCGCGACGCCTGACGACAAGTTTGTCGTTACTCCCAACTCCGACACGCCATATTCCTATCTCTGGATGGATCTTCGCGCTGAACCGGTGGTCGTCACGATGCCGAAGATCGAGCCTAACCGCTACTACACCAGCCAACTGGTCGATCTCTACACGTATAACTTCGCCTACCTTGGCACTCGCGCGTTCGGGAATGAAGGTGGAACGTTTGTTATCGCAGGGCCCGGCTGGAATGGCGCCACGCCTGCGGGTGTGAAGGCGGTCATCCACTCCGAGACTCAGTTTGCTTACGCTCTGTTCCGCACGCAGCTCTTCAATATGGCCGACCTTCCGAAGGTCAATAAAATTCAAGCGGGGTACCACGCAGAGCCTCTGAGTTCGTTTCTGCACCAGGCGGCACCTGCAGCGGCGCCGGCGGTCAACTGGCCCAAACCGGCCGAGATAGCTACGCCGTCGCAGGACATTTTTCCTGTGGTTAACTTTCTCTTTCAGTTCTGCCCGCCTAATGCCTCGGAGAGCGACCTTCTCGCGCGTTTTGCGAAGCTCAATATCGGCCCGGGCCAGACCTTCGACTTCAGCAAGTTCTCACCGGAGATTCAGCAAGCCATCAACGATGGAATCAAGGACTCCAACGCGGACCTCGGCGGGGTGATGAAGAAGATCAACACGGACCAAATCTCCAGCGGAGACATCTTCGGGGCTCGCGACTTCCTGAAAGACAACTACCTCTATCGGTATGCCGGAGCCAAACTGGGTATGTACGGCAACTCGAAACAGGACGCGATCTACTTCGGCTACTTCGTCGACGCCAACCATCAACCGCTCGATGCCTCGAAATCGAACTACGAGCTTCGCTTCGCCAAAGGCGATCTGCCGCCCACCAAAGCTTTCTGGTCTCTTACGATGTACGACGGCAAGACGCAACTGCTTGTCGCCAATCCGCTGAAGCGCTATCTGCTGAACTCGACGACGCTCAAGTCCTATAAGTACGGTGCTGACGGCTCACTTACTTTTACTATTTCTATTGCGAATCCTGGGCCGGCCAAGCAGGCGAACTGGCTGCCGGCGCCTGACGGCCCCTTTTACTGCATATTCCGCGTGTACCTTCCCGGCGACGCTGTGCTGGACGGAAGCTGGAAGAAGCCGGGGATGCAGCCGGTTGCGAAATAATTGCCCTCTCAATAGGCGGGAAAATGAGAACGCGATTCAACCAAATGGCGGGTCTCTCCGCAAGATGTGGAAGGCGCCAGATATCGAAAACAACAGCGAAAATTGCCCTGGGGAGACCGATGAAATCTATCGCTAGCAAGCTTCTGTGTACTGCTATTTCCACATTCATGCTCTTTGCTGCCGGATGTAATGATGCGAAGAAGACACCCGAAGGCGGCCTCTCGGCTGCGGACGCACGTTCCATCGCGAAAGATGCCTACATCTACGGGGTACCGATGGTCGCACAGTACAAGACCATGTACGCCTTCTCCGTCGACAAGAACAATCCACAATACAAGGGCCCCTTCGACTCCATCCTCAACATCGCACGCGTCTTCACCCCTGCCGACACCGCCTTCGTCACACCCAACTCCGACACCCCATACTCCTTCGCCGGCCTCGATCTCCGCGCCGAGCCCGCAGTGATCACGATTCCGAAGATGGAGAAGAACCGCTACTTCGTCTTCCAACTTCTGGACCTCTACACCTTCAACTTCGCCTACATCGGCAGCCGTACTACCGGCAACGATGGCGGAACCTACCTCATCGCCGGCCCCAATTGGAAGGGAGAAGTTCCCAGCAACATCACGAAGACCTTCCATGCCGAGACCGAGTTCGTCTCCGTCGTCGGCCGCACGCAGCTCTTCAATCCCGCTGACCTTCCGAACGTCAAGAAGATCCAGGCCGGATATAAGGTCCAACCGCTGCATGAGTTCACGCACACCGCCGCCCCGCCCGCTGCACCCGTACCAGACTGGCCAAAGCCCATCTCGCAGACCCAGCAGACCTCGCTTGATTTCTTCAACCAGATGGCTTTTCTTCTCCAGTTCTGTGTCCCGGCTCATCCCAGCGAGGCAGAGCTGCGTCAGAGCTTCGCGAAGATCGGTATCGAGCCTGGCAAGCCCTTCAACCCCTCTGCCTTCTCGCCTGAGATTCAGGATGCGCTGAAAGCTGGCATTGACGATGGCCAGAAAGCAATCGACGCCAAACGCGCGTCTACCGGCGGCAAGACCGACACCCTTTTTGGTTCGCGCGAGTATCTCAAGAACGACTTTCTGGCCCGTGCCACCGGCACGCAGATGGGAATCGGCGCCAACTCGCGTGACGAGGCTCTTTATCCCATCCTCGATAAGGACGCCGACGGTCAGCCCCTGGACGGCAGCAAGGCGAGGTACACGATGCACTTCGCCAAGGGGGAGTTCCCGCCCGTGAATGCCTTCTGGTCGCTCACCATGTATGACTTGCCCGGCCAGCTACTGGTGAAGAACCCCATCGATCGTTACCTGATCAACTCGCCTATGCTTCCGCACCTCAAGCTCGACAAGGACGGCGGCCTGACTATCTACATTCAGGCTGACTCGCCAGGTGCGGAGAAACAGGCCAACTGGCTTCCCGCACCTAAGGCGCCCTTCATGCTAACAATGCGCTACTACTGGCCGAAGCCCGAACTGCTAAGCGGTGAATGGAAGTCTCCCGCGGTAGAACGCGTGAAGTAAGCAATGACCGCACGCATACTAGTAGAAGAGACAGGTCTGCCACTGGAATGATTCTGGGCTGTCTTTGCGTTGAAGAGCGTGCAACAACGACTTCGACGGTAGCATCACATTTGGACACGTTCAGACGAGGTGATGGTATGACCAAGCCAGTACGGTTAGTCCTGATGGGGGTTGGCGCGGTGGTCGCGCTTTTTGTCATCGTGGCGATTTCGCTTCCACTGTTTCTCAACGCCGACAGCTTCCGAACGAAGATCGAGACTACTTTGACTCAGTCCCTGGGGCGAAAGGTGACGATTGGAAAGCTGAGCCTTTCGGTGTGGTCAGGTGGGCTGGTGGCGGAGAATACGACGATTGCGGACGACGCGACGTTCAGTAATCAGCCGTTTATACAGGCCGACAGCGTGACGATCAAAGTGGAACTCCTTCCGCTGATCTTTGATAAGAAGCTGGTGATCCAGGGATTTGAGATGGACTCGCCGAAGATACAACTACTGCGCGCTGCGAATGGGACGTGGAACTATTCGACGATTGGAGCGAGCAGCACGCAGGCCAGCCAGAGCGCGGAGACGAAGCAGGCCTTTCCTAATTTGACTGTGGGACGGGTGGAGATTAAGGACGGACGTATTACGGTCGGAGGCGGACCGGGGACAAGCGGGGCGGGCGCAACCAACCGTGTGTATGAGAAGGTGGATTTGGATGTGAAGGATTTCGCTTTTACGAAGTCGTTTCCATTCACTGTTTCTGCGGACCTGCCGGCGGGTGGGTCGGTTGACCTGAAGGGCACGGCGGGGCCGATCAATGAGAAGGACGCTTCGTTGACGCCGTTTGCGGGGCACCTTGAGGTGAAGCATCTGGATCCGCTGGCGGCGGGATTTGTCGATGCTTCGGATGGCGTTACGGGGACGATTGACAACCTTGTGCTGGACGCGGCTTGGAGCGGGTCGCAGATGCATGTGAGCAAGCTGCTGGTGGACACTCCGAAGCTGACGCTGGTGAGCAACAATGCTCCGAAAAAGCCGAAGCCTGCGAACGCGGAAGGGGCGTCGATGCTCGACAATATTTCGGTCGATGATGCGCAGGTGAAGAACGGAACGATTACGCTAGCGACCGCGGGACATACGGGTGGTGCGGTGTACAGCCAGGTGAATGCGCAGGTGTCGAAGGCGACGACGAAGAGTTCGTCGCCGTTTACTGCGAGTGCAACGCTGCCGGGAGGAGGGAGTTTGAGTGCGACGGGTACGGCGGGCCCGTTTAATCAGCAGAACAACGCGGGAACGCCGTTGGACGCGCAGGTGACGCTGAAACATTTTGCGATTGGTTCTGCGGGTGTGCTGCCGCCGGACGCGGGAATCGACGGAGTTGCTGATCTGCAGGCGAAGATCCAGTCGAATGGGCAGACGCTGAATGCAAATGGGACGGTACAGATCGCGGGGATCAAGCTCGCGAAGGACGGAACGCCGTCGCCGAAGCCGGTTCAGGTGCAGTTCACTGTTTCGCAGAATGAGCAGGCGGATAGCGGAACGATACAGCAGGCGGTGGTGACGGTGGGACGTGCTGTAGTAAATCTTTCGGGCACGTACCAGACGAATGGGCCTACGACTAACTTGAATCTGAAAGTGGTTGGGAATGCGATGCCGATCGATGAGCTTGAGGCGTTTTTGCCGGCGCTGGGAGTGCATCTGCCGCAGGGGTCGCGGCTTCAGGGAGGGACGCTGACAACAACGCTGGCGGTTACGGGATCGTCGGCGAATCCGATGATCAGCGGACCGGTGCAGGTGAGCAATACGCAGCTTGCTGGGTTTGATCTGGGATCGAAGTTGCAGGCGCTGTCTTCGATTACGGGAGGAAAGATTGGTTCGTCGACCGGGTCGGGGACGACGATTCGGTCGCTGAGCATGAATGTGACCCAACAGGGCGGAGCGATACGGACGGATAAGATTGCACTCGACGTGGCTGGGGTCGGGACTGCGACTGGCGCGGGCGCGGTGAGCGCGGGTGGAGCGCTGAACTACAACATGCTTCTGAAGCTGACGGGGCTGACTGGGGGATCCGGAGGGACCAGCCAAGCGGCCACTGCGGGTGGGACGGCGGGACTGGTGGGGGCTCTGTCTGGTTTCATTCCGGGCGGCGGGGCTACGGGTGGCGCTATTGGAGGGATTGCGGGTAGCGCAATGAAGAACGGGATACCGGTGGCGATTGGAGGGACTACGAGCAATCCAACGTTCACGCCGAACATGGCCAGCCTTGCAACGAGTGCGGCACAGGGTTTGCTGGGCGGGAAGACGCAGGGGGCGACGGGAAAGAAATCGACTGCTGATCCGCTGAGTAATGCGCTGGGTGGTTTGCTCGGGAAACACTGAGCGCGCAGGCCGTTTCGCGCGAGGCTACGGTTTGGGTTTCCTGGGCTACGGCTTCTTGGGTACGCTTCTTGGGAAAGAGCAATGCGATTTGAAGTCGCATGCCCCAGGAGGAGGCGCCGGGTGGGTGGACGGCGTTGCCGTAGAAGTTGGCGGAGATGTTGACGGGTTGAAAGCCGAGGCGCATGATGCGACCTACCCCGCCGCCAAAGGGGATGGTCCATCGGCCGCCGGGTGTGGTGTCGTCGCCGTCGGAGGCGTCGCCGTTGGCTTTGTTGTTCCAGTTTGCGGTGATGATGGGGCCGCTGTTGATGTTCCAACCTTTTTTGAGGTTGTAGGTTATGAAGTACTGGAACAGCAACTGGTTTACCTCGGGCCGATGGGAAGAGCCGGTGACCGACCAGACATTATTTGTTAGAAAACCCAAGGTCCAGTGTCCCGGTTGCACCAGCGACGACGACCGATGGGCCAAAGCTGAGTTTGCCCTGGCCGAGGCTGGTGCTGGTTGCGGTGGGAAAGACCATGGTTGGGCCGACACCCCAGATTAGTTTGCCGGGTTTGGCTGGCGAGAGGAAGAAGGTTGGGTTCATGTCGCCAAAGCCGAGCTGGCCACCGGTGTTTGCGGAGGGGACTGGTTGCCAGACGATGGGCTGAATGATTCGGGAGATGAGCATCCAGTTCGGACTGATCTTCGCCGGGATGACGGGCTGGATATTGAAGACGTCCTGGGTTCGGTTGTATGGACCGACGCCGAAGTTTGAGTTGTTCTGGAGTGGGACGCTGATGAGGCTGGCGACGGGATTCTGCGTGGCCTTGGCGAGGGCGTCGGCATCGCTGGCGGCAGCTGGTGCGGCTGCGGCCTGGGCTTTCGGGGCAGAGGCTGCGGGAGCTTCCTGGGCTACGAGAGGAGCCGCGGAAAGGAACGCGCTGATCAGGACTGAGTTCAAGGCTAAGTTCAGGCCGCAGATTTGCTTCATCGGTTGATATTTCTCCCTCTTCCGACGGTAGCGATGTTGCGGCGGCTCGACAACTAGTACAAGTGCCAGCAAGCGCAAAGTAGTGGGGGCCGAATTACGCAGGCTTGTTAGCGGGGAGTTTCGAAGATGACGTGCAGGAGGTACTCGTGGTTGCCTTCCATGCCGTGGATGGGCGAGTCGATGACTTCGACGGAGGTGCCGTGCTGCTGGAGGACGCACTCGCGGACGCGCTCGATGGCGGCCTGACGGGCGTCGGGGTCGCGAACGATGCCGCCTTTGCCGATGTTCTCGCGGCCAGCTTCGAACTGCGGCTTGATGAGGATGACTGCGGAGCCTTGCCAAGGTTCGTCTTGAGTGCTGAGGGCGCTTAGGACTGCCGGGACGACGAGGGTGGCGGAGATGAAGGAGACGTCCATGGCGAAGAAGGCTGGGGGTGGAAGCTCAGGCGTGAGGAGTTCGCCGAGGGTGAGGAGGCGGGCGTTGGTGCGTTCGCGGAGGGTGACGCGGGGATCGTCGCGGAGCCTCTGGGCGATCTGGCCGTAGCCGGTGTCTACTGCCAAGACAGATCGTGCGCCGCTTTGCAGCATGCAGTCGGTGAAGCCGCCGGTGGAGGCGCCGATGTCGACGCAGGAGAGGTTGGTGAGGTCGATCGACCAATGGGCGAGGGCGTGTTCGAGTTTGAGGCCGCCGCGGCTGACGTATTTGAGGTCGGAGCCGAGCAGGCGGATGTTTGCGGAGGTGGAGATGGAGGTGCCGGGCTTGTCGATGCGCTGCTCGTCGACGAGAACGCGGCCGGCGAGGATGAGCGCCTGAGCGCGCTCGCGGGAGGCGGCATGGCCTTGGTCGACGAGGAGTTTGTCGAGGCGGACTTTCTCGGGCGGACTTTTTCGTGGTGCTCTTTTCGCGTTGCTCTTTGGCGTGGTTCGTCATTTTCTTGATTCGTCGCGATGTGTCGCGGACTGGAGGCTGCATCTATCTTTTCATGTTCACAATCGGGTTCGGTCGTTGAAGGCGAAAAGAATGAGAGGCAGGGGTGCATAGTTTCGGGTAAAGTTACTTTGGTGTCGCTTAGACGACGTAATGGCGAAAAAACGCCGCGGCTTGCATGATCTACCGCAAATAGTTGGTGTTTGAGCAATCTGCTAAAGACTCAGGTGCGTTTTATGTATAGAGAAACGGGACTCGTGAACGCTAAGCCACCCTCCGGACAGGACGACGCGGCCCTGCTGGCTCAGGTACAGCGAGGCGACGAGTATGCGATGGCATCGCTCTTCGACCGTTACTCGAAGGTTGTGTACTCGGTTGCGCTGCGGGTTCTGCGGGATCCGGCCTCGGCCGAGGATGTCTTACAGGAAGTTTTTATGCAGATATGGCGCAATCCCGGCGGTTTTGTTGCGGCGCGAGGCAGCCTTGGCGGCTGGCTGGCGGTGGTTGCAAGAAATCGTTCGATCGATGCGCTGCGGCGAAAGCGTCCGACGGACAATGTGGATGATATGGCGTTGGCCTCGAACTATAACCTGGCGGATGAGGCGGAGCGAAATAGTCTGATTGAGAAGGCGCGCGTGGTGATCCACCTGCTGCCCGTAGAGCAGCGCAAGACGCTGGAGATGGCGTTCTTTGATGGGTTGACGCACTCAGAGATTGCGGAGATGACGGGCGATCCACTGGGCACCGTGAAGACGAGAATACGCAGCGCGCTGACGTCGCTGAGAAAGGCGTTCACGGCATGAGCGATCAGGGGCGTATTTCATCGGAGGATCTGGCGCTGTATGCCATGCAACTTCTCTCGAAAGAAGAGACCGCAGAGGTAACGGCCTATCTCGCCCAGTCGGAGGCAGGCGCGCCGGGAGTTGGCGGAGATTCAAGGCGAGCTGGCGATCTATGCGCATACCGTGGACATGCACTCGCCGCCGGCGCTGGTGCGCGAACGGCTGATGAAGCAGGTGGCGCGAGAGAAGAAGACAATACCCATCGAACGTGCAGCCGTAGTGGAGACGCGTGCCGCAGAGGCGCCAGCGCGGGTTGGAACTCTGTTCGGAGAATCGATGGCGCCGCGGACGACTGCGAGTGCGGAGGACGTCTACGGGAACGAACGCGGACTGGGACGGGGCGCGTATTTGACGGAGGAAGATACTCCGAAACGCGGCTTCGCAGGCAAGGTGTTGCCGTGGGTTGGATGGGCGGTCGCAGCGGGTCTTGCCGTGACGACGGGCGCTTTGTACCACGAGCGCGAGGACCTACGCGGAACGATGGTGACGCAGGCGAGCAAGCTTGATCATCTGACCGCGGATGCGGCGGCCGCGCGACAGGTGCTGGACGCGATGACGGACACTTCGGCGATGCGCGTGACGCTGACGACGAAGGGCCAGGCAGCAGTGGCGCTTCCGCAGGGCAGAGCGACGTATGTTGCGAATAAGGGCACGCTGATTTTTCTGGCGAACAACCTGGAGACGCTGCCTCCGTCGAAGACGTACGAGCTTTGGCTGATTCCGGCGGCTCCGGGAGAGAACCCGATTCCGGCAGGGACGTTCCGGCCGGATGATCGCGGCAATGCCAGTGTGATTATGCCTCCGCTGCCCAAAGGTGTTGAGGCGAAGGCGTTCGGGGTTACGGTTGAAGATGAGGGTGGAGCGACGACACCGACGCTGCCGATTGTTCTGGTTGGAGAATAGGTCCAGAGCGGAAGACACAACGAAAGAGCCATCCGATCGCGGATGGCTCTTTCGTTCTTGAGATGCTGTTTCTAGGTTATGGCAGGGTGACGCGAACCGAGACGCCCTTGCCCTGCAGAGGAACGGTCAAGTCGATCGCGTCTATGTCGGTGCGAATGACGGTCATGAAGTTTGACTCAGGAGAGGTGACGTAAACCTTGCCTGTGGGCGTTCCGTTGGTGACGGCGATGTAGTTGGGATGGCCGTTGAGGATAGGCGTTTCAGGGAGGACGCTGAGCGGGATGGGGATCGTCGCCGTCACTGTGTACGTGTTGAGATTTACAACCGAGACGGTGCAGTTGCCGAGCGGAAGAGCCGCCGAGGGCGGAGCGCAAGGCAGATTCGGATTGCCGCCATTGACGACGTAGGCGCGGCTGTTGGTTGTGTCCTGCAGGACTCCAACCATGACGGGATTGACGCCAACCGGAACGGTTGCAACAACCTGCCCGAAACCAACCGAGTCAACTGGATTGTTGGGATCGCAGTTTGGGTTGCCTGGAATAGCGTTCGCGGAGCAGAGCGGGATACTGATGACGCTGAGCGAGCCGGGATGGACTCCGTCGCCGGCGTTGGCGACTACCATCTCGTTGCGGAGGGGCGCGAAGTCAGCCCAGATCGGCGATTGACCGACAGAGATTGGGTTCGTGGCTCCGGGGGTACGGTGTCCAGCTGATTCGTCTGTGCGTTGATGACGCTGACTGTGCCGTCGGTCTGGTTGAGGATAAAGGCGCGCCTCGCGTCGGCAGTCATGACTCCGTAGACCGGACCGTGCCCAACGGGAATAGGGGTGGGATCGACTGTGTTGCTGCTCGTCTCGATGGTGGAGACCTGACCGGCGCCGGTGTTGGGGTTCGAGGTAATGGCGTAGATGCGCGGAGCACCAGTGATGCCTACGACGTAGACCGGTTGGAAGGGGGTGGGAATCGTAAGCTGCTGTTGCAGGTTCAGGGGCTGACCTGTGAACTGCGAGATCACGTTGAGGCCGGGGTCCGAAACGTAGGTGTTGGTGGAGGAGGGGAAGATGCTGACGGGGTTGGCACCGGGGAGCAGCGTGGTCTGGAGGATGTTGCTCTGCAGAAGCGAGGTGTCTACGTCAAAGGTGGTTAGGGTGTGGTCGCTGTTGAGGGTGTAGCCGGTAGTGCCACCACTATTAAGGATGAGGTAGTAGGGATCCACGCCAATCTGCGCGGTGATGAGCACGGAGTCGCCCGAGAAGTCGACGAAGGTGACCAGGCCAGGGGTTGGATTGGCGGCGGTACCGGTGGTGGAGATCGCGACAGCAAACTTCTGCGGCTGCCCGGCGGGCCCGACCGGATTGATGGCGCTGACGACCGGGCGGTAGGTGTTGCCGCAACCGATGGCAGAGACCAAGGCGGCGGATGCCAAAGCGAACCTGATAGGGGACCGGAGGGCCTGCGCTACGGACCGAACGGCGCGCCGATGTGGCCGCGACTGTGTGCTGCTTTGTGCTTCGATTCTTGCTAGATGCAAAACTGCTCCCACGGTGGTGCTGGTGTTGGCTAACTCAAGGTTGATTGTAAATCACGGACATAGAACGCGCCCCGGAGTTCGCGACTTCAGGGCCACCGTTTTAGTCGACAAGCAACCGAAACCGAGCAGAGTTTTGGGTTCCTGAACTCTGCCAGTTCTGCCACCATCCTACGCGAGTTAGTGCAGTTGATCGAGGTATGCGGCGAGGGCTTCCAGGTCGTCCGGCTTCAAATCGACCGGGGTCATGCCGCCGTTGGTCATGGTGCTGTTGGGTGCGTGAAGGAGCGCGATCAGTTGCGGGGTTTTATATTTCGCGCTGACGCCAGTCAAAGGGCCGGCGGCTGCCGTTCCTACACCTCCTTCTCCGTGGCACGAGTTGCAGGACTGAGCCTGAAAGAGGGCAAGTCCCTTCAGGACCAGAGGGTCAGCGGCAACCAGCGCAGCCGCTGGACTACCTGCAGCCGGTTCGGGGACGAAGGGCTTCTGCATGAAGGCGTTCGCATCGTCCTCCTGCTTATGCATCTGCGCGGCCATCCCAGGATCGCGGTAGTCATCGCGATAGCTGGCGATCCCGAGAGAGGTGTAGGCGATGAGGAAGAGAAGAAATGCGCCCACTGAGATTGGACGGCGCCAGGGGCGGCGCTCGAGTCTTCGATCAAGAAATGGCGCTGCGGCAAAGATCAGAGCGAGTACCGCGGGCAGAAAGATGCCGCCGATCAGAGACCAGTTACCACTGAGATATTTGAGCCATTGGAAAGCGGGGCGATAGTACCATTCGGGACGCGGGAGGAAGTGCGTGTCGGCCGGATTGGCGGCTGGTCCAAGGCTCATGGGTATGGTTTTCGCGATGATCGCGAGGATGCCGATTAAGACGACGGCGAATACGGCGTCCATAAATACCTGACGCGGATAAAACGGAACAGGCGGCAATTTGGGATGGACCGGATCCTCTTTGATCGGGCCGGCTGCGCCAGCTTTGCGGAAGAAAAACACATGCGCCGCGATGAAGCCGATCAGCATTGCGGGGAGGATGAAGACGTGGAGCACAAAGAAACGGGAGATCGTAAGGGTTCCCATTTGATCGCCGCCGCGAATCAGCTTCTGCAAGATCGGACCGATGAAAGGTACTTCAGCGACGAGGTTCGTTCCAACAGCGGTTGCGAAATATGCCTTCTCATCCCAGGGCAGCAGATATCCGGTGAAGGCCATTCCGAGCATTAATGCCAACAGGATGCAGCCAGAGAGCCAGAGCAGCTCGCGTCGTCCCTTGTAGGAGCCATAGAGGATGGTTTGTCCGATGTGAAGCAAGAGCAGGATGATGATGCCACTTGATCCGTAGGCATGAATACTGCGGATGAATGATCCCGAGCTCACCACTTTCACGATGTACGACACGACGGTGTGCGCGTGGTCAGCCGACGGAACGTAGTACAGGGCAAGGAATACGCCGGTGATGACCTGCGAGACAAACAGGAAGAGCAAGCCGGAGCCGAAGATATAGGCCCAACTGGCGCCGCCCGGGATCGGCTCGTCCAGCGTCTCGTGCAAGATGGAGTCGATGCCGGTGCGTTGATCCAGCCAGTTATCCAGCTTGGTCGCAATGTTGGGGCTTTCAGCCGACTTCGTTGGGGGTTGGTTCGTCATAGACTCGTTCCCTCAGGCCATTACTTCTTTGGTTGAAACGATTTGGCGGAAATATTGGTAGCGCACTTTCAACATGCCGTTCTCCACTTTGGATTCGAGGGCATCCATGGAGCGAGGCGGTGGGCCGGCGATGCGCTCTCCGTCTGCCGTGAACGATCCGGAGTGGCATGGGCAGATGAATTTGTCCTGATCGCCTACCCAGCGGACGGAGCAGCCGAGATGGGGACAGATGGGCGACAGGATGCGGAACTGCCCATCTTTGGATGGCAGCACATAAACTGCGGTCTGCGAGGAAGAAGTCTGCCAGGCATCTCGCCGTTCTATGGTGATGGTTTTTGCAGTTGGGGCGGTGAGCGAGGCAAGTTCCTGCACGGATGCTACATCGGACCAGTCGGTTTCTGTCGCGGTCTTACGTAGCGGAAACGTGGAAAAACGTACGAGTGGAATTGCCAACAACGCACTCACTCCAGCTGCACTCAGCGCAACCAAGGCGCCAAGAAAGGAACGCCGCCCGGTGGGTTCGGTCTTAAGCTCATCATCAGTTTGGGTTGTCAGTGCCATCACCTGCTCCTTGACTCTGTGAACTCGTTGAATTTTTCGTTGACGTATTCCAGCGAGCGTGACTTCTTGTCGGTGACGTCTCTACTTTGGCAATGTGTGGATGAACGCCAGGACGTCGTTGATTTGCGGGTCAGTGAGTTTGCCAGCAAAAGCAGGCATCTTGTTTTTTCCGTTCTTGATGACGCTGATAAGATCGGCGTCCGACTCCTTCAAAACGTCGGGCGAATTGAATGGACGCGCTTTCATGGCCTTGCCGGCTGGCGTGTCGCCGAGACCGGTAGCGCCATGACACATCTGGCATTTGGCTTTGTAGGTATCGGCTCCGGTTTGAGCGAGACTCGTGAGACTCGGCAAGAATGCAACTAAGCCGATGGCTGCGGCGTGCGGAATGCACTTCATCATTTGTGATGCTCCTGTTATTTATGGCTGCGGGATGATCACAGCCTGTGAAAGTTAGAAAGAATACCGAATCGCGAAAGTGATGTTGTTGCCGTGGAAGTTGCGAGGAAGTGTGGGCCCGACCGGCGAGGCTTCGCCGTAGCCGTAGTAGTTGTAGTCTCCTTTCCACGTCCAGTTTGGCGTGAAGTCGTAAGCGAGTTTGCCGTAGGGAGTCTGATATCGCGATTGCAGAGAGCCTGGCACCTGACGGATATTGATGGGTGGAGCGGTCCCGTTGACGTCGGACACTCGATATCCCCCGGCTGCATGAAACTTCTTCACAGGATTCAAGAGAAACCCGATGGAACCATATTGTGTGGGTTGGTTGTAGAAGCCGTTGCTTAGCAGCGGCAGACTTGCTTGCTGGCACACAGCGGGGCTCACCTGGGCGCCTGCGACGGGCGCCGAAGAGGTATAGCACTCGTCTGTGCGCGAGTAGATGCTGTCGTATGCGTAGTTCAGGTCGACGCCCCATTTTTCATTCGGACTGAGGACGGTCGCGAAGGAAAAGTCCTGGCTGTGTGCGAAGTGGTTGACGGTCTGGACGTTGTCGCTGGTATCCAGAATGTTGATGGTTCCAGCGAAGCTGAGCCATGGGTGAGGATTGTAAGAGGTCCGCATGCGGTAGTGCTGGAGTTTGCGCGGGCTGATGCGGGTAAAGGCGTTGTCGGCAGACATGGCTTCGGCGTTGAAGTTGACGCGCCATAGGGCCGTGGGCCTGAGGACCAGACCGAAGAGGGCCGAGTTCGCGTGGATTGGGATGAAATCGCCGCCGGCATCTGTGATGATGCGGCTGCTATAGCGGTATCCGACCGAGACGCGCGCACGCGGGGAGAGGTCCCAGATGGTGATAAACGTATTGACCTTGGTCTTCTGATTCAGCGCCTGGTAGTCAGATGCCGTAGACGTTGTTATCGCGCCGGGTGGATTGAGCATGGAGGTTCCGGCGTAGTCTGTCGTGGTAAAGACGTTGGTCGCTGGTTGACGGAAATACCAGAAGTCAAAGGTGTCGGAGACGGCGATGGTGGGAGCGATCTGCCAAGTGATACCGTAGTCGGCGTTGACGTTGATGCGACGTGCGTTGGCAGATCCGGTGACCAGCTCTATCCGATTCTTGACGCGCGAGTCGAGGCCGTTGAAGTTCTCGTAGAAGTTAGTGAGATGACTGGTCGTGCCCATGTACATGATGCGGCCGTTCATAGCGACGTGGGGAACGAATCCGCTCTGAAAGCGGAACTGCTCGCTGGGGAAGAGGGTGCGCGTGGGCGCGGAGCGGTTGTAGGAGAGAAATCCATTGCAGGTTGGGTTGACGGTTCCATTCGGATTGAAAGGCGCAGCGCAAGGAGTCGCCCAGACGGACGAGATATCAACTCCAAGACTGACGGGTGCGCCGTTGGAGAGACTGTAGTTTGCTCCAGCGAGATCCCACGTTGTGTTGCCTTTGAACTGCGTGATGAACTCGTCGAAGCTGACGCTGGTGCGCTTCAGTGGTTTCCAGTCGACTCCTGCGTTCCAGACATACGTAGAGAGGCGCACGTTTTGAAGGAGCAGCCCCTCGGCGCCGACGTGGATCGTACTGCCGGACGGGCCCTGGTTGATGTTCTGGAAGTAGCCGAAACGCGGGCTGATCTTCGAGAGTGGAGCGAGCGTGAGGTTTATGTCCGTCATGCGGCGCAGGGTGTTATAGAGGTGGGGCGAGTAGAGTACTGGGACGTAAGGCGAAGACGCAGGCGGAATCAGCGGATTGGCCAGCAGGTTGTAATCAAAGTATTGACGATCGCGGCGGAAGCTTCCCTGGAAGTTATAGATTTTGCCCTTGGAGACGTTCATAAATGTGCCGTCAATGGGATCTCCGCCGTAGCCGAAGCTGCTTGACGAGAGGCGATCGAACAGAAGCGCATGGGCTGGATTGACGGCGGTCATCTGGAAGGAACTATCGAGAAGGCGGGGCCCGGACTGAATGTTGACCAGCGTGTCGTACATGGAGGTACTACCGGACTGAGTTACGATGTGTCCGCCGAAGTCGACTGACTGATGGATAAGGTATCCGAAGCGAATGTTATCGCCGGGCGCGGGTGGTGGCGCAGTGTCCGGCGCGGCGGCTGGAGGAGCCGCTTTCGGGGCACTAACCTGCGCGATAGCTGGATGACAATCAACAATGCCGACAGCGAACACGATGGCTGAGATCGCCAGAGCAGTGCGCTGGAGATTTATCAGGAGCGATCTCGAAGAAATTACGCTCATCATGCTTGCCCATTCCTTACTTGAAGAAAACGCTGCTGGCGTTTGAGCCGTGAATCTGGACGTGGCAGATAGTGCAACCCTGATACTGGTTCGCCTGGTTATGGAACGACGGCGTGCCCGGCGCTGTGAAGTTCATCGACGGTGAGTGGCATTGCAGGCAGAGGCTGTTCACGTTGTTGCGTATGAGTAAGCGAGAGTTCGGCGAGCCGTGCGGAGAATGGCATGAGGTGCAACCTTCAGTCTTGATGGGCGGGTGCTCGTAGACGAAGGGCCCGAGGGTTTCGACGTGACACTTGGTGCAGATGGCGTCCTGGGTGGCACTGGTCCGAAGGAGCGAGGGCTGGAATGTGCCGTGGGGGTCGTGGCAGTCAGAGCACTTCAGGAGACCTTCGTTGACCTTGTGGTGGAATGGCTGCATAAAAGCGGCCTTCGCGTCGGTATGGCACTGATAGCAGAGTGTGGGCTCCTTCGCTTTGAGCATCTTCGTCTCAGGTTCAAACTTGTGAGAGCTGTGGCAGCTGATGCAACTGATCTGAGCCTGGCCGTGAGCGGTGCGCTCGAAGTTTGGGTGATCACCGACGTGGCAAGCGAGACACTTCTTCTCCACCTCTCTCGGCGAAGCCTTTGAGAATTGAAAGATGTCGGTTGCGACCCCGCCGCTCTCAACGTGGGCCTTCCCTGGCCCGTGGCAGCTTTCGCATGTCACGCCTTTGCCGCCGTGCTCGAGGGCCAGTTTCGTATGCGGGTTATTGGGGAAGCCCTTCACCTCGGGCTCATGGCAGACGGCGCAGGTTTCGGCTCCGACGAAGTCTGCCGGATTGACTGCAGTTTTTGAAGAAGAGATTGCAGCCTTCGGCTGTGGCGCGGCGGCGGCCTGCGCGAGCGCGGTTCCACCGGACCCGCTCAGACACACCAGAATCGCCAGGTCATAGATCCAATGCCGCATGCTCGATTTACCTCAAGGGAAAGCGACGATACCCTTGCAGATGTTTCTCTGGACTGTCTTGATCGCGAGACGAGAATACGTCGCAAGGTCGATGATCGACGGTGATGCGCATCACTTTATTGGAAAAATTTGAGTGATAACGTTGGACGTTAACTCAACAATGGTGATTGCAGAAATCATAGGTTGGAGTAGCCCGGGAAGCTGTGCAATAGCGCACACAAATGTCCGATCGGCTAAAAAGAACTAGACATAATCTATTGTGAAGAGCCTGGAAGGCTTGAACGACGGCGGGGATTGGATGGGTCCTTGTAGGCAGGCGGCGGAATGCGGTCGCGTCCAACCTACTGAAGGCGATGTACTCGGCTCACGCCTGTGACGCCGGTCACAGCTTTGGAGGGACGGTTGAACGAAGATGACTGGGTGGTCATCTGAGGAAGCTATGAAGATCAACGACAGAGTTCAGACAGATATTGTTACGGCGATGAATGCTCGCGATGAGCATAGGGTGACGACACTGTGGATGGTGAAGTCGGAACTTGAGAACAGAGCGATGGACAAGCAGGAGGCTCTGACGGATGCGGAAGAGATGCAGATTTTGAGGACGATGATCAAACAACGGGCGGATATAGAGTCGTTTCCGAGACCGGAACTGGCGGTGATCGACAGACTGGAGATCGGGATGATTGAGGGTTATCTCAAACAGGCTTCGGATGACGAGCATATCCGGAAGTTGGTACGTGGAGCGATTGCGCATCTGCAGAAGGATGCTGGTGGTGTCAGGCCCGGGCCGAAGGATCAGGAGACCGCGCTGGAGGTGGCTCGGCAATGGATTCGGGCTGCAGGCTTGCGAGACGATGTGCAACTCGTAAGTGAAATTGTGAAGGCCGAGTTGGCGAAGCAGCGGTGATTTGCGGCCTGATTCTGCCGTCCGACATGTGTGCCCGCATGTTCTGGTCGAGAGCGAGGTAGACTAATGCCCGAGCAGGCCAAGACAGGTTGATTGCAAATCAACGGGGCGACATTGGGCGAGGAAGTGGGCAGCATCGAGGGAGAGACAGGGTGGAGGAAGGCGATTCCTGAGGCGCGGGATCGGCTGCAGTCGCGGGTGCTGGTTGGGGTGGTGGGGCTGCTGCTGGTGGGGTTGAGCGTAGATGTAGTTCGCGCGGCCGCGAGGATTGGGGTTCGATTCCCTGTCTTCGTGGTGGAGGTTTTTGTGCTGAGCGCGGTGTTTGCGTTTGCCGTGCTGAAGTTGCGAGCGGCGACGGTCGGAGGGGCGGCGTTCGGCGGAATAATCTGTTTGCTGATAACTTTCTGGACTGGGACGTGGACGGTATCAGTCGTGCGATCGGGGCTTGCACCACTGCTGCTGTTGTTTCTGCTGACATTCTTTGCGACGAGGGCTGGCCGACAACGGAAGGTTCGGGCTGGTCTTGCGGAGGGACGGCGCGGGAGGACTGCTGCACAGGTAATTGCGAACCTTTCGGTGGCGGGCGTTTGCGCTTCGCCGTGGGCAGCGTGGATTTTTAGTGGCGAGACACGATGGATGCTCACTGGCGGGTCAATTCTGATGATGAAGACGATGTGCCTGGCGGCACTGGTGGAGGCGGCAGCGGATACGGTGTCTTCGGAGATAGGGCAGGCGTTTGGGGGCGGGCCTGTGTTGATTGTTGGTATGCGCCGCGTGGCGCCCGGCACTGATGGGGCGGTGACGGTGTTGGGATCCGGCGCAGGAGTTGTTGCCGGTGCGCTGGTTGCAGCAGCGGGCGGGTGGGCGATGCATCCGGGCGCTGCGGCGGCGCTGACTGGGTTCGGAGCAGGTATCTTCGGGCTATTCTTCGATAGCTTTTTGGGCGCGACTGTAGAGCGGCGAGGGTGGCTGGGGAACGATCTGGTGAACTTCGCTTCTACGCTGTTTGCGGCTGCGGTTGCGGCGGCCATGTGCCGGGCCTTTGTTCTCTAGAGGTCGGGCTTGCCGTCGAGCCAGCTGTGGAGCCAGCCTACGTTGAGATTGAGACGGAGGGCGGTGTAGCTGATGATCTCGTGGACGTAGCGCATGGTGAGGTCGTAGGTGCTGATGTGTCCGAGCGTGGGGCGGGGAGAGGTGTAGACGTCGAGACCGGCGTCTTCGCAGAGTTGGCGGATACGGAAGAGATGGGTTCCGTCGGAGACGACGACGATGTGGTGGAGGTTGTTTTCGCGGGCGATGGCGGCGAGACGGTGGACTTGTTGCTCGGTATCGATGGAGCGGGTCTCGGCGATGATGCTGCCAAAAGGAATTCCGTTGGCGAGAAGATAGTCGCGACCGACGCCGCCTTCGGTGTTGCCGGAGTCTTTGTCGCTGCCGCCGCCGAGGGTGATGACCAGAGGCGCGATCTGTTTGCGGTAGAGTTCGACGGCGTGGTCGAGGCGGGCGTGGAGGACCGGGGATGGGTGACCGGCGTATTCGGCAGCGCCGAAGACGGCGATGGCATCGGCGGGCTGGGCGTTGTCCTGGCTGGCAACGGCGGATATCTGCTGATAGACCCAGACGCACCAAACGACGGCGATGACGAGGATCAGCCAGAGGAGTTTACGGAAGATGGATCCGCGGGTGCTGCCTCGGCGCAGATTGGAGGGAGGGGCGATCATCGTGTTGGAACCGTGCTGCCTGGGGGAAGGATGCTTGAACCCCTGAATGGAGAAGATTCAACTATGCGTCGAGTCAGTTTACAGGGGTGAGGCTGAAACGTTCGAGGCAAAAGTTGTAGATGGCTTCCCTGGTTGAGGGTTGTCAATTAATGCTGGAGAGCAAGGGCGATTTCGTGGGTGGGGATTGCGCCTTCACGAAGAATCATCCAGGAGTTGCCGCCGCCGGAGAGATCGACGATGGTGGTGGCGGTGGTGCGGGCGGTGGGGCCGCCGTCGACGATGAGAGGGAGTTTGTCGCCGAGCTGCTCGCGGACGCCGAGGGGGGTGGTGCACTCGGGGTGGCCGGAGAGGTTGGCTGAGGTGGCGGTGATGGGGAGGCCGAGGCGGGTGACGACGGCGCGGGGGATGGCGGCTTCCGGTACCCGGAGGGCGAGGTTGCCGGTGTTGGCGGTGACGCGAAGAGGGAGTTTGCCGCCCGCTTTGACGATGATGGTGAGAGGGCCGGGCCAGAACTTCTCGGCGAGGCGGTCGAATGCGGTGTCGAGTTGCCGGGCGATCTCGTAAGCCTGAGCTACCTCGGCGATGAGGAGGGAGAGGGGTTTGTGGCGGGCCCGGGTTTTGATCTCGTAGATGCGCTCGACGGCTCGGAGATTGACGGGGTCGACGGCGAGGCCGTAGAAGGTGTCGGTGGGGATGGCGACGACGTTGCCGTTGTTGAGGCTGGCGACGACGCAGTCGATGAGCGCTGGTTCGGGTTCGTCGGGATGAATGCGGAGAGTTTCGGCCGTCAAAATTCTGGCTCCTATGGTGCAACCGGGGAGGGAGCCCCAGGGGTACTTATTTTGCGCAAAGTCTTCGAACGACTAGGGTTAGGTTTGGACCTCGATGCAGATACTGGGTTGTTTCGATGCAAAGTCTTCAAAGCAAATAAGTTGACCCAGCCAGTGTCCGTCGCTCTTTTTGCGCACGAAGTTGATTCTAATTGATGCCGGGGGGAGGTTGTGGAGTACAAGGGTAAGATTCTCGGATGGGTCTTGAGGTGATTTCGAGTAGGGCGAATGGGCGGGTGAAGCAGCTGCGAGCGGCGTTTCAGGGCCATGCGCGGCTGAGTGGGGGGATGGTCGCGATTGAGGGTGACCATTTATTGCAAGAGGCGTTGCGCAGTGGGATGGTGTTGAAGACCGTGTTTGTGAGTGAGCGGCGAGAGGTGCCGAAGATTGTGCCGCGTGGGGTGGAGGTGATGCGGTTGACCGACGAGGTGTTTGGAAGCGTGGTGGAGACGCAGTCGCCGCAGGGCGTGGCAGCGCTGATGGTGCCGCCGGTCAAGGTGCTGGATGATGTGGTGGGTTCGAGTGGTGATTTGCTGATTTTGATTGCGGTGGGTTTGCAGGACCCGGGGAATCTAGGGACGCTGGTGCGGTCGGCGGAGGCGTTTGGAGCGGCGGGAGTGTTGACGACGCCGGGGACGGTGAGTGCGTGGAACCAGAAGGCTCTGCGGGCTAGCGTGGGAAGTGTGTTTCGGGTGCCGGTGGTTCGGTGGGGCATCTGAGATTGAGGGATTGAAGGAGCGTGGGTGCAGTTGATTGCGGCGGTTGGGGCGGATGATGCTGGTGTGGTTGCGGCGCAGGAGATGGATTTTGTTTCCTCCTGCGCGGTGATGATTGGGAATGAGGGCGCTGGGCTGGGGGCGGAGTGGCTGGCGATGTGCGATGCGCGGGTGACGATTCCCTGCCCTGGTCCGGTGGAGAGTTTGAATGCGGCGGTTGCGGGGAGTTTGTTGTTGTATGAGGCTAGCCGGCAGCGGAGAGGGGATGGATTTCGAGGCTGAAAATGGTCTGAACGGCTCTGGTGAGTTGATATCCTCGGGGTCCTTCGACCTGCGCAGTTTGCAAAGTGCGCAAACTGCTTCGCTCAGGATGACGAATTTTATCGTTGGTGCTCAAGAGAGCAGTTGTTGCGGGAAGAAGATTCTAAGCGAGACGAGATGAGTTTGTTTGATACATCGCCGGTGAGTGTTGCGGGACGGGGGGTGCGGGGTGCTCCGCTGGCGGAGAGGATGCGGCCACGGACGCTGGATGAGTTTGTGGGGCAGGAGCAGTTGCTTGCGCCGGGGAAGCCGTTGCGGCTGGCGATTGAGAGAGATGATGCGACGTCGATGATCTTCTGGGGGCCTCCGGGAACGGGGAAGACGACGCTGGCGAAGATTATTGCGCAGATGACGCAGGCTAGTTTTATTGAGTTCTCTGCGGTGATGAGTGGGATCAAAGAGATCAAGAATGTGATGGTGGAGGCGGAGAAGGCGGCGAGTTTTGGGTCGCGCACGATTTTGTTTGTGGATGAGATTCACCGGTTCAATAAGGCGCAGCAGGATGCGTTTCTGCCTTATGTGGAGCGGGGAACGATTCGGTTGATCGGGGCGACGACGGAGAATCCTTCGTTTGAGATCAATGCGGCGTTGCTGTCGCGATGCAGAGTTTATACGCTGGTGGCGCTGACGGAGGAGCAGATTGTTTCGTTGCTGCGTCGGGCACTGGCTGATGGGGAGCGAGGGCTGGGGGCGAGTAGAGTTGCGGCGGACGATGAGGCGCTGGCGACGATTGCTTCTTATTCGAGCGGGGATGCGCGGAATGCGCTGAATGCTCTGGATGTGGCGGCAAAGCTGGCGGAGGGGCGCGGCGAAAAGCTGATTACGAAGCCGTTGGCTGCGGAGGCTTTGCAGCGGCGAGTGTTGCTGTATGACAAGAAGGGCGAGCAGCACTACGACATTATCTCGGCGCTGCATAAGAGTGTGAGGAACTCTGATCCGGATGCGGCGATGTATTGGCTCGGACGCATGCTTGAAGCAGGTGAAGACCCGATGTATGTCGCGCGGCGGGTGGTGCGGATGGCGGTGGAGGATATTGGGCTGGCGGCTCCAGAGGCGCTGAACCTTTGTTTGAGCGCGAAGGATGCGATGCATTTTCTGGGGCATCCGGAGGGTGAGTTGGCGTTGGCGCAGGCGGTGGTCTATCTGGCGCTGGCGCCGAAGTCAAATGCGGTTTATACGGCTTATGGGGCGGTGCAGGCGGATATTGAGGCTACGGCTGCGGAGCCTGTGCCGCTGCATTTGAGGAACGCTCCGACGAAGTTGATGAAGGAGTTGGATTACGGCAGGGATTATCAGTACGCGCATGATTTGGAGGGGCGCGTGGCGGATATGGAGTGTCTGCCGGCGAGGCTTGTGGGGCGAGGTACTACTTGCCTACGAATGAGGGACGGGAGAAGTTGTTGGCGCAGCGGATGGAGGAGATTGCTCGGATAAAGGAGAGCAAATGGCGTAACAGTGATCAGAAGGATAAAGGCTGAACAAGGCGGATTGGTCTCAGATTTGATGGGATGGACGCGGTGCTTCAGAGGATGGATAGAGTTCGCTGATCAGATTCATGGAGCGAGGCAATCAAACAGAAGTCGGGCGTGCTAGTTTAGGGCTGCGCATTTCTCAAATTCTCTGAAAATGAGGTGTTGCTATGAGTGTGTTGCCACCACTGCTTCCCTACCTGACCGTTTCGGATGGAGCGGGTGCGATTGCGTTTTATAAGAAGGCCTTTGGCGCGGTGGAGCAGGAGCTTCATCTTGCTCCGGGGACGACCAAGATTATGAATGCTTGTTTGAATATCAACGGCGGTGTGTTCATGCTGTCGGATGATTTCTCGGCGGAGTTTGGCGGGACGACTTCGACTCCGGAGGCGTTGCATGGGTCGCCGGTGACGCTGCATCTTCAAGTGGATGATGTCGATGCGGCGTGGGCGAAGGCGGTTGCGGCGGGAGCGATTGTGACGATGCCGCTGGCGGATCAGTTCTGGGGTGACCGGTATGGTCAGTTGAAGGATCCGTTCGGGCATAAGTGGTCGATGGCGCAGAAGAAGCAGTCGCTGACGAGGGATGAGATTGAAGAGGCGGCGAAGACTTCGTTCAAGATGTAGGCGGCTTTTTTGAAGCGATATCGTGTGTGGGTGCCGAGAATGCTTGGGCACCCGAGAACAAATACGGGGATCCTTCACTACGTTCAGGATGACGACGTAGAAAGACGCGAAGCTTGTTGGAAGACATGGAACGGCAGTCCTTCGACAAGCTCAGGACAGGCTCTTCGACTGCGCTGCGCTTCGCTCAGGATGACACGGTTGTGGCTGCGACGATCGTAAATGCTAGTGGGCGTACTTGACGGAGCAACCGTAGGGGCGGGTGCTTTCGACGGCTACGGGTTTGCCGGCCATGGCGGCGGTGAGGGCGTCGTTGAGGTAGTTGTCGGCGCCTTTGAGGTCGGCCTCGTCGGTGGTGGGTTTGTTGTCGATGGCGCCGGCGTAGATGAGCTTGCCGGTGGGGTCGATGATGAAGATGTGGGGCGTGGTCTTGGCTTCGTAGAGGCGGGCGATGGCGCTGGTGGGATCGAGGAGGACGGCGGTGGATGCGACGTGCTTGCTCTTGATGTACTCGTTCTCTTCAGCAGGGGTGACGTAGCCCTGCGCTCCGGGGGCTGAGGAGATGATGGAGAGCCAGATGACGCCTTTGGCGGTCCATTCTTTCTGGAGGTTTTCCATGCTGCCGCTGAGGTAGTGCTTCTGGTCGTAGGGGCAGCCACTGTTGGCCCACTCGAGGACGACGTATTTGCCGCGGTAGTCGGAGAGGGAGTGCTGGACGCCGTTGGAGTCGGTGCCCTTGAAGTCGGGTGCGGAGGTGCCGGGGGCTACGGCTAAGGCTGGGATTGAAGTGAGGGCTAAGGCGACGGAGAGAAGTTTGCGGTGGGGCTTGAGATTCATGGGGACACCTCCACTACTGCTTTCTGGGGATATTTTGCGATGTTTTGGGGTGGGATGCAAGGCGGGGGCTCGGAGGGACGAGCGCTTTACGGACCACCCTTCGCAAAGACGCGAAGGATGGGCACCCGGGCTTTGGTGGTTGGGTAAGACTGGAAAAGCAACAGCAAGAACAAATGCAGGTCCTTCGACTACGCTGCGCTCCGCTCAGGATGACACGTCTTGGGTCGGGAGATCAGAATGACACGTCTTGGGTTCGGAGCTTTCGGAGCTCAGGATGGCACGTTTGAGGTTGGGAGATAGGATGACACGTCTCAGGTTGGGAGATCAGGATGACATAGGTTGGAATGGATTCGGTTAAGGCATGGCGATGAGGGCGGCCATGGTTTCTATGCCGTCCCAGAGGTTTTGGAGGCGGAGGTTTTCGTTGGCGGCGTGCTGGTTGTCGTCGTGGTTGGCGATGGGGACGGTGATGGTGCGGGTGTTCGCGGTGCGCTCCATGGGGATGAGGGGGACGGTGCCACCGAAGGTGGGAAGAAGGATGATGGTGCCGCGGGCGCTCTCGATGGCTTTGATGACGTCGGTGGCGATGGGAAGGTCCATGGGGGTGCGGGAGGCGTCTTCGCCGATGTCGGCCTGGATGCGGGCGACCCTGGGATGGGTGAGGAGTTCGTCGCGGGTGGGTTCGTTTGTGGTGATGAAGTAGCCCTGGGCGCGGACGTAGTCGATGACGCGCTGCTGCTGGGTCTTCCAGTCGTTGCCGACGACGAGGCGGAGGTCGAGGTTGACGGTGGCGGTGGGCGGGATGGAGTTCGTGGAGTGGGCGCCGGTCTGGCCGGAGGAGATGCCGTTGATGTTGAGCGAGGGCTCGTTGAGGAGTTCGAGGAGATGTTCAGGGCTGCCGTCGGTGTGGCCGAGGGCGAGTTCGTTGCGGAGCATCTCGTCGTTGACGGGGGCTTCGGCGAGTGCCTTCTTTTCGATGGGGCCGAGAGGCGTGATGCCGTCGTAGAAGTGCGGGATGAGGACGCGGCCGTTGGCGTCTTTCATCCCTGCGAGGAGTTGGACGAGCATCATGGCGGGGTTGGGTGCCCAGTTGCCGTAGTGGCCGCTGTGGAGGGAGCGATTGGGGCCGTAGACGGTGATCTGGAGGTGGGCGTCGCCGCGGGCGCCGAAGATGAGGGTCTGTTTGCGGGTCTGGTCGACGGGGCCGTCGCAGACTAGCCAGACATCGCCGTGGATGAGGTCGCGGTTGGCCATGAGGATCTGTTCGAGGTGGGCGGAGCCGGCTTCTTCTTCGCCTTCCCAGACGAAGCGGATGTTGGCTTTGAGCGGAATGTGCGCGGCTTGAAGAGCGCTGAGGGCGGTGAGTTGGGCGAAGATGGCGGCTTTGTCGTCGCCGGCTCCGCGGGCGTAGATGCGGGGTTCGCCGTCAACTTGTTTGACGACGGGGGTGAAGGGTTTGCCGGTGTCCCACTCGGAGGGGGTGACGGGCTGGCCGTCATAGTGGGCGTAGAAGACGATGGTGCGTTTGGCGCCGGGAGTTTTGATCTCGCCCCAGACTACGGGTGGGGTGGTTGCGGGGAGACCGGGGGCGGTGAGGAGTCTGGCTTCAGCGCCGCGCTGCTGGAGTTGTGCGACGAGGAAGTCAGCGTTCTTGCGGAGGTTGGCGGGGTCGGCTGCAACGTTGGGGACGGAGAGGAAGTCGGAGAACTGCTGGGTGAGCTCGGCTTGCCGGGGTGTCGTGTAGGTGCGGGCGGCCTGTGGAGGTGTTTGGGCCTTAACGGCGAGCGAGGACGCAGCGACGGCGAGCGTGAGGGCAAGGTTCCGCTTGAGGGGCATGGTGAGACGTTAGCATGCGTGCGAAGGCAAGATGTTGTTGAAATGTTGGGTATGAGTCCGCAACGCGGATCATCAGTGTGGACTCGCACAAACTGCAGGTCCCTCCATTCGCTGCCCTTCGGTCGGGATGACAAAATTTAAGAGCGGGTTGCTAGACGAGGGCGAGGAGGTTCGCGTCGCGCCAGATGCGCCATTGGCCGTCGGTGCCGCGTCGGAGTGCGGTGAGGGTGTGGCCGGCGTGTTTGACGGTTTCGCCGCCTTCGATGGGAGTGAAGTCGACTTCGAGGAGATTCCAGCAGACGGCGAGGTCACCGTCTATGGTGATCTCCTGCACGTTGGAGCGACAGGCGAGGCGGACTACTTGGATCATGGCTTTGAAGCCGACGGCGAACTGGTCACGATGCATGGGCGGGTTGCCGGGGGTGAGGAAGATTACGTCTTGCGTCATCAGGTTTAGTTGAGCGGTGAGATCTCCGGCGGCAGAGGACTCGCCCCAGGCGTCGATGACGGCGCGAATCTGTTGCTCGTCTGTTTGTTTTGCGACGGTCTGCTTCAAAGCGGTCATGGCTTTTTCACGTCCTTTTCGAGGGCAGTGAGGACGATGTCCTTGGTGAGGAGTTCGGGGAGAACGTCGGCGAAGGAGTTTGTGGCCGCGGGGTAGATGACGTAAGTGGGGACGCCGCTGCGTCGCACGGAGGCGAGCTGCTTGGTGATCTCGGGGTCGTACTGGGTCCAGTCGGCTTTGAGGAGGGTAACGTTGTTCTTGCTGAACTGATGCTGAACCTCGGCGGACCGGAGGACGAGGCGCTCATTGACCTGGCAGCTGAGGCACCAGGCGGCGGTGAAGTCGATGAAGACGGGATGGCCGGCGGCTCGGGCCTGGTCGAGCGCCTGTTGCGAGTAGGGCGTCCAGACGAGGTTGGTGTCCTTGCGCTGATAGAGCGGGATGGCGAGGCCGATGGCGGCGATGAGAATTGCGGCGATGGTGCTGGGCCAGCGCGCGGGCCACTTGCCGAGAACCCATCCGGCGACGGCGAGCATGAGGAAGCAGCCGAGCAGAAGAGCGACGCGGTAGATGCCTTGTCTGCCGCTGGCGCCGCCGGCAAAGAGAGAGCCGTAGACGTAGACGAGCCAGATGACGGTCGCAAAGAAGATGACGGCGGTGATCTGCTTGAAGATCTCCATCCATGCGCCGGGACGCGGGAGGACGCGGGTCCATGCGGGTTGGAAGCTGAGCAGGAGATAGGGCGCGGCGAGGCCGAGGGCAAGAGCGGTGAAGACTGCGAAGGTGATGATAGCGGGTTGCGCGAGGGCAAACCCGATGGCTGCGCCCATTAGAGGTGCGGTGCAGGGAGTGGCGACGACGGTGGCGAGGACTCCGGTGAAGAAGGAGCCGGTGTAGCCCTGCTTCTGCGCGAGTTCTCCACCTACGGAGGTGAGCGAGAGGCCGATGTCGAAGAGGCCGGCGAGGGAGAGCGCGAAGAAGAAGATGCCTGCGGCAAGGAGAGTGAGGAAGACCGGGGATTGAAGCTGGAAGCCCCATCCGGCCTGGCTACCACCGGCGCGAAGGATGAGCAGAACCGCAACGATGGCCCAGAAGGAGACGAGGATGCCGAGGGTGTAGACGAGGCCGTGGCTGCGGAGATGTTTGCGCTCCTGGCCGGAGGATTGGACGAGGGCGAGACCTTTGAGGAAGAGGACGGGGAAGACGCACGGCATCAGGTTGAGGATGATGCCGCCGAGAAAGGCGAGGCCGATGGCGGTGAGTGTGGTGATGCTGCTGGTGGCGGTGGACGCGAGCGGAGAGTTGGCGGGGCGGCGGGTGCGATCTCGCCGGGAACGACGGGGGATGTGACGTCGAAGGCGATGGTGTCGGAGAGCTTGAAGACACCGTGAAGATCGGACGGGAGGGTCTTGAGGTCTTCGGCGCGACGGACGCGGAGGCGGACGCCGTCGGACAGCGGCTCAATCTGTTGCGGTGCGGCGTTGGCGATCTGCTCCTGATCGAAGGGGTAGAACTCGGCGTTGGTCTCGCGCTGGCCGGTGGTGAGGGTGAGGACGAAGTCGGTCTTGCCACCGGTGACGGTGAGTTTTGCTCCGGGTGGAAGCGGTTTGGGGATGAGGGTAAGGGCTTCGCCGAGCGCGCCGACGGGCTGCGAAGGAGCGGCGGCATCGGGAGAGACGGTGAGGTTGAGGCCGAGATGGGCCTTGCCGGGGATGCAGACCTCGCGGCAGACGAGCCAGTTGATCATGGCGTCGAGATGGACGGGACCGGGTTTGACGGAGCTCGCGGCGGTGAGTTGGACGGGAAAGGCCACTTCGTCTTCGTAGCCGAAGTCCATGAGTGGACCGAGTGGGAGACGGCTGGGGATGGGAAACTGCATGGGACCGGCGGTGATGCCGTCGGGGAGTGTCCAGGTAATTTTGGGTGGCTCGCCGGAGTCGCCGGCGTTGATCCAATAGACGTGCCAGTGCTCTTCGAGCGTGAGGACGAGGCCAGCCTGGAGGGTGCCGCCGGGCGCGATGCTGGGGGCGAGGGTGACGAGTTCGGCGGTGAGGTGCTGGGCCTTGACGGGGCCGGGGCCGCCGTCTCCGACGAGCTGAAGCTGGGCGTTTGCGGACGGAAGAAAGAGTAGGGCGCAGACGACGAGCAATAACGAATTAGGCCGATGGATGTTCACGATATCAATTGTAGGGCCTTGCGGCGGTGAGCTTGTCACGAAGTTGCAGCGTGGCGATGCATGACCATGATGCAGCGATCCATGACCACGTGGATGCCGCCGGCTTCGGCGCGGGAGGCGGCTTCGAGGTTTACGATTCCCTGCTGGATCCAGAGATTGGAGAGGCCGAGCGCGAGCATCTCGTCTACGATGGCTGGATGAATTTGGGAAGGCGAAAACGTTGACGATGTCGGGTTTGTGGGGAGGTCGGTGAGGCGTGGCGTAGGACTTTTCGCCGAGGACGTCCGGGAGGGATGGGTTGATGGGGAAGATCTTGTAGCCGTGCTGCTGCATGTAGAGAGAGACGTAGTGGCTGGGCTTGGTGGGGACTTCGGAGAGGCCGATGACCGCGATTGTGCGTGGGTGTTCTTGCGTCGTTTCGCCGAGCATTTCGCGAATGATATTTGGTTCGTTCATTATTCGTTCATTAATAGATGAGGTGATTTGTTTTCGCTTGAGAAAGATTTACTCGTGCCAGGCGCCGAGAAGACGTCGAATGACGACGATCTCGCCGAGATGGTAGGCGTTGTGGTCGGCGATGAGGAGAGCTTCGCGAAGGAGGTTCTGGCCATCGCCCCAGCGGAAGGGCTTGTAGAGATCGGCGGCGGGGTTCTCGATGATGGCGATGAAGTGCTTCAGATCGCTCTCGATGGTGGCGATGGATTTATCCCACGCGTCAGGGGTGGGGGCTCGGGGGATTGGGGCCAGTAGTCGGCGGGCCATCGCATGGGGTGGTAGCCGCCGGTGGGCGGGGCGCTGAAGTTGAGGATGTCGCGTTGGGCGATGCGGAGATGCTCCAGAAGCTGCCAGGCGGAGTAGGGGAGGTTGGGTGGGACGGTGCCGCGGAGATCGGCGGGGAGATCTTTGATCGCTTCGTCGAAGGTGGCGTGGGCCTGGCCACCCTGAAGGAGGGCGATGAGTTGCTTGCGCAAAGGCGCTAGCTGGTCGGAAGTCTCGTTGGATTTGTCGGCTGCTCTGGTCGCGCTCATCCTGGCTTATCTCTCCGGAGTCTAATCGTTGGATGCAGCAGAGGCAAAAAGGGTTACACGGGCTTGCGCGCAATGACGACGGTGAGCGGAGGAAATGTGGTGATGAGACTTCCGCGCTTCTTTTCGACGGTGAGTCCGGCGTTGCGGAATTCGTCGGCGTATTCGCCGGTTCGCTTGTAGTCGGAGATAAGGGCGACGCCGCCGGGTTTGAAGGACGCGGACGATCTGGCGAAGCGCCTTGTGGCGATGTGGGAATGCGTCGTAGATATTGTGGAGACAGAGATTGGAGACGATGACGTCGAAGGTGGCATCGGGAAAGCATGTCCTGCGCAGGTTGGCTGATGAGGGTGCAGAGGGAGGAGACGCCTTCGAGGTCCAGGTTGTGCTGGGTGGCGGCGGCGGAGTTGCCTCCCATGTCGACGTTGGACCATACATCGATTCCGGTGGCGTGGCCGGTGCCGGAGAGGGCGGCGATGCGCTTTGCGGTTCCTGCGAGGAGAAGGCCGCGACCACAGCCGACGTCGAGGACTTGCTCGTCGCCGCGCCACGGGTGAAGGCTGAGCATGAAATCGCGATGGCGGAATTTTCCGACCTTGACGTAAAGCAGAAAGAGGAGGCCTTCGGCGATGAGGAAGCCGGCGGGCCAGAAGAATGTTTGTGATGTGAGCGAGACGGGACCGAGGTGAAGAGTAGACGGCGCGAAGATGCCTATAAGGAGGCAGAGAGTGCCAAAGAGAAAGAGATTACGCATGACGCCGGGGGCGTCGATGCCGTAATCGGGGACGGTACCGGATAATGCTGCCAAGGTTCCCTCCTGATCAATGTTGCTGGTGACGCTAAACATCGATTGACCGGATTATCTCTTTGGTCACGCTGGTTAAGTCGTGCCGCTTGTCATCCGATGGGATGACAGATGTCATGCGACGTCGTCGTCCGCCGCGACTTCGGCGGGGAAGTTGCCTTCGCGGCGCATGCGCAGGTAGCCGCGGATGAATGGTTCGAGGTCGCCGTCGAGAACCTTGTCGACATCGCCTACTTCGACGCGGGTGCGGAGGTCCTTGGCCATGCGGTAGGGCTGCAGGACGTAGCTGCGGATCTGGGAGCCGAACTTGATGTCGAGTTTGGAGTCTTCGAGTTTGCGGGCTGTGGCCTTCTTCTTGTCGAGTTCGTATTCGTAGAGCTTGGAGCGCATCATCTTCATGGCGCGCTCCTTGTTCTTGTGCTGCGAACGCTCGTTCTGGCAGCCGGTGACGAGGCCAGTGGGGATGTGGGTGATGCGGACGGCGGAGTCGGTGGTGTTGACGTGTTGTCCACCTTTGCCTCCAGACCGGTAAGTGTCGATGCGGAGGTCTTCGGGCTTGATGTCGATGACTATGGCGTCGTCGATTTCGGGCGAGACGAAGACACTGGCGAAGCTGGTGTGGCGGCGCTTGGCGGAGTCGAAGGGCGAGATGCGGACGAGCCTGTGAACGCCGGTCTCGCCGTTGAGGAGGCCGTAGGCGAAGTCGCCGCTGATGGTGAAGGTTGCGGACTTGATGCCGGCTTCGTCGCCGTCCTGGATTTCGTTGATCTCGACCTTGAAGTTCTGGCGCTCGCCCCAGCGGATGTACATGCGCATGAGCATCTCGGCCCAGTCCTGGGACTCGGTGCCGCCGGCGCCGGGGTGAACGGTGATGATGGCGTTGAGCGGGTCGGTTTCTTCGGAGAGCATCGTCTTCGATTCGAGCTTGTCGGCGAAGTCGATGAGGGCGGGGATCTCTCGCGCGAGGTCGGGCTCGGTGTTTTCGCCTTCGCGGGCGAGTTCGAAGTAGGCTTCGATGTCGTCGGAGCGACGGGCGAGTTCGGCGTCGTCGGCGAGGAGGGTTTCGAGGCGTTTGCGTTCGCGCATGAGCGGCTGCGAACGCGAGGCGTCGGCCCAGATGCTGGGGTCGGCTATTTTTTCTTCGATGGTGGCGAGTTCGCGGCGGAGTCGGGCCGAGTCAAAGATACTCCCGCAGATCGCGCACTTTGTCGCGGACCGGGGAGTAGGAGTATTCGAGATCGCTAAGCATATGACTCTAGTTTACGGCATCCGGTTTGGCGCACTGGCAAGTTGAAGGAACCCGTGCCAAAGCAGAAGCACGTAGGTTCCTCCGCAAGCACAAGCTGAAGGCGAGGGCGAGGTGGTGACGAGGGCGCAGGCGTAGGCGAAGAGATCGCCGTATTTGGCGTAGAAGGTGAGGTAGGTTTCGTAGGCGAAGTGGACGCGGATGCTGGTTCGCTGGTGGCGCGGTGCGGCGGCGGTGACTCGGCCGTAGGGGTTGATGGCTGCGGTGACACCGGTGTTGGTGGCGCGAAGGATCCAGCGGTGATTTTCGATGGCACGCATGCGGACCATGTTGAGGTGCTGCCAGGCGGCGCTGGTGTTGCCGTACCAGCCGTCGTCGGAGATGTTGACGAGGACGTCGGCGCCGTCCTTCGCGTAGTGGCGCATCTCGTCGCCGAAGATGGACTCGTAGCAGATGAAGGTGCCGTAGTTGTGACCGCCTGTGGTGAAGACAGTGCGTTCTGCACCGGGTTCGAAGGCGCCGACTTCGTTGAGGAGATTCTTGGCAAAGAAGAAGAGGTCTTTGTAGGGAACGTACTCGCCGAAGGGGACGAGGTGCATCTTGTCGTAGTGGCCGTCGAAGGTGCCGTCGGGCCTGATGAACGAGGCGCGATTGTAGAGGGTGTAGCCGGATTTTGCGGCTGCGTTCGGGTCGAAGCCGGTGCTGCCGACGATGACCGGCGTTTTTGTGGTGCGGCGAGGGCTGACATGGCTGCGCGGAACTGTGGGTCGATGTCTTCAAAGGGCGCGGGGGACTCGGGCCAGACGATGAGGTCGGTTGGAGTGGGGGGATGGCGCTGGGGTCGCCGCCTTCGCGACGGGGATGGCTGGCGTATGAGATAGACGGAGGGTGTGTCGGGCAGTTCGGGGATGCCGAGGAGGAATCTCGAGGACGGATAACGGCTGAGATAAGAGAAGGAGTCGAGGAACTGCTGCAGCGTGGGTTGGGGGCCGGTGTTGGCGGCGCCGACTTCGAGGTTCTCCTGAACGAGGGTCGCAGTCGCCGTGTGGGGGAGGCCTGAGGATTTGCGATGAGTCGGAGACCTGCGATGTACATGACGATGATCACAACTCCCGCAGTGGTGAGGGCTGGGCGAGTGTAGCGGTGGTCGCGAATGCGGATGCGGATGAGCCAGAGGGCGTTGACGCAGCGATGATAAAGGAGAGACCGTAGACGCCAGTGATGGGCGCGAGACGGGTAAACAGGGGGTTATCGACCTGGGCGTATGCCGAGGAGATCCCAGGGAAGGCCGGTGATGCGGGCGCGGGCGAGTTCTACGGCGACCCAGGCGAATGGGACCAAGAGAAGAGCGCCCTGGCGGCCGAAGCGTTTGCGGAAAGCGGCAATCAGCGTTCCAAAGAGGGCGTGGTAGAGACCGAGATAGAGACAGAAGAGAACGAGTATTCCGGCGGCTACTGGCTTGGCGAGGCCGCCGTAGAGGTACATCGTCTGGTAGATCCAGTAACAGTTACCCATGTACCAGATAAAGCCGCAGAGATAGCCTAGAAGCGCTCCCTGAAGGAGGGTAAGTGGGTTGCCTGTCTTGGTGTTACCGAGGAGCGCCCAAAGAAGAGGTAGAAGTGCGATCCAGCAAAAGGCGGTACGCCAAAGAGGCGTTGGTCCTGCGATGGGAAATGGAAGAACCTGAAGGACGCCGGAGAGTACGGCCATGGCCCAAAGTCGCAGCGGGATTCGTCGCACGTCTGAAGTCTAACATTGAGCTATCAATTTTCAGGCACTTGGGAGATACAATCAACAGGCATGGAATTTGTGATTCATCTCGTTGCGATGATCGTGGTGCCACTGTTCTTTATTGGAATGGCAGGGTCTGCGGTTGTGATCGTAGTGAGTTTTGCAGAAGATCTGAAGGAGTTGCTGGGAGACGAAGATTAAGTGCCAACTGGAGGCAGGAAGCTGGTTATTCCCTACCCTCTGGTCGCGGCATCTTTCAATCGACGACCGCGTATTCATCGCAGGGTGATGAGATGATTCGATGCCGCCGTTGGAACACGCTCTTTCAACAACAAACATAATGGCCTCAAAAACTACTATCAATAAGCCGCAATCGAACCGCGTAAGACTGGTTGTGGCCTCGTCAGTCATGCTCACCTTTATTTCTTTCTGGCGAGCAGCGGCGATTGTGCTGAACGATCTTGGGTCTTCGGCGTTTTATGCCGGCGGCATTGCCGAAGAAGCGGTGGGCAAGGCCGCACCGTGGTTCATCCTGGGCGTGATGTTGTTCAGTTTTGCGGTGCGTGCGGTCTACGTCGAAAGCTGCAGCATGTTTACGCGCGGCGGCGTCTACCGGATCGTGAAGGAGGCGCTGGGTGGAACGTTCGCGAAGCTGAGCGTCTCAGCGCTGATGTTCGATTACATTCTGACGGGGCCAATCTCGGG
>CAVWHJ010000011.1:0-16969 GCA_963754765.1 uncultured Acidobacteriaceae bacterium | reverse complement strand
AATCACAATCTTCAGTCCGAACCCCGGCAATCGAACCATCTGGCCGGGAGCCAGCGTGAAGTTCTGATCAATACTCGAAAACTTGGGCGCGTCGAACTTGACGCGCCCTCCACCTTTTGTCGTGACACCGGCGGCATCCAGATAGGAAAAACCGACGAATATCCTTTGGTCATTTTTTTTCTGCGTTTTCTGCCCAAAAATCGCATGTCAAGCCCCAAAAGCACCTAACCAACTGAAACAGAAAGACATAGAGTTGGCGTATGAGTTTCACTCAATCCGCTATACTGGATATATAGATCAAAAACAAAAAAGCCCCGGACACCCTCCGGGGCTAACTTGTTTAGAAAGACGATTTTGACCCATAAACCCTTTGTTATGAGGATTTTGCGGCGAGGCTCATCGCGTAAACTATTGATTCGAAAAGAAAACCGCATCTACATAGGGGGAGGGGGGTGGGGGCCCGAAGCACCAACCTGGTGGTGCAGCGCGAGGCAGGTCGGGTCCGGGTCCGGTCTTGTTAGCCGCGTTCTGCGCTTCGATCCTCTTTACGATGGATTATTGAACCGTTGCGTCGAACGCCCCCGTTTCCACTGTGGGTCCATGCTTCATCTGGACGAAGATCCGGTATCGGCCAGAGGATGGAAACCCATAGGGAAACTCGACAGTGTTTGAGATCGGTTCGCTAGGCTGAGTCATCTCACCGGACATCGGCATATCCATGTTCATCCCTTCGTGCGCCATTGCGCCGCCACCGCCCGTGTCATTGGCCAGCATCAGCGCAGCCATGGCAGCAGAGCCCTCAGGATGAGTGTGGGCGAAGACGGTGCCATCGGTCTTGACGAATGCCGCGTGTCCCGCCATGCCCATGTATGGCTGAACATCACTCGCCGAATTACCACTCGCGTCCAGCAGGCGGAAGCGAAAGGTATAAGCAGTGTTCGCAGTCAGAACTGCGGGGCGATCCCACACCATCATGTATCCATCCGGAAGCTTGTACGAAGTGCCTAAAATGCCTGCGCTGAGCGGTTGTGGATGAGCTGCCGCATCATCCGGACCAGGTGCCCCGCCGGGCATATCTGCCGGAACGACAATATTGGAGACAAGCGTCTCAGGAAATCCCCGAAGCATGGACGACATCGCCATAGAGCGTGTAGTCGCCCGGCGGCATGGCAGGCAGCGAGATGCGGAAGTCGCCCGGCCCTACGAGCTCAGGATGAAGATGGAAGACCGCATCCATCTCCGGCTCGCGGATCGCATACAGGTGCATGAGGTGTCCGTGGTCCGACAGAAAATCGCTGTTCGAGCGCGCTCTCCGCGGGCTGTCTGGATGAAAGGCTCGAACATTGAGATCGAGCACGTTCCCCGAGAGCGCTGGGTCAACCTCTAAAGGATGGTAGACGTCGAGGGAGTAACTCGCCGCTTCTGCGTTCCACCACGCCGCTCCGCCCCAAACCACAAGCGCCATAATGACGACGCTGCTGATGGTCGCGAGAGCAGCTCGTCGCTTGCGGTCCGGCGTCGGATCACTCCGGATTGAGGCGTGCGTCGCGGACAGCCGCAGCCATTCCGGCCATGCTGAGAAGGAGAAAGAGGCCCAGAACGCCGAGCGTGATTCCAAGTCCGCGTTGCATCTTGAATGTCGAGAGAGCAACGGCAGGAACTGGAACGGAAGCAGTTTCCTCTCCTCCGTCTCCTGCAATCTGGAACCGCACCTCCCAGGATCCTGACGCCATCATCCAAAGGCTGCCGGTGAAGAACGCTGGATCGGCAGCAGAGGGTGTCATCGGGTCGGACGTAGGGGGATGTTTCGATGCCTCGCCGGTGATCGGAAATGGAGTGATTTGGATTCCGCTGACTTTGGCGCCGCTTGATCGTACCTCAACTGTCGCGACGCCCGGAATAACGGTGGGCATGCGGATCGTGACGTAGAGCTTGTATGGTCCGGCATTGACTGTCTCGAAGACATCCTTGCTCCCGACGTGAGCGAACGCTGCTCCTGGGATTGTGAGAAGGCAGAGCAGCAGCAGAAGAACGGAACGAGAGCGCGGAAGAGGGCTTCACCGTTGCACGCCTCGCATCCAGCGTCCGAAGCTCAAACCGATCCATGTGCTGATCGAGGCGTAGATCGCGGCGCGCAGCAGGCCGAAGTAAAGGATCGCGCCGTGGTCGGGGTTGAGGAAGAGTCGCAGACGGTCAGGCCCATTTGGGCGCGAGTTGTAGTCGAAGTAGATGGTGCCGAAGAAGCGGTTCTCGGAGGCCTTGGAGAGGAGGAAGTTCGCGAATGGCCATTCGACGATTGTCAGCACCGCGATGAAGAGAAAGCCGGAGACAAGAGCGATCTTCCAGGGTTTCCATTGTTTGGTTTTTTGCCAGAACAGATCCAGTGCGAGTGCGGGCACGATGATGAGGATCGGGAACTTTGCGGGGATCAGGTGAGTGACCGGATTGAAGACAGGTCCGAGCTTTGGCTGTGCGGGAAAGAGCGGAAAGATGAGAATTTCTGAGATCGCAAAGATCATGTAGACAGCGGCGGTGGTGGTAGCCGCCCATTTGTACCTCGATGCCTGGGAGAGGACCGCGAAGGCGAGCGGTACTGCGATTCCCATGGCAATGTAGGCGATCACCGAGTGCAACTGGACGTCCCATGTGTACTCCATCAGGAAGAACATCTGGCCGGAGACGATGAGTCCGCCGACGTAGAGGAAGAGGCGCTGAAGTCTCTTGAACGTCTGTTCCCCGGAAAGTGTCCTTCGTCATTTCCTTCGCTCGAGGCGCGGTTCATTGCAGCGAGTATCAGGAAGAGGACGCCTACTGCCACGGCGCGCATACCGAGGATCAGGAGGGTATGGGGCGGGCTGACGATCTTGACGTCGAGTCCGTAAGCGGCATGCCACCAGTTGTCGAATGGAGCGGAGGTGATCATTGCGATGCCGCCCCACGCGGCGATGAATGCTCCAAGCGGCGCGCGGAAGCCCAGGACGTTGACCGATGCGGCCTTCGACTCTGCGGAGTTCCCGAAGGTGTTGACCATGATCAGGTAGCCACAGATGACGGCTGCGATCACGCCACAGGCCTGGATCGCGAGGTGCGCCGGAGTCCAGAAGGTGTCGCGGCCGATGGAGCGATGCCAGGCGACGTCCCACGCGCCTCCGATGGAGGCTGAGGTGATGGCAAGTGCGCCGCACCACAGGTACCAGGGAACGCCAGCAGATTTTGATGAGACCTGCGTGCGTTCTCCGGCGCTAACTTGATGGGTTGAGAGCGGGATGCTGGACATAAGACCTCGCAGGTTATGGCGCTATCTTATAACGGCTCGATACCCCCACCCCCTCCCCCTATGTAGATGCGATTTTCTTTTGAATCAATAGTTTACGGGATGAACCTCGCCGCAAAATCGTCATAACAAAGGGTTTATGGGTCAAAATCCTCTTTCTAAACGAGTTAGCCCCGGAGGGTGTCCGGGGCTTGCTTGTTTTTGATCTATATGTCCAGTATAGCGGATTGAGTGAAACTAGGGCGTGTTCACACTAGCGAAGCGCTTCGATGATGAGGGCGAAGTTGAGGAAGCCAAGGAAGAGGACATCGAGTTTCTCGAAGCGGGAGAAGATTCTGCGGAAGCCTTTGAGTCGCCGGAAGAGCCGCTCGATTTCGTTGCGCTTCTTGTAGAGAGCGCGGTCGTATTCCCAGGGCTCGATGCGGTTGGACTTTGGCGGAACGACCGGGATCATGCCCAGGCTGAGCACCAGTGTCTGGTTTCGTCACCCTCGTAGGCGCGATCCATCAACAACGGCAAGCCTTCCGGCATGGGCCCCAGTCCGCCAGCAGGGCGCGACCTTCGGGAGCATCGTGCGCATGGCCGGGCGACAGGGCGAAGGTTATGGCCGTTCGAGCATTCGCGGCAACCAGATGAACCTTGGTGTCCATCCGCCGCGCGACTTGCCGATGGCTTGAGGTCCGTTTTTAGAGCGCCCGTCCCGTCCGGATGCACCTTGATCGAGGTCGAGTCGAGCGCGAACGCCTCAATCTTGATCCGCACGATCTGCTCCGACTGCAACTTCTCGAATACCTGATCGAGAACGCCGTTCTTGGACCAGCGATTCATCCGCGTGTAGATCGTGTGCCAGCGGCCGAAACACTTCGGCAGACCGCGCCATTTGCAGCCTTGTCAGCCACATACAGCACCGCGTCAGCACTTGCAAGTTGCTCAAACGCACATTCCCACGCTGCACCGGCAACGCATCCTTGATCCGCTCATACTGCGCTTCTGTGATCTCCATCTTGTCTTGAGATTAACAGAAGAACCTTGCAATAGGTGAACACGCCCTAATACGCCAACTCTATGTCTTTCTGTTTCAGTTGGTTAGGTGCTTTCGGGGCTTGACATGCGATTTTTGGGCAGAAAACGCGGAAATTAAAATGAAAGGGCAAAAAAGTGAAGCGAAATGCGGGGATTCTTCGCAGAGTTCAGAGGCAGTAAGGTGCGCTTTGCCCGTGATTCGGGAACTCCCAAGTCGAGCAGAACTACGGTCACGAACACCCCTTTCGCAGTTGGATTGTTCAGTTCCCAGTAAGGTTTTTTATGCCCTCCGGAGGTGTTTCAAAGTCCGTAAGCGAGCCCGCCGGCAGGATCATGCGCAACGAGTTGAGGATGGATAAGAGATCGATGACCTCTTGAGCGATAGCTCCCTGAATGGGGGTAATCAGGCCGAAGGACGCGGCAGTCATGCCGATAAGACTGAGCCCCATGCCACCAACTGCGGAAACCAGCGCGATGCCACGCATCCTCCGACCGATGTGCATCAACTGGTCGACGCTAACCAGTGACGACTGAAGGATTACTGCACCGGCTGCTTCGGAGGTGATGTCGCTGTTGACGCCCAATGCGATTCCAGCGGTGGCAGCCATCATCGCGGGCGCGTCGTTGATTCCATCACCGATGTAGAGCGTTCTCCCTCGCAGCGTAGTCTCGCGTACGAGCTCGACCTTCTCTTCAGGGCTCTTGCCACCGTAGGCCTCTGTAATGCCCATGCGCGCGGCAAAGAGAGCGACCTCGGCGGCCCGGTCACCAGAGAGCAGGATGATCTTGGAGATAGAGTGCTTAGAGTCGAGATGACTAGAAAGGACTGACTCTCTCTACGGGGTTCGTCCTGAAAGTGGACAACGCCAGCTAGTTTGTTATCGAGGAGGAAGACGCACTCCAGGCCCGGCGAGACGTGAGGCATCGCTGACAGGTTTTCGGGGGATAGCTTGCCGCGCCCCGTTACTGTGACCTGTCGTCCTGCAACCAGACCCGTGAGACCGGTCCCAGGCGCTTCCGACACTTGACACTGAGCAGTTCCAGCTTGTCCTTCTCTGCAGCAGTGAGCACGGCGTTTGCGAGAGGATGTTTCGAGTAGCGCTCAAGGCTTGCCACATACTGCAGCGCCGTCTCGCGTGCGTCTTGCCGAAGCAATCAATGGATGTGACAGTCGGCTTGCCGTAGGTCAGCGTGCCAGTCTTGTCGACGATCAGAGTGTGGCAGGTGTCCATCTTTTCGAGGATGGATGGGTCCTTGATGATGATGCCCAGCTTGGCGCCCACAGAAATAGCACCGATGATCGCGACCGGGATCGAAATCAGCAGCGGACATGGCGTTGCGATGACCAGTACGGCGAGGAATCGCTCCGACTGGCCGCTGAAGTACCAGCTTGCCAACGCGATGGTAATGGCCATCGGCGTATACCAGGAGCCAAGCCTGTCGCCGAGCCGCTGTATCTGTGGCCGGTTCTCCTCCGACGCATGGAGCACCTCCACGATCTTCGCGTAGCGGGAATCACTAGCAATCTTCGTCGCTCGGATCGTCAGTGCCACATTACCGTTGATGGAGCCGGAGAGCACATTCGTCCCCGGGGCTTTTGCGATCAGAAATGGCTCGCCTGTGAGATAAGACTCATCCATGCTGCCTTGACCGCTGACGACGAGCCCATCGACAGGGCAGATCTCATGGGGATAGATGAGGAGTTCATCGCCGACGACAATCGTGTCGATGGATACGTCCTCCACGGCAGTACCGGCTCTGTGCGCGGTCTGCGGCATTCGCTTTGCCAAGGCGTTCAGTACAGAAGAGGCGCGGCGTGTAGCAAAGCCCTCTAGCGCCTGGCCGCCGGAGAGCATCAAAACCACGATGGCCGCCACCCAATACTGCCCAAGCACCAGAGAGGTCACAATCGAGAGCAGCGCGAGAATATCGACGCTGAAGTTGCCTTTGAAGACTTGTTGTACGAGGGAGAGAAGTAATGGAACGCTCGCGCCCGCGATGGCAACCAGCAGGACGATATTGAGGATGTGCGGATCGTGCAACAGCAGCTTCACCATCATCGCCGCAATCATTCCGGCGGCGATGAAGCTGGCCGTTGCAATGTGCGCGACAGGACTGTCAAGCCACGTCGTAATCGCACTGGGTTCTTTCACTGCACACTCCCGTGGGGGCAGCTTACAACCCTTTTGCCGCTAACGACGTGTTCTATGACACATCAACTTACCTCCCAACATGCCTATACTCGTGTGGCGTGCGCGACTCCACCCCATATTCGATCGCAAGTCGTAAGGACCACTCGCCGACGACTCTCTTACTTATGGGCGTTGGATTGATCGTTGCACTTGCGTTGGTTTGGCTCGGAAGAGTCATCCTCATGCTTTTGTTTGCAGCGATTGTGTTTGCAGTTCTCATTACCGCGGCGGTCGAAAGGCTTGGCGGAAGATTCAAGCTCGGGCGAAGATTATCCTTTCCACTGATTCTCTTTGTGGCAAGTGGACTCGTTGGTTTGACCGTCTGGCTCAGTGGCCCCAGCATCATCGCTCAGTTCGCAGACCTGCAAACTGACCTGCCTCAAGCGGCACATCAGCTCATGGGAAGGGTCAATGGGTACGGATGGGGACGCTGGCTGATTGTGCAGTGGTCCGGCTATTCCCAGCTCTCCAGCAACGTCAGCTCCGCGTTGACGCGCATTGGGGGCATCGTTCTTAGTACTGCGACGGTACTTTCAGGACTCGTGCTCGTCGGGTTTCTTGGGATCTTTCTAGCCGCCGAGCCCGAGGTCTACTTCGCCTACGTTCAAAGGGTTACGCCCTCCGCATACAGGACCAAGCTCAACGCCTGCGCCGCCGCTGCAGTACGAAACCTTCGCTGGTGGGTTCTCTCACAGATGCTCTCGATGACCGCTGTGGGAGTCATTGTGGCGGTCGGGTTGTGGATGCTCGGGGTACCGCTTGCCGGTATGCTCGGCATGATCGCGGCCGTGCTGACCTTCATTCCGAACATTGGCCCCATCCTGTCAGTTGTCCCCGCTGTGTTATTGGCCGTTGCCATCAGCCCGATTAAAGGGCTGCTAACTCTGCTTCTGTTTGTAGCGGTGCATTTTCTGGAAGGCAACGTCATCACTCCCTTGCTGGAGCGCGGGATCGTCCGTCTGCCTCCGGCACTCACGATGACGGCCCAGCTCTTGTTGGCCGTCATCGCTGGCCCCCTCGGCCTGGCGCTCGCTGCACCGTTCGCAGCGGCAGCTCTCGGTGTCTTCGATGTGCTCACCCCAATCGAAGCCGTCTGATAAAGTTGAAAGCCACAAAGAAGATTAGTGGGCGTGCGTACCCGTCGCGACTTTCTGATATTAGGAAGGCGACGCTTTGTTCAGTCGACGGCTATAGGCCGGAAGCAAGTGACTGTTTTTTTGCGTGCTTCCGTTACCATGATCGGAGTAGGCTGTCGACGGAAGCCAATCCGGAATCGAGTGTGTGCAACCCGTGTCGGTTCACCGATAAGTACCGAAAAGCGCGGATGTATTGACTGATTGAACGTGATATCCCGGATTGTAGGCAAACCGCACCTTACTCTCCTGAGCTCGAACCGGACATCGTCCTGACCGATCCGCAACCGCAGCACCGCACGCCTCCGGCGTGGAGGATACTTTGCACAACGACCCTCTAAATTTTGAAAATCCGTTGGGCGAATCTGGTTAATGGGCGGCCGTGGATTTGCCGGCGGGTTTGAAGCTTTTGGTGAGGAGGACTAGAGGGGCGGCGATCAGGGTGATGACGCCGATGATGTGGAAGCAGTCCATGAAGGCGAGAAGCTGGGTCTGGGCGTGAAGTTGATCGTAGACGCGTCCGTAGGCTGCATTGAGGGCGTCGGTGGGAGACCAGCCGTGGGTTTGCAGGTAGGACGCGGTCTGGTGGATGTTCTGTTGCAATGCGGGTGAAGATGCGGCGATGTTGCCGCCGACGGTGGATTGGTGGAAGTTCTGGCGGCGTTCGCTGACTGTTGTGATGAAGGCGATGCCGAAGCTGCCGCCCCAGTTGCGGAAGAAGTTGGTGAGGGATGAGGCCTTGTTGTTTTGCGCGGGGCTGAGCTGCGAGTACGCGATGACGGAGAGCGGCACGAAGAAGAAGGCGTAACCGAGTCCCTGGAGGGCGCGGGCGAGTGCGTAGTGGCGATAGTCGGTGTCGAGGTTGAAGTGGCTGTAGTGGAGGAAGGACATGCCGACGACCATCACGGCTCCGAAGAGGAGGAGACGGGGTTTGATGACGCCGCGCTGGACGAGTTGCGCGCCGACGGGAGCGAGGAAGGTGATGACGAGCGCTCCGGGTCCGAGGACGAGGCCGGCGTCGATGGCGCGGTAGCCGTAGAGGGATTGTAGGAGCTGCGGGATCATGGTGGTCGACGCAAAGAGGCCAAAGCCGAAGACGAAGTAAAAGAAGTTGGCGATGGCGAAGTTGCGAACCTTGAGCATGTGGAAGTCGATGACGGGGTCGGGTTGGTGGAGCTCCCAGAAGACGGCGGTGATGAGGCAGCCGATGCCGATGACGAACATCCAGATGATGAAGCGAGAGCCGAACCAGTCGTCGATCTGACCGCGGTCGAGGAGGACTTCGAGGGCGGCGGAGCCGAGGCCGATTAGGGCGATGCCGATGCCGTCGACCGAGAGCTTGCCGTTTTTTCGGACGGACTTGCGCTCTTCGGCGTAGGACTCGGGGTCGTGGACGAAGCGGTTGGTGAGGAAGAGGGAGATGATGCCGATGGGGATGTTGATGAGGAAGACCCAACGCCAGTTGTAGTTGTCGGTGATCCAACCGCCGAGGACGGGACCGATTGCCGGGGCGGTGACGATGGCGACGGTGTAGAGGGCGAAGGCTGAGGCGCGTTTTGCGGGAGGGAAGGTGTCGACCAGGATGGCTTGTTCGACCGGGGCGAGACCGCCGCCGCCGATGCCCTGGAGGACGCGGGCGATGAGCATGATGTTGAGGCTGGGAGCGATACCGCAGAAGAACGATGTGATGGTGAAGAGCGCGACGCAGGCCATGTAGTAGTTTTTGCGGCCGAAGACGCGAGAGAGCCACGCGGACATGGGAAGAACGACAGCGTTTGCGACGAGGTAGGTGGTGAGGATCCAGGTGACTTCGTCGTAAGAGCGGCCGAGGCCACCGGCGATGTAAGGCAGAGAGACGTTGGCGATGGAGGTGTCGAGCAACTCCATGAAGGTGGCGAGGGTGACGGTGAGGGCGATGACCCATGGGTTGATGATGGGACGGGCTTTGGGTCTTGTTGCGGGCTTTGGCTGTGAAGTTTGGGAGCTGGGTGGGGGACCGAAACTTGGTTCGATCTCCAGTACTGCCGCGTCTTGCTCTTCCGTCAATACTGCCTGGCTTGCCACAGTGGCCGTCCCTTTCTCTTACCCCGAAAGGCAGTTGCGAGGGGAGACCGTCAGGAATTTATATATGACGATCGTCCTTTATCCTAAATCTGATGATTCAGGGAGGACGAGAGTTTCAAAATTCAGATGTTTTAGGAGGAGGGAGTTTCAGCGATGATTATTTTGCGGAAAGCGATTCTTCAGTTTTTCTCGAAGAGGATGTGCGTTTGACGGTTTGGGACTTCTTCGCGGAGATGCGGCGTTGGACGGAAGAAGTCTTGAGCCGGGTGCGCTCAACTTCGTTATCGTGCATGGTGGCGGCGACTGCGGCGAGAATTTCATCGGAGAGATTTGGATCGTCGACTGCGCGGGAGACGATGAGAGCGCCGACGAGGCTGGCGTAGCTAGCAAGCGCCTTCTGACGGCGTCGAGTGTTTGAAGTTCCACGAACGATTGTGGATAAGTAGTCGAGGAAGGGGCGAAGCTCGTCGGTGAAGGCGCGGCGAACGGTGTGGCCCTGGCGTGAGATCTCGGATCCTAGCGCGGCCATGGGACAGCCGCGGCCGGCGGCGTCACGATGTTTTGGCGTGAGGTAGGTTGCGGCGAGGGCTTCGAGGGGATCGCCGGTTGACTGGTCGACGACGTTGATCCAGTTCTGGCGCATCCTTGAGACGGCGCGGGCGCAGGCTTGCGCGACGAGGTCTTCCTTTGATTTGAAGTGGCCATAGAAGCCGCCGTGAGTGAGGCCGGCGGCCTTCATGAGGTCGTCGACGCCGATGCCGTCGATGCCGCGCTCCCGGAATAGCCTGGTGGCTACGTCGAGGATTCGTTCGCGATTTTCGGCTGCCTGGATACGGCTTACTCTCATGGTTTTTCTGACTTACGAGGCGCATTTCACGCCGGGACTTATTATATGACGCGCGTCATGATTATAAGTTGCGCGGCGAGTGATTTCTGCGCCGATGAGATTTGGGTTATCGACAACGAGGGTTTTGCGATAGAGTAGACGTAATTTAACAATTTCCAATTTTTCGAGGATTCGAGATGTGCGGTCCCGCAATGTCTTTGGCGGAGCTTCATCAAAGGCAACGGTGGATCCTCGATGGGTCGTACTTTCTGGGCTTTGGGTTGTAAGAGATGGAATTCATAGAAGAGAGAGGTATCGTCCATGGGTTTTTCCCGCCGCGATTTCCTGATGCGTGTAGGGCAGGTTGGTGGCTATAGCGCAGCGTTCGCAACGATGCAGTCGCTTGGGTTGATGCCGATGAAGGGCGAGCAGGTTACGCCGATTCAGGCAGCGGCTGGCTCGGGTAAAGGCGTAAAGGTGGTGGTGCTGGGCGGGGGGATTGGTGGGTTGGTCTCTGCGTATGAGCTGAACAAGCTTGGCTACGACGTGACGCTGCTGGAGGCGCGGGATCGGCCGGGTGGGCGGAACTGGACGGGGCGCAATGGGACGAAGGTGAAGTTCGTCGATGGGACTGAGCAGTCGATCCAGTGGGAGGAAGGGAACTACCAGAACCTTGGACCGGCGCGGTTGCCGAGCACACACTGGACGATGCTGGGATATTGCCGCGAGCTTGGTGTGGCGATGGAGGTGGAGATCAATACTTCACGCTCCACGTTGCTACAGAGCGATACGGCGAACGGCGGGAAGCCGGTGCCGCAGAGAAAGGCGATCAACGATACGCGAGGGCATGTGTCGGAGCTGCTTTCGAAGTGTATTGCGAATGGGGCGCTGGATGCGGAGTTCACGAAGGAAGACCGGGAACGGATGATGTCGTTTCTGGGGATCTACGGGCCGCTGAATGACAAGAATGCGTATGTGGGGTCGGAGCGCGCCGGGTATAAGACCCCGCCGGGAGCGGGGTCGCAGGTGGGAATCGACGATACGCCGCTGGACATGCGGGTTTTGCTGGATGAGAACTTCTGGCAGGATCTGTTTATCGAAGAGGCATGGGACTGGCAGGCGACGATGATGCAGCCGGTGGGCGGGATGGACCGGATACCGTATGCGTTTGCCAAGGCGCTGGGGCCGATTGTGCAGTACAAGTCGCCGGTGACGGAGATTCGGAAGACGGCGACGGGGGTTCGCGTGTCGTATACGCAGGGGGGTGCGACGAAACAGGTGGAGGCTGCGTACTGCATCGCGGCGCTGCCGTTTTCGATGCTGAAGAAGATTCCGAATGATCTGTCCCCTTCATTCAAGAAGGTGGTGGACGAGAGCACGATGGGGGGCGCGTACAAGATCGCATGGGAGAGCAAGCGGTTCTGGGAGACGGAGTACAACATCTACGGAGGGCTGTCTTATGTGCAGCAGGGGCCGAGCCCGATCTGGTATCCCTCGGCGCGGCTGATGCACCCGACGGGTGTTGTGGTGTCGGGGTACTCGGATGAGCTGGGCTCCCCGTTTTACAAGCTGTCGCTCGCGGAGAAGTTTGAAGCTTCGCGCGGGTCGATTGAGAAGATCCATCCGGGTTGCGGGAAGGAGTTGAAGAATCCCGTGTTCTGCGGATGGAGCCGGGTGCCGTGGAATGAGGGCTCGTGGATACGCAGCTACGGTGGCGGCGCGAGTGGATATGACGTGATCATCCAGGCGGATGGGCCGATTTATTTTGCGGGCGATACAGCGAGCCACATTGTGGGATGGCAGGAGGGAGCGGCGTTGAGCGCGCGTCGCGCCGTGGGAATGATTGCGGATAAGGTTAAGGCGGCCAGGCTTTCGGGCGCCGCTGCGGGAGTTGTGCGGCAGGGCTAACGATTTTGAGGAATGGAGAGAACGATGAAGATCAAGTGCGGTTTGATGGTGGCGGCGTTGATGGCTGTTGTGTGTTCGGTGCAGGCTCAGGTTGAGGTGAAGCATCTTCAGCCGAATGCGGCTTCACCGATTGCGAATGGGGTGTGGGCGGGAGACACGCTGTATTTGAGTGGGCAGCTGGCTTCGCCGGTGACGCCAGCGGATGCGGCGAAGGGAACGGCCGCAGTCTACGGGGATACGAAGACGCAGGCGCTGAGCGCGTTGAATAAGATTCAGGCGTTGCTGAAAGAGCAGGGGCTGGATATGAAGGACGTGGTGAAGATGACCGTGTTTCTTGCGGGCGATCCTGCTAATGGTGGGAAGTTGGATTTTCCTGGATTGCAGGCTTCGTATACGCAGTTCTTCGGGACGAAGGATCAGCCGAACAAGCCGGCCAGAAGCGCCATGCAGGTGGCGGCGCTGGCTGCTCCGTGGGCGTTGGTTGAGATTGAAGTGATTGCGGTGAAGGGTAAGTAAATTTAGCTGCCGTTTGTTTTGGCGAAGTTTTGGTATGAGAGGCTCTGGCGTTTGCCAGAGCCTTTTCTTCGCCGGTCGCGAGTTAAGCCGGGGTTGAATGGGTTCGGCTGCATCCCTATCTTTCGGTTGGATACGTGTGATAAAAAAGGCATTCGTGGCTGGACCACTTTTGCGTTATGGATGAGTGGCCGGTCATAGTTTGGCGGAACTCCTGACGGAGTCGCAATGGAGATAGAGATGGCAGAAGGAACTTGCGATATCGGTTTGATAGGGCTGGCGGTGATGGGCCAGAACCTCGTGCTTAACATGAACGACCATGGATACAAGGTTGCGGTATTCAATCGCACCACGTCGAAGGTAGATGAGTTCCTTGCCGATGAGGCGAAGGGGACGCAGGTGGTGGGAACGCACTCGGCGAAGGATCTGTGCGCGGCGTTGAAGCTGCCGCGACGCGTGATGCTGATGGTGAAGTCGGGCGAGGTTGTCGATCAGACGATCGAACATGTGCTGCCGTATCTCGAGAAGGGCGATATTTTGATCGATGGCGGGAACTCACTGTTTACCGATACGAACCGGCGCACGAAAGAGCTGGCGGAGAAGGGAATCCTGTTTGTCGGCACTGGCGTTTCCGGCGGAGAAGAGGGCGCGAGGTTTGGACCGTCGATTATGCCGGGTGGAAATCCCCTCGCGTGGCCGCACGTGAAGGAGATCTTCCAGGCGATTGCGGCGAAGGTGGAGGGTGGCGTTCCGTGCTGCGACTGGGTGGGCGAAGGCGGCGCCGGTCACTACGTGAAGATGGTGCATAACGGCATTGAGTATGGCGATATTCAGCTGATCTGCGAGGCGTACCAGTTGTTGAAAGACGGGCTCGGGCTGACCGCGGATGAACTGCATGAGGTGTTTGCAGATTGGAACAAGGGCGAACTCGACAGCTACCTGATTGAGATTACGGCGGCGATATTTGCGAAGAAGGACGACGACGGGAAGCCGATGGTGGACCAGATTCTTGATACAGCGGGACAGAAGGGAACGGGCAAGTGGACGGCGATCTCTGCGCTGGATCTGGGAATGCCTGTAACGCTGATTGGGGAGAGCGTGTTTGCTCGATGCCTTTCGGCTTTGAAGGAGGAACGGGTTGCGGCGTCGAAGGTTCTTCAGGGGCCGAAGAAGGCGCTGACTGTGGCGGATAAGAAGCAGTTTATAGAGGATGTCCGGCGGGCGTTGTACTGCTCGAAGATGATCAGCTATGCGCAGGGATACATGTTGTTGCGCGCCGTGGAGAAAGAGGAGAAGTGGAATCTGAATATGGGCGGCATTGCGCTGATGTGGCGCGGCGGATGCATTATCCGGAGCGTGTTCCTGGGGAATATCAAGGCGGCGTTCGATAAGAATCCGAAGCTGCAGAATCTGCTGATGGACGACTTCTTCTCGAGTGCCTTGAGCAAGTACCAGGGGTCATGGCGGAAGGCGATCATTCATGCGATTGAGATTGGTCTTCCAATGCCTGCCTTCTGACTGCGCTTGCCTTCTATGATGGCTATCGCTGCGAGCGGCTACCGGCGAATCTGCTGCAGGCACAGCGGGACTTCTTTGGGGCGCACACGTATGAGCGCGTCGACAAGCCGAGGGGCGAGTTCTTCCATACCAACTGGACGGGACGCGGCGGGAAGGTCTCGTCGTCAACGTATAACGCGTAGTTCCGGACCATGACAAAGAGCCAGTGGCGGTGTCGCCACTGGCTCTTTGCTTGCCATTGATCCCCAAGCGCAGGGCACGATGTCCAGGGTCGATCTTTGAGGGCTTACTTCAGGTGCTGCCAGGCGTCCCAGGTAAAGATACCGACGATTCCGGCAGTCATCACCGCTGAAGCCACGCCGAAGATGCGGACAAACGGCTGAATCTTGTTAACTTTGCGAATGATTTCGCTTTGGAGTTGCTGTTCATGGGAGACGGTCTCGCTGAGGAAGAGTTGATCCTCTTCGTAGCGGGTGAGCTGTCCCTTATAGGCGAGCATGCCAAGAAAGCAGGCTACAATCGCTGCCCAAATAATCAACAGGAGTGGTATTGCATCCATAGGGTTCATCGCTGCTCCTTCGCCCTATGACAGGGCCGACGTTTAGGAAGGTCCGACCCCGTCTTGCGGTCAAATTCAGTCTGGGGTGGTGAACCATCCGCCGCAATCATACGCCAGCTAAGGATCGATGACACAGTCTTTTTCTGCGGGGGAGTGCAGGTTGCAACAGGGGTGACCTTCAGTGATTGGAAGCCCAGTGGATGGCGAGGATGGCGATGGTGGCGACAGCGGCGATCACCGCAGAGAGCATGATGAAGATGAACCAGGCCGCACGGTTTGCGGCTTGCGGCGAGGGCTGGGTAATTCCCATGGTGTTGATGAAGGCGTTCGCGATAAACAGGATGAACTTCATGACTCTTCGATGTTGGATCGATCCTGATGGTAGCAGGAATCTTCAGGTGCGGTATGTTGTAGAGTCGGTTGAATCGAAAGGGTTGAGGCACACATCTACTAAGTGAGCACTTGCCGGGGAAGTGGCAGGGGCATACACTTAAAGTTGTCTGAAAGAGACAATGTCTGGAAAAGACAAGGAGATTTGCCGATGTCTACTGCATCTGTTACCCCTGAGGTCGTTGTTGGCGCGCCGGCTTCGACTACGCCTGTAACGCTAACGTCTGCTGCGATTAGTAAGGTACGGGAGATTATGGCGACGCAGAACCCGGTTCCTGCCGGGTTGCGGATTGGTGTGGTTGGCGGTGGGTGTTCGGGCTTCCAATACTCCATGTCGTTCGAGAACCAGAGTGGAATGATGGACAAGGTCTATAAGTTCGACGATCTAAAGGTTTTCGTGGACGCGACTTCTGCGATGTACCTGCAGAACTGCACGGTGGATTACGTGGAAACACTTGAGGCGGCTGGATTTAAGTTTGAGAACGCCGCGGTGAAGAGCACCTGCGGGTGTGGGTCGAGCTTTAGCGTTTAGTTTTTTTTCTAGAATTTTGTAAGAAAAAAGTTCCGGCGGTTGCCGGGGCTTTTTTTTGCTCTTTTCGGGCTTTTTTCGAGGGGGAGTGGAGAAAACTGCGTGTTCTTGCGTGGTGATTTGTGGTGAATCTGTGGTGGATTCGTGGTGAATCGTGGTGCGTTGCATGGTGGGATTTGCGCGGGTAAAAACACGCCACGGTTTTGAGATTTATTTTGGGGATTCCCGTTTTGGGAACAGTGATTTGTGGCGCGGAATGGCCGCACTGGGGTGCGCGGCTTGTCAGACGATCGAGAATGTGACAGGCTGGCGTTCTGGTCTTTCGGCCCCTCCCCAAGAAATGAGGTGACTATGCAGGATGACGATCGCGGAACGACACGCACAGTCGCAGCCAGATACGCGCTGCCGATTCTACTTGTTGTGGCGGTGGTGATTTTGGGAGTTGCCTATCGCCAGGAGATTTCCATTTCAGGGCATCTTCGCATGTTTGTTGTTCTGGCTCTCGCAGCTTTTGCGCTTTACGGAGGGAACAGAGCGATGTTTCCGCCGGGAAGAAACACCGGCGACCCTGACTCCGTCCGCTATGTCGTCGCGTTCGATTGATCGTCTTCCTCATTGTGGGACTTGCTGCGGCGATGATTGTTTGCCGGGACTGGGAGATACCGCTTCTGCTTGGAGGAGCGTGCGCGTTGATTGGCGGGTTCTTTGGCTTGCTGTTCGGCTATCCGCAGGGTGTTGGATCGCAAATGATGACGTCGTCGACTCCGACGGCGGAAGGGGGAGCTCCGACGAATACGCGCGACAAGAACCTGGTTCCCGAGTCAGCCGCTACGATGGGGAAGCTGATCGCAGGCTTCACGCTGGCGAAGCTGGGCGGGGTGTTGACGCACTTTTCGAACCTGTGCGACGCGCTGGCGCCCGCGCTGACGGACGGGCACTCGGATTATGGTTATGTTCTTGCGGGCGTGATTGTTGCTTATTTTCTGGCTACGGGATTCCTTTCGGGATCGCTGCTGCCTTCCGATTTCATGAAGGGCGTG
>CAVWHJ010000010.1:0-347153 GCA_963754765.1 uncultured Acidobacteriaceae bacterium | reverse complement strand
CCGGATGGCGCCCTTTACGCAATCCCGAGAGTATCAATCGAGATGCCGGGATCGCAAGCTTTTCAGGAGATTGGATTGCGGCGTTTAGTTTTTGGCCGTCGCGTCGGCGGTGGTTTGGAGTGGTGTCGAGGAGGGTGAGGAGGATGCGGCGGAGGGCGGTTTCGCGGCCGGTGGGGTCGTACCACTCCTGGAGGGTGTGGATGCCGCCGCCGTTGCCGCCGCTGCCGATGGCGATGGCGGGGATGCCGCGGGAGAGAGGGATGTTGGCGTCGGTGGAGCCGAGGCGGGGTTCGGTGCGGAGGGTGAGGTGGCGGTCGACGGCGCGGAGGGTGTGGAGGAGGGGGGAGTCGTCGGGGAGGGCGGCGGCGGGGCGGTTTCCGATGGTTTCGATGTGGAGTTTTGGTGGTGGAGTTGTGGTTTTTGGTGGTGGTGTGGTGACGATGTCGTCGAAGATGCTGGTGGACGTCGGTGGCGGTGGAGATGAGCTGGGTGGGGTCGGTGGAGCGGAGGTCGAGGAGCGCGGTGGCGGACTCGGGGATGGAGTTGATGGAGGTGCCGCCGGAGATGTGGCCGACGTTGAGGGTGGTGAGGGGGTCGGTGGGGAGTTTGAGGGCGGCGATGCGGGTGAGGGCCTGGCTGAGGATGAGGATGGGGTTGGGAGCGCCGGCGTCGGCCCAGGAGTGGCCGCCGGGGCCGGTGATGGTGACGCGGAAGCGGCAGGCTGCCGAGGGCGCGGGTGACGACGGCGGAGTTGCCGCCGCCTTCGAGGGCGATGGCGGCGGCGATGCGGGTGCGGTAGGGGCCGCGCTCGAAGAGGTGACGCATGCCGCGGAGGTCGCCTTCGCCCTCTTCGCCTACGTTGGCGGCGAAGAGGATGGGGATGGGTGGGGTGATGTTGGCGTAGCGGAGGGCGGCGGCGATGGCGAGGAGAGCGGTGAGGCCGGCGGCGTTGTCGCAGATGCCGGGGGCGAGATGCGGGGGTGTCGTTTGCTTCGATGGGGTCGATGGGGGTGCCGGCGGGGAAGACGGTGTCGAGGTGGGCGGAGAGGAGGATGCAGGGGGTGGTGCTGAGGGATCGCGAGTTCTGCGGGTCTGGCGGATGGGCTGTCTGGGGTGTCTGGCTGCGGGCTAGTTCGGCGAGGGCGTTGCCGGCGTCGTCGAGGTGGATGTTGGTGAGGCCGAGTTGCGTGGAAGCGGTCGAGGAACCAGGCGGCGCGGGCGGATTCGCCGAAGGGTGGGGCGGGGATGCGGACCAGCTCGAGCTGCCATTGGCGGAGTTGGGGCTGGTGGAGATGCAGCCAGTGGAAGGCGCGGTGGACGGCGGTGAGGGTGGCGAGGCGGGAGATGCGGCGCTGGGCGGAGGCAGGTGGCTGGGCATCGAGTATTCGACCTCGACGAGGAAGAGGCCGCGGGCGGGGCGGTGGGACCGGCGGCGGTGCGGTTGCGGGCGGCGAGGATGGTGGGGATTGTGTCGGGCGAGATGCGATGGCGGCCGCTTCGACGAAGGTGCCGACGAGGTTGCGGACCATGTGGTGGAGGAAGCCGGAGCCGGTGACGCGGTAGATGAGGAGGTCTTCGTGCTGGCGCCAGGTGGAGTGGTAGATGGTGCGGGTGTTGTCGGGTGGGGGTGGGTTGACGGGTTCTCGACTGCGGCGGTCGGTGAGATCGGCTGGTCGGTTGAGAGGGGGTGCGATTGTCGGTGAGATTCGAGTTCGGGTGCTTCGAGGACGTTCGCTGCGGTGCGGGTGGAGTGGTCGGGGTCGGTGGCGGCGAAGGAGGTGAAGTCGTGGGTGCCGAGGATGTGGGCGGCGGCTTGTTGGAGAGTGGCGAGGTCGAGTGGGAGGCGGCAGGGCCAGACGAAGGGAGCGAGCATGGGGGAGCAGATGTTGGTCTGAGCCGCAGGGGAAGATGCGGTACTCGTAGGTTTTGCGGAGGGCGTTGTGGCGGGCGTGGAAGTCTTCGGGGACGGCTTCGACGGAGAGGACGCGGATGCTGGCGGGAAGGGCACGGTTGAGGGCGCGGTGGAGGTTGGCGGCGGGGATGGGAACGGTGAGGGAGAAGGTGGCGACCTGGGCGAGGGCGTGGACGCCGGTGTCGGTGCGGCCGGAGCCCTGGGGGAGGACGGTTTCGCCGGTGATGCGGTGGATGGCCTGGGCGAGGGTGCCCTGGACGGTGGGCAGGTTGGGCTGAATCTGCCAACCGTTGTAGGGCGTTCCGTCGTAGGTGAGGATGAGCTTCCAGTGCGGCATGGGGATGCTTTGGACGGTATCACGGTGGGGGATTGACCGCGGATTGTGCGCGGGTGACGCGGATTAAGGAACCGAGCAATTGCAATCGCAGGTTTATTTGTTAAGGGATGACCTCCGGCATCGCGAAGTGCGCGATGGGCGTGCGTGCCCGGGCGCTTTTTGATAATAGGTATCGAGTTTATTGCCGGCGAGGAAGTCGTCGAGAACCTGGGTGAATTTGTCGGGCTCTTCGTAGCAGGTAAGGTGCCCGCTCTTGGCGAAGATGACGATCTTTGCGTTGGGGATCGGCTTTGTAGGTCTTCCATGCGGTGAGCATGGCGACGTTCATGTCGAAGCGGCCGTGCATGACGAGGGTGGGGAAGTTGAACTTGGGCAGTTCCGGGTTGAGGTCGAGGGTTGCGATGGCTTTGTTGACGGCAGCGTTGACGGCAGTGTTTTGGCCGGGGTCGGTGACGCCGGCGACGAAGCGGTCGTGATTCTCCTGACTGTAGAAGAGCATGCTGAAGTAATTGTCCAGGTGTTGCTTCGGTGGCTTCGGGAGTTTTGCCGAGGGTCTTGGTGATCTCTTCGTCTTTTGCGCCGACGTCTAGGGAAGACGTCGCTGAAGAGGAAGAGTGATCTGCTTCCATGCGGGAGCGGCAGAGTCGATGAGGACTAAGTTTTGCGATGTGCTCGGGATGCGCATCGGCGTAGACCCATGGCGAGCAGGCCGCCCCAGGAGTGCCCGATGAGGTCGAACTTCTCGAAGCCGAGTTTGGCGCGGATAGCGTCGAGGTCGGGGCGACCTGGGCGTTCATGTCCTGACGAGCCGGGCATTAAGGAGTTTGGATTTGCCGTCGCCGCGCTGGTCGTAGAAGACGACCTGGCGGTTGTGGGCGAGGCGAGAGGTGAAGACGTCGTTCTGCAGGAGATAGGTCGTGGGAGAAGCCGGGGCCGCCGTTGGCGACGATAACAGGAGTGGCGCTGCTGGGAGCGCCGTAGACTTCGTAGGCGAGATCGACGTCGGCGGTGTGGACGATCCTCGAGACGGGGAGCTTGGGCAATGGCAAGAGAGGAGGCGAACAGGATCGCGAAGAGACAGCTAGGTGCATGAACGGTCCTCTTGCAATGTGAATTCAGCAGTCGATGATTTCTTATAGTAGCTGGGTGTTGATTTTGAGGGTTCAGGCTTAACGGAGATCTGATGCGTTGGGATGCTGCGGAGTGGAATCAAGCTAGATGCCGAGGGAGAGGAGCCAGGGTAACGGTAGATGGTTGATATACTTAGTCGGTTACTCTCAATTCGATAATTTTTGCTGGATTGTTGGGAACGAAGCAGCGGACGGGTGCGTATATCTGCCTGAGCCAAAGCATTTCTAGAACGATAGGAATGTAGAAGGTCAGGAGCATCTCTTTAAGAGTCGTTGGGAAGGTGCTGCGCGTCTTATAAAGCATTGCAATAAGTTGATGAGTGGACCTGGCTCCTGACGGTTGTATGGGTTCAGGCAAGTCTGTGAACTCGGGGTTCGGCAGGCGACAGGCAGAGCCTGGCAACTGTTGAGCAAGCATCAGGGAAGAGTTGGAGAGCGCATCGTGAGATTAAAGGATATGCAGGCGGCAGCGAGCATTGCACTGTTGCTGATGAGTGTGTGGACGCAGCCGGGAATAGCGCAGCAGACGAATCCAGACCAGACACCGCCGCAGACAATCCGACCGCACCGGCGCCGCCGCAGCGCGATGGCGAACGATACGACGGGACAGCCTGGGCTTGCCGCAGGCTCCGGCGCCGAAGCCGACCGAGCCGCTGTATCTGCGGGATACGGGCATCGATTACACGAAGCCGAAGAGCCATTTCTGGAATCCGATCGCGCCTTATACGGCGATCAATGTTCCGGCGCCGCAGACTGGGAAATACGGCCCGGTCTGGACGCGTTGCTGCGGGATGGAAAGATTTATCTGAGCCTGTCGGATGCGGTGACGCTGGCGCTGGAGAATAACTTCGACATTGCGATTGCGCGGATCAATCTTGACATTGCCGATACGGACATTTTGCGGGCGAAGGCGGGATCGTCGCTTCGCGGTGTCTCGACCGGCCTGGTGACCAATACGCTGGGCGGAACGACGACGACGATTACGGCGGCGGCGGACCGGGCGCGACCTCGACCGGCGAGGCGGCGGCGGTACAGGCGTAGGCGGAATCGTGGTGAGCACGAACGGCGGCGGTCCGACGCCGGAGAATCTGGACCCGGTGCTGACGGGCACGCTGGCAGTATGAGGCGCAGACGCGCCGCAGCTGAATACGCTTGTTCAGCGGCGGTCGAGCCGCTTGAATACGGATACGGCGACGTACAACTTCAACTACAGCCAGGGTTTCTTGACCGGTACGCAGCTGACGGTGGGCTTCAACAACACTCGCGTTACGACGAACAATCCTTTCAGCAACTACAGCCCGTCGCTGACCACGAGCTTCCGCGCGACGGCGACGCAGCATCTGCTGCAGGGGTTTGGCCCGGGCGTGAACGGGCGATTTATTCTGCAGGCAAAGAACGACCGGCGGATTACTGACTCGGCGTTTCGGCAGCAGCTGCTGTACACGGTCAACCAGGTGGAGAATATCTACTGGGCGCTGGTGAGCGCGTATGAGGATGAGCAGGCGAAGGAGCGTGCGCTGGCGCAGTCGACGCAGTTGACGGCGGACAATCGCAAGCAGCTGGAGATTGGAACGCTGGCTCCGCTGGATGTGGTGAACTCCGATAGCGCTGTGGCGACCGACAAGCAGGCGCTGGTGGCATCGAAGTCGAACCTGGAGTATCAGCAACTGCTGATGAAGCAGGCGATCGCGCGGAACTCTGAACGATCCGCAGCTGGCGGCTGCGCCAGTTATTCCGACCGATCGGGTGGGCCTGGATCGGCTGCCGGAGGAGGACCTGCGAGTCGAGGATCTGGTGAAGCAGGCGTATGTGAACAATCCGCAGATCGAGCAGGCGGTGTTGAACATGAAGAACAACGAGATCACGATCAAGGCGTTGAAGAATGGGCTGCTGCCGATGGTGGATGCGTATGCGTTCTATGGCGCGAAGTGCACTGGGCGGGCTCAGAATCCTGAGTGCGATCAACTTCAATACGGGCAGCCGTATCCGCCGGGAACCTTTCCGTCGGTCGGCTACGGCGACGGCGTTCGGCAACACTGTTCAACAACAGCGCTCCGGATAAGGGTGTTGGGGTGAACATCACGTTACGCTGCGCAACCGGACGGCGCAGGCCGACCAGGCGCGATCGCAGATGGAGTATCGGCAGTCGCAGATGCGATTGCAGCAGCTTTATACGCAGATTCGCATTCAGGTGACGAACCAGCAGTATGCGCTGACCAATGACCGAGCCCAGGTAGAGGCGGCGCAGGCGGCGCGAGACTATGCGGCGCAGAGCCTGGACGCGGAGCAGAAGAAGTACAAGCTGGGTGCTTCGACGACGGCGCTGGTGCTGCAGCAGGGGAGGAATCTTGCGGTCGGCGGAGAATACGCTGATCTCGGCGACGGCGGCGTATGCGAGGGATCGGGCGCAGCTGTGTCAACTGCTGGCGAATACGCTGGATCGGTATGGGATCAGTATTCAGGGTGCGGCGCAGGGGTGATCGGGACAGACGCCGGTGATTCCGGGATTGACGGCGCCGAAGGCTCCGGAGGCACCGAAGCCGATCTCGGTGACTCCGAACTACGCCGCCTGCAGTAGATGAGTGGTTGGTTTACGAGGGGTTCGGGCTTCGGCTCGGGCCCTTTTTGTTTTGTGGGTCGATGGTGACCGACGAGTAATGAGTGGAATGACTAGTGGTTTTCGGAGGCGATTGCGGTGCTGAGTGTGGACTAAACTGAAGAGTCTATGAGTGACGAACAGAGTAAGGAAAAGGCTGGAGAGCATTTGAACTCTCTGGCCAAGGCGTCTTCGGCTTATCTGCGGTCTGCGATGCATCAGCCGGTGCAATGGCAGGAGTGGGGCGAAGCGGCGTTTGCAGAAGGCGAAGCGGAGGACAAGCCGATTCTGCTGGATATTGGCGCGGTGTGGTGCCACTGGTGCCATGTGATGGATCGCGAGTCGTATGAGAGCGCGGAGACGGCGAAGATCATCAACGACCAATTTATTGCGGTGAAGGTGGACCGCGATGAGCGGCCGGATGTGGATACGCGGTACCAGGCGGCGGTGTCGGCGATCAGCGGACAGGGTGGATGGCCGCTGACGGCGTTTCTGACTCCGGAGGGGAAGCCTTACTTTGGGGGGACTTATTTTCCGCCGGCGGATCAGCATGGACGGCCGGGTTTTCAGCGCGTGCTGCTGACGATGGCGGAGGCGTTTCAGAAGCGGCGGGATGAGGTGAACGAGTCGGCCGGCAGCGTGATGGCGGCGATTGAGCATAACGAGTCGTTCATGGGCAGGGCGGGGAATCCGGGGCCGGAGCTGGTGGCGAAGCTGGTGGAGTCGGCGCTGAAGCAGTTCGATGCGCGGTCGGGCGGATTTGGATCGCAGCCGAAGTTTCCGCATTCGGGGGCGATCGATCTGTTGCTGGATGTGGCGTCGCGGGTGTCGGTGGGCGGCGCGGAGGGAGTGGGCGAGTCGGCGAAGAATGCGGCGATGGTGACGCTGCAGAAGATGTCGAAGGGCGGAATCTACGACCATCTGGCGGGCGGATTTCATCGCTACTCGGTCGATGAGCGGTGGGTGGTGCCGCACTTCGAGAAGATGGCGTATGACAACAGCGAGTTGCTGAAGAACTATGTGCACGCGTTCCAGACGTTCGTCGATCCGGAGGCCGCGCGGGTGGCGCGGGAGATGATCCGGTGGATGGATGAGTGGCTGAGCGACCGCGAGCGGGGTGGGTTTTATGCCTCGCAGGACGCGGATTTTTCGCTGGAGGATGACGGCGACTACTTTACGTGGACGCTCGATGAGGCGGCTGAGGTTCTGACGGCCGGAAGAGATGGCGGTGGCGAGCGCGTACTACGACATCGGCGAGATTGGCGACATGCACCACAACCCGGCGAAGAATGTGCTGCATGTTCGGGGGACGCTGGAGGGCGTGGCGAAGGCGAACAAGATCACGCTCGATGAGGCGAAGCAGAGGCTGGAGTCGGCGAAGGCGAAGCTGTATGCGGCGCGGAAGAAGAGGCCGACTCCGTATATCGACAAGACGATCTATGTGGGGTGGAACGGGATGTGTATCTCGGCGTATCTGGAGGCGGGGCGTGTGCTGGATATGCCGGAGGTGCGCGCGTTTGCGCTGAAGTCGCTGGATCGCGTGCTGGCGGAGGCGCGGGATTCGAAGACCGGACTGGCGCATGTGGTGGCGTATGGCGAGAATGGCGGCGGTGGCGCGCGGGTGGCCGGAGTGCTGGATGACTATGTGTTTCTGGGCCATGCGGCGCTGGATGCGTGGGAGATGACGGGCGAGATGCGGTACTACACCGCGGCTGAGTCGATTATGGAGAGTGCGCTGGCTCGGTTCTATGATGCGACGGGATGCGGGTTCTTCGATACGGAGGCTGCGGCGAAGGGCGAGGTGCGGCTTGGGGCTCTGGTGACGCGGCGGAAGCCGTTGCAGGATTCGCCGACGCCGGCGGGCAATCCGGTGGCGGCGGCGCTGCTGTTGCGGCTGGAGGCGCTGAATGGGCGCGAGGACTATGCGGTGAAGGCGCTGGAGACGCTGGAGACTTTTGCGGGCGTGGTCGAGCACTTTGGGTTGTATGCGGCGAGCTATGGGTTGGCGCTGCAGCGGATGGTGCAGCGAGCGGTGCAGGTTTGCGTTATCGGCGACGATGCAGCGGCGCGAAGGCTGGAGGCGGTGGCGCTGGCCCGGTATGCGGTGAACAAGAGCGTGATTCGGTTGCGGAGGGATCAGCTTGATGGGTTGCCGCCGACGTTGGCGGAGACGCTGCCGCATCTGCCGGGGCTGAAGGAAGAGGGAAGCTTTGCGGTGGTTTGCAATGGGAAGGGTTGTCTGCCGCCGGTATCAACGGTGGATGGGTTGATCGAGGCGATGAATCAGTCGTTTGAGGCTGACGTGCGTGGACAGCTTTTCAGCTGCGGTGCGTGCCTGTGGCGATCTGTGCGAATCGTCTGACGATGGGCCGCGCGTCTCCGCCGACCCAGGCCAGTTCGATGGTGCTGACGATCTTTGTCCGCGCAGGGGAAGGCAGACGACCTCAGGTGAAGCAACACGCGCGACACAGGCAGGCGCAACCGAAACACCTAAGCCGGCGCCGATGAGGCTGAGAATCGTGAGCCAGTGCGAGGCTTCCTGCGCGATCTGCGGGCGAAAGCCGTACTCCTCGAAGAGGGTCAGCGGTTTTTCAAAGGCGCGTGCGCCGGCACTTCGCGGGTAGTAGATGAAGGGTTCGTCGCGGAGCATTCCGGGTGAGATGCTCTTCTGTTTTGCTCGCAGGATGGGTTGCGGGAAGGACGGCGACATAGGGTTCGGAGAAGATCGTCGTGCGAGTGAGTCCCTCGTTCGGGTCGCCGTCGCGCAGAATTCCGGCGTCGAGCGTTCCGTTCTCCAGGCCTTCGACTACGCGCGCTGTGAATGATTCGTGGAGTTGCAGGCGGACCTTCGGATAGGCCCGCGGTAGGCTTTGAAGATCTCGGGCAGGGTCGCCAACATCCCTGATCCGACGAAACCGATGTTGAGTGAGCCGACCTCGCCGCGACCGATGCTGCGGGTTTCGTCCATGTCGCGCTGCACGTTGCGCAAGGTGCGGCGGGCGCGTTCGAGGAAATCCTCTCCGGCTTGGTGAGGGTCGACGGAGCGCGAGGTTCGCACGAAGAGGGCATAGCCGAGAATCTCTTCCAGTTTGCGAATCTGCTGCGAGAGGGGTGGCTGCGAGAGATGCAGGCGTTGAGCTGCGCGGCCGAAGTGCAACTCTTCGGCGACCGCAACGAAGTAACGCAGGTGTCGAAGCTCGAGATCCCGATCCATATGTGAAACATCATAATCGAGGAGAACAAGATATTGGACGTCATGGAATGGAGAGAGCAGACTGATGAATGAGAGGTGCGCTATGGATTCGATTGCAGCAGGGCCTGTCACAACCGAGGAAGCCGCCAGCGTGCTGCCGACGATTGAGATTCGTCCGCTGCTTCCGGGCGAAGACTCGACTCGCCTTTCGGACTCTGAATGAAGAGTGGATCACGCGCTACTTCACGCTGGAGGCGAAGGACCGGGAGACACTGGGCGATCCTGAACGGACGATTCTGCGGAAGGGCGGCCAGATCTTTATGGCTTATGCGGATGGCGAGCCGGTTGGGTGCGTTGCGCTGATCGCTATGGGAGACGGGGTCTATGAGCTCTCCAAGATGGCTGTGTCGCCGAAGCTACGTGGGCTGGGGATTGGGCGCAGGCTGCTCGAGTACACGGTCGCGCGAGCGAGGCTGATGGGCGCAAGATCGCTGTTTCTTGGCAGCAGCACGAAGCTGAAGAACGCAGTGCATCTTTATGAATCGATCGGATTCCGGCATGTGCCGCCGGAGAAGCTGCCACCGAATCCGTACACGCGTGCTGACGTGTTTATGGAGATGCCGCTGTAGGAGCTATTTCTAGCGAGCCAATGAGTGGTTGCTGAGGCGGAGTGGGCGGTGGGGTTCTGTGGGGCGGGGGCGCGCAGGATGAGCATGTTGGCAGGATCGTTGCCGAGCGGGATGCCGTCTTTTTCAAAGGCGAGGATGATGCGGCGGCGGAGTTCGCGGAGGACGCCGTCGCGCTGGTTGGCGCGAACGCGGATCTGGATGGGATAGGTGACGGCGCGGCCCTCGATCTTGTCGACGCCGAGGATGTTGGGGTCGGCGATGGCGATGTCTTTGAAGGCCGGAGTCGTTGCGGACTTCGTCGGCTAGTTTGCCGAGGAGAGCGATGACCTTGTCGGGATTGGCGCTGGCGTCGACGCTGACGGCGAGCGTGGCGACGGAGTAGTCGCGGGAGAAGTTGGAGACGGTGGCGATCTGGCTGTTGGGGATGAGTAGAGGGTGCCGTCCGTATCGCGCAGGGCAGTGCGGCGGAGGGAGAGGTCTTCGACGGTGCCTTTAACGGCGGCGATGGAGACGACCTCGCCGACGTTGTACTGGTCTTCGAGCAGGATGAAGATGCCGTTGAGCATGTCCTTGAACAGGGACTGCGCGCCGAGGCCGATGCCAACGCCGATGATGCCGGCGGAGGCGAGGATCGGCTGGTAGGGGATGTCGAAGATGTTGAGAATCTGCAGGAAGGCGATGAAATCCGAGGACGAAGATACGAAGTGGCGCGAAGGATGGAGGCAATGGTGCGGAGCTGGGCGGCGCGATGAAAGTTGCCGACGTTCTTATCGGCTCGCTTTTGCATCCGTCTTACGAAGAAGAAGACGATGCGCTGGACGACGAAGACGACGAGAAGGACGACAACTATTTTGGGCAGCTTGACCCTGAGAAAAGTGATGATGTCGTCATGCCAGTCATGTTCGATGACCTGCACGAGTGGCTGTTCTTGCAGGGCCATGGCCAGAAGGTGCATGATTACGGCGTCTCGCTTTCGGGGAGGATGCTGACAACAGAATGCTTCAGTTGTTTGTAAGATGCAATTCTGGGAAGGAAGCGAGATAGAGAAGCCGCCGCCGGGCGGGGATTGGGGGATCGAGTATGAGAATGGTGCAAGTGGCATTGGTTGCAGCTGTACTTGCGACAGTCGGGCTCGGTGAGTGTGAGTGGAGGACAGGAGTTCCCGCAGCCACCGGGAACGAAGACGGGACAAATACCTGGGTTACCTCAACCGGGCAAAAACAATCCCGCGGATCCGGACGCCAGCCTGGATCCGCCACCGGGAGGAGAAACAGGCTCAGTTGCGAAATACGGATCGGCAGAAACGTCTGGTGGCGGATACGGATAAGTTGCTGGCGCTGGCTACGGATCTGAAGGCGCAGGTGGATAAGTCGACGAAGGATACCTTATCCGTGGATGTGATTAAGAAAGCGGATGAGATCGAGAAACTGGCTCATAGCGTGAAAGAACGGATGAAGGGATAGTGTCTGTCAGAGGTTTTTGCGTTATTGCGTTGGAAGTGATTGAGTCAGGGCTGTGGCGGCGTTGATCTCGGGGACGGGAAGTCCCGGAGTGGAGACAGCTGAGTTGCGTAGAGCTGTGACGATGGCTGCGGCCGTCCAGTCGGGGTGTGCGGCTCGGAGAAGAGCGGCGACGCCAGCGGCGAGGGGGGCGGAGGCGCTGGTGCCCATGGCCTGGACGTAGGCGGTATGGCCGAGATTGAAACAACCGAAGCTGTGGGTGGGGTCGGCGGGGAGGCCGTCCAGAGTGTTGGGTTTTCCGGAGCTGCAGGCACCGCGAACCCAGCCGCTGACGGCGGTATCGCCGCCAACGGGGTAGCTGCCGCCGGGTGCGGCGAGGGCGTTGAGAGGAGCGCCGTAGTTGCTGTAATAGGCGAGGCTGACCGGGCCGGGTGAGCATGTGGCTTCGGCGGTGGAGTTTTGGGCACAGGCCGGGTTGGTGGAGGCGACGAGGGCGAGGACGTCTCGGGACTGTGCAGGAAGCTCGACATAGCTGGGGGTTGGAGAGGTCGAGGCCGTCGTTGCCGGCTGAGGCGACGAGGACGATGTTGGCCTGGGCAGCGGCGTAGGTGATGCGATTGAAGGCGGCGAGAAGGCCAGCGCCGTCTCCGGTGGAGAGGTCGGCGGTGGCGCCGATGGAGAGGCTGATGACGTCGGCGCGATTGGTGATGGCGTCTTCGATGCCCTGCATGACCCAGCTGAGCAGGCCGCTGGCTTCGCCGGCTTCGCACAGGTCGGTGGGGTTGGTGTCGCCGGTGATGGCGGCGGGCATTCGCTGGAGAACCTTGATGTTGAGGATGCTTGCGGCGGGAGCGACTCCGATGACTTGTCCGGTGCCGGGGCCGATGGCGCCGGCGGCAAGGGAGGCAGTCCAGGTGCCGTGGCCCGTCTGGTCTTGCGGAGTGCCGTCGTCACAGGTGGTCGGGTAGGCGGATGGGTCGATTTCGGTGAGGTTGAGAGCGAGGTTGGGGGCGATGTCGGGGTGGGTCTGGTCGACTCCGCTGTCGATGATGGCGATGCGAACGCCTTTGCCCATGGTGGTATCCCAGGGGCCGTGCGCGGGGCCGCCGGGGACGTTGGCACCGTAGCCGCCGACCTGCTGGACGGCCCAGCCTTGCGGGGTGTTGGTGTAGTAGGTGTCATAGGGTGGGGTTGAGGGTGGGATTGGCGGTGAGGGAGGAACGTAGGGTGATGAGGTGAGGATGGGGCCGCGGGTTGGGAGTCTGCCGATAGAAGAGGTTCGGCCGGGGGATTTTCCCGACGGGTCAAGGTCGAGGCTGGTCGGGGCGATGCTTTGAACGCGAAGGCGGTGGGCTGAGACGATGCGGTCGTGGAGAACGAGCTCGACGTTGGGTTGGGCGGCGAGTCGGCGCAAGGTGGCTGCGTCGTCCTGAGCGGACGATTGGGGTGGGGCCTCGACGACCGCGATGCCGAGGTGTTCGTTGCGGTGGGTCAGGCGGGCTCCGGCGGAGGCGATGTGGGCTTCGGCGTCGCCGGGGATGGTCGCGTTGCGGTAGAGGACGAGGTATCGGTGCGGGGCGATGCTGGTCATGTCGATCGTGCCCAGTTTGGGCGCCTGCGAGGCGAGTGAGCAGTAGGGCCGGGACAATCGCTTTCCGTGCGAGACCGCGGACAAAAAAGCGGGAGATGGAAGCGGCGAATGGGCAGGGTAGATACGATCGCGTTGGTGGGAGCAGACAGACTTCACCTCGTTGTTGCGTTGAGGTGTGCATCGGCTGATTGATGGAATTTGCATGAGGAAGTGTGGAGTTGTGTGCTATTACTTTGGTTTGTCGATTTCATGCAAGTGACTGATCCGAAGTGCGAGAAGTGTGCACCTCGAAACCCCGATCAGGGATGGACCAAAGGACGCATTGACCCTGTTTGTTGGCGCATGCTCTAATTGCCGCCTTTGTGAAGCTAAGAGAATTTTTACGTTCTAAGGAGACCGTTGCATGCATGTTGTGAGCTTTTTGGCGTTGGCCGTGCAGGAGCAGGTGGGCGTAACACCTGCCAATGTAGGAAGTGATGACGGCCGGATGTATCTGTGGGTTGCACTGGGGGTTGGGGTGCTGGCACTGGTGGCTGCGCTGATGCTGGCGCGTGCGGTAATCGCATCGGATACGGGTACGGCGGAGATGCAGGCGATCTCGAACGCGATTCGCGAGGGGGCGGAGGCGTTTCTGCGGCGGCAGTACAGGACGATTGGCGGAGATTGCGGTGGTGCTGGCGTTTGTGGTGTTCTTTGGGTATCGCATGTCTCCGAGGACGGAGCCCTATGCGTTGAAGACGGTTGTGAGCTTTCTGGTGGGTGCGGTGTGCTCGGCGCTGGCGGGGTATACGGGGATGTACTGCTCGATCCGGGCGAATATCCGGACGGCTTCGGCGGCGCGGACGAGTCTGAACAAGGCGTTGCAGATGGCGCTGCGCGGGGGAGCGGTGACGGGGTTGGTGGTCGTGGCGCTGTCGCTGCTCGGGCGTGGGGTCGCTGTTCCTGTTCTTTGGTGGGTTGGAGCATCCAGCAGGCGGTGCCGTATCAGTTGGTTGGATTTGGATTTGGAGCGTCGCTGGTGGCGCTGTTCGCCCAGCTTGGCGGCGGAATTTATACCAAGGCTGCGGACGTAGGCGCGGACCTGGTGGGCAAGGTCGAGGCGGGGATTCCTGAGGACGATCCGCGGAACCCGGCAGTGATCGCGGACCTGGTGGGCGACAATGTGGGCGACTGCGCGGGTCGTGGAGCGGACATCTTTGAGTCGACGGCGGCGGAGAATGTGGGCGCGATGATTCTGGGCGCGGCGCTGTATCCGGTGTTTGGCGTGAAGGGGATTCTGTTTCCGCTGATTGTGCTGGCGATCAATTTGATTGCGAGTATTGTCGGCGTGTTTGTGGTGAGCACGACGGAAGACGAAGACCCGATGCATGCGTTGAACAAGGGCTTTTATGTAACGTCGGCACTTGCGCTGGCGGGATTTGCGGGTGCGGTATACCTGATGCTGAACGGGCCGCATGGTGCAGCCGATGTGGCTGCTGGGTTGCGGCGTAATTGGGTCTGATCACGTCGTTCCTGTTTGTGTGGATCACGGAGTACTACACGGAGTCGCGTTACAGGCCGGTGCAGTCGATTGCTGAGGCATCGCTGACGGGTCCGGCGACGAACATCATCAGCGGACTGGCGGTTGGGATGGAGACGCCGGCGATGCCGGTGGTAGCGATCTCGGCGGCATTGCTGCTGAGCTACTACTTCGGCGTGCAGGGGCTGGCAGATGTGACGGGTATCAGCGACTACGCCAAGGGCATCTATGGTACGGCAATCGCGACGATGGGAATGCTGAGCTGCGCGGCTTACATTCTGGCGATGGATACGTTCGGGCCAATCACGGACAATGCAGGCGGAATCATCGAGATGTCGAATCAGCCTGACTCGATTCGCGAGCGGACGGACAAGCTGGATTCGGCGGGAAATACGACGAAGGCGCTGACGAAGGGATATGCGGTGGGATCGGCTTCGCTGGCGGCGTTCCTGCTGTTCTCGGCTTATCTGGAAGAGATCAAGGTGATCGTGACAGCGAAGGTTGCGGCGGCGGGTGGATACATGCCGCGCGGGCTGGAGCTTCACCAACATCAACCTGGCGCAGGTTCCGGTGTTTGTCGGAGCGCTGCTGGGTGCGACGCTGACGTTCCTGTTTAGCTCGATGGCGATCAAGGCCGTGGGACGGACGGCGCAGATGGTGGTGCAGGATGTGCGGGATCAGTTCAAGGAGAATCCGGGAATCATGGCGGGCACGTCGAAGCCGGACTATGGACGCTGCGTGCACATTGTGACGGGCGCGGCGCTGAAGGAGATGGTGCTGCCGGGAGCGCTGGTGGTGGGTCTGCCGGTCGCTGTAGGGCTGATCTTCCGGCATTTGAGCGCGAGCTACCAGGCTAGTTCGGCGCTCTATGCGCCGGGGGCGATTCTGCCGGTGCCGGCGATCGGCGGCGTGGCGGTGAATCTGGCTGGAGCCGAGGCTGTCGCTGGGTTGCTGATGGTCGGAACGATCTCGGGTGTGCTGCTGGCGATGCTGATGAATAACGGCGGCGGCGCATGGGACAACGCGAAGAAGTACATCGAGACGGGACAGTATGGCGGCAAGAAGTCAGAGGCGCATAAGGCAGCGGTCGTGGGAGATACGGTTGGCGATCCGTTCAAGGACACGGCTGGGCCGAGTCTGCATGTGCTGATCAAGCTGCTGGCTACGATTACGCTGGTGCTGGCTCCTTTGTTTGTTTAGAAGGAAGGTTGAGTGGAAGGGCGGTCCGGCTGGGTGCTGGGCCGCCCTTTTGCTTTGATAAGATTTCCGTATGACCGAGATGGTGAAAACGGGCTGGCGCAGATGGACGCCTTTGTCGGGCTGGCGCGAACGGCGGGCCTATTGGCGAACAGTTCCCATGCGCGAGCTCCGCTATCTGATGATTGCGGTGTTTATCTTGTTCGGGACAGGGGGATTTCTTGCGGATGTAACAGCGAAGGGACGGCTGCCGGTCGCGGCTGTCGTGTTATGGATAGTTGTAAGCGGTAGTTTTGCGATTCTGTACGTGATTGGATTCGCTCGGCGTCCGGCTGTAGTACCCGGAGTCATCGTCCTCCAATTCATCGTCGTTTATTTTGCAGTTCGTGTTACGAACGCAATCATTCAGTCGCATCGATTTCCCGTGCCGTCGATGGAGTGGGGGCTGTCGTTGTCGGTGAATGGAATTTGGGTGACGCTTGTCGGATCGTATCTCTTTTTTGTTGCGTTCATTCAGACGTCTGCGAGGCGGGCGATGATCGCGCAACGTGAGCTGGAGTTAGCGCACGGGATTCAAGCGACGCTAGTGCCGCGAATCTCGTACCGCGATGACAGGTTTGAAGTGTGTGCGCTGACTCTGCCGAGCGAGAAGGTGGGCGGAGATGTGGTCGATCTGGTACTGCATGATGGAGTGTTGTTTTGCTATGTGGCTGATGTCTCGGGTCATGGGTTGCAGGCGGGCATACTGATGGGAATGGTGAAGACGGCGGGACGGACGCTGCTGTTGGATGGGTGCGGGTTGGCGGAGATGCAGAACAAGATGAATCGCGTGCTGCCGGCAGTAAAAGAGCAGAACATGTATATGACGTTTGCGGGACTGCGCTTTGCGGAGGGTGATGAGGCAGAATATGCATCGGCGGGGCATCCTCCCATGCTGCACTGGAGGGCTGCGACGAAGGACTTTGCGACGCTGGGTGTAGAGCAACTTCCGATTGGGATGTTCGAGGGGGTGGTGTACGAGACGGCTCGAGTTCGGTATGGCAGAGGCGATGTGTTTGTGATCACGACGGACGGGGTGCTGGAGGCGGAGAATGCTGCCGGAGAAGAGTTTTCGGCGAGGCGGTTGGAAGAGGTGATGCGGAGGAGCGAGGGGCTGAAGCCCGAGGAAACGGTTGACGCGATGGTGGATGCGGTGAGGAGCTTTGGAAAGCAGACGGACGATCAGACGATCCTGGTTTTGAGGGTGTTGTAACTGCTGATTGGTCGGACAAATTCTTCGGGAAGTTGCCGGTAGTTGTGGAAGTCAATTGTGCCGGGTTCCCGGTACAATCTTGTTCGGTGCTCTGTGTTTGAGCCGCTGAGGGAAGGTGCATGGCAAGAGGATCTGGATCTGGGCTGCAGGAGAACAGGAAGATCACAACGGCGACGGCGGAGAACGCGCTGACACGGGAGCAGTTGGTGGAGTTCTATCGGCTGATGTATCTGTCGCGCCGCACCGACGATCGCGAGATTGTGTTGAAGCGGCAGCAGAAGATCTTCTTCCAGGTATCGTGCGCGGGGCATGAGGCGTTGCTGGTCGCCGCGGGCATGGCGATGAAGCCCGGGTATGACTGGTTCTTTCCCTACTATCGCGATCGGGCGATCTGCCTGGCGCTGGGAAATACGGTGGAGGAGCAACTGCTGCAGGCGGTGGGAGCAGCGGACGACATTGCCAGCGGCGGGCGCCAGATGCCGTCGCACTGGTCGAGCAAGAAGCTGAATATTGTGACTCCGTCGTCGTCGACGGCGACACAGTGTTTGCAGGCAGTTGGGTGCGCGGAGGCGGGGAGATTCTTCACGCGGCATCCTGAGGCCGCGGCGAAGCATGACGGCGACTATCGCGAATATAAAGATGTGACGTTTCATGGCGACGAGGTGGTGTATGTCTCGATCGGCGAGGGGTCGACGAGCCAGGGAGAGTTCTGGGAGTCGCTGAACTCGGCTTCGAATGGGAAGCTGCCGGTGCTGTTTGTGGTGGAGGATAACGGGTACGCGATCTCGACTCCGGTGGAGGTGAACACGCCGGGAGGAAATATCTCGAAGCTGGTGGCGAATTTCCCGAACTTCCACTTTGCCGAGATTGATGGCACTGATCCGATTGCGAGCTATAAGGCGATGGCCGAGGCAGTGGCATACTGCCGTGCAGGCAAAGGGCCGGCGCTGGTGCATGGGCATGTGATTCGGCCTTACTCGCACTCGTTGAGCGATGATGAGCGGCTTTACCGGTCAGTCGAGGAGTTGGAGGCAGATGCGGCGCGGGACCCGATCTCGCGGATGCAGATGTGGCTTCTGCGCGAAGGGATTCTTGACGCGGATGCGATCAACAAGCTCGAACATCAGGTGGATGAAGAGGTGCAGCGGGCGGCAGATCGCGCGGTGATGGCGCCGTTGCCGACCGTTGCTTCGATTATGAAGCATGTGTATTCGGAAGATCTGAGCCCGATGGATGCGCGGTTCGCGACGAAGCCGGCAGCGATTGCAGACGCGACGGAACGGACGATGGCGGACCTGATCAACTGCTGCCTGAAGGACGAGATGCGGCGGGATGAGCGGGTTGTCGTGTTTGGCGAGGATGTTGCCGATGCGAGCCGCGATGAGGCTTTGCGCGCGGGTAAGGTGAAGGGCAAGGGCGGGGTGTTCAAGCTAACGGCCGGGCTGCAGACGGAGTTTGGCAGCGAGCGGTGCTTCAACTCGCCACTGGCCGAGGCGAATATCGTCGGACGCGCGATTGGAATGGCGGTGCGCGGGACTGAAGCCGGTGGTGGAGATTCAGTTCTTCGACTACATCTGGCCGGCAATGCATCAGACTGCGCAATGAGCTGCCGCTGGTGCGGTGGCGCTCGAATGGCGAGTTCAGCTGCCCGCTGGTGGTTCGGGTGCCGATCGGCGGCTATCTGACGGGCGGGTCGATCTATCACTCGCAGTCCGGTGAGAGCATCTTTACCCATACCCCGGGTGTGCGGATCGTGATGCCGTCGAATGCGCTGGACGCGATTGGGCTGCTACGGACGGCGATTCGCTGTGATGATCCGGTGATCTTCTTTGAGCACAAGCGGCTGTATCGCGAGACGTTTGGGCGCGCAGCGTATCCCGGGCCCGACTATTGCATTCCGTTTGGGAAGGCAAAGATTGTGCGGCCGGGCAAGGACCTGACGGTGCTGACCTACGGTGCCGTGGTGCCGCGGGCTTTGCAGGCGGCACAGAAGCTGCATCGCGAGACGGGCGTTGACGTGGAGCTGATCGATCTGCGAAGCCTGACGCCGTATGACTGGGAGGCGATTGCAGAGAGCGTGAAGAAGACCAACCGAGTGATCGTGGCGCACGAGGATATGTTGAGCTGGGGCTATGGCGCCGAAATCGCGGCAAGAATCGGCGATGAGCTGTTTCACGATCTTGACGCTCCCGTTCGGCGAGTGGCGGCGATGGATACGTTTGTGGCATATCAGCCGGTGCTGGAGGATGCGATCCTGCCGCAACCTGAGGACCTGTACCGGGCGATGCAGGAGCTGGCCGCGTTCTAGTCGGGCGATTCAGGCAATTTTCCGCAACTGCTGACCTGTATGCGGGTCTGAGCCTGCAATGGAATTTCTCTGGCTGTTTGAGCTGAGCAGGTTAGCAGGGGCGCACGAAGGAGCGGTTATGCGATTCGGGCAGGAATCTGATCCAACTGGGATGAAGCCGTTGCGGGCCTTGGTGGCGGGTGTTTTGTGCGTACTGATGGTGCAGCAGCCGATGGCAGGGGCTGCGGTTAGCAAGCCGGTGGCGTTGTCGCCTCAGCAGATTCAGGCGCAACAGCAGAGGGCTTTACACGTTCTGAATCGGTTTACGTTCGGGCCCCGGCCTGGAGACGTTGCAGCGGTGCAGGCGATGGGTGTGCAGGGCTGGTTTGAGCGGCAGTTGAACCCCATGAGCATCGACGATTCGGCGCTGGACGAACGGCTGGCGATGTTTCCAGCAATGTACATGCAACAGGCGGAGATGATTCGGCGGTATCCGAGTCCCGCGGTGCTGCGGCAGATCGAAGCGAGGAAGATGTCGATGCCGTCCGACCCTGTGGAGCGCGCGATCTACACCGACGAGATGGCGTTCTACAAGGCCCAGAAGGCAAAACAGGAGGCGAATCAGGCCGCTGCCGCGCTCAGAGTGCAGCTAAGGGCGACGGGGAGATGATGGCGCCGGCGATGGCTAACGGCGCGGACGAGGCAAACGCCAAGAGTGCGCTGCCGGGAGATGGCGTTGACCCGGCTGTACCGGCGATGAAGATGCATGAGGAGCAGTTCTATTCGGGACTGGAGGCGGTGAAGATCATCAACCTGCCGCCGGATGAGAGGATGCAACGGATTCTCGCGATGCCGCCCGCAGAGTTGGTGGCGTTTCGCAAGAGTTTGAGTCAGGCTGAGTTGGCCGAAGCTGCGGAAGGCTTGACGCCGATGCAGCGGGAGACGCTGGCTGCGCTGCAGGGTTCGCCGCGAATGATCGGGGCAGAGCTGCTGCAGTCGCGGATGCTGCGCGACATCTACAGCGAGCGGCAGCTGGAAGCGGTGATGACGGACTTCTGGTTGAACCACTTCAACATCTACATCAAGAAGAATCAGAACGAGCCTTACATGCTGCCGGCCTATGAGCGGGAAGTGATTCGTCCGCGTGCGCTGGGTAAGTTTGAGGACCTGTTGGTGGCTACCGCACAGAGCCCGGCGATGCTGATGTATCTGGATAACTGGCAGAGCATCGGGCCGAATTCGATTGCTGCGAGGAACGCGGCTAGGAACGCGGAGCGCGCCTCAAATCCGCAGGCGAAGCAGGCGCAGAAAGATCGCGGGTTGAACGAGAACTATGCGCGCGAGCTGATGGAGTTGCATACTCTGGGCGTGCAGTGCGAGGTGAGCCAGGATCACCCTGTGAACGCGCTCGATAAGGCTTGCGGACAGGGATACACGCAACAGGATGTCACCCAGGTTGCGAGGGTGCTGACGGGTTGGACGATCGATCAGCCGTACCGCAGTGGCAGCTACGCGTTTGAGCCGAAGCGTCATGAGCCGGGAACGAAGTTTGTGATGGGCAAACCGTTTATTGAGAGCGGCGAAAACGAAGGTTTGTTTGTGCTGCATATGCTCGCCACGAGTCCGGCGACGGCGAAGTTTATCTCGACCAAGCTCGCGGTGCGTTTTGTGAGCGATACACCGCCGCCTGCGCTGGTTGATCGTATGGCGAAGGCGTTTCTGACAAGCGGCGGAGACATCAAGACTGTGCTGCGCACGATGTTCAATTCGCCGGAGTTCTGGGCGCCGGAGACGTATCGCGCGAAGTTGAAGACGCCGCAGGAGTTTGTGGTTTCGGCGGTGCGGGCGAGCGGCGCGGAGGTAACGAATGCGCTTCCGCTGGTGCAGGCGCTCGACAAGCTGGGGATGCCTCTGTATGGAATGCAGACGCCAAACGGATATAGCTGGATGGCCGAGACGTGGGTCAATACGGGCGATCTTGTGAGCCGGATGAACTTCGCTCTGGGGTTGAGCAGTAATCGTATTGCGGGCGTCCAGACGGACTGGACGGCGCTGCTTGGGCAGACCGGAGCTGGAGTCCAGCCCGCGGCATTGGCCACCGGCGAAACCGATGAGGCTACGGCAGCGAAGGAATCGAAGCTGGAGATTGTGCTGCTGGGACAGGCCGTAAGCGATCGTACGCGGTCGACCGTACTGCAGCAGTTTCAGAATCAGGCGATGCAGGAGCAGGCGCAGAAGAGCTTTCCCATCAGAGCGAACGATGCGGAGCCGATGGCTCAGGTGCTGAATCCGGCCTCGCTGAAGCAGCAGGCCCGGCCGCCGATCGATCGTGAGGCGGCGATGATGGCGGGATTGCTGCTGGGTTCACCGGAGTTCCAGCGCCGGTAGGGATGGCTGAGGCCGGACTTAAGTGCCATTTGTTCAGCGTGCTGGAGGTGTAATCCTTCAAATTGGCCTGAATAGACAACTTCCGCGCAGTTCATGCGTTTATGTATAGACAGGCGAAGCTGACCGTGAGTCCAGACCGGGCGATTGAGCCAAGGAGCTAACATGGCAAACATGAAGTGTATGGCCGACCACAGCGACTGGGGATGCGATATTCACGGACGCGATGCTTCGCGACGTGCGGTGACCCGGCGTGGCTTTATGAAGGGTGGAGCTCTGGCGCTGGTCGGCACTTCGACGATTCCGGCGTTTTTGTCGCGAAGCGTTCTGGCAGAGGTGACGACTGCCGCGGCGAATAACAAAAAGCTGGTGGTCCTGTTCCAGCGCGGAGCGGCGGATGGGTTAAACGTCGTAGTGCCGTACAAGGAGAAGAACTACTACGCGATGCGGCCTTCGATCGCGATCCAGGAGAAGGATGTTCTGGATCTGAACGGATTCTTCGGGCTGCATCCGTCGCTTGCGTCCTTCAAGCCGCTCTACGAACAGGGACATCTCGCGATTATTCATGCTGCCGGTTCGCCGGATACGACGCGGTCGCACTTTGACGCGCAGGATTATATGGAGAGTGGCACGCCGGGTGTGAAGTCCACGCCTGATGGTTGGTTGAATCGCGCGCTGCAGGCAGAGCCTGTGACGGGCAAGCCTTCCGCCTTCCGCGCGGTGGCGCTGGGGACGCAGGTTCCGCGAACCCTGCAGGGGAAACTGCCGGCGATTGCTGTGAATAATCTTGCAGACTTTTCGATCGGGGGCAAAGGACCGCAGACCTCGCCGATCAGCAATGCTTTTCAGGCGATGTACGACGAGAGTACCGACGCTGTGCTGCATGGGACCGGTCAGGAGACGTTTGAGGCCGTAAGGATGCTGAAGGCGGCGGATCCCGCGCACTATCAGCCGGCAGCGGGTGTCGTGTACCCGAATACGCCGTTTGGAAACAGTCTGAAACAAGTTGCACAGCTGCTGAAGGCGAATCTTGGCGTGGAGGCGGCGTTCTCCGATATCGGAGGATGGGACACCCACCAGAACCAGGGCAATGTAAACGGTCAACTGGCGAATCGCCTGAGGGAGTTCTCGGACACGATCGCGGCCTTCTGGAAGGATATGGGCGACGATGCCGAGAATGTGACGTTGGTAACGATGTCGGAGTTTGGACGGACGGCGCGCCAAAACGGAACCGGCGGAACAGACCATGGTCACGCAAACGTAATGTTTGTGCTTGGCGGCTCGGTCAAAGGCGGCAAGGTCTATGGCCGGTGGCCCGGGCTGGCAAATGAGCAGTTGAACGAAGGTCGGGACCTTACTGTGACCACGGATTTCCGGCGGGTTCTCGGTGAAGCGGCGTACAAGACGCTGGGAGCGAAGAACCTCGATCTGGTGTTTCCGGGAGCACAGGTAAATTCGGGCCAATTCCTCAACTTTAGCTAGGGTCGGGAAGAACGCAAAGCTAAGTCGTTGTAATTGGGTTCCGGCTCTTCTGTTTATTGGATGTGAATAAAAGGATATCTACACAATAGTGGAAAATAAAGGACAACTTTTCTCTGGGACTCGCGTCTTATTGATTGTAGTTCAGCCGGACTAGAAGTTCCCACGGTTTCGGCTTCACCTATCCGCAACAAATGATCTCCCCACCAATATGTGAGGCCTCCAGAATATCGGGGGCCTTCTCTCCGTGCGGCAGACCTCTTTAGGATCAGGAAAAACCGATCTTGCGATCGAACGCGAGAGCTCCGGCTCCATAAAACGTCAGCATGATTCCCAATCCGACCAGGGCCAGAATGTAATTGTAGGTGCCGAACCCTTGATGGATGCCAACGAGGAAGAGTGCGACGAGCAGGTTGATCGCGACCAGCGCGGCAGCGAAGCGCGTGAGGAGCCCTACGATCAGCATCAGGCCGCCGACGAACTCGGTATAGGCCGAGACGTAGCCAAGCCAGAGCGGAAGTCCCAGAGACACGATGTAGTGCGCGTGGTGATTGAGCGCGCCGTGCGGCACGACTTTTCCGTAACCATGCACGGCCATCGATATGCCGAGTGCGAGGCGCATGAGCAGCGCGCCATACGGTTGCAGACTGTTTAGCCATTTCGTCATGAAAGATTCTCCGGGATTAAGCGTAATCGCGGTGAACCGGTGACGCAGGGGATTTAGCGAGTGGGTGCCGTCGAAGGCACGAGCGGAGGAAGTGATCTGGTCGGAAGATATTGGTCGAGGAAGCGCGTCAGGCTCTGGCTGTAGAGGACCGACGAAGGTGAGGTGAGTTCCACGGTGACCTTGGGATTCGATGCGGTGACGAAGCTGGCGTAAGGCGAGGTTGTGCGGGAGAGGAGAAGCTTCGGCGTACGCAGCGTCGAGAGAGAGTCGGCGAGAGGGAAGCGCTCGTGGAACATGAGGCGGACGGGAAGCAGGGTGGCGCGAGGGTCGTGGATGGCAACGTCGAGAAGATCGGTGCGCGGCGAGTCGAGTATCAGCGCTGGGATGGAAGTGTTCGACGCGGCGAGGTGAGCCGCGAGGGAGGCTCCGACGCCGGTTCCGTAGGGAATGATCTGGCGTGCGGGGATGGCGCGTGAGGTTGTGAGATATTGCCAGGCGGAGTCAGCGTCGTGCGTCATGCTTTGTTGGCTGGGCCGGAGGGCGGCGCTTTGGCCGTAGCCGCGGTAGTCGAAGGCGAAGACGTTCAGGCCGAGATTGTGCAAGCTGGCTAGCGTGGGGATGGAGTCTGCGAGGGAGCCGTTGCCGTCGGGAAGGAAGAGGATGGTGGCGTGGGCGTAGCGGGTACCCGGATCGGCAGGGATCCACCAGCCGGCTAGCTGTGGCGTGGCGGACTCGTCGGGGCCGAAGCGGATGAGTTCGTAGGGAACGCCGGCGATCGATCCCGGATTGCTGGAGGTGCGGACAGGATGAAGGACAAGCTGCCACTGGCCCTGGTAGAAGAGCAGGCAAAAGCTGAGATAGCCACAGAAGAGCGCCGCAAGAATGGTTGCGACGATGGCTTTGATCAGCCAGATGGGACTGACTTCGTCTGACGGAACGGGCTGAGGTTTGGCTCGCTTGTCTTGCTTGGGAGTGGGGCGGGGCATCAGGGCTTCTGTTCGACTTTAGCACTTTGAGATTGGAGGCGGTGAATCGCAAAGTGCCCGGGAAACTCTAACATGGAGGTAACGGAGAAATGTTTTGGCAAATTGGGTTAGGTTATGCAGCCTGGCGGTGGCTCCTGCGAAGGGGCAGGTGGCTGAAGCTGAGGTGGAAGGAAGAGTGTTTTGTCTGGTCAATGTGAATGGGGAGTTATCGGCGCTGGACAATGTTTGTCCACACCGGCAAGGGCCGTTGGGGCAGGGGTGGATCGAGGGTGATGCGGTGGTCTGTCCGTGGCATTCGTGGGCGTTCCATGTGAAGACTGGGTTGTCAGAGTATCCGGCGAATGAGCGGGTTGGAGTTTTTCCGCTGCGCGTTGAGGGGGAAGATGTTCTGGTGAACCTCGAGTGACAAGAGGGAGGGGAATCAAGCTCGGAACATCGGCGAAAAAGATCAGGTGCGAATAATCTGTAGTCGGGATAGGCTGCAACTAAACGACAGACCACTCCCAAGAGTGGCTGCGTGAGAGGGAGTTCATCATGAAGCTGCGCGCGTTGTTCTTTGCTGCCGTTGCACTCGTCGTTCTGGCCGGGGCGGTTGTTCCCGCGAACGCCAAGTCGCATCATCGCCACCACCATCACCATCATCACAACAGCTAAGTTTTGATCTTTGTTGCGGAGACCCGGCCAACGTGCCGGGTCTTTCTTTTCTGCGTGGAAGGATTTGCCTGGGGTCAATATATTCCAGCGTAAATACTGATAGAATCTATTAAATCCACTCCAAGCAGGAGAGGCAATGCAGGCAATACTGGCGCTGGAAGACGGGCGCATTTTTCGCGGCAAGAGTTTTGGCGCACGAGCGGAATGCTCTGGCGAAGTGGTCTTCAATACATCACTGACCGGCTATCAGGAGATCTTTACCGATCCTTCCTACGCGGGTCAGATCGTAGTTTTGACAAACCCCCACATCGGGAACTATGGAACGACGCCGAGCGATGCGGAGTCGAAGAAGCCTTACATCGAAGGCCTGGTGACGCGCGAGTTTTCACCGATGAGCTCGAACTGGCGTTCGACGCAGGTGGCGGATGAGTATCTTGAGCGCTATGGCGTCCCGGTGATCGGTGAGATTGATACGCGAGCCGTGGTGCGGCATCTGCGCTCGAACGGCGTGATGCGTGGCGTGATCGCTTCGGGGGACAATCTTGATGTCGATGCGCTGGTTGCGAAGGCGCGGTCGATACGGAAGATGGATGGCACGGATCTTGCCAGCGTGGTGAGCACGAAAGTTGCGTATGAGTGGGACGCGAATGAGCCGAAGAATCAGACTGGCGATGCGTTTCTGACTCCAGCGCTCGAGGGCGACGCGAAGCAGATGCATGTGGTCGCGTATGACTTTGGGATCAAAGAAAATATTCTGCGGATGCTGACGCGCGAGAACTGCCGCGTCACGGTAGTTCCGGCGACGACTCCCGCGAAGGATGTTCTGGCGATGAAGCCGGATGGAGTGTTCTTCTCGAACGGGCCGGGCGATCCGGAGCCGCTAGAATATGCAGTTGAAAATGTGAAGCAGTTGCAGGGCAAGGCGCCGATCTTCGGCATCTGCCTGGGTCATCAGATCTTTGGCCTGGCTCTTGGCGGCAAGACCTACAAGCTGAAGTTTGGGCATCACGGTGGCAACCACCCGATCATGAACCACCAGACGGGCAAGGTTGAGATTACGGCGCAGAACCATAACTTCAACGTCGATCCCGATTCGCTGCCGGATGATGTCGAGAAGACGCATACGAACCTGAACGACCAGACGCTGGCCGGGCTGCGACACAAGACCGATCCGATGTTCAGCGTGCAGTATCACCCGGAGGCTAGTCCGGGACCGCACGACTCCCATTACCTCTTCAAAGATTTTCGGAAGATGATGGAAGAGTTCAAAAAATAGGCTAAAAGGCGCGGCTTTGGTCGCGCATTTTTTCGGCGCAACGAGATAGGTAAGAGGAAGAAGAAGAGACATGCCACGCAGGAATGACATTGCGAAGATTCTGGTGATCGGCTCTGGGCCGATTGTGATTGGGCAGTCGGCGGAGTTCGACTACTCCGGGACGCAGGCGTGCAAGGCGCTGAAGGCCGAGGGCTATGAGGTGGTGCTTGTGAACTCGAACCCGGCGTCGATCATGACGGACCCTGAGGTCGCAGACCGCACGTATATCGAGCCGTTGAATGCCGCGTATCTGGAGGAGATTCTTCGAGTCGAAGCGGAGATGCTCAACCCTGATGGGCTGGGTGGAAGAGGGAAGTTTGCTCTGCTCCCGACGGTGGGCGGACAGACGGCGCTGAATCTCGCGGTTGATCTTGCTGACTCCGGGGTGCTCGATAAGTACGGCGTCGAGTTGATTGGCGCGAAGCTGGAGGCGATCAAGAAGGCGGAGGATCGCCTGCTGTTCAAGGATGCGATGACGCGGATTGGGCTCGATATGCCGCGGTCTGCGCTGATCAATAACCTGCGCGATGGCTTGGAGTTTGCGGCGAAGATTGGGTTCCCGGTGGTGATCCGGCCCTCCTTCACGCTGGGTGGGTCGGGCGGTGGAATTGCTTACAACCGCGAAGAGCTGATGGAGATTCTTGCGCGCGGACTCGATCTTTCGCCGGTGCATGAGTGCCTGTTGGAAGAGAGCGTGCTCGGCTGGAAGGAATATGAGTTGGAGGTGGTGAGAGACCTGAAGGACAACGTCATCATCATCTGCTCGATTGAGAACTTCGATCCGATGGGCGTGCACACCGGCGACTCGATCACTGTAGCTCCGGCGCAGACGCTGACGGACCGAGAGTACCAGGCGATGCGCGATGCGGCGATTCGCGTGATTCGCGAGATCGGCGTGGAGACGGGCGGGAGCAACGTTCAGTTTGCGGTGAATCCGCTGACGGGCGAATGACGGTGATCGAGATGAATCCGCGCGTGTCGCGATCATCTGCGCTGGCGTCGAAGGCGACGGGATTTCCGATTGCGAAGATTGCGGCTCGGTTGGCTGTCGGCTACACGCTCGATGAGATTCAGAACGACATTACGAAGGCGACGCCTGCCTGCTTCGAGCCGACGATTGACTATGTCGTCGTGAAGATTCCGAAGTGGCAATTTGAAAAGTTTCCGGGCGCGGATGAGGGCCTGGGGCCGCAGATGAAGTCGGTCGGGGAAGTGATGGCGATTGGTCGCACCTTCAAGGAAGCGATGATGAAGGCGGTGCGGTCGCTGGAGACAGGCAAGAAAGCTACGGCGGACGACATCGAGCCGCGAAGGCTGACGCAGCGTCTGGTGACGCCACATCCTGACCGGCTGTCGTACATTCGGTACGCGTTCGAGCGCGGCATGACGGTGCGCGAGGTTGCGCGCATGACGTCGATGGATCCGTGGTTTCTCTATCAGATCAAACAGATCACCGATGAGATCAAGGCAGTCGGCGGAGTACCGATGGCTGAGGTGACGGCGGAGCAGTTGCGGGCCGCGAAGCGCATGGGTATCTCCGACGAGCGGCTGGCGGCTGTGTGGGGGTTGACCGGCGCAGAGGGTACGGCTGCAGTTCGTGCGCTGCGCAAGAAGCTGAACGTGATGCCGGTGTACAAGATGGTCGACACCTGCGCGGGTGAGTTCGAGAGCTACACGCCGTATCTCTATAGCTGCTACGACGAAGAGGATGAGGCGCCGCCGACGAATAAGAAGAAGATTCTGATTCTGGGCAGCGGCCCGAATCGAATTGGGCAGGGAATCGAGTTCGACTACTGCTGCTGCCACGCTGCGTTCGCGCTTCGTGAAGATGGCTACGAGACGATCATGGTGAACTGCAATCCCGAGACGGTGTCGACGGACTACGACACGAGCGATCGCTTGTACTTCGAGCCTTTGACGCTCGAAGACGTGCTTGGCGTCTATGAGCATGAGGCTTCGTCGGGTGCAGAGATTGGGATGATTGTGCAGTTCGGCGGACAGACACCGTTGAATCTTTCGCTGCCATTGAAGAAGGCTGGTGTGCCGATCATTGGAACATCGCCGGAGTCGATTGATCTGGCTGAGGACAGGAAGCGCTTCGGCAAGCTCATCGAAGAGTTGAAGATCCCGCAGCCACAGGGCGCGATGGCGACCAGCGTGGAAGAGGCCGTGGCCGGAGCGAATCGCGTCGGGTATCCCGTGCTGGTGCGCCCTTCGTATGTGCTGGGCGGACGCGCGATGGTCATTGCGTATGACGACGCCGCAGTGGTCCAGTACATGACGACGGCGATTGAGTACTCGCAGGAACGGCCGGTCCTAATCGATCACTTCCTCGAGGACGCAATCGAGTGCGACGTCGATGCGCTGTGCGATGGAGACGATGTGTTGATCGCTGGGATCATGCAGCATATCGAAGAGGCTGGGATTCATTCGGGGGACTCTTCGTGTGTGTTACCGGCAGTCGATCTCAGCGACGATGTGCTGCAGACGATTCGCGAGTACACGCGCAAGCTGGCGATGGCGCTGAGTGTGCGCGGCCTGGTAAATATCCAGTTCGCGATTCAACGCGGAACGGTGTATGTGATCGAGGTAAACCCGCGCGCTTCGCGTACAGTGCCTTATGTTTCGAAGGCGACGGGAATTCCGCTGGCGAAGGTTGCATCGCGCATCATGGTGGGCCGGAAGCTGAAGGATCTGCTGCCGGAGCAGGTGGCGAGCGGCAAGGATCTCGATACGGGCTCGCACTACTATGTGAAGTCGCCGGTGTTTCCGTGGGGCAAGTTTCCCGGCGTCGATACGGTGCTCGGCCCTGAGATGAAGTCGACGGGCGAGGTGATGGGAGTGGCGGACAACTTCGGCGAAGCGTTTGCCAAGGCGCAGATCGCCGCTGGGCAGGTGCTTCCGCTGCAGGGAACGGTCTTCCTGAGCGTGAACGATCACGACAAGGATCGTGCGGTTGCGCTTGCGAGACAATTTGTCGAGATGGGCTTCCATCTCGTCGCAACGCACGGGACGGCGATAGTGCTGGAGCAGGCCGGATTGCAGCCGGAGCGCGTGCACAAGGTGAAGGAAGGCCGGCCGAATGTCGTCGATCTGATCAAGGGTGATCGGATTCAGTTGATCGTCAACACGCCGCGTGGCCAGGACACGTTCTTCGACGAGAAGGCAATTCGACGGGCCGCGGTTTTGGCGCGAATCCCTACCATCACGACGCTGGCTGCGGCGCAGGCTGCGGCTGAGGGCATCGCTGCACTCCAGCGAGGTACGTTGAGCGTGGTTGCGTTGCAGACGCTGCATTCGGATCGGATTGCAGCGGAGGCGAAGGCTGTTGTAGGCGTGAAATAACGGATGAAACCGAAGAACTTAGAGTTCAGGGTTCGAGAGCGAACTTCGCGCCGACGGCGTAGCCGATCATCGAGAGCGGTATCCAGGCGCCTACGAGCAGCCCGTCGCCGCCCATGAGCCCGCTGCCGTGCGTGAACGTGAAGAACGTGCGCCAAAGCTTTTCGATCGCGCCACAGGTCTCGCAGAGGCCGTTGCCTGTGGGTAGATCGAGCACCCAGACGCAGACGACAGAGAAGATGACCAGACCGGAGATCCAGATGTATCCGGCAATGTCGTTGTGATGCATCTTGGCCAGGATAAAACCGCCGATCATTGGAACCAGGAGAGCAAGGGCGGTACCGAGCAACTTGGGTGTCGAGGAGTCGGGGTCGGGATGGTTGAGCGACATGACGCCAACAACAAGCACCAGCAAGAGAAATGCAATGAAGGTATGGGTAAGGAACCAGGCTGCCTCGCGAGCGAGGTCGCCCGTTGTTTTGTCCTGCGAGATGTCCCGTTCGTTTGCCATGGCTGTCCTAGCAAAGATTACCCCAAATGGCTGCCGATCCGGTCAGTTTCTATTACGTCTTTCGTGGCATATTCCGCTTGATTAACACCCGGCAATCGCTGTTCGCGTGCCATCGCTATTTAGAATAGAAAGATGCTGCTCGAAGGGCTTCAACTTCCTCTGACTACGCCGTTTTACTCCGACGGGCGTCTCAATCTCCCCAAGCTCGAACATAACGTCGCGCGCTATTCAAAGACTCCGGTCGCCGGCCTGGTAGCGCTTAGCGATTCGGGCGAATCGACACTGCTGTCGGATGATGAGAGCCTGCAAGTGCTGCGCAGTGTCGCCGACGCGACCGCGGCAACAAAAGTGCTGATCGCAGGGGTGTCGCGAGACAGTGTGCTCGGCACGCTCGATATCGCAGAGGCCGCAGCGAAACTTGGTTATGATGCGGTTCTTGTGAAGCAGCCCACGCTGTTTCGTGCAAACGGGCGGCTCGAAACCGCCAAAGCCGATGCTGACCTATTTTCAGGCGATTGCCGATCGATCACCCTTGCCCGTGGTTCTTTACAACGCATCTTCTGAACTGGGCGGATCACTCCCGGTTGAGATCGCGATTGAACTTGCCGGACATCCGCGAATCATCGGGCTGGTTGACGCCGCTGGCGGAAGGGAACGATTTGAGACGCTTAGAACCGGGACATCGGGAGTGAAGCGAGACGTGACCGTAACGCCGGTGTTCGCGGCGGTTACCGGAAGGATGCAGGCTCAGAGCGACGCTGCTGCAAGGGAACTGGTTTCGGCGGACGCACTAACCGGCGGCGGTGCTGCTGTGGCGGTCGCCCCTTCCAGGGCGGTGCAGAAGACGCGGACGAAGAGTGTTGGGTTCCAGCTTCTCGCAGGAAGTACTGCCGATATATTGGAAACGTTACGCGCGGGCGCGGGGGAGCGATGCCGGCGTTTGCGGCGTCCGCTCCACAGGCGGTCTACGAGGTGCTCGCCGCATGGAAAGATGGAGACGAAGCGCTCGCGTTGGAGAAGCAGATTCGGCTGCACGATGTGGCAAAGAAAGTCGAGAGTGAACTTGGCGCGGCGGGGATCAAATTCGGCTGCGATCTGAATGGGTACTTCGGAGGAAGGCCGCGTCTACCGCTGCTGCCACTTACCGGCGAGGAGCGTAGTGAGATTGAAGCGCTCATGCAGGGGTTGCGTAATTAAGAGCGCCCCGAAAGGCCAGGGGCAATTCGCGACGCGAAGATCCAAAGATCAGTCGTGCTTTGGCGTTACCGTGACGCCCATCCCGCTGAGTTTGCTTCGGGCCTGCATCGCCTCGGGCGAGTTCGGAAAGCGCTGAATGAGGGTCCGAAACTCTCGCACGCCGGCATCTTTCTGATTGAGCGCCATCAGCGCCATGCCTTTGTGCAAATGCGACACAGGAACTTTATTGCTGTCGGGATACTGGTCGAGCACGCTATCGTAGGCCTTGATCGCGGCGGCATAGCGACCTCCGCGATAGTCGATCTCTGCCTGGTAGTAGTAGGAGTTTCCAGAGAGGGGATTGTCAGGGTAGAACTTGACGACGTCTCCAAACTCAGAGGCGGCGAGGGCGTACTTCGCGGCCATGTAGTCGCCGAGCGCGGTCTTGTACAACTCGTCTGCAGGAGGCATGGCCGTTCCGGGCGAGCTTGCGGGCGCTGCGGCAAGCGGAACGTCCGCCGAAGGCTTACCTTTGCGGCCTGCGGGCGGCGGTGTCGCTATAGGTGCCTCTGGCAAGGAGTTCATCGGCGCAGGCGATGCAGTACCACCACCACCCTGCGGGGTGTTCCCCATGTTGGCGCTCATGGACTGCTGCTGGCTCTGGACATCCTGCACGAGTTTCTGGAGCGTCGCCATGCGAGCCTTGACTTCGTCGAGCGAGTCATTCAGAGATTGGATCTGGCCGGAGATCTGATCGATCTTGCCGTTCTGCGCCTCCTGCTGGGTTTGCATCTGCTTCTGCAGCGTGTCGACGGCGACGGACATTTTGTTGATAGCGTCAGCGCTCTGCTGGACCAGATCCTTCATGACGCCCATGCGCTCGTCGTTGGACTGCTGAAGGCGAGCGACCGCGTCCTGGAGCTGCTGGATCTGCGTCTGCAACTGCACCATATCTTTGTTGACGGCGAAGGCTGGGAGCCCGCAAAAGAAGACAGCAGCGAGAATACCCGCGGCAGCAAGACGCGCGGGCCTGGCGAAGAAGCTGAGTTTTGTTTGCTGGTTGAGTGGAGGAATCATGGCGTAGTGCGCTCGGCTTTCTGTCGTCCGGTTGAGCCCTCGCGGAATAGATTACGCAAGGGCTCAACTGGAGTAGGACTCGGGAGAATTAGCGATCGAGTGAGAATTGGGCACGTCTGTTTTGCTGCCAGCACTGCTCAGTCTCTTCCGTGCAGAACTGCTTCTCTTTGCCGTAACTGATGACGCGTAGACGGCTTGCTTGTATGCCAGCCGCCACCAGTGCGGACTTGGCGGCGTTTGCGCGGTTTTCGCCCAGCGCCAGGTTGTACTCGGCCGAGCCGCGATCGTCGCAGTAGCCGCCGATGACAACCTTAATACCCGGATGAGCCGCGAGATACGAAGCAGCCCGCGAAACCCCTTCCGCGGCGTCAGGACGGACATCGTAACTGTCGTAGTCGAAGAAGATGTCGCTCACATTCTGCTTGAAGGCGGCTTCACTACCCATATCGCTCTCGACTGGCGCGGGAGCAGTGGGAGCAACGGGAACACGAACAGTGACGCGGACGTTTGCTTCCGTCGTTCCGCCGTCACCCTTTGCGGTGAGATGAAAGTTGGTGGAGTTGGAAGGCGAGACGGTCTGGGTTCCGTTGAGGTTGACTTCGCCAATGCCGTCGATCGTAACGACGGTCGCGTTCTGGCTGCGCCAGTTGAGAACAACGGACTGCCCAAGGTCAATTGCGAGGGGATCCGCAGTGATCGTTGCCGTGGGTGCCGGAGAAGGCGCGGCGGGCGTGGGCCCGAGAGCGTTGGGATTCACACCGCTGGCCTTCTTGTGGCAGCCGGTGGCGACGCTGATCGCTGCGAAGGCCGCAGCCATAACCAAGGTTTTACTAATCTTGCTTTGTATTGCAATCATCGAGATTCTCCTGCCAGTCGTTAGTATGTCAAAAAATCAAAGTTAGCTGCGAAGCAATTCCGCAGAGAGATAGCTGCTACTTCCAACTCCAGTTCGGCATATCAGCACCGGGCCCAGTCAACGCGCGCTTCTGCGTGCCGTCCGCCAACATGCTCATGATCTTCATGTGGCTGGCTTTGCCGTCAGCAGTGTTCGCATAGACGATGTGGCGGCCGTCAGGCGACCAGGAGGGGAAGTCACAGCGGCCGCCATCATGGGTGAGCTGAATCCAGCGCTTCGTCGCAATCTCCATGATGTAGATGTCCTGTCCGCCGGGAGCGCCCGGGCCGTACTTGCGGTCCCAGGCGAAGGCGAGGAACTGGCCGTTGGGGGACCAGGACACTGAGGTCGCATAGCCACCGTCGGTCATGCGCTGTATGGCGGAACCGTCGGTGTCCATGATGTAAAGCTGTGGCAGGCCTGTGCGCCCGCTAATCCAGGCGATCTGCGAGCCGGTGCGGGGGTTGAAGACGGGCGAGACGTCAGGACCACGGAAGCTCGTGATGCGGCGCGCCAGAGCGCCGTTCGCGTCGGAGATCCATATCTCGGGGTCTCCGGAACGGGAAGAGGAGTACGCAATGTCCTTCCCGTTTGGGGCCCACGCCGGAGTGATATTCGTTCCGCCAACCGCAGGAAAGTTGACCATGCGGCCGAGGACGAGAGAGTACATGCGGATCTGAAATCCGTCATGGCCAAGCGACGAGAAGGCGAGGCGGCTGCTGTCGGGCGAGATGCGCGGTGAGAGTGAGACGGTGCCCAGGTGCGTGAGAGGATGCTGGTTGGCGCCGTCGTAGTCCATCTCCCATATCTCTTTGTCTCCGCCGTTGATCTTGACGTAATAGATCTTGGATTCGGCGATGCCCTGGCTTCCTCCGCTGAGACGGAAGATGATCTCATCGGCGAAGCGGTGAGCGATCTGACGGGCCGAGTCGTCGCTGGCTTCTTCGCTGTACTGCTTGGCGAGCACTTGCGGGTATTGCAGGTTCTTCGCGTCGAAGAGGAAGCCGTTGCAGACGATCCTGCCGTCCTGCACATTGAAGCTGCCGAAGGCTACCATCGCGGCAGAGGTAGGAGCGGCGGCCCACTGCTGCACATTGATCTCGGCGGGAGCGCCCGGAACAGACTCCGGCAGAAGGCTCTTGGAGACGATGTCGAAGATGCCGGCATTGGCAAGGTCGGAGAACAGAGTCGTGTCGAAGGTGCGCTTCAGGGTTGAGATCTGAGGATCCGCGGAGGCTGGTTTGAAGTCAGCGACAGCGATACGAATATTGTTGACGCCGCTGGAGGTTTCGGTATGAAACCCCTCCTGCGCATGCAGGGACGCGCCGAAGAACCAAAGGAACAGCGCTGCTCCAAGGCAAAAGAACTGGGCGCGCCGTATGGGGGACGTTCGTTCCGGATTATGCATTCTCTACTATGTTAGACGCAAAAATGACGGGTGAGGGTACCTGAGCGAAAGAGGCTGTGGTAATCAAGGGAATACTCCAAAAAATCGCAGGGCAACTAGCAGTTTTACTGGTGCAGGTGAAATGTGTACTCGACAGTGATGTGATTTCCCGCCGGAAGCGGGCCGAAGCCGTCGACACGCTGTACCGCGCGGATTGCAGAAAGATCAAGCGAAGGCGATCCGCTGGGAACTTCGACGCGTGCGTTAGAGGGAACGCCGTCACGGTTGATATCGAAGATGATGGTCGTGCTCTTGCCGATCGACGCGCGGGGATCCGCCTCGGCAGTCATCCAGTTTTGCGCGACCTTGCTGTTGACGATATTCACGTAGTAGGCGAAGCGCGATCCAAAGGTGCGGTCATCGACCGAGACGCTGGCTGTGCCGTTCTTAACCTCCATCGTAGACATCGCGACGCGGATGCCCGCTGTCTCGCCAGTCACGGCTTTTGTTGGATCAGGCGTGATCGGCTGGACGTGCTTCGGTGGAGTCGGTGTGGGCTTCTCGGCCGTCTTGATGGGCTTCGTGATCTTTTCAGGGATCGCGACCTCTTTGGGGTCTGGCGGCGCCTCGGTCTTCTCTTTCGCAGTCACAGGGGCGGGGCTTGGAGCCTCAGAGGTCAGCACGCCGGTGTCGAGGGTACGCTGCGTGGGTGGCAGAGGAATCGACGAAACCATGGTGGCCTGGATCGCGCCGACGTTCGAGGCGTGTTCGCCCCAGTTCAAACCTCGAGTATGGAAGATAAACGCCCAGCCCACGACGATTGCGGCGATCACGCCGTGAAGGACGAGCGAACCCACGAAGGTGGCGCCGAGCTTTTCGTCGTCACGGTAGTATTCCGGGCCGAGTTGGAGGTTTCCTGCTATGACGCCCTCCTCAAGGCTTCAGCGGCTGTGTGACGATGCTGATGTTGGTGATGCCAGCCTGCTTGACCGCATCCATCACCGAGGCAAACGCGCCAAAGGGCACGCGCTCATCCGCTCGCAGATAAATAATTCGCTTGGCAGCATCGGCTCCCTTGGGAACCTTCAGCAGGCCCGGAAGCTCGTTAACGTTCACGGGCTTGTCCTGCAGGAAAACGTTCTGCTCGCGGTCGATCGTAACGACCATGCGCTCTTCGGTGAGTTGATTGACGGAGCGCGTCTTCGGAATCGCAACCTCAACGCCGGACTGCAGCACCGGAGCCGTGAGCATGAAGATGAGAAGAAGCACCAGCACCACGTCGACGAGCGGCGTGATGTTGATCTCCGCGAGTGCTGTCTGGGTGTGTCCTTTGGAAGAGAAGGCCATGGCTAAAATGTCCTCCGTCTCGCCTCTTCCGGCTGCTGCGGCGGCACGGATGGCGGCGTCATCATCGCAGCGTTTTCAATGGCGTTGAGCAACTCACGCCCGAAGTCGTCCATGCGGGCTGCGAACTCGCGCAGCCGTGCAGTCAGCTGGTTGTAACCGACCACGGCAGGGATTGCGACAACAAGGCCGGCGGCCGTAGTAATCAGAGCCTCGGAGATACCGGGTGCAACCGCGCGGAGGGTTGCTGCGCCTGCGGTGCCAAGCCCGTGGAACGCGTCGATGATGCCCATGACGGTGCCGAAGAGTCCGATGAAGGGAGCGATCGCCGCGATCGTGGCCAGCCAGGTCATGCGCTTCTCCATCGCGGTCAGGGCTTCGCTGGAAGCCGTCTGTGCGGCGCGCTCCAGCGCGACGGGATTGCGCGGAAGGCCGCGTCCGCCGTTCTGCCGCTGGTACTCATCGTGAATCTCATTGAAGACCGCGACCAGTGGGCTGGGCCGGAACTGCTCGGCAACTGCGGCGATCTCGCTCAGCCGCGTCGATTTACGGAAGGCGCGGACGAAGCGCTGGCTCTGCGTCTGCGCTTTGCCGAACCGAGACCACTTGGAGATCATGATGGTCCAGGAAAAGATACTCGCGATCAGCAGAATGACAAGAACCGCGAAGGCCACCGGGCCGCTGTTGTGAATCATCTCCAGAAGCGCACTGCCGTTGGCAGCCGCAGGGGCCGCGGCGGTAGAGTCATCCTGAGACAGATACAGAGCGAGAATCCAAACCATAGTTGTTGTCCACCAGTCCTTAGTGTAAATCGTGATTGCGTGAATTTCCGTCGGGGGCATCTGCTGTGGTGCGGGCTTTTGCGGTGTACAGGATGGTTCCTGACGGGATCACAGCGAGGTTTGCTATCCTCGCGATACGTCGTTGTCTGAGGCCCTTATGCTGCTGGAGTTGCGCGCGGAAAACTATGCTGTGATCGACCGTGCGGTCGCCACGTTCGGCCTCGGGCTCAACCTGTTAACCGGTGAGACCGGCGCTGGAAAATCCATTCTGATCGATGCGCTTGCGCTGTTGTTGGGCGGGAAAGCGTCGCCGGATGTCGTTCGCCATGGAGCGGATAAAGCTGTCGTAGGATGCGTCTTCGAGCTGACGCCGGGTGCGGCTGCGATTCTCGAAGCCAACGGAATCGATTCTGAGTCGGATCATATTCTGCTGCGACGCGAGATCGTTGCGAACGGTAAGGGGCGTGTCTTCATCAACAATCAGCCTGCAACGGTAGGAGTTTTGCGACAGCTCGCGCCGGAGCTTGCGCTGGTGCACTCCCAGGGAGAGACCCTCGGCTCATTCGATCAGGCGCAGCAACGCAGCTTGCTGGATCGTTTTGGCAGCCCGAATACAGATGCCGTCGCCGATGCCTTCGCAGCATGGCGAGCCACAACGGACAAGCTCGACGAGCTTCAATCCGCAGAGCAGGATCGCCTGCGGATGGCGGATCTCTGGCGTTTCCAAAGCAAGGAGATCGATCAAGCCGGACTGTCTGCAGAAGACGAAGACGTTCAGCTTGAGGCGGAGAAGCGCGTCCTCGGTAACGCAGAAAAACTCTACACCGCAGCGATGAGCGCGCATGAACTGCTCTACGAATCGGAGAGCTCCGCCGAGAGCGCTCTTGGTGCGGCCTTAAAGCATCTCGAAGAACTCGCGCGCTATGACGCGAGATTTCAGGAGCCATCACAACAGTTAGCCGCGGCGAAGGCGATTGTCGAGGATGTCGACGCCGAGGTGCGCGACTTCGCTGACAACGTCCACGCCGCTCCGGGGCGGCTGGAAGAGATTGAAGACCGCCTCGCTGTGCTGGACCGGTTGAAGCGCAAGTATGGCCAGACCCTGAAGGACGTGATCGCCTTTGGCGCTGACGCGGCGCGGCAGCTGGCCGAAGTGGAGAACAGAGACGCCCTGATCGTGGAACTGAAGGCTAAAGAGGAGCATGATGCCGCGGCCTATCGAGCCGTTGCGTTACAACTCACTGCGTCGCGGACAGATGCGGCCAAGCGCCTCGAGAAGCTTGCTGAGGCACAGATCAACGACCTTGCGATGAGTACGCGCTTTCATGTGCAGGTGACCCCGGAGAAGTCTCCCGCGAGCTGGACGGCTCATGGCTGGGACCAGGTGGAGTGCCTGATCGCCACGAATGCAGGCGAACCGTTGAAGCCGCTGCACGAGATTGCCTCAGGCGGCGAGATGTCGCGTGTCATGCTCGCCCTTAAGGTCACGGTGGAAGAGGCTGCCTCTGGGAGCGCGGGCCGTAAGAAGAAGTCGATTCTGCCGCGAACCCTAGTCTTTGACGAGATAGATATCGGCATCGGCGGTCGAGCGGCCGAGGCGGTGGGGCGCAAGCTGAAGACGTTGTCCAAGGGCCAGCAAGTGTTGTGCATTACCCACTTACCGCAGATCGCCGCCTTCGGAGATCAGCACTTCCTCATCGAGAAGTCGGAGAAGCGCGGTCGGACCCAAACCGAAGTTCGCCGCATGGAAGACTCTGAGCGGACGCAGGAGATCGCCCGAATGCTGAGTGGTGCCAAGTTGACCGAAACCAGCCTCAAACACGCCGCTCATCTGCTCGAAAGCAGTAGATAGCGAACTGACCCGGCATCTCGCAACGCCGCAGTTGCATCGGACAAGAAAGAACCTATCTAGAACTTGTTCCGGAGGATGAGCCATGTCAGCAGATTCAAAGAAGTGTGCGATGGACGGTTGTCTTTGTACGGTGCCCGCGGGTGAGAAGTTCTGCTCGGCGTATTGCCAGACAGCCAAAAATGAGATCAAGCTGGAGTGCGATTGCGGTCATACAGCGTGCGAAGGCCAGAAGCTCTAGCTTCCGCTTCACGTAACTCACAATTGAGCGATGCAGCCAAGGCACGAAAGTTCCAACTTTGCCAGACTTTTGTGCGCTTTTTCGTGCCTTATTTGATCCTCAAACCTGCACCTAAATTGGTTCAAACAGGGTTCCTGTGACGGGGTGAACGCGGTATACTGAGAGACGTGACTACAACCACCCTCGAGCACGTCTCTGTAGAGTCCGTAGACCAGAGCGGCAACAAAGCGAAAACTAAGCGGGTACTTCTCCTCAAGCCTCGCGGCTTCTGCGCCGGTGTCGTGCGAGCCATCGACATCGTTCAGATCGCGCTCGATACCTTTGGCGCGCCCATCTACGTGCGCAAGGAGATCGTGCATAACAGCTACGTCGTAACTGACCTCGCCAAGAAGGGTGCCATCTTCGTCAACGAACTGGACGAGGTGCCTGAAGGCGCACGGGTTATCTACTCGGCACACGGCGTCTCGCCTGCGGTCCGCGAGCGGGCCAAAGAACGCGGCCTGAAGGTAATCGACGCCACTTGTCCCCTGGTGACAAAGGTCCACGTCGAAGCAATCAAATTTGCCAAGCAGGGCTATTCGCTCGTGCTGGTTGGCCATCGCGACCACGAAGAGGTTGAAGGCACTCAGGGCGAAGCTCCGGACGTGACGCAGGTCGTCTCAACGGTTCAGGAAGTGGAAGCCCTCGTCGTCCCCGATCCCAACAAAGTTGCCTATCTGACGCAGACGACGCTCTCGCTCGACGAGGCGCGCTACATGATCGAGGCGCTGAAGAAGAAATTCCCGAACATCGTTGGCCCGCATGCGCAGGACATCTGCTACGCCACGGAGAACCGCCAGACCGCCGTCAAGAATGTTGCTCATGGCGCTGACCTGGTACTCGTCGTCGGCTCGCGAAATAGTTCTAACTCGAATCGCCTGGTCGAGGTATCTAAGAATCTGGACACCAATTCGTATCTGATCGACACGGCCGATGCCATCCAGCCTGAGTGGCTTGAAGGCGTCGACACCGTTGCAGTAACAGCAGGGGCATCGGCTCCTGAAGTGTTGGTAAAAGATGTTGTCGAGTATCTGCAGACGATGGGCTATGGTTCGGTCGATGAAGTGGAAGTGATGCCGGAGAATGTGCGCTTCGGTTTGCCGCCAGAGATCGTCCAGGCTATTGCATCCGCTCCGCCAGTTGGACGGTAATCGAAATCGTAGACAGAGAGTTTGTTTTCATGGGGACTTCATCAAGTAATCCGAGGGCAGTCAATCAACCGGCGCAGCCGCGCTTTGGACGAATTGACCTCGGTCTGGAACATGTTTCTGAAGGTATCGAGCGCTCGAAGGATTGGCTGCTCAGCCTGCAACACCCGGATGGCTACTGGTGCGGCGAGTTGGAGGCGGACAGCATGCTTGAGTCCGACTACATCTTCGTCCACACGCTTCTCGGCACAGGCGATCGCGGCCGCATGGAGCGGGCCGTCAACGAGATTCTTCGCCATCAAAATGAGGATGGCGGCTGGAGTATCTATCCCAATGGGCCATCGAATATCTCGCTCGGCGTAAAGGCCTACTTTGCACTGAAGCTGATGGGCTGGTCTGCGGATCATCCGGTGCTCGTCAAAGCGCGTGAGTGGATTCTCGCCAATGGCGGCGTCACCGAAGTCAACACCTTCACCAAGATCTATCTGTGCTTCATGGGTCAGTATGAGTACGACGCCGTGCCCGCTGTTCCGCCCGAGCTCGTGCTGTTTCCGAAGTGGTGCTACTTCAACATCTACGAGATCTCGGCGTGGTCGCGCGCCATCGTTGTGCCGCTGTCGATCGCGTACGCCAAGAAGCCATTCAAGAAGATCACGAAGGAGCAGGGAATCGACGAGCTCTTCGTCGGTGGCCGCGAGAACGCGCACCTGCACCTGAAGTGGGACAAGAAGAAGCCCTTCGGCTGGCGGAATATCTTTCTCTTCGCCGACCGAATCGCGCACTGGGCTGAGCGAGTTCATATTCGCCCCTTGCGCAAGATCGCTCTCAAGCGCGCCGAAAAGTGGATGCTGGAGCGCTTTGAAAAATCAGACGGTCTCGGCGCAATCTATCCGGCCATGCTGAACGCGCTCATCGCGCTGGCCTGCCTGGGATACACCCCAGACGATCCGCAGTTCATCCGCGCGATGGACGAGTTCGAAAAGCTCGGCATCGATAATCCCGAGGGCGAACCACACTATCCGACCCCGACCTTCCGCATGCAGCCTTGCGTCTCCCCGGTTTGGGATACCGCGCAGGCAGTCTACGCGCTCGGCGAGGCGGGAGTCACAAAGACGGATCCGCGCATGGTCAAGGCCGCCGACTGGCTGATGTCTAAGGAAGTCCGCCATAAGGGTGACTGGTCCATGAGTCTTCCCAATGTGCAGCCTGGCGGTTGGTACTTCGAGTTCAACAATGAGTTCTACCCGGATGTAGATGATTCTGCGCAGGTTCTTCTAGCGCTGAACTGCGTCAGTCATCCTCGGGAGCGCAACCAGATCGACGTATCGCAGCGTGCTCTTGACTGGATCTTTGCCATGCAGTGCAAAAACGGCGGCTGGGCCAGCTTCGACAAAGACAACACGAAGATGATCTTCGAGTACATCCCGTTTGCCGACCACAACGCTATGCTCGATCCGCCGACGGTAGACATCACTGGCCGCATCCTGGAGATGCTTGCAAACTACGGTTACACCCGTCGCGACAAGCGCGTCGAGAAGGCGATCCAGTTTGTTCTCAAAGAGCAGGAGTCGGACGGAAGCTGGTTTGGACGCTGGGGTGTCAACTACCTGTACGGCACGTTCCTCGTGCTGCGTGGACTTGAAGCCATGGGCGTGTGGAACCACGAGCCGGCCATCCAGCAGGCAGCCGAATGGATTCGTATGGTGCAGAACACGGACGGCGGCTGGGGCGAGACCTGCACCAGCTACGACGATCCCAATCTCCGCGGCATCGGACCGAGCACGCCATCCCAAACAGCTTGGGCTGTCCTCGGACTGCTCGCAGCCGGCGACACGAGAAGCGACTCCGTGGCCAAGGGCATTCGCTGGCTCGTGACGAAGCAAACCGAGAGCGGAAGCTGGGACGAAGCAGCGTCGGGACGCAACAACGAAGCGGTCTACACCGGCACAGGCTTCCCGCGAGTGTTCTATCTCGCTTATCACCTTTACCGGGATTATTTCCCGCTGCTTGCATTGACGACCTATAAGCGCCTGATGGAAAAAGAAGCAGCGGAAGCAGCATAAAAAGCGATTCAGCAACAACGAACGTGTTGCGCAAATTTTTGATGGAGGAGACAACGGATGGCAGTTCCAGTCTCGCAAGCCTGGACGGTTGCAACCTATGTTTTGAAGCAGAAGATCATGGGCAGGAAGAAGTATCCGCTCGTGCTCATGCTCGAGCCGCTGTTTCGCTGTAACCTCGCGTGCGCCGGCTGCGGAAAGATCCAGTACCCCGCACACATCCTTAAGGCCGAGCTCTCGCCCGAAGAGTGCTTCAAGGCGGTCGAGGAGTGCGGAACCCCAATGGTCGCGATTCCCGGCGGCGAGCCGTTGCTTCACCCGCAGATGCCCGAGATCGTTGCCGGCCTTGTGGCGCGTAAGAAGTACGTCTACATGTGCACCAACGCGCTTCTCCTCAAAGAAAAGCTCCACCTCTTCAAACCGAGCAAGTATCTCTCGTTCTCCGTGCACGTCGACGGACAACGCGAACATCATGACTTCTCCGTCTGCCGCGAGGGCGGATACGACATCGCAATGGAAGGCGTTCACGCCGCAGTTGCCGCTGGCTTCCGCGTCACGACAAACACCACCCTCTTCGACGGTGCCGATCCAAACAGCGTGCGCGCACACTTCGACGAGTTGATGGTTGCCGGCGTCGAAAGCATGATGGTCTCACCCGGATACACCTACGACAAAGCTCCCGACCAGAAGCACTTCCTCGGTCGTGCTCGCTCGAAGAAGATGTTTCGTGCGATCCTCTCGAACCGCAAGAAGACTTGGCGCTTCAATGCATCGCCCATCTTCATGGAGTTCCTGATGGGCAAAAAGGATCTCAAATGCACGCCGTGGGGAATGCCCACGTTCAGCATCTTCGGTTGGCAGAAGCCCTGTTATCTCCTGCAGGATGGCTACGCAGACACCTTCCAGGAACTGATGGATACCGTGCAGTGGTCGAACTACGGCACCGAGAGCGGCAATCCGCAGTGCGCGAACTGTATGGTGCACTCCGGCTACGAGGCCAGTGGCGTGAACTACACCTTCGGCTCCATCAAAGGTCTCCTGCAAACCGCGAAGGCCATCTTCTTCAGCAAGTATGAGGACGACGGCGCGATGAAGCTGCTGAACGAATGGAAGCCCGCACACGCCGGACCGCTCGTGCAGATCACGAGTCCTGCAACCTCGAACAGCAGCCAACTTCAGGAAGTCTCAGGAGACTAACCATGGCGACCGAGACACAGGAGTCCGCAAAGCTGGCGCAGCTGGCCCACGAAAATCCCGACGAAATCGAAGTCGCCGCAGGCCGCGAGCGGGAACAGCTTGAAGGTTGGATTCCCGCACTGGCGACGGACGCAGAGATCCGCGAAGCCCTCGAAAAGGCCTTCGACTATCGCGGCGATATTACGATCACGAAAAAAGACGGCACGCAGATTGTGGGTTATCTCTTCGACCGGCGCCAGGGCTCGTCTCTCGCTGACTCCTTCGTTCGCATCATCCCTTCGAACGGATCCGGCAAAGCAAACATCGCCTACTCCGATATCGCAGCGCTCGCCTTCACGGGACGCGACACTGCAGCGGGCAAGACCTTCGAGGCCTGGGTCAAGAAGTACTGGGAGAAGAAGGCAGCGGGCGAACGGAATATTCAGATCGAACCCGAGAAACTGGATTGAGATCAAGCCTCGCCGCTGCGATGGCCTGACGAGCGTGGAAAGAGCAAGACGTGCGCGTATTCATTACGGGAGCGACGGGCTTCGTCGGCGGCCATGTGGCTCGACAATATGCGGCGCAAGGCGCGACCCTTCGTCTATTGACCCGCCGAACGAGCAATCTTGATGCCCTGACCGGCATCGACGCCGAGATGATTACTGGCGATCTGCGCGAACCGGAGAAGTTGCGCTCGGCGCTCACCGGCTGCGACGCTCTCGTGCATGTAGCGGCAGATTATCGGCTCTGGGTGCGCGACCCGAAAGAAATGTACGCCGCCAACGTCGATGGCACGCGAGAGCTTCTAAAGCTTGCGCGCGAGGTAGGCATCCAGCGCGCGGTCTACACGTCGAGCGTTGCGACGATGGGCTTCAAGACCGACGGCACCATCGTGAACGAAGAAACGCCCGTGTCACTCGCAGACATGATCGGCCACTACAAGCGGTCTAAGTTCCTCGGCGAGCAGGAGGCCATTAAAGCGGCGCGCGCCGGGCAACACGTCATGATTCTCAACCCAACCACTCCAATCGGCCCGGGCGATGCCAAACCCACGCCCACCGGCCGAATTATCGTCGACTTCCTCAACAAGAAGTTTCCCGCATACGTGGACACCGGGTTGAACCTCGTCGACGTAACGGAAGTGGCTCGTATGCATGTGGTCGCGCTTGATCGAGGCACTCCCGGCGAGCGCTACATTCTGGGCGGAGAAAATCTCACGCTGAAGCAGATCCTCGACCGCATGTCCGCCATCACCGGTCTGCCGTCGCCGACGATGAAGGTTCCCCACGCCGTTGCCATGGCTTTCGCCTTCTTCGATGAAACCTTCACCGGAAAATTGAGAGGGAAAGAACCACGCGCTACCGTCGAGGCCGTCCGCATGGGGAAGAAGATGATGTTCGCCTCATCGGCCAAGGCCGAGCGCGACCTGGGTTTTCAAATCCTGCCGGTATATCCCGCGCTGCGAGCGGCAATTGATTGGTTCGTCGCGCATGGCTACGCGCCAGCCTTCAGCAGACCGTCTCTATGACTGAGTGCCCAGCCATTATTGCTGCTTTGCCGAGAGAGGTTAAGCATCTGGTCCGCGGTTGGCGCGCGCAGCGTCTGCCGAACGACATCGTCGTCTACACCAATGACTTTGCCGTCGTCGCCTGTGCAGGCATGGGGCCCCAGCGAGCTACATTGGCGGTGCAGGCCGCTTTGGCAGCCAAACCGGTAACGGCTCTGCTCTCGGTCGGCCTCGCCGGAGCTTGTGATCCGGCCCTTCGCGTCGGAGACATAGTTCATGCGGGGGTTGTCATCGATGCCCAGACTGGCGAACGCCACAGCATTCCGCGGTACGATCAAATCCTGGTCAGCACGCCAACCATCGCAAGCGTAAAAGAGAAGCAGCGGCTCTACGAGAGTTACCTCGCCAGCGCCGTCGATATGGAAGCAGCAACGGTAGCGCGTATCGCGCAAGGCCATAGCCTGCCCTTCCATGCCATCAAAGTAATTTCCGATGATGCCAATTTTGAACTCGAGGAGTTGTCTCAATTTGCCACGCAAAATGGACAATTTCGTGAAGCAGCCTTTGCGGCCTATTCAGTTGTTCGGCCGCGCCTATGGCCGAAGCTGATTAAGCTTGCACAAAACAGCAAACTCGCAGTTCAATCTCTTACTGCCGAACTGCAGAGCCAGCTAGACTGGTATAAAGAGAAGTCGTGAGGAGTAGTTCAATAGCACAGACAGAGACAGTACCCGCAATGATGCGTGCCGCCGTGTATCGCGGCGTGAATGACGTCCGCATCGAAACCATCCCGGTGCCTGAGATCGGAGCCGGCGAGGTGTTGGTAAAGATCCACACCTGCGGAATCTGTGGCACGGATCTGAAGAAAATCCACACCGGCTCGCACGACGCCCCGCGCGTCTTCGGACATGAGATGTCTGGCACTATCGTGAAGACTGGCGAAGGCGTCAGCGGCTTTACTGTCGGCGACCGCGTGATGGCCTACCACCACATCCCGTGCGGCGAGTGCTTCTACTGCAGTAAGCAGACCTTCGCGCAGTGCGAAGCTTATAAGAACGTCGGATGTACCGCGGGCTTTGCTCCGTCCGGTGGAGGCTTCGCAGAGTACATCCGCGTCATGGCGCCCATCGTGCGGCGCGGCGGGCTCATAAAGATTCCCGACGGAATTCCATTTGAACAAGCTGCATTCCTTGAGCCGGTCAATACATGCTACAAGGCGATTCAGCGGCTCGAACTCAAACCGGACGAGACTGTCCTGGTGATTGGTCAGGGCCCGATCGGTGTTCTCCTCGCAGCCCTCGCGCGCAAAGCTGGTGCCACGGTGCTGACCAGCGACCTCTATCCTGAGCGTCATGCCATCGCCGCAAAATTCGGCCTTGATCATCCGCTCGACGCACGCGGTGATGTCGCCGCCGCTGCGAAGGCCGCAACCGAAGGCCGCGGCGCTGACGTCGCATTACTTGCCGTTGGCGGCAACGCCCTGATCAAGACGGCGATGGATGCGATTCGACCCGGCGGCCGCGTCGTTCTCTTCGCCCAGACGCAGCGCGGAGAGGCACCGTTCGACCCCGCCGCCGTCTGCATGGACGAGAAGACACTGATGGGGTCATACAGCTCCTCCGTCTCATTCAATGAGGATGTGAACCGGATGGTTTTTAACGGATATCGCAACGGATTCGATCTAACGAATCTGATCTCGCATCGATTCTCGCTTGAAGATGCCGTTGCAGCAATCGATCTGGCATCGCACCCTCAGGCTGACTCGATGAAGATCGTCATCCAGCCCGGAAGCTAATCGCGTGCGCGCTTCTTCACTTCGACGTTGAGGCGCTTAATCTTTTGGTTCAGAGTGGAGAGCGGAATCTTGAAGTACTCCGCTGCCTCTGTCTGGTTCCAGTGGCATCGCTCGAGCCTATCCGAGATAATGCGGCGCTCGATCTCTTCCATCAGATCGAAGAGGGAAGCGTTCGGCTGGTGGTCCAGAAGACTCGCCGAATACGTGCTGCCAGTTAGTTGGGTAGGAAGAAGATCGGGGCTGATAGTCCTTGAAGTAGAGAGCACAACCCCCCGCTCCATCGCATTCTCAAGCTCACGCACATTGCCAGGCCACTCGTAGTCCATGATGATGCGCATCGCCTCAGGCGAAAGCGAACGATCTTCCGTGCCGTTCTCTTCCGCGTAAAACTTGAGGAAGTGAGAGGCAAGCAGAGGAATGTCCTCGCGGCGCGAGCGCAACGGCGGCAGTTCCAGGCAGATAACATTAAGGCGGTAGAAGAGATCTTCGCGAAACCGTCCCTCGCGTACAGCCTCCTGCAGGTTGACGTTGGTCGCAGCAATGATGCGGACGTCGACTTGAATCTCCTGCACTCCGCCCAGATGCATGAAGCGTCGATCTTGCAAAACACGCAAGATCTTCGCCTGCATATCCATCCCCATCGTGCCGATCTCGTCGAGAAACAAAGTGCCGCCGTTAGCCACTTCGAAGAGGCCCTTCTTCGCCGTTACGGCCGAAGTAAACGCGCCCTTGACGTGCCCAAACAGTGTCGACTCAAGCAATTCCGATGGCACTGCGCCAGTGTTGACCGGAACGAAAGGCCGGTCGCGGCGCGGCGAATTCGCATGAATCGCCTTCGCGATAAGCTCCTTGCCGGTCCCGCTCTCGCCCTGGATCAATACCGTGGAGCGGCTCGGTGCAACCTGCGCGACAAGATCAAACAGCCTCAACATTGGCTCGCTCTTGCCCACGATGTTTTCAAAGTTGTAGCGCTGTTTCAGTGTGCGCTTGAGTTGAACAACTTCTTCTTCGGCACGATGCCGTGCAACTGCTGCGCGAATGTCGGCGAGAAGCTTCTCGTTGTCCCAAGGCTTCTGAACAAAATTCTCAGCGCCCGCGCGGATGGCGTCGACAACATTGCCGACCGTGCCATACGCGGTGATCATGATGACGGGAAGGTTCGGCTGCATCTCGATAATGCGTGGCAGTAGATCGATCCCGCTCTGGCCGGGAAGAGCAAGGTCCAGCAACAGCAGGTCGTACTCATTGCGTGACAACAGCTCCAGGCCGGAAGCTCCGTCGCCGGCAGCGCTGACGGTGAACCCCTCCAGCGTCAGCAGTGTGTCCAGCGATTCGCGAATCGCATCTTCGTCATCGATGATGAGGATGCGTGGATCGCCCACTACGCGTGCCGTTCGTTGCAGGTGAAGAGTCTCGGCCGCGAGCTCAGTTGTTTCAGACATGTAACGTCTTCCTCTCAACGTCCTGCATACTGCTCTTGGGCGCCTCGGCAGTCACTGCGGGACGAGTCCCGGATGAAGGGAACTCTAACTGGAAGGCAGTGCCAACGCCAAGCTCGCTCTCGACATGAATCTTGCCAGCATGTTCCTGCATGATGCCGTAGCTCACCGCAAGCCCCAGTCCAGTGCCCTTATGTTCTCCGTTTTGCGGCTTCGTCTTGGTGGTAAAAAACGGATCGTAGATGCGGTGCAGATGTTCCTTCTCGATACCGCCTCCCGAATCCTGAATGCGCACGATCACACGCCCGTTTCCGTTGAACGTCGCGATCTTCAGCGTCGCATTGGTCGTTCCGAACATCGCGTCCTTCGCATTCAACATCAGGTTAAGAATCACCTGTTGCAGCTTGCCCTGATTGCCATGAATGCGTGCAAGATGCGGATCGAGGTTCGTCTCCACACGAATCTGCGACGTCTTGAACTGATGCTCCAGCAACGTCACCGTGTCGCTGAGAAGATCGTTCAGATTCAAGCTCGTAAACTCCGTCCCGCTCGTGCGCGAGAAGTTGAGCAGGCCGTTGACGATCTCGGACGCGCGGAATGTCTGCTGCGTAATCTTTTCCAGCACCGGTGCAAGCCGCTCGTCGTCGCGCATGTGCTTCGTCAGCATTTGCGTGTAGCTGGAGATCACCGCGAGCGGCGTATTAACCTCGTGCGCCACACCCGCAGCCAACAAGCCGATCGAAGACAGCTTCTCCGACTGAGTCAACTGGGCCTCCAACTGGATGCGATCCGTAATGTCATCGACCAGAATGATGCGTCCCACGGCAACAAAGTTTCGTGTGACCAGTGGCGCGATCGCGATATTCGCGACCCGCTCGCTTCCATTCGGCAACACCAGCCGGAACTTATATAGAGTGTGAGTCCCATGCTCATTGCGCACGCTGTTGAACCTGGCAACGAAATCCGGCGGAAGCACGGCCGAGATCGGCTGACGCAATACTTCGCCGCGTCCCTTCTCGTACATGGTCTCCATCTGGGTGTTCCAGCTCTCGATGCGATCGTCGAGATCGACCGCGAACACGCCGATGTTGATCGATTCGACGATGTTCTCGTGAAACTCTTTCAGGCTCTCAAACTCTGTAATCTTCTGCTCCAGCCGTCGATAGAGCTGCGCATTCTGGATGGCGATTCCAATGTAGCCGGCCAGCGACTCCAGCAGCTCCATATCTTCGCTAGAGAGAAAATCGCCGTCATCGGTACGGCCAAGGCCGATTACCGCAACCGTCCTCGTCCCGCCGCCATCGCGATTGGCGACTCGGCAGGGAAGGTAGTAGTTCAGATCCAATCTCCCCGCACTCTGCCGCTGCGCCTCGGGAAGACGAAGGACATGCTGAGGATTGTCGAGGAATATGTGGTTGTTTGCACCGATCCGGTCGAAGTCGAGGAAGCGCACATCCAACGTACGCAACTCCGCGGCCTGAAGATTGGTTAGGCCATGCGAGGCCGCGAGATCGAAGTGCCGCGCAGTCGATCTTCCGTCACCTTCCGACGCCAGAAACACTGCAACGCGCGTCACAAGCAGAGTCTGGGGCAGCCGCTCCACGATCGAGTCGAGCAGCGCACGCAGGTCCGTCTGCGAGTTAATTCCGCGGCCAAACTCGACCAGCGTCTCACGGTAGTCGAATCGCTTTTGATCGAACACGCGATCGACTCGCGCTTGAATTGCGCGCTTCAGCGGCTCGAAGACGATGCCGGTCACAACAATGCCCACCATCAGACCCCAGATTCCAAGGCTCTGAAGCCGTGTATGCACCAGTTCCGCCATTACCGCGATGATGCCAAAGTAGAGGCCTACAAGCGAAGCCGTCGCCAGCGTGTAGGTCACGCCACGCTTGAAGATGAGATCCACATCCATCAGCCGGTAGCGCACAATGGCCCAGCTGAACGTCAGGGGAAGGATCACAAGCGAGAGCCCCGCCAGCTTCGTCAGGTAGCCGGGCATCTGCCAATCCGCAAGATAGGGAATTACGTTGAGCAGGGTGAACGGAGTCACCGCAAGCAGCGTGCCGCGCGTCAGCCACTTGAGTTGCTGGCGTTCCAGTCCGGACTCAGCACTGCGATACCGCAAACGGAAGACGATCGCCGCGATGACGTAATACAGCGCAAGATAGCCAAGCGAGATCTGATCCAGGCGATGAAGCAGAATCTCCGTCGCAGACCAATAGCGAATCGCCGTGTACTGCAGGCCAAGCAACAAGAGTCCCGGTACATACAGGAGTGCATAGACCAGCCGCCGCCCGAAGCGGTTTCGTTCGTCCGAGGCGTAGTTATCTGAGAAACTGACCGCAAAATGGAGAAAGAGCGCCGGTTGCAACGCCTGCGCCACAATATTGCCCCAGTCGAACCACCCCAGTTCACCCGTGGAGCGGAAGCTGTAGAGCACAAATGACGCCAGGCAGAAGACGTAAAAATGAACAGATTTTGGCGCGGTCCACCGTCGGAACAACACGTAGATCCCGATACAGAGGTAGACCAGAGCGATAAACCGCAGATACTGATTAAACGAGCGATCCTTGGGCTCCAGAATCACCTGGATATCCAGCCGCGTGGCCCCGTTCAGATCTACCGATTGCGGAACCGGCCTCAAAATCGAGTAGGTCGCATGAGCCCAGATGCCGCTATGGAACATCTCGCGACCCAGCGAAGCAACGCGTGGCGTCGGCTGGTCGTTCACACTGAGAAGAACGTCGCCGGTTCGTATACCGGCTCTGTGCCCCGGGGACTCCACAGGTACGCGCTCGGCCCGCAAACCGCCATTCGCCTCAACCCACCAAACCCCGTCGGTCGGAACATCCAGCCCGTTTTCATGCTCGAAGTTCAGCGCTGCCAGAACACAGGCTGCCACTGTCGCCAGCGCAAGCACGATAGCCAGGACGCGGGTTTGAGTGGCATTCTTCATGGAACTAGGCAACATATCAGCAAACTAAGGACCAAATCCATAAATAGCTTGATTGCAGCATTTAAGGGCAGGCCGAATCTCAATCCTACAGAAAATCATAACCTATTCCGTAATTCAGATTAAGGGGTCTTGCTACTCTGCGTTACCGCACAACGCTTGATTCCTTGCACAATAGGCCGAAAAATCGTTCCCTTCAACGATTTAATTCAAATCGAATTACAAAACTTGAGCATCGAATCTTGTTCACAGTCCTGTAACATAGGGCGACATCATCGAAATCATAGACGAGAATCGCTGAACTACGTTTTATGCGTTAACCATCTTGTGACATTTAAGGGACGCTGAGAAGTGACGGAACGACTTACCCATATTGAAGAGGCCTATGCTGTTGTTGACGGTGCAAGGGTCCATTACCAGCGCGCAGGCACCGGACGCCCTCTGCTGTTACTCCACGGTCTGGTCGGCTCGGTGAAGAACTGGCGGCAGAACATCAGTTTCCTCTCTCGCGACTCCAGTGTCTATGCAATCGACCTCTGCAATATGGGTGAATCCGAACGCGTTCCGGGGTTGAACGCCGGGTTGGAAGCCACTGCCGACCGCCTTGCCGCCTACATGGACGCCGTCGGGCTGGAAGAGGCCGACATCGCCGGCCACTCCCACGGCGGTGCTGTCGCCATGATGTTCGCCGCTCGCCATCCCAATCGTGTTCGCAGACTCATCCTCTTTGCTCCGGCCAATCCGTACTGCGATCTCGGCAATCAGCTCATCCGCTTCTACCAGTCGCGTTTCGGCACCTGGTTTGCCCGACAGATTCCTTCCTTACCCCGACGATTGAAATCCACGGCCCTCAGCCGCATGTACGGCGACCCGTCAAGAGTCACGCCCGGTGTACTTGAAGGTTATATCGATGGCTTGCAAGTTCCCGGCACAATGGATCACGTGTTGCAGATCGTCAAGCGATGGGTCGAGGACATGAAGCTTCTCCACTCTGCCCTCAGCGGCCTCACGGCGAAACCGACGCTGCTGATCTGGGGCGATCGAGACCGCGCTGTTGGATTGAACTCCGCGCACGAGTTGATGCGAAAGATTCCGGATTCGAGTCTGCTCGTTCTTCCCGGCGTTGGCCACCTAGCCTTCGAAGAGATGCCCGAGGTCTGCAATCACGCCATGCGCGACTGGCTCCTGAACCCCTCAGCAACAGAGCGCAGGTCACCCACGAATCAGCAGCAGAACAATCTCGCCTTTCAGGATCGACGGGCGCAATCTGGCGCAGCCTGATCTAGCCCAAACCAAACTCATCCCGCAGCCACGAGCGAATCTCCTGCTGCATCAGGTCGAGCTTCGGAGCCGGTGAATTCGCCGTCCCCTGAAAGAAGTGGTCAGCTCCTTCGATCCACACAAGCCGCTTCGGTTCAGGTGCGCGATCAAACACCTCATCCATCTCCGCGCGCGGTCCATACTGATCCTGATCGCCACTAATAAACAGCTTCGGCGCTGTGCACTTCGGCAGAAAGCCATAGCTGTAATCTCTGCCCTCGGCACGCACCGGCAGCCCCAGCCCAATCAGTCCCTTTACCCGAGCATCGCCGCAGCACGCACGCAGACCAACGTTCGAGCCGAAAGAAAATCCCGCAAAAAGAATTTGTCGTTTCAGATTCTGCTCCAACCAATCCAACGCGGCCTTCACATCATCTTGTTCGCCAAACCCCTCATCGTGCGCGCCCTCGCTCAACCCGACACCACGAAAGTTGAATCGCAGCACCGGCAAGCCAAACGAAGAGAACGCCTTCATCGCGTGATACACAACCTTGTTGTGCATCGTTCCCCCGCCAGCCGGATGCGGATGGCACACAAGTGCAGCGTACGGCGCATCCTCCCGCCCGGTGTTCAGCAAAGCTTCCAGCCGGCCCGCCGGACCGCGTAGATCATCAATCGATTTAATGTGTGAAGCTACCGTCTGCGTCATTTTCTACAGTCTACCGGGTGTCCTCAGTTATGAAATCTTCACGCCCAATCACGTATGCTGAAGCACATGGCGATCGACCCCATTCAACTCACCAAACAGCTTGTAAATATCGAATCCACCACCTATCACGAGGGTCTCGCCGGAGCCTTTCTGCACGAGTATTTGACCGCCCAAAGTTACGCCGTTGAGCGCATGCCAGTCGACCAGCCTGACCTCGCATCCACCCCCGGGGCAGGGAACGGAGAGCGCTTCAACGTCTACGCCGCACTCCCCGGCGTCACGCCCGATGTCGTTCTCTCGACCCATATGGACACCGTCCCGCCATTCTTTGGTTCCAGCGAAGACGACGAGTTCCTCTACGGCCGTGGCTCCTGCGACGCGAAGGGCATCATCGCCGCGCAAGTTGCCGCGGCCGATCAACTCCGCGAGTCCGGCGTCAAGGTCGGCCTGCTCTTCCTCGTCGGCGAAGAGCGCGACTCCGCCGGAGCCGCCGTCGCCAACAAATCGCCCAAAGGCTCACGCTTTCTCATCAACGGCGAGCCCACCGATAACCGGCTAGCAATCGCCTCGAAGGGCGCTCTCCGCGTCGAACTACGCGCCAAGGGCCGCATGGCCCACTCCGCCTATCCCGAGCTCGGAGACTCCGCTATCAACAAACTCGTCGAAGCGCTCCACGACATCCTCGCTCTCCCCCTGCCGATTGAGCCCGAGATCGGCCCCGCAACCCTCAACATCGGCCTCATCGCCGGCGGCTACGCCCCCAACGTCATCTCCGACAAAGCTGAAGCCCACCTGCTCATCCGCACTGTCGGCCCCTCCGACGACATAAAAAAGAACATCGCCGCAATTGTCGGCGACCGCGCCCACGTTGATTTCTCGCTCGATCTCCCCTTCGTCCGCATGCGGCGAGTCGGCGACCTCCCCACGATGATCGCCAAATTCACCACAGACATCCCTGCGCTCACAGCCTGGGGCGAACCGCTGCTGCTCGGCCCCGGCTCCATCCACGTCGCTCACACGCCCAACGAAAAGATCGCCAAAAAAGAACTGCTGGAGTGCGTCGATCTCTACGTTCAGTTGGCGAGCGAACTAGTCCGCACCTAACAGCCAACCTCAGCCCGAGTAGATCGCAAACGGAAACGTGCCCGCGTTGTCCTCCGCAAACACAGCCGTCTCATCAGGATTCGCCGGGTTATACCGAATATTGACCTTCGGACTACCCTGCGCCTTCGTCTCTGCCTCATGCAGCCCCATCGCAACACTGCGCAGATAGCCCCCGTAGTACTCACCATTCAACGTGAATGAAACCCCGCCTCAATCTGCTGCACCGCGCCCATCGTGGCGACATCTTCGTCCGCAGTCAGAACCTGCCAATGGTTCACCTCCGCCTGCGCCCTAGGCCACTGTGCTGCAAGCTTCAGCTTCTTCTCCCGCCTGCGCCGGCGAAGCCCTCTCTTGATAGCGTCGATGAAAAATACTCCAGCCATTTGGCTAAGAATTCTAATACGACTCAAATTCGGTACCCGTATTTTCCTCACCTTCGCACGTCTCTTGCGGGGCATAACATAGAGGTATGGCAGCAGAGTTTACCCACCTTCATCTCCACACTGATTACTCCCTCCTCGACGGCGCCTGCGACGTCGACAAGCTTGCCGAACACCTCAACAAAATCGGCCAGACCGCCGCCGCGATGACCGACCACGGCAACATCTTCGGTGCCGTCCACTTCTTCGACGCCATGCAGAAGAAGGGAATCAAGCCCATCCTCGGCTGCGAACTCTACATCTGCAAGAACGAAGACCATCGCGCCCCCTTCAACGACGACAAGTACAACCACCTCCTCGTGCTCGCTGAAAACGAAGAGGGCTACCGCAACCTCGTTCGCCTCACCAGCGAGGCCGCGCTGCACGGCTTCTACCGCAAGCCGCGCGTCTCAAAAAACTTTCTCGCCAAACACTCCGAAGGCCTCATCGGCTTCTCCGGCTGCCTCGCCGGCGAAGTCACCCAGCACATGATGGACGGGAAGTACGACGAGGCCAAGGCACCGCAGGCTTCTACCAGGACATCTTCGGCAAAGGCAACTTCTTCCTCGAGATTCAGGACCACGGCCTCGCGCCCGGACAAGGCCGTCTGCGACGCGATGTTCAAGATGGAGAACGAACTCGACATCCCGCTGATCGCCACCAACGACTCCCACTACATCGCCGCCGACGACTCCCGCGCGCACGAAATCCTGCTCTGCGTCCAGACCGCCGGCAGCATGAACGACCCCAAGCGCTTCAAGTTCGACACCCAGGAGTTCTACATCAAGTCCGCCGACGAGATGCTCCGCACCTTCTCCCAGAACCCCGAAGTCTGCAGCGCGCACCATGCAGTTCCTCGAGCGCTGCAACCTGAAGATGGCCAAGGTCGACAACCCATTCCCCGACTTCCCCGTCCCCGAAGGCGAGACGCTCGACAGCTACTTCGAGCAGGTCTGCCGCGAAGGCCTGCAGATGCGCCTCGACACCGCCGTCGCCCACCTGCGCGAACGCGGCCTGCTGAAGAAAACCATCCCCGAATACCACGCGCGCCTCGACCGCGAACTCGACTTCATCAAACAGATGAAGTTTCCCGGCTATTTCATGATCGTCTGGGACTTCATCCGGTACGCGCGCGAGCAGGACATTCCCGTTGGCCCCGGCCGTGGCTCCGCCGCCGGCTCGCTCGTCGCCTACGTCATGGAGATCACCGACATCGATCCGCTGCAGAACGAGCTGCTCTTCGAGCGCTTCCTCAACCCCGAACGCGTCTCCATGCCCGATATCGACATCGACTTCTGCATGAACCGCCGCGGCGAGGTCATCGAGTACGTCACGCGCAAGTACGGCAACGACCAGGTCGCGCAGATCATCACCTTCAACACCATGGCCGCGAAGGCCGCCATCAAAGACGTCGGCCGCGCACTCGACATGCCCTACGGCGAAGTCGACCGCATCGCCAAGATGATCCCGACCACCATCGGCATCACCATCGACCAGGCGCTCAAAGACTCGCCGCCGCTCGCCGGCGCCTACGAAGCGACCCCAAGATCCGCGAACTCATCGACACCGCCATCCGTCTCGAAGGCCTCGTGCGCGGCGCAGGCGTTCACGCCGCCGGCGTCGTCATCGCGCCCAAGCCGCTCACCGAACTCGTCCCCGTCACCCGCACCAAAGACGACGCCATCGTCACCTCGTACGACATGAAGGCCATCGAAAAGATGGGCCTGCTCAAGATGGACTTCCTCGGCCTGACCACGCTCACCGTCATCGACGATGCGCTGAAGCTGATCAAGTCCACCACAGGCATCACAGTCGACATGGCGATCATCCCGCTCGACGACGCCAAGACCTTCGAGCAGGTCTTCCACCGCGCGCTCACCTCCGGCGTCTTCCAGTTTGAATCCGGCGGCATGCGCGACGTTCTTCGCCGCTACAAGCCCAACTCCGTCGAAGATCTCACCGCGCTCAACGCGCTCTATCGTCCCGGCCCGATGAGCATGATCGACGACTTCATCGAGCGCAAGTGGGGCCGCCGCGAGGTCGAGTACCTCCTCCCCGAACTCGAACCGCTGCTCCGCGAAACGCTCGGCGTCATGGTCTACCAGGAGCAGGTCATGCAGATCTCGAACGTCATCGGCGGCTACTCGCTCGGTGGCGCCGACCTGCTTCGCCGCGCCATGGGCAAGAAAGACGCCGGGGAGATGGCCAAGCAGCGCGAGATCTTCATGGCCGGTGCAGCCGAACGCAAGTTCCCCAAAGCCAAGGCCGGCGAAATCTTCGACCTGATGGAGAAGTTCGCCGGCTACGGCTTCAACAAGTCGCACTCCGCCGCCTACGCGCTGCTCGCGTATCACACGGCGTGGCTCAAGACCCACTACCCGGTCGAGTTCATGGCCGCGCTGCTCACCAGCGAAACCTCGAAGCCCGAGAACGTCGTGAAGTACATCTCCGAATGCCGCGAGATGAACATCCCCGTCGTCCCGCCCAACGTGCAGGTCTCCGACGCAAACTTCACCCCACATCAGACGGGCGAGCCATCGGCTTCGGTCTCGCCGCCATCAAGAACGTCGGCCACAACGCCATCGAGTCCATCATCGCCGCACGCGACGCACTTCAGGCAGCAGGGAAGCCGGGCTTCTCCAGCCTTTGGGAGTTCTGCGAAAAGGTCGACCTCCGCCTGCTCAACAAGCGCGTCCTCGAATCCCTCATCAAAGCCGGCGCCATGGACGCCTTCGGTGGCCGCGCACAAGTGTGCGCCGCGCTCGACAAGGCCATGGAGCGCGCCCAGAAATCGCAGAGCGACGCAGCCGCCGGTCAGCACGGACTCTTCGGCATCTTCGACTCCGACATCCACCCACTTCGCACAACAGCGAAGACGCCCTCCCCAGCGTCGCCGAGTGGGACGAGCACACTCGCCTGCAGAACGAGAAAGAAGTCCTCGGCTTCTTCGTCTCCGGCCATCCGATGGACAAGTACCGCGAGAAGCTGCGCAACATGAAGGTCGTCGACACCGTCACCGCCTGCGAGATGAAGCCCGAGCCTCAGGTCTTCCGCCGTGGCGGCGAAGAACCGCAAAACGAAATCTCCATCGCCGGCGTCATCACCGGCCTCAAGGTCGCCAAGTCAAAAAGCTCCGGCGAACTCTACGCCCAGGCCTCGCTCGAAGACACCGTCGGCAAGATCGAACTCATCGCCTTCTCCGCCAACTACGAGAAGCTCGCCGAAAAACTCAAGATCGACGTGCCCGTCGTCGTCCGAGGCGTCCTGCGCGGCGAAGAAGACTCAGCCCCCAAGCTCTCCGTCTCCAACATCCAGGCGCTCGAAGACGTCAAGATCAAGCTCCCAGACTCGCTGCGCATCAAGGTTCCTCTCCACAATCCCGACGCCGCGCTGCTCGAAAAACTCCACGCCGTCCTCCTCGCCGCACCCGGCAAAGGCAAAGTCCTTCTCGACCTCGAAGAGCCCGGCGAGTTCTGCGCCGTCCTCGAGCCTCACAACGTTATGGTCGCCGCCGACCGTCTCTTTATCGACCACATCGAAGAACTCGTAGGCCGCGGAGGCGTCCGCGTCCTCGAGTAGCCGTCACGAGTCACTTAGTTGAATCACGGGAGATCTATGCCAACCAAACTTCGCTGGGGAGTCCTGAGCACTGCCGCAATCGGCCTGAAAAAAGTCATACCCGCCATGCAGCAGGGCCAGCTCACGCACATCGCCGCAATCGCCTCGCGCGAACTCTCCAAAGCGCAAGAAGCAGCCCGCACTCTCGGCATCGAAAAAGTCTACGGCTCCTACGAAGAGCTCCTCGCCGACCCGCAGATCGACGTGATCTACAATCCGCTCCCTAACCATATGCACGTGCCATGGACGATCAAAGCCGCCCAGGCAGAGAAGCACGTCCTCTGCGAAAAGCCTCTCAGCCTCACCGTCGCCGAAGCCCGCACCCTCCTCGACGTCCAGGCCCAAACCAAAGTCAAAATCGGCGAAGCCTTCATGGTCCGCACGCATCCTCAGTGGCTTCGCACCCGCGAACTCATCGCCTCAGGCCGCATCGGCGAACTTCGCTCCATCCAGGGCTTCTTCAGCTACAACAACGTCAACCCCGCAAACATTCGCAACATCCCCGAATGCGGCGGCGGCGCGCTCATGGACATCGGCTGCTACCCCATCAACATCTCGCGCTTCCTCTTCGGCGACGAGCCCGTCTCCGCCCTGGGTCTAATCGAACGCGACCCCACAATGAAGACTGACCGCCTCACCTCGGCTATCCTCCACTTTCCCTCCGGCCACTCCGTCTTCACTTGCAGCACTCAGCTCGTGCCCTACCAGCGCATCAACGTCTTCGGTACCGAGGGCCGCATCGAAGTCGAGATCCCCTTCAACGCCCCCAACGACCGCCCATGCCGCATCCTCATCGACGACGGCCGCGACCTCTTCGGAAGCGGCATCGCTATCGAGGCCTTCCCCATCTGCGATCAATACACGCTCCAGGGCGACGCCTTCTCCAAAGCCATCATCGAAAACACCGCCGTTCCTGTCCCCCTCGAAGACGCGATCAAGAACATGGCCGTAATCGAAGCAGTCTTCCGATCCGCAGAATCAGGCAAAGCCGAAACCCCCTGAAAAAAATACTCTTCGGCATAGCATTCAGTCCTCGACCGCCTGAACGACAGTATGTAAACTTTCGAAATCCTGACACTGGATAAAACTTCGCAGCCCGCTGCACGAACGTTGAGGTTTGCCATGGAACCCGGAAATCCGAACGACCGCCCCGTCACTCCTGACCTGTACTTCGAGATGCTCAACGGCCACCAGCGCACTGCTGCGTTGAAGGCCGCGCTCGACCTCGATCTCTTCCGCGCCATCGGCGACGGACCCGGAGACATTCCCTCTCTCGCCCGTCAATGTTCCGCCTCCGAGCGCGGCATCCGAATCCTCTGCGACTTCCTCACCATCAACGGCGTCCTCATCAAACAAGACGGGCACTACCGTCACAGCCCCACCAGCGCGACCTTCCTCGATCCGCGTTCCCCCGCATGCATGGCCCCCACCGCCCAATTCATGCTGTTGCCAAGCATGCTCGAGTCTTACAGCCATCTCACGGAGATCGTCCGCACCGGCCGCACCGTGCTGCCCGGCGACGGCAACGTCGAGCCCGAGAATCCCGTCTGGGTTGAGTTCGCCAAATCCATGGTTCCGATGGTTATGCCCAACGTCGCCCCGCTCGGCGCACTCGTAGTCGACGGACACACCGGCCCCATGCGCGTACTCGATATCGCCGCCGGCCACGGCCTCTACGGCATCGAAGTTGCCAAGAAGAATCCCGCGGCCCACGTCACTGGCCTCGACTGGACTCCCGTCCTTCAAGTCGCACTCGACAACGCCAACAAGGCCGGCGTCCAGGACCGCTACGACACCCTCGCCGGCAGCGCCTTCGACGCAGACTTCGGAGGTCCATACGACGCCGTCCTGCTCACGAACTTCCTCCATCACTTCGACAAGCCCACCTGCGTCACCCTCCTGAAGAAGGTCCACGCCGCTCTGCTGCCCGGTGGCCGAGCCCTGACACTCGAGTTCGTCCCCAACGACGATCGCGTCACCCCAGCCATGCCCGCAGCCTTCAGCATGGTCATGCTCGTCACCACTCCGTCTGGCGACGCCTACACCCTCAAGGAGCTCACATCGATGTACAACGAGGCAGGCTTTTCCAACATCACCGCACACCCAATACCTGGCAGCCCTGAAACTGTCGTCATCGGAAAAGTCTGACAAACTCCGCCGAAGCAGACAAACTATCTCTCAGTTCGTAGTCACCTGCGAAACGCTGATCGTCACCACAACGCCCTCGCGCACTCGATACTGCAGCGACTGCATCATCGTCGCCTCCTTCGGCTCCTTCACCTCAACCTCGCTCGCATAACTGAGATCTCCCTTCGCACTGGGAATGCCCGCTCCAAAATGCTTCACCACCGCACCAACACTCGATCCCACCGAGGGCACCCCAAAGTCGATACTACTCAAACCCGCCGGCGCCGCCTCGCATCCTATCGGTGCAACACCCCCCGGATTCGCCTGCACCGCAACCTGGGTCAGCTCATGTCGTCCGCCGCTCATCTCATCATTCGAGATAAACCAGAAGACAACAGGCTTCTGTTCCACTGTTCCGACATAACAGAGCCAGGTCACTGCCTCTGCCGCATCGCCTGCACCATGCACAACACCGCCAAACTTCCGCTTCACCGCATCCAGCGGCGTAACCTCCAGTTGAATCGTCAACGTACCCGCAGTTATCCCTTGCACCGGCGCTTCGTGAAGCGTGGGGTGCACGGCATTCGGAAGTCCCAGCGCCTTATACGGGCTGATCGGCCCCGCTGCAACCGCGCTCACCGCCGAGGTCGCCGCTCCAACAATCAACGCTCCAGCCAATCCCCATATTCGTGGAATGCTCACCAGCCCTCCTCAAGATCGAGCAGATCGGAAACGATTCGTGCGTACTTCTAACTCCGTGGTTTGCCAGTGTAACGCAACTATTTTCGAAGGTATGGATCTCCGGGCCCGCACCGCGCGTCTCACAGTGTCATGAACACCTCGCACAAATCGCTTGCCTACGCGCTTCTTCGCATCGCCCTTGGCATCAACTTTGCCAGCCGCGGCCTCCTTCGCATCCACAACGGCGTCGGAGCCTTCGCCCTAGCGACCACCGAGCGCGTCGCAAAGTCTCCTCTGCCGCACCCCCTCATCATCGGATTCAGCTATGCCATCCCCTACCTCGAAGCCATCCTCGGGCTGACGCTCATCCTCGGCGTATTCACCCGCATTTCACTGGCTTGCGGAGCAGTCTTCATGATGGCCCTCACCATCGGCATCACGGCAAATCAGCAATGGGACATCGTCGGCCTGCAACTCTTCTATAGCTTGGTCTTCTTCCTCCTCCTCTTCATCCTCGAATACAACCAACTCTCGTTGGACACCGCACTCCGCCGAACCACTGCCAGAGGGCAACGTGACGAGGGCCATTGAGTTTCATGTCTCAGGAGCGCATCGTGGCGAGTTGGTTTCGAGGCAGCCAAGCGTGAAGGCAAATGGGAATGGACCCGGTTCACCAGTCTGGTAAAGCCCATCAAAAAAGATGAATAAACGGCCTGCGATTGATTCGTCGAACTGGAACGAAGGCTTCCAGGCGCCGCTATGCCATCCACAGTCTCGAGCATCCATAATCTGAGTAGCGGATCTCCACTCGGAGAGCTTGGAGTAGGGTCGATCTGCACAACACCACCAGAGTCCGGTTTCAGGAGGCGCAGGACCCGGCCCCACTGAAACGCGCGCGAAGACTGCCTCGAAGCCGCCGTCCCGCTCCCTGACACAGAAGTCGAAGAGCTTCATTTCGGGCGGAGCAAAGATAACGTGCTTGCTCCACCCGGAGCTTCCGTCCCGGCTTTCGGCATAACCGTGAATGAGGTAGTTCTCATGGTTCGATCCCGCGACGTACCACATCCTCCACTTACCATCGTGGTAGATCAGATTCGGCTCATACACGCTGCCATGTTCCCAGTCCTCGTTGGCGACGAATGCTGGTGACGGCTGGTCCTGCCATGAGGTGCCATCCCATTCCAGATAGCCAATGGAGTAGGGGCCCCAAAGATTCTCCGCAGCGCCGGCATAATACAGCCGCTCTACCCACGCCTACTTCTGAGGGTCCCATCCCTTCACATAAGAAGGACAGTGACGGCCGCCTCCGCCGTCCCATGCAGCGCTTTTTTGATTGCCACAGAGCGGAATGACCTGCCCAGAGTCGTCAACGGTAAGCTGCCAGCCAGATGCCGACAAGGTATAGCCGGGAGCAAGGCACGCGCTGAAGAGTTGCGTAGCACCGTACCCGCCGGTTTGCCCAGCAAGGTACATCCACCACTGGTCACCTCGACGCGCCACTGCAGCATCAAGCAGCTCTGTTCCAGTAGGAGAGTCCTTTGGGTCGAAAATCTTAGTCTCCGTGTGACGACTCATCACCTTTCCTTTTGAACGTGAGCCAGTCTACCAAGACCAACACCGGCGGATGAGTAACGATTGGTCGTCTTAGCGGAAGCGATCTGGCGATCCACTTGGACGATAAACCGGCTACCCGGAAGTTGACTTTGAACCTCCTGCAAAGTCACATTTTCAAAAAGTTCAAACCGCAGTCGACGAAGTTTCTCAAAAGCCCGCTTTCAGGGATGCGGGACCTAAGCTACCCTCAAGTGATGAACGCAGATCTCAAGATCGTTGATTCTCGGATGTCCCGAGTGGTCACGAAAATCCCGCGTTTAGGCAGGTATCTTCTGGGTGCAGCTGTCGCTATCCTGGCTTGTACGATTATTTATCAAGGGTTGCGAATGTTCCCAGAGTCAACATTCCAGTTGGCGAGTGAGTCGAGGCTGCCTAAATGGATCACGCTTCCACCGGGACTTACACGCTCCGACGCTAGGATCAAGATGAGCTATTTCACTTGGCCGAGCGCGGGATTTGTATGCAAGATGCGAAAGGCCAAACACTGGAAAAGGTAGATGGTAAGGTGAGATGCTCAGATTTTAGAATGAAAAATCGTCCACCAGAATTCCCTCCGGGATATCCACGCTATACAGAGATCGTTGTGAAGGGGACGAGTGAGTTGATCGAACATCGAAAGATGGAGCCGGTGTTTTATATAACGGATGATCCTGCTGTTTGGAAAGAATATCGGACAGTTGGGTGTGGATCCTAAGTCCGAAATGTGGTCCTCCCGCAAACCTCGTTTTTCGACAGTTGCACCTGAGCGGTCAGAGTGAATCCAGCAATATAATTCCAACGGAACAGCCACTGTCGAAGAGACTCACACAGACTCGTTTCTGTTATGTGGCGGGAGAGGTCAGAATCGGCGGTTCGACCTTACACCACTGAATCACTTAGCCGCTTCCACTGTGCAGTCGGTTAGCTTGTAGTGCCAGACTTCGTGATGGCTCTCGCGATTGATCGAAACTTGTTCAGGTAATTGAAATCCGCCAACGCTTTGATAGGTATAGGTGAGGATTATCCGATTGCCGGGCCTGAAATCTCCATCCTCGCCCAGCCTGTAGGAGGTCATGAGAAAGCCCTGCGGGCCAGGATGGAAGTCTGTTTCCCGGCGATCGGAGGCAGATCCCTTTGCCGCTTCGCTCTGGAGACTCATGTCGTGCGCGAACATCATCTCGACATCAAATGTCTGGACTCTTGAATTCAAGCTTGTAGCCTGACGTAGATGGCTCGACGTGAACGGGCGTGCCTTCCGGCGGAAGCATCGCGTTATTGCTGGCAACCAACCAGTTATTTAAGCTGAACTGCACTGCGTGTTCGAGGAGACCTTCCGCCATGCCTCCATGGGGAAGCTTGTTTTCTTCATCCTCGGTCATCCCGGATGACACTGCAGCGTTCTGTCGAGTGACCGTGACGCGAGTGCGGATGGGCTGAATTAGTTTAGCGATCTCCTCGTCCGTTCCTTCGTCGCCGAGGCGTACGGCCTCAGTGAAGTGTTGCTTCCAGTTGAACTCTACGGCGCAACTGAAGGATTGGAGGTTTCTTTCAAAGGGAGCGTCATATTTCGCACGGGTCTGCTTCAGGACCGTTGCATCATTGATTGCTGTCTGTGCGTGGCAAAACGCGGCACAAAGGCTAAACGCCAACGTCGAGTAGAAAAATCGCATGACGCATCGTAAATGACGAGTCAACCCAGTTCGATTTCATTGGACAGACAGACTGAATATCCTAAGAAAGCCAGATGGCCTAGCCCATTGCAGCGAGGCATGTAGCTTGAGTTCTTAAGGCAACGAGCGGCGGGAAGTACCAGAAAAGTCCGCTTTTCGGAAAACTCCAGTCACTCACTCCAAACTGACCCACTACCGAACTCTCCAACATCTCCTCCGCTCTTCGATACAATGAAGTACGATGGCCGAACACGAAGCAGGCAGATCAGCGCAACCTCATCCAGCACCGGCGCCATCCCGAAGCCTGGATCAAGACCGAACTGGCGCGGCACCCCCAGCGCCCCTATCCGATGGACTTCATCGAAGCACTCTTCACCGATTTCAGCGAGATCCATGGCGACCGGGCCTTCGGCGATGACGCCGCGATGACCTGCGGCATGGCCCTCTTCCACGGCGGGCCCGTGATGGTCATCGGCAACCTCAAAGGCCGCACGACTCAAAGAACGCGTCGCCCGCAAGTTCGGCTCGCCCGACCCCGAGGGCTATCGCAAGGCACTGCGCGGCATGAAGATCGCAGAGAAGTTCGGCCACCCCATCTTCACCTTCCTCGATCTCGCCGGCGCGAACCCCGGCATCGGCGCCGAAGAGCGCGGCCAGGGCGAAGCCATCGCCCGCAACCTCCTCGAAATGTCCCGCCTGCGCGTCCCGACCATCGCCACCGTCACCGGCGAAGGCGGCTCAGGCGGGGCCTTCGCGCTGGCCGTTGCCGACCGCGTCCTGATGCTCGAAAACGCCATCTACTCCGTCATCTCGCCGGAAGGCTGCGCCTCGATCATGTGGAAGGACGCCAGCAAGAAGCAGCAGGCCGCCGCCGCGCTCAGGTACACCGCCTGCAACGTCAAACTACTCGGCTGCGTCGACGATGTCCTCCGCGAGCCCGAGGGGGCACCCACCTCGATCCCGCCGCAACCATGGCAATGGTCGACGAGAAGCTTCGCTACCACCTCGCGCTCTTCGCGCCATGCCACTCGACGACTTGCTGGAGCAGCGTTACCCCAAGTTCCGCAACATCGCGCAGTTTTACACCACCGCTTAGCGGTCGCCCACCGACACTGGAGTAGCTCACTGTTGCCCGCGCTCCGATTCGACAACCGCCCGCCGCTCCGAGCCGCTCGCTGCAGCTTGCCCTCTTCCTCACCCGGTCGTCTGGTTCGTCGCTCCGACGACGGTTGGCCGCGACACGCCGCGCAGCGGTCTCTCCGAACGCTTCGAGCTTGACGCTGCCCGGCCGCTGCTCACCTCCACCTTTCTCCTCTTCCTTCTCGCGCTCGGCCTCTCCCTCCTGCAGGCAATCGCCACCGACCACTACCCTCCGCGAAGTCCTCGGCCTTCCCAAGCGCCCCACCGCCGCCCGGGAGTGGCAGATCGGCGCCGCTATCGGCTGGGGCCTGGTCACGCTTGCCGTCCTTCCCATGGCACTCGCTGGAACCCTGAACGTCCAGTTCTGGACCCGCCCCGCGCCTTCGGTCTGCTCCTGATCAACCTTGCAACCCTCGCCGTCGCCGCCCTCGTCGAGGAGGTCGCGTTTCGCGGTTACGCCTTCCGCCGCCTGATCGAAGCCACCGGCCCCGTCGCGGCAACCATCGCAATGTCCCTCTTCTTCGGCCTGGCCCACGTCCTCAACCCCGGCGCAACTGGGACAGCACCCTTGTCACCGTCCTCGCCGGACTGCTCCTCTCCATCGCCTGGCTTCGTACCCGGGGTCTATGGCTCGGCTGGGGACTCCACTTCGCCTGGAACGCCTCCATCGCTGTCTTATTCGGGCTCCCGATCAGTGGAATCAACGACTTCGCCAGCATCGTCCAGACCCGCGCTTTCGGCCGGCTGTGGCTCACCGGCGGCGACTACGGCCCCGAGGGCGCAGCCTTCACCGTAATCGTCCTGCTCTTCGGCATCGGAGTTCTCATCCGGGTCACCCGCGACTACGCCTGGCACTACACCTACGCTCCCATCGTCGGGGCAGGGTATCCCATGGAGGCTCAAGCCCCCGGCCGCCCACGTCGCCATGGAGCAACAAGCGAGCGCCGCCGCCGCCATCGCTTGTCCAGATCCTGCCCACCACCCCGCAAACCCGCTCAGTCGGCGACGAACCCAAGCCCTAACTTTCCCGTCTTGGGACCTTCGCCGGTGACCGAAAAATAAAGTTGAGAAAGGTGGCGTGTTTTTCAATTGTAAAAAGGTCACCACAAACTCACGACCCCATCGTTCCACCACAAATTCACCACAAATTACCACGCAAAAACTCACGCTTTTTCGCAAAACCCCCTGCAAAAACACCATTTTCACCCCACGAAAAAAATCCCCGCTCACCAAATACCCAAAAAATAAGTCCTACTTGTCAAAAGCAAACAGAAGGCGCAAGCTGTTCAGTATCTGAGGTGCTTTTGATGGCACTCACATCCCACAGATCGGCCCTCCTGGCAGCCCTCCTGACGCTGCCTTTCGCATCAGCACGCGCCCAGGTATTCGTAGTAGGCGAAAAGTCCGCCACAGCAGACGTCGACACCTCTTTCAAACCCACGCACGTACCGCTTCCTCAAGACAAATTAGATGAGCGCGGACGCCGCGAACTCGTGCGCAATCTCGAGGCAGAACAAGGCTTTGCGCACCGCGCGCTCCCAATGGGATCAGGCCTCGTACTCCAGGCAAACGGGCAAATCAGTCCCGGTCCCGCGCAGTACAAAAAGCTTCTCTATGAAAAGGGACAATCCGCCGCGCCCGGCGACCGCGTCATCATCACAGCCCTGGATATCAAAGGCGACCGCCTCGTTCTCGACTTCAACGGCGGCCCCTACGCGAAACACCGCTTCCTGCGCCACATTCAGATCAATGACACCCCAATCGCTGCTGACACGGGAGAAGCAACAGGTGCCCGCGTTACTCTCGTCTTCGAGGGCGGAATACCGAAATCTCCGCTCCTGAGGTCAAAGCGCTACTCGAGCCAGTCATCGACTTCGGCGTCAAATCCACCGAGCAGGCCTACGCCGATACCCTTCCAGACCCGTTGAAGGAAGCCATCGCGGCTCACGAAGTCCTGGTTGGAATGAATCATCGGATGGTTCTCGCCGCGCTTGGCGCACCGGAAAGCAAGATCCGCGAACAGCAGAGCGGCGATCCGGGCGGCGGACGCTATGAAGAGTGGATCTACGGTCACGTGCCACAAACCATTCGGTTCGTCCGGTTTGTCGGGGATCGAGTCACTGTGGTCGAGATCGCGGCGCTGGGCAAGCCGATCGAGATCCACGATAAGGACGAGATGGGAGGCTTCAACGCGCCCGCACCTACCCGCGAGGTCGCAATGGGCGACCAGCAACCAGCGGGCGAGCAAGATAAGCCGGCCCCACCTCCATCGTTGCGTCTGCCCGGGGAGCCTGTGCCTACGGGAGGTGCCAATAAAGTGCAGTTTCCGACCGATAAACCGGCAACTCCGATCCCTCCGCCTCCTTCCACCACGACGTCATCGACCGATCCGTCGTCGGCTCCGAAGCTCTTCAAATAGCGCCTGTCGTGTAGACTTATAGAAGAGTCTCAATCGCAGTCCTTCTCCATCCGATTCCTGCCGTGGCAAGTCCCGGACAATCCTTACGAGAAGTTCCGGATGATCCGATTCTGCTGGCCCCGGGAGGGGTATGCAGGTCATCAAGACATCCAGCGCGCGAGCCAAAACATTTGTAACAGGAGAGCAAGCATTATGGCGAAGATTGCCAAGACCGGCGACCGTAAGAAGGAAATGGATACCAACAAGAGCACCGATTGTCCGAAGTGCTCCAAACCGACTCGCATCGTGAAGCGCGTGAAGGACCGTGAGCGCGGCATTCCGGGCGGAGTTTATATCTCTTGCTCGGCATGCGAGTTCTTTGAAAAACTCTAAATAGCTTCGATAGCTACAGCAGAAGACAAGAGCCCTTTTGGGGCTCTTTGTCTTGTGGATAGCGCGCAGTATGCGGGTCAAGCCAGGGGCCAAATCGCGCCGACGATGATGCACCAAAGTTGTACAAATAATTTACTGGCCGGGGCTTGACGATCGTCATTTGGGAGGGGCAGACTCTACGCTGGAAAGTAGGAACCAGGTTTTTATGATTACCAGCTTGTCAGCATCCTCCTCTACTTCAGCGTTTGTTTCTTTGCCACATTTCAATCGGCCAACTTACCTGATGTGCCCCCCGGAGTGGTATGACGTCGACTACGTCATCAACCCGTGGATGGCGGGGAATCTTCATCAGCCGTCGCGCGATACGGCATTCATGCAGTGGAAGAATCTTTACCAGGAGCTTCGGCGGATTGCGGACGTGCGCTTGCTGCATGCGCGCGAAGGGTCGCCGGATATGGTGTTTGTGGCTCATGCGGCGCTGGTGCAGCATGGTGTGGCGGCGATTTCGAGCTTCACTCATCCGCAACGACAGACAGAGGAAGCGCATGTCAGGCGGTGGTTGGAGGACGCGGGTTTTCTGCTGTGGGCTACGCCGCGGGAGACTTCGTTTGAGGGTGAGGGCGATGCGCTGTTCGACGCAAATGGCGGGCATCTGTGGGCTGCACATGGGGTTCGTACCTGCAAGATCAGCCATCGGCATGTAGCTGATGCCTGGCATACGAAGGTGACTTCGCTGCATCTGGTGGATCCGCGGTTTTATCATTTAGACCTTTGTTTTGCGCCACTTAGCGGAGGGTATTTGTTGTATTTTCCGGAGGCATTCGATGCGGCATCGCGGACGAAGATTGAAGCGGCTTATGCGGCGGAGAAACGGATTGCGGTCAGCGAGTTAGAGGCGACGCAGTTTGGGTGCAATGTTATCAATATCGGGCGGGATGTTTTGATGGGTGCGGTTGAGACCGATCTGGCTAAACGGCTGATGGAGAAGGGGTTTGACGTCAGGGAGTTGCCGCTGAGCGAGTTCCAGCGTGGTGGTGGGTCGGCCAAGGCTCTGGCGCTGCGGTTGAGCGATATGAACGTCACCCATGGAGCGGAAACTTTGGCGGCGCAGTTGTAACGCTTTTTTTGGGCGTGGTGAAAGCGCATTTTTGCAGGGGGTTTTGCGAAAATGCGCGTTTTTGTGCGTGGTAAATCGTGGTGAATTTGTGGTGGAGTGCTGGTGAAATCGTGGTGAGTTTGTGGTCGCTTTTCGTGGCTGAAAAACACGCCAACTTTTTCAACTTTATTTTCGAGCGCTTTATCGCGTAACGGACTGGGCCTGCTCGATATCGTGGAGGATCGAACGTGCTGCGTAGATGGGGTCGTGGGCGCGTGTGATGGGGCGGCCGACGACCAGAAGGGAAGCGCCGTCGCTGATGGCTTTGGCGGGAGTGGCGATACGCTTCTGGTCTCCCACATCGCTACCGGCGGGACGGATTCCGGGGATCACAAGGAGGGTGTCGAGACCGGTTTCTTTGCGGAGCAGAGCGACCTCTTCCGGAGAGCAGACCATGCCGTCGATTCCCGAGGCTTGCGCGAGTCTGGCGAGACGGAGGACTTGATCCGCGGGTGAGGCGGTAATGCCGATGCCGGCGAGTTGGCTCGCATCCATGCTGGTGAGGACGGTCACGGCGAGAAGGCGCGGTGAGCCGGGGCCGCAGGCGGCTTCGGCTGCGGCGGACATCATGGCGCCGCCTCCTGTGGCGTGGATGGTGAGGAGGGATGCTCCGGCTTGCGTGACGGATCGGACTGCGCCGGCTACGGTGTTAGGGATGTCGTAGAGTTTGAGGTCGAGGAAGACGTTGAAGCCGCGGTCGCGAAGGCGATGCACGATGCTGTTACCGGTGGCGTAGTAAAGCTCCATGCCGACCTTGAACCATTGGCAGGTGCCGTCGAGACGGTCGACCAGGGCGAGAGCCTGCTCTTCGTCGGGGAAGTCGAGCGCTACTGCGAGATGGTCTTTGGGATCCACGATTCCAGTTTAGCTCGGTCTTTGTTCGGAGTTGTTAGCTTTTTAATTCCGAAGATCGCTCCTTCAGGAAGGGTTCAAGATGTGGGTTCATGCGCCAGTTGTTGGGTCCTCGAGCTAGTCGAGCGGCTTTTCATCGATCGCGGCTTTGTTCGATTTGATCAAGGATGCTTGTGGGCTGGGTTTGAGGTCATGGTAGCCGCATGTTAGTCTCAACGCCTCCCATAAAGATTAGTGATTGAGGTGCGATGTGCGAGCTTTGTTCGTCATTCCAGCTTTATGTGTATTTTTTACGTCTCTTGGTGGAGCGCAAGCACCTGTGTCGAACAACGATTGGCAGCGAGTGCAACAACTGCCGTTGCATACTAGCGTTCACGTGGCATCGGACAAGTTGAAGCGAACCTGCACAATCGATTCTGTTACGGAGGGGTCGTTGGTGTGTTCTTCCGGACACTCGGTGAGTTCGTTTCCGCGGGCGGAGATTAAGAGCATCAAGGTGACGCGACGTGGTAGGTCGGCTCTTGGAGGTGCGGCGATTGGAGCGGGCGTGGGTTTCATCGTCGGGTTCGCTTCAACACAGGGAGAGTCGAAGAGCAGTTTTATCTACATTCCTCCTGCTGCGTTTGGGGGCGTTGCGGCGGCGATTGGAGCGGTGGCTGGGGCGGCGATTGGCGCGCCAACGGATTTTTTACGAGGACCAACAGTGTATCAACGGCCTTAGACGTGTCGACTATGCGGATTTGTTAGGCTAGGCGGTATTGAAGACCTGAGGCGAAGACCAATGCTTGATGTTCATCCTCCGCATGAACCGATCTATAGGTGGCGCGATTTCTTTATTCACCTGGCGACGATCACGATTGGGTTGCTGATTGCGCTTAGCCTTGAGGGCTGCGTGGAGTGGCGGCACCATCGGCACCTGGTGCACGAAGCGGAGGCGAGCCTGAGGGGCGAGATAAAAACCAATGCCGGGGAACTGCCGGATGTTTTGAACGATCTGCGCAAGGAGCAGGAGGTTTTGAAGCAGGACGTTTCGGTGATGAATGGGATTATCGCGAATCTGCGGACGCCAGACCCTGAAGAGTTGACCATCAACTACAAGATTCGCACCTTCAACGATGTGAGTTGGAAGACTGCGCAGGCGACGGGAGCGTTCGCGTACATGCCCTACGACGAGGCCCAGGAATACTCCCACATCTATGACCAGCAGGACAATATCGACGAAGGACAGCGCCAGGGAGTACGCGATACGGTTATCGGAATTGCACCGTTGCTCAACCTAAATTCCGGTGATCCAGTTCCGACTCGTGAAGAGGCGGTAAGGATCAAGAACAATCTTGAGATTCTTCAGGGGCAGTTGCGCTTCATAGAGAATCAGGTGACCATGCTTGACGACGAGTATAAGAAGTTTTTGGCGGCGCATCCGGAGTGAGTTGTCATGGATTGGGTGGGAAGGGAAGGCCCGGGCTAAAGCCCCTTTTATTGGCTGGCTTCTTCGCAGTGCTCAAGCCCTGCGCTAATCCCAAAGGCTCTGCACGTACTCCCAAGGCAAAGACCAAGAGCATCGCGAGGACAAGGTGCAAAAGCAACAGCAGAAACAAATGCGGGGATTCTTCGCTGCGCTCAGAATGACAGCATGATGGTGATGGGTTGGGTGTAGACGTTAGACAAAAGGATTACAAGCGAAATATAAGTGATGTGCGTTGCGTTTGCCCGTTGGCATGGATTTGGATGTGAACAGAAAGCCCGGGGCTAAAGCCCCCTTTATTCGCTGGCCTTTTCGCAGGGCTAAAGCCCTGCGCTTAATCCCGAAGGCAAAGGCGTGCTTGTGGCTGGGTGATGGCGTACATCCCACCCATCGCAAAGTGCGCGATGGATGGGGTACCCGAAGGCTTACTCAGGCTCTGAAAGGAAAGGCAACGGCAAACGCAGATCCTCCGCCTTCGGCGAAGGATGACAACAAAAGGCAGAAACAAATGCGGGGATTCTTCGCTTCGCTCAGAATGACAGCATGTCATGGTGTTGCGTTAGGTGTGGACGTTTAGGACAAAGATCAAAAAGCAAATGGTTGGAGTTTATTGCGCTTGGATTATTTTGTTGCGCTGGCGTCTATGAGGAGTTCGATCCATGGGGTTGGGGTGTGTTGGGTGTGGGCGCAGACCTGCTTGAGGGTGTCGGCGTAGCGTGGGTCTTGCCAGGTGGCGAGGGTGAAGAGGTTGACGCTGGTGACGGGCTCCCATGTGCCGGAGTAGCCGTGTTCGCCGGCTTTGTCGCGGGCGGCGTCGAAGGCGACTGTGGAGTGGACGAACTCTTGATGCGTCTTCTCGCCGGTGGCGAAGGGCACGAGCCAGTCAATGGCCATCTCGATGGATGGGCTGCCGGTGGCGGAGGTGTGGAACCAATCTTCGCCGTGGGCTTTGGCGGCCAGGGATGCGGTGGTGAGGGGTTCGAGATCGTAGGTGACGTAGTGGAGGGCGTCGCGTTTGTAGAAGTCGTCGACGGAGCCGTCTTTGCGGATGTTCTGTTTGACCTGGCGGTGAAAGGCTTTGGAGGCGCGCTCGATGAGGACGGGGTCGCCGGTGAGATAGGCGCCGAGTGTGGCGAGCTTGATGCGATGACTGTTCCAGTTGTCGATGTCCTTGTCGGGATTGTGGTCTTCCCAGTCGAGGTAGCCGGTGGCCATGGTGCGGAAGAGGGCGAGGACTTGTTGCTGGGTCGCTGGAGGGAGATTGGAGCGGGTGAGATCGAAGGCGAGGATGAAGGGTTCGAAGCGGGTCTCGTCGATGGGGTTGAGGCTGGGTTTATAGACCTGGGACCAGGCGGAGAGAAAGCGGGATTCGGCGTCGAGGTAGCGGTTGTCTCCGGTGAGGCGGAAGGCGAAGGCAAAGGCGAGCATGGTGTCGAAGTCGCGCTCGGATTCGATGCTCTGGTCGCGGATGCCCTGGTGGGGGAGAGTGCCCTCGGTGTGGAGGCGCGGCATGGGGTGTGGGGTGTCGGCGAGGTGCTGGTCGGCTTGCTGGATGAAGCGGCGGCCAAGCTGCGTCTGGGCCTGGGTGGAGAGCGCTGCGGCTAGGGATGGGGGGATGAGGGCGAAGGGTTGCTGGTTGGGGGATGGTGCGGCTTGGGCGAATGAGGGAAGAAGAAGGGTGAGGCAGAGGAGGATGAGGCGGTTCGGCATTGGGGTCCCCGTGACGGCTTGAGTTCTGGCTTGCTGCTGACAAAAAGGGTATCAGCCGCTACGGCTAAAGATGTAGGGCGGGGATGGATTATTCCCATATGCTTTAAGGATTATGCAGACGGCGTTGACGATTGCCGGCTTCGATCCCTCGTCTGGCGCGGGCGTGACCGCCGACTTGATGGTGTTTGCTGCGCATGGACTGTTTGGGACGTCGTGCATTACGAGCCTGACGGTGCAGTCGACGGTGGGAGTGCGGGCGACGACGGCGGTGTCGGCAGAGGTGCTGAGGGCTTCGCTAAACTGCCTGCAGAGCGATGTGCCGCCTGCGGGAATCAAGATCGGAATGCTGGGGACGGCGGCGAATGTAAAGGTGGTGGTGGAGTTTCTGGAGGCGCTGCGCGGCGACGAAGGACGCGTGCCAGTGGTGCTGGATCCGGTGCTACGGTCGAGCTCTGGCAGGGAACTGCTGGATGCGGATGGGGTGACGGTGATGCGGAAGGAGCTGCTTCCGCTGGTGGACTGGGTGACTCCGAATCTTGAAGAGTTGGGAGTGTTGACGGAGCGATCGGTAAAACGACGGGAGGATATGCCGGACGCCGCGGCTGCGCTGCAGGCGATGGGTTGGGAGCTGAATGTGCTAGCGACGGGAGGGCATCTGAATCCGCCGGATGATTTATTGTTGACGGCCGATGGTCAGGTGACGTGGCTGCCGGGAGAGCAGATTGTTACACGTTCGACGCATGGGACGGGGTGCGCGTTTTCGAGCGCGTTGCTGAGCAGGCTGGTGCTGAAAGATGGAGTGAGGGACGCCGCGGGGATGGCGAAGAGATATGTGGCGGAGGCAATTCAGGACTGCAGTACCGATTGGCAAAGGGCTGGGGCCGCTGAACCTTTTGTGGCCGCTTCGGGATGAGTAAAGGTAAGGTGCAGGGGAGCCGATAGGGATGTGGACGGAGGAGTTAATATTCATGTCTACAGCGGTGTTTTCAGGCGCTCATCGTGCTCGACCTTTACTTGTAGTTCGCAAGGATCAGGGCTTACCGAGTCTGTCGCAGAACAAGGCGGCGAGCGCTGACGACCTGACGATCCATCGGATCACGAAGACGCATCATGGGCGTACGCTGCTGACGCTTGGGCACGCGGCGGAATACTTGGCGAACTCGCGGAGGTATTCGACGCAAGAAGGTCGACCGCGAGGCGAACGTCGAGGCGATCCATATTCTGATGGGGCTGAGCCGGAGTGTGTTTGAGGAGTATGCGGAGCAGAAGGCGTTGCCGCGTCGGGCGCAGGATTGGGTGATCGAGCGGGTGGTTGGAGTGGTGGAGACGGCCACGGGCAGGCGGGCCAACGTCTGATAATCCGGGGTGGGGAATTGCAGGGTGCACCTGCTAGGCTGGAAGAGATATGTCTCTTTCTGTGATTTTGAATGGCCAGCCCCGTAGTTTTGATTCGCTTTCGCAGTCTGCCAGCCTGGAGGAGTTAATTGGAGAGCTTGGGTTGAAGGGTGACCGGGTGGCGATCGAATTGAATGGAGAGATCGTCCCGCGGGCTGGGTGGGCGGGAACGGCTCTGACGGAGGGGGACCGGTTGGAGGTAGTCCACTTTGTTGGCGGCGGGTGTGGCGGTTGTTGATTGAGGCTTGAGTTGTTGGTTGTGGTAAGAGTCACCACAATAATCAGATAGCTGGGATTAGTGCAGCTAATGAGTGAACTGTTTCGTTCGTCTATCGGTAAGATTAGCCACTTCGCTTTGTTGGCGGCGGGTGTGGCGGTTGTTGATTGCGGCTTGATTTATTGGTTGCGACAAGAGTCGCAAAATGTGGTGGTGGAGTATTTGAGATCATTGGATGAGGGTGTTGAGGTGGGGTATAGGGCTTGGCGTGGCTCAACTATACATAATATGTGTTATCGGACGTTGAGACTTGGAAGGTCGTGAGTTGCCTATGTTTGCATCTGCAGGCCACCGAATTTGTGTTGAGATTCGCAACGAAGTTGTCCGGCTTGGAATGGCGCGGCAGTCACTTTGGGAGCTCTTTCCCATAGACGGCGTACAACAGCAAGTTTCCACGAGGGGTTCTTCGGCTGCTTTCTGATACGTGCTTCCCTCGTGATTGTCTTCCTGAGGACGGATGGCAGCGAGGCGTTTACCCTAGGACTATGTTCAAAGAATCGGATCAGGCCAGGTCGGGACAGACGTTGAGAGATGGTTACGTCTCCTTCGGTCATCCATCGGTGATGATGAAACTAAGTTCGGGCGAATCGGTCGAGATTGACGAAGGGGTCATCGATCTCATCAAGTTGATGAACAGCATCCCGGGTATCGAGACCAAGGGCTCCTGTCAGGGTGAGGATCCGAATTATGGCTATGTCCAGTTCATGCCGGACGGTACCGAAGGCAGAGCTCACGCTTCCGTCTATTTCATGTATCACATTTTGAAAAACATGCACGCAGCGTGGGTGAAGCATAGGCACGTGATGTGGGAGTATGAGCAATCGACCGGCTCAGAGCATCCAGATGCCTACAGGTTCAAGTTCACGACTGAGCTTGGCAATGGATATGTTTTGAAATGGTCTCCGTACACCTATCCTGCGGTCCTGGCTGCTGCACGGAAGGCAGCTGAGGAAACCATGCAAAACACATAGAAAGTTGGCGAAAACGCCGTATTCCAGGAAGCTCGCCTACAACCTAATTTTCGGACGGCTTCTCGATGTGATCGATGACCAGCACCTTCGTTGATCCCTTCGCGGGCTCGACCTTCAAGCCAAGCTCTCCTGGAGTGCCCGGTCCATCGGAGGCGTTGGGTCCAGATCGTCGGCGTCTCGGTCCTCGTACGATCGGCCTTTATACTTGAGCACAAAATCGTACTTACCCATCAGGCCCGTCTTGTCGATCACCGGCCGCCCGAATTGCTGCGTCAACGTCTCCACCCACTCGCTCATTGAGCACCCGTGAGCGATAAATTCGAATCCTTCCCCATCGTTCTGCTGTCGGAGCGTCGGAACCGGACGCTCTCCAAAGATCCTCAACTCGTCCGCCGACGGCGGCATCGAACCCGCCGCACCTAGCTTTGACCCTCCCTTCGCCACCACCAGTGTGTAGACGTCGCCCTCCTTCGTCTCCCAGTGCGTCGTCAGCTTGAAACGCTCTTGCAACAGCGCCTGGAACATATGCTGCTGCTCGGCCCACTGCTGCTCCTTGGTCAGCGTCGCCATCTTCGCATCCGCCTCGCTATCACCTTTGGCCTCGATCACAAACACGGTCGGCCATGGCCACTTCGGGAGCGCCCACAATCTGAGATTCATTCACCCCATATGCGTAGCTGATCAAGTTTTCGATCCGCCAGTTGATCATTCGCAACATCGTCGTGTGTGGCACAAAGTGACCACTCATCGTGAAGCCGGCGTTCACGTCAACATTCTTGTTCTCCCGCACCGATGCGACATCAAACGTCATCGTCGGCATGTACGGAGTGTTTGCAGGCAAGGACGATGTCGGTGCCGTCGCTGCGACAGTTTGCCCTCGGGATGAAGGTACCGCAAGGACCATCCATACGGCCGCAACTAGCAGAGGCTTGATACCGAAGTTCAATTTGGGAAGCCAACCTTCGTCAAGTTACTTGGGGCAGCCATTGCGCCACCAAGTAGTCATCCATCGTAGCGTCCCACATAAACATTGGCTGACGCGATTACTTTAGATGCCTTGCGAACTGTACAAAGAAATACAGTGACAGCGGTAAACTCACGCCGAATAGCACCAGTGGCCATAACGGCCATTGAAGTTCCCTAATACCGCGAATGTATGCTCTCAAAATAGATCGACGTCTGAACGGTAATAAGCTGCGGAAACCTCCCGCCTTCAGTCCTATATATAGCGCCCCTATTCCTCCTATACCCATGGTTGTCCCGGCTAACGTGGCGTAATCTAGCATATCTTTCCTTCCTCAAGGACATTTCACGGATAGCGCATTGGGTAGGCGCACGCGCTTTGCAACGTACTCTGCCGCCCTCTTTCGACCCTGCAGTTCTGCTGCGTAATGACGGGATCGGGTCCGGCGATCTCGCCATCCGCAACGCATCAGAGAACGGCCCACCTGCCGCCCCTGCGCCCATCACTCCGCCCTAGCGAGCGCTCTTACCGAGATCAGGCTCTTTTTGCGGCCTGCGCCTTCTCAACTACGACTGCTTTGCCGACTGCCTTTTTCTTACCGGAGGTTCTAGACAAACCAAGTCCTACCGCCTCCTCTACTGCATTCTCGGTTAGGCCCTTCTTCACTGCTTTTCTGACCGCTTTTTCAACCTTCTTTGCGGCCTTCTTCTTTGCCTTATCATTCGCCATATTTCCTCACAGTTATTTCCGCCGTCGGGTAGCCTTCTTCACAGTGCGCTTTACAGCTTTCTTAGCTGGCGTCTTCTTGGCTGCGACTTTTTTCGCAGCCTTCTTTGCGGGTGATTTCTTAATTGCGGTCTTGGCCACGGCTTTCTTGGTAGCCTTCGTGGCAGTTACTTTCTTTGCAGCCTTCTTCGCGGGCGCTTTTTGGGCAACCTGCTGGACAGGAGCTTCCGTGGCAGGTGCCTTCTTTAAAACTTCTGTCACCGTCGCCACCGCTGTACCAACTGCCGTTTTGACAGCGCCAGCCACATCTTCCGCCATCGCAATTCCGAAGCCAAGCGCCGTACCGGCTTTTTCGACCATCGTTTTCTCAGCCATTCTCAGTTCCCTCACGTCTCGTGTTAACACGCAGTTACGAATTGTAGAGGCATTTCGACATATCCGCCCAAATCTTTCGCGCTAGTTTGTCGGTTCTTCGGTGTCTGGCAGACTCGTGCACCCACCTCATATGCCTTCGACCCCTCTTCGCTGCACTCTAGAGGGGCCCTGAGAAGCCACGTTGCGGCTGCTCGGCCGGCTACCCTTGACACCGGCCCAATACGTTAATGAGTCCAAATTGACTGTCTTTTCGCAGAACGCCTGAAGTCTAGAACGAGTATCCAACTCCAATGGACAAGATTGGGAGAAAGGACGCGTAGCTGAGGTTGTGTTCGTTGCGCGCTGTGAAAGCCGAGAGCGCTTGTTGGAAGCCCGGGTCTGCGTCGACGGACATGCACCCGACTGACGACGAGTAGTTGGGATCGCAGGCGGTTCCACTGAAAGCAACATGCAATTGTGGCTGGTTGACATAGTAGAACCCTGCCTCAATCGGAAATGTCACGTGACCCTTCGAGCGAGGAATAATGTCACCGAAGCCGAGTGTGAGGCCGGGAGCGGTCTTTCGAAAGGTAATCGAACCGGAGCCGTGCAAGGGGTCCGTAGAGCTGCTGACAAAATTCTGGCCGTTGAGGGTTACATTGCTTCCCGAGGGGATAAGAGCGGTGGCTTTGACCTGATTGCTGTTCGCATAGACAAGGTCGGGACTGACCCTGAAGCGGCCTCCAAAAGGAAACCAGTCGAGTGAAGCGTGGCCGCTTCGCATCTTGAGCGCGGCGCCGATATTGGCTCCTTGTTCCTGGAAGGACGTTGAGTAACTGAAGAAGTCAAAGCCTGTTCTTACATTGAATTTCTTCGCCAGCGGCGTCGCCATGTCGAAACCTACTCCTCCGAGCCCGGAGTGCCAATCGATACCGGCTCGGGTGAAAGGGCGATACGGCTTTGAGGGAGTGGAGGTTGTCGGTGGCAGCCGTACATAACCTGTTGCTGCGGTCGACGGCGAGTCGCCGCCGCCGTAGAGATCGGAGTCAGTGATGGAGCTGCTCGACGGCTCGAAGGCTGGAGTTGGGTCGGTGGAGTTATTGGCAAAGATTGCTTGCGAGAGGCCTTGTTGGGCTGAGACGAGCAGAGTAAGAGCGACGGCCGTTCGAGCGAGGATGTTTAACATTGTGTGCGCCTGTGTCCTTCGTATGAGAGTCAGGCGACGTGGCCTGTTGCGGTCGTCGCGATGGACTCCCACAATGACGTCTATCGACACAATGTGCGCGGGAGAGAGGTCTATCGAGCGAATACTTGAAATGAGTTTTCCCGAAACGACACAGCGCAGGCACGGCTCCGGAGTTGGAGGTTTTTTTAGCTCAGTGCTTCTGGGCCTCAAGCCCTTTCAAATTGCGTGGGATCGCCGACGATGTAGAATTCTCCGCAACCTAGCCCCGCTTCAAAAGGAATGCCAGTGAACTACGGCCGCATCGCTCTCGCGTTTCTCGGCGGCACCGTCGCCTACTTCGTCTGCGGCTTCATCCTGTTTGGCGCGCTGCCAGCCATGAAGTCGGAGTTCATGAAGTATCCCAACGTCTACCGGCCGCATGACAAGATGATGAAAGTCATGCCCTACGGCATGGTGGCCATTCTGATCAGCATTGTGGTCGTCGCCGTTCTTTATGCAAGGGTTTATCCTGCTGGCGGTGGAATCGCCTCCGGCGCATGCTTCGGGGCGCTCATCGGCATTTTCTCAGTCTGCACCTTCGTCATTCACAACTACGTTAACCTGAACATCGGCCTCACTCTGACGCTTTACCAAGGCATCACCTACTTCATTCAGTGGGTCTTCGTCGGCGCAGCCATTGGCCTTATCTACAAGCCATTCTGAGTAGTGGTCTCGATCGCCTGCGACAAAACCGATGATAAGAGCCTAAGGGTGCGACGCGATGTAAGCGTCGATCTCCTGGTATTCCGCATCGGTGAGGCGGAAGGTTAAGGCTGGGGCGACTCCACGAACTTGGTCCGCGTTGCGTCCGCCTACGATCGCGGCAGTGATGGCTGGGTTGTGGAGGGTCCATGCGATCGCTATGACTCCGGCTGAGACGCCGTGGCGTGCACCGACTGTCTTGAGGAACTCTGCCCATGCGAGGTTTCGTGAGAGGTATGGCTCCTGATAGTTCTTGGCGCGCTTGCGGAAATCGTCTTCGGGAAAGTTGGCGACTCGCTCCTTGGTCATTCGGCCGGTCAGGAGTCCGGAGTGCATGGGTGCGTAGTTGATCGTGCCGATGTGATGGCGTTGGCAGAACGGCAATATCTCATGTTCGATATTGCGATTGATCATCGAATATGGGGGCTGGTTCGAGGTGATGGGCGCAATCTTCATGACCCGCTCAAAGTGTGACACCTCGAAGTTCGAGACGCCGATCCAGCGCACTTTGCCTTCCTTCTGGAGGTCGGCCATGGCGCTCCAACCTTCTTCGAGGTCTTCTTCGGGCTTCGGCCAGTGCATCTGGTAGAGGTCAATGGTATCGACCTGCAAACGTCGCAGGCTCTCTTCGGCCTCCCGGCGGATTTCTTTGAGGCTGTTCCCTGTCTCGCGGTTTGCATTCCAGGTTCGGGAGCACTTGGTAAAGATATAGGGCTTCGTTGAAGCGGTCTTTACTGCCTTGGCGACGATCTCCTCTGAATGCCCCAGGCCATACACGGGAGCCGTGTCGATCCAGTTCATCCCCAGATCAATCGCGCAGTGGATCGCGGCGATCGAATCGTTGTCGTCTTGTGGCCCCCAGGAAGACGCAAGACCACCTCCACCAATTGCCCATGTACCTAGGCCAATCGGAGATAGATGGAGATCGGAGTTGCCGAGTAGTTTCTTGTTCATGGGCTTTAGACGCTAATTCCCTGCCGGCTGGTGCACAGTTCTTTTCCCTCAGGCCGACCTGAACGTTATCCAAAAGATCTTTGCTTCAGATAAGCCCATACTCCTCAAGCAATCGCCCGATGCTCGTCTTTTCAACCCAGCGTTTGGCGAAGAATGGCACGGACAGCTTCTCCCGGTCTCTGAGGTACACGGTCGACTTAATCAATTCGCGAACATCGTAGATGGAGCCGAACACCAACAGGAACGCCGAGATGGAAGAGCCACTCCTTTGTGATCATTCATCACCTGGGTGTCGAAGAGAACCTTGACGTTGTGCTGGCGAAGCCATGTGATCAGGGGCAGAACAAGAGATTCGTACTGATGCCTCCAGAATTGTGATGCGGTCGCCGGCCATTCGGCCATCGCGGATGAGAAAAGCAGCAGCAGCCAGTGAGGCCAGGCCACCGCCTACCAGATAAGCGGATTTTGCCTCGACATTCTCGGGTTTACGGGGACGTGCAAATGCTTCATAGTTGCCTTTGCTGTAATACATTCTCGTCTCCTGTTGTTCCGCTATCGGTTTGATAGAAGGATTCGCAAGTTCACCCGCGAGGCAGCTGCGGCGGGCCGCTCTATGGTGATCCTGCAACGCATCATGGTACATCTGATGTGGTAAGAGCCTACAGGACGGAGATTGAAGCTATCTGTTGCAGGTCAAGTTAAATGCAATGCGGTGTCCATGATTTGCTTGAAGATACGCGGCTTCTGTCTCACTAATATCAGTGTGGGTCGTCTTATTGTCTAATCGGTCTGTGTGTCTCTCTCTGCCCATGAGGTGTCGTTTCGTGTTGCCAGTCCGGATAGCCTGCCGCCTTCGATCTTCCGGCCTGCTGCTTCCCTTCCTGGTTCCGGTTGGAGTTTTGGTGATCTTTCCCGTGCGAGCTGGTGGGCAGATGCCGACTAGTTCGTTGGGCGCCAGCTCGGTTGGCAATGCTACGACGGGAACGACGGTTGTGCCGAGTACGGTGCAGGGTCAAGTGATCAACGCCAGTACGGGCGCTCCGGTGCCACGGGCGCTGGTTCGGCTGAACAGCCGGGCTGTCCTGACGGATCATGACGGCAAGTTCCGATTCGACCAGAACACGGAGAGCAGCGCGAATATTCTGGTGACTAAGCCTGGGTATTCGGCTAGCACGGAGATGCAGGAGGCGGGCAATCTGTTCCTGCACGGGGGCGCAACTGGGAGTGCCGCTGGAGTTGCGACTCTATCCTGAGGCGCTGCTGACGGGGACGGTGCTTGCTCCGGATGGGTCACCGCTGCCGAGGATTATGGTGAGTGCGCAAAGGAGCATCTACGACGACTCGGGCCATCGTTGGGTGACGGTGGGTCAGGAGCAGACGGACTCGCATGGGAACTTTCGGCTGACGGAGCCGGCGGGTGAGTATCGATTGGAGACGCGGTATACCCCGATGGATCGGACAACGGGTGAAGCTGTGCTTCCTGTGGTTGTTCCGAACGAAGGTTCATCTAATACATCAAAAAATATTCAGATTCGTAGCGGCGAGGAGCAGCACTTTGAATTGCGGCCAGCGGTGAGTCCCGACCCATACCGTTACTCTATCGAACGAGTCTGCCGGCGGGCGCGACTTCCTGAGGATTACGGCGCGGTCGAGCAATGGAAGCACGCTGCAGGTAAATCCACAGATAAACGGTACGGTGGCGGAGCCGGGGAGATGAAGATCCAGCTTCCCCAAGGTACGTATACGCTTATTGCGAGCAGGGCAAATCCGGATAACCCTGAGCAGGCTGAGACCACCGTGACGGTGCCGGATCATGACATCTCTGGTGTGGTGCTTCGGTTCGCCCCGGTTCCATCGATTCCGATTGAGCTGGTTGTCGACACTTCTTCTACGTCCGATACGAGTCAGGCTCCGCCGACGCTGCAGCAGTTGGGGCTGAGTTTGCAAGGCGGTCAGGCTGATCCCGAACGAGGAGATTCTACGGTTCGTCCGACGACTCGGCGGGACCAGAGCTTGGTGTTCTCGGTGCCGCCGGGCAGCTACCGGCTGCAGGGGCGGAACACGGGGACGTGGTACATCAAATCGGCGACGTATGGAGACTCAGATCTGCTGCAGGAGGATCTTGTTGTGGTTCCGGGGGCGGCTGGCACGCCGATACGAGTGGTGGTCAGCAACCAGACGGGTAGTCTGCAAGGAACAGTGAGCTTGAATGGTGCGGCCGCGGCTTGCTGGATTTATTTGATTCCGACCGGGCCGAGTGCGGAGTACGTGATCTCACTTCGGAGCAGCAGCACGGGCAGCTATACGTCGGCACATCTGCCTCCTGGGAGCTACCAGGCGATTGCGTTTGAACAACGCCATTCTGCGAACTATCGCGATCCCGCCAGCCTTGCGCCGTTCAGCAGCCATGTTCATTCTGTGACGATCAACGCGGGCGATAAGCCTACGCTGAATCTGGATGCTGTGCCGATTACAGAGGTGGCGCCATGAGGCGATGCGCCTGTGCTCGTCGATCGACATGGTTCATTTTAATGGTGCTGATGGTTTGCTGTGCGCGATGGGCTGAGGCTCAGACGCCGGCACCGACGAAGCGTGATGTTAAGCCGACAGCCTCTGCAACGCATTACGAGATTACGGGCGTGGTCGTGAGCAGCGTAAGTGGGGACCATGTGCCGCATTGTCATTTGAATGCAAGCCTCATTGGGCGTGGAGGATCTGGCGGAGGATTTGGAAACCGCCAGTTCCCTTCCCAGGCCAATAGCTCGGATTGCGATGCGCAGGGTCACTTTTCGGTCACGGTGCCGTCGGCCGGGTCGTGGCGTTTGACTGCGAGTGCGCGAGGCTTTGTGAGTCAGGCCTTTGACGAACACCAGCTTTATTCTTCGGCGATTGTGCTGACCGCCGAGGCTCCGACCAAGGACATCGAGTTTCGGCTTAGCCCGGAGGCCAGCATTGCCGGCGTCGTGGTCGACGAGGCGGGCGAACCGGTTCGGAATGCGCAGATCGCGCTGGTGAGTGTGCCGCCTCCTGTGCCGGGAGGTCCGCAGCCCGCTGGCAATGCGCGGGGCGCCGCTCGAACGGATGACCGTGGGATGTACGAGTTGCCGAATCTTGCTCCGGGAGACTATCGGGTGACGGTACACGCTCAGCCGTGGTATACCACGCAGGCTAATCGCGGAAATGATAGTGAGGCGTCATCGCTCGATCCGTCGCTGGACTTCGCGTATCCGACGACATGGTTTCCCGGAGTTACTGATCCCGCACTGGCGGAGACGATTAGCCTGCATGCGGGAGACATACGTCAGGCTGATTTTCATCTGGTTCCGGTTCCGTCGATCCATTTGCGGATCCTCGTGCCTCCGCGGGTGATCACTGAACCGAATGTACCGAGGCAGCCGCCGTCGTTACCGATCGTGCAACCGATCAACTCGGGTGCGGGCGGCCAGGGGTTTGTTCAGGTGACGACGCACTACGACCAGCAGCAGGGCCTGGTGGATATAGGAGGGTTGACGCCGGGACTGTATCAGATACGGATGTCGGGTCCGAACCCGGACGGTCGTAATGCGGTGGTGGAGATCAGCGCGAACTCGGCACGGACACTGGACCTGAACGCTGTGGCGCATGACATGGCGAAGATCACCTTGCGGTTTGATGGCGTGGGAGATTCGGATTCGAACTCGCGTTCGGAGCGCGGCGGCGGACTGCTAGTGACTTTCATTGATTCGGATACACGACGAAGTTTCTCTTCGAACGGCAACGAGGGCGGAGGCGGTCCGATGCAGCGGCGGGAGCAGAGAGAGCCCAACGCCGAACGCACGATGGAGGTTCCGCCGGGACGCTATGAAGTGGTGTTGCAGGGGCGACCGAATCTCTTTCTTACAGGACTGAGTGCCAAGGGGGCCGAGGTTGCGGGACGCTACGTGACGGTCGGCGCGGGTGAGTCGACACTGACGATTCACATTGCAAGCGGGCGCGCGACGGTGAGTGGAATTGCGATGATTGATAGCAAACCTTCGGTGGGAGCGATGGTGCTGCTGGTTCCGGTGACGATTGAAGATCCCAACTCGATTACGATGTTGCGGCAGGACCAGACGAACACGGATGGCAGCTTCGATCTGGAGAACGTGATCCCGGGACAGTACATTTTGATTGCGATCGACCACGGGTGGCAGATCAACTGGGGCGACCGGTCGACGCTGCGGAGGTATTTGATGGGGGGCGTCCCGGTTGATTTGAAGTCGTCTGCGATCGTGAAGCAGAACATTACGGCACAGGCTCCGTGAGTGTGAGGGAGTGGCTGGCCTTCGGGTGGAGGCTCAACTGTGTTAGATTCAAAAAGGCCCGCAATACCGCGGAGAGATGGCCGAGTGGCTGAAGGCGCACGCTTGGAAAGCGTGTATACCGCAAGGTATCCAGGGTTCGAATCCCTGTCTCTCCGCCATTTCTATCTAACAACCCCGCCGGATTCAATTGTTTAACCCACTAATGCACATCCTTTCATAGAGTTACAGTGACCGAAACTTCGTGGGAAAGCGCTCCTGTTGGGAGATTGCGCTTGTTTTGGGGCAGTCTTGGATACCATGAAAACTAGAAATTAAGGCCCAATTACTTTGGCTCTTCCGGCAACGAGCACGGAGGCGGCAAGTCTCCTAGAATTCGCCGCTAGTCAAATCCTCCCCAACTGAACATGTATCGGTTGACTCAGACTTCAAAAGTTTTTGAGGCGCATCGCAGCACCGGTCTCAGAGTTCTGCAGCAGCTCACTCTTGTTGAGATGAGGTCATTCGTGCTTTTCTGCTGGCTACCTCTGCTGCTCCGCGAGCGCGATTGATGCTGCCAACTGGCTTACTTTCTGGAGACGAGTTTCCAGTTACGTCAAAGTAAACAGCACGGGATTCATCTGGCCCGAGGTGCGAGCCGCACAGGAGAGTAAGGCGAGCCACGTTGTGGAAGGGCGCTTCGGATTCTTTCCACTCGACACTCGCATTCTCGATCCAGAAACTGGAGTCGTAATGCTTGCCCCAATAAGTCATCCTCGCGGGGTCGAGGAACTGAACTCCAAAGTCGAAGGTGCTCATCTTTGTATCTTCCTGAACGTGCCGGATGAGTTCGTCCTGGAGGCCGTTGGGGTTGCTCTTTTGCAGGAGTCGAGAAAGATTGTCAGGGGAGGGTGTGGCCGAATACTTTACGACGTCGATCTGTCCGTGACGAAACGGAACGTTGCTCCCATAGCGCAAATTTTGATACGGCCTGATTGTCTGATGTGACTGCACCTGCACCAACGCAAGGGTTCTTATTACTCTCAACTTGTCCTTAAGGGACAGGGACCATAGTCCTACAGCGGGGTTCGATGCCGTGAGCAACTTCATGATCGCCAGGAATGCCGGTGAGTCGTTGATGGGCAGCGTTGTTGTATTTTGCATTGAAAAATCCTGGCGCTTAAAATCTCCGGCAGGAACTACTGAGCCGCCACAGGTAAGATCGACAAAAAAAGATAGTGATCGAACGTCGGCTTTGAAGTCAGAATTTTTCTTTGGATCAGCGTTCCCGAACCGCACAGTCGCTGGATACACACCAGGCTTTGCAAAGATCCCCTTCGCGAGCCGCTCTGCCAATGCGGGATCGCGACCTTCGGCAACATCGAACACTTCGAATTGCGCTCTGACGCAAACACCCTTCACATGAGTTCCACGGCCCAACGGGCGGTGTTGCTGTGATGCGGAATTTGCTTGCATCAGCAAGCTCTTCTCTTTTATCGCCTCGATGTCTGCCTGTTCGCGAGTGAGGTCTCGCTCGGCATCGCTACCGGTTACTCCGAACAATTTGGTAAAAAACAGCATGAATTCCCTCACACGAGCGCTGAAATAAATTTGATTGCTGTAATGCTCGGCAAAAAACAATATGCTGCGGCCCTGGTCGTGACAAAGGTCGAGAATCCGGTGACCTTGATCGGCGGCGCACCGTTTGCTTGCGGGATCGCAAAGATGCTTTCCGCCGGGTCTTGGGTGCCGATCATCGGATCCTTCGATTTAGGGTTGAGTCGAACCGCTCCGGCAAACTCGCTGTCATTTACCCAGTGGCCGAGGACAAACTCATACTGATTCTCGATATTCGAATTGATGAAATAGCCAAGGAGACCGCGCTTGATTCCATCGTATGGTTGCGTTGGATCGTACGTCGGCCCATAGGGCAAGCCACGACGGATCAGACGATGGGTATTATTACTGCCGCCTGGTTGCCCTTGTCCAGTGATTGGCTGACCTCGAGGATTGATACGGCGCATGTGGGCGCCTACAGGGCAGCGAAGTCCTTTGGGATCGCCTGATCCGTCCGCGTTGACGTACTCAAAGTTGTTGAGCTGGTCGATCGGAATTCCGCCCGCGGGCTGGTCTGTATCCGGCGACAAGGCAAGGGGAACGCCATTGCGCCACCTTCCACAAATCTTGGCGGCGAGCAGTTCGGGATCGATCTTGTCTTTATTCGACTGTAAGAAGTTCTCGAAGCCGACTACATCCGTCTCAATCATCTTGAAGACGGCAAAGCTCCCATTGAGACCGAGTTCGCGAGGTTCCGGCACGATGTAGTTTTCAGCTGTGTCCTGCAGAACGAAGAGCCATGGCTCGCATGGTTGTTGATGATCCGCTGTGTACTTTTCGGGACCTCCACGGATGGTGGTCATACTCACACCGTCGGTATAACCGAAGGGAACCTTTGAGGTGTAGGTTGGCTTGCCGTCCACGATCTCGGTCAATGCCATTCCGTCGGTGTGCCAGATCTCTTGAAAAGCGTTTCCTTCGACAAACAGGGCGCGGAGACGGTCGCTGTAGGAAGCGAGAGCATCCGTGCTGATGGCATGGAGAGTCACCATGACGTGATCGCCCCCTCTACCAAATTCACTGACCCAGTTCTGCGGAGCGCTTTCTCCTGTATCGCCAACGAGAGCTGCTCTCTCAGCTGCTCCGGAGATGAACGCACTGAAGGATTTGAACGAGAGAGCCGGAACCTTGTCTTTGACTTCGAGGGCGACGAGTCCGTTCCAGGTGATCCCTACGTTAAGGCAATAATCCGGCTTGCGTCGCGGAACCTCGTTCGGGTTGTCGCTGGGGCCGGGTTCGAAGCCTACATGCCAGTCTTCGGCGGTTGTGATTTGAGGTGTATCTAACTCATCGCCACTAACGAAACGCCCAAGAACCTTACGCGCCTCTGCGGGAGTGACAACAGATAGCAGGAAGTGCCGCACCATTGGCATTCTGTACCCGCGAACGATGAATCCCTGGATGTCAGGAAGCTCGAGTGTCGGGCCTGGAACCGCATGCGCATGTTTATTGAACAGGCGGCTGAGGATTCCACCGCCGTCCTTCGGTTCTATCGCGGGATTCTGGCTATCGACCTTTACGGTGGTGTGACCCATTTGATCCTCACAAGGAATGGAGCGGCGACTTTTGCTGCCTGACTATGTCTTGCTATCGGCGATCAGGGCGTGGATGTCCTGGACGCTGAGGCCTGGGTATGCCTGGTAGAACCCAATCGGATCGCGATTCGCTCCCTTCGCAAAGTCGATGAACTCTTGCAGGTACTTTCTGCAGGGCGAAGGAGGTGCCCCCTTGGTGAACTTGAACAAGAGATCGAAGATGGGGCCAATATTCTTAGTGAAATCGGAGATGTATTTGTCGAAGTCGCCGTCATAGACCGTAAAGAAACCAATTTGGTTGTCTTCGAGCGGGACGAACTGGGCGAAGTGTGGTGTCCCGACCTTGTCCAGATCTTTCGTTGTCCCATGTCCCCTCGCGCGCAGGATAAGTTGCACCTCCATAAAGGCAAGCTTCGATTTCATGGGCAGGATGACCAGAAAGAGATTCAACTGTCCCGCGCCGGTGACGTCTGCAGCGGCTGCTAAGGCCTTGATCTCTTGAGCAGTAACGTCCGGATAGGCCGTGTAGACATTTACCGGATGAAGAAGATGTCCTGCAACCCATTCGACGAAGGCATCGGCATTCTCCGCGACTGGAGTGGGGGGTGGATTCTCTACATGCTGGAAAATTGCGTCGAACACCGGTCCTGCTTCCTTGGCGAGACCTGCCATGACTGTGCCTAGTTCGCCGTCAAAGTCGCCGAGAAACAATAGGGTCTTATCGCTCAAGAGGGTGAAGCGCGAATAGTGAATCGTGCCAACAGTATCTTCTGCATTGAACAGCCCGGGCATGAGGGGAGGAAGCGCTTCCGCCAATGCCTTTGCATCCTCTGGCGACTTCAAAGGAAAGCTGAGGGTAAAGTGGCTTTGACTCATTGAGTATCTCCTTTAATCTTGTTCTCATGCTGCCGTCGCGAAGAGTCGACCCACAGCTCAATCGCGAATAATCGTGCCTCTTCCAGTTGATGTTCCCGAAGGTCGGAAATTCCTTGAATCGACCTGCGTAGCGCGGATCGGTGAATTCGATCCGGGCAAGAGCTACTTCCGCGCCTCGATCGCAGAGCACTTCGGCCATAGCCTCGACAACTCTGGAGGTCTGCTGCGTGAAGCTGTAGTAGACGAGAAGAAGCGCAGGCCTTTTTGTAAGGTTCATCTTGTTCCCTTTTTTGTCGAGCAGTGCAATAGTGATCCGAAAATGGTGTAACTGGCCTCGTTTGCTCGGACGTGCCTCGCTGCTTAGTCGTTGACTTTAGCGACTGCGTCCTGCACCTTCTTCTGGTCCTCTGCCGATAGCTGGCGCGGTCCAAGATTGTAGGTCAGCTTGTTGATTGTTCCCGTGAAGCGGAACGGAACGTCGTAGCTGAAGTCCACCGGCGTGCGGGTATCCAATCCAATGTCGAAGGTCTCGTCGATACACATGATGAGCGGAACCGTGTGTGCAATCGTCTTGCGGTCCTCCTCCTTACCATCAACGGAAAGCACACCGGTACCACCTTTACCAGGTCCCGGTCCGTCGTATTTGAAGTCGAAGACGATGGTGTGCTTGCCTGCACTGAGTGAAGGTCCTGACCACCTGAAACGTTCCAGGTCCAGTAGGTTGTAAACGAAGATTGGCCTGCCCCGGCCTATCTGCGCTACGCCGGTAATCAGCCCTGCGACTAACCAGACCGGAGCAAGAAGCAGCAGCGCATAGCCGGGCCAGGTCTTCCAGCCGGACCAATGTCTCTTCCTTGCGAACCAGGTAACGAGCAATCCTAGCAGGAACAGCGTCCAGACCACGACTTTGAGTACTGTGCTCCTGAGCCACCAATTATTGCTTTGGCTGAGGAAGAGGCCGTAGCCGCCGAAGCGACCGCCCAGAGTAGCGATCATTCCCTCTCCGCCACCTTCCGGAATCGTCACTTCGGCGGTAATCGTGTAGTCCTTGTCCACAATGTCGGGAGCATTTCCGACGGGGATGCCGACATTCTCGCCCGTGTAGGTGAAGACAGTTTTCCCGGCGATCGCGCTCGGTCGTGCTGTCAGAATGCGCGCGAAGCCTGAGTTATCCAATGGGAAGACCTGGTATTTCCCCGCCTCCGACAGGAACAGCGCCTGCATCTCCTTGAGTTTGTCAGGCATCTTCGCTGCGAGGTCGTTGAACTCCGAGTAGTCGTCGGCGATGTTGTAGAGCTCCCAGTGGTAGTCGTCGAGGGGCGTTGGCTTACCTGTTCCCAGCTCCCAGGACGGTGAGGGTGGCGTCGTGGCGGCAACCCACCCATCGTGGTAAATCGCGCGATTCCCGACCATCTCGAAATACTGCGTATCACGTTTCGATGGCGCATTCGCATTCGCTTGATCAAACGTGTAGGCCATGCTCACGCCTTCGATCGGCTTCTGCTTAATCCCGTTAACCATATCGGGCGGCTGAATGCCTGCGGCTTCGAGAATTGTCGGAACAATGTCAATGACATGGTGGAACTGCGTGCGAATCCCACCGACGTCCTTGATATGGCCCGGCCACGAAATGGCCAGCCCCTGACGGGTCCCGCCAAAATGCGACGCCACTTGCTTGGTCCACTTGAAGGGCGTATCGAACGCCCAGGACCATGCCACCGACATATGCGGATAAGTCTTGTCCGAGCCCCAGTCGTTATAGTGCAAAGCATTCATCGCCAGGACGGGCTTGACTTCCGGTGGGTTAAGGATGCCGTTGTAGGCGGTCATCTGGTTGTACGTGCCGTACACGCTGCCCTCTGCACTGGTGCCGTTGTCGCCGTCGATATAGATAATCAGCGTGTTGTCGAGCTTGCCCTGGTCCTGGACCTCCTGAATCACGCGGCCAATCTCATAGTCGGTATAGGCGGTGTAGGCAGCAAACACCTCCGCTTCGCGGGCATACATCTTCTTTTCCAGATCGCTAAGCGAGTCCCACCTGGGCAGCTTGGCTCCCGCATACTCTGCCTGCCCGTCCGGCCACGGCGTCAGAGTCGTGTTCCCCGGAACCACGCCCAGCCGCTTCTGGTTGGCAAAGATCTGATCGCGCAACTTTTCCCAACCCATGTCGAACTTGCCCTTGAACTTGTCTATCCATTCCTGCGTCGGCTGATGTGGCGAATGAGAGCCGCCCGGCACGTAATACAGGAAAAACGGCTTGTCGGGCGCGGCCGCATTCAGTTCCCTCATGTACCTGATAGCGTCGTCTGCCAGGTCAGTGGTGAGGTTGTAGCCGGGCTTTCCAACCCACGGGTAGACCTGCGTGTGATCACGGAACAAATAGGGCGTCCACTGGTCGGTCTCCCCACCCATGAACCCATAGAAATACTGAAAACCCATACCCGAAGGCCATTGCTCGAAGGGTCCGGCTGCGCTGCTGTATTCGAAACTCGGAGTGTTATGGTTCTTGCCGAACCATGACGTAGCGTAGCCGTTCTCCTTCAGGATCTCGCCGATGGTGGCGTTCTCCGCACCAATGACGGAGTCATAGCCCGGGTAGCCGGTGGACAACTCACCGATGACGCCGTAGCCGACAGAGTGGTGGTTGCGGCCAGTAATCAAAGCTGCCCGCGTCGGCGAGCACAGCGCAGTTGAGTGGAATTGCGTGTAGCGCAGCCCGGCCTTCGCAATCCGATCCAGGTTCGGCGTCGGGATCACACCGCCGAACGTGCTCGGGACGCCGTAGCCTTGGTCATCCGTCATGATAAGGAGCACGTTGGGCGCACCCTTGGGCGGAACTACGCGGGGAGGCCACCAAGGCGTCGAATCCTTGGCGCTTTCCTTGATCACTCCGCCAAACTTGGGCGGCGGTGCCGGAAGCTGCTTGCCGTCCACAGTGGTCGTTGCGTTAGCCGACCCCAACTGGCCGGTAACCTGCTGCGCAGCGGCATTCGCGAGGAATAGCGTGGCAGAGAATAGAGATGCTACAAAAATTGTCGCAATGGCATGCGCTCGCAACAGTGGAATTCGAATACCTTCAGCAAGACTCACAGGAATCTCCTTACCGTACGTTCTTCCGCAAGGGTTCATGATTCTCTTGAGTGACGAGCGGCGTATCGCCAATCAGGCGCAGACGAGTAGCAAAGCGAAGGACAAAGCTTTCTGAAATGAGCGTAGGAGCTGTTTTGACTTTCGGATACTGCTAAAACTTGCAGTCGACAAGAAAAACCCAATCAGAAGAAGTGCTGCCGAGACCACATGAAGCGCACATCGAGTCTCTTAGACCAGAACGAATTATTAGCGTTCTAGCAATTTTGCTAGCTGCGTGTATCAGGACGAGAAGCCTATACTCATTTTTCCATCCCGATGGAACGACCCTCAACAAGTATGCGACGTCGAAGTGACGATCGATTGATCGAACAATCTGGTGATTTTCGATTCGACCAAGAATGTCTTCCCCCAACCCCAGCGCTCGCGCTCGTTACTTTGAACCAACGCTGGAGCTCAAGTCGCCTCTAGGACAATGGAAGAAGGAGCTCCTTCATGAAAATGAAATTTGTATGCTGCGCAGTATTGGTTTGCATCACGTCTGTGATTGCGACAGGGCAAACTGTCTCGGTTAATTTCAACCAGAGCCAGAGCTTCAGCCAATATCACACGTACGCCTGGGGATCCAACAATACAAACCAAATCCAGAATTCAATCTTGGCTCAGGTGGCACAACAGGACATCGATACAGCGTTGCAGGGTAAGGGTCTGCAAAAGGTACAGGAGGATCAGAAGCCCGACTTACTGATTACAGCCAGTGGTGGCATGAAACAGCAAACTTCCTATACCGCAATGGGTATGCGCGGGTGGGGCGGAGGTATGGGGACCATTACCCCACAGCAGAACGTAATAGGGACGATGATTGTCGATCTGTTCGACGCCAAGACTCAGTCTCTGGTATGGCGTGGGATTGCGCAGGACACTTTGAGCACCAACGGCAACAAGAACCAACAAACGGTGCAGAAGGCCGTTCAGAAGATGTTCAAGCAGTGGCCAAAGACTTAAATCACACCGAACCAAAAAGAGGAGAAGCGATGAAAACGAAGCTGATCATGATGTTTTTGACCTGCATTATGCTGACCGGTGGTATTCGGACTGAGAGTCAAAGCCAAACCCCAATTCTGGATCAGGTTGCCAACAAGGTTATCCAGAAATATCAAAGTTCATCCTGTCAGCAATTGTGGGCCGAAAGAGCTCAGAAGGCGCCACCCTCGCCACAAGAGCAAAAGGCTATTCAGTTTTTGAAGACCGATCCGCAGATGCGAACGATATTTCTCAACAAAGTGGCCGCTCCAATTGCCAACAAGATGTTCGAATGCGGAATGATTCCGTAATCCTAGGCCGCAGTTTTGCGAAAAAATTGCATCGACAACGAGGTGAAAATGAAAATACGACTCACATCCTTAGTTCCAGCGGTCACGATCTTTTGCGCAGCTTGCACTTTGGCGTTTTCTCTGCCCGGGGCCTTCGCTCAAAATCCACAATTGGCGCAGAAAGTGGCGGACATCAAGCAAGCTTCGGCGGCGAATAAACAGGCCCTCGCTCGCTACACATGGCAGGAACAACAGACGATTAGCTTAAAAGGTGAGGTCAAGAAGACAGTCAGCTATCAGGTAAGTGTCGCCCCAGACGGACAGCAGCAGAAGATCGAATTGGGTTCCTCTGCAGCGCCACCTCCGAGCGGCGGACGAATCAAGCAGCGAATCGTCGCGAGGAAAACCGACGAATTCCAACAGTATGGCCAGGACGTCGCCGCACTGGCTAAGCAATATACGCAACCCGACCCGCAGTTATTGCAGCAGGCGTATCAGCAGGGAAATGCATCCATTCAGTTGGGCGGTGCACCCGGCACAGTCACTGTGGTGATCAAGAATTATCTTAAGCCCGGCGACTCGATGACACTCGTGTTCAACCAGGCCCAGAAGAAGATTTAAGTCTGCAAGTAGCCAGCTATTTGACCGATCCGAAGGACGCCGTCACCATGGCAGTGCAATTCGCTCTACTTCCGTCCGGAGTCAATCATGTAGCGACCGCTCAGGTTAATGGCGTGAGCAAACAGATGACCGTGGCCATTCAGAACTTCAACTATCAGATTTCGCAAATGTGATTTTTGCGCGACACTCTCTCAGAAGCGGGTTTTCGGTAACTACGAAGAGTGGAAAATTCTCTGGCCCGTGTCAATTGGTGATACATCTTCAATTGACTCATTGAGACCATCCGAATTGATTTTCATTGGAGAGTAGTAGAGATCGATTGATATTTTGGATGGCCGCCGTCGTTTCATAAAACCACAGCATTTTGGACGGCCTTGAAACGCGTACCAGCGTTCTTAAGGTCAAGGAATTGGCAGATATCCTCCGTGTCTCGCAAGATGCGATCTGCGATCTCGCTGATCAAGAAACGATTCTAGTTTCACCGTAGGAAAACAGCGCTGATTCGACCCTTCGAGTTTGACTTGCGTTTAAGCGAGGCGGCGGCCTTGGTTTTGGTCATGTTGGTGTTATGGTTCGCCGTATGCGGAGTTACCCTGAGGGGAGCGACCATCCCTTCCAGGCAAATCCGATTTCGGCGCGGCGGGACTGTTCTCTGCCGCATAGGTTAGATAGGTTGCATACGTCGCGTCCCCGATGCAGGTGAATGGGACGAGACGCAACGGAGAGCCAACGGTTGCGACGGACCATTCGGTGGTCGCATTTCTCTTCGCAGCGAGAGCTTGTGCGCGCGTCACGGATGGGGCGGTACTGGTGGGCGCGAATAGAACGAGTGGGCCGTACATGAGCGCCGCGGTCTCCGGGTGCGCCGGGCTGATTGGCTCAAGCCGAAGAGTCGCTGGCAACGATAGATTGAGGACGTCTCCGGTCCTCCATGTGCGGCGTACACTGGCGAACCCTTTGGTGATGGTCATGGGAAGTAATCGGCCGTTCACGTCAATCTGCGGATTCCGGGCCCAGGCGGGAATCCGAAAGCGGAGGGTGAGATCCGCCTTGCGAGATGTGGTGATCTTGAATGTGACCTTATCACTGTAGGGATATTCGCCACTCTGCTCGAGGTTGAATGACACACCGTTGTCGACGAACTGAAGTACAGATGGGATGTAGAGGTTGATCCAGATCGCGCCGGGGTCACGCAGGTATGTGTTGATGCCGTAGTCTGCGGCCAATTGCGGCAGCGTTCCTGAGCAACAGGGCCAGCGATGGTCGGAGTACACGCGACTTCCTTTCGCGCTGTAGTCCGAATAATAGAACGCGTGGCCATCGGGCTCTATCGGTTTCGCGCCAAGAGCGGCGTTATACATGACCCTCTCCATGGAATCTCCGTAGCGGCCATCGCGAGTGGATCGCAAGAGATAACGCGTCAGCTTCATGTGCGCATAGGATCCACACGGTGTTTCAAAGCTGTTGTGAGAGTTGGTGAGGCTCGCAAAGACCTCCTCCGATCCTGGCTTGCGAAGGAGTTCGTCGGGTCCCCAGCCGCCGGTCGCAAAACTCTGCTGTTCCAGCATGTCGAAACCGTTACGGGCAGCTTGCAGGTGTTTCTCGCTCCCGCCAACGAGATAAGCCTGCATGGCAGAACAGAGCGCGTTGACGTAGCTATAGGCGTGCTTGTTCCCGAGCACATTTTCGCCGCGCGCCAGTGGGTCGAAGTAGGTGGCGTCATCCAGATATTGCTTTGCCATGTCGAGGTAGCGTGGACCTGCACCGAGGTTGTAGACGAGGAAGAGATTCTCGGGGATCGTGTAGCTCTCATCCCAACTCCAGGAGTTGTCTTTGCCTGGACGCCAGTTGATCTCGCGATCGATGGCACGGCCGGGGAGCTTTGGGTAAGCCGCGTCGTAAGTCTCGTTCAGGATGGCGAAGGCTTCCGGGTCTTTGGCAAGTCGATGGGAGTCCATGAGACCGCAAACCAGCTTGTCGAAGCAGTAGGCGGGAAAGCGATTAACTTCGTAATAGACGGGCGAAATCGTTTGTCGGTACAGCCGATTCAACTGCAACACCTTATCTCTCGTTGCATTGTCTCCCGTGATGGCGTAGAAGCGACAAAGCGCTGAGACCCACTGGCCGAAGGTTGCACTGGGCGCGAGCCCCGCGTCACTTTTGCCAGGAGTGAAGTCTGGGATGTATTGGTACCAGCCTCCTAGTTCTTCGCCGGGCGCAGGCTGTCCGACCATCGCTCGAAAAGGCTTCAACAAGCTGTCGTCGCTGAGGCCCATGATGACGGAATGCGTGTTCTGCAACTGGGCAAGATGGATCGGACTGGTAAGCCGGACCTGAGAATACTCGACCTCTTGTAGGGCCGTTTCGGGAGTTGATACAAGAGGTGAGATTCGATAAAACGCGGCCGCGGCGGATGCCTGCATGAAACGTCGGCGTGTAAGGTGGCGAGACACGGCTGCTCCAACCTGGAGTTGCTCCAACCTGCAATTGCTCTCGGAGCTATTCCTGGAAACTAGATGAATTCTAGTGGAAGTTACCGTCGCTGAGCGCTCGACGAGCGCATTCGACCGAACTCGCAATTGCTTCGCATCTTTTAACACGAAGCAATTGCGATTGTGTTAGAAGTCGATCCTCAGTGCTGCCTGCCCGGTACGATTGCCTGCGTTCTCTGCCGTTTGCGGGGCCGTCAAGGCTCCAAACTGGGAGTTGTCGATGGCAGCGGCGGGCGGTGCGAAGTTGGTATGGTTCAGCACATTCGTGAACGTAGTCTCGAAGCGGCCATTCACTTTCTCGAAGATGTGGAACTGCTTCGCGACACCGAGACTGACGGTACCTGTTCCCGGTCCTTGCAGTATGCCAACGCCCGCGCTGCCGATGCGACCGGCATTCGCAGGTGTTGGAGCAAATGCATGGACATTGAAGTACGCCGCTCTGGACTGTCCGGCGTAGTAATTATTGGAAACGACATCGGGCCTAACCACTGTTTCACGACCCTCCGCATTGGTGTTGGACTGGTCGGCTGAACTGCTGATGCTGGGCGTCAGCCATGGGCCGGTTTCGACCAATGTAATCGTTGTCAGATCCCAACCGCCGAGGAAGACATCCTTGATGCTGCTCCCGTTCATGAATGAGCGTCCCTTGCCAAAAGGAAGCTGATAGACGCCTGTGAGCAACATGCGATTCCGCCGAGTTCCTTCAACGTTGCCCAGGTTTTGTTTGATATGGAAGCGATCTGTAATTGCCAATCCATAGTTGACCTCTCCGGCGAATGCGCTTGGAGCATCGCCCTGATTGTCAGCGACGTTGTGAGCCAGTGTGTAGTTCGCGCTGAAGTAGAGCCCATGCTCCATTCGGCGTGTCGCTTCCAGCACGAATGCTTTGTAGTTATCCTCGCCGGCGTTGAAGGTGCTGAGGAGAGTCGTCCAATTCTGATAGGGCGCTCGCTTGTCGACGAAGGGACCGGCTGTAGCTCCCGCATTGTAGGGGGTTGTGCTGGCTGGAATCTGATTCAGGTCCTCGGTCATGTTCAACCGGTAGGAGTGCATGCCGACATAACTGACCCGAACCACAGTGCTGTTGGTGATCTCGCGTTCGACGGTTACATTCCACTGGTTAGATTGTGGATCGCGATAGTTGGGATTCACTCCCTGGTCGAGACCTCCGCCGCCGTATACGACGCCGCCCGAAGTTGGTGGTGCGGTATTGGGGAAGACAATCTGCGGTGTGTTCGCTCCGGCCGTGTTGCTATTGCTGTAAATGAAGAGACTGGAGGTGGGGTTACCGCTGTTGTTGAAGGAGAGCGGGCCAAGGTTCGTCATCGTATAAATACCGAATCCTGCACGCACAACCGTCTTCGTGTCGTTGAAGGGACGGTAGGCGAATGAGATGCGCGGTTGAAAGTCACCTTTGTAGGTCTGTCGCAAGCTCTGCGGCAACCCGTCCTGGCTGGCGGTTACGTAGGCGGTGCATGGTACTCCGTTGACAGTGCTGCCGGCCGATGTGCCAGCGGGGCAAGCATTGAATGACTGCTGGAAGGCAACATTGGAGGCAGTGATGTTCTGACTCTTGAGGTAGGCGGCGAGCGCATCGGGTACGACGATCGAGTTGTTTCTCTGATCGAAGTTGGCCAAGTTTCCGCCATCTTCCTGAAAGCCGGGAAGAATCTGCCAGCGGAGGCCATAGCTGAGTGTCAAACGGCTGGTGACTTGGAATTCGTCCTCGCCAAAGAAGCTAAATTGCGTCGCGGTGCCGCCGACATCAGGGCTCGATACGGCGAAGTAGAGATTGGTAGGAGCGCCCTCCAGGAAGTCGCCAAATGAGTTTCCGGTAAACGTGGGTTGAAAGACAAAGGTGCCAAAGTCGTCTGAGGCGAACTCTGGCGCGAAGCTCTCCAGGTCGAAGTAGCGCACGCGGCGAATGTCCAGGCCGGCCTTGAGAGTATGCTTGCCAACCGTGAAAGTGACATTGTCGCTGAATTGGGTTGTCTTCGACTGAGTGACGCCCGCCTTATCTCTTCCAATCATGGTTTGGGTGTTCAGATTGCTGTTGAAGCCAGTGCCTGCGCTGAAATTGAAGGTCGGGAAAGCATGGGTCAGCGGGTGCTGGCTGATGTTCACGCCGTCGAGATCGAGGTCGTTGAGCGCGGTTGAACCCTGGATTGGAAAGTTCACACTAGTCGTGACGTTGGTAAAGCCATACCGAAACTCGTTCAGGAGTTTTGGCGTGATGGTGTAAGTGTCCGATACCAGCAGACTGCGATTGTGAATGCTATCCGCATCGTCAGGCAGGAATGGGTTTGCAACATCTTCCGTGATGTTCTTGCGGCTGAAGCGCGCATAGAGCGACTGCTTCGATCCGATGGTCTGATCGACCCGTATATCCGCGCCATCTGTCCGTGAAGGTATGGGCTGGAAGTTCTCATAGTTGTAGGCCACGGGAGCTGCGACGCCGTTGTTGCAGCTCAGCGTTACCGGGATGTTCGGTAGAGGTATGTAGGCAAGCAACGCTTTGGCTGTTGGGTTGATCGCGCTCTGTGGCACGGCATTCGTGGTTCCACATCCTGCTCCAACAACCTGATCGCTCAGGTCTCCGTTCCGGTCGGCGGCTGAAGGTACGAGAAATTGCTGAAGGGTATCGGTGCTTCTGCGATTGCCTTCGTAGTCGGCGAAGAAGAACGTTTTGTTGGCGCCATCGTAGAGGCGCGGGATGGTCACTGGACCTCCTAGTGAGAAGCCAAAGGTGTTGAACTTCTTCGGGAGCTTGCTGGGAAAGCCATAAGGAGCCGCGTCGAGTGCTTGATTCTGCAGATACTCAAAGAGACTCCCGTGATAGGCATTCGTTCCGCTCTTGGTTGTAAAGGTGACATCGCCGACCTGCGAGAACTCCGCGCTATTGTTGAATGCCGTGATCTTGACACCCGCGATGCCCTCTTGCGACGGATAAGCATCCTGCAACGCGCCATTCTGCCTAACATTCGCAGTGGAGATGCCGTCGACCGAGAAGTTGATCATCGACGAACTCGCTCCGCCGAGGGCAATGTTGCCAGAACTGTCCGTCTGCACATTGGGAGAGAGTCCGAGCGCCCCGAGTGGGCTTGTGGTGGTTGCCCGATTGTTCAGGGGAAGCTGGGTCATCTCAATATTGGTTTTCGAGTCGCTGATTGTCCCGTTCTCGGTATTAATCTGATCGGCGCCAGCGGACACCTCCACGCTGGTTGCGTCAGCTGCGACATTCAGCGTGGCTGCCAGCCTCAGATCCTGACGGGCTTCAACGACGATTCCCGAGGTGACTGTGTCCGCGAAGCCTTCGTGATGCGCCTTGAGGCTGTAGTTGCCGGCTTTCACGTTCTCAAAGAGAAAGCTTCCAGAAGAGTCTGTTGTAAAACTGCGGTCAGTATTTTCATCGACACTGTGCAAGACGAGCTGGGTGCCTGGAATTGCGGCGCCAGTGGAGTCTTGAACCGTTCCGCGCACGCTGCCGAAGGTCGATTGTGCCAGGGCTGCAACTGACGTCGCAAGCAGCCCAAACAAGATTGTGAGTGCGAGTGTGCGGGCGCGTTTCGCGGAACTTCTTGCGGAAGAGATGCTACGTTCGCTTCGGGTCAGGCTGTGCCTGAAGTCCGCCTCTATTGGGTCGGTAAGCGCTGCAGAGTTGCGTTTGGCCAAGAGATTACTTGCTAGGGCTTTCATGTTCCATCACCTCGTGTTGTCCAAAAGACCAACACTTCCAGTGAAGCGTGAAAGCCGTTAGACAGGCATAAGGGTTCTCTTAACGGTTTCCTTATGCCGAAATCTCTAGTCTTGTTCTGGAAGATTTCGCTTATGGAACCTCGGATCAAACGAGTCAGAGTGCGCCGCGCCTTCCTTGGGTGCGCGCTTTCACTTGCGCTGAGTCTGATTGCCTTTCGTCTTCATTTCAATCTCTCCTCAGCGACATCTGCCCATCTGTTTCTCGTGGTCAGCATCGCGCTTCGGTGGGGATTTCTGGAGGCGAGCATCGCGTCGATCATCTCCGTGGCGTGCCTCGATTACTTTTTCACCGAGCCACTGTTTGCGTTCTACATCACGGACTCGCACGACTGGGTTGCACTCATCACGTTTGAGGCTGCCGCCCTCCTGGTCAGCAAGCTTTCCGACCGAGTTAATCTCTTTGCCCGGGAGGCCGAACGCCATCAAACGCGCGTTCAGATGCTGTACGAAATCAGCCAGCAATTTCTTCTGCTCGATCCCACGCAAGATGTCGGGCAATATCTAACCGCGCTTCTTCAGCGTGCGATTGGGGCACGTGGGGTGGCCCTTTGGAATGCCTACGAAATGCGTCTTTCGAAGAGTGGAGATTGCGACATCAATGACGGAGAGGTTCGGGCGGTGTACTTCGCCGAGCTAAATAATGACGACGAGTCCTGCGGAATCTCAAGACGGACTCTACGAATCGGAACTAAGGCCATCGGTGCGTTGGTGATTTACAACCATCCTCTTGACGCAAAGTCAGTCGACGCAATCGCGGGGCTCTCGGCAATCGCGGTCGAGCGAGCCCGCTCGTTCACAACAGAGTCAAGGGCAGAAGCTGCACGACTCAGCGAGCAACTACGCTCCGCTATTCTCGATGGCCTGGCGCATGCTTTCAAAAGTCCGCTGACCACGATTCGTACGTCAAGCTCCGGCTTGTTGGAGATGGGAACCCTCTCCGGTACAGAACAGAGACTCGTCACATTGATCGACAAGCAGGCAAGTCAACTCACGGAGTTGTCGAATCATCTTTTGACCACCGCTAAGCTCGACAGTGGCAACCTAAAACTTCACCGTGAGCCGATCAATCTCGGCGAACTTCTGGATACGTTGAGCGAGAGCTCCGAGCCAGACGTTGAGGGAGCGCCCGGAAGCAAAACGTCTGCACAACCAGATGTCTTTGTCGCAGCCGATCGGAGATTGTTGTCCATGGCAGTATCTCAACTGTTAGATAACGCCCATAAGTATGGCAGCGCAAATTCATCACCACGCCTGTCCTATAAGGAGGGCGATGAAGAGACCGTCATCATGGTTACGAACGAGGGCTCCTTTATTCCAGCAGACGAAAGAGACAAAGTGTTTCGACGCTTCTATCGCTGCGCTTCTTCTGCGAAGACCGTCGCGGGTAGCGGAATAGGCTTATCGGTAGTCCGGCGAATTGCCGAGGCGCATCAAGGGAGAGCGTGGGTTGATAGTGATCCGGCGGTTGGAACGACCTTTGCCATCGCGCTCCCTCGTCTCAAGAAGGAGTCAGTGGGATGAACCCAAAGAACAAGATTCTAGTCGTCGAAGATGATGCCGGCATCAGGCAGAGCCTGTTTGAGACACTTGGTGCGCTGGGCTTCGCCGTAGGAGAAGCACACAACGGCGAGGATGCGCTCGTCAGACTCAGAATGGTCAATTATGATGCCGTTCTCCTGGACATCAACATGCCCGGCATGGGTGGGAAGGAAGCGTGTAAGAGGATGACCCAAGGCTTCCCAGGGCTGCCGATCATCATGCTGACCGTCCGCGACGATGAGGAGGACATTATCGAGACGTTGGATTCCGGGGCTAGCGATTACATTACGAAGCCTTTTCAAATTGGCGAACTGACCGCGCGAATCAGGGCAGCAATACGCCGTCGAAACATCCCGCCCGTCCCCTCCGATGCACCGTTGATCGTGGGGGATGTCGTGCTGGACCTGAATCGTCGCCGCGTCGAGAAGCGCGGAGAAGAGATACACCTCACGCCAAAAGAATTCGAAACACTTCGCTTTTTGATGGAGCACGCAGGGCGCCCCGTGCGACATGACCGACTACTCAATGGTGTGTGGGGGCCAAGCTACGGCCAGGAGAGAGAATACCTTCGCGTCATCGTGAATCAACTGCGAAAAAAGATCGAAGACGACCCCGCGAGACCCACATACATCCTTACCGATAGTTTTGTTGGATACCGTTTCAGGGATGCAGTTTGACATAGACGTCGCACCGGACAGCAAGCATGAAGGTCTGGCCGACGAAAGATATCTCCTTCTAATCCTCCCGCGTGGCCGATTTCGCAGTCTTGTCTTGCGACAGGCAGGATGGTACTCTTCGGCCACCTGTGCGAAACCTTCTTTTTCCGCTCGCTATTCTCCTCTCCGCCGCCTTCTCAACTCACGCGCAAGCCGCCGACTGCCATGCGCTTGCCCAGAGCGCGTTGGCCGACACGACGATCTTGAAGGCCGAACTGGTAAGTGGAGGAAGCTTTACTCCACCCTATGGTGCAGCCCTGACGGGCTTGCCTGCATTTTGCCGTGTGAGCGGCATTCTTCATCCGACCTCGGATTCCGTCATACGCTTTGAGGTGTGGATGCCGGAGAAGGGCTGGAACCATCGCTTTCTCGGGACCGGCAACGGAGGGTTCGCGGGTTCTATCTACTACAGCCAACTCGGAGACAGCTTGAAGCGCGGCTTCGCGACGGCCGGCACTGACGCCGGCCATCAGGCGGACGCGCAGGACGCGAGCTGGGCCTACCAGCATCCGGAGAAGATCACGGACTTCGGCTATCGTGCGGTCCATCTTACTGCTGAGCGTGCCAAGACCATCATCGAGACGTTCTACGGGGAAGCTCCAACGAAGTCGTATTTCGACGCTTGCTCCGACGGCGGCCGTGAAGCGCTGATGGAGGCGCAGCGGTTTCCTGCCGACTACGACGGAATCCTGGCCGGCGCACCCGCGAACAACTGGACAAAGTTAGTCGCGGCCACGGTGGATGTGACGAAGGTGTTCATCGGAAACCCGGCGGGATATATCCCAAGCATCAAGCTCCCTGCAATTACCGCGGCGGTGCTGGCAAAGTGCGATGCGCAGGATGGGTTGAAAGATGGCATCCTTACCGATCCGCGGAGCTGCCATTTTGATCCCGCGACACTGTTGTGCAAACAGGGCGACGAGTTGAGCTGCCTGACCGCGCCACAGGTCGCGTCGCTGAAGAAGATTTATGCGGGCGGGACCGATGATGAGGGACACTTGATATTTCCTGGTCTGATGCCGGGCGATGAGACGCACCTGTGGAAGAGCTGGCTGGTAGGCGACGGACCCAACGTGAGCCTGTACACGCAGAACTACTTCCGCTACATGGTGTTTGATGATCCGAGCTGGAACGCTTTGACCGCCAACACGGATGCGGCTGTGCATGCAGCCGATACGAAGACCGCGCAGGCACTGAACTCGACCGATCCCGATCTGAGCCGCTTCGCAGCGCGCGGCGGCAAGTTGATTCTGTATCACGGTTGGAACGATCCGGCGATCTCGCCTCTGAACACCGTTCAATATTACGAGCAGATGCAGGCGAAGATGGGTGACGCGAAGACGGCAGATTTCGTACGCCTGTACATGGTTCCCGGGATGGGCCATTGCGCGGGAGGGGTGGGGGCGACGTCTTTTGGACACCTTGGCTTAACGACAGCCAAGGGGGCGGAGTACGGCGTCTTCGACGCGCTGGAGAAATGGGAAGAGCTGGACACTGCACCCGGCTCTATTATTGCGACCAAATACGGCGCTGCAAAAAAAGTGGAGATGACGCGGCCGGTGTGCTCGTATCCTCAGGTTGCGAGATACGACGGCAAGGGCGACCCGAATGACTCTGCCAGCTTTACTTGCACTGCGCCGGGACATTAACCTCGTTCGCAGCGTGGCGTACCGAAGAGGATAGCGCTGGATGAAGGCGCCGCCTTGGAACGCGACCCGTGTTCTGCCTTTGAGCGACCGAGGCACCGAAACGTTTCTCTGACTGGGAATCCTTAGAAAAATAAAAGAATTAGCTTTGAATCTGATACTTAGGTGCAGCCTTGCCCTATTCAAGGGGCACCAATGGTTGCAATTGTGTTTGCCTATAGGCGAATATTTGGCGAAGATGTCTCCCATATCCTCAGCCTCAGCCATCCGTATCCAAGTCGAAAGTGGACTTGCCCATAAGATACCCTCCGCGTTGACTCCGGTTGCGAGAATGGCGCGACCTGTCATTGCCTCGGGGATCGAGTCGCTGGATGTCCTTCTGAAAGGAGGGTTCCCTGTTGGAGCCGTCAGCGAAGTTACCGGTCCGGAGTGCTCTGGAAGAACATCCTTAGCGCATTCTTTTGTAGCTCGAGTCATTGGTAGCGGCAAAGTCGCTGCCTGGATTGATGTGTCGGATACCTTCGACCCACCCTCTGCGGCGGCAGCAGGGATCGACCTGAAGCGACTCCTTTGGGTGCGCTGCGGGGTCACGAATATTTCTTCTCCGGAACAGATTCGTGAGTTTTCTCTTCAGAATGCGTACTTGATTCCTGCCACGCCAAAGAAAGGCATCCATGGCGGAGGCTGTGGCACACATCCCAGACATGAAGCCAAGGGACTATCACACGCTGTCAGCGGATTGCTACAGGGAGAAGCACTGGTCCCGCGATGTGCTGAGCCGCAACACAAGGCGCGTCCGACCCAAGAGACGTATGCTCCGTCTTTAAACCCGTCCTCTCTCCAACTCGTAGACCTTCCACTTTGAGTCCCTATCAGCGGATAGAGCAGGGCTTGAAAAGCGCCGATCTGATCCTGCAGGCTGGCGGATTCGGCGCTATCGTGCTCGATCTTGGAAGCGTTGCACCGGAGTTCGTCTCGCGTGTCGAGTTGGGTACATGGCATCGTTATCGCGTAGCGGCGGAGCGAACGCAATCGAGCATCATTCTTCTGACACAGTATGTATGCGCCAAAAGCAGCGCGGAACTGCTGTTGCGTTTGCATCCCGCAGAGACGCTTCGCTGATGAGGCAACGGTGTACTCAGGGACAAAATCGATGGCAGAAGTTGTGCGGCATCGATTTCAAGAACAAGGGAGCAATGTTCTCCCGATTCGGAAGCCTCCACAGAACGTCAGCGTAGCCTGCTGGCATAACCGTGCGACGTGGGCAGGCAAGCGATGACGAAGCAGACTTCTCTCTACGCCTGTCTCTACGTGCGGGAGTTTCCAGCACAGGCACTGCTACGGCTTCGACCGGAACTACATAGCGCAAGTTGTGTCGTCATGGCAGGTGAAGCTCCAAGCGAAGAAGTGTGTTCGTTGAATACCAAGGCTCGACTCAGTGGCATGAAGCATGGAATGTCCCGCGTCGAGATAGAAACGTTTGCAAACCCGATCATCATGCGCCGATCGGCCGTTGCGGAAAGCATGACGAGAAACGCGCTATTGGAGGTCGCTGGGAGTTTTTCGCCGCGTGTCGAGGATCGGAGCGAAAACACAGCCTTTGCATGCGGTATTGATATTGCGGGAACGAGGAGCTTATTCGGGTCTCCGGAACAATTGGGGAAAAGACTGTTGTCGCACGTTCGTGCTATCGGACTCTCTGCAAATGTTGCAGTAAGCGAGAACTTCCATACGGCTGTGTGCCTCGCGAAAGGTTTCTCGAGGCGAGCCTCTGTTCAGGTTGTTCCTTCAGGCCAGGAATCGTGCGCTCTCTCCTCTCTACCCATAACTGTCCTTAATGTGTCCGACACACAATTAGAGACCTTCGCATCGTGGGGCATTTACAGACTCGGCGAGTTGGCCGCATTGCCGGAGAAGGAACTGATCTCCCGCATGGGACAGGAAGGAGGGCAACTCCGGAAGATGGCTTCAGGCCTTCAGCCGCATCTCTTTCAAGCCGTGGAACCTCCGTTTCGTCTTGAAGACAGGCTTGAATTGGATTCACCACTCGACATCCTGGAATCGCTTCTCTTTGGAATTGCCATGATGCTTGAACAACTCATTGCGCGCGTATCGGCACGTGTTCTCGCGTTGGCTTCCGTCACGGTCACGTTGGAATTGGAAGGCGGCGGTGCTCATGAGCGAACGGTGCGTCCCGCGCTGCCGACGAACGACAAGCATCTCTGGCTCAAACTGCTCCATCTCGATCTTGAGCGGCATCCTCCGCAAGCTGCAGTCCTCGCTGTCGGGCTGCGCGCGGAGTCCGGCTCTACGAGCAAGGTTCAGCTTGGACTTTTCTCGCCGCAGTTGCCCGAGGCTGGACGACTCGATATCACGTTGGCGCGACTCTCTGCGCTAGTTGGAGAAGGTAACGTCGGATTCCCTGCCCTGCCCGATACGCATTTACCCGGAAGCTTCCGCATCGAGCCGTTTGCTCTGCCGACTGGAGATTCCACACTAAGCGTTCCCGCGATCTCTCGAGTTTCAATTCGTAAGCTGCGACCGCCCGAGGCAGTGGTGGTCACGTTGAAAGATGCGAAGCCAGAAAGCCTGCGCTTTCGCACAAAGCGCTATGTCATTGAACATCTATACGGGCCTTGGTTTGCGAGTGGTGCGTGGTGGAACCGAGACCGTTACGGACTCGAACAGTGGGATCTCGACGCACGTTGCGAAGATGGATCGCTCCTAAGCTGTTGCATGATGCGGGACCGGATAAGAAACCGTTGGCAGATGGCGGCGCTCTATGACTAGCGGCTATGTTGAACTGCACAGCGCGAGTGCCTTCTCTTTTCTACAGGGAGCATCGCATCCTGAAAAGCTGGTAGAGCGAGCCGTTGAGATAGAAATGCCGGCAGTGGCGTTACTCGATCACAACGGTGTGTACGGTTCCGCTCGGTTCCACACCTCAGCGAAACAAAATAGTATTCGTGCTCACATTGGTGCCGAGATTGCTGTTCCAAGTCTTGGAGCTCGTCTCACACCCCCAGCCTGGCTCCCCCATCAACACATCGCGGAGCCTGCGCGACTGCCTATCCTATGCGAGTCACGGGAGGGATATCAGAATATTTGTCAGCTCATTACACGATTCAAGCTGCGTGAGAAGAGCAAGGGAGACGGATCGGCAAGGCTGGAAGAGACACAAGAATTCTCGCGTGGCCTGATATGTCTGACTGGAGGAGACGAAGGACCACTTGCTGCCGCTTTAGCGCGAGGAGGCGAAGTTGCAGGCCGCGAGGTGGTGGAACGTATGGTTCGAGTCTTCGGGCCAGAGAATGTCTACGTCGAGTTGCAGCGACACCACGAACGCGAGGAGGAGTGGCGCAACCAGGCAGCAATTCGTATTGCTGATTCACTCAAGCTCCCCGTATTGGCTACCAACGGAGTACGGTACGCGTACGCCTACGATCGCGAGATTCTAGACCTCTTCACATCCATTCGGAACCACACGGAACTTGATCGAGCTGGACGACTTTTATCTGAGAATAGCCAACGCCATCTGCGTTCGGGCTCGGAGATGTCCAGGCTGTTCCGTGACGTGCATGGCGCTGTCGAGAACACGGTCGAACTGTCTACCCGTCTTCAATTTCAATTAGGCGACCTGGGATACGAGTTCCCGCGATACCCGGTCCCGTGTGTAGAGACGATGGATAGCTTCCTCAAGAAGCGCGTGGATGAGGGGGTTGTTCGGCGTTACGGGTCGAAGAGAAATTCAGCTCTTCTGGAGCGTGCCAAGAAGCAAGTCATTCACGAACTTGCATTGATTACAAAGCTCGGCTTCGCAGGATACTTCCTGATCGTATGGGATATTGTTTGTTTTTGTAAGCGAAACAACATTCTCATTCAAGGTCGAGGGAGCGCAGCGAACTCAGCCATCTGTTACGCGTTGGAGATTACGGCGGTCGATCCTGTTGGAATGGACCTTCTCTTCGAAAGGTTTCTTAGTGAGAGCCGTGGAGAATGGCCGGACATCGATCTTGACCTGCCTTCTGAAGAAAAACGGGAGCAGGCTATTCAGTACGTATACCAGCGCTATGGTGAGCTTGGTGCAGCGATGTGTGCCAACGTCATCACATATCGTGGAAAGTCTTCGGCACGAGAGGTCGGCAAGACGCTTGGTTTTGATCGTGAGTCGCTTCAAAGGTTGTCGAGCCTCGTAAGCCATTTCGAATGGCGCGGCCCAACCGACACGATGGCGCATTCCTTCCGCAATGCTGGCTTCGATATCAAACATCCACGCATTGCGAAGTATCTCGAACTCTGTATGCGCATTCAGGATCTTCCACGCCATCTTGGGCAACATTCTGGCGGCATGATTATCTGCCAGGGGCAACTTGATCGTGTGGTTCCTCTGGAACGAGCCTCGATGCCTGGGCGCACGGTTGTGCAATGGGATAAAGAAGACTGCGCCGACCTTGGCATTATCAAAGTTGATCTACTTGGGCTCGGCATGATGGCTGTGCTCAAGGACTGCGTCGAACTAATCCCAGAGCACTATGGCGAGACCGTGGATATCGCTCATATACCCGAAGACGCCGATGTTTATCGCACATTGCAGCGTGCGGATACGGTCGGCATGTTTCAAGTGGAGAGCCGTGCACAGATGGCGTCGCTGCCTCACAACAAGCCAGAGAAGTTCTATGACGTGGTGGTGCAGGTCGCGATCATTCGTCCGGGACCGATCGTCGGGAAGATGATGCATCCCTACATGAGAAGACGGCAAAAGAAAGAGGAGATTACTTATCCTCATCCTTTACTCGAAGACACGTTGAAGCGCACCCTTGGCGTACCGCTCTTTCAGGAGCAACTCCTACGGATGGCAATGACCGTTGCGAACTTTACAGGTGCAGAGGCGGAACAACTGCGCCGCGCTGTCGGTATGCGCCGCTCCTGGGAGCGGATGAAAAGCCTCGAAAGCAAGCTGCGAGCCGGAATGACGGCCAACGGAATCGACGCAGCAACGCAGGAGAACATCATCCAAAACATAAGCTCCTTTGCACTCTATGGGTTTCCTGAGTCCCATGCTGCCAGTTTTGCTCTGATCGCTTATGCCTCGGCTTACCTCAAGGTGAAGTACCTTGCCGCGTTCACATGTGCGATTCTCAACAATCAGCCCATGGGCTTCTACAGTCCAGCAGTATTGATCGAAGATGCGCGGCGACATGGGCTTCGCGTGAAACCGATTGATGTTCAGGTCTCTCAGTGGGCTTGCACACTTGAATATGAACCTGATCGCTCCCTGTCGTTAAGACTCGGATTGGGCTACGCAAAGGGGCTTCGTCGACATGCAGCAGAAGCAATCGTTACGTCGCGGGGAGTTTGCCCGTTCCGCTCCGTTGAGGATATTGCTCAACGTATCCCCATCCTCAATCGCAAGGAACTGGCGTTGCTTGCTCGCGTTGGCGCTATGAACGGCATTGATGGAGTGAAACATCGCCGAGACGCTCTCTGGCAAGCAGAACGGGCTGGAAAGCTGGAAGGTCCGTTGCTTCGCCAACAAAGTGAATGGCTTCAGGAAAACAGCCATAACCTTCCATTGGGAGAGATGACGCCAGAAGAACGGCTGGTCGCGGATTATGCAGGGACTAGTGTGACAACGGGACCTCATCCAATGTACTTCCGAAGGCAAGAACTGAATAAGCAGAGATTCGTTACTGCCATTGAATTGAGAAAGCGTCGTAATGGCGAATTCGTCAAGACTGCAGGTTTGGCCATCGTGAAACAGAGGCCGGGTACAGCAAAGGGTTTCGTCTTCATGTCGGTCTCCGACGAGACGGACATCTTCAATGTAATCGTCACCAAGGAATTTTTTGAACGGAACCGCACTGTGATTTCGAATGCCAAGTTCATTTCTGTTGAAGGCCCGCTCCAAAACGAGGACGGAACGATTCATATACGAGCGTCACGCATTATGGCTCTGCCATCGAAGGGCCTGGAGGTGACCTCACATGACTTCCACTAATCCCGGTTCGCGAATTGCTGGCTTTTGCCTTAAAGTTGACCACCAGAGATTAGGCCCCGCACAACTCATAGCATCTCCATCTTGCGGACAGCCTCAGGTGGGGCGAAGTATTTTGGGCTCCGCCCCAACCCGGGAGTTGGCTTTGCTTTGATTGAGGTTTAGAACTCAAAGCCGCAAGGCGACTTGACCGGTACGATTGCCAGCGTTTTCCGTCGTTTGAGCCGCGGTAAGAAACTCGAAGAATATCCCGCAGATCCGATCTATATCCTAACGGACAGTTATATTGGATATCGCTTTCGCGAGCCGTAGCCGTTAAGGGTTCGCCCTGCTACACGCGGGGATTGCCCCGAATATCCTCGCGTCTTATTGCGCCTGCAAATTGCAACTGTCGACTTCCCTGCCTATATAGAAGCTACCGTTTGCGCTCGTACGGCACGTAGCGTGGCTCCCAGATATTTGAAGCGAGCTCTCGATTCAGAGCATCTTCATCGGCAATCTGCGCTTGTCCATCTTGAATAGCCTGTTTTCCCACAGCCTTCGCGATTAAGCGACCGAGTTCTCGCGCCTGGGAGATCGGCGGAAGCAACCCAGCAAGCTTGTCTTTCTGGGTTGGCAAGTTGCGTATCAGTTCCTCAGCAGCGGCCTTTACCATCGTGTCGGTAACGAACCGAGCCTTGGAGGCAATGATGCCAAGGGCCAGCCCGGGAAAGATGTAGGAGTTGTTGGTCTGAGCGACATGAAACTGCTTTCCGCCAAAGCTCACGGGATCGAACGGGCTGCCGGTGCCGATCAGCGCGCGGCCTTCCGTCCAGTTCATCAAGTCCTGGGGTGTGGCTTCGCTACGCGAAGTGGGATTCGACAGCGGAAATATGACAGGGCGACTTGCATACTTCGCCATCTCGCGAACAGCCTCTTCAGTGAAGGCGCCCGCCTGACCGGACACTCCGATGAGGACCGTCGGCTTAACGTGGCGAATCAGATCCACGAGTGTAATCTCTCCATTCGGCTCCCTCCAACTCTGCACTTCCTCTTCTTTGCGCGCATAGGGTATCTGCTCCGGCGCCACGTTTTTACGCCCCTCGGTAATGAGGCCGTAGAGATCGATCCCGTAGAAACGATTCCGTGCATCCTCTTTTGAGACCCCGCGGTCTTCAATGAACTGTGCCAGCAGGTTGGTTATTCCCAAGCCAGCGCTGCCGAAGCCGACAACGACGATCTTTTGTTGTTCAAGGGGAATGCCCGTTACGTTAATTGCGGAGATGAGCGTTGCGGTGGTGATCGCCGCAGTACCCTGGATATCATCGTTGAACGTACAGAGCTGGTTCCGGTAGCGCGCCAGGAATCGTGCGGCATTCGAACCGGCAAAGTCCTCCCATTGCAATAGAACGTGCGGCCAGCGCTTCTTCACCGCGGAGACAAAGGTTTCAACAAAGTCGTCGTATTCCTGACCGCGAATGCGGTTATGCCGCCATCCCACATAGAGCGGATCCTTGAGTCGTTCCTCATTGTCCGTGCCGACGTCGAGCAGGATCGGCAGACAGTGTTCTGGATGGATGCCTCCGAGCGCAGTGTAAAGGGCCATCTTTCCGATAGGGATACCCATGCCTCCCGCGCCCTGATCGCCCAGGCCAAGAATCCGCTCGCCATCGCTGACTACAATGCATTTCACATCGTCGTAACGAGGATGACTGAGTATTTGGGAGATCCGATTCTTATTCGGGTAGCTGAGAAAGAGTCCTCGCGGCTTCCTCCATATTTCACTGAATCGCTGGCAGCCCTCGCCCACGGTAGGCGTGTATACCAGGGGCAGCATCTTTTCGACATTGTGAACCAATAAGGCGTAGAACAGCGTTTCGTTCGTGTCCTGCAGATCTCGTAGAAAACTATATTTGCTAAAAGGAGTTGGTTGGCTCTCCAAAGACTGCATCCGTCGCTCAATCTGTTCATCAAGGTCGCCGACATGCGGCGGCAGCAATCCGTGCAGGTCGAAGGCGTCACGTTCCTGATCGGAGAAAGCGGTTCCCTTGTTAAGGCGAGGCGAATTGATTAGGTCAAATCCCGACAGGGAAACCTGAACGGCTTGCCGGCTGGCCGTTTCTTGCAGTAATGTGTCCATTTCAATTCCTCCTAGTTTGTTAGATGGGTGGGCTCGTTCGGCGGGTGCAATCTTGGCGAGTAAGTATATGATTGGAACTCAAAATCGAGGACTCGGAGTGCAAGAGAGCTCGGAACGCATTCGGCTTCGGCGTCACGGAAGATAAGGCGAGGCACAGGGTTAGCGCAGGCTAATGCAAGCGGAAGGAGCGATATATGACGGATATTCGCAGGGAATCCGACAGCCTTGGCATAGTGGATGTTGCTGCTGACAGACTCTGGGGGGCGCAGACTCAGCGGTCGCTCGAGCACTTCAGCATCGGCAAAGACCTAATTCCACGAGAGATGATCGGCGCGTACGCCATTCTGAAGAAGGGTGCTGCCAATGCTAACTATGCCGGCAAGCGACTCGACGATCAACACCACAAGCTGATCGTTCAAGTCTGTGACGAGATCCTCTCGGGTCAGCACCAGGACATGTTCCCTCTGCATGTTTGGATGACGGGAAGCGGTACGCAATTCAACATGAACGTCAATGAGGTCATTTCCAATCGTTGCTCTCAACTCGCGGGCACGCCACTCGGAAGCAAAACACCGATCCATCCGAATGATCACGTCAACATGTCGCAGTCCTCAAACGATTCCTTTCCCACTGCGATGAACATAGCTGCGGCATTGGGTGTGAAAGAGCGACTTATACCGGCGGTGTTGGCTCTACGCGATGCGGTTGCAGCGAAGGCCGACGAATGGCGAGATATCGTAAAAATTGGTCGCACCCACATGCAGGACGCTACGCCACTCACACTGGGACAGGAGTGGTCGGGATACTCCGGCATGCTGAGCGACAATCTCGAGCGTATCGAGGATGCACTGAAGGGTGTGTATCACCTGGCGTTAGGTGGTACAGCCGTAGGAACGGGCATCAATGCCGCTCCCGGATTCGGGGAGGCGGCTGCTGCCGAAATTGCGAAGCTTACAAGCCTGCCATTCATCAGCGCTCCAAACAAGTTCACGGCACAGGGAGCTCATGACGCTCAGGTACAGCTCTCTGGGACGCTTCGTACTCTCGCTGTTTCGCTGTACAAAATTGCCAATGACATCCGCCTGATGTCGTGCGGCCCTCGTGCAGGTTTTGCCGAGTTAATGATCCCGGAGAACGAACCGGGGTCTTCCGTCATGCCCGGCAAGGTGAACCCAACCCAAGCCGAAGCTCTGACGATGATCGCAGTCCAAGTAATGGCGAATGACGTGGCAGTTGGCTTCGGCGGCGCGGGTGGCTATCTGGAGATGAACGTCTACAAGCCTCTCATCATCTTCAACGTTACCCACTCAATCACACTTCTGACCGACGGGTGCACCAACTTTCGTAAGTTTCTGGTCGATGGAACGAAGCCAAATCTGAAGAAGATCAAGGAGTATGTGGATCGTTCTCTGATGCTCGTCACCGCGCTCGCGCCGGTGATTGGCTACGACAAGTCGTCGAAGATTGCGCACTACGCACTGGATAACGACCTTACGTTGAAGGCCGCTGCGCTGCAGCTCGGCTTCGTGACGGAAGACGAATTCGATCGCATCGTCGATCCGAAGAAGATGGTTAAACCTTATGTTGCGACTGACGCTTAGACTGCTCTTCGAACCTTTCGAGAATTATTCCAGCCACTGGGGGATCGAGCAGGGTCAAGATTCTGTAGTGATGCACTTTTGGATTGGGTGGCGCCCTTTCCACTTATGAAATATCCATTGCGAGGAGTTCACATGACGTTGGAGGACCGTTCGGCTCTAATCCTCACAGCAGCCCGAGTTCTCTTCACAAATGGCCAAACCACAGATCAGACTTTGAACGCAGCCGAGCGGTTCGGCGAAATTCTAGGACTGCGTGCCACGATCATACCTGGTTGGGAAGAGTTGCAGTTACACGCTGAGGAAAGAGGAGCGAGACTCATCTCGGCGGTCGCAGCTCGTCCGACCGGCGTGGACATGGATCGCGTAGTTTCCACTATGCAGACAATAGTGGATGTCGGCATCGATCAGCTTGCGCCTGCCTCCGCACTGAAGACGATTAACGCAATCGCCCAGGCCCCGCCAGCCTCGACATGGTTGTTTACGCTCGCGGCTGCTGCGGGCTCTGTAGCGTTAGCGGTGCTCTTTGGTGTCCAACACCTGGCCGGGGCGGCCCTCATATTCGTGAGCGCAGCAGCCGGCGCGATTCTGCGTCGCAGCTTGGCACGGCGCAGTGAGAACGTCTTTGTGCAACCATTCTGTGCCGCACTGTTCGCTGGCATTATTGGAGGACTTGCGGTTCGGTACCAGTTGAGTTCATCACTCCGTCTCGTTGCAGTCTGTCCATGCATGGTTCTGGTACCGGGGCCGCATGTACTCAATAGTGCGTTCGACTTCGTAAAGGGTCGAGTCGATCTCGGCGTCGCCCGCCTGGGCTATGCGGTGCTTGTGGTCATGGCGATCTCAACAGGCTTACAGCTTGGGCTCGCCGTTCTCGGCACTTCACTGCCGGTGGAGGAAGCAGGGAGAGCCGTACCGCTGTGGCAAGATATTATCGCGGCAGGCGTTGCTGTCGCCTCTTATAGCGTCTTCTTCTCGATGCCAATGCGCATGTTGGCTTGGCCTGTGACCGTTGGGATGTTCGCCCATGCGCTAAGGTGGGAAGCGCTTACCGTATTTGGCTTTAGCGTAGCGAGTTCGGACCTAGTCGCTTGTCTGATTGTGGGCCTGGTCCTCACGCCAGTAGCACGTCGATGGCACATGCCGTTCGCGGCCATCGGCTTCGCTTCCATTGTGTCAATGATTCCGGGAGTTCTTTTATTCAGAATGGCCAGCGGCCTCCTGCAACTTGCCGACGGCTCGAAAACAGAGCTCCTAAAGCCGACGATTGCAGACGGACTGACCGCCGTCTTGATCATTTTCGCGATGAGTTCTGGCCTCATCGTTCCGAAGTTGATTATCGACCGACTCTGTGAGAGATTGGCGCGCGCAAACTCTTGAAGGCGAAGAGCCTATCGCTGCAGTTCTCCCACTATTTATCAAGCGGGCCTTTGCGCCTTCGCTAGGCAAGGACAAAACGACAATTTGTCACAACGTTTTATTCTTTGGGGCTCTTATGAGGAGAGCGCGCATCATAGTCAGCCTGCATTTTCTTCAACATTAGACTCCGTAGAAGATCGTTATCGTCATGACGATAACCAGAAATCCTGCGAACCCCTTCTCCAGGCCATACTGATTTTCTCGGTTTGCGATATAGCTGGCAACAATCAGAGCAAAGATCCCGATATTGATGATCCAGTTCATTGTCTTCGTCAGGACGAAATGGAGGGTACCGAATCCGGCCAGTTGGTAAAGCATGAACGGAAAGATCGCAATCATCGGCAGAAGCTCGGAGGCACCCAACCTGATGTCTATCGTGCTTTGGACCCGAGCGTGCAGAAGTTCGCTGTGCGCCAGTTCATGGAACAAGGCAGGTATCGCGCACAGAAAAGGCACCACGCCGAGTAGTTCGATGACCAGGCAACCACTCCAGACGCCGATCTTGGAAGACGTGTCCGCGCCCGCACCTGTCGATTCTGTGCCGACGAACAGGCCGCCAACAATTGCGGCAGCGCTCGACAACATGAGCAATTCCACAGTGATGCCAAAGCTCGTCGGTTCCCCTGTCTTTAGCAATAACAGGGCCATGAAACCGGGCAGGTAAAACATGACCCGCACCAGCCGCGCCCAAACACGGGCATCTCGTTCAGGCGGCAGAATTGGAAGGGGAAGGCCGTCAGTACCGACAGTTGCTCTATCTTTCGACATTTCTATGTCCTTGACGTCTTTGATTTAGATTGATCTTATCCGAGTTTACTTCAGCCCCTAAGCGGTAAGAAGTAGTAAATTTACCTGTTTCAAAATGAAATATCGCTAGCACTTTTGCGAGCTCTTAGTCGCCGCCGAATGCAGCCTGACGGTGGAGCAACTATTGGTTTGGTGGTTGCTCGCCTTTATCTGCCGGAAGGATGTGCGATGTTGCGTGGTACAAGTGATATTGCTCGAAACTAATATCATTCAGCGAGGTCTGCAGTCTCGGGAAAGCTTCTACCGTTCTGCCTTGCGAAGGCATGATCTCCGATGCCAATGAGAGGGCAATTCCCTTCACCGGGCATATATAGACTCTGCCTCCGAGCTCCACCGGCGCGTAGTCAACCAGTATATCGGCTTCGACAATAGGATCAGTTTCTTTGAGCCCTGCAGCTTTAAACACGATGCGAAGAACCACTCCGTTCGATGGATCAATCGTGATCTCGCCGTCATATGCAGAAAATTGCCTATAGTAAACACGGTCGCCATTGCCTTTGATGATGCAGCAATACGCCACATCGTAATGCGACTTCTCCGCTGGGGCTGTGAAGTGAAATACCGCCGCCGGACCCGCCGTTCCCTGCTCCCAATGGCTCCAAGTCAAATTGCCCTGCGCAGCATCCAGCAGCGCCGGCAAGGATGGGGCCGAACTCTCCGGAGGTGGTTAAGCCCTGTGGTCCTGACTGAGTCGCTCCAGCGCGTACCACTTCTTTGCCGTCACGGTACAACACGGATGCGCTGTATCTGCCAATCGGGTACAACGTCGTCTTGATGAGAAAAACATTCGGGACGATACGGGAATTAGACCCAGGCTTTGGATCTTCGAGGTCCGGATGGTCTTGAAAGGTGTTCGTGACCCGCGTCGCAAAGAAATTCGGTAACTGGTGAATGGTCGTACTGACATAGTTCACAGTCAGAGCGATCATCTCGCGCTGCGCTTTGGGGGCTGGCTTCGCAAGAGACGGGATCTCGGCCGGGGGCAGTTCGAGAAAGGCAGCGATATCAGCCATAATCCTAAGCGCCTGCCGTGCTTGTGGGCCAGGTAGATTTGGCTCGCAGCGAGAGAGTCGGGCTGCACTCAATCTTTCGCTAAGAACGACCTGCCCCAGTTGGGCGGTCACCTGTGCATCGGATTCGCCGGAGGATGCAGCAAGCAGTCGCTCCAATTGGTCCGCTGTAACGGGTTTGGCCGCCGCGCACGGTACCGTGCTCCCAACCACGAGAAGCAAGATGACCACGCAACGCATCGAGCAGATTTGGAGAAATGCGCAGCATCTCTTTCTTTCCATGATGAAATAAAACCGCTGTTCTATCGCGGCTAGCTCGACAGTACCGGCGATTCTTCCACTTTGAGTAGTAGTCGAGTGGACTGAGCTGAACATGCTGCGGCCTATTTCGGCAGTTCTACTTTGCCAGCAACTGTAAACGTTCCCGTTTGAATCGATGTCGTGTCGCCCGGTTGTGAGCCCCCTAGCGAAACACTATATTCGCCGGGCACAATCGCACGATTGCCGTCGGAGTCGACTTGGGCGATTGAACGCGGGTCGATTGTAAGACCGATGTGGGCAGACTTGCCTGGAGCAAGATGCACCCGCGTAAATGCGGCGAGTACGCGAATGGGAGTTTCAGAAGCCTTGGGTTGCGTGAGGTAGAGCTCAACTACCTCGTCACCAGCAGCAGAGCCGGTGTTCTTCACCTCGGCTTCAACGTTGACGGGATCGCCGGCTTTGACATTCGAGGGAAGTTTTATACCGCTGTAGGCGAAACTGGTGTAGCTCAGGCCGAATCCGAAGCTGTAGAGGGGCTTATCGGAGAAGTAGCGGTACGTGCGGCCTTTCATCGCGTAGTCGGTAAACGGAGGCAGCTGACTGAGCGAAGAATAAAAGGTCAAGGGGAGACGGCCGGCTGGGTTGTTGTCGCCGGCCAACGTTTCGGCTATGGCGGTTCCACCCTCCTCGCCGGGATACCAGGCTTCGAGAATGGCGTTGGCGTGCTCTTGTACCCAATTGACCGCGAGGGCACTTCCGTTTTGCAGGACGACCACGAGGGGTTTGCCGGTCGCGGCCAGAGCCTCCAAAAGCTGCTCCTGAACTGCGGGAAGGTCGATTGCCGTGCGATCGCCACCAGCAAAGCCTTCGAGCTTGACCGGCATCTCCTCTCCTTCAAGTGAAGGTGAGAGTCCGACAAAGGCGACGACAACATCGGATTGCTTAGCCGCTTCAATCGCCTGATCGCGCAGAATGGCGGCAGGCGCGTCCCACGTGAGGTCGATCCCTGCGCTGCCAGCACCATGCAGGTATTCGAGCCGGATCGGGTGAGGTTTCGAATCAGCGAAGTGAGCGGCGGCATCGATCACCGCGCCGCGTTCGCCTGTCTTGCTGGCACTACTTTCAAGAATCAGTTTGTTGTCGAGGTAGAGGCGGAACCCTTCGGCATTCTCGCAGGCGTAGCAGTAATTCACGCGCACACCGAGCTTGTAGTCGCCGGGTGCGGGCGGTGTGAAGGTGCCGGTCCAGCGAACGGAATAGTTATCCCGTTGGAGCCCGGCGATGGGAATGACTTTGTCCCAGTTGAAATTGATGTTGCGATCCGTTCGCTTGAGCACGGGCTGGCCTCTGAAATCCTTGGAGTTGAAGTACTCGCCGGTGAGTCCGTCGCCTGAGCCACTCGCGGGGTGTAGCGCCGTATGCTCGATCGGCATAGCCATGCCTTCGACGAGGCTCGCACCTTGGGCATAGGTGACTTTGGAAGATGAAAAACGCTTTTCGATTCCACTGATCGGATAAACGGGCGCTGGTGGAGGACCGTTGTAGTTGCCTTGAAGGGATTGGACCAGTTCCGCGGTGGGACCGACGACCGCGATTCGGCCGATGCCGGATTTGAGAGGGAACATGCCGTTCTGATTCTTGAGCAGAACCATGGACTCGCGTGCGGCCTGAAGAGAGAGTTGACGATGTTGGGCCGAATTATTTTCGCTGACAGGAATACGGCCATACGCGTAGCTTGAGGCGGGATCGAACATGCCAAGACGGAAGCGCGCTGTGAAGAGCCGTCGCAGAGCCGTGTCTATTTCTGCTTCAGTGATGAGGTTCTGGTGTACCGCTTCGACGAGTGCAGGATACGCTTGTCCCTTCCCGAATCCGCACTCGAGATCGGTACCGGCCTTAACCGATGCCGCAGCTGCGTGCGCCATATCGGGTGAGAAGTGATGACCTGTATTCACGTCAGCGACAGCAGCACAATCGCTGACGACGTAACCGTCAAAGTGCCAGGCGTCGCGGAGGTGATCACGAAGCAGCATCGTGTTTGCACAGGCTGGCGCTCCGTCAATTGCGTTATACGCACACATGACTGATTGAGCGTGTGCTTCCGTAATTGTGGCGCGGAATGCGGGGAGATAGGTGTCTTCGAGATCATGCGGCGACACGTCGACGTTGAACTGATGACGGAGAGGCTCAGGCCCGCTATGAACGGCGTAGTGCTTTGGCGTGGAGACTAGTTTGAGGTATTTGGGATCGCTGCCCTGCATGCCGGTAACAAACGCCACACCCATGCGTCCCGTAAGGAATGGATCTTCGCCATAAGTCTCCTGGCCGCGACCCCAACGCGGATCGCGGAAGATGTTGATGTTAGGTGCCCAGAAGGTGAGGCCGAAGAACATCTCATGGTGGTCCTCGCGCATGGCCTCGTTGTATTTCGCGCGCGCTTCGGTGGAGATGGTCTCGCCCATGCGGTGCACAAGATTGGTGTCCCAGGTGGCAGCCATGCCGATGACCTGGGGAAAGTTCGTCGCGTATCCCGCAAAGGCAACGCCGTGGAGCCCTTCATTCCACCAGTCGTACTTCGGAACGCCAAGGCGCGGAATTGCGGGGGCGTGATCGCGCATCTGCGAGACCTTTTCCTCGAGCGTCATGCGGCCGATGAGGTCGTCGACGCGCTGATCGATCGGTAGCGCGGTGTTCATGAATTTTGAAGATTTAGCATCGGATTGCGGCTTCGCCTGGGCATGCACCGGCAAAGCGGTGGCAGCAAGGACGAGGCCTGAAAGAGCCTTGAGGAGGTACGGCATTCGCATAGCGGTCTCCAGCGATCGGTGAGGGAGGGTTTTGAAAGCGACCCAATTATAGGCGGTGGAAACAGTGATGAATACAGCGAATACCGACAACTTCCGGCAATCGTATAGCCCCGTTTATCTGGACTAAAAGACCGTTCAAGAGTGCTTAGATAGGCTTTTGAAGGAGGACTTCAAAAAGGCTGCTGGAGTGAATACAAATGGAAACATCCTGGGTCTGAGACTGTCCTTCCAAACAGACCATCGTTTAGCAGATAATCCACCTGACATGACTTTTCTGTCGGCTCTGAATCCAGGCTGGTTGACCGTACGACGTACGCTCCGTAGAGCTCGGCCCTCCCGCGTTCAGAAGGAAGAAATCATCTCAACTTTTTGGCTCGGCTCCTGGGCTTTGGTTCTCCTGTTCCTTGGTTTAGTCGCCCGCCCTCTAGTCGCGCAAGATGATCTTCTTCGCCACGCTTCGGAGTTGATGCAATCGGGCCAATTCCACGATGCAGAGCTGATATGGCGGCAACTAGATCAGCAGCATCCTAAAAATGCGATGATCCATGCCAATCTGGGTGTCGCCTTGGCGCAACAGGGGAAGCTTGATTTGGCTGCGGCAGAGTATCGTAAGTCACTCGCCCTGGAAACGCAGCCAACCTGAGGTCACCTATAACCTTGGAGTGGCAGAATTCAAACAGGGCCATTTCTCCGAAGCAATCCCCGCTTTTGAGCTGGTGGCCAAGGAGAAACCAGAGGATGGCCGCAGTTCGATTCTTCTGGGAATGAGCTATTTTGGCCTCCGCCAATATGACAAAGCGGTTCCCTATCTGCAGAAGTCGCTTCAGAATGATTCTGGAAATCTGGAGTTGCACAACGTCCTTGCCCAGAGTTGTTTGTGGAGCCACCAATACGACTGTGCTCTGACGGAGTTTAAGAGCATCCTCGCTGTCAATCCCGATGCGGTGCAGGCGCATATGCTACTGGCTGAGGCCCTCGACGGAATGGGAAAGACAGAGGATGCAATTAGTGAACTTGAAGCGGCTGCACGCATCTCACCGAGTGAACCCGTTCTTCACTTCGAACTAGGCTATCTGTATTACAAACAGCGAGAGTACGATAAGGCGTCGCCGGAACTGGAACTGGAGATCAAGAATAATCCAGGATACGCGCAGTCCTACCTGTATCTCGGAGACATTGCGCTTCACTCAAACGACGACAAAGCGGCGGAGCCGCTCTTGCAAAAAACTCTTCAATTACAGGACGGAAGCCGGTTGGCCTACTTCGATCTCGGCTGCATCTATGCGGACCAGAAGAAGAATCAGGAAGCGGTCGCGGCCCTGGAACATGCTGTGAAGCTCGACCCAACGCAGCCTGACGCGCATTACCGTCTGGCGCGACTTTACACAACACTCGGCCAAAAGGAAAAGGCAGCTCAGGAGTTCGCGAAGACAAAGGAACTTCATAGCAAGACCGAAGACTCGCTGATTGAGAAGGTGTCTGGTGAGGGCGCGGTGCCGAAGTAGAGGTGTTTCATTAGGCTGTCAATAAAACTTCAACCAGGAGTGATGCAGGCCGAACCATAATGAGTAAAAATAAGGCCCCAATTTCGCGGAGGGAATTTCTGTGGATGACCGCTGCATCTTCGGTGGCGTTAGCTCAGGGCGTATCGACTCGAAACCTGAAGCCTCTACCCAGAGGCAAGCCGTCAGGTCTCCCCTTCCCTGCCCACTTTACCGATGTTGCTTCCCAGGCTGGGCTGACCTTCCCAGTCATCTATGGCGGCCTCAAGCATAAGAACTATATCGTCGAAACCGTGGGTTGCGGGGTTGCCTTCCTGGACTTCGACAACGACGGATGGCTGGACATCTTTGTGCTCTGCGGCACGCGAATGGACGCACCTGTTCCCGACGCCAGCAACCGACTCTACAAGAACAATCGGGATGGAACATTTACCGATGTCACGGAGAAGGCTGGATTGCTGCGCACCGGCTGGGCCAGCGGAGTCACCGTTGGTGACTATAACAACGACGGTTTTGAAGATATTTTCATCACCTATTACGGTCAGAACGTCCTCTACCGCAACAATGGCAATGGAACATTCACCGATGTCACCCAACAGGCAGGGCTGAATTATGAAGGACACACACGTTGGGGATCGGGATGCACTTTTCTTGACTATGATCGCGATGGGTACCTTGATCTCTTCGTCGCCAACTATGTCGATGTCCATCTCGATCGGGTGCCAAAACCAGGCGCAAATCCTTTCTGCAACTTCAAAGGCGTAGCAGTCAACTGCGGGCCGAGGGGGTTACCCATGCCGCGCAACTACCTTTATCGAAATCAGGGCGATGGCACGTTTCGAGATGTCTCTGAGGCTACTGGCATCGCAAAGGCACAGCGCACCTATTCTATGACCGCTGTAGCAGCTGACTTCAGCAACGACGGCTGGACGGACCTCTACGTTGCATCGGACTCGACGCCCAGCCTTCTATTTCGAAACAAACACAACTCCACATTTGCGGAAGAGGGTGCAGAGCGAGGCATAGCTTTCAGTGCAGATGGCGCTGAGCAGGCCGGCATGGGGGTCGCTATCGGAGATTACAATCTGGACGGCAATCTTGATATTTTCAAGACTCACTTTTCTGACGACACCAACGTTCTCTACCGGAATGATGGCGCGGCGAACTTCACCGACGTGACGATTCCGGCAGGCTTCGGCGTTGAGACGAGATATATCTGCTGGGGAACCGGGTTCGCAGATTTCGATAACAATGGTTGGCCTGACTTGGCGGTCGTGACTGGGTCGGTTTACCCCGAGGTCGAAGAGGAGTTTCCAGAGTATCCGCTGAAGACGCCGCGGTTCATCTTTCGAAATCTCGGCAATGGCAAGTTCGAAGAGTTGATCGAAGAGGCGGGACCGGGGATCTCAGCGGCACATTGCAGTCGAGGATGTGCTTTCGGCGACTTCGACAACGACGGCGATGTAGATATGATAGTCGTCAATTTAAACGAACCTCCTTCTCTGCTGAGGAACGATCTCAAGAGCGACATGAATTGGCTGAAGGTGTTTCTTGTCGGGACGAAGTCCAACCGAAGCGCGATCGGCTCAAGAGTTGTGGCCAAATATGGCGGCAAGGTACAGGCTCAGGCTGTCACGGCGCAGTCGAGTTTTTATTCAGTAAATGATCGCAGGCTCCATTTTGGACTGGGACGCAGCACACATGCTGATCTTGAGATCCATTGGGCCAACGGCTTGGTCGAACGATTCGCGGGCGTCGAACCTAATCAGTTGGTAACGATCAAGGAAAGCCAAGGTATTTCAAAGTCACCCTTGCAGGGCATAACGAGCCGGCCAAACCATGAGGCGCAGAATCCCCAAAAATAAAGAAGGCGCCGAGGCATGGAAGCCCCGGCGCCCTTACACAACTGATTCACCGTTAGAACCAGAGCTTCCCTCCGAGCTGCAACGTGCGAGCATCATAGGCCGAAGTCACCTGGCCGAAGTTCCCGTCGTTGAAGCCGTTATCTATTCCGTTAAATTGCGTGTGGTTGAAGGTATTGAAGGTCTCGAGGCGGAACTGGAATTTTACTGATTCCCCGAACGAGAAGGTCTTGAATAGTGACATGTTGAAGTTGAAGAGTCCCGGCAGAATGACTACGTCTTTGCCGGCATTTCCCCAGCCCTGATTAGTTCCCCCATTCCATGGAGCAAGTGGTGCCGCAAATGACGCCTTGTTAAACCATGCAGTCCGAGTCTTGGGGTAGCTAATCGGCGCCACTAGGTTCGGGCGATTCGAAGTGCCGCCACCCAAGCCGAGGGTATCAGCGCCGTTGTAGTTGATGGATTGCGGGGCTCCGGACTGTACGAACGTAATACCCGAGAGCTCCCAGCCTCCAAGTGCAATTCGCTCGAAAGCGTTGCCGCTATTGGCGAAGAATGGGAACTTGTAGATGTAATTCACGTTGAAGATCTGACGCCGGTCGAGCGCGCCGGACCCATAGTCATAATGGATGTTGAATGGATCTGAGACCGACCCGAGATCGTTGCTCTGCGAGTCGAGCTCATGAGAGTAGGTGTACGCAACTTGAAAAGTTAGCCCATGCTTGTTGTCCATGCGGACGCCAATTTGGAAAGAGTTGTAGTTGAAGTTGGATTCGTTCTCTTCCTGCTGAATGCTGCTAAAGCCCGGGAACTGCCGATACAGGTTCGCGTTCAGCTTGCCGGTAGCAACGCCCTGTCGGTGAACGAGATCGTTTAGGCGGCAGAGTGTTAATTGCGCGATCGTTATTTTGCGTCCAGCCTAACGTACCAACGTACTGGACCACCCCGATGACCGAGGGGGCAAGCTCTCTTTGAAGACCCAGGCTGAACTGCGCAGTCCCTGGCGGTTTATACCCATACTGAATGTTAGTCAGCGTGGATGGAAAGGCCTGACTCGTCGTTAGCCCGGTGAGTGCGCTGGTGTTTGGGTTGGAGAAATATACGTTCGTAGCGGAAGGCTGATACGCAAACGGCGGGTTCTGGGCCGCGTTGTACACGTCATTGCCCTGCACACGCTCATAGAACATTCCAAAGCCGCCCCTGAGTACCGTAGATCCCTTTCCGGGTAGATTGTAGGCAAAGCCAATTCTGGGTTGGAAGGTGTAGTAGTAGTTCTGAACCACTCCACGTGGGAAGCCATTGACCCCAGCTTCTCTGATGCCATTGAGATAGAACGACGCACCGGCATAAGGAGTAAGTGACGCGGGATTGAGTGTGCCGTCTGCATTGAGTGGATAAGCAAGCGACGTGTTGTAGTCCGCAATGACAAAGTTCGCAAACTGGTTGTATCGCTCAAAGGTGTGTGGCATCGCGTCGTAGCGTAGCCCCAGATTGAGAGTCAATCGCGGAACGATATGCCAGTTGTCGTTCGCATAACCGCCGTAGTTGTTCTGGACCCAGTGTTTGCCAGCCAGATACTCCAGCTGAGTAAACGAGGCGGCATCACCAAGAAGGAAATTGACATAAGAGTCGTCAGAGAACGAGCTGTTATTGAAAACCGCGGTGCCCTGGGTATTCGCCTGTAACTGCTGGTTCTTGGGAGCATGCAGCCAGCTAAAGCCGAATTTGAACTGATGCACGCCTTTGTTCCAGGAGAGATCGTCCCTCCACTCATAGCCTTCGTAGGAGTTCTTCCACGGGAAGTAGCTTGAACTCCAGGTCGTACTGTAGGGCGCGCCCAGTTGGATCTCCGGCATGCGGCTGCCAATGTTGTTGGCGAGCGGGAAGAAGGTTGTCCCTGTCCAACCGGATGGCTGCGCCGAAATTCCTACAGGACTGAGGTGAATCGTATTGCCGCTGTAAAGGAAGGCGGTCTCGTTGAGTAGGTTTGGTGAAAGCGTCTGTGTCAGTTTGATCGTCGCCGACCAGGACGGATTCAGCATCGCCGTACCCACTGTTGGATACGAACTGTCGCCCCACAACGGCGGATAGTAGGTCTGCGAAACGGAGTCATGAAGATAGTGACCCATCAACTGCAATTTGTTATTGATAGCGTGGTCGATGCGCACGACATCTTCACGGACATCGGTCGGCTGCGGGATGGACGAGATGTATTGGTTAGTGCCTAAGTTCGGATGGGGGAAGGTGCCCGCGTTCAGTTCGAGAACCGCATTCGGGTCGATCAGCTGGTGCGGAATAACGTTATTTGGGAAGGGTTGTCCCGGCGTCAAGCCACGTGAGCCATAGATCGCCAACTTTGCGGGGTCTGTTGTAAGAGGAACGATTGGAACCACTCCGTTTGACGGAACGGTGTATGCCAGATCTTGTCCCGCCACAGGGAAGTTACTGGCTAAGATTGTGTTCTTGACCGCCGGCGCGCTTCCTTGAATAAGTTTCCGCCACTCTTCGTTCACGAAGAAGAATGTTCTATTTCGGCTGCTGTTGTATACGTGCGGGATCCAGATCGGACCGCCAATGTTGCCACCGAAGGTGTTCAACTGGAACTTTGAACGAGGCTGTCCTGCGAGGTTACTGAAATAATTGTTGGCGTTGTAGTCTTGATTCCTGTTGAACTCCCAAAGCCCGCCATGGAAATCGTGAGTGCCGGACTTGAGGACCATGAGGATTGTTCCCCCTGAACCGATGCCGTAATCGGGCCCGTAGTTGCTATCGAGGGTTTGGAATTGGGCGAGCGAGTCGACCGAAGGCAATGAACTGAAACAGCCACCGCAACCGCGGTCGTTCAGTTCGCCTCCATCCAACAGATAAATGTTGTGGTTCACGCGTGTTCCGTTAAAACTGATTCCGTTTGCGGATGTCAGAGCGTTCACTCCGCCGAAAGCCGGCAAGTTGTTGGACACGCCCATACCCAACGCTGCAAGAGAGACCACGTTGCGACCATTCGTCGCCAGTTGGGTCACCTGGTCGCCAGTGATCAGGTTGCTGACCTCATTTGTTTCCGACTGTATCTGGAGAGCATTGGCCTCGACGGTGACCGTCTGGGCTTGACTCCCAACCGTCAGGCTGACGTCTTCCTTCAAGGTTTGATCGGTATTCACCACAATGTCAGTTTTGGTGTAAGTCTGAAACCCCTTCCCCACGACGTTCAGCGTGAAATGCCCGACGCCTACATTAGCGAAGAGATAGATTCCAGACGCATTTGTGGTTGCTTTCCTTTCTTGACCAGTTGCGGGGTTGGTGAGAGTAATTTCTGCGTTTGGAACCACTGCTCCGGTCGAATCGACGACCGTTCCAACAACGGTTGCATTCTCCTGAGCCCACGCGCAAGGAACGAGGAAAAGAACCATGCTTAACATAACTACCAATGCGAATCGAGAACGATTCATGATGGAGCCTCCGAAGATAACGAACTGCGTGCAGGCGAGATTCTTAGCCCATTTGGGCTCCCAGAATTCGGACAGGTCGGTCTTTCCGTCAGTTCGGGGAGTTATCTGGCCCTTGTAAACGTTTTCTTGCTACACCTGGGAAGAAAGCAAATCAAATCACTCAGTGCAGTAGGAATTCAGTTTTGTCCGAGCCCTGATCGCCTTCGCTTACCTAGCAAACAGCTCTTAATACAGCGATAGAAACCGTTTACTCGAATCGATAAACTTGCTCACCAATGATCGCCCCGAAGCCTACAAAACCCTAGCCGAACTTGTCAAGCATTTCTCCACCTAAAGACTTATTTTTTTCTCGATCCAAATTAATCTTCCCCGCTAAGCCCTGAAACCTTGAACTGCCCTAAGAGTGCTGAATCCAAAAGAACAGCTCCGTTCTCGCGCTGTGGCTGCGGATAACCGTTTGTTTCCGCCGCCACCCTTCAGCAGAACGCCTTCTTTGCCGGTGTGCTGGTACCTCTGCGGCTTCGACACTGGCAATTTTGGCAGTGTCGTAAAGCATCCCAGAGCGATATAGATAGCTGATGTCGTCTTCATCCCGATCTCTGCGACACGACCGAGGAGCTCTCTCCGAACCAATCAAATGGTGGTGACGGAATGGGATCCACCTGACCAGGATGATTCAAACCACAACCAGCGAAATCCCGCTGGAGTCTGCGGAATGCCATAGAAAGGTTGTTATGCGAAAGAGTTCCCCTTCGAAATTGAACCTCGCGTTTCTGCCGATTGCGCTCCTTGCGATCGGCGCGGTATTTACTCAACCCATCTCCGCACAAAATCCTGAACTCCAACAGAAGATTGCGGATTTGAAGACGATTGCAGCAGCGAATAAGCAGGCCCTGGCGCAGTACACCTACGTGCAGACGACAACAGTCAGTCTTAAGGGTGACGTGAGAAAGGTCACGCACGACCAGGTGGTGACTGGACCGGACGGCAAACCGCAGAAGACCTCTCTCGATCCGCCTCCAGCGCCACCCAGCGGCGGACGCATCAAACAGAGAATCGTCCAGAATAAGACAGATGAATTTATGGAGTACGGGGATTCGATCAAGGCGCTAATCCAGCAGTACGTTCCGCCGGACAAGGACTTGATACAACAGGCCGCCGCCTCAGGCAACGTCATGATGGGACCCGCGGGAGCCCCGGGATTGGTTCAGCTAGTCATCTCCAACTACGTGAAGCAAGGCGACAAGATGACGTTCGTAATTAACAAGGCAGCCGGAGGGTTGCAGAGCGTCTCCATCGCGTCCTACCTTAGCGATCCGAGTGATGCCGTGACGGTGAATGTGCAGTATGCGACTTTGCCCGGCGGACCGAATTACCCGCAAACCCAGACAATCAACGGTGTGAGCAAGCAGATGACGATTGTCATCCAGAACAGCGGCTACAGGCACCTGTGAGCGAAAGCGGCGTCACTCTTCACAAGAGCTGGCGCCGTTGCTCGCGTCAGAATCGAGTTCTTTGACCACTCGCAGATCCCCTCCCCTAGAGTGACCTTAAAGAAATCGATGATCTCCTGTTGCTCTTTCGTGCTCAATTTGTTGAAGCCTTCAATAACTTTATTTGCCTCGCTGCCGCGGCTTCTATGGGCTTGGATAGCGCTGAGCAGGTTGGACGTCCTTCCATCGTGAAGGAAGAAAATTCGCTGGCCGACGCCCCAGAGTGGAGCGGTCCGGAACTCGTCTGGGCCAGCGCCACCTTGCGTAATGCCGTCAGCGAGGCCCTGGCCCATGTGATGAACAAGAAGGTCCGAGAAGAGATTGACTGGCTGATTGGAGAGCGCGGCGCTAGGGCTGGTGGAAGACCCACTCGCAATCATCTTTCCTGTTGTGAACGACGGAGTATGGCATTGCGCGCAACCGATCTTTGCAAAGCTGCTGCGTCCGCTTTCGCTGGAGGGTGTGGGAGGAGCCGGTGTGGGCGGAGCCAGCATCCGCATGAAGTCGGAAAACGCTTCGATGTCTGAAAGCACCGCTGTGTTCGAATTCCCCGCAGTCGTAGGAGTCGTCGTGAAGTTGACGGTGTCTTCGGGAGTGGCGTTGAACAAACAGCCAGGCGTCTCGTCGCGTTCCTGAGGAAACAGCTGGTTTGATACTCCCATCTCGACGTTGTACGCTTCACCAGCGAACATGAGGAGAGACTTGTTCTGCGCCTTCCAGCCGAAACGAGTGATGGTTCCATCGTTTGCGCTGCGGTTCACATTTCCGCTAAGGTGCGCGTTGGCGTGACCGGAGATCCCCAAGGACGATTTGGTGGTTGCGTCGGCAGCCATATTCGCAAGGATGGCCGAATCGGGGATCGCTTCTATAAGCCCGCCCCCAAATACGGGAGTCGGGATGCGGAAGATAATGTTGCGGTTTCCTCGCTGGCCAGTCACGGGATCTCCGGCAGGAAGGAAATCCGGTTGAGCGATGTTGCAGCCGGGAGCATCCGTTCGCCCTGTAATGACGAAGAGAGCATGAACCTCGCCGTCGCTAGCACCACCGGGGCTTCGCTTGAATCGAGCTTCACGGACCGGGCCCTTCTGCGTGACGAACCATGGGACCGTGTTCTTCGCGCCGTTGAGTGTGGCAACTTCCACCTGAGGATTCTGCGCCGGGCTCGACCCCCCGGGACCCGGCTGCGAGTGACAGGAGAAACACTGGTTTGAGTTAAAGCGCGGGCCAAGGCCATTGTTAGTGCCTTTGGTCACGGACTCAACCTCAGCAAATCTGGCCAGCCCATCCTCGAAGAACGCCGTCTCGTCCGCAGTGAGCCCCTTCAGTGGAACGCCTGCACCCGCCGGGCCACCGCGCACACCAGGATCCGTTGGTCCCGCTTTGGTTTGACTGGATGTATACCCGGTTGCTGCTAAGGCTAAAGCTACGAACCCGCCGAAACCTTTGAGCGCAATTCTCTGGAACGTCATAGGCGCTATCCTCGCTGACCCAGAAATTCCCGTAATTGTACGCTTCAGGCGAGCTCAGCCTCTGAAAGTGGCCCCGCGGGCCTTCATGGTGCCGTTCACGCCTAGGCGTCGGCAAGACCTGCCGCTTTCGTGGTCGTTGGACGATAACTTAGACGAACAATGGCAAATTGAATCAGTTCCACAACCGATGCCGACGGAACGCTCAGCAGCTTAGCGACCTCACTCTCCGGCATCCGCAAAATAAGCTTCAATAAGAAGGCGAGCCGCGGAAGGTGGGGCAGTTCGCAAAGCGAAACATCGGCCGTCGGTGGCCGTGACATCTCTACATTGCCAGACTCGGGAAGACGAAGAACTGCGATCGCTTCAGCGATCAGCGTGTCGCGAGCCTGGTTGTATCTCACCAACTCATCCGGTGCGTCAAACGGCGTGCTCTCCAGGCGAACAATGGCGCGTAGCATTACATTCTCTACCAGCTGCGTATCCGCAACCAGGTACCACGCGAGCTTTGCTAATTCGCTGAGGTGGTCGAGTACGAAGTAACACCATTCCGTCATTCGTCCTTCACTGGCAGGAGATGCTTCCATTAGAGTTGCTGACATTCCCATGACGGTCTCCTATCTCTTTGAGGTTTGATCGATCAATGAGGCATGTGCGCGTCTCGCCCGCTCGCTTCTCTGCGTTCGACCGATAGAAGGTTGACCTTTTGCTGATCACCTTTACGGCGATGGTTATGCACGTTCCTTGCCGTAGCGGGAAATAAGGGTCTTTCCCAAAATGCGTTGAAAAGACAGAGCCTTACATTTACCGGGAGGCGGAGTTCCGGCGATGCCAAAGAGTTCTGGTGTCGGTAGGTCGACAGATTGTCGGGATTCGACATCTCGGAAGCCATGGAAGCAGGAGAGAGTTCCCTGTGGAAATAATTTCGAATCCGACACATGGGGCGGGACGTCCAATGTTCATATTATCGATAATCGATAATATTGATTCAGGAGCTGTCGCCGCAGCAGGCCTTGCCCGCTGTTGTTTCCAACGTTGAGTTACCAAAACGGTTGCCGAGCTCTGAATTGCCGGCCGTAGCAGGGCCTGCCGAGCGTTGGTGGATCGTGAGATCGTAAGGAAGTTTTATGTGGATCGTCCGTTTAGCCTTAAGGCGCCCCTACACCTTCGTCGTGTTGTCCATCTTGTTGCTGATCCTGGGGCCGGTGACGATTCTCCGCACGCCGACGGATATCTTTCCCAACATCAATATCCCGGTGGTGAGTATTGTGTGGCAGTACTCCGGACTCTCTGCCGACCAGATGGCGGGCCGGATCGTGACCATTACGGAACGAACGCTGAGCACGACGGTCAACAATATTGAGCACGTTGAGTCGCAGTCGCTGAACGGCATCGCCGTAGTCAAGATCTTCTTTCAGCCGCATGCGGATATGGGTACCGCGATCGCCCAGGTTACGGCCGTTTCGCAGACCCAATTGCGGCAGCTGCCGCCGGGCACGACTCCGCCTCTGATCATTCACATACAACGCGTCCAGCGTTCCTATCCTTCAGCTGGCCCTCTCCGGACAAGGACTCTCCGAGCAGGAACTCAATGACCTCGGACAAAACTTCCTTCGCCCACAATTGATCACCGTAGAAGGCACGGCGATTCCCTACTCGTATGGCGGTAAGCAACGCCAGGTCCAGGTAGACCTGGATACCCAGGCTTTGCAGGCGAAAGGACTGGCGCCGTCGGACGTAACTAACGCCATCGGCAATCAAAACCTGATCCTGCCATCGGGCACGACCAAGATGGGGCAGTTCGAGTACAACGTCGAGGTCAACGGCAGCCCTGACAAAGTTGACGAACTGAATAACGCGCCAATCAAGGTGATCAACGGCACTCCCATCTTTGTTCGCGACGTTGCACATGTTCGCGACGGCTTCCCGCCCCAGACCAATATCGTCCGTTCCGATGGGCAGCGCGGATCGTTGATGACGGTGCTGAAATCGGGGGACACCTCGACGCTGGATATCGTGAAAGGGATTCGGCGGGCTGCTGCCGCAGGTTGCCGCGACACTGCCGGAAGCCCTGCGCATCACCCCTATTGGCGATCAATCCATCTTCGTGCGCGCATCGATCAATGGCGTCGTTCGAGAGGCAATCATTGCCGCATGTCTGACCGCCATCATGATTCTGATCTTCCTGGGCAGCTGGCGAAGCACGATCATCATTGCGGTATCGATCCCTCTCTCGATTCTGTGCTCGATCATCACGCTGAGCGCGTTGGGCGAGACGATCAACATCATGACGCTGGGTGGCCTTGCGCTGGCAGTCGGCATCCTTGTCGATGACGCGACCGTCGAGATCGAAAACATCAATCGCAATCTGGAAGAAGGCAAGGAGATCGAACAGGCCATCCTGGATGGAGCGGCGCAGATCGCGGTGCCGGCGTTCGTCTCCACGCTGAGTATCTGCATTGTGTTTGTGCCGATGTTCTTCCTCAGCGGAGTCGCCCGCTATCTCTTCGTTCCACTCGCAGAAGCCGTAGTCTTCGCCATGCTCGCTTCCTACCTGCTTTCACGAACGATCGTCCCGACGATGGCCAAGTTCTTGTTGAAGGCGCATGACGAACACGAAGCGGAGAACAAGAAGACAGAGCCGCAATCCCCTGGTGCGTCTTCAACTCGCCTTCGAGTATAGCTTTGAAAAGCTGAGAAACGGATATCACAACCTGCTGAAGCACACCGTGGCGCATCCAGTCGTGTTCACGATCTGCTTCTTCGCTGCATGTCTCGCGTCTTTTGCTCTTGTTCCCCTGGCTTGGGCAAGACTTCTTCCCTGCCGTCGATAGCGGACAGTTCAAATTGCACGTGCGCGCGCAGACCGGAACCCGGATCGAAGAGACAGCGCGGCTTTGCGATCTGGTGGAAGACAGCATTCGCGAGAGAGATTCCGAAGAGCGAGGTCAGCGAATATTCTCGACAATATCGGCCTTCCCTACTCTGGTATCAATCTCTCCTACAGCAACTCGGCTGCGATCGGGCCGGCCGATGCCGACATCCAGGTATCACTTGCAGAGAAGCACAAGCCTACGGACGAGTACGTTCATGCGCTTCGCGCAAAGCTGGCGCAGGAATTTCCCGGAGTCACGTTCTACTTTCTGCCGGCAGATATCGTCAGCCAGATTTTGAACTTCGGTCTCCCGGCGCCAGTCGACATTCAGATTGTTGGCCAGAACCTCGAGGGAAATCGCCTCTACGCCGATAAGCTTCTGAATCAGATCAAGTACATCCCAGGCACGACGGATCTGAGGATTCAACAGGCGTTCAACGCTCCCAAGCTGCAAGTCGATATCGACCGAACCAAGTCGCAGCAGGCCGGCTATACGGCGCGCGACGTCGCGAACAATCTGCTCGTGGCGTTGAGCGGCAGCTTTCAGACGGCGCCGACCTTCTGGTTGAACCCGAAGAACGGCGTGAGCTACAACATCGCCACGCAGACGCCGCAATATCAGACCGATACTTTGCAAGGCCTGGGCAATCTGCCGATCACCAATTCCGCCGGCACGACCGCCACAGATTCTGGACAGCCTGGCCTCGATTCGTCCGGGACAGGAGTCGGCAACCGTGTCGCACTACAACGTGCAATCGGTGCTGGACATCTATGGATCGGTTCAGGGACGCGATCTTGGCGGCGTATCGAAAGACATCAACAAGATTCTGGCCGACACCAAGAAAGACCTGCCGCGGGGAACGCGAGTCGTTGTTCGCGGCCAGGTACAAACGATGAATGCTTCCTTCATCGGCCTGCTGGGAGGGTTGTTCTTTTCGATCGTGCTGGTCTATCTGCTGATCGTCGTCAACTTCCAATCCTGGATGGACCCGTTCATCATCATCGCAGCGCTGCCCGCAGCTCTGGCGGGAATCGTCTGGTTTCTCTTCCTTACTCACACGACGCTCAGCGTTCCTGCGCTGACCGGATCGATCATGTGCATGGGCGTTGCCACGGCGAACAGTATTCTCGTCGTCAGCTTCGCCAAAGAGCAGATGGAAGCTGCGATGAGCTGCGACCGAGGCCGCGCTGGCAGCAGGATTTACCCGTTTTCGGCCAGTCCTGATGACCGCCCTGGCGATGATCATCGGCATGGTGCCGATGGCGCTTGGCCTGGGCGAAGGCGGCGAGCAGAACGCGCCGCTCGGCCGCGCCGTCATCGGCGGACTGTTGCTGGCGACTCTATCCACTCTGTTTTTTGTGCCGACATTCTTCAGCCTCGTCCATGCGAAGGACAAGCGAAAGATTGTCGACTTGGACGACTAATTCCGGGCCGGCGTACCGGCCGCACATGCGGAGGAGAAATATCATGACGAACGACGTAGAGCAAGATGATCACTCGATTACGGATAAACCGAGTTGCAAGCCAAGCCTCGGTTGCCTCTACGAGAGGCGAGACCGGAAAGAGCTCGCTGGGTCGCAGCGTCGCAATCCTGCTGATTGCCCTGGTTGTCGTCGGCTTGCTTGTTGCTTCGGGCATCGTTCCACGGCTGAAGGCCCGCAAGGCTCTGGCTGCGGAGACCAACGAACTTGGCCGCGCCAACCGTTCTCGTCGTTCAGCCGAAACGAGGCGCTCCTTCTCAGGAGATTATGCTGCCGGGCAACATACAAGCCTTTGTCGATGCGCCGATCTACGCCAGAACGAACGGATACCTCAAGCGCTGGTACTTCGATATCGGATCCCATGTCAAACAGGGCCAACTGCTGGCTGAGATTGAATCGCCGGAGGTCGACCAACAACTGTCCCAGGCGCAGGCCGACCTTGGAACAGCGACGGCAAACCTTCATCTCTCTCAGATCACGGCAGATCGCTTCTCCGACCTGATCAAGCAGGATGCCGTCTCGCAACAGGAGACGGACAACGCGGTGAGCGATCTTGCCTCCAGGAACACAGCGGTAAAGTCAGCCCAGGCAAATGTGGACAGACTCAAACAGTTAGTCTCCTTCGAGAAAGTCTATGCGCCGTTTGACGGCGTCATTACTGCGCGCAACACGGATATAGGACAGCTCATCGACTCGGGAGCCTCCGGCGGACAGGCGCGCTCCCTGTTTCAGGTCGCGGCCATCAACAAACTGAGGGTCTTCATTAGCGTGCCACAGATCTACTCGCAGGCCGCTACTCCCGGGCTCACGGCGGACCTGACGTTTGCAGAGTTTCCAGGTCGACGCTTCCAGGGCAAGCTCGTGCGCACGTCGAGATCGATCGACCCTATTGCGCGAACATTGAACGTAGAAGTGGATGTCGACAATTCGAAGGGAGAGCTGCTTCCCGGCGCGTATACCGAGGTTCACCTGAAGCTGAAGGACGGCATCCCCACGATGACCATCCCCGTGAGCGCACTTCTATTCCGGCAGGAAGGCCTGAGGATCGCGGTCGCGAAGAGCGACAACACCGCGGAGCTCATCCAGTCACGCTTGGGCCGCGACTTCGGTGATTATGCAGAGATCACAACCGGGCTGACGGGACAGGAGCGGATTATCTCCAATCCGCCGGATTCGATCATCGATGGAGAACGGCTCAACGTCCAGACAGAGAAACAACAGGCAGCCAGCAGCGGCGGGCCAGGGCGGGACAAAGTGAAGAGGCCTGGCGACATTTCGACGCACTGTCAGCCTCAACGCGGATCTCTTGATCTGCAGGCGGCAGCATTCTGCTGCTTGAGCGGCTGCACGGTCGGCCCAAAGTATGTCCAACCGACGGTGCCGCCGCCACCGCCAGCCTTCAAGGAGACGCCATCCAACTGGAGTCAGGCGAGTCCGCAGGATCAACTGCCAAAGGGCAAGTGGTGGGAGATCTATGGAGACCCGCAACTCAACTCGCTTGAAGAAACGATCGCGGTCTCCAATCAAAATCTGAAGGTCGCGTATCAGCAGTATATGAGCGCGCGCGATCTCGTACGGCAGGCCCGTTCGCAGCTCTTTCCTACCGTTGCGGTGCAGCCGTCCGGCTCGCGAATCCAGCTGTCGCAAAACAGGCCAAACGTCTGCTCCGACAAGCACCAATCAATACAGCGATATCGTTCTGCCGGCAGAACTCTCCTATGAGGTGGATCTATGGGGACAGGTTCGGCGAACCATCGAATCCAGCCGCGAAAATGCACAGGCGAGCGCAGGCGATCTGGAAAATGTCAGCCTGAGCCTTCACTCGGAGCTTGCGTTCGACTACTTCTCGCTGCGCGGTCTGGATCTGCAAAAGCAATTGCTCGATGCGACCGTCGTCGACTTTGAAAAGGCGCTGCAACTGACACAGGCCCGATATCACGGCGGCGTCGCCTCGGATGTGGATGTTGCACAGGCCGAAACGCAACTCGAGACCACGCGCGCTCAGGACATCGAGGTCGGAGTAGCGAGAGCACAGTTCGAACACGCCATCGCAGTTTTGACTGGCCAGCCAGCCTCTACCTTTTCGATCTCCCAGTCGCCGCTGACAGCCTCGCCGCCTCAGATTCCGTTGGGCGTTCCGTCGGAGCTTCTGGAGCGCCGTCCCGACATCGCAGCAGCAGAGCGTAGAGTCGCCTCCGCCAATGCGCAGATTGGCATTGCCATCGCGGCCTATTATCCGCAGATCTCGCTCTCAGCGCGCGGGTGGTCTTGAAAGTACCGCCATCGGAGCCCTGTTCCAGGGTCCGAGCGCCCTGTGGTCCTTCGGCGGTTCCGCACTTGAGACGGTTATCGATGGCGGAAGGCGACGGGCCGTGACCCAGCAAGCTCGAGACAACCACGATGCGACTGTCGCCAGTTACCGCGAAAATGTACTGGAGGCCTTTCAGCAAGTGGAGGACAATCTCGCCGCGTTGCGGCTGCTCGATCAGGAGCTAACAACACAGCAGGTTGCTGTGGCGTCGGCCCGCAGATCAGTCGATCTCTCGACCGCACGGTATAAACGTGGTATCACAACGTATCTGGAAGTTCTCACCGCGCAGAGTATCGCCCTTTCGGATGAACGCACCGCAGCCGATCTGATGACCCGGCGGATGACGGCCAGTGTTCTACTGATCAAGGCTCTCGGCGGCGGTTGGGACAGAACTCAGCTGCCGAAGGTGTAATCGATTGCTGACAGGTTACGAACTTCAATGAATATGTCTAGAACAAAAGCAATCCCTTCAGACGACGTCTCGAGTCTGAGACACAACCCTGAGATCACTCCTGCAGTCGAGCCAAACATCGCGAATCGAGAATCACAAGTCAATTCGCGATCGCATTCGCTGGACCGTGCTAAAACGAATCTCCGAAGGAGTCTACCGGCCCGGGGAACGCCTCAAGGAGATGAAGTTGGCGCAGGAATTTGAAGTGAGCCAGGCCCCGGTGCGGGAGGCGTTCCGCGAGTTGGAGACCCTGGGCATCGTCGTCTCGCGACGCTATCACGGAACACACGTAAGAGAGATCTCGAGCAAGGAAAATCGCGAAATATATGAACTGCGCGGGTATCTGGAAGAGATCGCGGCGCAGCTCATTCCACCGGAGAGATTGAAAGAGGCGCTTCCGTCAATCGAAGCGCTGCAGGCATCGATGCGAACCGCCGCCCAGAATGGCGACATGGACGGATACTGCGCGCGCCAACACTCAGTTTCATCGAACGATCGTAAGTATCGCATCAAATCAGACGCTGCTGAAAGTCTGGGACTCCCTTGAGATCGGAATGCTGTCCCGATTGAACCTTCAAAAAAACGAAGGCACGCTGCGTTCTCTGGCGAAGATTCACCAGCCTATTGTCGATTTGTTGAAACGGGGAGACTTGAAACATGCCGGCGGTTGTTGCGCGAACACGCATTCTCTTTTTTGAAGGATCTGCCCTAAGCAACCAGCGGAACCCCACCCCCTGATCGCAACAGTTGATCATCCCATTTATCTGCGGACTACCCCCACGCAAAATTCGCTTCTGCTTCGACCAGAAGACATACAATGAGTGGTCGATGAGCCAGACCGAAAAGACGTTTCGACGCTCGCAGAGCGGTTGCGAAACCTCTATCCCCTTCTGAGTCGATGATTCACACACTACACGCGCGAAAGTGAGATCTCATGTTGGATCGCAGAAGCTTCCTTCAGTCCGCCGCAAAAACCGCAACCATTGCTGCTGCCGCAATCCACCTCGACCCACTCATCGCGCAATCATCAACCCCTGCACCGCGCTCGCCGAACGACACAATTCAACTTGCCCTAATCGGCGCTGGTATACAAGGCCAAGGCGACACTCGCACCGCGTTGCAGGTCCCGGGCGTCAAGCTTGTTGCCGTCGCCGACTGCTACGACGGCCGCCTCGCTCACTCCAAGGAACTCTGGGGTGCCGATGTCTTCACCACCCGCGACTACCGCGAGATCCTCGCCCGCAAAGATGTTGACGCCGTCCTAATCGCCACGCCGGACCACTGGCACAAACAGGCCGCGGTAGACGCCATGCGCGCCGGCAAGGACGTCTACCTCGAAAAGCCGATGATTCATCTCTACTCCGACGGACCTGAGATCATCGACACGGTCCGTTCCACCAATCGCATCCTTCAGGTCGGCAGTCAGCGTGTTAGTTCCATCGTCTACGCCAAGGCGAAAGAGTTGCTCGCCTCCGGCGCCATCGGCAAGCTCAACATGGTCACCGCCCGGTGGGATCGCAACTCCTACATGGGAGCCTGGAACTACACCGTTCCTTTAGACGCCTCCACCGAGACCTGTGACTGGCCGCGCTTTCTCGGCACAGCCCCCAAGATCGCTTTTTCCGGCGAGCGCTTCTTCCAATGGCGGAAGTGGAAAGACTATGGATCCGGCGTTGCTGGCGATCTCTTCGTGCATCTGTTCAGTGGCACGCACTTCATTACCGGCTCCAAAGGGCCCACACGCGGCATGGCCACTGGCGGCCTCCGTTATTGGAAAGATGGCCGCGACGTCAATGATGTTTTGCTCGCGCTCTTCGACTACCCCGAGGGCTTCAATCTGAGCCTACGTGTCAACTTCGTCGACGGAGGAGAAGAGAGCGAAGGATTCCTCTTCACCGGTTCCGACGGCATTATGGAGATCGCCGGAAACACCGTCACGGTAACCCGTACGCCGCGACAAACCGAGCCCGGCTACACAATCTCCACCTTCACTGAAGCCATGCAGCGACAGTACATGACGCAATACCGGGAAAAATACCCCGTCAAGCATCCAGAGGGCCCATTGCCGCAGAACGTCGAAAAGTTCGCCGCCCCCGCCGGCTACTCCGACAGCTACGACCACTTCCACAACTTCTTCAACTCCGTTCGCAGTCGCCAACCCGTAGTCGAAGATGCATCCTTCGGCTTTCGCGCTGCCGGCGCCGCTCTTCTAAGCAACGTTAGCGTCGATCGCGGAAGCATCGTTCATTGGGACCCCGAAACCATGAAGCTAACCTAACGCACACAGCAGGAGAACCCTCACTTTACCCCGCGGACGAGCTCGACCTCTGATCCGATGAACCCCCACGAATTCCACGCTTCACCCTTCACCACGTTACGGAACATCTCCGCTGCGCCGGAAGCGTCGTGGTGATAAAGGTGCCAGTTCCCCACTCCATAGCTCACTGTGTTGAACGACAGTTCGTCTTCGAGAGCCTGCGGGACTTCCAACGGTGTCGGCACTACTGCCTTCTCCGAAATCAGCCCTTGATAGAAGTGCAACAGCCGCAGATAAAAGGCCAGGTGAGGCTCAGTGTTCGTCACGCTCGGCGTAATGCGCGTCAAGACCTGCTCCGCCTGCTGCTCCTTGCCGGCACGTCGCAACGATACATAGAGCCAGTTCGAGCAATCGATCAGGCTGTCATCGCTCTTTGCTAACGCCCGGGCTTTGTCAAACGAGACAGCCGCCGCATCGAACTCGCCCAAAAAGTAATGCGACAGACCCAGGTGATAGTGGGCATCGAGCATCTCCGGAGCAATCTTGGTTGCCTGCTCCAGATCTTTCATGGCCGCCTTGAAATCCCTCAGACCCAACTCTCGATGACCGCGTTCTAGATATAAATCCGCATTGTGCGGAGCGCTCGCCAGCCCCTGCGTCGCTGTCGCGACAGCTTCGTTGTACTGCCGCCGTGCGGCCTGAGTCCTCGAGAGCTGCAGTGCCTTGTCGACGTTCGTTGGATCGGCCGCAAAACTTTTGCGAGCAGCGACGATATTGTCATCATCAGGAAGTGCGTAGAGTTTGCGCCCCAGGCCGGACGTCGTCTCGAACGCACCCTTCTCCGCATCATCAGCAGACTGGGACAGCAGCGGGCTCGCCATCCCGAATGCCAGCGTAAGAAGCAATACGCTGACGCGGAACAAAGACCCCTGCCCAACAATGCACTTCATCTGGCTCATCTGGACTATCTCCTAATCGCCACTCTCTCGCGGGGATTCCCCATAAAGAACAATCTGAACGTCGGAGATCGCCACAACTCCTTCTACCACCATTGCATCGAGAAACGGTATCAAAGTTTCAATTCTGGATTTGCTGTCGATCACACTGACCATGATCGGTGCATCTTTCGAGAGAGGCCAGCGGCTCGCATGACGAATCCTCGCACTCGTTCCGAAGCCTTCCAATCCTCGGAAGACCGTAGCACTCGCGATGCCAAGCTCCAAACACCTGTCAAGAATCGCATCGTAGGTCGGTCTTCCCTGCCATCGATCCGATTCGCTCAAATGAATTCGAACCATCTGGCCGTCGAACTCCTGCTTCGCCATATCAACCTTCCCGTTCCGTCATTGCTACAGGAACGGCGTGGCCATATTTGAATCATGTCCACATCCGACAGGACTGCCATACCATCAGAGATCATCTTTTCAAGAATTGGCATGAATCCGCGGATGCGTTCTTCGGAGTCAATTACTGAGAGCATCAGCGAAGCGTTGTGGGTCAGCGCCTTGCGCTTGTGCAACTCTCGGGTCGTTCCATATCCAAGGATTGCCCGGTAGACCGTAACGCCCGCCATATCATTGGCCCGCAGAGCCTCAACCAGCGCCTCATGGAGAGGCTTGGCGTTCCATCGGTCAGCCTCATCGATATAGACTCGCAGCAGCTTGGCTTTACCCTCGATTTTGTTATGCTCGGGTTCGCTTGCGTCCTCAGTTCTGACAGTCCCCCAGGATTTCACGATCGTAGTATCTTGAACCTCGATCATTCCCGAACCTGCCAACTCCGAGAGTTTGCCCAACAACTCACTAACCTTCTCTCTGCTCTCAACAAACTCCACCTTTACCGGCAGCCGATCCGATAAGCTCAACCAGCGAAGCGGTATGCAAGTGATGGTCCGCCCCGAACCCGGCGACCCCCTTCAACACCACCGCGTTGGAGACACCGCGATAGAACAGAAAATCCAGAATGCTGGCTTCGCTCGCGACACCGTGATGTCTGGACCCTGCACTTAGATAGATCGATACTTTGAGTGCTTTTCCCGTTTCCAACATCAAGACCTCCATCCATCGAAGCGTCCAGGCGCTTCCAACAATACTCGGAAATGATTGTCAATGCAGCCTTACGACAGTGCCTTTGCAATTGAGATTCCAGCCACCACCGCAACCAGTCCAGCCACCAGACTCACCGCGACATACAGAATCGCAATCCAGAACGAACTTTGTCCCAGCGTAAAAGCCTCCCATTCAAACGTGGAAAACGTCGAGTACGCGCCCACAAATCCAATCGGAATCAGGAACCGCCACGAAGGGCTCACACTCGCATGACGATTCAGAAACTCCAACGACAGCCCAATCACAAAGCACGCCGTAATGTTAATGACCAGCGTGCCGAACGGGAATCGTGCACCCATTCGGCCAGCCACCGTCGTCCCAACCCAGAAACGGGCAATCGACCCCAGAGCCCCGCCTATCGCGATGAACAGATACTTTTGCAAACGCTACACTCCTGTCTTGTCACAAATCCAAACCACCTTCAAGTTTCTCCGCCGCTCAGTCCACGGACCACCAACGCCGCCATGCACGTAACCGCGTCTGACGGACTAAAACTCATTTGCGAAGGGATCATGCCGGGGCCAAGACTCCCTCAGCAGGCCACCCCTGCGAGGAGTCATCATCTGTTCTCCAGAAGGAGAACAGCAGTTAGGGCGAACTCCATCGCCCGCTAACCATCTGTAACTACTTCATATGCGAAGAAGCTGTTTGTCAAGAGATTGTTGCTGAAGATCTTCCGGCACTTGCCCTAGTTCTCGTCTGGAGCCGATCCCAGGATTTGCTGGCACGTCGCGATCAACTCCACCGGATTATCACTCCGGGATTGGTATTCGTCCGCCGATATCCTCTCCAGCGAGGACGCAGTATTCTTGAGGAAAAGAATCTTAACGCCCGGCCACCGCTCCCTCACATCCTCGGCAACCTCGCGCTGCTCCGCAGCCGTCAAGGAATGCCCTATGATCCCCAACTCAACCGCCGGAACCTTGGAGATGTAGGCAATCTCCGCGCGCGTACATGCCGAGACCACACTTAGGCCCGCGCGCGTGAGAACCATATCTCGAGTGCGAAGGAGCAAACGTTCGTCGCCACACACAAGCACCTGACGAGACATCGAAGAGCCTCTAACCTCTTTCTTTTGTGGACAATTGATTCTATGGGTCCGATGGATGCCATGCAACAGAAAACACGTCACGAATCTATCGCCTGTGATACATCCCACTTTATGTCGGCTGCATCACACCCGAAGACGGAAAACGATCAGTCGACACTCAGCGTTCCCGCTGCGATGTATCGAACGTTTGAGGAGGGACGCATGGACCACGTCTACAAAGTTGCTGCTCCTAATGATCCCACAAGGATCCTCGTTACCCGTGCTGCCAACATCGTGGAAGCTCTCTACAATTTGACCTACCTGATATGCGAAGACGCTGACAACCCGGAGAAGGTTCGCCAGTATACGAGTCTCTGCGAAGAGCGGTTACAAGCTCTCACTGCTCTATTTCAGACTCAGCCCGCGTAGCACAACAATCAAACGATCCGTCAAACATCCGAGATCAGGTGTTCCCGCATGGCGAAGCGAATGAGGTCGGAGTTCGTCTTCAGCCCAAAATCTTCCATAATGCGGTATTTGTGAAACGCGATCGTCCGCACAGCGATACTGAGAACCTCTGCCGCCTCCTTCATCGAATGCCCCTCAGCCAGCAGCTGAACCACCTGCCTCTGACGCTTCGTTAGTTCCTTCGGCCTGGCCTGTTGAGGCACACGGATGAACTCGTCGATAAGCTTTTCTACGACGCTCGCTGTCATGTAAGAGTGTCCACTCAAGACGTCACTGATTGCCCGTTTCAACTCGACGTCAGCGGAACTCTTTAGCAAATAGCCGGAGGACCAGCGGCGAAGCGCCTTTGAGGCAACGTTGGGGTTGTCGTTTGTCGCCAGAAGAATCAACTTGGTTCCCGGTAGAAGTTTCTTCAACTCCGCACCAACATCCAAATCGTTCCGCAACAACATATCCATGTCCATCAGAACGACGTCCGGCCTTATCTCAGCTGCGGCAGACAGCAGGCTTGCCACATCTCCGACTACCTTAATGACTTGATATTCGGGCTCAATTAGATTCTTGAACGCCTCAGCGACCAGATCATCGTCAGCAATCAGGATTCGCGGCCGATCCATTCCAAACTCCCAATTCTCAGTCACATTCAGCAGGCACTTCATCGCAACAATTAAGGCGACAACGGGGCAGTCCCGTTTAGCGAAACGTCCGACTTGCCTGCGAAAAGGGCTTGCTCCTGATCCGTCACCGGAATCACCGGTACATTTTTTGCAAAGTCGAAGCGTCCGTTCGTAAAATATGTGACCGCGATGCCAGCCAGAACATAGGGATTCAGCACCGCGATCGGAACGAAGTATTTCTTGGTCTTAAGAAGCGCTTCCACCACTCCGCGGGGCCTGTGGCTACGAGCGATAGTGCCAGGAACCTGAGGAATCACAATTTCATTCAATTCAAGCCCATCGTTGCGGTGCGCGTAGTTAACGAGCGACTTCGCAATTTGTTTGGGTGTTGTAATCGCAACATCTGCAGTGAAGCTTCTGTGCACGGCATTGGGATAATAAAAATTAAGCAGCCGCATCGAGAAGTCAGCACAGTTGTTTGTGAACAGGTTGAAGTGGCCTTGGTTGGCCCTGTCGTTAAATTCGCCGATCAGTCGGTCATCCTGTTCGTCTGTTGTGGAAACCTCGAAGCTGTAAATCTTCCGTATATAGGCTACTCCCAACAGCTGAGGCCACACCCTCTTCGTGTCGTAAGCCTTGGTTGCCGACATAAGCGACTTCAAATGGGTCTCAGCATAAGTCTCCCGCAACTCCGCCACCGGTGCCGCTTCCGCCCACTCCGGAACATCCTGAATCTGCTCAACCGCATAGAGATAAGGCAGCAGCGGAATTGCAACCCAGTCAAAAGTCCGAATGCCGGAGTAACGACTGATCACCACACCAGTCTCGCCCGGTTGGCAGCGGCGCAGCACCGTCGGAGATTCCGCGCATACTCGATTGAGATAGATCGCCGAATGGCCAGTGGGATTTACGCTGCCGAAGAATCCAAACGGTTCCTCAACAAAGAGAGCGGCGCTTCCATAGGCTCTCCCCGCACTAGCCAGTGAAACAAAAAGCAACAGGACAAGCCATACCCTGAGGCGTCTGGTGACGCCGGCTCGCCGCAACAAATCCCACGCATTTAAAGGTTGCGAATTCATACTGGTTGAGTTTCCTCTCAGTCGAATAAGCTTCTCGAGTACTTACGTTCAGGAGCCCAGAATGTCGTTATACGTTGACGGTACCATTACAGTTCGGCACCGAATACTAGGAGATTTCCTAGTAAGCCGCTGAGATTCTTCTCAGATTTCTATTGTGGTGTGGGCCGACCTCATCCCCGTCCGCCACCCAGAACAAAATTATCAACAAGAGGGCTCGGTCCTGTCCAGTCCAGGATCATGCAAAGGCTGCAACACCCACAGATCGGCATTAGCAACGCTGTGCCTGATATGTCGTTGTATCGTTGCTGGTAATCAGGAGAAGATTACCTATTTGCTCTTGGCGAGCGCCTCAACCATCAGGGGCTGACCCCGATCAGCCTCCGCCCACAGCATCAGGAATTGTCTGTAAGCCGACGCGCTGTTCGCCCTATCGCGACTAGCCGCGTACGCCCTGGCCAATCCCAACTGAGCCATGGGATAAACATCACCTCCCAGCAGCATGGCAGAACCGCGGTGGGCTAGTACGGTCTGGAAATCCTGAATAGCAGGCGGCATCTGCCCCAAAGCTGCATGCGCCATGCCGCGCAGATACGGTGTCAACGATGTCCCGTCGAATTGTCCCTGGCTGATCAGAGACTGGAGCGCCTTCGCCGGTTCGTTCACCCCAAGCTCCGCAGCAGCCTGCAACTGCGGCACGTAATATTGCATCACCGCCGTGCTCTTCGGATAGCTCTGCCGCAACGCGGAGACTGTCTTCTCCGCATACGGCTCATCTCCGCAGAGCGCCGCAGCCATACCCGCATTGAAACTGGCAACCGGCCCCTTCGGCAAGCCCTTCACCTCATTCACCATCGTCAATGCAACCGTACAGCTCTCCGCGAGAGCGCGATCGAGCGCGCCCCGTGCCAGCATCGATGCCTGCGTTGAAACAAGGCCCGAAACAGCACCCGCTCTCGTCCCTGTCGTCCGCCAAAGCTCAGAGCCTGCCGCCATTCTCCCCGTGTTGTCGAGATAGACGCCATACCGGTACGACTCGGCGAAGCTAGCCGGCGCGACCCCGGAACTGGCACTCGCCGCGGATGCTTTCTTCAATGCATCTACCCGCTCTTCCACAACATCGTCTTTGTCGCCCAGATACCCTGCAGTCAATGCATTCCCACTGGCCAGCAAGCCCACCCGTACCGCCTGTATCTCCAGTTGCAATGCGTTGTCGTAACGATCCATCCCAATCATGGCAAGCTCTGCTTCGGCATAAGTCTCCGAATCAAACGGGTGCTCACCATAACCTTGCTGGGCCGCCAACAGCGCCTCCGGCAAAAGTCCCTGCACACGAAGCACCCGCGCCAACCCCTTTAGCCCATCTACGTCCGCCGGGTACAGTGACACGAACAGCCTGATCGTCTCGGTGGCATGGCCATAATCGCCGCTGGCATTCATGTCATAGCAGAACTGCGCCAACAGCTTTACCTTTTCGCCAGCATCGACCGCCGCATCGTGCGCCAACACCGCAGCATTCGCCGACGCGACTTCGGCTCTATCCGAGCGGTATAGCCACGCGAGTCGCATCTGCGCTTGCACAAACTTCGGATCGAGCTTCGCAGCCTCCTGATAGCCCGCCAGCGCATCGCTCGTGTGACCGCTTTGCATTGCAGCCTCGCCGATCGCATAGGCGTGCAGCGCATCTATGTTCGCCGTCGCCTCCGTCTGCAACGGAACGCTGCTCTTGATCTCGGCTTTGCTATCCTCGCTCACCTCCGCGCGAATATCTTGTACTATCTTGCCGATCGCAGCCGGAATCTCGTCCATGGTCGCCGCAGTCTCCTCCAGCGTCGCCACCTTGTCGTTCGAATCGGTCTTCAACACATCGACACTTATCGTGTACGGGGCCCCCGCGCCCCTGATCTCGCCATACAAGTACGCGCGCGCACCAACCTTCTGCGCCACCCTCTGCCCCGCTACCCCGACCGCGTCTCCACTCTCGCTCTCAATCTGTCGCAACCCGGCTCGATAAGCCTCGCCGCCCAGCACATTCAGAGTCCTGGACTGTCGGAGCGCAATCTCGATGCCCTGCATCACAACTCCGTCCAGCGTCTTGTCCGTTGTCTTGTTCTGGATCACAGTCAGCAGCAGATGATCTTTCGATCCCAGAACCAGAGGCCGAAAGAGTCCGCTTTGCACAAGCGCCGCCAGCGTCACTCCGACAGCCAGCAGGGCTGATGCAACGATCATCCGCCTCTTCGTCCGCGCAGCCACTGCGAGAGAGGCCGCAATCAACTCTCGATCAGAGTTGTCCGGGAAAGCTTTCAACTTCCGCTCTCCCCAATTCGGCCTCATCGATGTCAAATTCGAACTGCGTAATGCCCGACGCCGTCCGCGCCAGAACAGCCTCAGTTGGTCGAGCTTGAACTAAGCGTGTGGCATCTTCCTCTCTCCCCGGAACCGTAACAGCATCGCGCTCTGCAACCGCCTCGTGAACACCATTAACCTCAGCCTGAACGGGTCCGCTCTCAAGGGCTACTGCACCCTGGCGCACAGGCACCGCAACCTTATGCTCGATGCCGCTCGAGTCCCCAGAAGGCACCTTCATCGGACGAATCACCATGCTTCCAGAACTCTGCGAGGAGACGCCAACTGCAGGACTCGCCTGAATCAGTGGATCGCTCGGCGCTCGTTCTGGCTTTCGCTTCGGCCCCTTATGCCGCGCAACAGGATCGTTCGCCCGCACCAGCGGAACTGCTGAGGTAACTCCTCGCGTCAGCCATCCTCCCCGCCCCAGCTTCTCCCCGATCTTCGCCAGCGCGTCGTGCAACTCCGCCGCCGACTGGAACCGTTTCTTCCGATCCTTTTCCAGCAGACGCAGGATGAGCTTCTCCAACTCACGCGGAATCGACTCGTTCCAATTGCGTACCGGCTCCGGCTCGTGAGTGAAAAGTTGCACAAACAGCAGCGCACTCGTCGTCCCTCGAAACGGAACCTGACGCGTTGCCATCTCATACAACACGATTCCCAACGAAAACAGGTCCGAACGAGCGTCCAGCGACTCTCCACGCGCCTGCTCCGGAGACATATACGCGAGCGTCCCCACCGTTGCTCCGGCAAGAGTCAGGTCTAGCGTTCTCGACTCCCAACCCCCACCCATCTCCAGATGAATCTTCGCCAGGCCAAAGTCAAGCACCTTCGCCTGGCTCTTTCCGTTCGGCATCTCTACCAGAAAGATATTTGCCGGCTTGATATCTCGGTGCACAATCCCTTTGGAATGCGCCACCGACAGCGCATCCGTAATCTCCATCGCGTAACGGACGATCTCCTCCGCCGACAGCGCCCCGTGCGCGATCCGGTCCTTCACCGTCTCGCCTTCCAGCAGCTCCATCACCAGGTACGGATTCTGATCCTGCTCCCCGATATCGAAGACCGTACAAATGTTCGGGTGATTCAGCGCCGACGCCGCCCGAGCCTCCTGCAGGAAGCGTTCCCGCATCCCTGGCATCGTGTAGTCGTCATGCAGCAGCTTCACCGCCACTTCGCGATGAAGGCGTTCGTCCCACGCTCGGAAAACCAGGCCCATACCGCCGCCGCCCAGTCTACCCAGGATCTCGTACGGCCCGAACCTCTGGCCAACTTCAGGAATCATGTTTCTGATTCGCCTTTACGTGCTGTGGTCGTTATCGCTCGAAGACATCTAAAACGCGGGCAAAGCCTTTTGCTAGCTCATCACATCGGCCACCTGCGTCGGTTCTCAGCTCCGCCTCAAAAGGGTTCCACACTCGATAACCAACATCGGCTGAAGCTCTGCGATCGTGAGTCATCCATCTCGGCCCAGGTACATCCAGTCGTGCAACATCTGTGTTTCCCATTGCTTCCAATCTGTCACACCCCGCCCAAGCGACATATCCCCCATGTGTGGCATCCACCCGTACCTTGGTAACGGGAAGCCCCTTTATAATCAGCTAGTGCCTCCCCTGACACCATCGCCGAATAGCCCCTCCTCCCAGCCCACCCGTCGCGCTCCGAATCAGACCCTGCTCATCGACGCCGACGACACCCTCTGGGAGAACAACATCTACTTCGAGCGTGCGATCACCAGCTTTATCTCCTATCTGGACCACCGCGTCCACACCCCCGAAGAGGTCCGCGGTCATCTCAATCGTGTCGAGCACGCCACCGTGCTCTCCCACGGCTACGGCCTGCACAGCTTTCGCCGCTCGCTGATCACCTGCTTTGAGCAGCTAACCGACGCCCCCCTCACCGACGAGAAGCATCGCCGCATCGAAGCGTTCGCCCAGTCCATCGCAGAGCAGGAGATCGAACTCCTCCCCGCCGTCGAAGCCACCCTCGCCGACCTCGCCACGCGCCATCGCCTCATCATGGTCACCAAAGGTAACCACGAGGAGCAAACCGGCAAACTCGCCCGATCCGGCCTCGCTCCCCACTTCTCTGCCGTCGAGGTCCTACCCGAAAAGCATCACGACGCCTATCTTTCCCTCGTCCGCCCAACACGGCTGCGAAGCCTGCAATACCTGGATGATCGGCAACAGCCCCCGCTCTGACATCAACCCCGCCCTCAGTGCGGGACTCAACGCCATCTTCATCCCCCACGACTTCACCTGGGTACTCGAACACGAGGTCGTCAATCCGGCCCCCGCCGGCCAGCAGTTCCTCGAACTAGCCACCTTCGCCGAGTTGACCCGTCACTTCTAGCGAAGCCTCAACAATCCCGCATTCCATCAAACAGCTTCGCCTGCTTCGCCAGAATCGCAGCCTTCGTCGTCATATCGGGCTCCAGATTCCAGTCCCCCATCTCATGGGTTCCACCCAACACCACACCGTCTCGGCGCGAAAACATATAGGTATTCTCATAGATCGTTGCGTACGTCACCTCAGGCTGAGGCAGAAGAATCGTAAGCTGCCCGCGGATCGGAGTAAGCTCCGCATCGTTGAATAGCGCCTTCGCTCCCAGCCCCGTGCAGTTGAAGACAAGCTTCTCCGGCAAAGCCCGCACCTCGTCCAGACTCCTGATCTCGCGCACCACAATCCTGCCCCCGGCGATCCGAACATCCGTCAACATCGCCGGCAGATAGATCGGAGGCTCGACAATCATTCCATCGAACTGCCGCACAAATCTCTTCCCAAACGCATGCGACCCCGGCGGCAACTCTTTGCTCTCCGGCTGCAACCCCTGTATCAGCGGAGACTGCCCGGGATGTGCCGACGCCGGCCACGGCGTTTCCGACACGTTGTAGTTCCTCATCCAGCGAACCCCATACTTCGGGTCCGTCATAATCTGATACCGCCGATACGCATACCGCGCCGCGTCCACAAACTGCTTCGAGAACTCCGGCGTCAGCGCACTCTCGTCGAACACGCTCACCGGATCCCACTGCCCGCCCGCAATATTCGACGTGGTCTCCGGCGGCATCGCCTTCGTATAAATCGTCACATCAAACCCCGCCTCCTGCGCCAGCCGAGCCGTGGCCAACCCCACCGCGCCACACCCCAACACCGCCACCGGCCCAACATGTCCCGGCAACCCAAGATCAACCGCCAGCTTCGAAGTCCCCCAGCTCAAAGTGATCCCGCCACCCCCGTGCCCATAGTTATGCACCACAGCCGTATCCCCCACCATCTCCTTCGCAACGCGAAACCCCGAGGGCCGAAACGGACGCAACCCCACCACCGTTCGAATCTCTCTGTCCGCAGACACATGCACCCGCGGCAGATGACAAGCCGTCTCCGGCAGATTCACCGGCAACATTCCCGTCGCGATCGAGGCACCCGCAGGCCTCTTCACACACCCCAACAACCCGCCGCCAGTCAGCCACTGACATCACCGCCAGATTCGCGTTCCGCAGAAATCTTCGCCTGTCCATATCCCATCCAATCGAATAAAGATTGCCGTCAGTCATCAGTTATAAAGTTGGCAACTCTCCCCAAATCGAAATAGTGTGCTCAAATTTCACGCGACTCTCTTTGAATACTGCCGCGTACTCCTCGTCCCCCGGGCGAATCCGAAGAACATGCAACAACTGCAATCTCCAGCCTTAAATCGCGATACGATACGGAACATTCGGAGAGGACAACCATGAAGTTCCGAACTCCGGCCACACTGATCTTCATCGCCTTGATCCTGACGCCCATCATCTGCCTCGGTCAGTCAACTCCTCCTGACTCTCCTCCTCAGATCGAATCCACCCACGATCTGATCGCCCGCCTCACCCCGCAGCAGCGCGAACAGTATGAGCAGGCAGCCAACGCCTTCAACGCACAGCAGTACGCCGAAGCCGTCAAAATCTACAATCTCCTGCTTAAAGACTTCCCCGGAGACCCCGTCCTCGCCAAGTTCTCCGCCGAAGCCTCTCTCAACGCAGGCGACACCGCCATCGCCCTCAACGCTCTCAAGCCCATCGCGGAGGCCAGCCCCGACGACTGGCAAGCCCCGCCCTCCTCGTCCGCGCATGCGCAGAATCCGGAGACAAGACCTGTCGCGACACTGGCATCGCCCACATGCTCCAGCTTTATAAAAACCATCTCACCCCGCCACACATGCAGCAGTACGTCGTCGAGCGAATCAGAGTCGACCAGAAAACTGTGGTCATCCATACCTCCCTCGAACCCTGGGGTCACTACCACGTCTACAACTACGCGCAGATATTCGGCGAGGACGGGCAGCTCGAACTCCGCGTCACCGTTGAAAGCGACGATGCCGATCAAGCCTTTTTCGCCAGCCAACACCCGAAGGAGGCCGCCGCCGGACTCCGCAGCTACTCCCTCGACGGCTATCAGGACGCCGGCATGAACAAGCAGCAGCAGCGAACTGAAAAGCACTTCACCTTCAAGTTTTTCGTCGGCCAACCCTCCTACGACGTCGTCCGCAACGCGCTTCATCAGCATCGCCAACGGTCAGTCGCAGCCACTCAGCAGCCGCGTCAACATCCTCGGCCAATAGTCACGCCGAATCTCGCAAAAATCTCCACCCGTGGCGTACCTTCACTACAAAAACTCCCCACAATTAACACTCCACAACCTGCAACAAAAACTCCCTGTAACATCTATGAGGACTACAAAGAAGCAGTGAGAGGTGTATGAGCGAAGGTCGTTGGGTTTTATTGATTGCAAGTGAAGTGGGTGGCACGGACTCCGTATCGGATCGCGCCATGGAGCGATTGGTCGAGGCGATTCGTCTCGAAGGCTACGAAGTCGTCCGAACATCGACGCCGGAAGACGGTCTGTCCCTGGTCACATCCGATCCGTCGTACAGCGCAATCCTTCTGGACTGGGACCTCGAAGGCGAGAACCAGTTCGCCGAAGGCGCGGCACTGGCCATCCTTCGCGCCGTCCGCCGCCGCAACAAAAAAATCCCCATCTTCCTCATCGCCGACCGCACCCTCGTCAGCGAACTCCCCCTCGAAGTCGTCAAGCAGGTCCACGAGTACATCCACCTCTTCGGCGACACCCCCGCCTTCATCGCCAACCGCGTCGACTTCGCCGTCGAGCGCTACCACGAGCAGCTCCTCCCACCCTACTTCCGCGAGCTCAAAAAATATAACGACCAGGGCGCCTACTCCTGGGACGCCCCCGGCCACATGGGCGGCGTCGCATTTCTCAAGCACCCCGTCGGCATGGAGTTCCACAAGTTCTTCGGCGAAAACATCATGCGCTCCGACCTCGGCATCTCCACCTCGCCGCTCGGCTCCTGGCTCGATCACCTCGGGCCTCCCGGCGAATCCGAGCGCAACGCCGCCCGCATCTTCGGCGCCGACTGGACCTTCTACGTCCTCGGCGGCTCCTCGCACCTCCAACCAGATCGTCGGCCACGGCGTCATCGCGCAGGACGACATCGTCCTCGCCGACGCCAACTGCCACAAATCCATCTGCCACTCCCTCACCGTCACCGGCGCGCGCCCCGTCTACATGAAGCCCACGCGCAACGGCTACGGCATGATCGGCCTCGTCCCCCTCAAGCGCTTCAGCCCCGAGTTCATCCGCGGCATCATCGACAAGAGCCCCCTCACCACCGGCGTCGCCAACCAAAACCCCACCTACGCCGTCGTCACCAACTCCACCTACGACGGCCTCTGCTACGACGTCAACAAAGTCGTCACCGAACTCGCAAAATCCGTCCCGCGCATCCACTTCGACGAAGCCTGGTACGCCTACGCCAAGTTCCACGAGATCTACCAGGGCCGCTTCGCCATGGGCGTCCCCGACGACATGCCCGACCGCCCCACCATCTTCGCCGTGCAGTCCACGCACAAGATGCTCGCCGCCTTCTCCATGGGCTTCGATGATCCACGTCAAGCTCAGCCCCCGCGCCACGCTCGACTTCGATCAGTTCAACGAGTCCTTCATGATGCACGGCACCACATCGCCGTTCTACCCACTCATCGCCTCACTCGACGTAGCCGCCGCCATGATGGACGAGCCCGCCGGCCCCACCCTCATGAGCGAGACCCTGCAGGACGCCATCAGCTTCCGCAAGGCCATGTCCTCCATCGGCCACCGTCTCCGCGCCGCCGAGCAAGGCTGGTTCTTCCGCCTCTATCAACCCGAGTACGTCTTCGATCCCTTCGACGGCAAGACCTACCTCCTCGAAGAAGCCGCCGACGGCCTCCTCACCAACCGCTCCAGCGCCTGGACCCTCAAGGCCGGCGAAGAGTGGCACGGCTATCAGGACGAAGACATCGCCGACGACTACTGCATGCTCGACCCCACCAAGGTCACCATCCTCACCCCCGGCGTCAACGCCCAGGGTGTCGTCAGCGACTGGGGCATCCCCGCAGCCATCATCACCGAGTTCCTCGACGGCCGCCGCGTCGAGATCGCCCGCACCGGCGACTACACCGTCCTCGTCCTCTTCTCCGTCGGCACCTCCAAAGGCAAGTGGGGCGCGCTGCTCGAAAATCTCTTCGAGTTCAAACGCCTCTACGACTCCGAAGCTTCGCTCGAAGAAGCGCTCCCCGAACTCGTCTCGAAATATCCCGCGCGCTATCGCAACGTCACCCTCAAAGAGCTCTCCGACGAGATGCACGCCGCGATGGTCCAATTGAATCTGTCCGGCCTGGTCAACGACGCCTGCGACGAAGACTTCGACCCCATCCTCACCCCCGCGCAGACCTATCAGAAGCTTCTGCGCCACGAGACCGAAAAAATTCGCTTCACCGAGATGGCCGGCCGCATCGCCGCCGTCATGCTCGTTCCCTACCCTCCAGGCATCCCCATGTCCATGCCCGGCGAACGTCTCGGCAGCGCCGAAAGCCCAGTCATCAAGCTCATCCTCGCCATGGAGGAGTTCGGCAAGCGCTTCCCCGGCTTCGAGCGCGAGGTCCACGGCATCGAGGTCGACGCCGAGGGCAACTACTGGATGCGCGCCGTCATCGAGACCCCCGAAAGCACAAGAAGAAAAATGGCAACGGCAACGGCAACAGCGTCCACCCAACGCCGCCCCACCCGTAAAGAAGAAAAAACGCTCTACCCCACCGCAACGACTCCCGAAGTGCCACCCACCGGCCTGTCGTCGCAAAGATAAGCTGATCCGACATAGAAACATGCCTTCTTCCAGAGCGCAGGGACCTCTCCCCTGCGCTTAAGTCGCCCAAAATCCTCTTTTTCCCACCCTCCAAACCCCTCTGTCATCATCTTTTAGCCCCGACTACTAGTAATTTTGCCAGTTTCGTCTGATCCGTTTCGTCGGTAACGTTGGTACGGAACCAGATAAATAAAACCGATGGAGTGCTCGCCTGCCATGACGGCAGACTCCCGGTCATAACAGAGAGAGGTCTTAAATCATGAAGAAAACCGCGTTACTAGCTCTAGTGAGCGTCGCTATGACCCTGCCGGTCGTTGCTCAAACCAAGATCGACAATCGCTTGGGCGACTCGGCCGAAGTTCTGAATCAGCTCCTCCTCAAACCGGACGCGATCCCTCAGGCCTACCTCAATAAGGCGCGGTGCGTCCTTGTCTTTCCGGCTGTCAAAAAGGTCGCAGTCGGCATCGGCGGTTCCTATGGCCGCGGCGTGATCCTCTGCCGCACCGGAACTGACATGACCGGTCCCTGGTCCGCTCCCGCAATGTACAAAATGGACGTCGGCAGCCTTGGCGTCCAGCTCGGTAGCTCCTCCACCGACTACGTGCTGCTCGTCCTGACCAAGACGGGCGCCCAGAAAATCCTCTCCGGCAAACTGAAACTCGGGGCGGGCTGCAGCGCTGTTGCCGGACCCAGTGGCGCTCAGGCTCAAGGCCTCAACGACCCCAACGTCGACGTCCTCACCTACTCCAGTGCAAAGGGCGGCCTGTTTGCCGGTGCTGCCCTCGGTAGCGCATCGCTCGACACCGACGATGACGCCAACAAGGCCGTCTATGGCAAGGACATCACAGCGACAACCATCGTCCGCGAAGGCGGAGTCACCGTAACGCCCGCAGGAAAGCGCTTGGACGCCATCCTCACCAAGGAATCGCCGAAGTACATCAACTAATCACGCTATAAGAAACCTGAGGCGGAGGAGGTACGCGTCACCACGACGCATACCCCTCCGCTTCATCATTTAACCAGAACAATTTCTCTTCAAAAACGATTGTGCCTTCGCATTCTCACCGAACCTTATCGCCCCTGCCCGATCAACCCGTCCGGGATGCTATACTAACTTTCGGATTGCTCACCGCAACTCGCGCCACCAGCGTCGAGAAAAACGCGGAGGTGGCGAAATTGGCAGACGCACTAGCTTGAGGTGCTAGCGCCGCAAGGCATAGGGGTTCAAGTCCCCTCCTCCGCACCAATCCTTAAATTAGAATCAAAGAGATAGAGGGCCAACCCTAAACGGTTGGCCTTCTTTTCGCTCGCTGTAACCATCTCTCCACTCCGAACTAGACAGTGACGCCGATCTTCTGTTCGAGATAAGTCTTGCTGATGATTGCCGACTCCTTTGGAGTTCTCGATTTATCAGGGACACGATCCAGTTCGACGACCGCCCAGCCTTGGAACTTCACCTTGTCCAAAGCAGCAAAGACCGAAGGAATATTCACCCGCCCACGACCAAGCTCCACGAACTCAAATGGGTACCTCGCGTTGGGAGTGTCAGCCGGAATATCGTGAACATCCTTCAAATGCATGAAGAGGAGACGATCATGATACTTTTCGATCGCCCTCGCCGGATCGCCGCCACCGGCAACCAGATGTGCCGTATCGAGCTCGAGCTTCACGAACTTCGGATCCGAGTGTTCGAGAATGAGATCCAAATTCGCAGGGTTCTGGCTCAGAGTATTGAGATGATTGTGGTATCCGAGCGGAATACCCAGGTCGGCAGTTCGCTTCCCCAACTCCGTCAGGATCGAGCCAAGGCGTTTGCACTCGTCAGGCGTAGCCGATCGCGGATACGACTTGAGAACGTCAAGCACTTGAAGATACAGACCGCCTGAATCCTTGACGAACTGGGCATTCGCAACGTGCTTTGCGATCTGTTCCGCTTCCGGTTGATCCAACGAAACATCACCACTCGAGAGAGCAACGAATGTCAGCTTGTGCTGGGCCAGAATATCTTTCAACTCGTCAGGCTTGAAATCTGTAACGGCGTTGGCGCGAAACTGAATACCGGGATATCCGACCGCGGCAATATCTTCGATCGCCTGGCGCTCGTTGTTACCCCAGGTTATCGCTGCATAGCCAAACCGAATGTTGCTCGCATGGCCGGAGGCCGCGTGGCAAGGCGAGGAGGCCGCGAAAACGGACGCCCCGAGACCCGCAAGAAAAGTACGTCGTGTAACAGGAACATTCATAGCACGCTTCCTGATTTGAATTTACCTTCAGAGTCAGTTAATACCGCAGAGCCACTATATATGCCCATTCCGGTCATGGGTCTCTCATCCGGTAGGATCGGATGCAAACCACCTCATCCAGGAGATTACCTTGGGAGATTTGTCACGACGTACTTTCATGACACGTGCGACGAGCGCTGCGATCGCTGCACCCTTTGTTCTGCGCCACAGCTACGGTCTTTTTGCGCAATCGAAGCAGGAGTATCCGGAGCGCGTCATGCGTCTGATGCGCGAGTCGCTGGTAATCGACATGCTCAATCAGTTTTTGTATCGCACCGATCAGAAAGATCTGAAGGAGAAATGGCTGACGCAGTCCGGCGCATTCACTGAGGCAGATTATCTGAAGTTCAAGAGCTCTGGCGTTTCCGTTATCAACTTTGGCGATGGGGCGGATAACTTCGCCAATGCCGAGCAGCTCTTCGCCAAATGGAATAACTTCATCGCGCAGTATCCGCAATGGCTCATGAGGATAAACAACGCCGCCGATTTGATGAAGGCCAAGGAGCAGGGCAAGCTGGGGATTCTATACGGACTGCAGACAAGCGACCAGTTTGAACACCTGGACGATGTGAATCGCTGCTTCGGCTTTGGACAGCGGATTTCGCAGCTCAGCTACAACTTCAGAAGCAAGATCGCGGATGGAGCGTTTGAGCCGTTTGACGGCGGAGTGAGCGAGTACGGCGGCAAGGTGATCGACCGGATGAACACTGTCGGCATGGTCGTGGACCTCGGTCATGCAAGCGACAAGACAAAGCTGGACGCGATGGAGATTTCAAAGAAGCCCGTGATTCTCTCACATGGAAACTGCCGTGCGCTGATCCCGGGCGGCCTGCGAGCGAGCACAGACGAGGTGATTCGCAAGCTCGCGGCGAAAGGCGGCGTGATGGGGATTACCGATATCGCCTTCATGGTGAAAGGGACTGAACCAGTGACGGTGGAAGACGTCGTTGACCACTTCGACCATGTGCGCGACCTCGTGGGGATTGAGCACGTGGGTGTGGGATCGGACGCGGGAATTGAGAGCAACGATCTTGGATCGCCAACCGTTGCAAAGGATATGCTCGCCAAGGCCGATAAGCGTTATCACGTTCACGGCGAGTACGAAATTGTGAAGGGAATGCAGGGGCCGACGCGAATGTATGAGCTGACAGCGGCACTCGTTCGGCGCGGCTATACAGACGAACAAATCCAGTTAGTGATTGGTGGAAACTGGGCGCGGGTATTGAAGAATATCTGGCAGGCTTGAGTCTTCGTCAATCGTTTCAATGGACTTGCTCGCGATCGTAATAACCAATACCAACGTCTAATTGTTTTGCCGGTGAACCTGAGGTGTAATCGCTCCATCGAAGCCGAATCGGTCGGACTCGAACCACACAGCAAAGCGGGCTTGCCAGCACCGTTCGCCCGTCAGGAGAAAAATCATGAGCCTTATCGATCAGGCGCTGGTCGCAAATCAGCAATATGCCAAAACATACGAACGCAAGCAGGGAGCACGCCCGGCGCCCAAGCTTGTCGTTGTAACTTGCATGGATCCACGCCTCTCCGACCTTCCCGGAATTCTCGGGATTAAGCAAGCTGATCTCGACGTAATCCGCACCGGTGGCCCCGCAGTGACCGAAGATGTGCTCGGTGAACTTGTCGTATCCACTCGCGTTTTGGGGACAACAGAGATCCTGCTGCTCAACCACACCGGCTGCGGCTTCACGACATTCACCGACGAAGAGCTCAATGCGAAGCTGAGCGCTTCAACCGGCGATGCCTCGCCTGCTCCAATGCGCTTCTTCTCCTACAAAGACCCCGAACAAAATACCGTTGATCAGATCAAGCAAGTCCGATCCCATCCCTGGATTGCCAAGGACATCCCCGTCCGCGGCCTTATCTTCGACGTCGACACTGGCGCCTTGCGCGAAGTCAAAGTCCTCGAAAACGAACGCGCCGCCTGACACGCGCCCACCGTTTTCGTTTGAGGCCCTATCGCTTCAAAGAAAAGTGATTCAAGCTCCTCCGCACCGATCGGTCCAATCGGTAATTCCAGAAAGGGCCAACCGACTCAGGTTGGCCTTCTTTTTTTGTTGCCTGCGAATAACGTCAGATCCCAGAAACATACTTCAACGCTGACCCCGCAGCATGAAACCCCGCCATCCCATGAACGCCTCCACCCGGCGGCGTAGAAGCTCCACACAAAAACAACCCAGGCAAAGGTGTTCGATACAAAGAAGCAGTCGGGCGAAACAGAAGCTGCGACAGATTCATCGCGCCCCCCGACAGATCCCCACCAATCAAATTCGGATTCCACCGCTCCAGCGCCGCAGGCGGAGACACCGCGCGAGCAAGAACGCAATCCCGAAATCCCGGAGCGAACCTCTCAATCTGCCGTTCGATCGCCTCCACCCGATCCACTCCACTCCCATTCGGAACATGGCAGTAAGCCCACGCGGTATGCCGCCCCTCCGGCGCCCGGCTCTCATCAAACAACGACGGCTGAACCAGCAAAACAAATGGCGCATCAGACGTGAACTCACGCTCCGACGCAACAATCTCCTCCAGCGTCCCACCTAGATGAACCGTCGCAGCGCGAGAACACTCCTTCGCGATCCACGGAATCGGCGAGCTCAGAGCATAGTCAACCTTGAATGTCCCAGCCCCATATCGAAACCGTTCCAACCGCCGCCGATAAGCCTGCGGCAACTCGTCCCCAGCAATCCGCAAAATCTGTCGTGGAGTTACATCTGCAAGAATCAAATCCGCCTCAGGCAACTCCGTCACCTCGCGACCAACTTCAATCCTCCCCCCAAGCGTTTCAAAATAACCCGCAAGCCCATCCGTCAGCGTCTGCGCCCCACCACGCACAATCGGCCATCCAACCGAATGTCCCGCCGCCATCAACACCAGCCCCACCGCCGCCGACCCCGTCGCCTCCAGAGACATCACCGAGTGAGCCGCCATCCCTGCAAACAGCGCACGCGCACGCACTCCCGAGAATCGCGAACGCGCCAGCGACGCAGCCGGCAACACCGCAGAAATCCCGAACCGAGCCAGCAAAAACGGACTCCGCGGAAGATGCAACACCGGTCCAAGAATCTCTCCCGCCAACTCTAAAAACCCTTCAGCCAGCGGCTCCAGCAACGAGCGATATTTGCGCTCATCGCATCCATCCAGATTCGCAACCGTATCGTCGATCGAGCGCTCCAGCATTACCGCCGTCCCATCATCCAGCGGATGCGCACACGTAGCATCTGGCTCGATCCACGGAATCTCAATCGGCAGCGACCGAAAGAACGGGCTCGCGACACCCATCGGATACACCGACGATCCAAGATCATGACGAAAACCCGGCAGCGTAATCTCCGCAGTCGAACAAGCCCCGCCAATCTCCCGGTTCCGTTCAAAAACAGTAGTGGCAACGCCCGCGCGCGCCAGCGTAATCGCAGCCGAAAGGCCGTTCGGACCGGAACCGATAATGATTGCCGTCGTCATAAAACCCAGACTCCGATGCCCTCTCTGCCCACAACCCATAGCATCTCGCAGATAAGATGCACTATTCTCTCCGCTACAACGTAAACCGGGGGGATTCAACCCTCCCACACGAAGGCCTTCCGATGCAAAAGGTCGAAACCATCTATCGCTATCTCTTCGATTCGACGCATGGTTCAACGAACCACTTCCTCGCTCGCTGGCTCTTCCTCGCGCTCGCTCGGCCTCATTTACTTCTCCGCCTTCTTCGCGCTTCTCTTTCAGATCCGCGGTCTCATCGGCACCCAAGGCATCCTGCCCGCCGCAGACTATCTCCACGCCATCAGCACCCTCGGCGTCCTGCGCTTCTGGTACGCCCCCACCTTCCTCTGGCTCTCCACCAGCAACACGCATGCTGATGACCCTCTGCTGGCTCGGTCTCATCGCCTCTCTCGTTCCTCGTCGCCAACATCTGGCCGCGCGCCATGCTCTTCCTCTGCTTCTGCTGCTTCCTCTCCTTCGTCAGCGCCGCGCAAGACTTCTCCGGCTACCAATCCGACGGCATGCTCCTCGAAGCAGGCTTCCTCTCGCTCTTCCTCGCTCCCTCCGGCATCTTTCCCGGCCTCGGAACAAAGCAGCCACCCGCGCGAGCCGCCCTGTTCCTTCTCCTGTGGGAGTGGTTCCGAATCTACTTCCAATCCGGCGTCGTCAAACTCGAGAGCGGCGATCCCACATGGCGCAATCTCACCGCCATGTACGAGTACTACCAAAACGGCCCCCTGCCCACCTGGATCGGCTGGTACCTCCAGCACCTCCCCAACTGGTTCCACATCGCCACCGCCGCCGCAACCCTCGGCATGGAACTCCTCCTCGTCTGGATGGCCTTTCTCCCGCGCCGCTGGAAGATCCTCTGCTTCTTCATCGTCACCGCATGGCAGATCGGCGTCATCGCCAGCGCCAACTACGCCTTCCTCAACTACCTCGTCCTCATCCTCGCCTTCCTGCTGCTGGACGACACCTTCCTCGCAACGCTTTATCCCCTCGCGTCTGGCGAAACAATCTCAAACCTCACCACGCAACCCGAACTTCCATCAACCGAATCACCCAACCGACGAACCCAAACCCACTCCCGCTCACATCTCTCCGAACCGCAATCGTCGCCATCGTCCTCACCTGGATCTTCTACGCAACCCTCGTCCCCGTAGGCCAGATGTTCTGGCGCGAAGCACCCCTTCCCCTACAAGCCCCTCATCGCACTCGAACCCTTCCGCATCGCAAACCAATACGGCCTCTTCGCCGTCATGACGCCGCATCGCTACGAGATCGAATTCCAGGGCTCCAACGACGGCGAACACTGGACCGCCTATCCCTTCCTCTACAAGCCGCAAGACCTCAACGCACGCCCGCGCATCTACGCCCCCTACCAGCCGCGCTTCGACTGGAACCTCTGGTTCGCCTCTCTCACCACCTGGCAACAATCTCCCATCGTCCCGAGACCGAAGAGCGCCTCCTCGAAAACGATCGCGACGTCCTCGCCCTCTTCGCCGGCAATCCCTTCCCCGACTGCACCGCCAACGTATGTCCGCGCCGTCCTCTGGCAATACTGGTTCAGCACCATGGAAGAAAAACACACCCAAGGCCCATGGTGGCGCCGCCAACTCCTCGGAGCCTACGCCCCAACCATCACCCGCCTCCCCGACGGCCATTTCGCAGCCGTTGACATCACCGAATCCGGAACCCGCTTCGAGCCCTGATCATCTGCATTGGCGCAAGCCTCACCACCCGACCGCTCCTGCCATATCATCCGTAATCATGGAAATCAACCGCAATGGCTCGCAGCCTTCCGCTCCCGGCCCATCAGACTGGTTCACCGGAACAGTACGTATCGACCCTCTCTTTCAAGCCCCCGATCCCGCATTCGTCCAGGGCGCCAGTGTCACCTTCGAACCCGGCGCCCGCACCGCATGGCACACCCACCCGCTAGGTCAAACCCTCATCGTCACCGCCGGCCTCGGACGCGCCCAGCGAGAAGGCGGCCCCATCGAAGACATCAGGCCCGGCGACGTAGTCTGGTTCGCCCCCAACGAAAAACACTGGCACGGCGCCTCACCCACCACCGCCATGACCCACATCGCCATCCAGGAAAAGCTCAACGGCAAGGTTGTCGACTGGCTTGAAAAGGTAACTGACGAGCAATACCAAGCTCAGTACTATGAAGCCTGACATCCAATATCCTGCCTATACTGTCCACCATCGCCCAGTTGGGCCGATTGCGATCCCCAGTGATACACTAACCAATAGGTTCAGGTGCTTGCGCCGCAAGGCCAAGAGGACATAAATCCCCTCATTGCACCATCCACAATTTCTCCGGACGTCCTCACTCCGGACCCAAGAGGTTTCAAGCGTTATGTTGGTTGGTCTTCTCGTCACTCTCCACGTTATCGTCTCGCTCTTTCTCGTTGGCGTCGTCCTCCTTCAGCAGGGCAAATCCGCCGACCTCGCCGGAGCCTTCGGCGGACAGGGCTCCCAGACAGCCTTCGGCCCTCGCGGTGCAGCCAACCTCCTCACCAAGCTGACCACCTACTCCGCCATCATCTTCATGCTCACCTCCATCGGCCTCACCATCCTTCTCTCGCGCGCCAGCGGCGACCACTCCGTCCTCTCCGGCACCCCCACCACCCAGTCGACCCCCGCGAAGAAGTATCACCCTCAATTCACCAAAATGCGCAGGCCATCGGCTTGCGCATTTTTCTTGCCTCACACCTTCGAACAAAACCAACCCTTGCTATACCGACTATGACCGCATCAACAGCCTCCAGCAGCCCTAACCTGTCTCTCGCTGTTGCTTTTGTCTCTATTTTGTTATTGCCGTCATTCTGAGCGAAGCGAAGAATCCCCGCATTTGCATTTGCTCCTGCATTCGCCGTTGTCTTTGCCTTCCTCCTGTCATCCCTGCTTCAACTCCACCCGACCGCCCATCACCTTCCCCCCAAAATGCCGCCGCGGCTCCGTCCTCAGCATCACCCAGGCCGAATACAATCAGATCAAATCTCCGGACCTTCTCAGCGATAACTCAAAGCTCACCACTCAAGGCGCAAAGCTCCCTATGATCCACGAAATCATCCCCGTCGGTCCCCTCCAGTGCAACTGCTCCATCCTCGGCGACGAGACCTCCCACGAAGCCATCGTCGTCGACCCCGGCGACGACATCCCCCGCATCCTGGCCCTCCTCGCCAAACACCACCTCACCGTCAAAAAAATCCTCATCACCCACGCCCACATCGACCACATCGCCGGCGCCCACCGCCTCAAGCAAATCACCGGAGCGCCCATCCTCTACAACAAGCACGACCTCGCCCAGGTCAAAATGATGGCCGATCAGGCCGCCTGGCTCGGCGTCCCCACCCCCACCGTCTCCGCCCCCGACGACACCCTCGACGAAGGCAAGATCATCACAATCGGAGCTAACCCCGAGCAGAGCCAAAAGGCCTCACCGGCAACATCCTCCACACCCCCGGACACACCGAAGGCAGCGTCTGCCTCTACCTCCCCGACCACACCCTCCTCCTCGCCGGAGACACCCTCTTCGCCGGCTCCGTAGGCCGCACCGACTTCCCCGGCGGTAACACCCAGAAGCTCCTCGCCTCCATCCACGACCGCCTACTCACCCTTCCCGACGAAGTCACCGTCATCCCCGGCCACGGCCCCCGAACCACCATCGGCTCCGAACGCGACTCCAATCCATTTTTACAAAACAATTAGAATAGAGTTATATAAATATAACTAAAACCAACACATTACATGCATCACATGAACTAGTAACTACCGTGGTTCAATTCCTGACCATGCACGATGCGCTCCAAACCCTCCGCAAACTGCTCCCGCGGCCCCAATAAACTCACCACCACTCGTCCCAATTCGGGAATCCCATAGAACGACCCCGGATGCACCACCACCCCCGCCTCCCGCAACAGCCTCTCCGCCACATCACCCTCCCCACCCAACTGCGGCAACCGCAGAATCGCACTCCATCCCGCCTCCACCCGCAACACCTCCACCCCACTCCCCCGCGCCAAAGCCAAATTCCCCCTCACCCGCTCCAGAATCTGCCCCTGAATCACCCGCCGCCCCGCAAGCCAGATCGGCAACGCCCCCTGCACCGGAGCATTCATCGAAAGAAACGTATCCGCGATCACCTCCAGCCGCCCCATCGCCTGCGACCTCACCCCCTCCGGCCCCAACCCCACAATCCACCCCACCTTCATCTGCGGCAGCCCTGCAATCTTGCTCATCCCGCTCAGACAAAACGTCAGCACCGGATGCTCCCCCACCGCAAAACTCTTCAGCCTCGCACCCTCCTCCAGCGGATAATCCAGAAACACCTCATCCACAATCAGCGCCAACCCATGCCGCAGACAGATCTCTTCCAATCGCTCCCGCTCCGCCGCCCCCGTAGCATGCCCCGTCGGATTATTCGGATGCACCACCACGATCGCCTTCGTCCGCGGCCCAATCTTCTTCTCTAGCTCCGCAAAATCAATCCACCACCCGCTGTCATAAAACAGCGGATAACCTCCGCAGCCGCACATCCTCCAGATCCGCCAGAAAATCAAACAGCGGATAACTCGGCTGCGCCACCAGCACCTCATCCCCCGCATCGCACAGCAGCCGAAACAGATACCCATACCCCTCGCTCGTACTCGTCGTCATCACCACCGCATCCGGATCGACAACCGCCCCATGATCCCCGTAGTACTCCGCCACCGCCTCCCGCGCCGACCGCATCCCTCGCGGATCGGGATCATACGTCAACGCCCCCACATTCAACAACGGCGCCAGAATCGCCCCGGCATCATAGTCAAACCCACACACCGTAGGATTCGACACCGTCAGATCAATCAGCCTTCGCCCCGCAGCCCGCGCCTCACGAATCGCAGCCGCGAACCCGCTCTCACCCACATCCCAACCCGTCCGCTTCGAAAACCGATAGCTCACCCATCCATGCTACTGCGTCGCCCCGACCGCTGCTGCTACGCTTCCCTTCTTCTCCCGCGCTAGCCGCAGAATCTTCTCCACACTCGCAACTACCCGGTCCACATCCTTCCACGACGTCTGCCAATTACAAACACTCACCCGCATCGCGCGACGCCCATGCCACGTCGTCCCCGTAAAGAACGCCTCACCCGAAGCCAGAATCTCCGCCATCATCCGATCCGTAAACGCATCATGATCCTCTTCCGAGCACCATCACGCGAATCAAGAAACCGCACCATCCCCTGGTTGATCTGTGGTTCCCACACCACCTCGGCACCCTCCAGAGAGCCAATCCTCATCACCAAAGCATGCGCATAGTTGCAGCATCGTTCAATCAGATCCGCCACACCATTCCGCCCCAGTTCCCTCAGCGCCGCATACGTCGCAAATCCCCTTCCACGCCGCGACCACTCAGGATTCCAATCAATCTGATCCCGCGCATCGTTCGCATGAGTCAGATAAGAAGCCCGCGCCGACAGCGCCCCATTATGCGCCTCGCGATCCGCCACAAACGCATACCCGCTGTCATACGGAACATTCAGCCACTTATGCCCATCCGTCGCCCAAGAATCCGCGCCCTCCACTCCATTCATCAAATGCCGAAACTTCGCACTCGCCCCACACCACAGCCCAAACGCCCCATCCACATGAACCCACGCGCCAAACTTCTTCGCAATCGGTATCAGCTTCGCAAAGTCATCGAACGCCCCCATATTCAAATCCCCCGCCTGCAACACCACAATCGTCGGCTCCATCGGAGCGCTCTCCAGCGCCGCAACCAGCGCATCCTCGCGCAGCCTTCCCTCCGCATCCACAGCCAGCCCCTGAATCCGCTTCTCCCCCAACCCCACCATCCGAACCGCTCTCACCGTCGTCCCATGAATCTCCGTGCTCGTCAAAATCCGAATCGGAGGAGACCCCGCGAGCCCATCCTTTTCCACATCCCACTGCCGCTTCGCCAGCAACGCATGCCGCGCCGCCAGCAGACAAGTCACATGCGCCATCTGGCACCCGGTCACCAGCGCAAAGCTCGCCGTCGCCGGCAACCCAAGCAACTCCTTCAACCACTCCCCCGCAACCTCTTCCACCACGGCAGCCGCCGGCGCGCACGCATACATCCCCGCGTTCTGATCCCACGCTGAAGTCAGCCAGTCCGCCGCCAGCGCAGCCGGCAGCGACCCACCAATCACCCACCCAAAGAATCGCGGCCCAGCCGAATCAATAATCCCGCCATCCACCGCGCGAACCAGCTCATCGATCACCTCCGTCGCATCGACACCCGCTTCACCCAAACGCACTCCCAGCCGCGCCCTCAAACTCTCAAGACTAGCCGTTGCCGCCACCGGAAGATCCGCCTCCGGCGAAAGATGTTCCATTGCATGACGCAGAGCCGCCGATAGTGGTCCCTGAAACGACAATCGCTTTTCACTCATGCACGAAATAATAGTCGCGCCAGCAACCAAAAGACACTCCGGTTCCTAACCTCGAACCAGGCCGTGCTCCATCGCCATCGGCTTATCATCGAAAAGATCGACAGAATATCGACGCGCTCCAAACTCCGAGGCCCCTGGCAAAATGGACTCAAAGACTCACTGGGAAAACATCCACACCCAAAGATCTCCCACCGAGGTCAGCTGGTACCGCCCCCACCTCGAGACCTCGCTCGCCCTCATTGAACAACTTGCCGCCCCCACAGCATCCATCATCGACATAGGCAGCGGCCAATCCACCCTGGCCGACGACCTCCTCGCCCGCGGATACACGAATCTCACCTTCCTCGACATCTCGCAAGCCGCAATCGCTGCCAACCGCAAGCGTCTCGCCGGCGCCTCAAACCGCATCCACTGGCTCACCGCCGACATCACCAAAACTGAACTAGAATCGGCAGCCTACGACGTCTGGCACGACCGCGCCGTCTTTCACTTCCTCACCACCCCAGCCGACCGCGCCGCCTACATCCGCCAGCTAACCCGCTCAACAAAGCCCAGCGCGCACATAATCCTCAGCACCTTCGGCCCAGACGGTCCCACCAAGTGCAGCGGCCTCGACATCATCCGCTACAACGCCGACACATTACACAAAGAATTAGGCGAACACTTCCGTCTGCAAGGAAGTTCCCTCGAACTCCACCACACACCCACCGGAGCCACCCAGCAATTCCTCTGCTGTCACTTCACCGTCGAAGAACCTAACTATCCTTCCGGTACAGAAGATCTTTCATCGCCGCTCTCCGAGCCGCATTCCCCTCTTTTGAGGTCTTGCCTTCGCCCGCATCCACACGACCACCAATCGGCTCAACGGTCTCTGGCTCACTGCAAGACGGACAACGATTCGCAAAACCGGGCTTGCCCGGCTTCAACTCAAACTCTTCGGAACAGACAGCACAAACTTTGATCGGAAACGGCATAACAACTCCATGATACCAACCGAATCCAGCAGCAATCAATCATCGAACCACCACAATTGACTGTCAACACACACCTCGCCCACAAGCAACTCCCTTACAATCATCTTCAGAATATGAATCCTATCCAGGCAGTCCTCTTCGACTACGGCATGGTCCTCTCCGGCCCACCCGATCCCGCAGCCTGGGCGCGCATCCGCGCCATCACCGGCCTCAGCGAAGATCTCCTCCACCGCGAATACTGGGCGCACCGTCACGCCTACGATCGCGGCGACCTCACCGCCAACGCCTACTGGAACAAAGTAGCCGACGGCGCAGCCATCCTGCTCACTCCGCAACAAATCACAGCCGCCATCGCCGCCGACGTCGATCTCTGGTCACAACTCAACACGCCAATGCTCGAATTCGCGCAACGCCTTCAACAGCTCCGGCATCCGCACCGGCATCCTCTCCAACATCGGCGACGCCATGACCTCCGGCCTCCTTGCAAAGCACCTCTGGCTCAACGCCTTCTACCATCACACCTGGTCCTACTCCCTCAACGTCGCCAAGCCCGAACACGCCATCTACCGCCACGCAGTCGAAGGCCTCCAAACCCCCGCGGAAAATATCCTCTTCATCGACGACAAATCCGAAAACATCGCCGCCGCTCTTTCGGTCGGCATGCAAGCCGTCCAATACACCTCGCACGACACCTTCGAACAAGAGATGCGCAACCGCGGTCTCGACCACCTCCTACAACTAGATGGTCATACAGCTTCCCAAATCGGGAAGCTATAGTACCTCCGTAACGTCTTTCGCAACATCTCACTCCCAAATCAGTTCCACAACCCTCATAACCTAAATGGATAGTTAAGGTCAGGCTGCAATCGCGCTCCGCCCGCAGCCAACAACCCATGAACACGAAGCCCCCGCATACCCTCCGACGTATCGTTGCCGGTCTTCTCTACGACCTCGCGCCTCTACTCCTCACCTCAGCGCCGCAATCCCCAGATCTGCCCCAATCTACCCGCCACATAAAAGTGTCATCCTGAGCGAAGACGGCGCACTTGCCGTCGTAGTCGAAGGACCTGCATTTCTCTCCTCGGGATACATCGTTCTCGCATCGCTTCTGGCACTCACAAACCCACTCATCGCCCAAACAACCGGCCCGCAACAACTCCTCTTCACCGGCCTCCTCGGCTCAACAAACCCCGCAACCCCCAACGCCCAATTCAACGCCGTCCAATCCGACGCCTCCGGAAACCTCTACCTCCTCCTCGATCAAAAAGACGGCGTCCGCCTCCTCAAGACCGACCCCACCGCCACCAACGTCCTCGCCCAAACACAACTCGGCGCCGCAGGCGACATCGGCCTCGCCCTAGCACTCGATCCCTCCGGCAACATCTACATCGCCGGCACCACAACCTCCGGCACCATCACCGCAACCTCCGGCGCAGCCTTCCCCACCGCAACCGACACCTCCACCAACGCCTTCATCGGCAAGTTCGATCAGAACTTGAATCCCCTCTTCATCACCTACGCCGGCACCGGCCACGTCTCCGTCACCGGCTCGCCGCCACCGCCGACGCCGTCTTCCTCACCGGCAGCATCTTCACCGCAACCCTCCCCGTCACACCCTCCGCCATCATCCAATCCCCCGCGTACAACACCCTCCAAAACGGCTTCGTCGAACGCTTCAACTCCACCGGCACCACTCTCGTCTACGCCACCTACCTCAGCGGCCAAAACGGAAACACCGCCCCCGCCGCCATCACCGCCGACGCATCCGACAACGCCTACATCGCCGGCTACACCACCAGCTCCGGCTACCCCACACTCTCCGCCCTCATCCCCAACATCCTCGGCCCCACCTCCGGCTTCCTCACCAAACTCACCCCCGCCGCCGACGGCCTCCTCTTCTCCACCTTCATCCCCGGCCCCGGCATCACCTCCATCGCAATCGACCCAGCAACCCAAACCCTCCTCCTCTCCGGCTCCATCGCTCTCGGCCAATTCCCCATCGCCACCGTCTCCACGCCGCTGGTAAACACCCCCTACCAAACCCTCCTCCGCCTATCACTCGACGGCAGCACCGTCCTCTCCTCCACCCTTCTCGCCCCCGGCACCCAATCCACCCTCACTCCCGCACCCAACCAAAACACCTGGATCACAAGCACCCTCACCACCCCATCCTGGCTCCTCCCACTAACCCCACTCTCGACCATCGGCAACAGCTACGCCCTCCGAGTCACCCAACAAAATCAAATCGACCAAATCATCCGCTTCGGCGGCCTCCCCACCACCGACCCCAACTTCGCCAGCGCCCCAGTCACCCTCACATCCCTCACCACCGACTCCACCGGCCAACCCATCTTCGCCGGCAACGTCTCTCCCACCGCCAGTTCAAGCCTCCTCGCCACCGAAACCTACGACCTCCCGCTCTACAACTCCCCCACTCCCGCCCTCCCATCCACACTCCGCGCCGCTATCCTCTCACCAGCCACCTGCACCGGTAGCCTCTGCTCCGGCTCAGCCGCCTACCTCACCAAACTCAACCCAACCTCCGCCGCCCCATCCCTCACACTCTCCACCGACGCCACGCCCAACATCACTCTCCGCAACCTCGGCTCACTCGCCGCCACCAACCTCCAACTCACCGCCACCAACTTCACCCTCACCCACAACTGCCCCACCATCCTCGCCCCTGCCGCCGAATGCACCATCGCCTTAACCAGCACCTCCACCAACCCCGGCACCCTCACCGCCCAAGCCGACAACGCCACATCCCAAACCATCACCCTCCCCGCCACCACAACAACCCCAAACCCAATCGCCTTCTCCCCCAAAGAACTAGACTTCGGCATCGTCACCTCCACCAGCCCCGCGCCCACACGAACCATCACAGTTACAAATCTCACTTCGCAATCCCAAACCTTCACCTCCAAGCTCAGGCAGCAACCAACTCACCCCCTACACCTTCGCCGAATCCTCCATCGACTGCCCCCTAACCGCCATCAACACCTTCACCCTCGCCCCCAACGCCACCTGCCACATCACCCTCACCTTCACCGCCTCTACTTCCTCTACCGACGACGGCTTCGCCCAATCCAACTGGACCATCGGCCCCAACTCCGTCCTCCTCACCGCCTACACCCAGGCCGCATCCCTCAACCTCTCCGCCACCGAAATCGACTTCGGCACCCAATTCACCGGAGGCACCCAGCTTCCCCGCTACCTCTACCTCTCCAACAACTCCGCCGCGGGCATCCTCCACACCCCCGTCACCCTCGCCACTCCCTTCACCCTCACCGACAACTGCCCCACCACCCTCGAACCCCACACCGTCTGCCAACTCCAGATCACCTACCAATCCCCCGTCGCCCCCTCCGCCGACTCCACCACTCTCACACTCGATCAAGGCTTAACCGTCCTCATCACCGGCTCCACCCTCTCTCAACCCATAGGCACCGGCCAGGCTGCGAACCCCAACCTCACCGTCACCCCCGCCGCCATCACCTTCCCCACACCCGTCCTCGTCACCGGCACCTCCACCACCACTCAATCCGTCACCATCGGCAACATCGGCACACAACCCTTCCCCCTCACCTTCGCTCTCACGGGCGACTTCACCTTCACCACCGACTGCCCCGCCACCCTCCCCGGCAACACCACCTGCACCGTCCTCATCACCTTCGCGCCCTCACAACCCGGCACACGCCAAGGCCTGCTCTCCGTCACCTCCGGCACCAACACCTCACCCACCCTCGTCAACCTCACCGGCACCGGAACCGCCATCACCACCACACCCAACAGCACCCTCGCCTTCGGCGACGTCCTCCTCGGCCAACCCTCCGTCCAGTGGACAAAAATCACCTCGCCCTTCTCCACCCTCACCGTCACCACCTCCGCCCCCGACTTCAAAGCCATCCTCGTCGAAGACATCGGCTACGGCCACGGCGCACCACCCACCAGTACCTTTGCCTCCACCTTCACCGGCCCCTGCACCAACTGCTGGCTCGGAGTCCAGTTCACTCCCTCCACCACCGGCCCCCAGACCGCGACTCTCACCCTCACCTCCACCACCTCCGGCACACCCTCGCCCTTCACGCTCACGGGAACTGGCCTTCCCCTCACCGGCCTCATCCTCACTCCACCCACACAAGACTTCGGCCCCATCCCCGTCCACAGCACCTCTGCCCCAACCCTCTTCACCCTCACCAACCTCACCACCGGAACAGTCAGCATCACGCAACCAACCACCACCGCCAACTTCTCCCTAGCCGACTCAACCCTCTACCCCACCGGCGGCCCAACCTGCAACGGCCCCCTCGCCCCCAACGCCTCCTGCTTCGTCAACATCACCTTTACCCCAACCACCACCGGCCCACTCACCGGCACTCTCACCATCGGAACCGTCACCGCAACCCTCACCGGCTTCGGCAGTCCCGACCCCGGCCTCGCCCTCAATCCCACCGCCCTCATCTTCAACAACGTTCCCGGCCCCACCTCCACCCAACAAACCATCACCCTCACCAACACCAGCTCCGCCAACCTCCAGATCGCCACCCCCACGACCGCCACACCAAATTTCACCTCCACCACGAACTGCACCACCCTCGCCCCCGCCGCAACCTGCAACATCACCGTCACCTTCGCCCCCACCAACGCCCTAACCACCGACACCCTCCAGATCCCAATCACCGGCCTCACCAACTACACCGTCCCCCTCACAGGCGCCTACACCACCGAAGACGCTGGCCTCCAGATCCTTCCCAATCAATCCAGCTACGCCCCCACACCCACCACCACCCTCGGCCCCACCCGCCAATTCACCATCAACAACCTCACCGCCAAATCCCTCACCCTCGACGTCGCCCTCCCGCGCCAGTTCGTCCTCTCCAGCCCACCCTGCGCCGCGCTCGCACCCAACGCCTCCTGCCAGTTCTCCGTCACCTTCCTCCCACTCACCAACGGCGACATCACCGGAACTCTCTTCGCCCAGGCCACACCCACCGACGGCTCCGCCACCATCAACGGCCTCGGCTACGTCGAAGGCTACGGCATCGGCACCGGCTCTCTCGTCATCACCGGCAACATCATCCCCAGCTCCAGCGGCCCCGGCAACCCGCTCAACTTCGGCCAGGTCAGCAGCGGCCAATCCAGCCAGCAAACCCTCACCCTCACCAACAACGGCGCCGCCGCCCTCACCATCCGCCGCATCACCAGCGAGTGGCCCTTCCTCGTCACCGCCACTACCTGCGGCTCCACATTAGCCACCAATCAAAGCTGCACCGTCACCCTCACCTATACCCCGCTCAACCAGGTCCCCACCGGCACAACCTCACCCCAATCCAACACCGACACCGGCACCCTCGTCATCGAGAGCGACGCCCTCAGTGGCCCCGACTTCATCGAACTCACCGGCACCGCCGCTCCCACCTCCGTCACCACTCCCAACAACACCGCCCCGCTCGTCTCCTACACCGCCTCGCAAAGCTCTCTCACCTTCGCCACCACCCAGGTCGGCGACGCCGCTCAACCCCAAAACATCACCCTAAGCAACACCGGCACCGTCCCCATCCACATCACTGCTCTCCAAACCACACCCGACTTCACCATCCAAAGTACCCAAAGCAACTGCACCACCATCCTCCCCTCCGCCGAGTGCCTCCTCACCGTCACCTTCACCCCGCAACCATCCGCAACCAACTCCACCACCCGCATCAGCGCCCTCGAGATCACCTCCGACGCCAGCGCCGCACTCGACTTCATCAGCCTCCTCGGCACTGCCTCTCCATCCCCACTCGTCCTCGCCCCCATCTCCCTCGACTTCGGCACCGTCCAACTAGGCGCAACCTCCACGCTCCCGCTTCAAATCACCAACACCAGCGCCGCTCCCGTCACCTTCAACAGCATCGCCACAACCGGCGACTACGCCCTCACCGGCAACTGCCCTACCCCCGGCAACACCCTCGCACCCAACACCACCTGCACCGAACAAATCACCTTCACCCCCACGCAAACCGGAACCCGCCCGGCTCCGTAGCCGTCTCGACCTCGCTCTCCTCCCTTCCCCTCACCGCTCCACTCACAGGCATCGGCATCCAGTCCCACCTGCAGATCACACCCTCCGCCCTCAACTTCGGCAGCATCGCCATTGGAGCCTCCGCCAACCTCACCCTCACTCTCTCCAACACCGGCACCGCGCCCGTCACCAACCTCGCCCTCACCCCCGCCAGCGACTACGCCCTCACCACCCCCTGCACCACCGCCACCCTCGCACCCAACACCACCTGCACCGCAACCATCACCTTCACCCCCACCACGCTCGGCCCGCGCACCAGCACACTCACCATCACAAGCTCCGACGCCAACTCCCCAACCATCGTCCCCCTCACCGGCACCGGCGTAGCCAACGGCAGCTTCCTCCTCACCGTCAACGGCAACACCTCCGCCTCCGCCACCATCGCAAGCGAGTACCCCGCCACCTACAACCTCCAACTCACTCCACAAAACAACTACACCGGCAACGTCATCCTCAACTGCACCCCCATCACCCCCGGCCAATACGCCACCTGCTCCCTCCTCCCCTCCAGCATCACCCTCAACGGCACCGCCCAAAACGCCATCGCCACCATCAACACCCTCACCGCCATCAACCCCGCCACAACCGCAGCCAACACCCACACCACCCGAAACAAAGCCATCCTCTGCCTCCTTCCCGCCTGCCTCCTCTTCTTCTGGAACACCCGCATCAAAACGCCCCAAAAGAAAAAATCCCGCACCATCCTCTGGATCACCATCCTCACCCTCACCACCCTCTGGCCCTCCGGCTGCGGCAGCGGCGGCGACCCCAACATCCGCACCACGCCACCCGGCACCTACCAATATCAAGTCACCGCCAGCTCCGCCACCGGAGTCCAACTCACCCAGTCCGTAACCCTCAACCTCACCGTCACCCCCCACTAGCCCAACACCCAACCGCGCCTCTCAAAAAACCTGCGCCCTGCCGAGCTTTAAGATATATTCGCGCTCAAGCCCACACCTCACGCCAGGAAGAGGATCGCCAATCTCCCAAATCGCCTCCACTCCACCCAATCTTGCAACCGACACCAGCAGCGCCCCGAAACTCCGCCGCGAACTCGGCGTACGCGACCTCACTCTCTTCTGCGCTGCCTGCATGGTCAGCATCCGTTGGATCTCCGCCGCCGCCCACGCCGGCCCCGGCACCATCATCCTCTGGATCGCCGCCTCCATCTTCTTTCTCATCCCACTCGCCATCGCCGTCGGAACCCTCACCGTCAAGTATCCCGGGGCAGGCGGCATGTACGTCTGGGCGCGCAACGACTTCGGCCCCTTCCACGGCTTCCTCTGTTTCTGGACCTACTGGCTAGGAATCGCTGTCCTCCTCTCCGCCCTCGCCATCGCCTATATGAGCATGAGCGCCTACGCCCTCGGCCCCTCGCTCCAACATCTCACCCACAGCCGCACCTACGTCATCACCGCGTCGCTCACCGTCATCTGGCTCGGCCTCATACTCAATCTCGTCGGTATCACCGTAGGCAAATGGACCGAGAACGTCGCCGGCATCGCCACCTGGCTCCTCATGATCGCGCTCGTCATCATGGCCATCCTCACCTACCGCAAACACGGCTCCGCAACCATCATCCGCACCGCACAACTCATCCCCCAAGCCAACTGGACCACCCTCAGTTTCTGGGCCAGCATCTGCTACGCCGTCAGCGGATTCGAAGTCGCCGGCATGATGGGTGGCGAAGTCCGTGATCCCGCCCGCACCATGCCCCGCGCCGCATGGCTCTCCTCCGCCTTCATCGCCACCTTTTACATCGCATCCACCATCGCGCTCCTCGTGCTCCTCCCATCCACCCAGATCGACGAGCTCAGCGGCGTCCCCCAGGCCGGCGTTCACGCCTCACAAATTCTCGGCATCGCATGGCTGCCCTATGTTCTCGTCGTCCTCATCATTGCCGCCGCCATCGGACAGTTCGGCGGACAAGGCAGCGCCACCGCGCGCATGCCCTTCGCCGCCGGCGTCGATCACCTTCTCCCGCCAGTCTTCGGACGCCTCCACTCCGCGCTGGAAGACTCCCTACGCCGGCATCCTCGCCATGGGCGCCATCTCCACCGTGCTCCTCGTCGCCTCACAACTCGGAGACACCATGCTCGCCGGATACGACACCCTCGTCTCCCTCATGGTCATCACCGGCTTCCTGCCCTACTTCTACATCTTCTTCAGCGCCTGGAAAGCCGGCAAACCCATCAGCGCCTTCACCGGCGCCGCCGTCACCGCAATCGCAATCGTCTGCTCCGTCGTACCCACCGCAGACATTCACAACGTCTGGCTCTTCGAACTGAAGATCGGTCTCGGAACAGCCGTCATCATCGGCTCAGCATGGCTCGTCTTCGCACGCGCAAAAAAGACGACTGCCCGAGCGTCCTCATAACGATTGCCCTGCTAACCAATCGTCACATCGTCAGCACAACGCGGAACTCCGCCTTCCCACTCATCATCCGCGCATACGCCTCCGCCGCCTTTTCCAGCGGATACGTTTCGATCATCGCGCGCACGCCTGTCAATTCAGCGAAGCGCAGCGTGTCCTCGGAATCTGCTGCTGTTCCAGCGGCCCAGCCTTGAATCGTCTTGCTTCCAGTGATCAGCTGAACCGGCGACACCTCAATGGGCTCGAATGCGACACCGACCACCAGGAGCTTACCGTTCGGGCCCAGGCCGTTGAACAATTCAGACATCGCCTTCGAACTCGGAGCTGTCGCCAGAATCACCCGAGCCCCACCCAGCTTTTGCAACTCCTCTGCCGCGTTCGTCGCTTTGCTGTCGATGTAAACGTTAGCTCCAAATTTCTTTGCGAGTGCAGCGTTTTCAGGCCCGCGCCCAATTGCCGCGACCTTATAACCAAACTTGCTCGCAAACTGAAGTCCGAGATGTCCCAGGCCGCCGATACCCTGCACCGCAACGAGATCACCAGGGATCGCACCGCTGTGCCGCAGCGCGTTATACGTAGTAATTCCGGCGCAAAGCAGCGGCGCTGCGTCAACGTCACTTAGACTATCCGGAATTGGCGCCAGCGCCTCCACGGGAGCCACCATGTACTGCTGGTATCCGCCGTCATAGCTAATCCCCGGAATCAGCACATTTTCGCAGTTGCGAAAATCTCCGCGCCGGCACGGGAGACACGTGTTGTCATGGCCGCCGTGCCAGCCCACACCAACGCGCTGCCCCTTCTTCCACGCCGAAACTCCAGTCCCCACTGCATCAATGACGCCCGCAACCTCGTGCCCCGGAACCCGCGGATACTGAATCCCGGGCCATTCACCTTCCACCGTCAGCGCATCGCTGTGGCAGACGCCACAAGCCTGCACCTTGATCCGCACCTGCCCCGGACCGGGCTCAGGAATCTCGCGCTCAACAACCTGAAAACCCTCTCCCGGCTTGCCAATTTGCGCCGCCTTCATCGTCCCCACTGCAGTTGCTGTTGCCATACTTCCTCCTCTGTATCTTCCTTGGTTGTAGTTGAAGCGCTAGCTCCTGCTGCCAATGCACCTGACTCTACAAGCTCAACATTGCAGCCGGATGTCAGTAGACGTAGATGTCGCTCATTTCGGCAGCTCTTTGCCGGACAACTCGCTCACCATGTAATCCGCATACCAGTCTGGCCAGTTCTCGTCATACTGTCCGCCGGTACGCTTCTCGTGTTCGCCATGGGCAGCCGCCGCACGCCGAAGCGCTCCCGCCAGATCGCTCGTCGACGCAAAACTCGTCGCCGTCGAATCAATGCGACCAGGCAGCCGCGCCGTTATCTCCTGGAACAACCATCCATTGCCATCCGGATCGCGAAACGACGCAAAAGACCGGTAGCTCCGGTGCTCAGAGTCAGGCCCCTTCACCCTCACCCGCCCAAACAAATAGGGCTCGTCCGGCCCGGTGTACACGCCCTCATTGTGAAACACCTCACTCACCTCGACCCCGAGGGACTGCAGCTCTTTACGAGCCGCCGCAACATCCGAGACGATCAGGTACAGCCCTTGTGACGATCCCGGCGCTGCCCCCGTAACGTTCTGGCCAAAGATAACCGAGCATCCGGAACCAGGCGGCGTGAACTGAATCACGCGGAAGTTATCCGTGGCATAGTCGGCATCAAGCCGCCACCCAAGCTTCGCGTAAAACTCCTTCGCACGGTCGACATCCGAAACCGGGATAACGACGATCTCAAACTTCATATCGATCTTCGCGACGCTCGTTGCGTCGCTACTCTTAACTTCAGTCTCCACAGTTGCCATGTCTTCCTCCTATGCGTTCGCATGAAAGTCTTAACTCAGCAGAATTACGTGGCCCTCTACGAAGCGCGATGCTCGATCCCCTTCGCGAAGAAAGGCATCTCACTCGCTACTCGATATTCCAGATAGCTTTTTGTCACAGGTTGGATGTGTCGCCGCTGACTTTCGGTTCGCACAAAGTGCAAACAACACTCCGACATCTTGCGATCAACTCCCGCGATACATCAATCTCGCAAGGCAAGACGCAATCTAACTCAAAGGACTTCAGTAAGTAAGGCAGCCACGCGGCGAGCCGAGTTCTTCCTCAACCATCCGACCGCCTAGGCTTCACTGCGTATACAACCGGTACCGAATCCAGTACGTCCCGTTATCCCAGTTGATCCGGTTCCCATCCGACGTGATCGACCCCGTGATCCTCGTCCCCTGCCAGTTCGTCGAAATCTTGCGGCTCGTAGAGAAAGACCCCGTGGCCCGCTGACCCACTTCATTCTGCAACGTCAGATTTCCCTTATGCTGCTGAATCGAGCACTGCATCGACCGGTTTCCATTCGGATACCAGTTCCCATTCAAATCAAGCTTTCCCCATCCACCGCCACCGCCGTCGGACATCGCCCCCAGAACGACCCATTCGACCACTGGATCTGCGTGCCATTCATCGTCAGCGTCCCCGTCACAAACTGCCATCCCGGAGCCTGAATCTGATTCCTGCCCTGAAGATTCCCAATCGACGTGTCCCCGTTCTCATTCGTCAGGTTGTAGAACGCCCCGTTATAGCTGATCGAAGTCTGCTTCGTCCGATCCCCTTGCGCGCACCAGGTCCCAATGAACCCCGCATTCTGATACCTGCTTCGTTGATCCCCACCCTGGCCGCCATTCTGCTGACCCTGACTTCCCGGGTTTCCTTGAGACCCCGGCACACCCGGATCTCCCGGATTGATATCCGGCCCCGCAGGCATCTGTCCCGGTTGCGGCATCGGCGCCGGTTGTGGCATCGGTGCTGGCTGCGGCATCGTCGGCTGCGGTATCGAAGGAAACTGCGCCCTCGCACCTTCCCCGCCAAAACCCCAAACCACCCCAGCGAGAACCACCGCCCTCACAATCACTCTGACGAAGAAACCTGAATTCATGGCCCAACCTCCTGCCAAAATCCATGCACGCCAATTATCCCGCAACCCTGAGGCGTCGCCCGTTCAAAATAACAAAAATAAAGTTGGAAAAAGTGGCGTATTTTTCAGCACCACAAAACCCACCATCAACTCACCACGTTCCACCACGAATCCACCACAACTTCACCACAAAAACACCACACAAAAAACACTCAATTTCCCGCAACCCCCCTCAAAAACGCCCGCAAAACCGCAGCATTCCACCCCGCCACCACCCCCAGATTTTTTTCTGCAAAATCTACCGCCGAACCGACCCCGTAGCCACCGGAACCTGCTCCACAATCTCAATCCCAAATCCCTGCAGCGCAGGCACATGCGTAGGCGTATTCGTCAGCAGCCGAATCTTATGAATCCCCAGATCCGACAAGATCTGCCCACCCAACCCCACCTGCCGCAACGTCCGATGCGCCCGGTCGTCACTACCCTCCCGCGCCCTCTGCTCCCGATGAAACACCACCCGCGCCGGCGTAACCCCTTTATCCACACCAAAACCCGCGCTCCCATTGTGCAAATACACCAAGCGCCCCACGCCCCGTCTCCGCAATCATGCGCAGCGAATTCTCCACCACCGCCCTGCAATCACAAAGCGTCGTCGAAAACACATCCCCCGAAAGACAATGCGTATGCACCCGCACCGGCACCGGCTCATCTCCCGTCACATCGCCATACACCAGCGCAACATGCGACTCGCCGCCCTCCACTTCACTCTCATACGCAATCATGCGAAACTCGCCATGCGCCGTAGGCATCAGCGACTCCGCCACGCGATGGATATACCGCTCATTTTGTAACCGATACCGGATCAAATCCGCCACCGTCACCATCTTCAACCCATGCACTTCGCAGAACTTCACCAGGTCCGGAACCCGCGCCATCGTCCCATCGTCGTTCATGATCTCGCAGATCACACCCGCAGTCACAAGCCCCGCCATCCGCGCCAGATCCACCGAAGCCTCCGTCTGCCCCGCCCTCACCAGCACGCCGCCCTTGCGCGCCCGCAGCGGAAACACATGTCCCGGCCGCGCCAGATCATGCGCCGTCGATCGCGAATCGATCGCCACCTTGATCGTATGCGCGCGATCCGCAGCAGAGATTCCCGTCGTCACTCCCTCGCGCGCCTCGATGCTCTCAGTGAAACGCCGTTCCAAAACGCGACGTATTCTCCTGCGTCATCGGCCCCAGTCGCAGATAGTCCGCGCGCTCTTCCGTCAGCGTCAGGCAGATCAACCCGCGGCCGAACTTCGCCATGAAGTTGATCGCCTCAGGCGTAACAAACTCCGCAGCCAGCGTCAGGTCGCCTTCATTCTCGCGGTCCTCATCATCGACGACCACGACCATTCGGCCGGCCCTGATCTCTTCAACCGCTTCGGTCACGCTGGCAAACATAACTTCACCTTTCGCTTCCAACTCTTTCGACGCTTCCATCATACGTTCGTCGCAAAAAAGAAACGCCGCCCTCGCAGGCGGCGTCTCTCAGTCAAAACGAAGAATCTACAGCGTTGACTCAATCTCAAAACCCCAAGCCTCAAGAAGCGCCTCAGGAATATACTTTGAATTCTTGTTTCGCCGAGCCCACTCGCGAAGCCGAGTCGAACGAATGTACTGGTCCGGTGTCAGCTTGAACTCTTTTACTACCTGCTCGAACGATGTTACCGTCGGAACAACCGGCCCTATCGGCTCAGGCTTGCCCCAGTTGGGATTTCCACGACGCTTTGCCATCTTTATCAGTACCTCTTTGGATTAATTTCCGCACTTCGCTATGCGAACACTGGAGAGAACACAGCAGTATTCATTCTAGGGCAGTTAGGCGCAAAAAGCAAGGGCGAATCCCGGGCAAATGCCCGGAAATACGCCCCTTTGCCCGTAACCCCAACCCTGTCTTAGCGCTGCTGAGCCGTTGCGTAAAACTTCACCATATCCGCCTTCAGCTCCTTCAGCGCCTCCACGTTCAAATAGACCATATGACCGGCCGGATAGTAGCCAAACTGCACATTCCCCACCAGATTCGACGGCAAATCCATATGGCTGATGTCGTACTCGGTCGAATAAAACGGCGTCGCCAGGTCGAAGTATCCATTCGCCGAAAACACGCGCAGATGCGGATTCTTCCTGATGGCATCCGACAGATCCACCGCAACATCCGGCTGCGTTCTGTTCCCCGCCACGTCCACCGCCAGCACCACCACCCTGAGCCCCCGCAGGTCTGTGCTTGAAATCCCACACCTGGTTCAACCCAGGCCCCGACAGATAGTAGGGCTCCTGGCTCATATACTTCAGCTCTTTCTGGATGTAGTCGTGGAACGCCCCGACATAGACGCCGCTGATTCCCGTGTCGGAAGGGTCGTAGCCCGGATTCTCTCCCGCCGCGTCCGGATCCCAGCCCATGAATCGCGCATCGTACCGGCCCAGAATTCGCTCGTCCCCACGCAGCAACTCCTTGCGGAATCGCGTCGCCGAGATTCGCAGCTTCGACTCCTTCACATACTCCACGCTCAACCCTGTGATCGCCGCAACCTTCGCCGCGATCGAATCGAACTCCGCCGGCGGCAGCTTATCGCCCTGCGCCAGCGCCTCGGTGTAGGGCCCGCGCGCAAACAACCGCGCCTGCTGCACCCACTCCGCCATGCTCACATTCGTCTTCACCTTCTTGTAGTGATAAGCAATCGCAGCATACGAAGGCAGATATCCGATCGCCTCATAGTCAAGCCCTGGGCTGCGCCGGCCATAGTTCAAAATCGACGACAGCAGCGTCACGCCGTTGAACTCGATGCCATCGCTCTGCAACGCCGCCACAAGCCCGGCCGACCGCGTCGTCCCATACGATTCGCCAAACAGAAACTTCGGCGAGTTCCATCGCTGGTTCACCGTAATGTAGCGAACGATAAACTTCTCAAACGCATGAATGTCCTGGTCGGTTCCAGCAAAGTCCTTCGCCGTTCCCTTGCCCACTGCGCGCGAAAATCCGCATAGCGGCGCGTCGATAAACACCAGGTCGCTCTTGTCGATCAGGCTCTGCGGATTCTGCACCCACTCGAACGGCGCAGGCCCGGTCGCTTCGGGGCTTTGCGTAATCACGCGCACCGGCCCAAGCGAGCCCATGTGCAGCCAGATCGTCGCCGACCCCGGTCCTCCGTTATAGAAAAACGTCACCGGACGATTCTTCGCCTCTGCTCCATCCTCCGTATACGCCACATAGAAGATGCTGCCGTTCGCCTTATCCTGATCATCCCGTATCAAAAGATTTCCCGCGGTCGCCGTGTAGTGAATCGTCTGGCCACCCGCAGTCCAGTCATGCTTGGTCACCGAGTTCGTCTCAGGCGGAATCGGAGTGCCTTGATCCTCTTTTGCAGCTGGCGTCTCGCCGGTTGCCCTCTGCTGCCGTCCCTCAGGAGCCTGAGCAAATGCCGGCATCGCCATCGTTCCCGCCAATAGCGCAGCGAGTCCCAATCGTGGTATTCGAGATATCAAAGAAGTTTTGCGAACGTCGGCCTTTTTCAAGTTCACTCTCCTGAAACTTTCCCGGTAAAGATATGAAGCGGATTTGTGGATGGCCCAATAATAACCTCAAAATCGCCCGTAAATACTCACTTTTTCGCATGCGTCTTTTTTCTGAACCACTGCGTCTACATAAGCTTGCCCCGCCGCACCAGCCACCCCACTGGTCACCTTAAGCGGTCAAGTTCCGAGGCTCTAATCGTCTCGGCATTTCACCCACGTGATATAACGCGGTCGATATCCCGGAGGGCAAGATGAAAGAATTCAAACTCAACTGGGTGGCCATCCTCGTCGCAGCAATCGTGTCGTTTCTCTTCGAAGCACTCTGGTTCAGCGTCTTCATGTCGCAGTGGCTCGCGGGCATAGGCCGCACAATGGAATGGCTGATGAGCAGCGGCATGTCGCCAGCGATTCAATACGGCGTAGCCATCCTCTGCTCAGTCATCGTCGCGACCGTTCTCACCATCTGCATTCAGGCGTCAGGAGAACAGACCGCTCTCCGCGGCATCATCTGCGCCGCCGTCATCTGGTTCGGTTTTGTCGCCACCAGTTGGGCGAAGGAATACATCTTCGAAGTCCGCACGCTTCAGATCTACGCCATCAACGCCGGCTACTCGCTCTTCGATCTCATGCTCATCGGCGCAATCGTCGGCGCATGGAAGAAAAAATCCGTTTCGCTGCAAACACCGGGCACTTAGCTCGCCGTATCGAGATGAAAGGGTTTGGTGTAAGGTTCGACTGGATATCCTTTCGCCTTCCACGCCGCCAAACCACCCTTAAGCAGCTTGACGTTTGTGAACTTGAGCGCTCGCGCCTTCCCGAGAATCATTCGGCTCGTCTTGTCTCCAATGCAGGTGCAATAGATCACCGAGTCATGCTCTCTCGGCAGATGCGCCGTCTGCTCCGCAAGATCCTTCGGCGGAATCCGCGTCGCTCCCGGAATAATCTCAGCGTAAGCCAAAAAATCCAGCGGCTGCCGCACGTCGTACAAAGTGATTTGCTTCGAATTCCAAAGCTTGTACAACTCGTCCGGCTCAATGCTGAACTGCTCCAGTTCGCGCTGCTGGCGTGCACGCCTCATCCTGAAAAGCGCGAAGATCAACACGCACAATCCAACGACACATAGTGCAATCAGATACATGATCGTTCTCCGAATCCGCTAACCATCTGATTTGGTGACTACCTGAAAAGATGCTGAATCTCTGCGCACCGATGCTCGAACCTTCGCTATCAGTCAGATAGCCCTTCTTTCACCATCGTCAGCGCTCGGCTTGCCGCCATAGTAAAGGCCTTCACAGTCTCCACATCAGTCTCTGCCTTTGCATACCAGTTGATTGTCAGACAAAAGTAGACCCAGCGATCATCGAAGAGCATTGCGCCCGGGGCACATAGCGCATGAAAGCCAGTCACGTCGATGCTCCCGCCCTTCACAAACGCACTCGCGCCCAGCGGCATCGACAGAAGCCAGATCGCGTCGCCGAGAGTGAGAATGCGCCGAAACTCAGTCAGCGTCTCTTTGTTCTTGAAGAACTCCCCTTGCAACGCCCGCGAATAATACGACACAAAATCGTCCGCTGACGAAGCCAGTGTCTGCACCTTATTCATAGGCGAATTCACGATCGAAGCGTTCGCCGCAGCTCCAATCTCCGCCCAACTGAAACCTTTGTAGTCCTTCGCACCCAACAGATATCCGAAGAATGCCCGCGTACTCTCCGGAATCATCGTGTTCTTCAACCCCGCCGAAGCAACAAACTCACGAACCTTCTCCGGCCCCGCCTCCTTGATCGCCATATCGGTTCCCGTATTGTCGCTATGCATGATCATCGCTTCGAGCGCCGTGCGCTGCGAAACCTTCCCTATCAGATTCGGAGGATTGAATGTTGCGCTATCCACTGACCACACGCTCGCATCCAGCGACAATAGTTTCGCATTCAACGTCTGCACGACATTCGGTGAATCAGCCTGCCGCAACGTCTCGCAGAGAATGAACGTCTTGATCGCGCTTCCCACAAACATCGTCTTCGAAGCGTTCGACTCCACCAGAAACTCCGGTTTACCATTCACCGCCGGCGCATAAATCTTGATCCCCACATCTCCCGGCAGCGTCTTGAATAACGACTGAATCGCCTCATGAGAAAGCGGCCCTTTCGCATCTACCATCGTAGCGTGCGCCAATGGAACGACCGCCGTCGCCGCTGCAGCGCCCGCCAAAAATGCCCGCCTCGAGTAATCCCTCGGGTAATCCATAGATATCCTCCGTTTGAAAACACGTGGCCGAGACCCTTACAGAAACAATAACAATGATTGCTTCCCTTCGTGACCGCACCGACAAACTCTAACCCCACCCTCGCTTCAGTAACGCATCAAGCTAGCAACTCCCCACTACGATCCCGTCTGCGCGCCCGGACGAACAATATGCGAAACTGAGCAAGCTGATGAACCTCACCTCCCTGCTCCACACCACCTTCGGCTTTGAATCCTTCCGCGCCAATCAGGAAGCCGTCTGCCGCGCCGCTACCGACGGCCGCGACGTCCTCCTCGTCATGCCCACCGGAGCAGGAAAGTCCCTCTGCTACCAGCTTCCCGCCATCGCCCGCGGCGGCACCGCCCTCGTCATCTCGCCCCTCATCGCCCTCATGGACGACCAGGCCACCAAGCTCACCGCCGCCGGCCTACGCGTCGCTCGCATCCACTCGGGCCTCTCCCGCGACGAAGCCCGCCAGGCCTGCCGCGACTACCTCGACGGCACCCTCCAATTCCTCTTCATCGCACCCGAGCGCATGCGCGTCCCCAACTTCCCAGAGATGCTCGCAAGAAAAAAGCCATCGCTCATCGCCATCGACGAAGCCCACTGCATCAGCGCCTGGGGCCACGACTTTCGCCCCGACTACCGCACCCTCGGCGACTTCCTCCCCGCCCTGCGCCCCGCACCCGTCATCGCCCTCACCGCCACGGCAACGCCCACAGTTCAAAAAGACATCATCACCCAGCTCAAGCTCGCGCAACCCGAGCTCTTCATCCACGGCTTCCGTCGCCACAATCTCGCCATCGAGGTCGTCGAGCTCTCCAAACCCCGTCGCAACGACTTCACCGCCAAACTGCTCAAAGAGAAATCCAACCGCCCCGCCATCGTCTACGCGCCATCGCGCAAGGCCGCAGAAGAACTCGCCGGCACACTCGGCGGAAGCGCCGCGGCCTACCACGCCGGCCTCGACCCAGGCACACGCGAACGCGTCCAGCGCCACTTCCTCACCGGCAAACTAGAGGTCGTCGTCGCCACCATCGCCTTCGGCATGGGCATCGACAAAGCCGACGTCCGCACCGTCGTCCACACCGCGCTTCCCGGATCCGTCGAGCAGTACTACCAGGAGATCGGCCGCGCCGGACGCGACGGTCAACCCTCCCGCACCGTCCTCCTCCACTCCTTCGCCGACCGCAAGATGCACGACTTCTTCCTCGAGCGCGACTACCCCGCCATCACCGAGTTGACCCGCGTAGCGGCACTCCTCACCGACGACTACCAGATGCCCGACCTGCTCCGTCAACGCCTCAAGATGGACTCCGAGACTTTCGATAAGGCTGTAGAAAAACTCATCGCCCAGGGCGCGGCCACCATCGACATGGCCGGGAACGTCCGCGCCTCCGAATATTCCCCAAGGCAGAGCGCATGGCGCAAAGGCTACGACGACCAAATCGCCTTCCGTCGCGCGCAGATTGACCGCATGGTTCAATTCGCCGAATCCCCGCAGTGCCGAATGGCCGCGCTCATTCAGCACTTCGGCGACACCGCCGACGGCCTCCGCCCCTGCGGCCACTGCGACTTCTGCGCCCCGCAAAACGCTACGGCGCAAACCTTCCGCGTCCCAACCACCGAGGAAGACCGCCAACTCCGCGCCATCCTCCGCGCTCTCGACGGCCAGACGCGCGCCACCGGCAAACTCCACACCGAACTCTCCACCAGCGCACTCCGCAACACTCCCGCCGCCGACCGAAAGATCTTCGATTCCCTCCTAGACGCCCTCACCCGCTCCGGACTCGTCACTCTGAACACCGATCAATGGACCAACCCCGAAGGCAATCTCATCACCTTCAAAAAAGCCTCGCTCACCCACGAAGGCCGCACCCTCACCGGCCCCTTACCACCCGACCTCCTCATCAAAGACGCTCAGCCCAACGCCACATCGTCTCGAAGCAAAGCCTCTCGTTCCACCGCAGGCGCGAGACCATCGAAAGCCTCTCTCAAAACCGAGCGCGACCAAACCACCGCAACCTACAACTCTGAACAAAAATCCCTCGAAGCCAACCTACGCGCATGGCGCAAAGCTGAAGCCGCCAAAACCGGAAAACCCGCCTTCATGGTCTTCTCCGATTCCGTATTGAACAACATTGTGCTCACTCGCCCAAACACGATCACAGAGCTCCTGCAAATCTCCGGCGTCGGTCCCCGCATCGCCGATACATACGGCGCGGCTCTCATCGCAATCTGCCGCTCTGAAGGCAACTTCAAACCTCCAAGCACTGTTCAACGAATGAAGCCGATCGAAGGCAGGACCGCGAAAGCCCGACAATTACCTTTGAGCAACTTCGAAGCAACTCCCTTCCAAGACCTTCACCCGCCCCGCCTCCACTCCCGAACCAACCGACGACCTCACGCCCGACCAGCAAACCCTCTACCAGCGCCTTCGCGATTGGCGAAAAGCGGAATCCGAGCGTCTCAACCTTCCTCTCTTTTTCGTCCTCGCCTCGAACACCCTCCGCAGCATCGTTCTCACTCGCCCACAAACCCTCTCTCAACTCAAAACCATCAACGGCCTCGGCCACGAAAAGATAGAAAAATTCGGTCCCGGAATCATCGAAGTCTGCACCACCTAACCCTCAGCCTCGAACTGAATCACTATTCATTCCACCCCACACTGTGCTAACGTCCGAACCAAGAGACCTTCGGATATGACCCAGCCTGACACCACCCGCCACACCCCCGCCTCAATGGACGCGCCCACCATCGACGAGCGCGCCAATCACTGCTTCGGCTGCGGCCCCGCCAACCCTCAGGGCCTTCACCTCACCTTCACCACCGATACCTCCGACCCCAACGCCATCACCGCGACCAGCCACTTCCAGCTCGACCGCATGCACGAAGGCCCTCCCGGCCACATCCACGGCGGCATCGTCGCCGCACTGCTTGACGAAGCCATGAGCAAACTCAATCGCCCACTCAACGTCCTCGCCATGACCCGCCACATGGAAGTGGACTACCTGCGCCCCGCCCCGCTCTACCAGCCGCTCATTCTCGTGGCGCGCCACCTCAACCGCGCCACAAAACCCGACGGCACCCACGACCGCAAAATCTTCCACCAAGCTGAAATCCAACACCCCGACGGAACCGTCCTCGCCCGCAGCAAAGGCCTCTTCATCGCCATCGACGAAAAACTCCTCGCCGCCGCCGGCTTCACCGCACCACAGCCCTGAAGACTGATCACTGACAACTTAAACCTACCCAGCCTCGCCCCAGTACCCACGATCCCGCAGAAAATACCCTTCATCCCAGCTATGCATCGCAGTCTGGAGGAACATAAACACCATCCTCCAGTGACCCAGCTTCTGAAACCGTCGGTTCGTCGTCAACACTCGCCCGCGCACAATCCGAAACCGTATCCGCGCCACGTCCTTCGACAGAAGATAGTCTTCGGCAAACAACGCACGCTCATTGAACCCACCCATCCGCCAAAACGCCTCGCGGTCGAACAGCATAAACATCCCCGTAGCAAACGGCTTCGTCAACGATCCCACGCGCTGCATCAGGTTATTCCCCGCATACAGCACGTCATCAAAAAAACTACCTTCGCGGCAAGCAATATTCGTCGTCGCCAGATGCAGCCCCCGTCGCTCCATCCTCCACAGCGCACGCCGCAACAACGTCGGCTCCGGCAGTTCCACATCCGCATCCAGAAACAAGCACGTACTTCGTCGTCGCCAGCCGCGCCCCTGCATTCCTTCCCACCGACGGCAGCCCGCCCGCGACCACCTCCACATTCAACCGGCCACGAAATCCCAGCGCAGCCTCAACCGTGCCGTCAGTCGACCCCGCATCCGCCACCAGCACACGCGTCTGCGCCAACCCCATATAGTCCTGCCGGCACAAAGACTCGAGCAGCCGCGGCAGCATCACCACCTCGTTCTTCGCAGGGATCACAATCGTCAGCTCAGCTTCCATCTCTGCCTCCAGATGCCGATCGAGCGATCAACGCCGCTCCTTACGCGAAGCTTGACCCACCAACCTCATAACGCAAATGAATTCCACTTGAATTTTTCACCAAATCCCACGCTCGGGACTCAATCTGGCCAACACGCCTCCCAACCGCGTCATCCCCGTTCAAAACTGCTAAACTTAAGATCTCGCGGAAACACAGGCAACACTGTGCGCCCTACCGCCCGCACACAAGGAGAATCCCCATGTCAGATCACACCCTCAACGGCAGCAGCAGCTTCGGTTCTTCGTCCCTCCGCCTCAAACTCGGCCTCGCCGAGATGCTCAAAGGCGGCGTCATCATGGACGTCATGAACGTCGAGCAAGCCCGCATCGCCGAAGAAGCCGGCGCCATCTCCGTCATGGCGCTCGAGCGCGTCCCCGCCATGATCCGCGCCGAAGGCGGCGTCGCCCGCATGGCCAATCCAAAACTTATCAAAGAGATCATGGCCACCGTCACCATTCCTGTAATGGCCAAGGCACGCATCGGCCACTTCGCCGAAGCCCAGGTCCTCCAGACCATCGGCGTCGACTTCATCGACGAGTCCGAAGTCCTCACCCCCGCCGACGAGACCTACCACATCGACAAGCACGCCTTCACCACGCCCTTCGTCTGCGGCGCACGCAATCTCGGCGAAGCTCTCCGCCGCATCGCCGAAGGCGCAGCCATGATCCGCACCAAGGGCGAACCCGGCACCGGCGACGTCGTTCACGCCGTCCAGCACATGCGCCAGATCGTCCGCGAGATCAAAGCCCTCACCGTCCTCGGCGACGAAGAACTCTACAACGCCGCCAAGGTTCACGGCGCACCCTACGAGCTCGTCCGCATGGTCGCCAAGTCCGGCAAGCTCCCCGTCCCCAACTTCTCCGCAGGCGGCATCGCCACACCAGCCGACGCCGCTCTCATGATGCAGCTAGGCGCCGAGACCGTCTTCGTAGGCTCCGGCATCTTCATGAAGGAGCGCGCCACCCCACTCGACGTCGAGCTCTGGACCAAGGACGACGCAGCCGTGGGCCTTTGCGCCCCGCAGGACGTCGGCACACATCGTAATCCCGAAGAGCGCGCCGAAGCCGTCTCCCGCGCCCGCGCCATCGTCCTCGCCACAACCCACTTCAACGACCCCAAGATCGTTGCCGAAGCCAGCGAACAGGTCACCGGAACCATGAAAGGCCTCGCCGCAGCAGCCATCGAAGAGCAAGACCTCATGCAGACCCGCGGCTGGTAAGCGAAAGTTCGCGCTGAACTCGACTTGGTGTATTTTTTTAGCCTGTCAATCGTCTATGTGACTGTGCACCCGCACAGAGGACAGATTTCAGCGCGGCGCAAAATCTGCTTCCCGCATTCGGAGCAGTATTTGTGAATGGGGAGACTACTGGCATCCGACAAACCACTACGAACGATTGAGTCATGGATCTGACCCCGTGCCGGCCTCAAAATACCTTTTAGAGCTTGAAGTCCGCCCTTAGCGATAAGAACGACGCAAGCGAAAAAACCAATGACGATGAGATGAGTTGGTGTAAACAGTTCACCCATTTGATTAAATGGCCCCACTTCCGAACATGGAGTGGGTATTGCCTGATTGGTGTTCCAAGAGAAACTGGTACCCTGCGTAGCCACAATAAGCAAAAAACAAGAGAGCAGGAATGCCTACAGTCACAAATGACAGGGCAAAGACTAGCCAGTTGAAGAAACCGAAGGCCCAACCCCTCTTATCTCCGATCGCAAGATTTCCCAAACCATTCCAAAGGACATTCAATACGATCAGAATGGCCATCTGACTGACAAACGAACTCTGAAGTTCAGGAGAGCGAGATCCCAGCCCACTGAAAGGATTTGCAGATTCAGGAGCAGATTGGGGGGGCGATCCAGTTTGACGGCAACCGCAAGCGGGGCATATCTCCGCTCGGCGAAAAATTACCTTTCCACAATCCATACAGAATTTTTGATCTTGGCTAAGACGGGAGGTGCTCCAGATTCCCCCGGTACTGATGAATCGACTTCCAAAATTGCCTCATTTCCAATTAGCTAGTCGTAGTATCCGAACGATACGAGTTACGCGTCAATGGAAACCTTTCATTACGACTATTGCGCATCCAAATTTGCACTATCGCCTTCCCATTTTGGAACGCGCTTTGAGGCGAGACCGGGCACTTACTTCTGCGTCACGGAAAACTTCACGACAGCGCCCGAAGGCGAAGAGCAGACCTCATGCAGACCCGCGGCTGGTAACACAGCCGCCGGTCAGCTTCCCAGTTGACCTAAACCCAGCCCCCATCCATCACGTAGCTCTGATTCGTAATCGCCGAGCTGTCGTCCGACGCCAGAAACAATACCAGCCGCGCAACCTCCTCCGGAAGAATCAGCCGCTTCAACGCCTGCCTCGCAAGCACCTCGGCTTTGTACTCTTCCGTAAGCCAAAGCCGCTTCTGCCGCTCCGTCAGAATCGAACCCGGCATCACGCAGTTCACGCGTATTCCATCCACTCCCAACGTATGCGCCAGCATACGAGTCATCCCAACGATCGCCGCCTTCGCCGTAACGTAAACCGGGACATCCGTCGACGGAATCACCCAGCTGATCGAACCCATATTGATCATCGAGCCGCCACCAGCCAGGCGCATCGCAGGAATCAAAGCCTGCGCCATAAAAAACTGATGCTTCAAATTCACAGCCATCACTTCATCCCAGTACGACGAAGTAACCGCCTCGATCGAATGCCGCGTGTCGTTCCCCGCGTTGTTCACCAGGACATCCACCGCAGTAAACTGCTCCACAATCTTTGCAACCGTCCCTTGCAGCGCATCGATATCAGTCAAGTCGCAACGAAAATAAATCGGCGCTTTCGACCCCGTTCCTTCAAGCCGAGCAACTAACTCTTTCGCCGGATCGTCCTGTACATCCAGAAACACAACCTGTGCCCTCTGCATCGCGAACGCCTCCACGATCGCGGCTCCGATGCCACTCGCTCCGCCCGTCACAACCACAACGCGACCATCAAGACTCGGGTAGATCGTCTGCTTACGCTTACCTTCCATGCATCCGCTCCCATCGCCGCCGTTCCATTCCTATCACCAACCGCGAAAATGTTCATCCCAACTGAAAACCAACGGAATCCATAAAGTCCAAATTCGCATTCGCGCACAACCACATCTACTCCATGCCGCATCGCACTATCTGAGTAGAAAATTAGCAACACTCTGGTTTAGGGAGAGACATACCAATGACGAAGCACTTGATACGAACACTATGCACTGCTGCGACCTTGTCCATCAGCATGACGATTGCCGCATCTGCTGCCACTGACACCGCGAAGCTCGACCAGCGCGTCGAAGCCGCCCAGCAAGTCCTTCACCAACTCATGGCAGCTCCAGACAAAGGCGTTCCCCAGAGCATCACCGCCAAGGCTACCTGCGTCGCCGTGATCCCCGGGTTTAAAAAGGGAGCTTTCATCGTCGGCGCCGAATACGGCCAAGGCGTCGTCACCTGCCGCACCCCTCACGGCTGGAGCGCGCCTGCCTTCATCCAATTGACCGGGGGCAGCTTCGGCTTCCAAGCCGGCGGCCAATCTACCGACCTCGTCCTCATCGGCACCACGCATGACTCCTTCCAGCGCCTCCTCCACGACAAGGTCAAGCTTGGCGGCGACGCCTCCGTCTCCGCAGGCCCCGTGGGACGCAACTCGCAGGCCGCCGTCACGACTAGACGCCGCTTTCCTCACCTACTCGCGAAGCAAAGGCATCTTCGCCGGCGTCGATCTCACCGGCGACGTCGTCAACCAGAATCGTGACGACACCACGGCTTACTACGGCGGCAAGGAACTCTCTTACGAAACCATCCTCAGCGGCGGCGTTCCCACACCTCCCGGCGCTCGCGGATTTGTTCGCGACGTAAGCGCAATGTTCCGCGCCAGCCGCGCTGCCACCGGCCACTAATCTCGACGCAGACCAAATCTACCGGCAAGCCAGACCCGTTCCAAGGTCTGGCTTGTCCGTTTTCTGTGGCTTCCTCCCTGGCTAAAATATCCATGGCGCCAAGGAGAAGCCTATGGCAGACAAAGTCCTCGCCCGCATCGTCCCCGTCCTCCCCGTCAGAGATCTTGCAACCGACCATGGCACTTCTACCGCCGCCTTGGCTTCTCCGCCCATGCCTGGCAAGGCGGAAGCATCTACGGCTTTCTCACCCGCGACGGCCTCGAGATCCACCTCCGCAGACTCCGACGCTCTCATCGAAGACAAAACCCTTCCGCGGCATCACTTCTACCTCGCCGACCATACCGCGGCCGCCCTTGAAGCCGAGTTCCTCGCAGCCGGAGTCACCCTCTCCGAGCGTCTCGCCCCGCGCGAGTGGAAGATGAATGAGTTCGCCCTGCGCGACCCCGACGGCAACCAACTCGTATTCGGCGAAGGCATCTAACCCGCCATAGCCAACCAGGACGCGCCCGTTTCTTTACAATCAAGTTAACGGCATGTCCACAACGCTCAAGACCCCTCTTACCATCGGCGTCCTCGCTCTACAAGGCGCATTTGAAGCCCACGCCAAAGCCCTCACCGCTCTCGGCGTCACCGCAAAGCTCGTCCGCACCCCCGCCGAACTCGCCAATCTCGACGGCCTCATCATCCCCGGTGGCGAATCCACCACCTTCCTCAAATTCCTCGAGCGTGGCGGCTTCCTTGACGCTCTCCAGTCCTTCGTCGAAACCACTCCAACTTTTGGCACCTGCGCCGGCGCAATTCTCCTGGCAAAAGACGTAGAAAACCCCACGCAAAAATCTCTCGCCGCACTCGACATCACCGTCGAACGCAACGCCTACGGCCGCCAGATCGACTCCGCCATCCTCACCGCGCCCACCAAACTCGAAGGCGATCCACTCGAAATGGTCTTCATCCGCGCACCCCGCATCACGCGCACCGGCCCCGGCGTCGAAGTCCTCGCCACCCGAGACAACTTCCCTGTCCTTGTCCGCGAAGGGCACCTACTCGCCGCCACATTCCATCCCGAACTCAGCAACGACCTCCGCGTCCACCAACTCTTCCTTGACCTCATCCGCAACCGCGCTTGAGCCCGTGCAAGGAACGAGCTGTGATGGGATGTAACCCACTTCGACAAAATATGCCTAGACGATTGCAATCGACTAAAATCGTTGCATGACAAATTTCATGTTTGCCAAATTAGAGCTGCGTCGGAGCTCAGCCGGTAGTCGTTTTTTCAAAACGATGGCGTCTCTACTATGCATCTGTTCCTTAACAGCGGCAGCCCAAGTGGCTGCGAACCTGTCGGGAACCGTCACCGACACAGCCGGCGCAGGTGTTCGCGACGTCGCGGTGACAATCAAGAATGTCGATAAAGATGTAACGCGCACCATCGCGACCGACGGCGGGGGACACTTCCAGACGTCAGGCCTTCCTCCGGGGCACTTCGAGATTCGAGCCACAAAGCAGGGGTTCGCCGATGAGACGCGCACGGGAATCAGCTTGGCGGCCGGCCAGGACGCCACGGTCGACTTTAAGATGCAGCTGAAGACCTCCGACGTCTGCACGAGCGGCCAGGAGTTCGCCGCCACCGATTGCACGCTGACCTGGCACGGCATCACGTTGTACGGTGCGTATGACATCGGCGTCGGCTGGGTCAGCCACGGCCTGCCGGAGAATGGCTACAACTACGAAGGCGCATCTCTGGTGAACCGAAATGGCTACCAACATCGGTTCCTCATCGCACCGAACAACCTGCAGCAGACGGGCCTCGGAGTAAGGGGCAAGGAAGAGTTTCTGCCTGGCTGGTTCGTTGTGTTCAACGCTTCAAGTGGCATCAATCCGCAGTCTGGCCTGCTGGCCGACGCGTCGAAAACCCAGATCATCAACAACGGGCTTCCCAGGGCCAGCTATTCGTACACGATCGACGGCGCACGCGCAGGCCAACCCTTCAACGACGAGATCTATGGCGGTATAGCATCCACGCACTTCGGCACGTTTACCTTCGGTCGTCAGCGTTCGCTTGGCACCGATACGATGCTCCTTTACGATCCGGTCAGCGGCGGCTATGCCTTTTCGTACATCGGATACAACGGCACGATGGCCGGCGGCGGCGACACAGAGGACAGCCGTTGGGACTCCGCCATGAAGTATCGCCTCACCTATGGCCCGGTTCATTTCGGCGCGATGTATAAATTCGCCGATGGCAATGGCGGCTGCTTCTCGGCCTCCGCAACCTGGACTGCCGCCAACTGTACACCGGAATCAGCCCACAATAACGCCTATGGATTCAACCTCGGTGGAGAAGTCCACAAGTTCTCTGCCGACCTCGTCTTCCAACATTACAACCAGGCGATCAGCGTTTTGAACCCCTTGCTCGGGCCTTCAAGTCCGACCCAGCCATATCAGTCGACCACCAACAGCATCAATACAAACCCCATCACCGGAGCCAACCTGGTCGATCCGGCCAACACTCTATATGGCATCGTAACGGACAACAGCGCCATTATGGGTGCTGTGAAGTATTCGTGGAATACGTTCAAGTTCTACGGCGGTTACGAATACATCTGGCAAAATAACCCGACGGATCCGTTGGGAGTCGGCGCCTCAGACCAAGGCGGTTATTTCCTGAGCGGGGTCGAAGACAACAATCTTGATTCTGAAAAGTTGCTGAATATCTGGTGGACAGGCGTGAAGTACACGTACCGCACCAAAACCGATTTTACCTTCGCCTGGTATCAACAGCGGCAGAACGACTTCCGTCTTCCGCCGGCATGCAATGCCACAGCCGGCTTCCGCGCTTCCTGCGCCGGCACCCTCAATGAGGTGTCGGGCTACGCGGATCATCACTTCACCAAGCGGTTCGACGCCTTTGCCGGAATTGCGTATTCCTACGTGAGCGGCGGTCTCGCCATCGCCATTCCTCACGGCCCCGGCGTCCCCTATCACTACAACAACAACCTCGCTCCGACAGTAGGCGGTCGTTTCGCCTTCTGATAGCTCCAGACGAAGAAAGTTTCAATCCACCTGCATTGATTGCAATTCCGAAGCCTCCTCCAACTCCACAAGAGGAGGCTTCGGACAAGCACAAGCGCGTTTTCCCCAACGCGATATCCTTATCCTGTGCTTCTACCCTGCATGACGAGTTTCTCCGGCATCAGCGCAGCGCTCCTGTTCGCACCATGGTTCCTGCCCCCCGACGCCAGCTCCCACGGCCCCGCGCTCGACCACCATCTCATCCTTAACCTCTGGATTGCTCTCTCCCTCCTCGTTCTCGCCCACCTCATCCTCCTCCTCGGCCTCATTCTGCGCCGTCACTCTGAAGCCACCAGCCTCAACCGCATCGAGTACCTTCCCCTCGCAGCGCTCGCCGTTCTCTTCACCTTCCTCACCATCAAAGCCGAGCGCCTCTGGGCCGCCACCCGCTACACCAGAGCCTCACTCACCGCCCTGCAAATCGAAGCCACCGGCGTCCAGTTCGCCTGGTACTTCCGCTACCCCGGCCCCGACGCCACCTTCGGCATCACCCGCCCCCAACTCGTCGCCCCCGGGGAAGGCAACCCCCTCGGCCTCGACCCAACCGATCGCCACTCGCCCGACGACATCATCTCCTCCGAACTAGTCCTCCCCGCTAACCGCGAGATCGACCTCCGCCTCCGCGCCCAGGACGTCATCCACGGCTTCTTCATCCCCGAGCTTCGCCTCAAGCAAAACGCTGTCCCTGGCCAGACCATCCACATCCACTTCACCCCAACCACGCCAGGCACCTACGCGATCCTCTGCACCCAACTCTGCGGCACCGGCCACTACCGAATGAACGCCACGCTCCGCATCGTCCCTCCCGATCAATTCACGGCCTGGCTTACAGCACACCAGAAGGAGTCAAACCCATGACTCCAAATCGCCAAACCCCTGCACACCATCAACACAATAACCTAGCCTCTCTCCTCAGCGTCACAACCGACCACCACACCATCGGCATCCAGTACCTCCTCCTCGCCCTGATCTCCGTAGTCATCGGCACCCTCCTCTCGCTCCTGATGCGCATCCACCTGGTCTGGCCCGCATGGCCACTCCCACTCCACGGCCCCATCCTCCCCGAAGACTACCTCGCCCTGGTCACCATCCACGGCACCATCATGCTCTTCTTTGTCCTCACCACTGCCCCGCAGGCTGGCTTCGGCAACCTCGTCCTCCCAGCGCAAATCGGCGCCCGCCGCATGGCCTTCCCCGTCCTCAACGCCGCCAGTTTCTGGCTAACCGCCCTCGCGCTCGTCACCCTTCTCAGCTCCACCTTCGCCCCCGGCGGTTCAGCCATCTCCGGCTGGACAGCCTACCCACCCCTAAGCGCCGTACCCAGCTCCGGCCCCGGCCAGGCACTCGGCATGGATCTCTGGCTCGCCAGCATCGCCCTCTTCGCCATCGCCGGCACCGCAAGCTCCATCAACACCCTCACTACCATCATCCGTCTCCGATGCCCCGGCATGACATGGGAGCGCCTTCCCCTCACCGTCTGGGGATGGTTCACCGCCGCTCTCCTCAGCATCATCGCCTTCTCCGTGCTCCTCGCCGCAGTCCTGCTCCTCTTCTGCGACCGCCACGCCGGCACCAGCTTCTTCCTCCCCAACGGAGACCTCGTCAACGGCGTCCTCCATCGCGGCGGCGACGGCAGCCCCCTCCTCTGGCTCCATCTCTTCTGGTTCTTCGGACACCCCGAGGTCTACATCGCCATCCTCCCCGGCCTCGGCCTCACCTCCATGCTCCTCGCCAACTTCAGCCACCGAAGAGTCTTCGCCTACCGCACCATGATCACCACCACCCTGCTCATCGGCTTCCTCGGCATCCTTCTCTGGGGACACCACATGTTCGTCGCCGGCCTCAACCCCTTCGCCAGCTCCGCCTTCTCTGTCTCCACCATCGCCATCGCCCTTCCCGCTTCCGCCAAAGTCCTCAGCTGGCTAGCCACCATCTGGCGCTCAAAGCCCAGCTACACCACACCTATGCTGTTCGCCCTCGGCTTCGTCTCCCTCTTCATCACCGGAGGCCTCACCGGCCCCATCCTCGCCCAGCCCATACTCGACGAGTACCTCCACAACACCTTCTTCGTCGTCGCCCACTTCCACCTCATCATGGCGATGGCCGGCGTCTTCGGCCTCTTCGCCGCAACCTACTACTGGTTCCCCCTCCTCACCGCAACGCGCAACCACCCCGGCCGCCTCATGTCCGAGCGCCTCGGCCGCCTCCACTTCTGGCTCACCCTCATCGGAGCCTACGCCGTCTTCCTCCCCATGCACCTCACCGGCCTCGCCGGCGAACCCCGCCACTACGCCCAACTCACCGGAATCCCCGGCCCCGGCGGCATGCTCAGCCCCGCAGGCGTCCTTCTCTCCCACACCATTCCCCTAAACCAATTCATCACCTACGCAGCCCTCTTCCTCGCCTCCGCTCAACTCATCTTCCTCATCAATCTCATCCAAAGCCTCCGCCACGGCACCATCGCGCCGACAAACCCCTGGCACGCCACCACCCTCGAATGGCACCCCGCTTTGAACCCATTTACCGCTCTTCCGGCATCCGATACACCAGAGATCGCCGTCTACCGCGCCCCCTGTCATTATTCCTCTGTTAATCTTGGTAACGCATTCCTACCCCAGTGGGTCCAACACACCGTCGTCCAGCCGATTATCGAAGACGCCACAAACGCAAAACCGGAGTAAGCTTTTCACAACGCGTGTTCTAAGAGTGAACCTCCATGCCAGCCACCATCACGCCAAATAAAACCGACCAGGAACGCAAACGTCGTCTCGAAGACCACGACAACGGCTCTGGCCGGCGTCCGCCAACCGACAAGCGCACCGGCGGCGGTGGTGACAACGACAACTGGAACGAGCGCCCCCACGGCCGCCGCGGCCCTTACGAGCGCCTCCATCGCTATCGCATGGGCATCTTCTTCGCCCTCGCCAGCGATCTCATGTTCTTCGTCGCCATCATCAGCACCTTCTTCGTCAATCAATCCTCCGGCCACATCGACGCCTACAACCACTACGTCAACACCTGGATCCCCACCGCCGTCCCGCCGATCCTCTGGCTCAACACCGCAGTCCTTCTCCTCAGCTCCGTCACCATTGAGTTCGCCCGCCGCAACATGTTCCGCGAAACCGACGTCATGGACGAGTGGCTCGGCCTCGGCAAACCCATCACCCGCGGCGCACTCCCCTGGCTCTCCGCCACCATCGCCCTAGGCCTTCTCTTCCTCGCCGGACAATGGATCGCATGGCGGCAACTAGCCATCCAGCAAGTCTTCTTCCGCACCAGCCAGAGCAGCCACTTCTTCTACCTCATCACCGGCGTCCATGCCGTCCACCTCTTCCTCGGCATCGCCGCACTCATCGCCGCACTCGTCGGCCTCTACGTCTCCCGCCAACTCGAAACCCGCCAGATCATCGTCGACGGCGCCGCATGGTACTGGCACGCCATGGGAATCCTCTGGCTCTTCCTCTTCGCCCTCCTAGCCTTCTTCCAATGAACCCAAACGGACTCTTCACCCCAACCCAAACTAAACCCAACGCAAACCAACCCAACTAAACTGTCGTCATTCTGAGCGCAGCGAAGAATCCCTGCATTTGCCTTTGTATTTGTATTTCTCCTGTCTTCCAAGCGTTCATTCACACAGCAAACAACAACGTCATTTCGACCGGAGTGCAGCGCAGTGGAGAAACCTGCTTCTCAACAAACAACGCGGACAGCCCTACCCAAACGAGTCGCAATCAAGGACCTTCTCCAAGCCGCCCTCCTCCTAATAGCGCTCGTCACCGCCCCAACCCCAGCCCACCCCCAGGGCTGCACCCAGTGCCTGGACAACACCGCCGCCACGCCGCCGAAGACGCAAGCCGCCTACCGCCACGCCATCGAGTTCATGACCATCACAGCTGGCAGCCTCTTCCTCGGCACACTTCTGGTCTTCAAACGCAATCGCTAAACTTTTCTCCTCCACTCGCGATCTTTATCCACACCAGAGCCTCAAGCTAATTACTTGGGCTATCCCTCGAACGTATGCTCTGCTGAAAACCTATGCTCTCTCGAAGAAGGCTTCTCATCACGGGTTCTCTAGCTGCCGCCGACCTGGCTATCCCTCGTTACTCGCAAACGCAGTCCGCGCACCGTTTCGCTGACCTACCTGCATCGTTTCAAAAGATAGAGCGTTCCAACAACTGCCGCCTCGGCGTCTCAGTATTCGACACCGGCTCTGGCGAACGCGCCGGTCACCGCGCAGAGGAGCGCTTTCCCATGTGCAGCACCTTCAAATTATTGCTCGCAGCAGCTGTGCTACAGCGAGTCGACAAAGGCACCGAGCATCTGGACCGCAACATACCGGTCCCTCCAAAACCGCTGATCTTTAACTCGCCGCTCACGGAAGAGCACGCAGGCGCCGAGATGAGCCTCTCTGCACTCTGCAACGCCATCCTCACGCGCAGCGACAACACCGCAGCCAATCTCTTGCTCACCATCATCGGCGGTCCCCAAGGCATCACCCGCTTCGCTCGCTCCATAGGCGATAACTTCACCCGGCTCGACCGGACCGAGACATCTCTGAACGAGTCGCGCCCGGGAGACCGACGCGACACCACCTCACCCACGGCAATGACGGGAAATCTGCAAGCGTTGTTCCTCGGCAATGTCCTCGCCGCAGCCTCGCGCGATCAACTCATTCAATGGACCATCGCAAATGAAACCGGCAAGACTCGCCTCCGCTCAAAACTCCCCGCGAACTGGCGTGCCGGCGACAAGACAGGCTCCAACGGCGAGACCACAACAAACGACATCGCGATCATCTGGCCCCCGCATCAATCTCCCGTTTTAGTCAGCGCATACCTGACCGAGTGTCCGGGAACAGAAGAGAAGCGAAACGGCATCATCGCCGAAGTCGGTCAGATGATCTTCGCTCCTCTGCAATCCTCATAACGGCGACCAGGCGAAGTATGCATCTCCCTTTCTACAGGCATCGCAGAACGCAAAACTTCAAAGCCGTTGAGGACAGCGTTTTAACAAAATCAAAATTAGAGGGAGATATTTGTGCGGCTCAGAGCGTAGGCGATCCCATTGCAACGATTCTCATCACGCGAGAATTGCAACGCATCGAGATCAGACCTGCCGAAAAGAAACGGGGCGCTACCTAGCGCCCTTTTTTGTGCGCAGCTTTCACTGCCTTCTTCGCTGGTGCATGCTTTGCGGCAACCTTCTTCGCCGGTGCAGCCTTCTTCACAACTTTCTTTACCGGAGCAGCCTTCTTAGCGGGTGCCTTCTTCGCTGCCGCCTTAGCCGGAACCTTCTTAGCCGCCGCCTTTTTTGCAGGAGCAGCCTTCTTCACGACCTTCTTTGCAGGCACAGCTTTCTTGGCAGGAACTTTCTTCACCGGCGCAGCCTTCTTAGCCGGAGCCTTCGCCGCAGGCTTGCCCTTCACAGGCGCCGCAACCTTGGCCGGTGCCTCGACCTTCTTCGCAGCAACCTTCACTGGAGCCGTCACAGGCGCCTTCACCGGAGCCGCTCCCTTTGCCGGCTTCTCGGGAGCTTTACCTTCACCCGCAGCCACAGCGGCAACGGACTCCGTAGCCTCACCCTCCACCGCAGCCACAGCCTTCTTCCGGCTCTTCGGCGGTTTGGCATCTTTCTTCGGCACGCGTGGACGGCGCAAGTGCACAGGCGGTGGCGGCGCGGGCGGCGAATGCGGCTCAAGATACGCCTTCATCTCTTCAACCGTCTGCAGCTTGTTGTCCATCAACTCGAAGAACAGCTTGTCCAGCAACTCGTGGTAGATCGGCAGCTCCGGAACAATCCGCATCTCCTGCATCAGCGTATACGGAATCTTCTGCTTCGCCTGCGCCCACTCAGTAAAGAAGCCTTTGAACTTCGCCTGAATTGCAGCGTTCTTCGACGTATGCGCCACCCACAAAATCGACTCGGGCTTAGCCGAGTGCAGCAGCTTCCAAGCCTGCGACGGAGTCGCCGCGGCCTTGCCAGCAAACTCTGTGGCAAACGCCTTCGCCTCACCCTCCAGCGCCGCGATCTCAGCGACAAATCCCTGCCGCGCAAAGCTCTTCTTCAGAGCCGCCACATCCTTTGGTGACATCTTCGCGGTCAGGAAAGGAAAGTTCGCAACCGCAGCCTCTGGATGAATTCCCTGCATCTGCAACTGCATCTGGCTCTCCCGCAGCCGCTCCAGCTCCGCCACATTTGCCTTCGCCGACGACAGAGCCGGGAACAGGTGCTTCATCCACCCCTCAGCCTCCAGCCTTCTCAGTACCCGCAGCGGATCCTCCTCATGGAAGATCTCTTCAGTCTCATACCCGCGATGGAACGTCATCCATCGCCGAGATGTACCCCTCCTGCTTGCCCGTCTCGTACCGCTGCAGGGTCTTCTCGTCCATCTGCCAGCCCAGCCGAGCCATAAATCGTGCCGCTCGGATCATCCGCACTGGGTCTTCGATAAACCCGTAGTTGCTGACCAGCCGCAACTCCCGATTCTCGATATCCGCCACCCCGTTCAGGGGGTCCATCAGAAGGCCATACGAGCCGTCATTCAGCGACAGCGCCATCGCGTTCGCGGTAAAGTCCCTCCGCCGCAAATCCTCCAGAATCGTCGCCGGCTTGAACACCGGCTTGCCCGGCTTCGGATAAGTAGCCGACAAAGTGCTGCCAATCTCCAGCGCGAACACCACCCGGAAACCGCGCAAAAAGCGACTGTCCAGTCTCCCACTCGCCGGTGATAACACCGTGAGCTTTCTCTATATCTTTCTTGAGCTTGAGAGCATTTCCCTGAACCACCACATCCAGATCGCGCACCGGCGACCCGCTGGTCATATCGCGTACGGCGCCCCCAACGAGAAACACTGTAAGCCCTTTAGTGCGAGCTACTTGACGAACCGCAAGCAACGCAGCCTGTTGCGCCTGGGAAAGGCGATTTTCCAGCAAATAAATGTAGTCAGCCATAAGTGTTAGCTTTACTCCAAGCCGGAATTACCGGTACACTCAAATTCGTCCAGAGACCGCATCTAAGCTCAGGCGGATCAAGTGTTTATCAAGATCTTGACGCGTAGGCACAAAACGTAAGTGTAACACAACATTAGCGTATTGACTACCTTTCCTGGAGCTTTTTGGCACCGCCTGCCGTCGTCCGTGCGACAATCCCCAGAGACAATCCCAGACCGACTCTCGACCATGTCCTCCGCCCACAAAAAGGTCATCGTTCGCCGCTTCACTGGCGAAACCCTCCCAGGGTACCTGCCTCTCTCCAACTTCGTTCGTAACCGCTCGATCGACCTCCTTGACCTCGGAGGAAGGATCATTCCTCTTCTCCTCACCGACGTCAAACACATCTGCTACGTACGCGAGTTCAATCTCAACGACACCGCCAACCCCGAACGCCTCACGCGTCGCTCCTTTCTCTCCAAGCCCCGCACCGAAGGCCTATGGCTCCGCTTGACCTTCCGAGGCGGCGATATCCTCGAAGGCCTTGCCCCCATCGACATCACCCTCACCGACGACCTTATCCACGACGCAGGCCTCCAACTCTCCCCGCCCGACGTCCGCTCCAACACGCAGCGCATCTATGTCCCCCGCAGTTCCGTCTCCGACCTCCAGCTCTTAGCCGTCATCACCACCCCGTCCCGCCGCAAACCCCACCCCGCAGCCTCCGTCCCATCCATGCAGGAAGACCTGTTCGACAACCTCGTCCCCCCCAACTCCCGCCCAAACTAAAGGCCCGGCGCTAAGCGCAGCACATACAAACGCACAGACACGAGGCCAACCAGCTCCCCGCAGGCCCGGCCTGCTCCCCATCCCTGTTCCACTACAATCGACCCCATGCCATCCCTCACCCTGGCCGAACTGGCCACTCAACTCGGCGCCACCCTGCAAGGCGATCCCAACTCCCGCATTACCCGCGTAGCCGGCATCGAAACCGCCGTTTCCGGCGATCTCACCTTCGTCTCCAACCCTAAGTACGCAACCCTCGCCCGCACCACCAAAGCCACAGCCATCGTCGTAGAACCCAACTTCCCCGCCATTCCCATCGCCACCCTCCGCATCGAAAACCCCTACCTGGCCTTCGCCCGCGCCATCGAACTCTTCTACGAGGCTCCCGCCTACGCCCCCGGCATCCACCCCACCGCCGCCATCGCCCCCACGGCGAGCATCGGCAGCAACGCCCACATCGGCGCCTACGCCGTCATCGGCGACGACGTCACCATCGGCAACAACGCCGTCATCCTCCCCCACGTCGTCCTCTATCCCCACGTCCACGTCGGCAACAACTTCTTCGCCCACGCCCACGCCATCGTCCGCGAGCACTGCCAGCTCGGCGACAACGTCATCCTTCAAAACGGAGCCGTCATTGGCGCCGACGGCTACGGCTTCGCCCGTCAGTCCAACGGAGCCTGGTACAAGATCCTCCAATCCGGCCCCGCGATCCTCGAAGACGCCGTCGAGGTTCAGGCCAACGCCTGCGTCGACCGCGCCTCCATCGGCGAAACCCGCATCCACGCCGGCGCCAAGATCGACAACCTCGTCCAGGTCGGCCACGGCTCCACAGTTGGCGCCAATAGCCTCCTCTGCGCCCAGGTGGGCCTCGCAGGATCCACCACCGTCGGCAAAAACGTCATCCTCGCCGGCCAGGTTGGAGTAGCCGGCCACTGCACCGTAGGCGATGGAGCCATGGCTACCGCGCAGAGCGGAATTCCCGGCGACGTGGCACCTGGCAAGATCGTGAGCGGCTATCCCGCCATCGATAATCGCCAGTGGCTCCGCTCCGTCGCACTTTTCAATCGACTTCCCGAACTGCTTCGCGATATAAAATTGAAACTAAAATAACCATCCGGATGGTGACTAAAGGCGTATAACAAGCATCAAAAGAGTCTTTGGACATGATTGAACCTCCCGACAGCATCGCCGGCGTTCTCCATCGAATGCCGAACACTCACTCTCAGCCCGTGCGTGTTCTGCTGCTCGACGACGAACCCACCAATCTCCACCTCCGCACCGCCATCCTGCGTCAGCATGGCTATGAGTGCGTCCCCGCCTCCACTATCGAAGAAGCCACAGACCTCTTCAACAATATCGACATCGCTGTCCTCGACTACCACCTCGGAGCCGGCCAGTTCGGCACCGAAGTCGCCGCGCTTCTCCGCCGCCGCCGCCCTCACGTTCCCATCATCATTCTCTCCGCAACGCTGGATCGTTACTTTGGCGGCGTCGAAGACATGCACCTGCTCAAAGGCCACAGTTCAATCGAAGATCTCCTTGACGCCCTTAGCTCTCTCGGCGCCAAGCGCCGCGGTGCCCCCGTCGTGGTCGATGCACGCGACTTCTTTTACTCCCGCATCTCCCTCACCATCGGTTCCGACGTGCTCGTTCAGATCTTCGACGAGAAGGGCATCTGGCAGCACTGCAACGACGCTGCAGCCGACTATCTCGGCCAGCCCCGCGATTGGTTCACCGGACGCTGTGTGTTTCATGAGTTGCAGCCCGTCATGCGCGACTGGCGCGAGGTCATCCAGACCGTCTGCCACAGCCGCGAAACGTACATCGACCGCACTCGCCGCGGACTCCTCAACCATCCCCGCCCCGATGAGCAGCAACTCACCTGGAGCGTACTCGCCTTCCCCATCACCCTGCACGACAACCGCTGCGGCGCTGTCCTCACCGCCCGGATCCTCGAAAAACCACCAGGATCTCAGAGCTTCTCCCCTTCGTCTAACCTGTCTCGCAGCGGCGGTCCTGATACTCTGGACCTTCATGCGCTCCATCCCCGCTCTCGCACTCCTTACCGCTCTTTTCGCAACAGCAGGCTGCCACTCTCCCTACGTCGTCGCGACAGTCAGCAATCGCACCAGCAAGCCCATCGAACTCCTCGAAGTCGACTATCCCAGCGCCAGCTTTGGCACCCAGAACCTCGCCGCCGGCTCCGACTTTCACTACCGCTTCAAGGTTCTCGGCTCCGGCAGCATGAAGCTTCTCTACACCGACAGCACGCACCAAGATCACAAATCCGATGGACCGTTCCTCAAAGAGGGCGCCGAAGGCCCCCTCGCCATCACCATCACCGAGACAGGCGTCACATGGCAGCCCGCACCCTCCTCCGCCGCAAGCCAATAGCCCAAAGGTCTTAGCGTCCGATTCCTTCCACCCATCTGCGGTAAGCTGAGTACTATGCCGCGCGGATATTTCATCACCTTCGAAGGCCTCGACGGCTCCGGAAAAACCACTCAACTCCGCCGCCTCGCCGCCACACTCGAGGCCGAAGGCCATCAGGTCGTCACGCTCCGCCAGCCCGGCGGCACTGCTCTCGGCGACCGCATCCGCAGCATCCTTCTCGACTCAAAGTCCGAATCCGCCCTCGGCCCCATCGCCCCAGCCACCGAGATGGCCCTCATGTTCGCCGATCGCGCCCAGTCCATCGCTGAAATCATCCTTCCAGCCCTCGCCGCCGGCTCCATCGTCCTCTGCGATCGCTACACCGACTCATCCGAGGCCTACCAGGGCGGAGGCCGCCAGCTCGGCAGCGAACGCATCCTCGCCATGCACGCCGCCGCCTGTGACAATCTCCAGCCCGACCTCACCATCCTCCTCCTCCCGCCACTCGAAGCCTCACTCCGCCGCGCCCGCCGCCGCAACCAGCGCCATGTCGCCCAGCAAGGCACCGACGAGAACCGCTTCGAGCGTGAGTCCGGCGATTTCTACCGCCGAATCTACAAAAAGTACAAAGAGATCGCCGCACGCGAGCCCCATCGCGTCTCCGTCATCAGTCGCAACGACAGCATCGAAGAAATCGAAAAGGAAATTCACGCTATCGTCGCGAACAGAATTATCAGTCCGGAACCACCCACTCCGGCATCCATGCTGGAAGCATGAGCACCAACGCCGAAGCCTCCCACCCCGCTTCCGTTCCAACCTCCGTTCCGAGGATCGCCAAGGAGATCCCCGGCCTCCGCCTTGCGCTTCCCTTCTACATGTTTCGACGTCTGGGTCAAACTCGGCTCGCCCATCCTCCTCTTCGAGCATCTCCTCCGAACTTACGGCAACATCGCCCAATACCGCTTCATGGGCACGTCCATCATCTTCATCAACGACCCCCGTTACATCCAAAGCGTCCTCGTCACCGACGCCGCCTATTACGTCAAAGAGCGCACCGTTCGCCGCATGAAGGTCCTCCTCGGCGAAGGCCTCATCACCTCCGACGATCCCATCCACATCCGCCAGCGCCGCATCGCCGCCCCTGCCTTCCATCGCCAGCGCATCGCCGCCTACGGAGACCAGATCGTCTCCATAGCCGCCGCGAACCGCGATCAATGGCAGCCCGGCCAAACCATCGACATCGCCGCCGCCAGCATGGCGCTCTCGCTCGAAATCGTCGCCCGCACTCTCTTCGACACCGAAGTCACCCCCGAAATCCGCGCCATCAACGACGAAGTCAACACCATCATGCATCTCTACAACTTCATCGTCGCCTTCCCGCGCATCGAGTCCGTACTTCACCTCCCCATCCCCGGCATCATCAAATTCCGCAAATCCAAAGCCCGGCTCGACGCCGTCGTCAACCGCCTCATCACCGAACACAGACAAGCAGCAGAGCGAGGCGAACCCGACAAGGGCGACCTCCTCTCCATGCTCCTCGCCAGCAAGTACGAGCCCGACGACGTAAGCCAGGACGATTAAGCGTGGGGCTTCAGCCCCACGAATCAGCCTCAAGCAAAAAAGGGGCTTTAGCCCCGGGCCTCTCTTCCTCGTCGCCACCAAAGCCCGAAGGCATGTCCGACGCCCAGATCCGCGACGAAGTCCTCACCATCTTCCTCGCCGGCTACGAAACCGTAGCCAACGCCCTCACCTGGACCTGGTATCTCCTCTCCCAAAATCCCGAAGTCGAAGCCAAACTCCACGCCGAGCTCGACGCCGTCCTCGGCACTGGCTCCAATCAACGCCTCCCCACACTCGCCGACTACCCCAACCTCCGCTACACCGAGCAAGTCTTCGCCGAATCCATGCGTCTCTACCCACCCGCCTGGGCCATGGGACGCATGTCCACCCGCGAGCTTCAACTCGGCCCGTACAACATCCCCGCCGGCGCTCACCTCTTCTTCAGCCAATACGTCATGAGCCGCACCCCCGAATACTTCCCCGATCCGCTCCGCTTCGACCCCGACCGCTTCACCCCCGAAGCCAAAGCCGCGCGCCCGAAATTCACCTACTTCCCCTTCGGCGGCGGCAGCCGCCAGTGCATCGGCGAATCCTTCGCATGGATGGAGGGTGTCTTCTCCATCGCCACCATTGCCCAGCGATGGCGCATGTCCTACCTCGGCGCCACCCCTCCTGTCCCGCAAGCGAAGATCACCCTCCGCCCTCGCGACCCACTCATGATGCGCCTCACACTCCGATAGCCACGCCCGCCCTGCGCTTTTTTATCGACTTCATTCCCACCTTCCAGTAACCTCTTCCTTCATTGGCCCAAAGGAGGGTTACATGACCTTTCCACACCAACATCGTCTGGCACTCCCTAAGCGAGAGGTGTCCCGATGAGTGCTGGCGCTCCCATCCCACCAAACCCGGCCTATCGAAACGTCCCCCCTCCACCGCCCGCGACCTCCGGCAACACCGTCCTGAAGATCGTTCTGATCGTCGTCGGTGTCTTCGTCGTATTTGGAATCATCGTCGCTGGCGTCATCGGCATCGGCGTCTACAGAGTCGCGAAGGGGGCGCACAAAGACAGCAACGGCAACGTCAGCATCTCTACGCCCAACGGCACCATCACCACCGGCACCTCTGCCATCTCCGAAGCCGACCTCGGCACCGCAGTTTATCCCGGAGCGGTCAGCGGGCAGGGCTCCATGAACATGAAGACTCCGAACGGCTCCATGGTCACCGCCGTCTACACCAGCACCGACGCGGCAGACAAGATCATTGCCTTCTATAAAGAAAAGCTCGGAGATCAGGCATCCGTCGTTCAGAGCAGTAACGGAACCGTGCTTTCATCCGGCGACAAAGAGAAAGACAGCATTGTCATCACGATCACTCCCGAGGGCAACTCCTCGAAGATCGCAATCATCCACGTCACCAACGCCAAGTCCCAATAGCAAGTTCAAAGGGGCCGTCCCACCGGCCCCTTACAATTACGGAATGCGGAAGACCAATCCCGTGCTGATACTGAACAACCCGGAAGACGGAAACGTTGTGGCACCACCAAAGTCTCCGCTGTTGATCGTCGTCACCTGCCCGTATCCAAGCTCGACTACGCGAAAGTCCACATGCTTGTGCAGCGTGTAGTCCAAGCCTCCATAGATTCCATATTCAAATCTGTTCAGTTTGATCGGGCTCGTTGGCGGCTTCGAACTGCCGACACCGATCGAAAGCTGCAGATATGGCTTAAACTTCTCCGCAAGAGGCTTGGCGATAAAGCGCGCCCCAACCAGGAAGCTGTTCAACCGCGCATTGTTCCCCGTCACAATCGAGTCACGAATATCGATGCCCGCATCGAACTTCTGAGCATGATAAAAATTCACGTATCCGCCAATAGCCGCGCCATAGAACTCACGCGACGTCACGTTGTCGCCCAGAAAAGCGAACGGCCCTGTGTCCTGCGTCGAGTTGGTAATGTGAATGCCGATCGGGTTGACATACAAGCCAACGTCCGTCGAGCCGACCCCTGTTGTACTGGCAGTCGAAGGGGTCACGGCACTGGGGTTATCCTGGGCATGGGCAGCGATGGTCATTACAACGAGCACGAAGCATGGTACGAGGAACCGCAACTTCATAGGTAAGAATCCTTTGCTTTCAAAAACACTGCGAGCCGAACACGGGCATATCTGCAACTCTATCTGGCTACACTTCACTCCAGTCTAACGGAACCAGCGGATGAATCACGGGCGCGAACCCGCCAAATCATCTTTGCGGCTCAATCGCATCTCACCATGCATGCAAATCGAAGCGAAAACGCGAATATCTCGGCTCCTGCCAGTGACCCTGGCAATCCTGATGATCGCAGCCCAATCCGCCTTCGCCCAAACCAACGCCTCTTCTGACGAACAGACGCTCCTTCGACTCGCCAATCAATTTCGCGCCCAGCACAACATCCCTGCCCTGCAATGGGACAACTCCCTCGCCCGAGCCGCTCGCGCTCACCTTCAATGGGTCGTTCGCAACCCAGGCGACCCCCTCCATCAATATCCCGGTGAGCCCGACCTTGCCACTCGCGGCGCCAACGCCCGCGCCCGCTTCGCCACCATATCCGAAAACATCGCCGGCCAAGGCGACAGTCCCGCCGCGCTTCATCAAGCCTGGACCCTCAGCCCAACCCATCGCGCCAACCTCCTCGATCCGAATCTGAACGTAATCGGCATCGCCGTCGTTCAGAACCAGGGCCTATTCTTCGCCGTCGCAGACTTCGGACGCTACGTTCCCAACTTGACTCCCGAAGCCATCGAGCGTCAGGTCGCAAATCTCCTCCAAGCCCAGGGCATTCCGCCCGCTGCCTCCAACGAAGACGCACGCAAGACCTGCGTGATGGACCAGGGTCAAGCCGGAAACCCCAAACTTGTTATCCAATGGGACGGTCCCGACATCAGTCAGCTGCCCGACAGCCTTCTCCAGGAACTCAACAAGACGAAGTACACCTCAGCCGCAGTAGGAGCCTGCCCCGGCAGACAAGCCAACCCACAATTCACCACCTACCACATCGCCGTCCTGCTCTACTAAGTCCAACGCAAAACCTGGACGAACCACACATCAATCCATCGGAGCAGCAAGGAAATTCCGAAGCCTGCTCGTCGAATCCGGAATATCCGCACACAAACCACACCGCGGAGTTATATCAAGACATCTTTGATTTGACTTCAAACCTGTCCCTAAAACCCAGCAACCACGCCCACTTCATACGCTCTCTTCCTCCACGCGAATCTTTCCCTGGACGCGTATCATGGAATCAGCCCTCACGAAACCACTCTCGCCGGAGAAGAAAGGAGACCAGCCAGCGAATGCCCGATTTTCCCTCCACCTTCAACGACTTCCTCGGCAACACCACCGCCATCGAACACCTCCGCACTGCCATAGCCGCCGGCCGACTGCCCCACTCCCTCATCCTCGCCGGTCCCAGCGGAGCCGGAAAGTACACTCTCGCCCTCATGCTCACCATGGCGATCGAGTGCGAACGTCAGCCGCGCGAACTTCGTTCCTACAGCGACTCCCTCGGATCGAGCCCGCAGTCGCTCGCCTCCTTCTGCGGCGTCTGTCACAACTGCACCCGAATCGCCTCCGCAGCCAACCTCGATGAAGAAGTCGACAAAGCGGTAGCCACGCGCGAAGAACTCCGCGAGGCCGACAAGAAGGACACCCGCGTCCTCATCCAGCCGCACCCCGACGTCCTCATCATCCCGCCTGACCCTCCCCAACTCCTCATCAAACTCGGCCAGATCCGCACCCTCATCCAACGCTCGCACTATCTCCCCAACGAAGCCCCGCGCAAAGTCTTCATCATCACCGCATCCAACTTCATGAAGGAAGCAGCCAATTCTCTTCTCAAAGTTCTCGAAGAGCCACCCGACACGGTGCACCTCATCCTGCTCGCAGAAAATCCCGGCGAACTCCTCCCTACCATCCGCTCGCGCTGCGCCACCGTGCGCCTCGGCGCTCTGCCCGTCGAAGAGATCGAGATGCTCCTCGCCGACCGCCGCCAGGACGTCCCTCCGCAACAACGCACCCTCATCGCTCGCCTCGCCCAAGGAGCCGCAGGCAAGGCCCTCGGCTTCGATCTCGCCACTTACACCGCCGCCCGCGCCGACGCTCTCATCTTTCTCCGCAACGCCGCCGCAACCAGCAGCGGAACCGCCGAGCCTGACCACACCGCCCTCTTCAAAATGACCGAGACCTATCGCGCCGGAGCCGAAGGTCAGCAAAAGACGTCCGCACTCTTGCGCAGTCTCTCACTCCTCCTCGAAGATCTGCTTCTCCTCGGCGCGGGAACACCCGAACTCGTTCGCAACACCGATCTCCGTCACGAACTCGACCGCCTCGGCTCCATCCTCACCTTCGCCTGGATCGAAAACGCCTCCCGCGCCCTCGACCAGGTGCAAAGCGGGCTTCGTCGCAACCTCCTGCGCAGCCTCTCTCTCGACGCCTTCGCTGGTCAACTGGCCGCCCGGTGAGCTCGCACGACCGTACCACGCAGCAACTCATCACCAGCCCCGAAGACATTGCCCGGGCTGCGGAGATCCTTCGCAACGGCGGCACCGTAGCCTTCCCTACTGAAACCGTCTACGGCCTCGGGGCCAACGCCCTCGACTCTCGCGCTGTCGAAAGCATCTTCACTGCGAAAGCCCGTCCCAACTGGGACCCCGTCATCGTCCACGTCAGCGACCGCGCCATGCTCGACCGTGTCGCCATCGTCCCGCCCGCAGCAGAGCGCTTGATCTCCGCCTTCTGGCCCGGTCCCCTCACCCTCCTCCTGCCCCGCACTCCGCAGATCCCCGATAACGTCACCGCCGGCCGGCCCCTCGTCGGCGTCCGAATGCCCAATCACCCCATTGCCCTCGCACTCATCGAAGCTGCCGGCGTCCCTATCGCCGCACCCAGCGCCAATCGCTTTGGACATACCAGCCCCACCACCGCCGCCCACGTCCTCGAAGACCTCGACCACCGCATCGACGCCGTCCTCGACGGAGGCCCCACCACCGTCGGCCTCGAATCTACAGTTCTGGACCCCAACCAATCCCCGATGATCCTCTACCGTCCCGGAGCCGTCACCACCGGCATGCTCGAACCCATCGGCGGCCCCGTCACACTCTACAAGCCGCTCCAACAGCCCGCCGGGGAGCCGCAAAGCCTTCCCTCGCCTGGCGTTGGCATTCGCCACTACGCCCCGCGAGCTCGCCTGATCCTCGTCACAACCGAAGCTGAAATGAACTCGCACGTCACCCGGCTATGGACCGCCAAAGAAAAAATCGGCGTCATGCTTCCTCTGGACTGGAACGTTCCCCGTCATCAAGTCGAGATATTTCACTGGAACATGTTCAATAACAACGCCGCCCTCGCCCACGCCCTCTTCGCCGGCCTGCGCGAACTCGACAGCCGCGGCGTCACCGTCATCCTCTGCCCAATCCCCACAGACGACGGCCTGGGCCTCGCCATCCGCGATCGCCTGGAGAAAGCAGCAAAATCCAATTAACTCCCCGTTTTGCACCGAAAGCTGCTCGTATACTCATCCCATGCAGGCTGCCGAGATCGAACTGAAGTTCCCCGTCGCCGATCCATCAGTACTTCAGGCATGCCTACCCTCCCTCGGCTTCCATCTCGTCACCCCACGCACCTTCGAGCACAACACCCTCTTTGACACACCCAACCGCGACCTCCGCGCCAAACGCCAGATCCTGCGCCTACGCGACTATGGCGGCATTCACACCCTTACACATAAACGCATCGATGACAGCACTGCTGAATCCTCCCGCTATAAGATTCGCATCGAGACTGAGACAACCGTCTCCGACCCGCAAGCCATGGCCGAAATCTTCCGCCAACTTGGCTACACTCCCGCCTTTATCTACGAGAAATACCGAACCGAGTGGTCGCAAGTCGTCGATTCAAATTCCAACACCCTCGCTCATCTCGTCATCGATGAAACACCCATCGGCAACTACGCCGAACTCGAAGGCCCGACCGACTGGATCGATCGAACCCTGGCCGAGCTCAACATAGATCACGCCATCTGCCTCACCGACAGCTATGGCAAGCTGTTCCTCGACTGGAAGCAGCTTACCGGCAGCCCCGCCGAGAATCTCACCTTCGCCGATATCGCTTCCCCCGTCCTCACCCACCACTAAAGCTCCCCTCCCACCTGCCGATACAACCTCTGTATAGGAGGTTTACTTGGCAATCCCACTTCGCTTCTCGCGTCCCTTTCTGTTCTTCGGTGGTCTTGCACTCTGTGCGATCACAGCATTCGCCGCGCCAACCCATCGCGCCATCGTCTCCCGCATCGCGCCCACCTACCCGGAACTTGCTCGCCGGATGCATGTCTCTGGCAAAGTAATCCTTCTGGTCGCCATTGACCCTGAAGGAAAAGTCACGGGAACGAAGGTCGAATCCGGTCACGCGCTCCTCGCGCCCGCCGCGCAGGACGCCGTCAGCCGCTGGCGCTTCTCACCGAATCCCGAGGCGTCCGAGTCTGAGATCGAAGTCAACTTCACCGCAGACGGCCAATAATTTTCGCTCGTTCGCAACGCATATCCCCGCTCCTAAGGACCGCCATGAAACTTGAATCAAAGCTCGGACTCAGCACCGGCATTCTCATCGCTGCCATGTTCCTCAGCGCTTACACAGCGCACCTCCGCATGACCGAGGCCAACCACCTCTCCGACGTCATCACCACAAACCGTCTGCCGCTCATCATGGGAAGCCGTGATCTCCGTTCCCACTACACGGACACCATTCGCGCGCTCGAGTCCTACATGCTCTTCGGCATCGACCCCAGCTCTTCCGCTGCCTATCGCGCCTCGCGCCGCGAACAGTTTGAGCAAGCCGAACTATCCCTCGCCAAACTTCGGCAGGACAGCACCCACTTCGATCTCGGCTCCGACGCCGCGCGCCTCGACTCTCTTGAAGCTGGACTCGCCGCGCTGAAGCCGCTCGAAGAGAAAGTCGAAAGCCTCAACGAGTCGAAGACCTCCCAAGGCACAGCCCAGGCCTACGAAACACTCCAGGGACAGATCCTCCCGCTCGAACAATCTCTCTTCCGAACCGTCACAGACCTGGCCCAGTCGCAGATGTCTCAGACCAACGAGGAGCTCGTGCAACTGCGCCGCGCCAATCACTCCACGCTGCTCACTCTTTGGCTCGCCACTCTCTTCGGCGCGCTCGTCGGAGGGACCTTCTCCGTCGTCCTCGCCCGCCGCATCACGCGAGGCATCACCCTCGTCGCGGAACGCGCTAACGCCATCGCCGCCGGTGATCTCACTGGCGAACTCCTCGACCTGCATAGTCAGGATCAGATCGGCACCCTCGCCGGTGCGATGCAGCAGATGCAGACCAATCTCTCCACCATCATCGGCACAGTCGCCGAGACCGCCGGCTCACTCACCGGCAGCGCCGCCTCCATGCGCACTGCAGGCGACCAAATCCACCGCCGCATGGATCAGCAGAGCCAGCAGACCCAGCAAGCCGCCACGGCCATGCAGGAAATGTCCGCATCCATCGCCGAGGTCTCGCGCCACACCCAGTCCGCCGCCGAAACCGCGCGTGGCGCAGCCGAAACCGCACGCGACGGCGGCACCATCGTCAAGCAGGTCCTCGGCAGCATGCACTCCATCGCCACCGCAGTTAGCGACACCTCAGCCACCGTCGGCCTCCTCGGCGACGACTCCCGTCGCATCAGTCAGATCGTCACCGTCATCGACGAGATCGCTCGCAAAACCAACCTCCTAGCCCTCAACGCCGCCATCGAAGCTGCACGCGCCGGAGATCAAGGCCGTGGCTTCGCCGTCGTCGCCGGAGAAGTTCGTCGCCTCGCCGAATCCACCGCACAAGCCACCGGCGAGATCGCCACCATGATCCAGGGCATCCAGGATCGCACCCGCACGGCCATCGCCAGCATGGAAAGCGGCACCGGCACCGTCCAGCAGGGCGTCATCACCACCACTCAGGCCGGCGAAGCCCTCGAGCGAATCATCGGCATGGCCGAGCGCGTCGACCGCATGATCGCCCAGATCGCCATTGCCGCCTCGCAACAAACCGCTGCCGCCGATCAGTCCAGCGCCAGCCTCGACGCCATCCACTCCCTCAGCCACGACAACCTCACCGAAATGGCCACCACTGCCGCAGGAATCGAATCGCTCCGAACGACGGCAGTCACCCTCGAGCATCAGGTCGACCGTTTCAGCCTCAAATCCGCACCCGACTCAAGGCTGATTCCTCCTCCACAAAATAATCAGTCGCGCTCCGCACTCCAACCCGCCTGACCCGCAAAACAAAAGGGCCCGCGTCAGCGGGCCCTTCGCACACCAAAACCAAACTAGAAGATCTGGAAGTTAACCTCGACATTCAACTCAACCAGAACCGGGTGGCCGTTCTCCATCGCAGGCTTGAACCTGTACTGCATCACAGCATCCCTCGCCTTTTCGTCCAGCCCCATCCCGACGCCGCGAATCACGTGCACATGACTCGGATTGCCGTTGGTATCCACCCACAAATTAACCAGCACATTCCCGGCGACCTTGGCTTTGCGAGCCTCTTCCGAGAACTCCGGCTCAACCGAATAGATCAGAATCGGCGCACTCACACCGCCACCAATTCGCCGCGGTCCGCCGCCCGTATTTCCACCCGAGCCCGGCCCAAGCCCGGAGCCATTCCCGGAACCCAATCCCGTGCCCGAGCCATTGCCCATCGACATTCCCACCAGCGGCGAACTCGCAATGCCGACCTGCGGAATGCTGCTCGCCATCTTCACATCCTGCTGCACTTCAATCGTCGGCTGAATGTGAATCTTCGGCTCAATCAGCGGAGGTTTATTCGGCGGCACAATCTGCAGTATCCGCAAACTTCGGCGGCGTACCCTTCGTCACAGGAGTCGGTCCCCGCTGTCCACCGCCTCCGCCCATCTTGTCGAGCTTCGGCGGAGCCTGCGGAGGAACAGTCAAATCCGTCACCAGCAACTGCTTCACCGGCGCAGCAAACTTGACCTTCTCATGCAGCAGCCACGCGATAAGCAGAATGATCAGCGCATAGATCGCAATCGCAGAACCCGTCGCCGCAGGGTTCTGCTTGGTCTTCATCCTGTCGACAACCGCAATCGGCTTCGACTCCAGCACCAGCGGCGGCAACTTCACCGGGAAGAACACATCCCGAATGCTGCCCCACAGAGAGGTAAATATTCCCTCTTCCTTGATGATCAAGTCGCTCTTCGCTGGCCTCGACTGCAACTCCAGCGGTTCTTCCTTCGTCTTGCTGAACGCATCGCGCAGGTTCGCGATCAGCGACGTCCACATCGATCCATCGGTCTCTTCATTCAGGTGCGGAGCGTCTGCTGGACGCAACGTCGGAACCGGTTTCTCTGGGTCGATCTGCGGTGGTGGGGTCAATAATGAATTCGCCATAAGCTGCTTCGCCTCGGTGGAGCTAGCCGCAGCTACCAACCACCCACTTTCAAAATCGTGCGCCGACTCGACTTCTGTCAATACGTTTCCGGTCTATCGCCGGTTTTCTCTTCCGGTACGGCAAGCGAGCCTGTCTCCCTAAACATTCTACAAACTTTCACCTCCCGGTGCTTGATTCCTTGGACGCACCTCCCCTGCGAATGTCGCGATCCCCTTTTTTCACCCCGCCGCCCCGTCTACAATAAGGGTTTGGCACAAACTGCATTTCCGCTATCAGGATGACGAGGAACGAATGCCGGAAGTAACCAACGGAAAACCCGAAGAGGCAAAATCAGCGCCCAAACTGCTGAAGTCTACGCTCAATTTGCCCATTGGCGGGACAGAAAACGCCGCTAACCCAGCGCCGAAGCCGCTGAAAGCCACGTTGAACTTGCCCCAAACTGCCTTTCCCATGAAGGCGAACTTGCCGTTGAACGAACCTGCCCGCCTCGAAGGCTGGCAGAAACAGCATTTGTATGACCAAATCCGTGCCGCCCGCGCCGGATCCCCAAAGTACATCCTCCACGACGGCCCTCCCTACGCCAACGGCGCCATCCACCTCGGCCACGCCCTCAACAAGTGCATCAAGGACTTCGTCGTCAAGACCAAAACCATGGCCGGCTTCGACGCCCCCTACGTCCCAGGCTGGGACTGCCACGGCCTCCCCATCGAAATCAAAGTCGATGAGCAACTCGGTCGCAAAAAGCTCGAGATGGAGCCCATCGCCGTCCGTCGCGCCTGCCGCGAGTACGCGCAAAAATACGTCGACCTTCAGCGCACCCAGTTCGAGCGCATCGGCGTCTTCGGCCGCTGGAACGACCCCTACCTCACGATGTCCTTCCAATACGAGGCCAGCATCGTCGAGACTTTCTACGACTTCCTCGAAAAGGGCTTCGTCTACAAAGGCCTGCGCCCCGTCTACTGGTGCATCCACGACAAGACCGCTCTCGCTGAAGCCGAGGTCGAATACGCGCAGCACACGTCACCCAGCGTCTATGTCCGCTATGCCCTCTTCTCCACGTCAAAGGAGATCGACCCTCGCCTCGAAGGCAAAACCGTTTACGCGATCATCTGGACAACCACCCCGTGGACGCTCCCGGCATCCCAGGCCATCGCCTACAACCCGGATCTCCGATACGTCGCACTCGAAAACCCTAAAGACGGAGCCGTCTACATCGTCGCCGAGCAACTCGTCCCCGCGGTAAAAGCCGCCGCCAATCTCGAGGCATCCGTCGAAATCGCCAGCTTCCCCGGCGACCATCTTTCCAAAGCCACCTTCCTGCACCCGTTTCTCTCGCGCTACATCGTTACTGCCGCCGCGAACTACGTCACCAGCGACCAAGGCACCGGCCTCGTCCACACCGCACCGGCTCACGGTGTCGACGACTTCTACACCGGCAAGCGACTCGGCCTGCCCGAAATCCAATACGTCGACAACGCCGGACGCCAGCGCCACACCGAACTCCATGGTGGAAGACCAGGCCTACCCTACGAAGACCTCACCGTCTTCAAATCCAACGCGCCCATCATCGAACTCCTCAAAGAAAAAGGCGCACTCCTCAGCGCCACCACCTACGAGCACTCCTACCCGCACTGTTGGCGCTGCCACAACCCCATCATCGTCCGCGCCACCGAGCAGTGGTTCATCGGCATGGACACCCCCATGTTTTCGGAAACGCCCACCGAAGACGGCACCGTCACCACCTTCCGCCAGCGCGCCCTCGACGAGATCAAGCAAGTCATCTGGGATCCCGCCTGGGGCGAAGAGCGTATCTCCAACATGATCGCCACTCGCCCCGACTGGTGCATCTCGCGCCAGCGCATCTGGGGAGTTCCCATCGCCGTCTTCCTCTGCGATCAATGCGGCGAACCCCTCAACGACAAATCCATCAACAAGAGCATCGTCGATCGCTTCAGAAAAGAGGGCGCCGACGCCTGGTACCTCCACGGAGCCGCCGCCCTCTTACCCAAAGACACAGCCTGCCGCTCCTGCGGCAACAAAGAATTCCGCAAAGAGACCGACATCCTCGACGTCTGGTTCGAGTCCGGCGCGAGCTGGCACGCTGTCCTCGAGCCCGAACGCAACTTCCCCGCCGACCTCTACACCGAAGGCGGCGACCAGCATCGCGGCTGGTTCCACTCCTCCCTCCTCACCTCCGTCGCCGTCCGCGGCGTCGCACCCTACCGCATGGTCGCAACCTCCGGCTGGACCCTCGACGAGCAAGGCCGCGCCTTCTCCAAATCGCTCGGCAACGGCGTAGACCCCGTCGACATCGCCAAGCGCCTCGGCGGCGAGATCATCCGTCTCTGGGTAGCCTCCGTCGACTTCCGCGAAGACGTCGCCGCCAGCGAAAACCTCATGCAGCGCGTCAGCGACAACTACCGCAAGCTGCGCAACACCCTACGCTTCCTGCTCAGCAACCTCTACGACTTCGACCCATCCACCAACGCAGAGAATGACTTCACGGAGCTCGAACCTCTAGACCAATACATCCTCGCCCGCACCGCCGAGCTCGACGCAAAAATCCGCTCCGCCTACGACGACTTCGAGTTCCACCGCGCCTATCACGCCCTCAACGAGTTCGTGAACACCGATCTCTCCGCGCTCTACCTCGACGTCCTCAAAGATCGCCTCTACACCTTCGCCCCCAACCATCCCGGCCGCCGCAGCGCGCAAACCGCTCTCTGGCGCATCGCCGAAACCCTCACCCGCCTCATCGCACCCATCCTAAGCTTCACCGCCGACGAGGTCTGGCAGCTTCTTCCAAAGGTCGAAGGCCGCGAATCCAGCGTCCACCTCGCCCTCTTCCCCGTCATGTCCGACATCGTTCCCGGCAGCGTCAAGAGCATCGAAGAGGACTGGGAGTACCTCCTCACACTTCGCGACGAGGTCCTCAAGGTTCTCGAAGAAGCCCGCACCGCCAAAGAGATCAGTAACCGTCCCTCCGAAGTTCAGGTCACTCTCGGCTGGCTTACCAACGTCGCTTGCCCGCCAAATCCGGTCTTTGAGAAGTACCACGAAGTCCTTCCTGAACTCCTGGGCGTGCCGCAGGTCAAGCTCGTCGACGCGATCGTCACCGAAGGTGAAGTCGCCAAGGGAGCCTTCTACGTCCAGGCCAAACCAGCCGACGGCAGCAAGTGCGAACGCTGCTGGCGCTTCACCACCGACGTAGGCAACGACGCCAACTACCCCACCGTCTGCCTTCGCTGCGCCGACGCGCTCAAAGCCATCGACTTTCCCCCATACACCGCAACACCCAGCAACCCAACGGAGCCGCAAGCCTGATGTCTTCCCCAAATACTCCCGGCGATAATCCCGACGCGAGATACAAATATCCGCCCACCGAGTTCGACCCCAAGCCCTTCGACAAGCGCATCGTCGTCCTCGCCATCTCGGCCCTTGTCATCATCCTCGATCGCATAACGAAGCGTATCGTCTCGCAGCAGCTCCCCAACGGCCAGGCCCACACCGTCATCCCCGGCATCTTCCGCATCTCCGATGTCCACAACACCGGCGCAGCCTTCAGCATGTTCGCGGAAAACGCCTCACCCACCACCGTCCGCTACATCCTCATCGCCTTCTCCGCCATCGCCGTCATCGTTCTCCTGGGCATGATCTGGCGCGTAGGCCGGTACCTCACCCTCACCTCAGTAGCCCTCGCCCTCATCCTTGGCGGAGCCGCCGGCAACCTCTACGACCGCATCCGCTACCACTACGTCATCGACTTCCTCGAAGTCCACATCGTCCACTACCACTGGCCAGACTTCAACGTAGCCGACAGCTGCATCGTCATCGGCGCCTGCCTCTTGATCATTGAAATCTTCCGCCCCCAACCGCAAAATTGATAAAGCGATAGCTTTCGATATTAGATCTAACGTTGGGATTTATAGTGACTCAGTGTTCTGGTGACCTATGCGTTCTCTGCTATTTCCATTCTTCTGTTCCGTGTTGCTAACCGGCGTATGCGCAGGCCAAGAGAAGTCGGAGCCGCAACAGATGGTCAAAGTCCCCGCGCCGGTAATGGCTGCGCGTCTGTTGACCACTGTGACCCCGGAGTCCCCAAAGATGCCGAAGTGTTCGAACCGGATGGTGACTTTCGATGTGGCCATCGGAGAGGATGGAAAAGTAACCATCCTGAAAACCCTTGGCGGCTTCGAGGAATTCAAAGAGTCCGCAATGAAGGCAGTCAAGCAGTGGACCTACACGCCCTATTTGGAAAACGGAATTCCCGTTTCAGTAGAAACCACAATAATGGTGTTCTATCCCAACGTCGGAACACCAGGTTCCTTTTACGTTCCAGATGGAAAGGGCGGCGTTAAGGGCGGGAATTTTCTACCAATGCCGCCGGAATGCGGGCCACCTATTGAGATCAAGAAAACACCCCAATAGGCGCTACGCATATCTAGAAGCTTCACCTCACATAACCGAACTTGCCGCAAAGGTCCGTTGAATTCGCAATTGCATCCGAAGTAAAGATCGGCGGCTTCTGTCCCGAGAAAAACGCAACCTCCATAGAGCGGCCCAGGACGTAAGTGACCATCCACTGAGTATCGTCAGAACCACATAGGCTGTTCTTTTTCAGAAACCTCTTCGAAGCTGGAACATTCAGTCGATAGAGGCTGCCGTTCCCGCCAGCGTCCGCACTGAAAACCGCGCTGTCCTCCTCCGGCGTCAACGCACGTATTCGGGCGACGGTAAAAGTGACGAAATTAATTGCGATCTTTTCATCCGAAATCTCTACATCCCCAGTAATAGACCGTGCCGTCGAGCTCTCCGCACGCCAATATCCCTTCTCCTGTGCCGCAGCCATCCCACCGCAAATCAGTCCAACTCCCGCAATTGCACCTAACCACACTCTTAGCTTCATCTTTGCAGAATGACACCTAAGTTCCCTTTCATCAAATCGAACGACGCCGCTTTTTGCCTCCCGTCCTGGATTAACTCGCGCTCAGCCGCCTAATGCGGGAAAATAGAAGTTTGGCTATGAATGACCAGATCACCATCCGGGGAGCCCGGACCCACAACCTGAAGGGCATCGACGTCGACATCCCCCACAACGCCCTCACCGTCGTCAGCGGCGTCTCGGGATCAGGGAAATCCTCCCTTGCCTTCGACACCGTCTACGCCGAAGGCCAGCGCCGCTACGTCGAATCCCTCTCCGCCTACGCCCGCCAGTTTCTCGAGCGCATCGAAAAGCCAGACGTCGACCACATGGACGGCCTGGCCCCCGCCATCGCCATCAAGCAGAAAAATCAGACCCGCAACCCCCGCTCCACCGTCGCCACTGCAACAGAAATCTACGACTACCTCCGCCTCCTCTACGCCCGCTGCGGCACTGTCACCTGCCTGCACTGCGGCGGCATCGTCAAACACGACACCGTCGACGAGATCGTCACCACACTCTTCGCTCTCCCCGAAGGAACACGCACCTACGTGTTGTTCCCCATCATCCGCGCCGAAGTAAAACTCGAGCCCATGCAGATCCCCACCGTCGAAGAGGCTGCCGACGCACCCAAACCCAAAAAATCTGCAGCAAAGAGATCCGTAAAATCCGCGGTCGCCTCTTCCTTCAATCTCACCGAAGCTCTCAAAGAGCGCCTCACCGAACTGCGTCGACGCGGCTACAATCGCCTCTACCAAAACGGAAAGATCGTTGAGTTCTCCACCCCCGAATCCCTCCTCGAACTCGACTTCGCCCAACCCATCTTCGCCCTCATCGACCGCCTCGCCATCACTTCCGAATCGCGCGCAAGAATCGTCGACGCCATCGAGACCGGCTACCGCGAATCCGGTGAAGTCCAGTTCCACACCCTTCCTGGCCCCGACAACGAGAACGGTACGAAGTACCGATTCTCCGCCGCTTTCGAGTGCACCTCCTGCCACCGCGCCTACCGCGAGCCAGAACCCCGCCTCTTTTCCTTCAACAATCCCTACGGCGCCTGCCCCCGCTGCCAGGGCTTCGGCAACACCATCGACTTCGACCCCAACCTCATCATCCCCGACAAGTCCAAAACCCTCGACGAGGGCGCCATCGCCCCCTGGACGACCACAAAATACCGCCCCCACCACGGCGAAATGAAGCGCGCCGCCAAGGCCGCCAACATCCCCCTCAACGTCCCCTGGTACGACCTCACTGACTACCAGCAACGCTTCATCGAAGAAGGCGACGGCAGCACCTTCCCCGGTATCCGCGGCTTCTTCGCCGCGCTCGAACGCAAAAAATACAAGCTCCACGTCCGCGTCTTCCTCTCAAAATACCGCGGCTACGCCCTCTGCCCCGACTGCCGCGGCCAGCGCCTCCGCGCCGAAGCCCGCGCCGTCCTCATCAACAACAGAAATATCTGCGAAGTCTCCGCCCTCACCATCACCGAGGCCCAAACCTTCTTCGACAATTTGCAACTTTCACCGGCACAAACCGAAATCGCCGGAAAGATCCTCGAAGAGGTCCGCCAGCGCATCCACTTCCTCCATCAGGTCGGCCTCGACTACCTCACCCTCGACCGCCTCAGCTCCACCCTCTCCGGCGGAGAATCCCAGCGCATCCAACTCGCCACCTCGCTAGGCTCGCGCCTAGTCGGAGCGCTCTACGTCCTCGACGAACCCAGCATCGGCCTTCACACCCGCGACACCGCTAAGCTCATCCGCATCATGAAGGACCTCCGCGACCTCGGCAACACCATCCTCGTCGTCGAGCACGACCCCGACGTCATCCGCGCCGCCGACCACCTCCTCGACCTCGGCCCCGGAGCCGGCGAACTCGGCGGACAACTCCTCGCCTCCGGCACCGTCGCAGAAGTCACCGCCAACCCAAACTCCATCACCGGCAAATACCTCTCCGGCCGCCTCACCATCCCCATCCCCAAATACCGCCGCGAACCCGGCCGCGAACACCTCAAACTCACCGGCGCGCGCATCCACAACCTCCGCGGCGTCGACATCGACATCCCCCTCGGCCTCCTCGTCTGCGTCACCGGCGTCAGCGGCTCCGGCAAATCCACTCTCGTTCACCAGGTCCTCTACCGCGCCCTCATGCAGGCTCTCGGACAAACCGAAGGCAGCGATCCCGCGCACCTCTTCCGCGAACTCTCCGGCACCCAGCACCTCAACGACGTCATCCTCGTCGACCAGTCCCCCATCGGCCGCACCCCGCGCTCCAACCCCGTCACCTACATCAAGGCCTTCGACGACATCCGCGCCCTCTTCGCCGCCCAGCCCGACGCCAAACGCCGCGGCTTCGGCCCCGGCCACTTCTCCTTCAACGTTCCCGGCGGCCGCTGCGATGTCTGCGAAGGCGACGGCACCGTCACCGTCGAGATGCAATTCCTCGCCGACATCGAGCTCCCCTGCGAAGAATGTAACGGTACCCGCTACAAATCTCAGATCCTCGACATCAAGTACAAAGGCAAGAGCATCTACGACGTCCTCAACATGACCGTCAAAGAAGCCCTCGTCTACTTCGCCGGCCACCCCAAAATCGTCGACAAGCTCTACGTCCTCGACGAGGTAGGCCTCGGCTACGTCCGTCTCGGCCAGTCCGCCACCACACTCTCCGGCGGCGAAGCCCAGCGCGTCAAACTCGCCTCCCACCTCGCTACCGCGCGCAGCATCACCAACCGCAGCACCAACAACGAAACCGCCGCCAAAGCCCGCAGCCGCACCCTCTACATCCTCGACGAGCCCACCACCGGCCTCCACTTCGACGACGTCGCCAAACTCCTCGCCGCATTCCGCAAACTCATCGAAGGCGGCGGCTCCCTCCTCGTCATCGAGCACAACCTCGACGTCATCAAATCCGCCGACTGGGTCATCGACATGGGCCCCGAAGGCGGCAGCGGCGGCGGCCAGATCGTAGCCGTCGGCACCCCCGAAGAGATCGCCGCCAACCCCGCCAGCCATACCGGCCACTGGCTTGCCCCTGTCCTCAAACCCGCAATCTTCAAACCAGAGCCCGAGCTACAGGTCACCGGTTAACTCTTCTAACGGAGCCGACTTCGCAGTACTAATCCGAAAAACTTCAGCCTGTCCATTTGATTCAGGCGAGCGGTGGGCCCTCAAACTTTTAGAGGAGGAACACTATGAGACGGATCTGCTTCTTGCTGTTTGCCTTTGTTACCCTGGCCGGCATTGTCGCCCACATAGCCCATGCATCTGGACAATCCAACGCAGGATCCCCCTCGACCTCCGAAATCAAAATCCCGTCCGGATACCGCGACTGGAAACTGATCTCCGTAGCCCACGAGGCAGGCAACAACAACGATATTCGCGCCATTTTAGGCAACGAGGCTGCGATCAAGGCCTATCGAGAAGAAAAGCTTGCATTCCCGGATGGCACAATCATCGCCCGGCTGGCCTGGAGCTACATCCCGTCTGAGGAAAACAATAAAGTCTTTGGCCGTGACCAGTCTTTCGTCGCCGGGCCTCCAACGAACGTTCAGTTCATGATCAAGGACTCCAGAAAGTACGCCGCGACCGGCGGTTGGGGATTCGCTCAATTTACCGGCGGCAAACCCACCAACGAGGCGGTCCAGACAGCCTGCTTTACCTGCCACGAACCTGCTAAAGCTCGAGACTTTGTCTTCACCCATTACGCACCTTGATACCGGTTCTCTGGACGGTTGATGATCGAATTAGCTCACATCATTGTCAGATCTTCGCCTGCGTGTCCTGCAAAGGAACGACGCGGCCTGCGGCGCGAAGATAGCGGAAGAGGTGATCCAGCGGCGGCTTGGGAAGAAAATCGTCAAGGGTCAGAAGATCGCGGCCGGGGGTCTCCCGCAAAAGATCTGTCGGCAGGCTGCCAAGCGCGGCCACCAGCGATTCCTTGCTCATCGCAGCGACACAGATTGTCACGTCGGTGAGCAGCAATCGGCCCAAGTACTCCAACACGGCGCCGGGAAGCGCCGGAATAACCTGGTCTTCCATGATCTTTAAGAAACATAGAAATCCAGACGATCACCGCGACAGGCTCAGCGGTGTAGCGGCGAAGGTACTCAAGCACAAGGTAGCCCACCGGGTAGTTGGTGACAACAACAACGCCCTTAGGGGCTAGCTGTTCGACCATGGTAAGCAGTTCCGCGTTATCAGAGGCAGCCGAGCCTTCGAGACTTGGAGTGGTGATCTCGAAGGTGGCTAAAGGTTCGCGGGCGGAGGGAGTGCCTTTAGACAGAAACGTTTGACGCGCAGTCTGAAAGGCTTCCGCGGAAGATGGGCCGGGACGGCCGTGTAAAGTACGCTGCACCATGAGGGGACGCTTGTGAAAGGGAGTTGACGGCTCAACTACCTTGGCGTTGGAATCGAAGACCACTGCATGGCACATACCGGCGCGGAGCAATTCCAGGCACCAGATGCGGGAGTCTGTACCAGCAAAGGCGGGCCCCGTCAGTTCGAGAACGTCGATTTCGAGCCGTGCAAGCGATAGGTCGTCGAACAAGCCGGCCAGAAAAGCCGCTGCGGATGACCGCTGATGATGGCAGGCATAGATCAGATTCACGCCAAGCGTCCCAATGGCCTGCTGCTGGAGCTGCGCGGTGGAATCCTGAAGATTGATGTGGAGAAGAATCTGATTGGGCTGGCCGCCGGGCTCGTCCTGGAAACGGAAACCGAGCCAGCCGTGTTGCTCGTTAGTTCCCTGGTAGTTCCGGGTCGCGACCGTATCCGCAAAAACGAAAAATCGGGTATGGTCACCGCGAACTTTCGCTAACCGGGTGAGGAGGAGCTGATACTCGTAGTCGAGCATAGCCACGAGGCGCTCCTTCGAAACGTAGCGCGTGCCGGCGCCGTACACGTCGTCGCTGACGATCTTGTCGTAAGCAGAGATGGCTTGCGCGACTGTTCCCGAAGCTGCGCCAACGCTCAGAAACCAGCGCGCTACCTCCTGACCTGCTCCAATCTCGGCAAACGTCCCGTAGAGAGAAGCCTCCAGATTGATGGCCAGGGCCTTGGCATGAATGTCGGTCAATTCCTGTGGCGTCGGATCGGACATGTGTGGCTCCGTTTTGCAAAAAACTCAGGATGGGCGGGAGTATAGCGCAGAATGGGCATAGGCAATTGCCCTTGCGATGGAACCCTCGGGAGCTAAGGCGGACCGCTTTTTCCCAAGGCCACAAAAGGCCACCTCTTGACGAGCCTGTTATCCTTTAATCAGGGAAAAGCTGCTGAAGCCCGGCCATCCAGGCCGGGCTTCCGTACTTAATGCCGGACCGTAAGTCCAGACCTAAATCTTTTCCTTGGAAGACTTTGCACACTTTAAGACAGGGATGGGGGTCTAACCAATACCGTGAAGAGACACACCGAAATCCGATTCCTTCCCAGGCTCCGTCCAAACCTTTTGGCGATTCCGCTCATGATGTTTTCCACACTAGTTCTCGTAGCCGCCCCAGCCCAGGCCCAACTCCCCGCCGGCACCACCGATACCACCCAGCCGCCCCAACCACAGCCGCAAGACCGTCTGCTCACCCAGGCCAACGAAGCCCTCGACAAACACGACTACCCCACCGCCCTCAAACTCCTCACCACCCTCACCGAAAAATCCCCCAACGACCCTCACCTCCTCTACGACCTCGCCTTCACCCAGGACGCCCTCGCCGAAACCCCTGCCCAAACCAACGCCGCGGAAACCACCTACCGCCGCGCCATCGCCGTCGATCCCAACTTTTTTGATCCCCACCTCGGCCTCGGCCTCCTCCTCGCCCGCAGCGATAAACTCTCGCTCGCCCGAACCGAACTCCTCAAGGCCACGACCCTCCCCACCGACAACCCCCTCCTCAAAGCCCGTGCCTTCCGCGCCCTTGCCCGCATCGACCAGACCTCCGACCCCGCGACCGCCAGCGATGAGCTCCTCTCCGCCCTGAAGCTCTCTCCCGAGACCCGGGACGACATCCTCCTCTCTGGCGAACTCGCTGAAGCCTCCGGCGACACCGCCTCAGCAGAAGCCGCTTACCGCCGCCTCATCGCCGCCGATCCCCAGAATCACGATGCCACCGCAGCTCTCACCCACCTCCTTCTGCACCAGCAGAAATCCGACCAGGCCGAGGCCCTCCTTACCGCAGCCCTCGCCAAAGACCCCGACAACCCAACCCTGAACACCCAGCTTGCAAGCCTCTACGAGCAACAAAACAAACCCGCCGAAGCCCTCCCGATAGTCCAAAAGCTCCATGCCGCCAATCCCACTGATCCCGCAATCACCCGCCTCCTCGCCCGCCTCTACAGCCGCAACCAGCAGTACGACGCCGCCGCTCCCCTCTACGCCGCCCTCGTCGCCAACTTCCCCCACGACATCCCACCAGACCTCTCCCTCCTCGACGACTACGCCGACACCCTCATCCGCCTCAAGCGCTACGCCGAAGCTGAAGCAATTCTCAAGCGCGCCGTCGCCAACCCCTCGGCCTTCTCCTCCAAAGACGACCTGGGCAACGCAGCCAGCCACCTCGCCTTCGCCGCCTCCGCCAACAACGACCCCACAACTACCTTGCAAGCCCTAACATTACGTGCTACAGTACTTCCCAATTCAGCGAGCTCGTTGTTCCTGGAAGCAATGGCTCGTGACAAGCTGCACCAGACGAAACAGGCGATCGACCTGTACAAACAATTTCTCGCCGTGGCTAACAGCCAGTTCCCGGACGAGGAGTGGGAGGCCCGCCACCGCCTCATCACTCTTGAACACATGAAGTAGAAGCGCTCCCTCCGAGGTGCGTTATGAAATTCATCTTTCGTTCCGCGACTCTTCTTCTCTCCTTACCTCTGTTCGCATCTCTCTGCGTCACAGCCCGAGCAGCCTCAATCGACGAAAATCTTCCCACCGCCGAAGCCTTGGCCCAACTCGAACTCCGCGCCCAGCAGGCCGGTCCGCGCGATCAGTGTTTCCTCTACACCGAACTCGTTCACACCATGACCGAGATCGCAGGCAAGCAGATGCTCGACGGCGACGTCGAACAGGCCAGCGCCACGCTGCAGAAGGTCAACCACTACGCGCAGCTCATTCACATGGATCTCGCTAATAACAGCAAACGCGTCAAGAATGCCGAGATGCTCCTCCACCACACCACGTATCGTCTCGGCGAATATCTTCACAAAGCCTCCAGCGAAGACCAGGCCACCCTCAAAGCCACCTTGCAACAGCTCGACAAGGTACACGACGAGCTCCTCGCCGAAGTATTCAAACACTAAAAACCAATGCTCCGTCGCGTCCCCCTCGTCTTCGTTCTCCTCGCTCTCACTCTGCCCCTGCACGCTCAGCACACCGACAACTCGCTCTCCGAAGGCGAGATCGAGCAGCTCCGCGAAGCCGCGTACTTCCCCTCAGATCGCGTCCTTGTCTTCGTCAAACTCCTCGACGAACGCAACAAGGCCATCCAGGATCTCTACGCCCATCCGCGCAAACCCGGGCGCGAGCAGGACACTCACGATCTCTTTGAGGAGTTCACCCAGATCGCCGACGAGCTCAACGACAATCTCGACGACTACGACGCCAGTCACCGCGACATTCGCAAGGCTCTACCCAAACTCATCGACGCCACCGAGCGCTGGTCTTCCAACCTGAAGCAGCCGCCCGAAAACCAGGCCTACGACCTCGCCCGCAAACTCGCCCTCGAAGCGATCCGCGACATCCGTGAAGAAGCCACTCACCTTGTCGAAAGCCAGAAGGCCTGGTTCGCCGCCCACCCACCCGCCAAAGAACCCGACAACGTCCCTACGCGAGAAGTCCCACGCTAGCCCATTGCCGCGACTCGAAGCAGCTACGCATCCAGCCGCGAACCAGCGATTGCACCTCAACTCAAGAAATAAAAATTGAAAACAATTCGAAAAAGGAGTCTGGTCTAATAAAGCCATAGACGCTGTAACAAGGACAACAACCTGACCACACCGAAGCATCCCGGCCCCTCCACTCTGCGCCAGTTCCTGCAGCTCTTTTCGCCGTCCCCAGCACCGCCCCCCACGCTCTTTCCCGACCATCCCGCGCCATCGCTTCATCCACCCCGACCCAAAAAGCCGCGCGCCAAAAAAATCCCCGCACCCGCTTCCCTCATCGCCATCTTCGAACACGAGTACTGCGAACTCCGTCCCCGCGCGCCCATCCCGCCGCTCGAGATCCGCTTCCGCCGCTTCACCTCCCTCAACACCACAATCCGCCTTCGTGAAGGCCGTCTTCACGTCCGCCTCTCCGATATCCTCGAGACCGCCCCTGAAGCAGTCCACCACGCCATCGCTCACATCCTTCTCGCCAAGCTCTACAAGAAGCCCATCGCCCGCGCTCATGCCGACCGCTACCGCCGCCACGTCTCCTCCGAGGCAATCTCAAAGCAAGCCGAGCACGTCCGCCAGACACGCGGCCGCAAGCGCGTCTCAACTCCATCGGGTCACCACTACGACCTTGATGAGGTCTTCGAGTCCCTCAACGCACGTTTCTTCCACGGCCTTCTCGGCCGCCCTACGCTCACCTGGAGCGCACACCATGCACGTCGCATGCTCGGCCACTACGACGCCGCCCACAACACAATCGTAGTCAGCCGAGTCTTCGACCGTCCCGACACCCCACGCTGCGCGATCGAGTATCTGCTCTACCACGAGATGCTTCACCTCAAGCATCCCGTTCGCGTCAAAGCCGGCCGGCGCTGCGTCCACTCACGCGAGTTCCAGGCCGAAGAGCGCCTCTTTCCCGATCTCGACGCCGCGAAAGCTTATCTTAAACGTCTTAATACTTCGCTGAGGCATCCGACCGGAGTGCCCAAGATCTCCCTCTTGGCAACTGTTAATCTCACAGTTACCCTCCTCATGGACAATTAGATTTCACTCGGCAGGAGCTCTCTCCATGCTACGATTCCGCTACGCGAAAAAGACTTCCGCGATTTGGCATGCATAGTCTCGGGCCTTCCGGTCACAGTGGCTGCATGACTGAATGGGCCGCGCTCGACGAAAGTCGTTCAGACAAACACATCTCGATTAAGAAAGAGCAGGTGTCCCAATGGATCTTTCCAAACGTGCAGCAGCAGAGTTCTTCGGCACTTTCTGGCTCGTCTTCGGAGGCTGCGGTAGTGCGGTTCTGGCAGCGGCCTTCCCATCTACTATTCCCGGCGTCAACTTCAACATCGGCTTCGTCGGCGTCGCCCTTGCCTTCGGGCTCACTGTGCTCACCATGGCCTTCGCCATCGGCCACGTCTCCGGCTGCCATCTCAACCCCGCCATCTCGATCGGCCTCGTCACCGCCAAACGCTTTCCTGCCTCTGAACTCCCCGCTTACATCGGTGCCCAGGTGGTCGGAGCCATCGCGGCCTCGGGCGTTCTCTATCTCATCGCCAGTGGCAAACCCGGCTTCTCACTCGCCGGCGGCTTCGCCTCCAATGGCTACGCCGACCACTCCCCCGGCGGTTATTCGCTCCTCGCCTGCTTCCTCATCGAGGTGTTACTCACCGCGTTCTTCCTTCTCGTCATCCTCGGCGCAACTGACGAACGCGCCCCCAAAGGCTTCGCCCCCATCGCCATCGGCCTCTGCCTCACGCTGATCCACCTCATCAGCATCCCGGTCACCAACACCTCGGTCAACCCCGCCCGCAGCACTGGCCCCGCAATCTTTGTCGGCGGTTGGGCGCTCGGTCAGCTCTGGCTCTTCTGGGTCGCTCCAATCCTCGGCGCCATCATCGGCGGCCTCATCTCAACCACCTTCTTCGCCGCTCCACAACAAACCATCCGCGAAGAAATGTCAGCAAAACCTTAACGCCTAAACCAAGGTGGGTTCGTAGAGAAAGGTTCTCTACGAACTCGCCTGCACCACCGGAGCCTCCACAACGCTCCCCTTTCGCGTCACCACTATCACCACCAAGCCCACCACAATCGAACCCAGCGCAGCCACCTGCGCATTGCTCATCCCCCAGTAGAGCCGCGGATTGATCCGCACAAACTCCACCAGAAATCGTCCGATTCCGCTGAGCGCCAAATAAACTCCGGTCAGCCAGCCAATCGGTCGCGCCTTACTTCCCAAACGCCACAACAACCACCCCAGTACCAGCGCAAAAAGAAACTCATAGATCGGTGTAGGCTGCACCAGCGCATCCGGAGGAGTCGGCGGCACCAGCGCATTCTTCGCCATGTGTACCCCCCACGGCAGCGTAGTGTTGATCCCGTAGTCCCCATCCCCAGATGTCAGACATCCAATCCGTCCCACGCCATACCCGATCGCCGCCGCTGGAGCCGCCAAATCAAGCATCCGCACAGCAGCCCTCCATCCGGTCAGGCCATCTGGTTTAGCCTCGCGCCCCTGCCACATCAGCATGGCAATTCCGGCCAGCATCCCGCCAAACCACGCGAAACCCGCCTGGAACCAGTGCAGAAACTCCATCGCTACATCAAACGGATGCTTCCAACCCGGCGCACCCATCATCCGCACCGCAGCCTTGAGATCCGCAATATTCTGCAATTCATGCCAGGTCTTCGCGCCAATCACACCGGCGATCACGACAAACGCCACCACGCTCAGCGCATCCGCATCCTCGCCATTTCGTACAAAATTCTTATGCAACACCACCGTAGCGGCCACTGCGGCCAGCCACAACAACAGCCCAAACGTACCCAGGTGCACCGGGCCAATATCGATATAGGGAAACATAATCCTCGCTCTCTTAAGTCTAGCGACCTTTCCCTCCGTCCCTTATTCGCGCTACGCTAATCTTTATGTCCATCAGTACTCCCGTCTTTCCCCCCGCCGCAGAAATGGAGATTCTCTTCACCAAACAGCAGATCGCCGATCGCACTCGCGAAATCGGTGCTCAGATCACCGCCGACTACGATGGCAAATCTATCGTCCTCATCGGAGTTCTCAAGGGCGCAGCCATCTTCCTCGCCGACCTCGCGCGCGCCATCGGCGTCGACAACACCTTCGACTTCGTCGCCGTCTCCAGCTACGGCCGTGCCCGCGTCTCCTCCGGCGCCGTCAAACTCATCAAGGACATCGACAACCCCATCGAAGGCAAGCACGTCATCATCGTCGAAGACATCCTCGACACCGGCCTCACCCTCAGCTACCTCCGCGGCCTCATGCTTCAACACAAACCCGCCTCGCTCAAAATCGCCACCTGTCTCGACAAACCAGAGCGCCGCCTCGTCCCCATCGAAGCCGACTACGTCGCCTTCAAGATTCCCAACCAGTTCGTCATCGGCTACGGCATGGACTACGCCGAGCGCTACCGCGGCGTCGACGACATCCGCATCTTCCCCGCTGAAGTTGCCGGCCACTAGTCGACCTTCATGCCAACCCGCCGCATATCGTCGCTGCGCCCGATCTTCGTTCTCACGGCAGCCGTCGCAATCCTCACCGGCTGCCATCGAAACCAGACATAGCGACGTACCGCTGATCAAGCAGATGACAGACCTGCGCCCTCAGGCCACCTTCACCATCAAAAGTCATCCTGACTGGATGGCCGTCGACTCAGACAGCGTCTGGGTCACCAGTTCAGGCACCAACTCCGTCACGCAGATGAGAGCCTCCGACAACCATCTCGGAATCTCCGTCTCCGTAGACAATCCCTGCTCCGGTCTCGCCATTGGCTTCGGCAGTCTCTGGATTCCGAGCTGCGCAAAGCATTCCCTGGTCCGCACTGATCTCAACACCGGCAAGATCCAGGCCATCATCCCGATAGGTCCTGCGGACGACGAAGGCGGAATCGCCATCGGTGCCGGCAGCGTATGGCTCATGACGGATCGCTCCGGTCATCTCTCTCGCATCGATCCCGTCTCCAACACCGTCATCGCGGACATCCAGACACCCTCCGGATCATTCTGCCCCCTCTTCGCCGACAACTTCGTCTGGATCACCTCCACCGACAACAACGTCCTCACCAAAGTCGATCCATCCACCAACAAAGCCATACTCCAGATTGCCGTCGGCAAAAAACCACGCTTCCTCACCTTCGGAGCCGACTCCATCTGGACGCTCAACCAAGGCGACGGCACCATCACACGCATTAGCACCAAAACAAATCAGAAGATCGCTGACATCCCCGCCAACCTTCCAGGTCATGGCGGCGAGATAGCCTTCGGCTTCGGCTCCGTCTGGGCCACCATGCCTAAAACGCCAATCACCCGCATCGACGCCGCCACCTCCACCATCACCAGCCAATGGGTAGGCGCCGGAGGCGACAGCATCCGCACCGGCCTCGGCTCCGTCTGGCTCACCGACTACAACAACGGAAAAATCTGGCGACTCTCTCCCGAATCCCTCTAAGCCTCTATCGCGAGATGACGCGCCGCGGCAGCCAGACCCAGCAGTAGAATCCAAGGACACACAGTCCAACAAACATCATCTGTTCTGCGTGGAGAACCCAATCGTTGCTGGATCGAGCCTCTGCTTCCATGCCGAATCCCGTAAGAGCAGCGCAATCGGCCAAACAAACAGCAGCCATCGCGACCCGGAAAATAACTCGGCGCAGAGATGCGCTCCCCGCCACATCTTCTTGCGCCGGTGAGTCTCCCACCCCATCGTCTTTCCACCCGTCAACGCCGAAATTCTGGGGCATAGTTCCTGATGCAAATAACTTGCAACCTGAATGATGCGAATCTGCGCATAAGCAAATAAGAATCCCAGTAGCAGAAACGGTGGGGCACCCAGGAGTATCTCAGGCCGCTCCAGATAAGCATGAATCGGTTGGGGCGGCTGCCCTGCACCAGAGTAGTGACGATCAGTCCGATCAGGCCTGTAATCGCGGCAATTGCGAAGGAAATTGACTGATGCTCAATCGACTGAAAATTTATGATCTCGTTGCGTAGCGCGGAGTACTCGGCAAGATTCACCGTCAGCTCCGCCTGCTGCCGCTCAACACCCTCCAGCATTCGATTCATCACCCGTTCCTCACGCAGAACTGTAGCATCAAACCCTCCCGGCGCAGCCCGCAATCAGGCTCACGGTTAATCGCGAATGGTACCCTGTCAGCAAATGAATCATCCTCTACTCGCCCGCTCATCCGGCACCGTACTGCTCTTCGGTGTCATGGCAATCGCGGTTTACGCTCAAACACCTGCCTTGACGCCCGCCCAGATCCTCGCTCAACCCAAGGTCCAGGCCGCCATGCAGACCATCAAATCCAGCGAACCCCACTTCGTCGACGAGCAGATCCGGCTCTGCGAGATCTCCTCGCCGCCCTTCCACGAAGACAAGCGAGCCGCCGAACTTGCCCGCCTCTTCAAAGAAGCTGGCCTCGCCAACGTTCGCATCGACCACGCAGGCAACGTCCTCGGCGACCGTCCCGGCTCCCAGCCTCATCCGCATCTCGTCCTCGCCGCCCACCTCGACACCGTCTTCCCACCAGAGACTGACGTCCACGTCACGCGCACCGGAAATGTTCTCAAAGGCCCCGGCATCGGCGACGACTGCCGCGGACTCGCCGCTCTGCTCTCCGTCATCCACGCCATGAACGACGCCCGCCTCACCACCCGAGGCTCCATCACCTTCGTCGCCGACGTCGGAGAGGAGGGGCCCGGGGATCTTCGCGGCATGAAAGAACTCTTCGGCACCACGCTCAAAGGCGAGATCGACGAGTTCATCTCCATCGAACCCGGCGAAGCCACTCGCGTCACCAACGTTGGCGTCGGCAGCAACCGCTATCGCGTCACCTTCACCGGTCCCGGCGGTCACAGCTACGGCGCATTCGGAATCGCAAATCCCATCCAGGCTGCCGGCCGCGCCATCGCTCACATCGATGATCTCCAGGTCCCAACCGACCCCAAGACTACCTTCAACGTCGGCCTCATCGGCGGCGGAACCTCGGTCAACTCCATCCCCTTCGAAGCGTGGTTTGAATTCGACGAGCGCTGCGCCGACCCCAAGACACTTGAAGCGCTCGACACGCGTTTCAAACAAGCTGTTCAGCAGGGACTCGGCGAGGAAAACGCGCGCTGGAAAGATAAGGGAAAACTCACCGTCAAGATTGAGCCCATCGGAATCCGCCCCGCAGGCCACACTCCGGTCGATGCCCCACTCGTCACAACAGCAATGGCTTCCATCAAGGCTCTCGGCCTCGGCCAACCCGAGACCGGAGGAGGCTCCTCAGACTCCAACTGGCCAATGAGCCTCGCAATCCCCGCCATCACCATCGGCGGCGGTGGCAAGGACACTGGCGCTCACTCGCTCAACGAAACCATCGACGTAACTGACGCAGGGACCGGTCCGCAGAACGCCCTTCTCATCGTCCTCACAGTGCTTCAGTAAGCTCTATCGAGATAACACAGAGTCATAAGCGTCGTTCATCTCAAACACACCAGCAAGCAACTCATAACTCCTGAGCCGCTTCGCCTGCTCCCACACAATCGTATTCACGATTAACTCCCCAATCCCCAACTCCCCAGCCATCTCCTCCAACTGTTCCTTCACGCGAGCAGGCGTCCCCACAAAATATCGCGGCCACTCCCCTTCTTCCATCGGCATCTCTCCCAACAATCTCAACTCGCGCTCCGCATCCTCGGGCGAAGCCACCGGCCGCCGATCTCCCTGCCGAATCCTCCGTTGCAACAGACGCACGCTTGTCGCTAAATACTCCGCCTCTTCCTGCGTCTCCGCACAGATCACACCCACCGCCACCGTGGCCTCCGCCTCACTCCGATATTGACTCGCCGTAAATCCCCGCCGATACGTCTCAATCGCCGCCCGCGTATGCACCGGGCTGAAGAAATGCGCAAACGAGTAGGGCAATCCAAACTCCACCGCCGCAGCCGCGCTCCACATGCTTGACCCCAACATCCAGACATCAGGGCCGCCCGGCATCTCCGGCGAAACCCGAATCCCGACAAACGGGTGATCCGCCGGAAACTGATGCCCCAGAAATGCAAGCAACTCGCTCACCTGCTCCGGAAAATCATCCAGCATTCTTGTCTTGCGATCCCGCTTCAGTGCCAGGGCCTCCACCGGCCCACCCCCCGGAGCCCTTCCAATCCCCAGATCCACCCTTCCCGGATACAGCGCATGCAGCATCCGAAAACACTCCGCCACCTTCAGCGGCGTGTAGTGCGGCAGCATAATCCCACCCGACCCAATCCGAATCCGTTTCGTCTCCGCCCCAATCCGCGCCAACATTACCTCAGGAGCCGTGCACGCCAGCGTATCCATCGCATGATGCTCCGACATCCAGAACCGCCTATACCCCAGCCCATCCACAAGGCGCGCAAGCTCAATCGAATTCTGCAATGCCTGCCCGGGAGTGCTCCCCGCCGATACCGGCGACTGATCCAATACGGACATCTTCAACCGACCATCTCTCATACTCATTTAGATGTCCGTCAACGTATAAAGACCCACCCCACCCTGCCAGACCGGCTCCTTCCAACCCGCACAAAAGTGTCGTCCTGAGTGGAGCGGTTCGCGACTTTGCGGCCGCGCAGTCGAAGAGCCTGCCCTGAGCTAGTCGAAGGGATCTGCAGTCGCTTTTGTCGTTGCAAATCCTGCACGCCATATAATTCCACAAAACGAGGGAGTCAATGAAGAAACAGAGAGGTTATCCCGATCGCAGAGGCATGGGCGCACAAAGCGACTTCATCGGCGAAACCTTCGTACCAAGCGAACAATACAAAGGTCAACAGGCAGCCATGATTCAGAAATTGGTTGCTGCAGGTCTAAATCCTGAACAACTCGAAAAATTATTTCTCGTGCCGGCCGATCTGATCTCCAAGAAGATGCCAAAAGATGAAACGCCACAAAAACCTCCAAAGGGTTAGCTAAGGCTGCGCCGGTAACGTTTGTTGTCCTCGCAATCGGAGCGCACGCAATCTCGGCCGAAGCCAAAAAAATGACGCAGGACGAACTGGGCGGCCGACCTCAGGAACGGTACAACGAGGACTTGGCCTAAAGGAAGCTCTAATCTCTCAAAGAGGGTCGGATTAACTTGACTAGACCCAACCCCGATGAGTCCCACCCTCTCACCACTGCATCGAATATAGCGAACGGTCAAACGAAGAGGTCCAAGGTCAAGACACTCCGAATCAAGACTTTGCACCAGTTTTACGGGGAGGGGGCACGCCCCTAAACCAGCTCTCACACCAGTATGATAGAAAGTAATCCGGCGAGCGACTCCCCGCGCCGAAGGAGCAAAGTTTTGAACACGCTGTCCATCTCCGATCCCCTTCCTAACGGACCCGAGCACTTCGACGCCGCAGCCTTCACCGCCCACACTCTCTCTTCTCCTCAAAACCTCGCTGCCGTCCTCGACCACACCCTTCTCAAGCCCGACGCCACCCGCACCCAGGTCCTCCAGCTCTGCCACGAAGCCGCTGAGTACCGCTTCGCCTGTGCCATGGTCAACCCCACCTGGGTCTCGCTTGCCGCCGCTGCCCTCACCGGCACCGGAATCCCCGTCGGCGTCGTCATCGGCTTCCCCCTGGGTGCCACCCTCTCTGCGTCCAAACGCGACGAAACTGCTCGCGTCATCAAACTCGGCGCACACGACGTCGATATGGTCCTCAACGTTGGGCTCCTCAAATCCGGCCAGTCCGCCGACTACGAAGCCGTTCGTCAGGACATCCGCGGCGTTGTCGAACTCGCCCATGGCGCAGGCGCCATCGTCAAAGTCATCCTCGAAACCTGCCTCCTCACCTTTGAGGAGAAACTCCGCGCCTCCGAGATCGCCCTCTCCGCCGGAGCCGACTTCCTCAAGACCAGCACCGGTTTCTCCACCGGAGGGGCCACAGCAGACGACATCACCCTCCTCCGCGGGGTAGCTGGCCACCGCGCCGGCGTGAAAGCCTCTGGCGGCATCCGCTCCCTCGCCGACGCCACCACCATGCTTCAGGCAGGAGCCTCGCGCATCGGAGCCAGCGCCAGCGTCAAAATCGTTGCCGAGCTGGCCGGCCACCCCGCCGAACCACCCGCCACCACCCCCGGCTACTAGCTCAGAACTCGACCGGCCAGAAGCAACTGATAACAATGCAACGCCTCCCACCGGCGGAGTTCGTCACAGCTCCGTCGCGATGGCCGTCGTCTAAGAGCGAGCCTACAAAGGGTACCTGCGCATCTCCTCACTCTTCTATTCTTCATAGCCCCACGGCAGCCACCATACCTCGCAAAGCACTCCCCAAACCCTACCTCACCCGGTAAGATCAACGAAACGCAGAATGCCTCCACCGAACACACCGCAGAACGACAAACCCGTCCCCTCCGAAACGCCTGCGCCTGAGCACAGCTTCGAGGGCGACTACCGCCCCACCGCGCCTGTACTCTTCCACCCCCACGCCGTCGATCCAAAAATTCGTGTTGAGCCCCTCCAGATCGAATTCCTCCACGACCTGGCCGACGCCCTCAACACCACCCTCGACCTCAACACCCTAATGCACCGCGTCGCTGACCTCGTCCGCGCAGTCATCGACTACAAAATCTTCGCTATCCTTCTCATCAACGACCGCTCCCAGGATCTCCGCATGCGATTCCAGATCGGTCACTCCACAGACGTTGAGCGAATGCGCATCAAACTCGGCCGCGGCGTTGTCGGCCAGGCAGCGCTCCAGCGCAAATCCCTCCTCATCGAAGATGTCACGCTCACCGAGAACTACATCGACGCAAATCCGAACGTCCGCGCCGAGCTCGCCGTCCCTCTCATCATCAAGAACAAGGTCATCGGCGTCCTCGACCTCCAGTCCGAATCCATCGGCTACTTCACCAATGAGCACCGGCGCCTGCTCGAACTCGTCGCCTCCCGCATGGCAATCGCCGTCGAGAACGCCCGCCTCTACACCCGCGTCTCCCGCCAGGCGCAAACCCTAGGCGTCCTCAACGAAATCTCCCGAGAGATCACCAGCATTCTCGACCCCAACGATCTTCTTGAGCGCATCGCCCACCTACTCAAACGCGTCATCGACTTCCAGATGTTCAGTATTCTCCTCTGGAACGATCGCACCGAACACTTCGAGCACCGTTTCTCATCCCGCTTCGGCGAGCGCGTCATTCGAGAACGCATCATCGCGCTCGGCGAAGGCCTCATCGGCACCGCCGCACAACTCCGCGAACCCATCCTCGCCCCTGACGTCCGCAAAGACTCCCGCTATATCGAAGCCAATCCCGAAGTACGCTCCGAGCTCGCTGTTCCTCTCGTCTATAAGGGCGAAGTCATCGGCGTCCTCGACCTCGAGCACACTCGCGTCAACTACTACAACGAAGACCACCAGCGCACACTCTCCACCCTTGCCGCGCAGATCGCCATCAGCATCGCCAACGCCCGCCTCTATCAACGCATCCATGAGGAAGAGCAGCGCATGGAGCGCGATCTCGAGATGGCCCGACAAGTCCAGCTTCGTCTCATGCCCTCTCGCCCACCGAAGCTTGAACACGCCGAGATCGCAGCCGAATTTGTTGCCGCCCGATCCATCGGAGGCGACGTCTATGACTACCTCGACTTCGGCTCAGGTCGCATCGCCCTCGCCGTCGGCGACGTCAGCGGCAAGGCCGCGCCTGCTGCCCTTTACGCTGCACTCACCAGCGGCATTCTCCGTTCGCTCGCACCGCAACATCTCTCCCCAGCGGCTATGCTCACCGCCCTGAACGACCAGCTTCAAGAGCGCAAGCTCGACTCGCAATATGTCACTATGCTGATGGCAGTCTGGGACGACAACAACCGGACCCTGCAGATCGCCAACGCCGGCTCCGTTCAGCCTCTCTTCGTCGCAGCCAACGCCGACACAAACAAGCCGCCTTCGGTCCGCACCATCCAGGCTGAAGGCTTCCCCCTGGGTATGTTCCCCAACGCCGAGTACGAAGAGTTCACCCTCTCCACTCAACCCGGCGACCTCATCGTCTTCTTCTCCGACGGCATCGTTGACGCCGTCAACGGCAGCGGCGAGATGTTTGGCGACGAACGCCTCACCAAACTCCTAGAATCACAGCCCCACCCCACCGCCCGGTCGACCGTCAACGCCATCCTTCAGGCCGTCACCAATTTCCAGGCAGGCACCGCGCACTTCGACGACGAAACCATCGTCGTCCTGCGCGCCCTCTAGTAAAAGAGGAGAGACCTGCACCTCTCAGGCCCCTCTTCACGTTCAAGCGAAGTTGCTGTCGTCTCCACCGCCCGAACCATCATCGCCAAAGTCGCTTCCGCTATCGGCGAAAGACGAATCGTCCAGACTCTGATCTGAATCAACGCCCGAATCATCGTTCGAGCCTGAGCCGTCTCCCGAACCATACAGCGAGTCGCGATCGTTCTTGGAATCCAGCGACCCATAATCTCGGTCCTCTTGCTGGCCCAAGGATCGCTCATCAGCCGACACATCGTGACCTCCGCGGTCTCCGCGATCATCACCGTAATAGTTGTTAACTACCTCCTCCGGACGCTGACTGCCGCCAAATCCTCCAAAATCCTGCCCATATCCCGCAGCATGGCCGAAGCCGTGCATCAGTGACTCGATTCCCTCAAATGCAAGCGCACCTGCCGCAACTCCTGCGGCCGTCTGCATCGCCCCCTGCAGAAATCCACCTCCGCCACCCACTCCCACCGGCGCATATTGCGGATAACTTGGCACCTGCTGATAAACCTGTTGCGGAGGTGGCGGCGGAGGCGGAGCCGGAGCATCATTTCGCCCCAGCAAACTCCCCAGGAAGCTCGTCGCATGCTTCGGCTCAGGGTGTTGCTGCATCTGCTCAATCTGCGCCCTTGCCTGAGTCAACTGCGACTGCGCCTGCTCCAGCGCATACTTCTGCACCAGAACCGTCTGCGAAAGGATGTAAAGCGCATCAGGATTTCGCCCCAATCCCTGTTGCAACATTTGTTCCGCGTCCATGTCCTTCTCAGCCAACTGCGTCTTCTGCACGCGATCAATAAGACCGGCGATCATTTCCTGCTCTTGAGGAGTCATCTATTTTCCTTTTCCGTTTCCACGCACAATCCTTCGCGTCCCGCTTATCTTAGAACGCACGTTGGGAACGCGCCATCTGATGGACGCACCCCGCTTATAAACGTTGCCACGCCTCCCTACGAACAAGCCGCCCATAGGATGCAATACGTCCGTCCCGAGTCAACATACGCAAAGCAAACGCGCTTCGTTCAATCTTCCATTTGCAGACAGGTAGCCAACCCACGAAACTTCAATAGAAACAGCCACATTTGCATTATTAGTCAACTAGCATGCTGAGCGCCACCTATCGCCAAGACGTATTCACGAGTTACTAACATATCGAGCATATCTTCCTCTCCGTACCCAGTAACAAACTTCAACGTGTCGGAGACAACATGCAATCCACCTTTTCAAATACGAAGAGCCCTCGGCGTCCTCTGGTTAAAGGACTCGCTATCCTCTCGGCAGCCGCCCTCGCCACCGGCATTCCCGTCTGCGCGCAGAACAACAACTTCGCTCCCTTTCCAGGCGTTCCCGTCTTCTTCCCCGGCAATCTCGTCGTCTCCCGCAGCGTCTACGACAACAACCCCAACAACGTCAAAGTGGGCGCTCTTCTCCCGCCAAACTGCGCCAACACCGCTGGCCCCTGTGTTGCTGCGACCAACAACGGCCTCTACCCCTACGTATTCAACAACGTACTGGCCGATGGCAGCTTCGGCATCACCTCTAAAATCTATTTGGACCAGATCACGCCCCGCGGCTTCCTTCTCAACAGTCTGGAAGTTCCCAATAGCTCCCAGCGGCACATCGGCTCCCAGAGCGATCAACTCGTCACCAGTTTCAGTTCAAAGTCGGAAGAAGCCCTTAATCTCTCCACCGACAGCAAGTTCCTAACCTTCATCGACTATGTCGCTCCCGTCAACACCATCGATGTATCCAATTCCAACACCCCTGGCGTCATCGATCCCACCAACCCCGTCGGCGTGGCCTACTATCGTGCCGCCGGAACCGTTGACCGCTACGGCAAGTTCACCTTCACTGTCACCAACGCCTACAGCGGCAACAACGGTCGCGCCGCAATTCTCAACAACACCAACGGCGCCAACTTCTTCTACACCTCCGGCAATGCCGGTAACGGCGCAAACCCCCAGCCCAACGGCGTGATTCTCGGCGCGGGAGCCCAAATCTTCGATCCCTCCACCGCACCCGAGAGCTTCCAGACCCCAGGCACTCCAACCCCAGTCGGAAGCTTCTCCGTCACCCTGCTCGGCAACAAGCCCGACAAGGTTGGCAAGGACGATAACTTCCGCGGCTTGACCATCTTCAACAACGTCCTCTACTTCACCAAAGGCAGCGGCGGCAATGGCATCAACACCGTCTACTTCGTCGACACCACCGGCACGGCCTGCCCCAAAGGCGTCGGCGTACCGGCCGCTGGAGCAACACTCCCCATCTCACCGCTTGATCTCTCCGGCGTAAACCCCCAGAACGGTCTGCCGAGCAATATGTGCATCCTCTCCGGCTTCCCCACCGAGCTTGCAAAGACGGCTAACCCACTCGCCTATCCCTTCGGCGTATGGTTCGCCAACGCCGAGACCCTCTATGTAGCCGACGAAGGCGATGGCTACACCGGCGGCACCGATCTGTATACCCACGCCGCCGCCCAAACCACCGCTGGCATCCAGAAGTGGATCTACAACTCCTCCACCAAGACCTGGAGCCGCGCCTACACCCTCCAGACCGGTCTCCAACTCGGCGTTCCCTACACCGTCAACAGATACCCCACCGGCACCAACGCAGCGACAAACCTTCCCTGGTCGCCCGCGACCGACGGAGTCCGCAACCTCACCGGCACCGTCGACTCCTACGGAAATGTGACCCTCTACGCCATCACCTCCACTGTCAGCGGCGGCGGAGATCAAGGCGCAGATCCTAACCGCCTCGTCTCGGTCACCGACACCCTCTCCAACATTGACCCCACTACGGCAGCCAAAGAGAAGTTCACCATCGTCCGCAAGGCTGACTTTGCTGAGGTCCTCCGCGGCGTCTCTTTCACTCCTTCCGGCGGCAACGGCAACTCCTGGTAACCCTGTTCACAAGGAGAACGCGGCAGGACTACCCTCGCCGCGTTCTCTTTCCTAGATGAGTCTTTCCTGTACCCAAAACGAACACGCAGGCAGCGCAATATCCCCGAAAGCATTTAAGCTGGAAGGAATGTCTTCCACGTCGAAAACTCAGCTCGTCCGTCCCGCCCGCACCCTGCAAGGCTCCCTCACTCTCCCCGGCGACAAATCCATCTCCCACCGCTACGCTATGCTCGCCGGCATCGCCTCCGGAACCACGCGCCTCTCCAACTTCTCCACCGGCGCCGATCCGCACTCCTCTCTCGCCTGCATGCAGGCCCTCGGCGCAACCATAGTCCACAATCCCGACAAAACCATCTCGATCACCGGTGCCAGCGGCAAATTCCAGCAACCCACGGCTCCGCTCGACTGCGGCAACTCCGGCTCCACCATGCGCATGCTCGCCGGCCTGATCGCGCCACACCCCCACACGTTCACTCTTATCGGCGACCACTCCCTCACTCTCCGCCCCATGGAGCGTATCCGGAAGCCCCTGATGCAAATGGGCGCAAAGATCAACCTCGTCGAAGGCCACGCCCCCATCACAATCCACGGTGGCCCACTCCACGCCATCGACTTCGACACACCCATCCCCAGCGCCCAAGTCAAAACTGCAGTTCTCTTCGCTGGTCTTCAGGCAAGCGGCACCACCAGCCTCACCGAATCTGTCCGTACTCGGGACCACTCTGAGCATGCTCTCCGCGCCTACGGTGCGACCCTCGATCGCGTCGGTGAAAAGTTAAGCATTCCGGGCAATCAAACCCTCCAGGCCGTCGATGCAACAATCCCCGGCGATCTCTCCTCTGCCGCATTCTTCCTCTGCGCCACACTTCTCTTCCCCGACTCCAATCTCATCCTCGACGGAGTCGGTATGAATCCCACCCGCGCCTCTCTCCTCGACGTCATTACTTCCCTCGGCGGCAAGATCAAAATCCTCAACGTCGAAGAGCACCACGGCGAACTCATCGGCACCATCCAGGTCAACGGTCCTGCCGCCGGCCCTCGCGGCATGCACATCGACGGAGAACTCTCCGCTCAGATCATCGACGAGCTTCCCGTCCTCGCAGCCATAGCCCCCTACACTAACGACGGCATTACCATCCGCGATGCCCGCGAGTTACGCGTCAAAGAGTCCGATCGCATCGCCCTTGTAGCAAAAAACCTCAAAGCAATGGGAGCGACCTTCATCGAACACGAAGACGGCCTCGAAATCCCGGGCAAACAGCACCTTCACGGCGCTCAGATCGACTCGGGCTCCGATCATCGCATCGCGATGGCCTTTGCAATCGCAGCCCTTCGAGCCGAGGGCGACACAGAGATTCACGGAGCCGAAGCAGCCGCCATCAGCTTCCCCGAATTTTTCTCCTACCTAGACGATCTCTGCAAACGTTAACCGTCAATAACGAACTTGGTAAGCTGACTACGAGTCTCTCCAGAGGTCCATGCAAACAATCCCCACCGGCTCCCGCCCAATCCTCATTACCGAGATCGAACAGTTCGGCGGGGCTGAACGCAGTATCCTAGCTCTCTCACGCTGGCTCTACCAGCAACGCCTTCCCAGCCACATCGTCACCTACATCGACCACTGCAATCTCGCCCAATACGCCGCGCACCCCGTGCAGATCATTGAACTGAAGCCCACTCCAGGCGCGCGCAAGAAGATCGCAACACTGCGCCGCTACTTTTCCCGGCAATCTGTAACCGCGCCCAAGCCCCTGGTCTCCGGTTATCAGCCCGCGCTCCACAGCACGCTTGCCGGGCTACGTGGATTCCACACACTGATGCACGACACCCCATCCCTATTTGGCGACGAAGCAGTCCGAAGCTTTCGCAATAAGGTTCGCATCGCTATCTGCAACCGCATCATTGGATACGGCCTGCGTACCGGCGGCCACACCATCGTCACCAGCGAATATCTCCGCAGCGAATGCCGCAAAGACTTCAACATCGACGCAAAGATCGTTCGCATGGGAGGCCTCAGCTCAGTCTCTAACCCTCCACCCATCCGGCCCGTCGGACAGCAACTCCGTATGTTCTCCGTCTGTCGTATCGAAGCCAACAAACGCATCGACTGGATGATTCGCAGCCTGGCCGCTCTCGAAAAAGACGCAAAGCCGCTCTCCTCACGCGTCGACTGGCGCCTCGACCTTGCCGGCAAAGGTTCCCTGATTCCCTATCTTGAAGAGATGGCGCAAACACTCGGTATCGGGGACCGCGTTCGCTTCCATGGTTTCGTCTCAGACAACGATTTGGAACAACTCTATGCCACAACCGATCTCTTCCTGATGCCTGCGGTTCAGGGCTACGGCATCCCCGCCATCGAATCGCTCAAGCGCGGTATACCCGTTCTCTTACATCGCGAATCGGGTGTCAGCGATATCCTCCTCGACACGCCATGGGCGACCGTCCTCAACGGCGGCGAAAGCCAGATGACCGCCGCGTTGCGCAGCGCAATCGACGGTGTTCTCCAGTCCCGCCATCACAACATCGCGCAGCCGCATCTTCCGACCGAAGACGAATGGGCCGAACAAGTGGCAACTCTTTGTAACTGGATTTGATCTCACAAATCATCTGCTAGCATTGCCTCGAGAAAGCATTCCTCTACATGAAAGTTACCCAGGCCGTCTTTGGAGTCTTCCACCACTTCGAACTCGCGCACCAACTGCGCCGCCGCAATCATCTCCAGAAGATCTATTCCACGTGGCCCTGGCTCCGGCTGAAGCGCGAAGGTCTTCCCCATTCTTTCGTCGAATGCTTTCCTCTTCTTCACACCGCGGACTATATGCTCAACCGCACCCCCCTTGCCTCAGCCCGCGTGTCATCGAAACTTGCATCATGGAACACGCGCGCTTTCGACCAATGGACCAACAAGATAATCGACCCATGCGATGCCTTCATCGGCATCTCCGGTTCCGGTCTGCTCACTGGCCGAAACATACAAGCCAAGGGCGGCGTCTTCATCTGCGATCGCGGCTCCACCCACCAGCGCTATCAAGAGAACGTCGTCGCAGAAGAGTATCACCGCTGGAACCTGCCTCAGCCCCTAGCCCAACCTCACATCACTATCCGCGAAGAAAAAATCTACGCCACCGCCGACGCCATCACGGTCCCGTCGATGGTTGCCCGGCGATCATTTCTCCAGATGGGCATCCCGGCCGACAAGATTCATGTCATTCCCTACGGCGTCCGCCTCGATCAATTCACCCGCACCGAAGACCCTCCGCAAGATTCCTTTGAGGTCCTCTTCGCCGGCCAGGTCAGCATCCGCAAAGGAATACCCTATCTACTCCAGGCCTTCGCCCGACTGAAGCATCCCAAAAAACGTCTCACCATCGTCGGCGACGTTCAAGACCACATGCGCGGACTTCTCGCAAAGCTGCCGACCGAGGACGTCGTCTTCACCGGCGCTCTCCCTCAGTCCCAACTCGCCAAAAAAATGAGCATAAGCCACCTGCTCGTTCTTCCCAGCATTGAAGAGGGTCTCGCGCTCGTCCAGGGTCAAGCCATGGCCTGCGGATGCCCTGTTCTGGCCACCACCGCCACCGGCGCCGAAGACCTCTTCACCGACGGCGAACAAGGCTTCATCGTTCCCGACCGCGACATCGACGCTCTCACCCACAGAATGCAGCAAATCGCCGACGATCCAGCGCTCCAGCGCAAACTCAGCGAAGCGGCCCTACTCCGCGTCAAAACTCTCGGCGGATGGGACCAGTACGGCGAAACCTGGGACCGCCTCCTCCACCAACTCACCGGCAAGCCACTCGACCCCCAGTAACCACTTACATCTTGTAGCGACCCATGTCGTCGTCGTTCAGATTCTCCAGCCACCGCCGCATCTCGTCCGCATTCACATTCTGCGTACCGCCAACCGCCTGCCTGGAGTTCTCGAGCACTTCGCGATTAACATAAATTGGGCAGTCCCAGCGAAGCGCAAGCGCAATTGCATCCGACGGCCGAGCATCCATCGTCACCGTTTCGCCCGCGTGGTCCATCCAGATCACCGCATAGTACGTGTCATCGCGGAGTTCCGAGACCACAACCTTACGCACCTCGGCATTCAACCCTCTAGCCATGTTCTGCAGCAGGTCATGCGTCATCGGACGCGGCATGGCGGTCTTCTCCAGTTCCAGCGCAATCGCATTCGCCTCAAAGATCCCAACCCAGATCGGCAGCACCAGGTCACTCCCCACATCCTTCAGCACGATGATCGGCATATTCGTCACCGGGTCCATCATCAACCCGCGAATCTGCATCTCCACCTCGTCGGTAGCCTTCGTCACGGGTTGAGTCGATGTCGTCGTCATATCAGTTCAGCACCACGAATTGCGGAACTCGCGGCACTGGCACAAACATCGCACCCTCCGCCGAGTCGGCAATCGCCTCTCCCACCAGACAGTTCGGCAGCGTCTGCGTAATCCTAACCGGGACATAGCTCCCCACCGGCGGCTGCGCCTGCGCAAGCTGAGCCGTACTGAAGTTCACGGTCTTATTCTGCGAACTCCTCCCAACAACCTGCCCACGCAAAGGGTTATAGCTCTCCACCATGCACTCCTGCATTTGGCCGAGATGCCGTCCATAGTACTTACGCTGAATCTCCCGCTGACGGTCCATCAAAATGCGCAGTCTCTCCGTCTTAACTTCATCCGGAATGCTATCCGCCATCGTCACCGCCGGAGTATTTGGACGCGGCGAAAACTTAAACGCAAACACCGCGTCATACTTCACCTCGCCGACCAGCGTAATCGTCTCCTCAAAATCCGTATCCGTCTCGCCCGGAAAGCCGACGATCATGTCGCTCGTTATACTGATATCCCGCTTCGCCGCCTTGATCCAACTCATCCGCTCCAGGTACCAATCCCGCGTGTACTCCCGCGACATCGCCTTCAACACAGCACTAGACCCCGACTGCACCGGCAAATGCACATGGTCGCACAGCGTCGGAGTCGCATCGATCGCTTCAACAATATCTCTCGTAAAATCCCTCGGATGCGACGTCGTAAACCGCACCCTGCGAATTCCCGGCAACTCACCCACCGCCACCAGCAACTCCGCAAAAGACATCCGCCCCGACGGATCTCGCCACGAGTTCACATTCTGTCCCAGAAACTGAATCTCCGTATACCCAACGTCGACCATCTTCCGCGCTTCCACCAAAACCGACGCCGAAGTCCGAGAGCGCTCTTTCCCGCGCGTATATGGCACCACGCAGTACGCGCAGAACTTGTCGCAACCCTCAATAATCGTGATGTACCCGCGGTGCGGATTCGACCGCGCCGTAAACTCAGTCTCAAAGGTCAGATCGGTTTGCCGGTCATCAAGCCCCGTAATCCTCTGCTCCCCCGCCTCCAACCGCCGCAGCATGTCGGGCAGGTTCCGATAGCTCGCCGATCCTGCCACCATCGACACATAGGGCGCCTTCTCAAAAATCTTCTCGCCCTCCTGCTGCGCCACACACCCCAGCACGGCGAACTTCTTGCCCTCACCCTGCAGCCTTTTATACTCATTCAGCCGGTGAAACACCTTCTGCTCAGCCTTATCTCGAATCGAGCAGGTGTTATACAGAATAAGCCCCGCCTCACCCTCGTCCTCGACGCGAGCATACCCCTGCTGCTCCAGGGTCCCGATCACCTTCTCGGAGTCATGGGCGTTCATCTGGCAGCCAAATGTCTCGATATAAAAAGTCTTGCTCACATCTACGAGTATATCGCCACGCCCCCCGCCGCCCTCACTCCCCGCTCAACTCCCAACCTGCGCCATCTCGAGCCAATACCTCAACGTGACAGAACGGAGAAGCGCCCCTGTTTCGTGTTTGCTTTGCCTTCGCTTTCTAAATTGTCTTTAAGATTTGAAGATGCCGGACCCCAAAACATGCTATGTTCAGAAATTAACAAGCAACCAGTTGGCAAACTGAACCCTACGGAGGCTGTTGTGTCCGATATAAATGGTGCCTTGAAGATGCTACGAGAAGGTCATACGATCCAACGCCCCGACTCGAACATGAGCGGCACCTCTTACTTTCTAAAGCACGAACACGGCAAGGATCACCTCTATGTTCGCCAGTCACGCGTGAATTCCTCTGAGGTCATCGAAGAACCTTCGACCTTCGATTGGGATGACCTCACCGCGACGAATTGGGATGTAGTGAAGACGCCATCTGCCGTACGCTAAGTTCGATTGAGATCGCCCGTTTCCCTTCAGCTTTTATTCAGTGCCGCCTGTTGGTCCTCCTCGTCAGGCGGACGACCAGCATTTCAAGCGCAATCGCAGAGTGTCGCACGTTTGTAAACTTACTTGGCCTTCAACTTCCGAGTCCTTTTGAGCTGAAGCGGCTGAATCGTGACTGGTAGCCCTCGTCCCAACTTCAACCTCGCGCCGCTCATCGCGATCGTTGATGCGCCACCCCGAGACTCCGGCTTCGGCAGAACAATCTTCCCCTTCAGAGTGTCTGAAAAAACAGCCGTCAGGAATCTCCCAAAGTCCTCTTCGTTCCTGATCCCCTTCGCCGCCAGCTTCGCCGAACGTGTTCGTTTCGGTATCACGACGCCTTCAAATACCAGGTCGTCCGTTGTGCCCCGTCTCATCCGCGACATGGCCGTTCCCTCTCTCCCCGCGCCCGCGTGGGACTGGGTAAACCAACTCTTTAGCGCTGATCAAGATATCAGAAGTAGATTTTTGGTAGCGCCACCGGGGCTCGAACCCGGACTCTCAGCCTTGAAAGGGCCGCGTGTTAACCAGTTACACCATGGCGCCACAACACGTAAAACATCCCACCATCACAACTATATGCCGTCCGCAGCTCTCAAGCTGAAAAACAAAGAAGGAAGCAAGATTGGTAGCGTTACCGGGGCTCGAACCCGGACTCTTCGCCTTGAGAGGGCGACGTGTTAACCAGTTACACCATAACGCCAAGATCATTTTTCGCAGGAGGATGCTCTCTCCAGCGCACTCTCAAAGTATAGCAAGCACGCCCGTGTAACTCAAGGCAGCGCAACCGGTGGTGGATCAGCCCGAACCTATGCCTCGTCACAAGCCCACGAAACTGGTGACTCGCACAGTAACCCTCTTCGAAGAATCGGGATAAACTTGAAGCCCTGGACGGAGGGGGCAACCTATCTGGGCAGGTAAGCGGCTCTGTTCAATAAACTCTTCGGGATCTGTCTCGCAAGCGACGGAGGACATAAATGGGCAATCGCATGAGTGTTTTATCGCGTCGACTTGGGCGCTTCGCGGGCGGGTTCTCATTCGCAACCGTCGCCTTCTTCGCGATCGGGCTGTATGCTGCCGCCACCACGAAAGGCCAGCTAGTATTCCTGTTCGAGGGCCTTGTTTCGGTGTGCCTCTTCGCCAGCTTCTTTCTGTGGCTAGCGCACGGCTTCGCGTGGGCGATGATCCCAGAGAAGCCTGCAGAGGAGAAGAAGCCCGCAGAGGCATTCAAACCTGCAGACGCGCTGAAGCTTCCCGAGGCGGTTAAACCTGCAGAGGTATTGAAACCTACGGACACGCTGAAACATGCGGACGCGTTGAAGCCTGTAGAGGCGATGAAAGCTACGGAGCAGATGAACTCCCCGGAGCCGGTGAGACCTGTAGAGGCGAAGAGGCCTGCGGAGGCGATGAAGGCCCCCGAGAAGAAGAAACCTGTGGAGGAGAAGGTGATCATCTCAGAGGATCCTCCCGACGCGAAATACACCATCACCGGAAAGCGCGTCTACTGACCCTGGAGAGCTTGTCAAACTGCCCTACAATCGCGGAAGCCGGGGATGAATCGATTGCGCTGGACTTTCACTCCTCCACAAACGCCTTCAACCTCCCCAACGCCTGGTCCCACTGCTCGGACACTCTCTCCAGATACTCCTTGAGCTCGTCAATCGGCTTCGGATCAAGTTCGAACATACGCTCACGTCCCGCACGAACTCCATGCACAATCCGCGCGCGCTCCAGCACGCGAAGATGCTTCGTAATCGCCTGCCGCGTCAACTTCGAGCCTTCAGTCAACTGAGAGATCGAAGCCGGTCGCCGGTCCGATAGCCTCGCAACCAGCGCCAGCCGCGTCTCATCTCCAAGCGCAGCAAAGACCATCGCATAGTCCTGCCGCATCGCATCCGCGCCGCTATGCTTTGTCTGCGACATACGTTTCGATGTTCTTCACCTGTTGGCTCCATCCGTTGTCATTCATCCGGAACGCCTCCGCCCGCCGCTCGCTAGGAATTTTGTCGAACCCTGACTCCGTGACCGTCAGCAGCGTCCCCTTCGCACTCTTCTCCAGTCTGAACTCCACCAACGTTGGAGCCTCCTCCGAATAATCAACCTTTGGATCGATCGCATAGGGATGCCAGGCGTACGAAAAGAACCGCTCTGGCTCAATCTTCTGAACCACAACCTCCATACGCAGGTGCTCGTAGCCCGGCCATGTAATGAAGCCACCGGCGATCTTTCCCACCTCGAACGGCCCCTCCAGCTTTACCCGGAACCACTCCCCAAACTCGCGGTAATCCGTCAGCGCACGCCACACCCTCGAAACCGGCGCCTTCAAGTTCAATCTGCTTCTCAATCCGATCATTCGCCATAAGCAACCTCCGGGTTGCATATTAGCTTAACCCAAAACAGAAAAGCAACCCGAAGGTTGCTCTTTCAAGAGGCTGCAATCGAATGAACTGGGACCTTACTTGACAAGCGTGGACCTCGCAACGAGCTACGCCTCAAGAAGCACGGGCTCGACGAAACCCGGCTACAACAGAAGTCCACCCATAACTACTTTTATACTAAGACTTTGCACACTTTTGACGGGGTGGGGGGTAATGCGGCGGCACCAGGACAAGCCGCTACAGCCCGAGTTTCTTAACCTCGTCGTTGTAGTACTTCCTGTAAAGAATGTCCCACTCCTGCGAGCCTTCCGTAATGATCTTCCGCTGCGATGAGATCTTCATCCGCGCCGCCGCGTCGATCTTCGTCTCTTCCATAAGCAGCTTCTCCAGAGCCTTCCGTGCCTCCTGCCGGATCGTGTTCCGATCCTCCAGAAAGTCCACCTCAGGAATCTCAGCGAGAGTATCCGCTACCGTATGTGCAAGCTTGTTGAGTTTGTCGCGCGAAATTCTCACAGCACCGCCTTGTACTTGCGGGCCAGCTCGTTCTTCACCTTTTTGAACATCTCAGGGTAGCTCGCGCCGGTCTTTCTCATGTCATCCTGAAACGCCTCCAGAATCACCCGGACCTCATCATTGATGCGGTCTTCCAACGACAGTTCATCAACCATCGCAGCCGCGACGCGCTCATTAACCAGTGCCGGCTTTTCGGTGTGGATCATCTTCTCGGCGACTAAATGCTTTACAGTCTGGCGCGCCAGGTATCCAACATAATCTTTAGAAAAAATCATTTGACTTTCCTTTGAATATACCACGCAACTCTAAGCTCAATGATCGCACCGACTGCTTCAACAAAGCACCTCCGACCGCGATTCATGTGCGACGCACATGCGTTTCTGAGACAATCAATTTACGAATGCAACCTGACAATCTTATCTCGCTCAAAGACGATATGGTGGCCTTCATCGCCGGCCACGGTATGCGCCGCTTCAACGCGTTCATCACCGAAGACGTACCCACGGTTATCTTCGAAGAAGAAAATCCAGACAGCTGGAAGGATTTTGTCGAACACGCCAAGGCCGCAGGCGCTCCATTTGTCACGATGAGCGAAGTCGTTCTTGAGAAGGCCGACGTCGCCATCCTCCTCGATCAGCTTCGCGACGAGACCTTTCCCGAGGCGTCAGAGGAGATCGACGACGCGGAATATCTCGTCAATCACGTAGGCAAAGTCGGCTACCTCCAGCTCGGCTTCGCGCACCAGGGTGTCATGTTCATCTTCGAAGTCGCAACCGACTGGTACGACAGCTTCCAGAACCTGATGGAGACTGTCACCGACCTCGGCGGCATAGTCGTCGACAACCGCGAGAGCGACGAGTAGCCGAACCATGCCCTCCGCCCACGCTGGGCCGCAGCAATGGACAATACAACCGGTCGACTCCTCCGCAGTCTCAAGCCTGGCGGAGCAACTCCATTGCCCCAACGCCATCGCTAGTCTCCTCGTTTCGCGCGGCGTCTCTGACCTCGCCGCCGCCCAGACCTTCCTCAATCCCACACTCGACGACCTCCACAACCCAATGCTCATGCTCGGCATGAATATTGCCGTGGCACGCATCCAGCAAGCCGTTCGGTCCGGCGAACCCATCCTCATCTACGGCGACTACGATGTCGACGGCACCACCGCCACCGTCCTCCTCAAGACCGCCATCGAACGAATCGCCACCAAAGACAGCCCCGCTCAAGTCACCTACCACGTACCCCACCGAATCCGCGAAGGCTACGGAATGCAGACCGGTGTTCTGGGGCAAGCGGCCGCTGCCGGGGTGCGTCTGGTCATCAGCGTAGACACTGGCATCCGCGCGTTCGCCGCAGCCACAGAGGCAAAGGCGCTGGGCATGGACCTCATCGTCACCGACCACCACCTCCCGGACAACGCCATAGGTGTCCCCGAAGCGGTAGCGGTGCTCAATCCGGCTCAGGCAAACTGTCCTTATCCGTTCAAATCTCTCTGCGGTGCAGCCGTCGCATTCAAACTGGCTCACGCACTCCTGCTTGCCCACGCTGATACCGCCAATGACTCCGAGACCCAGCACCTTCGCCTGAAACGGGGAATCATCCCCTCATTCCTCAAACTCGTCGCGATTGCAACCATCGCCGACTCCGTACCCCTTGAAGGAGAAAATCGCGTTATCGCCGTTCATGGCCTTCGCGAGCTTCGTAATCCTGTGCAGCCCGGCCTACGTGCTCTCATGCAGGTAGCGCAAATCCCCACAAACCGTGCCCCCACCGCAGTCGAAGTGGGTTTTCGCCTGGCGCCACGAATCAACGCCGCCGGCCGGATGGACATTGCCAGCGAGGTCGTCGAACTCTTCCTGACGAAAGATCCTGCCCGCGCAACGGAGTTGGCAGAAAAGCTCAACCGCTTGAACGATGAGCGCCGCGCAACAGAGGCGACGGCACTAGAAGCGATCGAAGCCCGACTAGAGACCATGGTCGGGGAACCCGGCGATTATCTCGCCGAATGCATCATCCTGGATGACCCCGACTGGCATCGTGGCGTGCTCGGAATCCTCGCCTCACGTGTAGTCGACCGCACCGGACGCCCTGCCCTTATCCTCACTCACGAAGATGGACAAGCTCATGGTTCGGGCCGTTCCATCGATGGCTTTCATCTGCTTGACGCTCTCACTGCAGTTCACGGAGAACTCGACGCTCCGGATCCTCTCTTTACGCGCTTCGGTGGCCACGCCCACGCCGTCGGGTTCTCAATGCCGTCCGACCGAATGGCCCTGCTGCGTGAACGAATGCGGCTTTATGGCTCGACTCGTCTCCTGGGAACCATCCTGACTCCGTCCCTGCAATGTGATGCGGAGTTACTCCTCACCGATATCACTCAGGAGTTTTTCGATCTTCTCAACCGGTGCGCACCTTTTGGAATTGGCAATCGTGAGCCAATCTTTGTCACGCAAAGCCTGTCGATCACAGCGCCCGTTCGCTTAATCAAAGAAAAACACATCTGCCTCCAACTCGAAAAGGCGGGAGATGCAAGACGGTTCACAGCAATTGGCTGGAGTCGCGGCATCGAGCTGGCCCGCTCGATGCGCGGAAATGGCACTTGACAAGGGTTCGCTCATCGACGCCGCATATCGCATTAAGGCAAAGACCAACCCCCAATTCCCCGGCCTCGAACTGGAACTCGTCGACATCCGAAAGGCAATCGCAAACGGATGATTGGACGGCTAAAGTGTCGGCGCCGTGGCCGCCGTCGATTGGTTGCAACGATCCAACAGGTGCCGGGGTAACTACCCTGCGAATCAAAACATCTTGCCTCCTTTGCGGGCAATCACCGTCTTATATACTGAAGTTTCTATCTGATGCCAACGACTGAGACAAGACGACTGAATCCGATCATGTTGTGGGCCATCTTCCTCGCCGTCATTGTTGCCGCATTCATAGCGGTCAGAACGACCTCTCGCGAAGTTGTGGAGATCAGCGCAAGGGCAGTCACTCGTCAGAATCTGTTGAGCACGGTCTCCACCAATGGGAAGGTAGAGCCGATAGACGAATTCCAGGCCTACGCCCCTGCGGCCGGCGTGATCGCGAAAGTCTATGTCCAAGTACAGCAAAAGGTGAAGGTCGGAGATCTGCTGCTCAAGATGGACGATTCTGATGCAGTAGCCAAACTTGCAACGGCGAACGCCAACCTACGCACGGTCGAGGCCACCCTCCATGATATGGAGCAGGGCGGATCACAGGAGGAGCGTCTCACTCTCAGCGGCGACTTGAGCCGAGCTCAGTTACAACAAGAGAAGGCAACCAGAGATCTAGCTGCCCTCAAGCAACTCCAACTGAAAGGCGCAGCTTCCCCCAGCGAGGTCGCCGCCGCCGAACAGCAGTTGCAAGCGGCCAACAACACTCTACAGAGCCTTCAGATGCGGAGCACTCAACGCTACAGCTCCGCCGATAAGGCACGTGTCGAAGCACAAGTCGCCGATGCCCGCGCAGCCGTCGCAGCCGCAGAGAGCACTTATGCAGCCTTCAATATTCGGACACCGAAGGCAGGAACTGTATACTCCATCCCCGTTTCTACATATGACTTTGTGCCTGCCGGCGAGAACCTGATCGATGTCGCCGACCTCAACAAAATCCAGATTCATGCTTACTTCGACGAGCCCGAGATTGGAAAACTCGCCGTCGGACAACCCGTGAAAATCGCTTGGGACGCAAGACCAAATCAAACCTGGCATGGTCACATTAGCATCGCGCCCACCACTGTCATCACCTACGGAACCCGCAATGTGGGAGAATGCATCATCACGGTTGATGACGCTCGTGGCGACCTCTTACCCAACACGAATGTCGTTGTCACGGTAACAACCGCACAACGCACAAATGCTCTTAGCATTCCGCGCGAAGCGCTTCATACTGATGGAGGAGACTTCGTCTACCGCGTCGTCAACGGTAAGCTCGTCCGAACCCCGGTTCAGGTTGGCGTTGCCACGAATCTGATTCGCGCAGAGATAACCGGGGGACTCACAGATCAGGATACGGTTGCGTTGGGTGCGATCAACAACCGTGAGCTATCCAATGGACTCTCGGTCAAAATAGTCGACTGATCATGCGTATTGCCACACATTTGATCCGTAATTTGAACATCTTTGTTGCTCTCTTTGTCGTTGGCGCACAGTTTCTTTTCGCCGATTCGAACCAAGCTAATTTCCTTCTCGCGCAAGGCCGTGTCGACGAAGCAGCCGCCAGCATCCTAGAAGTGCTCGACACGCACCCTGACGATGCACAAGCACATCAGCTTCTTTGCCGCATCTACTACGCCCAGGACATGGGCGACAAGGCAATACATGAGTGCGAACTGGCTGTCTCGTACGCACAGTCTGACAGTGACAATCAGATGTGGTTGGCTCGCGCATATGGTTTTAAGGCATCTCATGCCAGTCCCTTCACGGCGCTTGGCCTCGCCGTGAAGGTACGCACCGCCTTTGAACGAGCGGTCCAGCTAAATCCTGAAAACGTTAACGCCATGAGCGACCTTGGGGAGTTTTACGTTCAAGCCCCCTCGCTAATCGGGGGCGGTCTTGATAAGGCGCAGGCGTTAGCCGGCAGAATGCAGATACACTTCCCCGCTCAGGCCCACCGATTGCTCGCCCTCGTCGCCGAAAGAAAGAAAGAAAATGCTGTCGCTGAGGCTGAATTTAGCAACGCCGTCGCGGCCGGGAAAACACCCGAGGCTTACATCGATCTCGGCCATTTTTACGAGCGCCATAATGAGCCTGACAAGATGCTCGAGGCTCTTCAATTCGGGGTAATCGCAGACCGACGAAAGGGGCCGGCACTCGTCGACGCCGCCAGCATTCTTACTGCGGCTCACCGCTCACCAGAACTGGCCGAAACCCTGCTTCGCAACTATCTTGCTTCCTCTGCCAAGACCGACGACGCTCCGGCATTCAAAGTTCACGTCCAATTGGGGGACTTGCTGGCGCAGCGCGGGGACTCGGTCGCAGCGCATAGAGAATATGCTGCTGCCCTCGCCCTCGCATCCAACTATGCACCTGCCCGCAAAGCGATGCTGGGCTCATGATGGAAAAGCGATACCATTGTCTCTAGCCAGTCTTAAGGAATATCTCAGGACGCATGATCCGCATCCTCCGCCTATGTATCGCTTGTTCTCTGTTCTCCTCCGCGGTCGCGCCTGCCTGCGCGCAGATATCCTTCACAACCGCTATCGCCTTGGCACAAAAAAGCAGCCCCAAGGTTCTGATGGCCCAGGCCGATGTCGATAAGGCTAGGGCGGCAGTTCAGCAACTTCGTGATGCCTATGTGCCAAACCTTGTCGGTGGTTCCGGACTTGGTCCTCCCTCCTATGGTTTTCCTCTCGGACAGCCTTCTATCTTCAACTTCACGGCACAATCCTTGGTCTTCAGCTATTCGCAACGAGATTACATTCGGGCTGCGCATGCATCACTCGATGCAGCAAACCTCAACCTCAAAGATATTCGTCAAGGTGTCGCCGAGGATACTGCCGTAACCTATCTTGCGCTTGACCGAGATATTCAGCGACAGGCTGCTCTCCAGGAGCAACAAGCATTTGCCGACCGTCTCGTAAGCATTGTTCAAGACCGGCTCGATGCTGGGCAAGATACGCCTATCGATCTCACCACATCCCGTCTCACTGCTGCCCAGATCCATCTGTCCCGGTTGCGGGCCGAAGATGAGACCAACGCCGATCGAGCTCACCTCGCCCGCCTTATTGGACTTCCAGAGCAGGCTCTGGGCACCGTTAGCAATAGTGTTCCAGCCTTCATCACCACTTCGGCAGATCTGCCTGGTGCAACGCAGATAACCAGCCCAGTGGTTGATTCTGCTTACGCCATCGCTCGGTCAAAACGCGAGACAGCCTTCGGCGAGGCGCGTTATCTTTGGAGGCCGCAGATAACCTTTGCGGGACAATACAGCCGCTTTGCGAAATTCAACAACTATCAGGACTATTACCTGCATTTTCAGCAGAACAATGCCGGAGTGGGCGTTCAGATCAATGTGCCGATCTTTGATGTGGCCCATAGCGCGCACGCCAGAGAGGCTGCTGCAGATGCGGCCCATTCCGAACATGAAGCCGATATGATCCGCGATCAGTTTTTCGACAATCGACTCCGGGCCCGTCATACTGCAGCCGAACTCGCTGCGCGCGCCGAAATTGCAGCCCTCGATCAGCAACTGGCCCGCCAACAGCTTGAAATCCTTCTCATTCAATCCAAGGAAGGCACCGGAAATCTCTCCGGCTCGCAAGTAACCCCAAAGGACGAGCAGACCTCTCGCATCGCGGAGCGAGAGAAGTTCATCGCAGTACTTAATGCCACTTTCGAAGCGCAGCAGGCACAAATTAATCTCATGCGGTCGACGGGTGAGCTAGACGCATGGATCGCTTCATCTCTTTGGGCGCAGCCCACCGGTCCTCAAAAGCCCTAGTCAGTTTGGTTTAACTATCTTTTTTGCAGTGAATAACTTGCCTGTCTTGAGCGTTAACGGATGAACCATGCACGGAACCCGAGAAAAGCCACCCATCGCAGTAACTGAATGGTAAAATTAGCTCATTATTATGGCTCTTAAAACACTGTTTCTGAACCCGCCCTCCTTCGAGAATTTTGACGGTGGTGCCAGCTCCCGTTGGCCCGCTACCCGCGAAATTGAGTCGTATTGGTATCCAGTCTGGCTGGCCTACCCTGCAGGCATGCTAGAGGGCTCGAAACTCTTGGATGCTCCTCCTCATCACGTCTCAGCTGACGAAACAATTGAAATTGCCAAGAACTTCGACTTCCTCGTCCTGTTCACATCGACAGTTGGTTGGAGCGGGGACCACGGCCTTGCGAGAGCAATCAGGAACGCAAACCCGTCGATCAAGATAGCGTTTGTCGGCCCACCAGTGACAACCGACCCTGATCGCGCGCTCAATGAGTGCGAGGTAATCGACTTCGTCTGCCGGCGCGAGTTCGACTTCTCCGTCGTCGAGTACGCGAACGGCAAACCACTGAACGAGATTCTCGGAATCAGCTACAAAGATGCACGCGGCGTCATCCAGCACAATCCAGACCGTCCACAGGTCGAAGATCTCGACGCTATGCCATGGGCTACCAAGATTTACAAGCGCGACATGGATGTCACTCGTTACAACGTGCCGTTCTTGCTACACCCCTACATTGCGCTCTATTCCACGAGGGGCTGCCCCGCGCAATGCACCTTCTGCTTGTGGCCGCAGACGCTCTCGGGCCACGCTTGGCGCAAGCGCTCTACGGATGACGTAGCCGCCGAGATGAAATGGGCCAAGGAAAATTTCCCCCACGTCAAAGAGTTCTTCTTTGACGACGACACTTTCAACATCCAGAAAGCTCGTACCATTGAACTCTGCGAAAAGTTGAAGCCACTCGGCATTACCTGGTCCTGCACCTCGCGAGTCACCACCGATCGCGACACCCTCAAAGCAATGAAGGACGCTGGCTGCCGTTTGCTGATCGTCGGATTTGAGTCCGGAGACCCGCAGATCCTCAAGAACATCAAGAAGGGCGCTACTGTCGAGCGCGCACGAGACTTCGTCAAGGACTGCCACGATCTTGGCCTCATCATTCACGCCGATTTCATCCTTGGCCTTCCCGGTGAGACCAAGGAGTCCATACGTAACACGATTAACTTCGCCAAGACGCTGGATTGCGAGACCATCCAGGTCTCTGTTGCCCATGCCTACCCAGGCACTGAGTTTTATGACTTCGCTGCACGAAACAACTTCATTACCAATGAAAAGATGGAGGATGGCGGCGGCCATCAGATGGCACACATCGAGTATCCCGGACTGCCAACGGAGTACGTGATGGAGATGGTGCACAAGTTTTACGACGAGTACTACTTCCGACCCAAGGCCGCCTTCCGAGTTGTATGGAAGGCCATTGTCAACCGGGATGTTCCTCGCCTTTACGTCGAAGCAAAAGCTTTCATGAAGCTCCGTTCCCAGCGCAACAAGGCATCTCGTCTGAAGAAGGAAGAGAACGCCCTCAAGGCGCAGGAATCTGTCAGCATGAACGCCTAACTCAAGCGCTACGATTTGTATTGACGGCCAGCTTCGGCTGGCCGTTCCATTTGGATTGCACCAGCGGAAAATCAACAGTGAGTAAGAGGAACACGATTCGTGTGGCTATAGTGTCGGTGCAGACGCTTCTTGTGTCGTGTGCGCTGTCGATTGGGTGCAGCAAACCGGTGAAAGAACGCGGCTCGGTAGTAATGATTATCGAGAGCAGCCCGAATAATCTCGATCCTCGGCAGGGGACGGACGCCCAATCAGAGAGAGTGGGTGGGCAGATATTTGATGCTCTGGTGAAGAAGGATGAACACTACGAACTGCAGCCTTGGCTGGCGACGAGTTGGGAGCAGCCGGACGCACTGACTTGGGTGTTTCATCTACGGGATGGAGTGCGCTTTCACGATGGACGACAGCTTGAGGCGGAGGACGTCGTCTGCACAATCGAAAGTTTGATCGATGGATCGTTAGTGACAGCTAAAAGTGGTAGCTTCGCGGCAGTGGACCGCGCTGAAGCGAAGGACCGCTTAACCGTGGTGGTGCGGATGAAGCGGCCCGATGCGGGGCTACTATTCAATATGAGTGATGGTTTGTTTGGAGTCGTTCCGCGTGGTTCCGGTAGGGAATTTGGTCTTCATCCTGTGGGGTCGGGGCCGTTTAAATTTGTGAGCGCGGTGCAGGATAAAGAAGTGGTACTGGAACGCAACCATGATTACTGGGCTGGAATGCCGCCAGAGACGGCCGGAGGGAAACCCATCGAGCGGATACGGTTTCAGGTGGTTCCGGATACGATTACCAGCGCGTTGGAATTGAAGAAAGGGGCGGCGGACCTGGCGAGTAACGTCGTGACGATGGATATGGTGCAGACGCTACGAGAGGAGCCAAACCTCCAGGTAGAGTCGGGGTCTGGGTCGCCGGTAGTTTATATAACGTTTAACCTTAGCGACCCGTTGTTGAGCGACCAGCGAGTTCGGGAGGCGGTAGCCTGCGGGATTGATCGGCAGGCAATCGTGGATTCGATCTGGCGCGGGCAGGCCCACTTGGCGAATACGTTGTTGCCGATGGGACATTGGGCGGCGGCCGGAAATGACAATTTAGCCCAGCATCCACATGATGTGGCACGAGCGCAGCGATTGCTGGAAGAAGCAGGCTTCCACGCCGGCAAGGACGGCGTGAGGTTGCGACTGACGATGAAAACGAGTACGGATGAGACAACTCGGCTGATGGCTGCGGTTTTGCAGCAGCAGTTGAGAGCTGCTGGTATTCGGCTGGAGATACGGTCGGCCGAGTTCGGGACTTTTTACGCGGACGTGACGAAGGGCGCCTTTCAGATTTACGCGCTGCGGTGGATTGGCAGTAACGAAGACCCCGATATCTTTCGCTATGCCTATGGATCGAGGAGCTTTCCGCCGAAAGGTGGGAATCGGGGGCGGTACGCGAATCCTCGAGTGGATGCGCTGCTGGCGGAGGCGTCTTCTTCGATGGACAGAGCAGTTAGAAGCACGGATTATGTGGAGGTGCAGAACCTCCTATCGCAGGACCTGCCCGGAATTCCGCTGTGGTATCCAAATAACGAAGTAATACACACTCGGCGAATCGTGAATATACGACCGCGCCCGTCAGGTAATTTCGATTTCTTACAGGAAGCGAGAATTACCGGCGACTTTACGCGATAATGACGTGGCTTTCCTTGCTGCTGGACTGCGATAACCGTATAGGAGACAATCCAATGCGGTCGCGATCGAGTTAATGAACGATCTCAAGGGTCAAAGCAGAATATTTGGCGATGCCGTCCTACGGACGTGCGTTGGTTGCCCCCCAGGGATTCGAACCCCGATTGATCGGTTCAGAGCCGACTGTCCTACCATTGAACGAGGGGGCAACAGATTGAAGGAGACGCGGATGCTGTCGCTGTCTACCTTTTAGAGTGTACGAGGTGGGGAGAATAAGGTCAACGTGGGAGAGAAAGATCCCGTCAACGCTGAGAGAGGTTCGTGCCCGTTGCGGAGCAAAATAGAATGCGAGCACTCTCTCGGGAGGGGGGCATCATGTTCGAACTCTATACGGAGAAGGCGCGTCGGGTAATTTACTTCGCCCGATACGAAGCAAGTAATGTTGGGTCTCCCTATATCGAGACCGAGCACTTGCTGTTAGGTCTGCTGCGCGAGGACAAGGTGTTAGCCGACCACTTCCTTCGGTCGTCGGTAGAGTCAATTCGCAAGCAGATTGACGAGCGCACGACAATTCGGGCGCGGGGGTCAAGCCCGGTCGATCTGCCACTGTCGAATGAGTGCAAGCGGGTGCTGGACTATGCGTCAGAAGAGGCTCATGGGTTCTCTCGTAGACATGTCGGAACGGAACATCTGCTGCTTGGTCTGCTGCGCGAGGAGAAGAGTTTGGCAGCTGAGATACTGCAAGAACGAGGATTGCGTGTACCGAACATCCGAGAGGAGTTACAGCGAATGACACAGGAAAATGCGCGGCGCCGCGAACAAGGCATTGTTGCGGAGAGACCAGACATTCCGGCACAGTTACCTATGGATCAAGCTATTGCTGCTGATTTTCTAAATGTTTCGTGCTCCAAACTGGAGCAGATGACGGGATACCTTACCACCTGTGTAAAGAAACTAACGGATGAGCAGATATGGCGGCGGCAGGGGGCGTACGAGAATGCCGTGGGTAATTTGGTGCTCCATCTATGCGGGAATGCGCGGCAGTGGATTATGCATGGGGTGGGAGGAGCGCCGGATGTGCGGGTACGGCCCGCAGAGTTCAGCGCGAGTGGGGGGAAGAGCGGAGCGGAGTTGATTGCCCTGTTCGAATCTACGATGGCGGAGGCAAAGACGGTCATTGCTGCCGTGCCGGCGACACGAATGGTGGAGAGAATTACGCCTCAGGGGCGCGATGTAAGCGTGCTGGAGGCGATCTATCAGGTTGTGGGACATGTGCAACAGCATGGGGGTCAGATCATCCTGGTGACCAAGCAGATGCTTGAAACAGATCTGGATCTGACGACGCCTCGTCCGCGGTGAGTTGCTGCCACCCCCACCCCCCGTCAAAAAGTGCGCAAAGTCTAAGAATGAAAGACTTTAGGCTTGGACTTCCCTGTTTTGATCTGGTTTGTGTCTTTCGAAGAGGTCCCTTCGGGGTGGGCGATTGTCAAGCGTGGGCGAGATAAGCGGGACGAAACGCATAGTTCAGAGGCCGCCATCCTTCCTTAAAGCGAATGCAGGTCCTTCGACTGCGCAGTTCGCATACTGCGCGGACTGCTTCGCTCAGGATGACACAGAGCGGGTTGCCGGGTGTGATCAGGACAAAGCAACTGCAACGACAAAAACAAATGCAGGTCCTTCGACTGCGCAATTCGCGCAATGCGCGAACTGCTTCGCTCAGGATGACACAGATAGGGTTGCCGGGTTTTGATTAAGACAATAGGCAATAGGTACGACAAAGGGTAAGGGGGAGTGCGGTGTGTTATTCGACGGGGAGTTTGGCGTTGTAGCCGTCGCGGGCGATGACCGAGTACTTCTGGGGTTTGCCCTTTTCGTCCTGCATGCGCAGAGGATGGCCTTCGTTGTCGACGAGGAGGACCTTGACCTTGCGATAGCTGCCGTCGTTCTTGTTGTTGGTGGGACGGTAAGTGAGGATGTATTGGTTGCGGATGGAGTCGTTGATTGCGGCGAAGACGTCGGGGAGCGCGCCCTGGAACATGGGGTTGAAGCTCATGCCGCCGGTCATTGCGGCGAAGGTGTTGAGCTGGTTTTGCGCCTGGAGGTAGTCGAGGTCGCGGATGCCGCCACCCATTCCGCCACGACCGCCGTACATTTCGTTGAGTAAAGCGCCGGTGCCGATGGTGAAGATGGTGGTGTTCGTGGCTGGATTTGACCTTGGCGAGGATCTTGTCGAGGGTGAGTTTGGAGAAGGTGTCGCGGCCGGAGCCGATGAGGATGATGTACTTGCGGCCTTCGATGCGACTGCAGCGGTCGAGGGTCTCGTAGAGGGCGTCGAAGAGGTTGGTGTCGGAGAAGGTGGGGATGATGAGGGACTGGAGGGCCTGGGCGATGGTGTCCTTGTTGTTGGTGAAGTCGGTGAGGATGTGGGTGCGGAGGTCGTAGGTCATGACGGCGACGTAGTCGTCGGGACGCAGTGAGCGGAAGAAGTAGTACGAGGCGTTCCGCATGTCGTTGATGAGGTAGTAGCTGTTGGCGGCGAACTCAAGCAGCATGACGGCGGTGATGGGGGTCTGGGCGACGCGGACGCTGGTGATGGTCTGGGGAACGCCGTCCTCGAGGATGAGGAAGTTGTTGGCCTTGAGGCCGGGGACGAACTGGTGGGTCTTGTCGAGGATGACGTTGGCGTCGATGTTGACGATGGGGACGTCGACGCGGAGGGAGTAGGTGTCGTTGTTGGGATTCTTGACCTTGGGTTCGGCTGGGGCGGCAGGGGGCGGCGGGGGCTCGTCGGCCTCCTTCTTCTTCTTGAGGACGATGGTGCCGTTGTCGGTCGTCGGGCCCGGCGTCGTCCGGAGGCGCGGGGTGGGCTTGGTCTGCTGGGGCGGGGGCGGTGTGCGTTTGGGCGCGGGCGGCGGGCAGCGGAAGAAGAAGGGAGAAGGCGGCGAGAAGAAGGAGGCGGGCCGGATGGTGAGGATGGATGGTCATCATCTAGAACTTTACTCCGAATGACAGTCTGGACAGCTCTTCCGGTTATTGGACGGCTGTTCGGGGCGAATCGTGAGAGCCGATAGTTTGGTCCGGGTTGCGACGGGCCGGAGCCTGCTCTAGTACTCTGTAGACGTGATTGACGCGGTAAAGACTCGACGGTGGATGTGCGGCCTTGCTGTGGGCGGGATGCTGGTGGGTGGGGCTTGGTCTGGAGGCGCTGCGTTGCAGGCGTGCACAGCGGCGAGCTCGGGTTCGCTGGTGGAGCGATGGGAGGGTGGGTTCCGGTGGCGATGCCGGCTGCGGCTCCGGCGGTGACGAAGTTCTTTCCGCTGTCTGAGGTGAAGCGGGGGATGAAGGGCGTCGCGTATACGGTCTTCGAAGGGGTGAACCCGGAGCCGATGCAGGTGGAGATTCTTGGGCGTGCTGAAGGATGCGCTGGGGCCGGGGCAGGACATGATTCTGGCGCGGCTGCATGGGGATAAGCCGGAGTATACGGGCGTGGTGGCGGGGATGAGCGGGAGTCCGGTGTATATCGACGGGCGGCTGGTGGGGGCGTTGAGTTATCGGATTGGGCAGTTCAGCAAGGAGCCGATTGCGGGGATTACGCCGATTGAGTCGATGCTGCAGGTGCGGGATGGACGGCGGCGCTGTCGGCGGGGATGCATGCGGGCTGTCGGTGAGCGAGCTCTGGGAGTGGATGGGCAGCCGGAGATGCGGGCGATGGAGACGCCGCTGGTGTTTGGCGGATTCAGCCAGGAGACGGTGGAGCGGTTTGGGGACAGGTTTCGGGCGATGGGGTTGACGCCGGTGGCGGGGCTGGGCGGGGCGGATCCGACGGCGGTGCAGCCGGAGCCGCTGGTGCCGGGCAGCGCGGTGAGTGCGGTGCTGGTGCGGGGAGATCTGTCGATGGCGGGGACGTGCACGGTGACGTATGTCGATCCGAAGCGGCTGCTGGCGTGCGGGCATCCGATTACGCAGTATGGGCCGGTGGATATGCCGATGACCAAGGCGACGGTGCTGGCTATCGCTGGCGTCGCCGCTGAATGCGTTCAAGATCATCAATACGACGGAGACAGTGGGAGCGTTTACCGAGGACCGGGCTTCGGCGATCATGGGGCGGTTTGGGGTGCAGGCGCGGATGATTCCGGTGGTGGTGGATGTGGTGCCGCCGGCGGGTGCGGACAAGATGGCGGGTTCGACGATTGCGCCGAAGACGCTTCACTTCGAGGTGCTGGACAACCGGCAGCTGACGCCTTCGACGATGCTGGTGTCGGTGTATCAGAGTCTGCAGACGAACAATACGGCGGCGGAGGAGATGAGCTACCGGTTGACGGGAGAGATTGAGCGTGAAGGGGCTGCCGCCGGTGCGGATGCAGGGGATGATGGCGCAGAACGAGCTCTTCCCGGGGACGATCAATGCGGCGCTGCTGGTGAACGACCGGTTCAGCAAGGTTTATGGCAATGCGCTGGAGCAGCCGGTGGTGACGGGGCTGAGGCTGAAGGCGGAGGCGATTCCGGGGCGGATGACGGCGGTGCTGGAGTCGGCGCGGCTGAGCAGGATCGATGCGCATGCGGGAGATGAGATTGAGGTGGAGGCTACGCTGCATCCTTACCAGGCCGAGGCGCGGATGGTGCGGGTGAAGGTGAAGCTGCCGGCGGAGCTGACGCCGGGATCGATGCGGGTGGTGGTGAGCGATGGCGCGACGGTGGATCGGTTGACGACGCGGACGGGGAGCGCAGCAACAGGTGGGGCTTGCCGATACGGTGGCGGCGATGAACCGGATGCATGCGAACGATCGGGTGTATGTGACGCTGCTGGATCATGCGACGCAGGCGGTGCTGGAGGGTGAGGCGCTGCCGGGCGTGCCGCTTTCGATGGCGAATGTGCTGGAGCCGTTGAAGGATGCGCAGAAGATGCAGTTGACGGGCGAGAGTGTGGTGGAGGCTGGGTCGGCGGAGGCTGGGTACGCGGTGAGCGGGTCGCAGGTGTTGAACCTTCTGGTGAAGTAGCTCGAGTTGCGCGTTGAGTAGATTCGATAAATGCTGACTGAGAGCTTCAAGCAGAACTGATATGCGAGCGTGCGATTCGTCCGGGTGTGATTTTTTGCTATGCGGGGTGTTGTAGCATCAAAGAACTGGCGCGGCGACAGGTCTGCGCTAAAAGGGAAAGATTTCGAATGAGTGAAATACATGGTCTTGGTGTGCACGCGGCCGGTGCACAGTTACTGCCGTACAAATATGATCCGGGCGCGTTGCAGGCCGCATGAGGTCGAGATCAAGATCTCGCACTGCGGCGTCTGCCACAGCGATATTCACCTGATCGATAACGACTGGGGGATCAGCAAGTATCCGTTTATTCCGGGCCACGAGATTGTGGGGACGGTTGCGGCGGTGGGCTCGGCGGTGAAGGACCGCACGGTGGGCGAGCGGGTGGGGGTGGGCTGGCAGGCGGATAGCTGCGGGATCTGCGAGTGGTGCAGGCAGGGCGACGAGCATCTGTGCGCGAAGTCGCAGCCGACGTGCGTGGGGCGGAATGGCGGATTTGCCGACAAGATTCGGGTGAACTCGCGGTTTGCGATTCCGGTGCCGCCGGCGCTGGAGAGTGAGAATGTCGGCTCCGCTGATGTGCGGCGGGATTACGGTGTACAGCCCGCTGCGGAACCATGGGGTGCGGCCGTCGTCGCGTGTGGGAGTGATCGGAATTGGCGGACTGGGGCATCTGGGGATTCAGTTTGCGAAGGCGTTTGGCGCGGAGGTGACGGCGTTTTCGACCTCGAAGGACAAAGAGGCGGAGGCGCAAGACGCTGGGGGCGCACAACTTTGTGAATACGCGGGATACCGGGGCGTTGAAGAAGGTGGCGGGGTCGTTTGATCTGTTGCTGTCGACGGTGAGCGCGGACCAGGATTGGCAGGCGTATGTGACGGCGCTGCGGCCGAAGGGAACGTTGTGCATTGTGGGGGCTGCCGCCTTCGCCGATACAGTTGCAGGCGTTTTCTCTGATTGGCGGGCAGAAGGCGGTTTCGGGAAGTCCGACGGGGAGCCCGAGGGACCTGTTCGAGATGCTGGATGTGGCGGCTCGGCATGGGGTGAAGGCGATTACGGAGCGGTTCGCGATGGCGAAGGCGAACGACGCGGTGGCCAAGGTGAAGAAGAGCCAGGTGCGGTATCGGGCGGTTCTGGCGAACTAGCTGGAACGATTACTGTGCGCAAGTAAGGCGTCACAGTGATCAAAGAGATAAAGACGGATAAGAGTGGCATGGGATGTTTGCCAGCTGCTTTTATCTCTTTTTATCTTTTTGATTACTGTTACGCCTTTTCCTTTTTGGTGTTTGCAGGACGCGGAATTGCAGGACGGTGCTTTAGACTCAACATCAGAATGATGCGACGAATATTGGTGGCGGTTTTGGTGGTAGCGGCGGGGCTGCTGCCGGGGGTGGCGAGCGCGCAGGGCACGAAGTTGTGGACCGTGGGTCGCTACGACGAGATGGAGAAGGGGTCGACCGAAGGGGTTGCGATTCGCAGCGACGGGCGACTGGAGGCGGGGCCGGCGACTTCCCTGCTCTACGCGACCGGGAAGAGTTATACGTGGTCGATGGCAAGCGACGCGCGCGGGAACGCTTATCTGGGGCTGGGTGGGACCGCTTCGGGGTCGGCTGTGGTGATGAAGGTGACGCCGGAGGGTAAGGCTTCGCAGATCTTTGCGGGAAAGGAGCTGGCTGTGCAGGCGGTGCATGTGGCCGCGGATGGAAGCCTGCTGGTCGCGACTTCGCCGGATGGGAAGGTGTATCGGGTTTCAACTTCGGGTGGGACAGTTTCGGGAAGTGCGGCGGCTCCGACTGTGGTGTTTGATCCCGCGGCGACAGAGGAGAAGCCGAAGTATCTTTGGGATCTGGCGGTGGGAAAGGGTGGAGAGATCTATGTGGCGGCTGGAGCGCCGGCGGTGGTTTATCGAGTGCCTGCGGGCGGTGGTAAAGCGGAGGTTTTGTTCAAGACCGCGGATCAGCATATTCGCTGTTTGTTGCTAGGGGCAGATGGGACGCTGTGGGCTGGCTCGGATGGCGTCGGGCGTGATTTATAAGCTTGCGCCATGGACGGCGGGGGCGAAGCCGTTTGCGGTTTACGCGGCAGGGCGGAAGGAGATTACGGCTCTGGCGGTGGATTCGCTGGGAAATATCTATGCGGCGGGCGTTGGGACCAAGGGACACACCTCGCTGCCGCCGCTGCCGGTAACGGGGAATGTAGGGGTTTCGATCACGTTTGTGCAGCCGGGATCTTCTATAGCGGCTGGGTCGAATACGCTGGTGCCAGATGGGTCGGAGATCTACAGGATTTCGGTGGATGGGAGCCCGCAGAAGCTGCTGACGTTGAAAGACGATGTGGTGTATGCGCTGGCGGTGCGGAATGGGAGCTTGCTGGCGGCTACTGGGAACAGAGGCCGGGTATATCGAGTCGATATGGAGGCGGCCGGGCGGTTTACCGATGTTGCGCATCTGGAAGCTGCGCAGGGAATGGCGTTTGCGCAGGTGAAGGATGGTCTGCTGGTAGCGACGAGCAACAGCGGAAAGGTGTTTCGGCTGGGCGATGCGGTTGCGACTACGGCGACGTATACGAGCGAGGTGTTTGATGCACAGAGCTTCGCGCAGTGGGGACGCGCGGAGATCAGAGCGGGAACGGGATTCGATCTGTTTGTACGGAGCGGAAATGTCGAGAGTCCGCTGATGGGGTGGAGTGAATGGGCTCGCGTGAGCGCGGAGGGAGGATTGGCTGTGCCGGCGGGAAGGTTTGTGCAGTGGAAGGCAATACTGCGACCGGGCGGATCCGTGGATTCGGTAGCGCTGAATTATCTGCAGAAGAATATCGCTCCGGTTGTGGATGAAGTAGTGGTGCAGCCGGGAGCTCGAGTGACTGCAAGCCCGGGAGCCCTGAATGCAGGGACGGTGCAGGTGAGCTTTCCCCCGGCCAATGGTGCTACTCCAGCGTTGAGTTTTACGCCGGATGCGGGGTCGCAGCCACTGACCGCGCAGAAGGATAAGACGGCAATCACAGTGCGGTGGATGGCGCATGACGATAATGGCGATGACCTTATGTTTGCGGTTTGGTATCGGGGAGTTGGAGAGGCGAACTGGCGGTTGTTGAAGGAAAAGATCTCGGAGAAGGCGTATAGCTTCGACTCGGCGCTGCTGCCTGATGGGAGCTATGAGCTGAAGGTCGTGGCAAGCGATGCGCCGGTGCATACGGATGCGGAGGCGCTGACGGGGGAGAAGGTTAGCGAGGTGTTTGTGGTGGATACGACTCCGCCGATGCCGGGAGTGCTGACCGCGACGATCGTTCCGGGGACGCCGATGAAGATTCATGCGACGCTCGAGGTCCGGGATGCTACTTCGCCGATTTCGCATGCAGAGTATTCGTTGGATGCAGGGCCGTGGCAGTATCTGGAGCCGGTGGGGAAGGTTTCGGACTCATTGACAGAGCGGTATGACTTCACGGTTGCTGTGTTGGCTGCGACAACGCCGGTGCAGGATGCGAAGGAGCATGTCCTGGCGGTGCGGGTGTATGACCGGTATGAGAATGTGGCGGCGGTGAAGGCGGTCGTTCGCTGATGGCTGGATGGCTGACAGCGCGGTTTCCGAACTTCAGCCAGGACCGGTTGCTGCTTGTCATCGACCTGATTGGGACGTTTGTCTTCGCAGTGGAGGGCGCACTGGCGGGGATGTATGCGGGATTAGATGTGTTTGGGTTGCTAGTCCTGTCGTTTGTGACGGCGTTGGGTGGTGGGACGATCCGCGATGTGCTTGATTGGCGCGATTCCGCCGAACAGCATTCGCGACTGGCGATATGCGGCGACTGCGTTTGCGGGTGGTGGGGCAGTGTTCTTTTTTCATCCGGTGATTGAAAAGGTGCCGGTGCACCTGATGGTCACGCTGGACGCTGCCGGTCTGGCGTTGTTTGCCGTTGCTGGTGTGGGCAAGGCGCTGGAGTATGGGATTACGCCGCTGCTTGCGATCATGATGGGGGCGGTGACGGGGGCGGGTGGTGGGACGGTTCGGGATGTGCTGTTGGCGCAGGTTCCGGGGGTGTTGCACTCGGATGTGTATGCCGCGGCAGCGCTGGCCGGCGGGGTGGCCATGATGGCGGGGTTGAAGGCAAAGATGCCGAGAGGCGCTGGCGATGAGTATGGGTGCGGTGGTATGTTTTGTGTTGCGGATGGTGGCGGCGTGGCGGCACTGGAATTTGCCTAAGGTGATAGTGCGTTAGGTCCTGCCGGACGGGCCCACTGCGCGTGGGGCGGTCACTTCGTGACTTGTATACCGGTTTGGGTGATTAAGGGCTTCTTGGTTCTTCGCGTTGCTCGGCGCAAGTGATTGCTGCGGATAGTAAGCTGGGATTCGATGCGATTTGAACTGTTTATTGCGGCGCGGTATCTGCGGGCGAAGCGGCGGCAGGCGGTGGTCGGGGTGATCACGGCGATTTCGGTGATCGGTGTGGCGGCAGGGGTTGCTTCGCTGATTATTGCGCTGGCAGTTACAAATGGGATGCGGAGGGATCTGCAGGAGCGGTTGGTGGGGTCGACGTCGCATGTGGACCTGATGCGGGTGGCGGGAGATGGGATACGGGACTGGAGGCCTCTGCTGGCGCGGTTGAGGCAGGTGCCGCATGTGACGGCGGCGGCTCCGGGGCTGTATGGGCAGGTGTTGATCTCGCGAGGGGCACGAAGTGGCGGGGCTCTGATCAAAGGCGTTATTCCGCAGGATGAGAAGACGGTAGGAGATCTGCTGCAAAGTGTGGTGCAGGGATCGGCGGCTGCGTTGGAACCATCGAGCAGCGAGCCGGCGGGGCAGAGAGTCGGTGATGCAGCCACGCAATCGGTGCCGCCGATTGTGATTGGACAGGATTTGGCGGAGACAATTGGGGCGAAGGTGGGCGATGCGGTGCTGGTGACGAGTCCGCAGGGGGAGTTGACTCCGCTGGGGCTCGTGCCGCGGTATCAGAGATTTATGGTGGTGGGGATCTTTAAGTCGGGGTTCTATCAGTATGACTCGAGCTATGCGTTTTTGAGGTTGCTGGACGCGCAGAAGTTATTCAGTGAGCCGGATCTGATCTCGGTGATCAGCTTCAAGGTGGATGATCTGTATCACGCGGATAGCGTGGGGCGCGCGATTGAAGCTGGGGCGGGTAAGGGTTTTCAGGCGACGAACTGGATGGAGCAGAATCGAGAGCTGTTTCGTGCGCTGAAGCTGGAGCAGGTGGTGACCTTTATTGTGCTGGCGCTGATTGTGTGTGTGGCTGCGCTGAATATTCTGATCGCGCTGACGATGATGGTGATGGAGAAGACTCGGGATATTGCCGTGCTGATGAGCTTCGGTGTGAATGCCGAGCAGGTGCGGAGGATCTTTCTGCTGCAAGGTTTGTTGATCAGTGTGATTGGAACCGTTCTGGGATTGATTGTGGGGTATGGGTTGAGTTGGCTGGGTGGGCACTATCGATTCATTCGGCTTGATGCGGCGGTTTATTCGATTGATTATCTGCCGTTCGCGCCGCGAATTTGGGATGCGGTGATTGTGGCGGCGGTTTCGTTGGGGGTGAGTTTGATTGCTACGCTCTATCCCAGTGGGAGTGCGGCAAAAGTGCTGCCGGCGGAGGCGCTGCGGTATGAATGAACCGAGATTGAAGTACGGGCAGTTGGCGCCAGAGGGGTTGGCGAAGATGCGGGAGTTGGAGCATTACTTGAATACCGGGAGCGGGTTGGAGGCTTCGTTACTGGGGTTTGTAAGGGTGAGAGTTTCGTTGATGAACGGATGTGAGTATTGCATTCATGTTCATACGGCCGAACTGAGGAAGTTGAATGAGACGGAAGAACGAATTGGAGCGCTGGAGGGATGGCGAAGTTCTGAGGTTTACACGAAACGCGAGCGGGCGGCGCTGGCGTGGGCGGAGGCAGTGACGAATATTCAGGATGGGCATGCGCCGGATGCGGTGTATGACGAGGTGAGGGCGCACTTCAGCGATGTGGAGACGGCGAATCTGACACTGGTGATTACGACGATCAATGCGTGGAACCGGCTTTCGATTGCGCTGGGATCGCATTCTTCGCATGCGGGCGGGGTGAAGGCTTGATTGATCCGAATGAAAGGGATGTCCGGTTTGAGAATGAGGGTTCGCTGGAGCCGTTGCCGGTAGTGCGGGAGCGGGCGGTGGTGATGCGCGCTGTGGGGTTGACGAAGATCTATGAGGCAGTTTCAGAACGGAGCGGTTCGGGGAAGGCGAGTTCGGGGGGGGCAAGTTCGGGAAGGCCGGCGCTGGAGTTATTTCGTGGGCTGGATTTGAAGGTACATGCGGGGGAGATGGTTGCGATTGTGGGGGAGAGCGGCGCGGGGAAGAGTTCCCTGCTGCATTTGTTGGCGGCGCTGGATAGACCGTCGGCGGGCGAGGTTTGGTGTGGCGAAAACCGGCTGAGTTCGTTCACTGCCAAGCAGGCTGCTGAGTTTCGTAATCGCGACGTGGGGTACGTGTGGCAGTTTCACTATCTGCTGCCGGAGTTTTCGGCGCTTGAGAATGTGGCCATGCCGCTGCTGGCGCGGGGTTTGAGGCGTGGATCGGCGCTGGAGAAAGCGCGGAAGTGGCTGCGAGAGGTGGGGTTGGCGGATCGTGCGGAACACCGGTCGGGCGAGTTGAGCGGCGGGGAGCAGCAGAGGGTGAGTTTAGCGCGAGCGCTGGTGACGGAGCCGAAACTTCTGCTGGCCGATGAGCCGACTGGGGATCTCGACGGGAAGACGGCTGAGGCGGTGTTCGGGCTGATCCAGCGGCTGCATGAGGCGCATGGGCTGACGAGTGTGCTTGTCACGCATAATCTTGAGTTTGCAGAGCGGTGTGACCGGGTTTTGCGGCTCCGGGAGGGACGGTTGGTGGATGCCAGAGTGTAAGGAAAAGAAGATCGAGACTGCCAGCCGCGATACTAAATTTCGGAATCAAACATTTTGGGGAATGTGGGGTTTAACCGTGGAGGACGTCTAAGGAATGAGGTGCACCAAGTTTGGTGCGGGTTTTGCACAGCCTGCATCTAAAAAGGTGCTAATTTAGGCATAACTTTTGAGGGATTTCGGATATTTGGGCTGGACGACTACACTGTAGGAGTGGAATGGGTGCTTTGTAAGTTGAAGTTGCCTGGTTAGTCCCTGAAGTTGAGCTCTACTGGGACGGTTGTTGGGACCAACGGCGCTATGTGGCCTTCGGGCCGGATGGTGGCCTGCTTGAAGGGGATACCATGTTCGAACGCTATACGGAAAAGGCGCGTCGGGTCATATTCTTTGCCCGTTACGAAGCAAGTCAGTTTGGGTCGCCTTATATCGAGACCGAGCACCTGCTGCTTGGTCTGCTGCGCGAGGACAAGGCACTGACGAACCGCTTTTTGCGGTCGCACGCGTCAGTGGAGTCGATACGCAAGCAGATCGAAGGGCACACGACGATTCGGGAGAAGGTGTCGACCTCGGTCGATCTGCCGCTGTCGAATGAGTGCAAGCGTGTGCTGGCTTATGCGGCCGAAGAGGCGGAGCGGCTCTCGCACAAACATATCGGGACCGAACATTTACTGCTGGGGTTGCTGCGTGAGGAGAAGTGTTTCGCGGCGGAGATTTTGCAGGAGCGTGGGTTGCGCCTGCCTGCGATCCGTGAAGAGTTACAACGAACGACTCAGGAAAAGGTTCCGTCTTCGCAGAGCAGCAAGGGGCAGCGCGGCGAGCAGAGCATGCTGGCGGAGTTTTCTCGCGACCTGACGCAGTCGGCGATGGACCAGCAGCTTGATCCACTGGTTGGGCGCGATGCCGAGGTGGACCGGGTGATCCAGATCCTGTGCCGCCGCACGAAGAACAATCCTGTGCTGATCGGCGAGCCTGGTGTGGGCAAGACGGCAATCGTGGAGGGTCTGGCGCAGAAGATTGCCGATGGCGAGGTTCCGAGTTTCCTTGCAGACAAGCGAGTGCTGGCTCTCGATCTTTCCTTGATTGTGGCAGGCACGAAGTATCGCGGCCAGTTCGAAGAGCGGCTGAAGACGATCATGAAGGAGCTGATGGAAAATCAGAACTCCATTGTGTTCATTGATGAGCTGCATACACTGGTCGGCGCTGGGTCGGCGGAGGGTTCACTCGATGCAGCGAATATTCTGAAGCCGGCGTTGAGCCGCGGCGAGATTCAGTGCATTGGCGCGACGACTCCAGCAGAGTACAGAAAGTCGATTGAGAAGGACAGATCGCTTGAGCGCAGATTCCAGGCGGTGAAGGTGCCTCCGCCGAATGAGGAAGACGCTATCAAGATCATCATGGGAATCAAAGAGAAGTATGAGAAGTTTCATGCTGTCTCTTACACGGATGATGCAATCACTTTTTCGGTGTCACATTCGAGCCGGTATATTCCCGATCGTTTCCTGCCGGATAAGGCGATCGATTTGATCGATGAAGCTGGAGCGCGAGTGAAGCTGCGACAGACTTCGATGCCCGAGGAGTTGACCGAGGTACAGAAGCGGATCAAGTTCATCGTGCATCGCATGGAGAACGCGATTGCGAACCATGAGTTCGAGAAGGCGCGGTTCTATTCGGACGAGGAGCGCAAGGAGCGGGAGAATCTGCGGGCGCTGCGGGACAAATATCACCTGGATGATTCTTCGGCGGGCATTGTGACGCGTGGAGATATCGAGGATGTTGTTAGCCGGTGGACTGGTGTGCCGATTACCTCGTTGAAGGAGGAGGAGACGCAGCGGTTGCTGCGGGTCGAGGAAGAGCTGCACAAGCGGGTGATTTCGCAGGATAAGGCGATCTCGGCGCTTGCGCGGGCGATTCGGAGGTCGAGAGCTGGATTGAAGAATCCAGCGCGGCCGATCGGCAGCTTCCTGTTCCTTGGACCGACGGGCGTTGGTAAGACAGAGATGGCGCGGACGCTGGCGCAGTTCCTATTCGGCAGCGAGAAGGCATTGATTCGCTTCGACATGTCGGAGTTCATGGAGAAGCATTCTGTGAGCAAGCTGATCGGTTCGCCTCCGGGATATGTGGGCTACGAAGAGGGCGGTCAGCTTACGGAGCGCGTGAAGCGGAATCCGTACTGCGTGGTGCTGCTGGATGAGATCGAGAAGGCGCATCCGGATGTGTTCAACCTTCTGCTGCAGGTGTTTGAGGATGGGCAGTTGACGGATGGGCTAGGCAACACGGTCGACTACAAGAACACAATCATCATCATGACCTCGAACATTGGAGCGAAGCATCTGCAGAAGCGGCAGGGGCTGGGCTTCCAGAGTGACAAGGAAAACCTGGTGTTGGACAAGATGGAAGAGCTGGTTCGCGGCGAGGTGAAACGGACCTTCAATCCGGAGTTCCTCAACCGCCTGGACGAGATCATCATCTTTACGTCGCTGTCGGATGCCGACCTGATGCAGATTCTCGAGCTGCTGGTGCAGCAGTTGAATGTCAACCTAGTGCATAAGTCGATCACGATTTCGGTGACCGATGATGCGAAGAAGTGGATCATCGAGAAGACGGCGTCGGACAGGAGCTATGGTGCGCGGCCTCTGCGTCGGGCGCTGCAGCGGTTCGTTGAAGATCCTCTGTCAGAAGCTTTGATCGGCGGCGGAATTGTCGAACGGCCGGCGTTCCTTGAGGTTTACATGGAGAACAATCAACTCTTCTATCGTCCAGTTTCGGCGGATGGCGAAGAGAAGATGGCGGGGCTGGCACTGACTGCTGTGTAGGTTTTCTGCTAACTGATTTTCAATACGCCCCGGCAGATTGCCGGGGCGTATTGTTTAACATGGAGGAACTGAGTTTATGGATCGTCGTGAGTTTGCTGCTTTGTTACCTGCTATGCTGGCGGGTTCGGCACTTGTCCCTGAGAAGATGGAGGCGCAGGGCGGCAGTCTTCCTGCGATTGAGTCGGGTGTGTATAGGCCAACGCCGCCAAAGAATGGATCGCAGGAGGGGCACTCTTCGAGCCAATATCTGAAAGGGATGTTGAAGGCGGGGAATATTCGGCTGGAGATGCATGAGTCAACGATTCAGCCGGGGGCGCAGCATGAGCCGGTTGGAACGCATCTGCACAGTGAGATCTGGCTGGTGCGCGAGGGAACGGCTGAGCTGACGACGAATGGCGTCGCCAGAACGATGGTGGCGGGCGATGTAGGGATTTGCGTGGCGGGGGATAAGCATTTCATCGCGAACGCGAGCGATAAGCCGGTGACTTATTTTGTGGTGACGGTGGGGCCGCCCGAGTAAGACGAGGACAGAATTTCAATCGGATATCGCGTATGCAGGTATCGGAGCTTCCGTTCGCTTGCAGTGGGATATAGGTGAGGACTGATGATGCCGTTCGGCAGAACGGCCATGGGCGCAATGAGAAGAAGGAAGAGCCACGGATGTTCTTTAGGGGGAAAGGAATTCTGGCCTGCAACCTGCTCCAGGTCGAGTTCGTGCATGCGAATGACAGTAGCATGTCGATCGCGCATAAGCTTAAATGAGAAGACCCCGGTATGCCGGGGTTCTCCCTTACACAAAGCTTGTTAGGCGACGAGCCAGCTAGACGATAGATTGGGCCGACTTGACTGCGCTTTGAACGGCATCAGTCGCTTTGTCGACTGTACGCTCAACTTGCCCGCGAGTACGTTTGATCGCCTTGTCGGCTTCTTTGCTGAGGCGCTCCGCCTGCTCCTTGAGATAGTTTGCTGCGTCTTCAAGGTAGTCGCTTGCATCATCGACTCCCTTGCGGAGTTGTTTACGCGTCTTGACTCCTGTTTGCGGAGCATAGAGGAGAGCGATTGCGGCACCTGCGCTGACGCCTATGCCAAACGCAAACCAGTAGTTTTTTGCACTCATTGAAGTTACCTCGTGCCTTATTTTGTCTTCTGTTCCCTTTGGATTCAAGTGAATTGCGAATGGTTGGTCTTGTTTTCCCGTTAAGGTGCATTTGAAGCGATTAGCGGTGGAAGGACCATTTGAGTCATTGCCAGAACAGGTGCACATGAAGGAAAGCGCGGCAAGACTGCGAATTGCAGACTAACCTTGTCCTGAGGTGAACCGTGAAGGATTTCGTGATTTTGATTGTCTTCGCCCTGATGCTTGTTGGGCCAGCGTTCACAGCTCTCAACGTATTTGTCGAAAAGAACCGCTTTTAGACAGCAAGCCCGCTGAGTTCCCTTGCCCGCACGAAGATGCGAGTGAACATGGCACGGTTCAGCCGGCCAGTGTTGGTGTTTCGCAGGGATGGGTGATAGGTCGCAAGCAGATGAAGTCCGTTAGGGAGAAGATACTGGGCGCCGTGGGAGAAGCGGTATTCCGACTTGCGAGCGATGACTCCGGTGTGCAGGAGATGCGCAAGATAGCCGTCAAAGGCGATCTTTCCGAGACAGACGACGACTTGGATGCGGGGCAGAGCTTGAATCTCCGCGGTCAGATGGGTGGAACAGTTGCGAATCTCTGACGGAAGGGGCTTGTCGCCGGGAGGGGCGCAGCGGACGACGGAGGCGATCCAGGCGTGGCGGAGTTTGAGGCCGTCATCACGCGCGATGGCTCGTGGTTTGGTGGCGAGGCCAAGATCGTACAGAATGGGATACATAAAGTCGCCCGAGCCATCGCCGGTGAAACAGCGCCCGGTTCGGTTGGCTCCGTGGGCTCCCGGGGCGAGGCCAACGATGAGGATTCGGGCTCGGGGGTCGCCAAAGCCGGGCACGGGGCGAGCCCAGTAGGTCTGGTCCTGGTAGGCGCGTCGCTTGGTTTCGCCAATGCCTTGACAATAATGGCGCAGGCGGGTGCAGCGTTCGCAGGTGATGATGGATTCGTGAATCTGCTGGAGAATCGGCGTGATCTGTGCGCTTGTGGGTGTCACTGCATCCCATGATAGTAGGACTGAGGCGCTGGATGGGTATGGGCCGACGACAGCCCTTAAGTAGAATGATTGAGCGCGGATGAAGGGATAGGCGGCGAGTTGGAAGATCCAAGACTTAGCAGGATGTATTGGGCGCTGTTCAAGCAGGGAGTCAGGCGGTGGCGCAGAGGCATATGGCGTGCCGCGGTAATGCGGTCGGGTTTTTTGACTGTCCTGTTCTTGGCTTTCTTGCTGGTTGGATTGGCGTTCGGATGGCACGAACACAGACTGGGGCAATTTGCGCAGTTGAAAAGAGAACTGGGGCAACATCCGGATGTCGATGTGACGGTGCGGCCTGGCGGGCAGGACATTGTCCGCTTGCAGCGGTCGCAGATGGTGGGTGGTAACGGTCCCGAATTTCTCTCGGCGACGCTGCTTCCCGGCCGTGGAATGAATCTCTTTCAGATCACGGCTTATCTTCCACAGAGAGGCGAGGTTAATCTCCTTGCGTCGCCAACGCTGGAAGAAGCAGGCAAGTTATTGAGCGGTACCGGCGCGGATGCGAACGGAGCAAAGAGCCTGATGATGGGTGCTGCAATCGAGGCGCCGTGGGCGAGCCGGATCTCCGGAACGGTGGCGCCAGATGGGGCTAACATCACGGCGATATGGCGCGGAATGCGTTTGTATCTAGCTAACGATGCCAAGGATAGCTACGGCGTGAGTTCTGCGATGGCCGCGGGCGGACTGCTGCTGAACAAAGCTTCGGATTCGATTACTACAAATGTGATGCCGGATGGCGGGGAGGCACAAGCTACATTTCGCCCGGGCGACTTTGACGGCAACTGGCCGTCGAAGACGGAGTTTACCTCGACGGCTGAGTTGAGCGGCAAGTTGATCACGTTGCGGGTTGTTGCTCGCAATATAGGGACCACGGCGGAGCCCATGGGGATCGGATGGCATCCGCGATTTGCAATTCTCAGCGGGCATCGAGGGCAAATGATGTTGCGACTGCCGGAGGGCCTGCGAGTAGAAGTTAAGGATCGACGCACCGGACAGCTGAGTGGAAAACTCTTGCCGGTCGAAAAGACGGAGTACGACTTTACCGGGCGCTACGGCACACAAATTGGGGCTTTGAACCTGGATGACAGTTTTGTCCATCTGAAGACTGGATTAATGGAAGACGGGCCCGTCGCCGAGCTACGCGATCCGGAGAATGATTATGGCCTGCGCATCACGGCAATGACCCCGACTATCAAGGCGATACGCGTGTATGCACCGCTGGACGGATCATTCATTTCCATTGAGCCGCAGTTTAACTTCGACGACCCGTTTGGAAAGGAGTGGGCGAGCAGCGAAGATACCGGGATGGTTGTGCTGCAGCCAGGGGAATCGACACAGTGGAAGATTCAACTGGAGATATTTTCTCTGAGTTCGCCCGGAACCGAGCGGATGTAAAGGCCAACCGGCGTTTCCTTCAGGCTGCGGAGCTGCGCGAGGTTTGACCCTCTCTATCGAAGCCTCGTACAGTAGTAAAGGAGCGTAGACCGCGTGCTGGGTATTGCGTGCGACGCGGCAGACTTAGACGTTTCCTGGAAGGCATGGATTTGACCCCGACTGAGATGACAGAGACGAATGAGGCTGCAGAGCAGCAAACTGAAGTAGCGAATACGCAAGATCACCAACACGCTCATGCTCATGATCATGAGCACGCGCATCAGCATGCTCCTTCGCTAAACCCTGAACTAACCCGAGAGATCGAAGTTGAGGTCGACGCGGACGAGGTATCGAAGACTTTTAAATCGGTCGTAAAGCGATACCAGAAATTGGCCCGGATTCCGGGTTTTCGCGCGGGCAAAGTGCCTGAGACGCTGGTCCGGTCGAAGTTCGCGAAGGAGGTTCGGCAGGAGGTTCTGGAGAGCCTGGTTTCGGAGCGCTTCCGAAAGGCGATCGATGAGAAGAAGCTTCGCCCTATCTCGGAGCCACAACTGCTGGACATGCAACTGTTCGACGGACAGCCGCTGAAATTCAAGGCTGCATTCGAAGTTGCGCCGGAGATCGATGTCACCGGATATGACAGTGTTCACGTGAACAGGCCTGATGCTGCCCTTACGGCCGACGAGTTTGATGCAGAACTGAGCCGAGTACTGGACAGCCACGCGACGGTTGAGCCTGTGACGGAGGATCGCGCCCTGGTCGATGGGGATTGGGCCGAGATCCAGTTCCGCGGCGAGGTAAAAGAACTGGCGCAGACTGTTACCGAGGATGGCGTTCAGAATACGTCGACGCAGGCGCCAATTACCGGCGAGGATGTTCTGATCGAGATTGGCGGGAAGAATACACTGACCGCGTTCAACGACGCGTTGCGTGGCGCGAAGCCGGGTCAGGAGCTGAAGTTTGAAGTCGACTATCCGGCGGACTTCGGTGAGCGCAGGCTTGCAGGACAGAGCGTGAGCTACGACGTGACCGTGAAGGCTATCAAACACAAGAGCTACCCGGAGCGCGACGCGGAGTTTGCGAAACAGCTTGGAAACTATGAAAGCTGGGATGACTTCGAGACCAAGTTGCGTGAGCATGCTGCAGATCGCAAAAAGAGTTCGCTGGAGAATGTCGCGAAGGACAAGATGCTGGGCGAATTAATCGAGCGGTTCCAGTTCCCTGTTCCCGAGTCGTTCGTGCAGCAGCAGATCGAGGCGCGCCTGGACCGTGGATTGCGAGCGCTGGCGCAGCAGGGTATGTCGGTCGAGGATATGCGGAAGCTGGACTTCGTTCGATTGCGTGAGGCGCAACGTGATCAGGCAATCAACGAAGTGAAGGCTTCGATGGTTCTAGATCGCATCGCCGAAGCTGAAGGTGTGGCGGTGAGTGATGACGACGTTAGATCGCGAGTTGCTGATGCTCTCGATTCAGTCGCGAGAGCCATTAGAAACACTGCGTGAGAGACTTTCCCACGACGGCGGACTCGATCGGATGCGCGAGCAGATGCGTCGGGAAAAGACAGGAAGCGTGCTCTACGAAAAGCTGGCTTCGTAGAGTAAGTGTCGGGCTGCATAACGGAAATGAGAAAGAGAGTGTTATGGGATTAGTACCGATGGTGATTGAGCAGACGAGCCGGGGCGAACGCGCCTACGACATCTACAGCCGTCTGCTGCGGGACAACATCATTTTTCTGGGCACACCGATCGACGACAATATTGCGAATGTGATCATTGCGCAAATGCTGTTTCTGAGTGGCGAGGATCCTGAGAAGGACATTCAGCTGTACATTAACTCACCGGGTGGATCGATTACCGCCGGACTCGCAATCTATGACACGATGCAGTACATCAAGAACGACGTGGTGACGTTCTGTATCGGGCAAGCGGCAAGCATGGGCGCATTCCTGTTGATGGCGGGCAAGAAGGGCAAACGCTTCGCCCTGCCGAACTCGCGGATACTCATTCACCAACCGTCGATGGGCGGCCTAAGCGGCCAGGCGACCGATATCGACATCCATGCACGGGAGATCCTGCGCATTCGTGAGATTACGAACAAGCTGATGAGCGCCAGCACGGGCCAGACGCTGGAGCGGATCGAGCGGGATGTGGAGCGCGACTTCATCATGACAGCCGCGCAATCCAAGGAATACGGCATTATTGATGACATTATCGATCGGCCGCGGACATAACGACTACAACCTAATGTATGCGAGAGGCTCGAGCCTATAGGTTCGGGCCTTTCGCGTCTACAACGATCCTTTCCCCCGTATAACCAATTCGACGTACAAGGGCGGATACCTGCATCGTGGTTTGCAGGATGAAACGGGTGTAAACTTTAACCATTCTCGTTGTGCGGACCATCCAGGAGCTGTTGTACTTATGAAAACGTCACGGGGCTCAGACGAATCACTTCGCTGTTCTTTCTGCCATAAATCGCAGGACGCTGTCGCCAAGCTCATCTCTTCCCCGTCGGACTATCCACGGGCTTATATCTGCGATGAGTGCGTGGCGGTTTGCAACTCGATCCTGGAGGACGACCGCACTGAAACGCAGCCAGGCGCGGCGCCGACCCACTTGCCCAAACCGCAGGAGGTCAAAGCGTTTCTGGATGAGTATGTTATCGGACAGGACCAGACGAAGAAAAAGCTGGCGGTAGCCGTTTACAACCACTACAAGCGGATTCAGATGAACAAGACTCGCGGCAACGACGTGGAGTTGGCGAAGTCGAATATTCTGCTGGTTGGGCCAACGGGCTCCGGAAAGACGCTGCTCGCGCAGACGATGGCCAAGATGCTGGATGTGCCTTTCGCGATTGTGGACGCGACGACGCTGACTGAGGCTGGATACGTTGGCGAAGATGTCGAGAACATCATCCTAAAGCTGCTGCAGGCTGCCGACGGCGATGTACAGCGCGCACAGAGTGGAATTATCTACATCGACGAGATCGACAAGATTGGCCGCAAGGACGAGAACCCCTCGATTACACGAGATGTATCCGGCGAGGGGGTGCAGCAGGCGCTGCTGAAGCTGCTCGAAGGAACGGTCGCCAATGTGCCACCGCAAGGCGGACGCAAACACCCGCACCAGGAATTTACCGCGGTTGATACCACGAACATACTCTTTATCTGCGGTGGGGCCTTCGTTGGACTCGAAAAGGTAATTGGACGACGAGTGGGCAAAAAAGCTCTAGGGTTCAAGGCGATCGCCGAAGCAGATGCGAAGGATGGTGATGTCACTCCTATTCGAGCACAGCGCGACGCGGAGCTATTGCGGCAGGCTGAGCCTCAGGATCTTCTGAAGTATGGGTTGATCCCGGAGTTTGTCGGACGACTTCCGGTGCTCGGTATTCTGGACGAGTTGGACGAGGCGGCTTTGATCGAGATTCTGACGAAGCCTCGGAATGCAATCCTGAAGCAATACGCGAAGCTCTTTGAGTTTGAGGGCGTGAAAGTGACGTTCACGGACGAGGCAGCGCGAGAGATCGCCCGCGAAGCTCTGCAGCGCAAGGTAGGGGCGCGCGGATTGCGGATGATTCTCGAAGAGCTGATGCTGGATCTGATGTACTACGTTCCGGGTAACAAAAAGGTCAAAGACCTCTCAATAACGGCTGAAATGGTAAAGAAACACAGTCTGACTCTGCCTACACTGCTGGAGAAGGCAGGCTAATCGCAGTTACGGGGATTGGGACGTTTCATCGATTAGGGTGATAACCTACTGGTCGCAGAGACTCAGATTTGGTTGGAAAGATACGGTCCGAATCTAGTTGTAGCCCTCTAATTCCACAGATGTTGTACTTTGCCCGGTGCGCGGCACAGCCCAAGGAATTACAATCACCTGAAGCCGCGACGCTGATGCATCGTTATTGGCGCTTTAACGTCTAATTGGAGAGTGATGACAAACCAACCCAAAAAAGTACTGAGCGGCGATGTTCGCAAGCTACCGATGATGCCCATTCGCGACATGGTCATTTTTCCGCATATGATGACGCCCTTTGTCGTCGGACGCGAGTCCAGCGTGCGAGCACTCGAAGAGGCGTTGTCGGGTGACCGGAAGATCTTCCTGGCGACCCAACACGACGCTTCCGTGGATGAGCCGAATGCGGACGACATCTATGAGACAGGCACTATTGGCAATATCGTCCAAAGCGTGAAGATGCCGGACGGAAATATTAAAGTACTGGTTGAGGGTGTGGAGCGGGCACGGGCCACCGAAGTCAATGACGTTGATGGATTTTTCGTCGCGACAGTACGCACGGGGCAGACGCAGTTGGACTTGACGCCCCAGGTTGAGCAGTTGATGCAGCGCGTTCACTCTTTGTTTGAACAATATGTGAAGCTGCAACAGTCGTTGAACTACGAGACGATGGCGGCCACTGTTCGGGCGGACGAGCCGGCGAAGTTGGCCGATACGATTGCGGCGAACCTGCAGCTTTCGATCGAAGAGAAGCAGCAGTTGCTCGAGGTTTTTGATCCAGAGAGTCGCTTGTCGAAGGTCGCGGATGTCCTCGATGTGGCGATTGAGAAGTTGAATATGGATCGCACCATCCAGTCGCGGGTGAAGCGGCAGATGGAAAAGGCTCAAAAAGAGTACTACCTCAACGAAAAGATCAAGGCGATCCAGAAGGAGCTTGGGCGCGGCGAGAAGTCTGAGTTCGACGAGCTAAAGAAGAAGATCGAAGCGGCGGGAATGCCGAAGGACGTGCTCGAAAAGTCGCTGCAGGAGCTGAAGAAGTTGGAGGCGATGCCGCCGATGTCGGCCGAGTCGACAGTGTCGCGCAACTATCTTGATTGGCTGCTCGCGGTGCCGTGGAAGAAGCGTTCGAAGGAGATCCGCTCAATCGAACATGCCGAGCAGATTCTGAACGAAGACCACTATGGGCTGGAGAAGATCAAGGAGCGGATCCTTGAATTTCTCGCGGTGCGCCAGTTGGTGAAGAATCCTAAGGGGTCGATCCTCTGCTTCGTCGGACCTCCGGGCGTAGGCAAGACATCGCTTGGTATGTCGATCGCGAAGGCAACCGGGCGCAAGTTTGTGCGGATGTCGCTGGGCGGAGTGCGCGATGAGGCGGAGATACGCGGGCATCGGCGGACTTACATTGGCGCGCTGCCAGGACAGATTATCCAGTCAATGAAGAAGGCGGGGACGAAGAACCCGGTGTTCATGCTGGATGAGATCGACAAGATGGCATCGGATTTCCGCGGCGATCCGGCGAGCGCATTGCTTGAGGTGTTGGATCCGGAGCAGAACAGCTCGTTCCAGGACCACTATCTCGACGTGGAGTACGACTTGTCGCAAGTTTTGTTTGTGGCGACGGCGAACGTGCTGCATACGATTCCGGGCCCGCTGCAGGACCGCATGGAGATACTGCGGCTGCACGGTTATACAGAGGTCGAGAAGCTGGAGATCGCCAAGCAGTACCTCGTGAAGAAGCAGCGTGAAGGCACGGGATTGACGGCAGAGCAGATCGTGTTTGAGGACGATGCTCTGCGACTGATCATTCGCGGCTACACCCGCGAGGCAGGCGTTAGAAATCTGGAGCGCGAGATCGGCAATGTGTGCCGCAAAGTCGCACGACGCGTGGTGAAGAACGGCTCGGAGCATAAAGAGGTCATCACTGGCGAGAATCTCGGTGAGATTCTTGGCGTTGCGAAGTTCCGCGACTCCATGGCGCATGAAAAGAGCGAAATCGGACTCGTAACCGGCTTAGCGTGGACCGAGATGGGCGGAACGATTTTGCAGACCGAGGTTCAGGTGCTCGACGGCAAGGGGAAGATGACCGCTACGGGACAACTTGGCGATGTAATGCAGGAGTCAGCGCAGGCCGCGCTGACTTACATCCGGTCGCGCTCGCATCATCTTGGACTGGCAAAGGACTTCTACAAGAACGTCGATATTCATGTTCATGTGCCGGAGGGTGCGATTCCAAAGGATGGCCCGTCGGCCGGTATCACTCTGGCTACAGGGCTCGCGAGCGCACTGACCAAGATCAAAGTGCGGCGTGACATCGCGATGACCGGCGAGATTACGCTGCGGGGCAAGGTGCTTCCGATTGGCGGGCTAAAGGAGAAGCTCCTGGCGGCGCACCGCGCAGGAATCTTCGAGGCCATCGTACCGGAGGAGAATCGGAAGGATCTGGCGGATCTGCCGGAGTTGATTAAGAACAGCATGAAGCTGCATTTCGTGGAGGAGATGGACCAGGTTCTGAAATTGGCGCTCGAGGGGAATTTGCCGGAGTTGCATGAGGAACTGCCGGAGGCTCTCGCCACGACGGTGCTGCCGGGCAACGGGATCGATCTTCCTCAGCCGCTGGCTCACCAGTAAAGAGGTGTTTGCTAGAGACAGCGAAGGCCGAGCCCAAATGGGCTCGGCCTTCGCTATTGGGGTCGAGTCAAACTGCCCGTCTGCCGCCAACGAAGTTCATGATGATTGAGATCAAGGCAAAGAGGAGAAGCAGATGAATCAGGAAGCTGCTCACATGCAGGACGAAGAATCCGCCGAGCCAAAGCAAGACCAGTACTACAGCCAGGATTAGAAACATGATTGACCTTTCTTAGTACAGGGTTGCCGCGCCTAGCGCGAAAGCTACATTCCATAGGAGGAGCGATCACCCGGAAGCGTTGCTCGGATTGAAAATAATGCTGTACCCAGATGAATATTCGACCTTGATTTCTGGTCTTGCTCGACGAGGCGGGTAGATAGCGGACACGCGAGTTTCAGGCCAGCAATCGCAATCAACGGGTGCAAATACCCGAAAACAATGACATTTAGATCAACTCAAACGCTTTATACAGGCTTTAGATTCGCCTCTAGAAATCGGGTGCGGCGGCCTTCCTTTCGGGGTAACACAACGGTGATTCCCGATTCCCGTTACTCCTTGCTTTGCAAAAAGATATTGACACAACCTCCATTCGTACTAGAATTGGCTGGCGCTCAGCGGCTTTGACGTTTTCACTCCGCTGGTTTCATCTTTCGGGATATATCGCTACCCCCTGTGAGAGTCGCCTGGGTGCGATCGGGTCCCTGCGAAACGGCAAGCAAAGGCTTGGAATTTCCGGAAGAGGGAGTTGGGTCTAAATGCAAATCTTGGGGATCTGGAGACGAAGAGATGGGACTCTGAGGGGTCTTTCGTCCCTCTGCGTGGTTCTATCTGTGGGAGTCGCACTGAACATTTCTATCGGAGCAATAGATGCCCATGCTCAGTCAACCGATCCATCCACTGCCCCCGCTGGATGGAGGTCCGCAGGCCCCTCATCCGGGGAGATCACCGCACTCGGGACGATTCGCCAGGTAGTTTCCGACCGTGTCGCCGGCAGTCCGTCTGGCGTTCATATCCTCGTCGACGGGCCACTAGGCTCCTTCGACGCGAGCCTTGGTTCTTCTCTTCCCAAGGACCTGCTTCAAGCTTTGTCGGATGGTGGGCCGGTTCAGATCACGGGCACTGTTCGATCCGTCAATGGCAAGGACTACTTGATGGCTAGACAACTCACCGTGGCTGGGCACCAGGTAACTATCCGCAATGTGAACGGATTCCTGGTCCATAATCCATCCGGCACCGGCACTCGTTCTCAGAAGGTCCAGGTCGAAGGCAATGGAGGCGTGCAATGACGCCGCGCCGGATAGTCTCTCTTTTTGCGTCAGCCGCGCTTACGATCTGGCTTACGGCCTGCGGCGGTGGCGGATCCAGTACACCCCCGACGCCCCCGGCCATCTCCGTGGCATTGAGTGCAACCCCCAGTTCGCTTGTGGTCGGCACGACCACAAGCATTACCGCAACAGTGAGTAATGACAGCGCTAATGCGGGGGTCAAATGGACGGTGACCTGCGGCAGCGCCGCATGTGGCAGCTTTTCGGCCTCTTCTACCGCTAGCGGGGTTGCGACTACCTATACGGCTCCCGGTACTCCTATCGCCAGTGTGACCATCACCGCGACGTCGGTTACTGACAGCACTAAAAGTATGTCGGCCAACATCGCGATCACGGCACCAGCCATCTCTGTGACATTCAATCCGACGCCACCTACATCGCTGGTTGAAGGCACCGCAGCAAGCCTCACTGCTGTCGTGGCGAACGACACTGCCAACGCAGGCGTTAAGTGGACCGTTACCTGCAGTGTGTCAGCCTGCGGCAGCTTTGCGCCTGCTTCTACCGCGAGCGGAGCAGCGACCAGCTATACCGCACCTTCAACTGCTGGGATCACTGTGGCAGTGACCGCTACCTCGGTCACCGATACGACCAAATTTGCTACGGCCATGATCTCCATCACGGTCCCAGCCATCGCTGTCACACTCAGTGCACAACCGCCCGCATCTCTCGTTGCCGGCACAACCACGAGCCTCACGGCCGTCGTTGCCAATGACAGCGCCAACGCCGGCGTCACCTGGACCGTCACCTGCGGCAGCGCCGCATGCGGCGGCTTCACGCCTGCTTCGACCGCAAGCGGAACCGCAACCACTTATACAGCGCCAAGCGTACCTCCAAGTCCGGCTACCGTAACGATTACCGCGACATCTGTTACGGACAAAACGAAGACCGCCACGGCTACCATTTCCATCACGCTTGGCATCCCGGGCAATGGCACGTACGTGTATCACGTCTCAGGCAAGGACTCGACCGGTCCTTACTTCATCGCCGGTGCGTTTACTGTGTTGAATGGCGCGATCACCGCCGGAGAGCAGGATTTCTCGGACCATCTGAACGCCTTTACCAATAACCTGGTCGCTTCCGGTTCTAGTTTGAGCGTTGTGGGCACCAATATTCAGATCGTTCTCAACACGGGAAATTCCACCATTGGTGTCAATGGGATCGAGACATTTCGCGGAGCACCTGTGTCGACCTCCCGGACAGTGATCTCGGAGTTTGACACGTTCGGTGCTGGCACAGGGTCTATTGACCTCCAGACCAGCACTGCCGCTCCATCGGGTGGCTATGCCTTCAATCTCATAGGCACCGACGGATCGACGTCGGCGTTTCCACTCGTTATCGGGGGCGTACTGGATATTGTCCCCGTTCCTAATTCAACAACCCAAAGTATTTCGAACACCGGCAGCGTCTTTGACTACAACGATGGGGGGAGCGTAGGACAGTCACAGCTCTTTTCTTCGGGCTCGGTCACCGCTCCTGACTCATTTGGCCGGTTGACGTTTACGCTCACTCCCAGTTCCACCACTTTTCCGGGAATTGTGCTGAACGGATATATCGTTGGCACGAATCAGATTCAGCTTGTGGAAGCACTGGGCGACCCGCTCAATGGAAATGTTGGCGGCACGGCTTTGGGTCAGGGATCTCACACCGGCGGCTTCACACTTGCTGGCGTGACCGGAACTACTTACGTCTTCACAGCTCCTGGATCCGATGGCGATGGTGACCTGCACATTGGCGGAGGCTTTGTCTTCAACAGCAATGGAACCGTATCCGGAGTTCTCGCGCTGAACGATCTCGTCCTCTTCGGCAGCGCGACCATTACCGCAGGAAACTATACGGTTGACCCCACCGGTCGCGTCACTATTCTGGGCGTAACGCCGTCGCTGGTTACAGGCACTCCGTTTGCTTTCCAGCTTTACCTGGACGGCAATGGCAACGCGCTGACACTCGGCGTGGATGCCAGTGAGCTCAATGCCGGCAGGGCTTACCTGCAGACTGCTCCCGCAGCCCCCTTTGCCGGAACCTATGCGCTCTTTGCGTACGGAGACGGGGTAATCGGCAGTGGCAGTAGTACGACCTACCCAGCGTGGGGAGCCACCGGGCCAGCCACAGTGGCTTCGAGCGCGTTTAACGGATACACGGACTTCACCATTCTCGGTGGTACAGCGCCAACCTCTAACGTTAGCCTGACTGGAACCGAGACCAGTTCAAGCGGCACACTGGCACTGACGGGCCTCAATGCAGCTTCCGCCCAGACGTCAAACACCTATACCTACTTCCCCATCGATGCCACACGAGTGATTGCGATCGAGACGGACGGCAGCCAATTGAGTCTCCTTCAGCTGGAAGGAACCACTCCGTAACGGTATATTCCGATGGTCCATTTCAGGGCCATCGGATTTCTCCAAGACACGTTAGAGGCTTCCGCCAGCTATGGATGGGATGAGCATGATCTCGTCGCCGTCCTGAAAGGCGTAGGTTTCGCCTCCGAGGAATCGGATATCTTCGTCGTTGACGTAGATGTTGATGAAACGGCGGAGCTTGCCGTCATCGCCTTTGATCTGTGTGGAAAGCGCGGGGAATGTTTGATCGATGTCGGCGAGGAGGCCGGGGAGGTTTCCTGCGGCTGAGTCGAATTGCTTGCGGCCATCGGTGTGGCGGGTGAAGGCGGCGGGAAGAGTGACTTTGATGGACATTATTTGACTCCTGCGGTGGCGAGTTCGAGTTCGGCGAGGCCGTCGAGCTCGCGAAGATAGGCGTCAAAGTCGGCGAGGCGCGGACGGACGGCGCGCTCGCGCTGGTAGTGGCCCTCGAGGGCGTCGGTGGTCTTGAGACCGTTGCCGGTGATGCAGGTGACGGTGATGTCGTTGGGCGAAATGCGGCCGTCGGCGTAGAGGCGCGCGGTGACTGCAGTGGTGACGCCGCCAGCGGTTTCGGTAAAGATGCCTTCGGTCTCGGCGAGTTCCTGGATACCGGAGACGATCTCAACGTCGGAGACGTCTTCCGCCCAGCCGCCGGTTTCGCGGATCATTTTGGCGGCGGCGGGGCCGTCGGCGGGATTGCCGATGGCAAGCGAGCGGGCGATGGTGTTGGGGCGTTGTGGCTCGATATAGTCAGTTCCCTGCTTGACTGCGACTGAGATGGGGAGCAGCCGGTGGCCTGAGCTCCGAAGAAGCGGACAGGTTTTTCCTCGACGAGGCCGAGGTAGATCAGTTCGTTGAAGGCTTTGCGGATTTTGCGAATGAGCGAGCCGCCGGCCATGGGGACGACGACGTTGTCGGGGAGACGCCAGCCCAGTTGTTCGGCGATCTCGTAGCCTACGGTCTTGGAGCCTTCGGCGTAGTAGGGGCGGAGGTTGACGTTGACGAAGCCCCAGGCGTACTCGTCGGCGATCTGGGTGCAGAGGCGATTGACGTGATCGTAGTTGCCGTCGATGCGGACGAGACGCGCACCGTAAACCTGGGTGTTGAGAATCTTTGCAGGTTCGAGATCGGCGGGGACGAGGATGCAGGCCTTGAGGCCGAGACGGGCGGCCTGCGCGGCGACGGAGTTGGCGAGGTTGCCGGTGGAGGAACAGCCGACGGTTTCGAAGCCGAACTTGCGCGCGTTGGCGAGGGCGACGGAGACGACACGATCTTTGAAGCTGAGGGTCGGGAAGCAGACGGCGTCGTTTTTTACGTAGAGATTGGTGGCGCCGATGCGCTTGCCGAGGTTTTTTGCGCGGACGAGCGGGGTGAAGCCTACGGGGAGGTCGGGCTGGAAGCCTTCGGGGATGGGGAGGAGAGCGGCGTAACGCCAGATGTTGGCGGGGCCGGCCGCGATGTTTTCTTTGGTGAAGATACCGCGGACGGCTTCGAGGTCGTAGGCGACTTCGAGGGGGTAGAGGCAGTCGGGGCAGGCGGAGAGAGGCTGGTTGCCGAAGGTCTTGCCGCACTCGTTGCACTTCAGCTCATAGCGGGTACAGGAATAGTTCATGATGCTCTTTCCGAGGGGAAAGGGCCCTGAGCTTTTTGACTTTTCTCTTTTTGGGGGGTGCGGGGGGAAGGTGAAATGCGGGGTGCAGGCCCTTTTCTGGACTGCGGCTCCGAATCTCATGTTCCCTGGGCTACAGCCTTCCAGGAGAGAGTTGACACCGGTACGCCTTTGTTCTGTCCGGTTGTCGTGGCGTCAAAGGGCTCGTCCCTCAACCACTCTGCATGAAATTCAAATCTGCCGAAGCAGACTGGAATACATCGTTTGTATCACAGCAGGCGGCAGGGTCGCAACTGGGGATGCGTTGACGCGGAAGTTGTATCGACCGGGTGCGCGAGGGTGGGTGTACTGGACAGGCAACTGCAGTCGAGACCTGGTTCGGGAGAGGGACGTCGATGAAGAAATATTTGAAGTTTGCTGCGAGTTTCTGGATGAGCGCGTTCCTGGTGGCTGGGTCGTTTGGCGGCGCACAGACCACATCGTCCGCAAAGGCGAAGAAGAAGAGCGGAACCACGACGACCACGTCTGCTCCCGCAACGAGCAGTTCCAGCCAAACTACATCGACTCTGCCGACGACGACAGCGCCACCGACAACGCAGGTTGTTGCTCATGACGCGGAGGGCGGAACGACAACCCAGACTTCCACGCCTTCCACCGAAGACGATGGTGGGTCCGGATAAAACGACCATCCTCGTGCCTCAGATTTAGGGTCGAGAGCTTGGCCTAATGAGGCTTTCAGGCGTTAGGTGGGATGATGTCGCGGACGCCCTGGGCGAAGGCGGCGGGATCGAACTCGGTGCGGAGGATCTCGTCGGGGCAATCGGTCATGATGGAGACGCGCCAGTTACAGACGAAAGCGACGAGTTGCTGGTGCTGGGCGGTCTTGATCTCCGAGCAGAGCTGCTCCGCGTGTGGGATGCTGCTTTCCCCTTCGACGTCGATGAGAACGAGATCGTAATGGCGGGCCCAGAACATGGACAGAGCCTCGGTGTGGCTGAGGGTGGAGTCGACGTGAAATCCTGAGAGGGCGAGCACCTTATCGCGGAGGGGGCGGATCGTTTCGCGCGTGCAGATGTGCAGGATTGATCGCTTGTTGTTTGTCGGGGTTTCCATTTTTACTTCGGCTTCCATGGCCTTTGTGACTCTATTTTCAGACGACTCTTGCCTGGATTCGCCTTTGGCTGAGATCGAGAACAGCAATATTATATTTACCGGCAATTCAGATTGCCAGATTTCTTCTGCCGGTGTTATGTCGGGCAACAGATAGCGACTAGCCATGGGTTGAGCGATCTCTTAGCCAGGGTCGTAGTTCAGGTTTTGCCCTAGCCATCGCTCAACCTCGGCCATGCTCATTCCTTTGCGCTCGTGATAGTCGGCGACCTGGTCGCGGTCGATCTTGCCGAGGCTGAAATATCGCGATTCGGGATGGGCGAAGTAGAGGCCGCTCACGCTCGAGCCGGGCCACATGGCAAACGACTCGGTGATCAGCATGCCAGTGTTCGCCTCGACGTCGAGCAATCGCCAGATGGTCCCCTTTTCGGTGTGATCCGGGCAAGCGGGATAGCCTGGGGCGGGCCTGATGCCGCGATACTTTTCCTGGATGAGATCCGCTGGGCTGAGGTTTTCTGCGCAGCCGTATCCCCATTCGTCGCGCACGCGTTTGTGCAGGCATTCGGCGAAGGCTTCGGCGAGTCGATCGGCGATGGCTTCGGCCATGATCGCGTTGTAGTCGTCGTTGTCGGCCCGGAACCTGTCGCACAGCTCTTTTAGGCCGATCCCGCTGGTCACGGCGAAGGCGCCGATGTGGTCGGGCAGGCCGGTTTCTTTCGGGGCGATGAAGTCAGCGAGCGAGCGGCAGGGCTCGCTGCCTTCCCTGTTGGCTTGCTGGCGGAGGAAGTGGAATCGCTCAAGCACTTTTTCGCGTGTGTTGTCCGTGTAGAGCTCGATGTCGTCGCCTACGGCGCTGGCGGGAAAGAAGCCGTAGACGCCGCGGGCAGTGATGAGATTTTCTTCGATGATGCGATCGAGGAGAGTGTTGGCGTCGGCGAAGATCTGGCGTGCCTGCTCGCCCTGCTCCGGATGCTCGAAGATGCGGGGTAAACGCCTTTCAGGCCCCATGCGTGGAAGAGCGGCGACCAGTCAATGAACTCGCGCAGGGTGGCGAGAGGAAAGTTGTCGAGCACGCGAACGCCGGTGAATGCGGGCGTGGGCAGGTCTTCGGGCCGCCAATCGATTGGCGTGCGTCTTGCGCGAGCAGTTTCAAGGGAGACGACCTGCTGGCGGGGCGCGGCGTGGGCCTTTCGGAGCGCTTCGTACTCGGCGCGATGCTGCGCGACGAAGGCATCTTTGCCGTCGTCGCTGAGCAGGCTGGTGGTAACGGGTACGGCGCGGCTGGCGTCGAGGATGTGGACTACCGGCTCGCTGTAGTGCGGAGCGATCTTGATGGCTGTGTGCCGCCGGCTTGTGGTTGCTCCGCCGATGAGCAGCGGCAACTTGAACCCCTGCCGCTCCATCTCGCGGGCCACGTGAACCATCTCGTCGAGAGACGGCGTGATGAGGCCGCTGAGACCGATCAGGTCCACCTTTTCCGCCTTGGCGCGTTCGAGAATTTTTTCACTCGGGACCATGACGCCCATGTCGATGACTTCGTAGTTGTTGCAGGCGAGGACGACGCCGACGATGTTCTTGCCGATGTCGTGAACGTCACCCTTGACGGTTGCGAGCAGGATCTTTCCCTGCGCCTTGACCTCCTGGCCAGCGGCTATCAGCGCAGCCTTCTCGGCCTCCATGAACGGCGTCAGATAGCGCTACGGCCTTCTTCATGACGCGGGCGGACTTGACCACCTGGGGAAGGAACATCTTGCCCGATCCGAAGAGATCACCGACTACGCCCATGCCGTCCATCAGCGGGCCTTCGATGACCAGCAAAGGACGGCCCAACTTTGCGCGGGCTTCCTCGGTGTCGATGTCGATGTAGGTGTCGATGCCTTTGACCAGAGCGTGAGAGAGGCGCTCTTCCACCGTGCCGTTGCGCCATTCTTCGGCTTTCTTTTCGCTTACTGCTGTAGCCAACGTGCTTCAGCGATTCGCCGAACTCCACGAGGCGCTCTGTCGCGTCGGGACGGCGGTTGAGCAGCACGTCTTCGACGAGCACCTTCAGTTCGGGCTCGATCTCTTCGTAGACCTCGAGCATGCCGGCGTTGACGATGCCCATGTCCATGCCCGCTGCGATGGCGTGATAGAGAAAGGCGGAGTGCATGGCCTCGCGAACCTTGTTGTTGCCGCGGAAGCTGAAGGAGATGTTCGAGACGCCGCCGCTGACTTTTGCGTGAGGCAGGTTGGCCTTGATCCAGCGCGTGGCGTTGATGAAGTCGACGGCGTAGTTGTTGTGCTCCTCCATGCCGGTAGCGACGGTGAGGATGTTGGGGTCGAAGATGATGTCTTCGGGCGGGAAGCCGACCTCGTCGACGAGGATGCGGTAGGCGCGCTCGCAGATGCGGATCTTCTCGTCGTAGGTTGCGGCCTGGCCCTGCTCGTCGAAGGCCATGACGACTACGGCTGCGCCATACTTCAGAACGGTTGCGGCGTTCTGGCGAAACTTCTCTTCGCCCTCTTTCAGGGAGATCGAGTTTACGATGCCTTTGCCCTGCAGGCATTTCAGGCCCGCTTCGATGACCTCCCACTTGGAGGAGTCGACCATGAAGGGGACTTTGGCGACTTCGGGCTCGCTGGCGAGCAACTGGAGATAGCGTGTCATGGCGGTGACGCCATCGATCATGCCCTCGTCCATGCAGATGTCGATGACGTTGGCGCCGTTCTCGACCTGTTGACGGGCGATGCTGACTGCCTCTTCGTACTTCCCTTCTTTGATCAGGCGGGCGAATTTTGGCGAACCGGCGACGTTGGTACGCTCGCCGATCATGATGTAGACGCCGGGCTGCTGGGTGAAGGGTTGTGATCCGGATAGACGGAGTGGCTTCGTCTCTGTTGGGGCCTCGCTCACGCTGCGACCTCGATCTGGCGAGCTTTCGCGGAGCCTTGCCTTCGAGGGCCTTGGCGATGGCCGCGATGTGCTCTGGCGTGTTGCCGCAGCATCCGCCTGCGATGTTGATCAATCCTGCGTCTGCGAAGTTGCGAAGATATCGTGCCATGTCTTCAGGCCCGAGATCGAAGCCGGTTTCGGAGAGCGGATTGGGTAGGCCGGCATTGGGGTAGGCAGAGATCGCGACGTCGGCCTTGTCCGAGAGCTCTTCGAGGAAGGGATACATCAGGTCGGGGCCGAGAGAGCAGTTGAGGCCGACGGACAACGGCTTCACGTGCGACGACCGCGTTCCAGAAGGCCTCGGTGGTCTGGGCGGAGATCAGCGTCTCTCCACCACGGCCAACTGCGGCGGAGATCATGACGGGGAGCTTCTTGCCGTCCTGGTCGAAGACCTCGCGGATGGCGACGAGAGCCGCCTTGGCGTTGAGGGAGTCGAAGATGGTTTCGACGAGAAGCAGGTCTGAGCCGCCGGCGATGAGGGCGCGAACCTGCTGCGCGTAGGCGGTCTTGACCTGATCGAAGGTGACGACACGGAAGCCGGCGTCGTCGGCGTCGGGAGAGTTCGAGAGAGAGACGGTGAGGGGTCCGATTGCTCCTGCTACGAAGCGTTGACGGCCGGTTTCGTTGGCAACGCGGTCGGCCCACTCGCGGCACTGCCGAGCGGATTGCTCATTGATCTCCCAGGCGAGATTGTCGAGCATGGGATCGTCGATGATCTTCTGGTAGAACTCGGGATCTTTGCGGCCGCCGTGCTCGCGCGGATCGTCGACGAAGAATTCGCTTTGGGTGATGCTGGTCGCGCCGAAGGTGTTGGTCTCGATGATGTCGGCGCCGGCCTCGAGAAATCGGCGATGGATGTCGCCGACCATCTTCGGCTGAGTCAGGGAGAAGAGGTCGCCGTTGTTCAGCAGATCTTTCGTTGAGTTTTCGAAGCGCTCCCCGCGGATGTCGGATTCCTTCATGCCGTAGGTGCGGATGGTTGTGCCCATTGCACCGTCGATGATGGCAATTCGGTTTTCGAGAATCTTTTCAAGGGGATGCTGATTGGCTGTAGTCATCTGTTATCTGATGTCCTTCATTGGTTGCGCGGTGCACTCGCGCACTAATCGCAGTTGGCGATGCACGCACCGCCAGCTCAACGTTTTCAAACCGAATCTTCAGGCGAGAATCTCGGCTTGATCCTTCGTCGAGGTCACAGCGTCGGGAAGCTGCGACGTGGGGACAAGGAGGTCTTCCTTACGCATGACGAGAGTGGTGGCGTTGAGACTGGCAAGTTCGAAGCCGTGGCCGTGGGTGATCGCATCGGTGGGGCAGGCTTCGACGCAGTAGCCGCAGAAGATGCATCGGTTGTAGTCGATGTTGTAAACCTTGGCGTAGCGCTCGGCGGAAGAGATGCGCTTCTCTTCGTGTTCTCGGCGGCCTCGATGTAGATGCAGTTCGAGGGACAGGCGGCGGCGCAGAGGAAACAGGCAACACACTTCTCGAGGCCGTTTTCGTCGCGCTGAAGCTGGTGCTTTCCACGAAAGCGCTCCTGGAACTTGGCCCCTCGCATGGGACCCTTGCCATCGGGGTAGTTCTCGACCTCCGTCGGCTGAAAGACCTCTTTCAGGGTGATACTCATTCCCTTGGCTATGGCGGCGGCATCTTTGACGATAGACATATCTTGAGTATACGACGGGAGCGCGATAGGCTAAACCCATGAAAACTATCGCCAGTTCCCTTCTCTGCGTTATCGCCATGTCCCTGCTGGGGATGAGCTCTGTGAGTTTGCATGGACAAGCGGGCGCTATGGGTGGAATGGACGAGCATACGCATGCTGGGTCGCCTGTTTCGACGAGCCTGACTTTGACGATTGATGGAAAGGCAACAAAGCTGTCAGTTGCCGATCTGGAGGCGATGCCGCAGACGACGGTGACGGTTCACAACGAGCATACGAAGGTGGATGAGAGTTACACCGGTGTGTTGCTCGGCGCGGTGCTGGCGAAGTATGGCTTCCCCGTCGATAAGACGACGCATCAGAGGATGCTGCGGAGTTACCTCATGGCGGAGGGAACGGACAAGTACTGGGTGCTTTATTCGGTGACAGAGATTGAAGGTTCCGAGCATAACGGTGATGTGATTGTAGCGACGAGCATAGGTGGTAAGCCGCTGGGCGCGGATGGGCAGTTGAAGCTGGTCGATAGCGGGGATAAGAAGCCGCAGAGGTGGGTGCGGAACCTGACTTCAATCACATTGAAGAGCGCGGAGTAGTTTTCCTCACCACTTCGTAACAAGTGAGCAGTATTCTTATCGGCGAGTCGATCGATAGCGGAGGCGCTATGCCGAAAAAACCACCTGCTCGCTCGTCGCCCCACGGAGCGAAAGCTTCCAAGAAGCACTCAACTACACACGCTAAAGGGCGTGCGAGATCGCAAGGGGCAGCGGCTACGAGCGGCCAGCCGATCTTTGCGCAGCCGAAGCCTTCGCCCGACCCGACTGGATTCAAGGATCCTGTAACTGACACTTCATATCAGGGGATTTCTACGCTCGAGCCGGTGCCTAAGCCTGCCGGCAGCGCGGTGGAACCGGTCCTTACGCTTGCGCAGGTGTACGGCAGTGCGGGAGCGGCAAAGGTCGCGGCGATCCAAGAGTCGGGACAGATTGTGTTTCATTCGGTGGGGGATACGGGAAGTGTTGTTGGTCCTGCAACGCAGTCGCTGGTCGCCGACAAGATGGTAACGGACTTCAGCGAAGCGAACGCGGCCGATGTGCCGTCGTTTCTGTATCACCTGGGTGACGTGGTGTATTACTTCGGCGAGGCGACCTACTACTACGATCAGTTCTACGAGCCGTATCGGGACTATCCGGCACCGATTCTCGCTATCGCGGGCAATCACGATGGCGTGGTTTACCCGAAGGATCCTGCGCCTACGCTCAGTGCGTTTTTGGAGAACTTCTGTACGACGTCCCCCGTGCAGTCGCCCGATGCCGGAAACCTTCTCCGCACTACGATGATTCAACCGGGGGTGTATTTCACTTTGGAGGCACCCTTTGTCCGCATCCTGGGGCTTTACAGCAATGTGTTGGAAGATCCGGGCGTCATCTCGGGCGAGAACGGGCAGAATACCGTGCTTGATGATCGACAGGTTGCATTTCTAACGGCTGCGCTGAAGCGAGTGAAGAGCGACAACTTTACCGGCGCGGTGATCATCGCGATGCATCATCCTCCGTTTACCGGCGGCGCTGAACACGGCGCCAGTCCGTTGATGCTGGCGGATGTCGATAGCGCATGCACGGCCGCGGGAGTCTGGCCGCATGCGGTCTTCTCGGGCCACTCGCATAACTACCAACGCTTTACGCGGACGGTGAACAAGATGCAGATCCCGTTTCTTGTGGCTGGGTGCGGAGGACATTCGCCGCTTTCGCCGATGCGCGCCACTTACCGTACGCCGTACGTCATCGACAACACGCTGACGCTCGAAAGCTACGACGCGACTGATTACGGTTACCTGAGGGTCATTGTGAATGCATCGACGATGACGATCGAGTTTCATCCACAGAGCGACGGCGGGACAACTAAGACACCAAACGACACGGTCACGATTACGCTTGCAACCCATGTGGTGAGCTGACCGCTTGGCAGCACCATTCCAAATGTGATTCACTTTCGCAATGGCTAACGATCAATCTCGCCGCAATTTCCTCCGGACGGCTCCGCTTGCCGCCGCGGTCGGCATTACTGTTACGGAACAACTGCTCGCTCCTCGTAGCGCTGCCGCCGCAAGTGCTGGCGCTGCTACACCGGTGCCATTCCAGATCTTTACGGCGGAGCAGATCGCGGATGCCTCCAAGGCGCTGCAGGCTGCGCCGGGAAATAAGAACCTTGTGGACACTACAGATGGGGAGACCGTCGCTGTCGTGTTGACCGTGGAGAAGGCGAAGAGTGCTAAGGAATTTGAGTGGCATGAGGGGCGCGATCATATTGTGCAGATCGTCGACGGAACGACGGTGTATGAGATAGGCGGGACGCCGAAGGACGGACGCAACACCAAGCCGGGGGAGTGGCTTGCTCCGTCATCTGAAGGAGCAACGAAGTTGACTCTGAAGAAGGGTGACATGCTGACGATTCCGCGCGGGACGCCTCATAAGCGCAGCACCGAAAGCAGCGTTACGTTCATCCTGATCTCGCCGAGTGGGATGCTGATGTAAGGGGATCGACGGAGCGGTGAGGCGAGATTGTAGGCGTCATTCGATGCCGAGTTTTTTCCAGAGGACGTCGATCTTTTTGTTGACTTCTGTGTCCATTGTGAGCATGGGGGGCCAGGGGCGGGTGAAGCCTTCGGCCGCCCATTTGCGCGTGGCGTCGATACCCATCTTGCTACCGTAGTTGGGTAGGCGGCTCGCGTGGTCGAGCGAGTCGATGGGGCCGAGGGTGAACTGGATGTCGCGCTCAGGGTCGATATTGTTGGTGGTGCGGAGGGTGACTTCGGCGAGGTCTTGGACGTCGCAGTCTTCGTCCACGACGATGATGCACTTGGTGAACATGGCCTGGCCCATGGCCCAGATGCCGCTCATGACCTTGCGGGCATGGCCGGCGTAGGACTTCTTGATCGAGACGATCATGAGGTTGTGGAAGACGCCCTCGGCGGGGAGATTGACGTCGACGATCTCGGGGAGGGTGAGTTGCATGAGCGGGAGGAAGATGCGTTCAACGGCTTTGCCCATCCAGGCGTCTTCCATGGGAGGCTTTCCTACTATCGTGGCGGCGTAGATGGGGTCTTTGCGGTGGGTGATGCAAGTGATGTGGAAGACGGGGTAGTCGTCCTGCATGGTGTAGAAGCCGGTGTGATCGCCGAAGGGACCTTCGGTGCGGAGTTCGCCGAGTTGGACGTAGCCTTCGAGGATGTACTCGGCGTTGGCGGGGACTTCGAGGTCGACGGTTTCGGCTTTGACGAGTTCGAGGGGCTTCTGACGGAGAAAGCCGGCGATTAAATATTCTTCGACTTCAGGGGGGGCGGGGACTATGGCGCTGAAGGTGGTGGCGGGGTCGGTGCCGATGGCTACGGCTACCTCCATGCGGTCTTCGCGGATGCGGGTGACGGTGGTGGTGTTGAGGGTGTGGTGCGAGGTTGCGGCGGTGGTGCCGCCGGCGGTGAGGGCCATGAGGTCGACGCGGGCGGCGGAGTCGGGTGAGGCTTCGCGGAGGCGTTCGCGCATGTGCTCGGCGGCGACCTTCTGGCGCTGCCAGTGCATGCCGGTGGTTTTGGCGTCGTAGACCTGCATGCGGTACATGCCGACGTTGCGCTTACCGGATTTGGGGTCGCGGGTGATGACGCAGGGGAGGGTGATAAAGCGGCCGCCGTCCTGGGGCCAGGTTTTTAGGACGGGGAGTTCGAGGAGATTGACGTCTTCGCCGCGGCGGATGACCTGTTTGCAGGGGGCGTCTTTGGCGGAGACGACTTTGGGGAAGAAGCTGCCGACCTCGGCGAGCATGGGGAGCATCTTCATCTTGTCCATGAAGTTGGTGGGGGTTTGGGGTTTGAGCAGGGTCCGGATGCGATTGGCGATGTCGTCGAGCGATTCGGTTTCGAGGGCGAGGCGCATGCGGCGTTCGCTGCCAAACTGGTTCATCAGGACGCGCGCTCCCGGGTGGCCTTTGACGTTTTCGAAGAGAAGGGCGGGGCCACCGGCTTTGGAGGTGCCGCGGCCGAGTTTGGCGGCGCGGTCAGCGATCTCGGCCATCTCGAGGATGGGATCTACTTCGGCGGTGATGCGTTTGAGCTCGCCGGATTTCTCGAGTGTCTTGATCCAGTCGCGTAGGTCGGTGTAGGCCAATTCCCTCTCCTGTCATTCGGTTGGGTGGGGGTCCCCCCTCCCCGGCAAATGTGTGCAAAGTCTTCGAACCAGAGACTTTAGGTGTGGACTTCGGTAATGGTTCCGAGCTGCCCCTCTAGTTTAGACCTTTGATGGGGCGCTGGGTTTGTCAAGTTTCGGGGTGCGAAGGAAGAAGGCGGGAATTGCGGGTATAGCAAATACAAGCGAAACGCAGATCCTCCGCCTGCGGCGAAGGATGACAACTAAAACTGAGGTGCAGCAGCGGGATGAGCGGATTCGCGTCAGATTTTGAGGAAGATGCGCTTGCGGTAGAGGATGAGGTTGGGGATGAAACAGAAGGCAACAAAGGTAAGGGCGAAGGCGACGGAAGTGATTTTGGTTGAGTTGCCGTGGGAGAAGACGTGGAGGTAGACCCAGTGCCATGCGGTGATGGTCTTTCCGGCATCGGGGACTTTGATCCAGAGCATGACTTCGACGATGAAGTCGGAGAAGCAGAAGGCGACGATGGCGTTGGAGCCGAAGACGAGCCAGGGGAAGGTGAGCCATTTGCCTAATTTGGTGTCGTTGAAGTGGCGGACGTCGATGAGCCAGTAGCATGCAGCGAGCAGGAGCAGAGCCAGGCCGGCGGCGAAGAGGACATAAGAGCTGGTCCAGAGGTTTTTGTTGATGGGGAACCAGAAGTTCCAAAGGGAGCCTGCGGCGAGCGAGAGAATGCCGGAGAGGATGAGGCCGTTAAGGCAATGGGTTCGGGTGATGCTGCTGGGCACGCGTTCGGCTCTTCTTGTCTCAACGCGTCGGAGCCAGAGTCCGGTCACGGAGCCTAACAGTGTAGTGGCGATGGCGGGGATGGTGCTGAGGAGGCCCTCGGGGTCACGAGTGCGCTGGTAGAGCCGACCGGTGTGGATTGTGCGCTGAAGGAAGTCGGTGATGCCGCGGTCAAGCCACGCGGCTAGATTGCGGTCGGGGTCGAGCAGCGGAATGTCGTGCGTTGGAACGCCGAAGCCGGGGACGGACACGAAGCGCATCAGTGCCCAGTAGCCAAGGAGAAGGGCTGCGACGATCGCAAGGAGCACTCTGGCCCGCTGTGTGACGAGGCAGATGAGGCCGGCACAGAAGTAACACAGAGCTATCCGTGTGAGGACACCGTAGATGCGAAGGTGAGCGAGGTGGAAGTGGGGAAAGTCGTTGAAGAAGACATCCAAAGCAAAGATTATGGCGCTGCGGCGGAGGATGTGGAGGGCCAGGGTTTTCTTCGAGTCTCCGCGGGCGATGCGGGACTGCAGGGACAGGATGATGGATGCGCCGACGAGGAAGAGGAAGTTGGGGAAGACAAGATCGGTGAGGGTGAAGCCGTTCCATTCAGCGTGGTCAAGTTGAGAATAGACGTGCGACCAGTCGCCGGGGTCGTTGACGAGAATCATGAGGGCGATGGTGATGCCGCGGAGGACGTCTATGGAGAGGACGCGGCTGGTTGGCGCTGAGGTGGTGACGGTCCCTTGCATTGCGTTCCATCATCGCTCAAGAGGGCTTGATGTGTGTCCTAGAATCCGTGGGTTCGTGAGATTTCGTTTGATAGTCTGGTTTCTCCCACAAAGAGAGCTGCAGAGATCAGACGAAGGCGGTGTTCAGACATGTTCTTTTACAAAGGGAGAGTCTGTTCGCCCAGAAGCGGACGCAGATTCGCGAAGCAACTTGCTGCTGTTGTTCTTGTCGCTGCATACGGTCCTTTTCTTCAGCCGAGATCAGCGGCCCAGACTCCGGTGCCGGCGGTTGAGCAAGGCTATACCCCCGAAGCGTGCCCGCACGGTTCGAATCCTAATGCCCTGCTGGCTCTTGAGAAGAAGTGTTCCAAGAATCTGACGAGCGATGATAATTGCCGTTCGTATGCGAACTTCAAGAAGGACAGCCGGGCGGTTGAGAAGTATGTCATCGTCAAAGACTGCGCTCGATCCAAACCGTATGGGTACTTGCTGATTCCGACGGAGACAGTTGTGGGGGTTGAGAGCAGCAAGATTTTTTCGCCGTCGCTTGTGGATGTGTGGGGTGATGCGTGGCTCTGGTCGAAGAAGTTTCCCGGGCGGCCGTCTGCGGTGACTGGGTTGGCCATCAACTCCAACCTGAAGGGCGCGAGAAGCCAGAATCAGTTTCATATTCATATCTCTTGCGCTTCTTCTGAGATAAGCAAGATGCTCGAGGCACGAGAGATTTCGTTCGATCCGACAAAGGCGCTTCTGCTGCCGCTGGGAGCTTACGGGCATCAGTATTACGCGGTGAAGGTGTCATCTCTCACTGGAGCAAACAGTCCCTTCAATGTCGCAAAGGCGGTTTTGAAGCCGGCGACGGATGATCTGCGTGGTCATGGCGTCGCGGTTCTCGGGTCTTCGAAACGTGATGAGTATTACGTTTTGATCTCCGGGTCGGAGGATGGCAATCCGGGAAATGCCGAAGAGCTTCTCGATCAAAATTGCAAGACGCAAAACTGAGGGTTGGAACACCTTTGCGTTCGTGGTGTCTAACGTAGTAACGGCCGCGTCCCTCGCTAGATGCGCACCTGAATCCGATTGTTGGAGGGTGCTTCTATGTTTGAGGACAGTCTGGTGGAGTCGCGGGTTTTTGAGGTTTCTTCGAGCAAGCGGTGGACGGCGTTGGCGTCGATCAGCTTGCAGGTTGCGGTTGCCGGGATGGTGATTGCGGTGCCGCTGTTTCATCCGGAGGCGCTGCCCTATCGTTTGGAGGCGCCGAGGGTTTTGATTCCGTTGCTGCCTAAGGCGCCGGCTGTGGTGGAGCGGGTTGCTTCGGCTTCGTCGTCATCAGCGAGTGCTGCTGCGCCGAGCGTGAGGGGGCCGCTGATATTTTCACAATCTTCCGGTGGTGCGGCGGTGAATGAGGCACCGCCGTTGGCGGCGTTCGGCGGAGAGATGGGGATGAGGGATGGGTTGCCGAGCGGAATTGGTATTGGGAGTGGGCCTAGGGTTTCGGTGGCTCCAGTGAAGGCGCCGGCTGAGCGGCTGCATGTTTCGACGGGTGTGCTGAAGGGAATGTTGATTGCGCCGATTCGTCCGGTGTATCCGGCGATTGCGAAGGCGGCGGGGGTGCAGGGTTCTGTTGTTGTCGAGGCGGTCATCTCGCGTGCGGGAACGATTGAGAGCTTGCATGTGGTGAGTGGGCCGATGATGCTGCAGGGTGCAGCGATGGATGCGATTCGGGAGGCGCGCTATCAGCCGTATCGATTGAATGGAGAGCCGACGGAGGTGGAGACGGTGATTAGGGTGAACTTTCGGATGGGTGGGTGAAGGTGGTGCTTCGAACAAAATGCAGGTCCTTCGACTGCGCCTCTCGCGATACGACCGCGAGAGGCTTCGCTCAGGATGACACATTTGAGGAGGCCTCGAAGAGAGATTGCGAGGTTTGCTTTGCAGAGACTTCGGGAGGATGGTTTGTGAAGAGAGTTCTTTGGTGCGGCGGGCGCTGCGGCTTAGACCAAGGGGATGGCTGAGTTGGAGTTCGAGGTGAGGATCTGGGTGACGACGGGCGAGGTCGGGGCGTCGGTGACATAGTCGACGAGAGGATAGCCGGCCTGCTTCCAGCCGTCGAAGCCGCCTCGGAGTGGGCGGACCCGGTAGACGCCCATTTTATGGAGCTGGAGGGCGAGTTTGGCGGAGGTCTCCTCGCTGGGGCAGGTGCAGTAGAGAATGACGTCGCGGTCGCGCGGGATGATCTCGCTGTGCTGCTTGAGCTCGTTGGGGCCGATGCGGAGCGCGCCGGGAAGGACGCGAGGGTCGGGGAGATAGTCGAGCGGATGGCGGAGGTCGACGATGAAGGGTGGAGTGAGGCCGCCTGCTTCGGCAGTGTCGAGCATCTGCTTGAGTTCGGAGGGTTCGAGGCGCATTTCGCGGACCTGCTGGAGAAACTTGCGCTGCTTCCAGATGCGGTGGGCGAGGAAGCCGAGGACCATTGCGGCAAAGATGAAGATGGCGAAGTGGCCGAGCCAGGCGAAGAAAGGGGCGCTCTTCTTGGCGAGGTCGCCGAAGAAGCGTCCGGCGAGGATGAAGGTTTCGCCCCAGATGAGCGAGCCGGCGAGATCCCACATGAGGAAGCGCGGGTAGGACATGCCGGTCTGTCCGGCGATGGGAGCGGCGACGGTGCTGAGACCGGGCACGAACTTGGCGAAGAGTAAAGTTACGGCGCCGCGGCGGGTGAAGTAGCCCTCGGTCTTGCTGACGCAGGTGGAGGCTTCAAAGGAGAGGCGGCAGAGGAGTTTGAGTACGCTGTTGCCGTAGCGGCGGCCCAGGGAGTACCAGACTGTGTCGGAGATGACGCAGGCGACGAGCATGGAGAGAGTAATGCCGATGAAGCTGACGCGGTGCGTGGCACTGAGGGTTCCGGCGGTGAGCAGGACCGGCACGCTGGGGATGGGGATGCCTATCTGCTCCACGAGGACCCAGAGGAAGATGATGAGGTACGCGTAATGGACGAAGAAGACGATGGCGATCGGCATGGGAGTTTACTTGGTGTTCTAGCTTACTTGACGTTTCTTAAGATGATTGGGACAGGTTGTTCGATGCGAATCTGGCTTAAAGATACACAGCCCGCGCGCTCGGTGCGACGGGCTGAGTATGTTCGGGTGCTGGAGTTCGTTTTTTGTTCGGAGCTACTTGACCTGCACGTCGGGAGTGACGGACATGCCGGGACGGAGGGCGAAGTCGCCATCTTCCTGCTGCACGTTGGTGAAGTCGATGCGAACGGGGATGCGCTGGACGACCTTGACGTAGTTGCCGGTAGCGTTTTCGGGTGGGAAGAGAGACAGGCGCGAACCTGTGGCTCCGCCGATCTGAGTGACCTTGCCGTGGAACTTGCGGCCGCCGAGGGCGTCCACCTTGATGGTGACCTCCTGGCCGGGGCGCATCTTGCCGAGCTGGGTTTCCTTGAAGTTGGCGGTGACCCAGAGATTGGTGAGGGGGATGATGGTGAGGAGGTCCTGGCCGATGCTGACGTTCTGGCCTACCTGAACGTTCTTTTTGTTGACTATGCCAGTGGTGGGGGCGGTGATGTGGGTATAGCTGAGGTTGAGGAGGGCCTGGTCGAGCTTAGCCTGGGCTTGCTTGACGTCGGCGATGGCGGCGTTTGCCTTCGCCTGCTGAGCGCGAACCTGATCGGGGCCGTTCTTGACTGACTCGGCAGCGGTGTAACGCGACTGAGCGAGCTTCTGCAGGGCCTGGGTGACCATGGCCTGGTTGGCGATCTGGGTGGCTTCGGCCTCGAGCACGGAGGCCTGGTTGGCCGCGTCGGTCGCGACGGCAGCATCGTATTGCTGCTTGGAGATGACGTCCTTCTGGACGAGCGGCGTGTAGCGCTCGACGTCGAGGTGGGACTTGACGGCGTTGGCCTTGGCTGCGGTGACGCGGGCCTCGGCGGCGGCCTCCTGTTTACGGGCCTGGTCGACGGCAGCGGTGGCGCCCTGGACGTCAGAGCCGGTGGTGCTGACGGTAGTGGTGACGTTGACACTGGTGATGGGAACGTTCACGTTGGCCTGGATGGCGTCGGCTTGCGAACTCGCGAGGTTTGCCTGGGCCTGTTCGACAGCGACCTGGTAGTCCTTTGGGTCGATCTCTGCGATCGGATCGCCGGCTTTTACCTGCTGGTTATCGTCGACGTAGACCTTGACGACCTGACCCGTTACTCGCGAACTGACCTGATAAAGGTCGCCGTCGACCTGGGCGTCGTCGGTGTCTTCGGTGAAGGTGGAACGCCAGTAGAAGATACCTGCGCCGATGACGAGAAGGATGATGACCGCGATGATGATGAACTTGCGGCCCGATTTCTGCTCCGGGATCTCTTCGTCTTCGGGCCGGCGGGCGTCGGCGTTCTGTTGATCGCCGTCACGCTTGATCTGTACGGTGCCGCTGATTTGGGCGGTCTGGGTGTCCTGGTGCTCTGTTTGCTCTGGCAAGTTACTTTCCTCCGAGATAATCTTTGTAGTTTGTCTGCGTGGCGCCTATGGCACGGGCAAGCGAAAGCTTGGCTACGTTGTGCTGATAGAGCGCGCTGATGTATTGGTCGTTGGCCTGCTCGACTTGCGACTGCGCCTGGGAGACCGGAAGGTTATCCGATACGCCCGCATAAAAGCGCTGCTGGGCGTCGCTGAGTGCCTGGTTGGCGAGCTCCACATTGGAGTGGGTCGAGTCCACAAGCTTGGCCGCTGACTGAATGTCGAGGAGGCTGTCGTGAACGTCCTGATTGACCTGCTGGATCTGGTCGGACAGCTTGTCTTTCGACTGCTGGTATTGGGCGTCGGCGACCTCTTCCTGTCCCCGGGTCTTCGCGATCTGGAGAACGGGTACGCTAACCTGTCCGGTGGCAGAGAAGGTGCCGTGGGAGTGGCCGGGGGTGGTCCCGATGTCGCCGTAGTCGCCGGCGAAGCTTGCGACGGGCATCTGGTAGGCCCAGGCGGCGGTTTTTGTGGCGCTGGCTGACTTCACCTGTTCGGCGTAGGCAGCGAGGTCCTTGCGCGTCTTCAAAGCCTGGGTGAAGGCGGCTTGAGCATCGACGTTGTCGAGCGCTTTGAAGGGCACAAGATCGGTGAGGCGGAAGGCCTGATCGAGCGGAAGCCCGATGGTGCGGGCGAGAGCAAGCTTGTCCTTCTCGAGGTTGTTCTTGGTAGAGATCAGGCTTTGCTGCTCGTTTTGATAGTCCACCTGGGCACGGAGAACATCGAGGCGCGGGCTGGTGCCGGCGTCGTGGGCGGCGACGGCCTGGTCGAGCGAGACTTTCGAGGTTGCGAGTTCAGCGTTGACTGCCTCGATACGCGCGGCGTCGGCGATGCAGAGAAGGTATGCGTTGCCAACGGTCAGGACGACGAGATCGCGGGCATCCTCTGCGGTGAGTTTCGCGCCTTCGAAGTTGTGCTTGGCGGCGATGTAGTTCTTCAGCGCAGAAACATTGACGAGATTCTGGGTGAGATAGGCCCGGAAATCGACGACTTGGAAGGGGCCGATGATTGGGTTGAGACCGGGGAACTTGAGGCCGTAGGCGGCGAGGTTGACCTGTTGCACCTCGATGCTGGCCGTGCCGGTTATCGTCGGGAGAAGTGCCTGCAACTCCTCGAGACGCTGGCCGTTGGCGTTCTTCATCGCGGCGCTTTGCAGGATCAGGCCAAGATTCTGGCGGAGACCGCGCTGGATCGCGTCGTCAAGAGAGAGATCGAGGACACCATTGGTTGCCTTGCCGGTGACGATACTGCCATTGAAGGAGTCCTGGGTTGGCTGGGCGCCGTTCTGGCCGGATGCGCTGTAAAGGTTCAGCTGGGCGTTCGCGACCGCTGAGCTGTCCGTTGCGGAACTGGCGCCGCTGGGCTGCTTCTGCTGTGCCGGGCCGGTGGACTGGGCGAGCCCAGACGGTTGCCCCAAGGCAAAGAGCAGACAGAGCCCTATCGACGAAAGGATCGCATAGGCGCGAGGCGCTGTTTTGCTTTTAGACATAAAGATAATGGTACCTTGCATTTTCATTCGATCCGAGGACTAGTTTTTATGCGATGCACATTGCGGAAAGTAGACAAATTGCCTACTTCCCACGGACCTACCCAGACATCGCCATAAATACCATGCATGTCGAAGTAAATAGGTTGCATTAGGTCTGATGCACACGGTTTCGTAAAATCTTCAAAATCTGCATTCGGTACACTCTGAAGTAGATTCGTTTGAGGACGATACAAGATGATTTTTAGGCGTCGATGTGGGAACCGGAGGAACGCGCGCGGTCCTGATTGACCGCACGGGGCAGGTGCTGGCGTCGTTTGCCAGCGAGCATGCGGCTATTCGGTCGGAGCACATCGGATGGGCCGAGCAGGAGCCGGAGGACTGGTGGAGGGCGGCGCGTGAGGCCATTGCGGGGGCCATGGCGGCTGCGGGAGCGAAGGGCGGCGACATCGAGGCTATTGGCCTGACAGGGCAGATGCATGGGTGCGTCATGCTCGATTCGGACGGCAAGGTGTTGCGGCCGGCACTGATCTGGTGTGATCAAAGGACGCAACCGCAGTGCGACTGGTTGACGGAGAAGATCGGGTTTGAGCGGCTGATTGAGTTGACGTGCAATCCGGCGCTGCCGAATTTTACGCTGACGAAATTATTGTGGGTGCGGGAGCATCAGCCGGAGATCTTCGCCAAGATTGCGCATGTGCTGTGCCCGAAGGACTACGTTCGGTATCGGCTGACGGGCGAGTTTGCGATGGATATGCAGGAGGCGAGCGGGACGCTCCTGCTGGACGTGGCGCATCGGCGCTGGTCGGCAGAGGTGGCTGAGGAGGCGGGGATTCCGATGGAGTGGCTGCCGAGACTCTTTGAGGGGCCGGAGATATGTGCTCGGATAAGTGATGCGGGGGCGGGTGCGACGGGGCTAGCTGTGGGGACTCCAGTAGCTGCGGGTGCGGGCGACCAGGGTGCGGGCGCGGTGGGGATGGGAATTCTGGCGCCGGGATCGGTGTCGGCGACGATTGGGACGAGCGGAGTGGTGTTTGCGGCTACGGACGCGCCGACCAAGGACAGGCTGGGGAGGTTGCATACGTTTTGTCATGCGGCTCCCGGTAGATGGCATGTCATGGGTGTGACGAACGGTGCTGGACTGAGCTTTCGGTACTTCCGGGATACGTTTGAGCCGCGGAGCAGCTATGAGGAGCTGACGGCAAGGGCGACTGAGGCTCCTGCGGGATCGGATGGGTTGATGTGGGCTCCTTATTTGTTTGGAGAGCGGACACCGCATCTTGATCCGAATGCGCGGGCGGCTTTTGTGGGGATTACGGCGTCGCACACGCAGGGGCATTTTATTCGAGCGATACTTGAAGGTGTGGCTTATAGCATGAGGGATACGTTGACTTTATTTGCGGAGCTTGGAGTGCCTGTGAAGGCGATTCGTTTGGGCGGCGGAGGGGCGCGCGGACCACTTTGGCGGCAGATTCAGGCGGATGTGTATGGGCATCCGGTGGAGTTGCTGGAGGCGGAGGAGGGTGGCGCGTTTGGAGCGGCGCTGCTGGCGGGGACCGGGATTGGGGTGTGGGAGAGCGTCGAGGCGGCTTGTGCGGCTACGGTACGGGTTGCGGAGACGATTGTGCCGAGGCATGCGGCTGTGATGGAGAAGGGGTATAAGGAGTATCGACGGATCTATCCGGCGTTGAAGATGATTCAGGGCAGGTGAAGCGGACACAACTCCGGGTCTTTCGACCTGGTATATATCCCCTCAGAACAAGTAGTTGCCGTCGAGGTACAAATTTGTGCACTTCATGTCGCGGTTAGCGTTGGAAGTCGGAGTTGTTCTATTCGTCGTCTGCGTCGGCACTGTAAGAATGGCAGTCAGGGATTTCAGGGCTTGCCGCGAGAAGAAGCGTCGGTCCGCATGACCTACTCGTTCCAAGGGGATATTTACGCTTCGACTGCGAGGTCAACGATAACCGTCACCGCTTCGCTCAGGATGACAATTCAGAATTAGTGAGATCACAAATCAAATTTGATGGAACGAGGCTAGACGATGAGTGGTGATGTTGGCGTTGCGGTGATTGGGTTTGGGCTGGCGGGGCAGGTGTTTCATGCTCCGTTTGTGAGTGCGGTGCCGGGATTGAAGCTTGAGGCGATTGTGCAACGCAAGGGGGATGCGGCGGGGAAGGCGTATCCGTCGGCGCGGATTTTGCGGTCGGTGGATGAGGCTCTGAAGGATCCTGCAGTGAAGTTGGTGGTCGTGGGGACGCCGAATGAGACGCACTTTGAGCTGGCGAAGCAGGCGTTGCTTGCGGGAAAGCATGTGGTGATCGATAAGCCGTTTGCGACGACGAGCGCAGAGGCGAAGGAGTTGAAGGAGTTGGCGGAGAAGCAGGGTGTGGTGCTGGCTCCATTTCATAATCGGCGGTGGGACGGCGATTTCTTGACGGTGCGGAAGCTGCTGGAGGCTGAAGCCGTGGGGCGGCTGGTGACGTATGAGTCGCATTTTGACCGGTTCCGGCCGATGCCACGCGAGAATACGTGGAAGGAGGGGGCGAATGCCGCGAATGGTTTGTTGATGGATCTTGGGCCGCACTTGGTGGATCAGGCGCTGACGCTGTTTGGAGCGCCGGAGGGGATTACGGCTTGCGTTCGGAAGGATCGGGATAAGACGGATATTGAGGACGCGTTCGATATCACGCTGGAGTATCCCGAGTATTTGGGACATCGGCTGAGAGCGCATTGCCGGTCGAGCATGCTGGCTTGTGACGCTGCACCGAGATTTTTGCTGCATGGGACGAAGGGGAGCTTCAAGAAGTATGGGCTGGACCCGCAGGAGTCGGCGCTGGTTGGAGGGGCGAAGGTGCCCCGCATGGGTGATGAGGTCGAGTGGTTAGCTGAGCCAGAGGCGGAGTGGGGGACGCTGACGATTGCTCCGGTGCCGGCGGAACCTGGGAAGTTGACGCGGACGAAGGTGAAGACGGAGTTGGGTGACTATCGCGAGTACTATGCGAATGTTCGCGACGCGATCAATGGAGCGGCGAAGCTGGCGGTAACGGCGGAGGATGGGTATCGGGTGGTGAAGTTGCTGGAGATGGCGAGGGAGAGTTCGGCGGCGAAGATGACTTTGCCTGTGGAGTTTTAGGGGCTGGCTACCATTTAAAGCAGCCAATGACACCCGCAGATGCGGGGATTCTTCGCTCCGCTCAGAATGACAACAAAAATGCCTACTGGCCGTAGGTGGCGTTGGCGCCGTGCTTGCGGAAGTAGTGGCGATCGAGGAGGGCCTGGGAGACGCCGGTGTGGTTAGCAACCAGGGTGAGGGTGTTGTAGGCCATCTTGGCTACGGCTTCGAGGACGACGGCGTTGTGGGCAGCTTCGTGCGGGTGGCGGCCCCAGCAGAAGGGGGCGTGGCCGTTGACGAGGCAGGCGGGGACGGCGAGAGGATCGATTCCCTGCTGCTGGAAGAGAGTGACGATGGCGACACCGGTCTCGTGGACGTAGCGTGCTTGAATTGCTTCATCTGCCAGGGGTGGGGTACAGGGCACAGGGCCGTAGAAGTAGTCGGCGTGAGTGGTCCCGAGGGGTGGGATGGCGAGGCCGGCCTGGGCGAAGCTGGTGGCGAACTCCGAGTGAGTGTGGACGACGGCGCCGATGGTCGGGAACTCGCGGTAGAGGAGGGTGTGGGTGTCGAGGTCGGAGGAGGGTTTGAGTTTGCCGTCGACGATTTTGCCTTGGAGGTCGGTGACGACCATGAGTTCGGGGACGAGCTCGTCGTAGTCGACGCCGGAGGGCTTGATGACGACGAGGCCCTTGTCGCGGTCGATGCCGCTGGCGTTGCCGAAGGTGTAGAGGACAAGCCCGCGCTTGACGAGTTCGAGATTGGCTTCAAGGACTGAGACGCGAAGTTCTCTGAGCAGCATGGGCTGGTCTCCGTGTGTACAGGGTAAACGTTATACGGGGTTACGTGGGGATTGGAAAGTCGACTGCGGACTGGCGCGGAGAACGTTGAGAACGGCCCGACGGCGATGAGAGGGATAAAGGCTAATGAGAGCGGGTATGGGAGATGGACGGCTTGATAGAGTAGAGGGTATGCAGACGGAACAAACTCAACGATTAGAAGCGCTGCCGCAGGGTTTTGCATGGGGTGCGGTGAAGGCTGGGATCAAGGCAAGCGGCAAGCTGGACCTGGCGGCTGCGGTTGCAGTGAAGGGCGCGAAGGGCGCGGCGATGTTTACGAAGAACCAAGTGGTGGCGGCGCCGGTGACGGTGGGACGGAAGCACCTGGCGGCTACGGGTGGGCGCGTAAGCGCGGTGCTGGTGAATGCGGGCAATGCAAACTGCGCGACTGGACAGCCGGGGATTGATGCTTGCGTACAGACTTGTGCGGCGGCCGCCGAGAGCTTTGGTTGCATCTTCGATGAGGTCTTCCCTTCCTCGACGGGAATTATTGGGGTGCCGTTTCCGACGCAGAAGGTGATTGCGGCGCTGCCTGCGTTGAAGGCGGAGATGGGAGATTCTCATGGAGCATGCGGAGTTGTTTGCACGGGCGATTATGACCACGGATACGAAGATGAAGGTGGCGCAGGCGGCTGTCGATGTGGATGGTGTGCAAGTACGGATATGGGGCGCGGCCAAGGGTGCGGGGATGATTCATCCGCAGCTGGGACCGCCGCATGCAACGATGCTGGTTTATCTGTTCACCGATCTTGCCGCGGAGAGCGAGCAGCTGGGCGGCGTGCTGGAGCAGGCGGTGGAGAAGAGTTTCAATTCAATCTCCATCGATGGAGATACATCGACGAACGATACGGTTCTGCTGCTTGCGAGTGGCGCGAGTGGGGTGAAGCTCAATGAGCGGAGCAGCGAGGCGTTTGCAGACGCGCTGAAGGTGGTGTGCGGTTCGCTGGCGTTCCAGATCGTCGATGATGGCGAGGGTGTGGGGCACGTGGTGACGCTGCACATTACGGGTTCGAGGACCGAGGCGGAGGCGAAGCAGGTGGCGAAGGCGATTGCACACTCTCCGCTTTGCAAGACGGCGTGGTCGAGCGGCGATCCGAACTGGGGACGGTTGTTGGCGGCGGCTGGATATAGCGGGGTGGCGTTCGATCCGGCGCTGGTGACGATTACGATTGGCGGGCAACCGGTGTTTGAGCTTGGCGTGCGGTCGCCGATGTTCAACGAAGCGAGAGCTCACGGCGCGATGACGGCGCGGGAGTACACCATCCATTTGGATCTAGGGCAGGGCGCGGCAGAGTGCAGATTTCTAACGTGCGATTTGACGGAAGAGTATGTGCGGATTAATGCGGACTATTCGACTTAGCAATCTGAAAATCAATGGAACGGATGCAACATAATTGAACGTGGGGTGATGCGTGCGAGTGCTGCGATTCCTGGGATGGCTGAGCGTGGTGATTGTGCTGGTATTCGGCGTGGCGCTGTTTATGGGAAGCCGATTGCCGTTGCAGCACACGGCCAGCGTGACGGATACGATTCCTGCGTCGCAGCAGAAGATATGGGCGTTGATTACGAATCCGGCGGCGATGCCGAAGTGGAGGACTGGATTGAAGGCGGTGACGCTGTCTCCACCAGAGAATGGCGCACAGTGCTGGTTCGAGGTGCAAAATGCCATGACGATGCTGCTGTGCGCGGATGTGCGCGAGGAGCCAACCCGGCAGGTCGTGCGAATCGCTGACCCGAAGCTGCCGTTTGGCGGAACGTGGACTTACGTTCTGGAGCCGGTGAACGAGAATGCGACGAAGGTTACGATCACTGAGAACGGGACGACGGGGCCGCCAATGTGGCGTTTTGTCGGGCACTATGTGATGGGTGAGGACGGGTCGATCAAGCAGTATCTGAGCGATTTGAAGAGGGCCGTTGGGACGAATTGAGTGGGCTGTAATCGACGCCAAGATGACGTTTTCGCGTAAGCCTTATATCGTTATAAGTGTGAGTGGGTGCGTCGCCTGAGGGCGATCTAGCAGCGATCTCTGTGACTGGGAGTGTTCCGAGAGGATTATGACGACGAAATTGGAAGAAGCCGCTAAACAGGATTTTGCAGCTGAAGTGTCGGAGTGGATTGAGGCGTTTGACGACGTCGTAGCACAGGACTGGGAGCAAGGGACCGAGTTGCTGGAGGCGCTGCGGAAGCGTGCGCGCGAGGCTGGGGTGCCGACGCCGAGCGAGTTGACGACGCCGTATCACAACACGATTCCGAAGCATGATGAAGTGCCTTATCCGGGCGACCGAAAGCTTGAGAAGCGAGTGGAGTCGCTGATTCGCTGGAACGCGCTGGCGATGGTGCATGGGCAGAACAAGAAGGATCACGGGATCGGTGGCCATATCTCGACATACTCGTCGCTGGCTACGCTGCTGGAGGTTGGGTTCAATCACTTCTTCCGCGCGAAGTATGGAGATCAGCCGGGTGACTTCGTTTATTTCCAGGGGCACGCGGCACCGGGCGTGTATTCGAGAGCTTATCTGGAAGGGCGTTTCGACGATGCGCGGTTGAAGAACTTTCGGCATGAACTGAGAGATACTCCGGGGCTGAGCTCGTATCCGCATCCATGGCTGATGCCGGATTTCTGGAATTTCCCGACGGTCTCGATGGGAATTGGACCGCTGAATGCGATTTACCAGGCGCGGTTTATGCGGTATCTGGAGAACCGGAAGCTGTTGAAGCCGACGGATCGCAAGGTTTGGGCGTTCCTGGGAGATGGCGAGACGGATGAGGTGGATTCGCTGGGCGCGATCTCGCTGGGGGCGCGCGAGAAGCTGGACAACCTGATCTTTGTCGTCAATTGCAACCTGCAGCGGCTCGATGGTCCGGTGCGCGGAAACAAGCGGATTATCGATGAGCTTGAAGGCGTTTTCCGTGGAGCAGGATGGAATGTCATCAAGGTGATCTGGGGTTCGGACTGGGATGCGCTGTTTGAACGCGACCATACGGGATTGCTTCTGCGACGGATGGAAGAGTGTGTCGATGGCGACTTCCAGACCTACAAGGCGAAGGATGGGGCGTTTCTCCGGAGCCACTTCTTTGGAAAATACCCTGAGTTGCTGGAGTTGGTGAAGGACTACTCTGATGAGCAGCTGTTGAGGCTGCATCGCGGCGGACATGATCCGGCGAAGATCTACAACGCGTACAAGCGAGCGGTCGAGCACAAGGGCGGTCCGACGGTGATTCTTGCGAAGACCGTGAAGGGTTACGGTATGGGGACCGCGCAATCGCGGAACGCGACCCATAGCGAGAAGAAGATGACGGATGAGGGGCTGGCTGCGTTTGTGAAGCAATTCGATATTCCGATTCCGGAGCAGTCGGCGAAGGATGGATCGTTCTACCGACCTGCGCCGGATTCGCCGGAGTTGGTGTACATGCAGTCGAGGCGCAAGGAGCTTGGCGGATACTTGCCGACGCGTTCGGTGCCGAAGATCGACTTCAAGGCACCGGGGCTGGAGACGTTCAAGGAGTGGACGGCGGGATCGAATAATCGCGCGGTTTCGACGACGATGGGTTTTGTGAGCATCCTTCGACACCTGATGAAAGATAAGGATATCGGCAAGCTGATTGTGCCGATTGTGCCGGATGAGGGACGGACGTTTGGGCTGGAGTCTGCGATTAAGCAGGTCGGAATCTATGCCCCTGAGGGTCAGAAGTATGAGCCGCATGACAAGGACATGCTGCTGAGTTATCGCGAAGAACAGGACGGGCAGATTCTGGAGGAGGGTATTACGGAGGCGGGGTCGATGGCCTCGTTCACGGCGGCGGGTACGTCGTATGCGATGTATAAAGTGCCGACGATTCCCTTCTACATGTACTACTCGATGTTTGGATTTCAGCGCATCGGGGATATGGTCTGGGCGTTTGCGGACTCGCGCGGCAAGGGCTTCCTGATGGGCGGGACGGCCGGGCGGACGACGATGCTTGGCGAAGGATTGCAGCACCAGGATGGACATAGCGTCGTGCTTTCTAGCACGGTTCCGACGTGTGTGACGTACGATCCCGCGTATGTGTATGAGCTGGCAGTTGTGATCCAGGATGGGATTCGGAGGATGTACGAGAAGGGCGAGGACTGCTTCTTCTACATTTTGATGTACAACGAAGACTATGCCATGCCGGCGATGCCGGAAGGTTCGGCCGAGGGTATTCTGCGCGGAATGTACAAGCTGAAGCCGGCGGCGGGCGAGGCGGTGGCGCAGTTGTTTGGAAGCGGACCGATTCTGAACGAGGTGCTGCGTGCGCAGGAGATTTTGGCGAAAAAGTACAGCGTTCATGCCGATGTTTGGAGCGTGACTAGTTATACAGAGCTGCGGCGCGATGCGTTGGCGGTAGAACGATGGAATAGGCTGCATCCGGTGGAGCCAGAGAAGGCGCCGTATCTACTGACTGCGCTGGGCGATGCGAAGGGGCCGATTATTGCGGCGAGCGACTACATGAAGTCGATGCCGGATATGCTCTCTCCGTGGCTACCGTCGAGGCTGGTTGCACTGGGGACGGATGGATTTGGCCGCAGCGATAACCGTGAGCATCTGCGGAGCCACTTTGAGGTGAATGCGGAGTCGATCGTGGGCGCGACGTTGTCCAAGCTGGCACGCGACGGCAAGTTCAAGGCAAAGGCCGCACAGAAAGCGATGGAAGAGCTGGGGATCGATGTGGAAGCAGCCGATCCAGCCAGAGCTTAGATTTTCCGGAGTTGTATCAAAAAAGAGAGGGTTCCGAACGGGACCCTCTCTTTTTGCAAAATAATGGGGGATTGGATTGAGCGAGACGAAGGTGCACGAGAATCCGCTGGTGCCGAATGCCAAGTTGCGAAGGATGTTTGTTGCGATGGCCGAGGCCAGGGCGCTGGACGAGCACATTGCGCGAAAGCAGAAGAGCGTGAAGGCGCACAGGAAGCTGGGTTCGACACGCGGGCAGGAGGCTTGCCGCGTGAGCACCGCGATTGACCTCGGTCCGGGGGATCTGGTGAGCGATTCGCAAGTTGGTGTGATGATGGAACTGATTGTGGGGGCGAAGGTCGCTTCCCTGCTGAAGCGCGTGGATCAGATTCATACGGGGAAGAAATCAAAGCGTGCGGACGCGCCGGGGACCTCGGGTCGAGTGCTGCCGTGGATTGAGGATGCGGGAGAGCGTTTGAGAATGGCGATGGGCGCGGCCCTGTCTTTCAAGGCTTTGGAGCGGCCGAATGTTGTGGTTGCGTATGTGCGCGGTGGTGAAGTGGCCAAGGGAGTGTGGCGGCGAATTCTGGAATTCGCGGCCAAGTTCGAGTTACCCATCATTTTTGTAATTTTGCCGGTAGTGAAGAACCAGAAGAAGGACGGGGCGGGTACGATCAGCGCGAGGGCAGCGAGGTGGGGAGTGCCCGGGATTCCTGTCGATGCAGGAGATGCGGTGGCGGTGTATCGCGTGGCGCAGGAATCGCTGGGGCGGACGCGTGGCGGGGACGGGCCGGTGTTGATTGAGTGCATCGAACATTTGGGAGAGAGTGGGCGAAGGGCGATCGATCCTCTGGATCAAATGAAGGAATTTCTGCTTGGCCGCAAGGTCGGTACAAAGGCATGGCTGAACCGCGCCTCCGATGGATTGGTTAGACGGATTGCGACGTTGCGGCAATAGATTCTTGCACTTGGGAACTCATGCATGGATGTTCGATCCAAGTGGGGCTATCCACGACTACACTGAATGCTGTATTTAAGAGTCAGGTATTGAGGTGCGAGTGCGGACCAGGGCTTTTCTTTTTTTTGCGGCACTGACGTTGTGGGCCGCCTCAATTGGTTTCGCGCAGACGCCGACCACAAATCCACCCCCCGATCAACAATCTGCCCCTACGCCCACCCCGGCCCCCCCTGGCACAACTCCAGCCTCGCCTGCGTATGCGCCGCAATCCAAAGGTGAGCCCCCGGCGCAGACTCAATCAGCACCCGTTCCTGAAAAAAAGGCTCCGCCTGTAGCACCACCTGAGGCTCCGACTTCGGAGGCTCCATTCGTGGCGTATGCGCCTTATGCACCGCCACCGCCGAAACCTCCTAAGCCTCCCTCGGACAAGCTGGGATCGGTCTACATTCCGATGGATAGCTGGATGTACCCGGCGGTGACGCGGCTGTATGGAATGGGATTCGTCGACACGATGTACCTGAGTATGCGGCCGTACACGCGGCGAAGCCTGCTGCATATGCTCTTGAAGTCAGAAGACGCGATTCTGAGCAGCGACAACAGACAGGCCCAGGATATTCTGGCGAAGCTGCTGAACGAGTTGAGCGCAGAGTCCCCGGATGGACAGATTCCTCGCGGCTTTGTGTATGGGGTGGACTCGTCGTATACGCGATTGCTAGGGATTGGCGGGCCTGTCCTGGTAGACAGCTACCATTTGGGGCAGACGATCAGCAACGATTACGGGCGACCGTATCAGAGTGGGTTCAATGCTATCGCGGGGGCTTCGACCATTGAGGAGTGGGGGCCATTTTCGTTGTATGTTCGGGGCGAGTATCAACATGCGCCGTCGGCCGAGGGGTATAGCACCGCGTTGTACGATGAGTTGAGTACGATCGATTTGATCTACAACCCTATTCCGCCGGTCCGCCGGGGCAGACCACGATTCCCCTCGGTCCGATTCCCGACCAGAATCCGTTTCGGCTGGTGGAGGCTTATGTGTCCTTTCATTTGCTCGGACACGAACTCTCCGGCGGCAAGAGCGACGCGTGGATGGGGCCTGCGGCGGGTTCTTCGATGGCGTGGTCGAATAATGCCGAGAACATTTATACGTTTCGAGTCAACCGCGTCGAGCCCCTCAATATCAAGTATCTTTCGAAGCTTCTTGGGCCGGTGCGGTACGATTTTTTTGTGGGAGCCCTGCCGGGGCACAACGTTCCTGTGTCGCCGTGGGTCCATGCGGAGATGTTTTCGTTCCGGCCAACGGATAACTTCGAGTTCAGTTTCCAGCGAACGATTATCTGGGGCGGGGTGGGCCATGCGCCTGTCACGATAGGCACGTTTCTGCATGGCTTCTTCGACACGAACGATACCGCTGCTGCAGAGAAGCTCGGCCGGAATGATCCCGGGGCGCGGTTCAGTGATTTCAGTGCCTCTTACCGGCTCCCCCTGATGCGGAAATACGTGACGTGGTTCGTGGATTCGATGTCGCATGACGATATCACTCCTATCAGCGCTCCCCGGCGAGCGTCTTACCGGACGGGGCTGTATGTTTCGCAGATTCCCGGGCTGAACAAACTGGATTTCAGGGTTGAAGCGGTGTCGACCGATCCGGGAGTTTCGCCAGCTGTTGGGGGAGAGTTCGCTTATTGGGAGACCATTCAGAAACAGGGGTACACCCACAATGGAATCATTATGGGGGACTGGATTGGCCGGGAGGCGAAGGGTGGGCAGGCATGGTTGACCTATCACATCTCCGGCAATGAGTGGGTGCAACTGGAGTATCTGAACAAGAAGACGCCGTTCAATTTCATTCCAGGCGGAACGACACAGAACCAATTCAAGGCGAGCGTAGTGAAGCGCTTTGGCCCACAGACTGAACTGAACGCCTGGGTGCAGTATGAAGGGTGGAAGGCCCCGATCTACAAGCCGGGACTACAGCAAAATACTTCAGCTGCTTTCCAACTAACCTGGTATCCGAAGCTGCATAACTCTCCGCCGCTGCGTTAGCTGGCGACGCGGCCTGTCACCGGAATGCGCGCCCTGAAGTAGTCGAGGGATTTTTCCAGACCCTGGCGGAGGCTGATTTTGGGCTCCCAGCCAAGGAGTTCCTGGGCCCGAGTTATGTCTGGGCGCCGGCGAGTAGGGTCGTCCTGCGGAAGAGGGTGGAAGATAATCTCGGAGTCCGAGCCGGTAACGGCTAAGATCTCGTGAGCACACTCAAGAATCGTCCATTCGTCGGGGTTTCCGATGTTGACGGGAAGATGCTCGTGCGAGCGAGACAGACGCAAGATGCCATCGATGAGATCGGAGACGTAACAGAAGCTGCGTGTCTGGGAGCCGTCGCCGTAGATGGTGAGGGGCTGCCCCTGGAGCGCCTGGATCATGAAGTTTGAGATGACGCGGCCGTCGTTGGGCTGGAGACGTGGGCCGTAGGTGTTAAAGATACGGATGAGGTGGGTATCGACGCCGTAGTATCGGTGATACGCCATTACGGCGGCCTCAGAGAAGCGCTTTGCTTCGTCGTAAACAGAGCGCGGGCCGACGGGGTTTACATGGCCCCAGTAAGTCTCCACCTGAGGATGAACCTCGGGGTCGCCGTAGCACTCCGATGTGGAGGCGTGAAGGTAGCCGGCGCCGTATTTACGGGCGAGATCGAGGGTATTTATGGTGCCGGCAGAGCCGACGAGGAGGGTCTCGGGGCCAAGGCGAGTGTAGTCAATCGGGCTGGCGGGTGAGGCGAAGTTGAAGATGAGATCGACTTTGCCGGGATCGAAGGGCTTCGTAATGTCATGTTCGATGAGGCTGAAGTGAGGCTCACGCGTGAGATGGTCGAGATTTGCCAAGCTGCCCGTACTGAGGTTGTCGACGCCGACCACGGTGTTACCGGCGGCGAGTAAGGCGTCACAAAGATGGGAGCCGAGGAAGCCAGCTGCCCCAGTGACAAGAACATTTCTAGACATCATTACTACCTTTCCGCTATTGGACTTTCGGGAAATCGCCACTATCTTTTGTGGCCGATCAGGAGCTGGAAGCTCTACAAAAGATGTGCGGACGTGCCGAAGTACAAAATTTATCCGTTCCTCGTCGTGTGAGAGAGTTCCCGAACAGGGTGCGCCGCTGGCCGACCAATACTGAGGTAGGTGAACCCGTGTTCAACCATGATATCGGGGTCGTAAAGATTGCGTCCGTCGATGATGATGGGATACCGAAGCGCCTTGTTGAGCCGGTCAATATCGAGAGTAGCAAATTCAGCCCAATCGGTGAGGATGACGAGGGCGTCTGCGTCCTCGGCTGCTTCATAGCAGTCGGCTGCGTATCGCAGATTTGGCGCGTCCGGGAGAGCCTCCTGAGTCCGCGCGATTGCCGCGGGGTCGTAAGCGACGATGTAGCAACCTTCAGCGAGCAGCATTTCGATTATGTCGATCGCCGGTGATTCGCGAATGTCATCGGTCCCTCCCTTAAAGGCCAGGCCGAGAACGCCGATGCGTTTGCCGCGGAGGGTCCAGAGCGCCGAGCGAACCTTGTTGAGGAAGCGCCGTTTCTGCTGGATGTTGATCTTTTCGACTTCGGAGAGCAGATTGAAGTCGATGCCGAGCTGCTCTGCCACGGAACGAAAGGCGGCAACGTCCTTGGGAAAGCAAGACCCTCCATAACCTATACCGGGACGAAGGAACTTGGGGCCGATGCGGCTGTCGAGGCCGATGCCGCGCGCAACCTGTTCCACATTGGCGTCGGTCGCTTCGCAGAGATTCGAAACGGCGTTGATGAACGAGATTTTGAGAGCCAGGAAGGCGTTGGATGCGTGCTTGATGATCTCCGCGCTCTTCGTGGAGGTCAACAGGAGAGGGGGAGGCTGGGTGACGGTGCAGGAACCAGCTACGGCGTCGTTGCGTTTGTAGTATTCGCCGCTGGTGAGCGGACGATAGATTCGGTCGAGAACGGCCACGGCGCGATCGTTGTCGGCACCCACGACGATGCGATCCGGATGAAGAAAATCGGCGATGGCGGTTCCTTCGCGAAGGAATTCCGGGTTGGATACGACATCGAAGAGGTGACGGGAGGCTCCGTTGCGCTCCATCGACCGAGTAACCCACTCGTTGGTATAGACGGGAACGGTGCTTTTTTCGACGATGACCTTGTAGCTTGTAAGCGAACGGGCGATCTCGCAGGCGACGGCTTCCACGTAGGAAAGGTCTGCGTTGCCGGCCTCGCTTTGCGGGGTCCCTACGGCAATGAAGATGGCCTCGGACGTGCGGGTAGCTTCAGCCAGGTCGGTCATGAAGCGGACTTTCGTGTTGCGAAACTTCTCGAGGAGCTCGGGAAGGTAGTTCTCGTGAATAAGGGAGTCCCCTCCCTGGAGCGCGGCGACCTTGCGCTCGTCATTATCGACACAGATAACGTCATGGCCCATTTCAGCAAAGCAGACAGCAGCTACCAGACCGACATATCCCGACCCGACAACAGCAATTTTGATGTTTTCACTCATTGTGTAGTGATGTGATTCCTCTTGATTGAGAATATCTGAATGTAAGGACAATTGCCGAGTATTTGCTCGTCACTACAACGTAGTAAACGGGGTCCATCTAATCTTCCTTCTGGAAGGTCCAGTCGAGTAGACTAGGGGTAATGGGTTTCGAAAAGACGCAGCCGCCGCTCGTGGGTGTACCGGAAACGAACCAATCAGGGTTCAGTACGACGGTTACAGATACTACGCTGTCTGAAGCGCTAATTGTTCTGCGGAAGCGACGTTGGGTACTGATTATTGCCGTCCTAGTGGGGCTGGCTTACGGCGTGTTCAGGGCAGAATCTCAACCCAAACTCTATGACTCGTACGGAAGAATTCAGGTTCGGTCGGGCTCGTCGAACGAATACAGGGTCGGTGCGGTAGAAGGATACTCCGGTGATGCAAGTTCGAAGATGCTGACCGAGATCGAAATCTTGAAGAGCGATTCGCTGATGTTGAGGGTCTGTCGCGAGATGGACCTGGCGAACAATGCTGACTTCCTGGAGAGGAAGGGGCCTGTTCCTCACTCGAACCTGGATGATGGGCGGACGAGACAATCTACGGTTCACCGTTTGCAAAGCAACCTGCATGTTACGCTGGTTCCGAAGACCGATATTATCCGCCTCGATTACAGCAGCCTGAATCCCAAGCTATCGGCCGACATCGTCAATCAGGTCATCTCTGATTACATTCAGCGCAGCTACCAGACGCGATTCGAGTCGTCGCGGCGCGTTTCAGACTTTCTATCGAGCACGCTGGAAGGGCTGAAGCAGGAAGTCGAGACGTCGCAAGAGCAGATGATGGATCTGCAGAGGCGGCTGGGCATCCTCGCGTTCGACCCGAATCATAACCAACTAAGCGCATCTCTTGACGATCTTGCCAAGGCGGCGGGTGCAGCAAAGCTGGCTCGAATTATCGCTGAAGCACGCTACCGGGTCATAAGCGGAATGGACCCGGACACGATTGAAGGCACGATTGAGATGACCCCAGGAACGGCTCCGGCTGAGTTGAATCAGCTGCGTGCACAGCTGGCTGGGGCGAGAGCTAACTACGCACAGTTGGAGTCATCGCTAGGGCCGAATCATCCCCAAGCGAAGGCAATCAAGGCGCAGATTGACGAGCTAGTCAAAGAGATCGATGCGGAGCAGAATCGACTCCTCGTACAGGCCAAGCAGAACTATATCGTCGCGCGTGCAAATGAGGATCAGACAACCGCAGCGCTGGAAGCGCAAAAGGCCGACGCTTATAAGCTGCGGGATCAGCTGGTGGAGTACACATTGCGGCAGCGGGAGTTTGAAGCGAACCGGAACCTGTACGACAGTCTGCAACAACGTCTACGGACCGCAAGCGTTCAGTCGGGGCTGGAGTCGCTGGAGATTGACGTCGTTGATAAGGCGTTGCCGCCTGCAAATCCTGTGCTGCAGCCACAGTCGACAATGATCCTTACAGCCCTGGTCTTCAGCATTCTGGTCGGCATTGTGATCGCCTTCCTGATGGAGAGCCTCGATACCGGATTGCGGAGTATCGCAGAGATTGAAAGCATCACGGAGCTGCCGTCGCTGGCGATTATTCCGCGGGCGCGAAGGTCTTCGGTCGATCAGGCTGGGTCCCTCACAACGGCGCAACGAAATATCGGCATCCTGACGCAGCCGAAGTCGCAGTTTGCTGAAGCTTTCCGTTCCCTGCGAACGTCGCTTCTGCTGTCAACTACGGGACACCCTCCGAAGTTCATTGTCCTGACAAGTGCTACGCCGTCAGAAGGAAAGACGACGGCCGCAAGCAATCTCGCGGCGATTCTGGCGCAGCGGGATACGCGTGTCCTGTTGATCGACGGCGATCTTCGCCGGCCCAATATTCATCATCGGTTCGGGTTGAATGGCAAGATTGGACTGACGACGGTGCTTACGGGCGCAACGACACTGGAAGAGTCGGTACAGCATGTTCCTGAGATTCCGAATCTCGACATTCTTCCGAGTGGACCGGTTCCGCCATTCCCGACGGAGATGTTGAGTTCGGGGGCGATGGAGACCATTCTCAAGCGATGTGGAGAACTCTACGACTACGTCGTCATCGACTCTCCGCCGATTCTTTCCGTTACGGACGGCGTGATCCTTGCGCGACAGGCGGATGCTGTGGTGCTGGTAGTCCGTCACGGCAAGTCGAGTAAACATGTGGTGCGTCGCGCCAGAGATATCCTGTTGCGCTCTGGGGCGGGCATCACCGGTATTGTGCTGAATGCAGTCGATATGAATTCGCCGGAGTACTACGGGTATTACGGATACTCAGGTTATTCGTATGCAAGCGTGGACTCTGAGAGCTGGGAGTCGCACAAGCCATCCGCAGAAGATGCGCGGAAGGTCGAGGAGACCAAGCTATGAGACGCAGAGACAAGAAGCTCCTGACTGGCTTAGCAAGCGCCGGCCAGTTGCGAATTGGCGGGTTGCAGGCGTTTCTGGCTTTCCTTGTCGTGTTGTCTGATGGGGCTCGCCTGCCAGCAGCGATGGCACAGTTCAGTGGGCCCGCGCTTGGCATCGTCGACGCCGGTCAATCCACCGATAAAAATAACGACTGATCCAGCGATTTTGTTTCCGACAAATCGAGATGTCTATCTAGGCGTGGAGATTTCATCGCGATTCATCTCTACGATCATCTGGACTATGGCCCGGTAGTGCGCGTGGGCCTGGATGGCACGATCCAGCTTCCGCTGATTGGGAACGTCCAGGTGGAAGGCCTAACGGTGCATCAAGCTCAGGCATTGGTCGCGGAGAAACTGGTGAGCGCGGGAATGTATCGCGATCCCCAGGTTTCCATTCAGATTATGGATTCGCCGAATCAAATCGCGACGGTCGTTGGCGAGATTCATGGGATTGTGCCGGTCATCGGCCAGAGGCGGCTATATGATGTTTTGATGGCCGCGGGCGGCGGCGGCGGTTCCGCTGCTGCAACCACGGTTATCGTCGGCGGGGGCGGGATACCAACCTCGGCGAGTCACGTCATCACCATCAACCGCCCGGGTGTTGCGGAGCCTATTGTCGTTGACATTGGAACAGATCCTTCGACGAGCGCAGCGGCAAATATTCCTATCTTTCCACGGGACACGATCATCGTTCCGCGGACAGGAGTTGTTTATCTGCTTGGGGCGTTTAAGATTCAGGGAGCGATACCGCTTCAACAAAACTCGCCTCTGACCTTGATGAAGGTAGCCGCGCTGACTGGCGGGGCTGGATTTGAAGGTCAGCAGAGCGACCTTCGGATCATCCGATCGGTTGGGACGACGCGGCAGGTGGTTCGCGTTGACCTCAAGAAGGTAATCGACGGTAAGGAGCCCGACCCGGTGCTGCAGCCGGAAGATATCGTCTTCCTGCCGACCAATCAGATGAAGGCAGCGATCAAGAACGGCGGAATTGGTACCGTGCTGGGCATTGCATCGATTCTGCTCATCGCTGCGCAACTATTGACGATGGCTACTCGCCGACAAGATGGGCAGGCCGGAGATCGTCTTGAGATCCGACGAGATATGGTTTTACCTTCGACAGAGACAGGTCGAACGATGTGAAGAAGAACGTCAGGGTAGCTTATCTGGTAAGCCATCCTATTCAATATCAGGCGCCGCTGCTGCGGCGAATCGCGCAGGAGCCTGATATTGATCTGACTGTCTTTTTTGGCTCGGATTTCTCGCTTCGCGACTATCAGGATGAGGGTTTCGGAGTGGATGTGAAGTGGGATGTACCGCTTCTTGATGGATACCGTTATAAATTTTTACCAGTCATTCGCGATGACGGCACTCAAACGGTAACGACGCCCCTGAACCGAGGCATCTTCGCTGCCTTCCGCGGAAGCAGTGGAGAGCCCGCGTTTGATGTGTTATGGGTCCACGGGTATGCCATGGTAAACGCGCTGCACGGAATGCTTGCTGCGAAGGCGCTGGGAATTCCGGTGCTGCTCCGTGGAGATATGTGGCTTGGTGACCGCCCGCGAAGTGGGCCTAAGCTTCTTGTGAAGAAGTTGTTTTTTCGGATCCTGAAGAACCTGGTGCATGGAATTCTTGCTGTTGGCACACTGAATGCGGAGTACTGGCGGCACTATTTTGGCGACGACGTTCCGCTGTTCCTGATGCCGTACGCAGTCGATAACGACTACTTCCAACGGAAGAAGCCTCGAAGCTGCAGAGAAGCGAGACGAATTACGCAAGGAACTTGAGTCTCGAGTCAGGAAGGCCGGTCATTCTGTTTGCGTCGAAGCTGCAGGCGCGCAAACGGTGCTGTGATTTACTTGAAGCGTATGAGATTTTGATGAAGCATGAACTGCGTTTCTTCCCTTCCTTACCTTCTGATCGTCGGTGATGGAGAGGAACGAGCGGCGTTAGAAGAACAGGCCGCAGCAGAAGGGATTGACCGACGTTCGATTTTGCGGCTTTCGCAATCAGTCGGAGCTTCCGAGGTTTTTCGATATCGCAAGCGTGTTTGTGCTCCCTGCTCGTCATGAACCGTGGGGTTTGATCGTGAACGAAGTGATGAACGCGGGCCGCGCCGTAATTGTTTCGACGAAGTTGGCTGCCAACCGGACCTGGTGACAGATGGCGTGGAGGGATGCGTGTTCCCAGTAGGTGATGTGGATGCATTAGCCGAGGCATTGCGGCGCGTGCTCTCGACTCCAGAGACGGCAGAAAGAATGGGACAGAGTGCGCTCAAGAGAATTAGCGCCTGGAGTTTTGAAGAAGACGTTGTAGCTCTTCGCAAGGCTATCGCACAAGTTACGCGCAAGATCAGCGCGTAAGTCATATTGAGCCCTATTGACCTCTATGAGATCTCCTGACCTGAGCCAAGAAAATGACACCCCAGAAGAAGGTCCGCGTTGCTTACCTGGTAAGTCATCCGATCCAATATCAGGCCCCTTTACTGCGGCGGATCTCGCAGGAAGCAGATATTGAGTTGACAGTCCTCTTCGGGTCAGACTTTTCGGTTCAGGAATATGTCGATAAGGGCTTCGGGGTGGACGTGAAGTGGGACGTGTCTCTGCTCGATGGGTATCGTCATGAGTTTCTTCCGGCGATCTGGGATAAGAGAAGAACGGGGCCCACAAGCCAATTGAATTATGGCATCTTCAGTCGTCTTCGCGGAGAGTGTCACAGGCGATGGCTTCGATGTGCTTTGGGTGCATGGGTATTCGACTCTGAATGCGCTGCAGGGCATGGTGGTGGCGAAGTCGCTGGGGATTCCGGTCTGCTTCGCGCGGAGTCGCGACTGAGCAGGACGCAGAGCAGGCTTTCAAGCAGATTGCCAAGAGGCTGTTCTTTCTACGGATTGAAGCAACTTGTCGATGGCGTTCTGCCGATTGGGACATCGAATGCAGCGTACTGGCGTCACTATCTGGGAGAAGATTTTCCGCAGTCTCTGATGCCTTATGCAGTGGATAATCACTACTTTCAGAGTCGGTGCCAGGAGGCCGCTGCTGGGCGCGACGATCTGCAGCGGGAACTGGATCTCGATCCATCTCGGCCGGTCATTTTGTTTGCTTCAAAGCTGCAAGACCGGAAGCGGTGTGAGGATCTGCTGGAGGCCTATCTCAACTTGTCGCCCGGAGACGGAATCGAGCCTCATCCTTATCTGGTGATTGTGGGCGATGGCGAGGAGCGCGCAGCGCTGGAGAAGCGCGCGAAGGAGAGCGGTTTCAAGCGGAGTTCGCTTCTGCGGGTTTCGGAATCAATCGGAGTTGCCGCGGTTCTTCGACCTTGCAACTGTCTTTGTTTTGCCTTCGCAAGACGAGCCATGGGGGCTGATCGTGAACGAGGTCATGAATGCCGGACGGGCGGTGATCGTGTCGGACGATGTGGGCTGCCAGCCCGACCTGGTTGAGGACGGAGTTGAAGGTTGTGTCTTCCCTGTTGGCGATGTGGAGGCTCTGACCGATGCGTTGCGAAGAGTCCTGGCGACGCCAGAGACGGCGGAGGCTATGGGACAGCGTGGACTGGCGAAGATACAGACGTGGGACTTTGAGGAAGATGTCGTCGGCCTTCGGCGCGCAATCGCACAGGTGACACGGAAGATCAAGGCATCGATGAGGACGCAACTGCGCTTCGAAGATCGACGGCGTTCTGCTGATATTCTGAAGATTGGTGGGCAATAGCTGATGCGGATTCTTCACATCATCGGAACACTGAACCCGGAGGCCGGCGGCCCGACGGAGTCGGTGAGGGTGCTGCTGAGCTATGGCCCCATCGGCTACACGGGCGAGGTTGTCACGCTGGATGATCCTTCAGCGCCGTATCTGGATAACATTGGCTTTCCAGTCCATGCGCTGGGGCCGACGAATACCACTTATGGATTCAACTCCAAGCTGCTGCCGTGGCTGAAAGACAACCGTCACCGGTTTGACGGAGTTGTGGTGAATGGGCTGTGGCAGTACTGCGGTTTTGCGGCCTGGCGAACGCTCGCCGGGAATACACCGTATGTGGTGTTTACCCACGGCATGCTTGATCCCTACTTCAAGCATGCTTTCCCGCTGAAACATATCAAGAAATGGCTTTACTGGATTCCGGCGGAGTACTGGATTCTGCGGGGCGCCTATCGGGTCCTGTTTACCTCCAAGGCTGAGAAGGGCTGGCAGAGCAAAGTTTCTGGCTGCATCGCTGGAACCCGTATGTGGTGCCATATGGCGCGAGCGGGCCGACTGGTGATCCTGAGATGCAGAAGGCAGCCTTCTTTGCGAAGTGCCCCGAGGCTGAGGGCAAGAGATTTCTCCTCTTTCTTGGCCGCATTCATCGCAAGAAGGGATGCGATCTTCTGATCGATGCGTTCGCAAAGGTTGCGGCGACTGACCCGGATCTCTACCTGGTGATGGCTGGCCCCGATCAACAGCAATGGAGCGCGAAGCTGAAGGCAGACGGCCGTCAAGGCTGGAGATCGGAGACCGCGTCTTCTGGCCAGGGATGGTGACGGGCGACGCGAAATGGGGAGCTTTCTTTGCATCGGAGGCGTTCATTCTGCCTTCGCATCAGGAGAACTTCGGGATTGCCGTGGCAGAGGCTCTCGGCTTGCGGAAAACCTGTGCTGCTCGCGGATAAGGTGAATATCGCAGAGGACATCGCGGAGGATGGGGCGGGGCTGATGGAGTTGGATACGGCGGACGGAACGCTGCGGCTGCTGCAACGGTGGATCGGCATGACCGTTGCAGAGCGGCAGCGAATGGGCGAGCTCGCCTATCAATGCTTCCATCGCCGATACGATATGCGAGAGAATGCAAAGGCGATCATTCGGCTGTTTGGAACCGCCACGGTTCATACTCCCACCGCCGTTGAAGTCGGAATAGGTCTCAACGCCAGATGCCAAAACAGATTCACTACAACGCGGCGGAACATATCTCGGCCGACACAGCGGCGGATCCGTATCTTCGGCCTGCGTTTTCGCTTCGCGACCGGCTGAGACGACTGAACTGGAATATCTGCTGGGCTCTTCTATACAGAACGTCACCGCGGCCGTTACATTCGTGGAGATCGTTTCTGCTTGCGTCTGTTTGGGGCGACGATGGGACCGAACTGCCACTTCTATCCGCGATCGAAGGTGTGGGCGCCGTGGAATCTGATATGTGCCGATCAAGTGACGGCGGGAGATGGCGTGGAGATCTACAATCCTGCGCCGGTTACTCTTGGGTCGCACGCAATTTTGTCGCAGGAGGCTTATGTCTGCGGGGCGACGCATGACTATGACGATCCGGCGTTTCCGCTGATTGCTTATGCGATGAATATCGGCGCCGTATGCCTGGGTATGCGCCCGCGCGTCGGTGGCGCCTGGAGTGAATCTGGGCGAAGGCGCGGTGCTCGGGCTGGGATCGGTTGCTACGCGTAACCTAGACGCCTGGACGGTGTATGCAGGGGTGCCTGCCGTCAAGGTGAAGGAGCGGGTCCGGTTCGATGTTGGCTCGCCCCAAAAAGCCTGACTGGCAGAAAACAATGCACCGAGAAAACGGAGGCGGGACCGAAGTCCCGCTTCGATTTTGGCTAAAGCAATTTAGCCGCGGAGCTTCGCCAGTAGATCCGTTGGATGAACAGGCTTCGCAAGAATTTCAAATTCGTGGCCCTGCGTGCGCGCTTTTTCAAGCAAATCCGCAGTAGCGGCCTGACCTGAAAAGAGAAGGATCTTGCACTTAGGAAGTTTGCTGCGGGTGATGATTGCAGCTTCGATACCGGTCATGCCGGTCATGATGACATCGCTGATGAGCATGTCGGGCTGAAAGGTGTCGAGCGCCTCGACCGCCTTTTCTCCGCTGAATACTGCGCGTGCTTCAAAGCCTGCCTGATTCAGGATGATCGCGAGAGTATTGGCGATTACCTGTTCGTCGTCGGCTACGAGTACCTTAGGCTTTGATGTGGCTGTCGTGGTTGAATCTGCCATGCTGTGTGTCCCCAAATATAAAGATCAAAATTCATTCATAAATGTCACGTTCGCAGGCGTCTGTTCGCCTCTTGGCCCACACAGCAATGATACGCTGAACGAATAGCGGGTTGACACAACAAACCATCAAATTCAGAGAAACGCATACTGTACTACAAAACTACTATGCAGCCAGCCATCATACGCGCCGAACGTGTCGAGAAATATTATGCGCAACCAAGCGAGAATCGCATTCAGGTGATCTCGCCGACGGACCTATCTATTACGGCGGGGGAGATTGTAGCGTTGCTCGGGCCCTCGGGCTCTGGTAAGTCGACGCTGCTTCGCATGTTGACGGGGCTGTCTGAGCCCTCTGCTGGTCAGGTTTACTGGCATGAACAGCCAATCGCGACTGCCGATGTAAATGTTTCGATTGTCTTTCAAAGTTTTGCACTGTTTCCGTGGCTGTCGGTTCTGGAAAACGTTGAGGCGCCGCTGAAGGCACGTGGAATGGAGACGGCAGAACGACGCAAGCGCAGCCTGAAGATTCTCGACACGGTCGGTCTTGACGGCTTTCAGGCGGCGTATCCCAAGGAGCTTTCGGGAGGGATGCGCCAGCGAGTCGGCTTCGCCCGTGCGCTCGTCGTCGAACCGGAAGTTCTGTTTATGGATGAGCCGTTCTCCGCCCTGGATGTGCTTACAGCGGAGAATCTTCGCAGCGAATTGCTGGAACTGTGGCAGAACAAGACGATCCCCACTCAGGCGATCTTTATCGTGACGCATAACATTGAAGAGGCTGTTCTGCTTGCGGATCGCATCATTGTGCTGGGGCGAAATCCGGGTCATGTGCGGACGGATTTTCGAGTGTCGATTCAGCACCCGAGAGATCGAAAGGCAACGGCGTTTACGCAACTGGTGGACTACATCTACAAGGTGCTGACACAGCCAGACGCGCAGCCGCCAGCTTTGCCGCAAACGGCAACTGGAAAGCCTGTGCGCGACCAGCGGCAAATGCACTACCAGATGCTTCCGCATGCTCGGCCAGGCGGCATTGCCGGACTCCTGGAACTGGTGCTGGACCATAACGGCAAGGACGACATCTACCGGCTGGCGGACGATCTGGCGTTTGAGATCGACGATCTGCTACCGATTGTCGATGCCGCTCAGTTGCTCGGCTTTTTGAAGGTGACGGAAGGTGACGCGGAGATCACGCCGACCGGAGCTGAGTACGCCAATTCGGAGATTCTGCGGCAGAAGGAGCTGTTTAGAAACGCGGCAATGGAGAATGTCCTGCTGCTTCGGCAGATTGTGCGTGCCATTGAGTCCAAGAGCGACCGCAGCGTTCCTGAAGAGTTCTTCCACGACGTGCTCGATGAGCAATTCAGCGAAGAGGAGACGCTGCGGCAGTTGGAGACTGCGATCAACTGGGGGCGCTACGCCGAGCTATTCGACTTTGACGCGTCGCGGCGGCGGTTCATCCAATCGGAGAAGTTGCATCACGATGAGAAGCCGGCCTCTACTGCGGAGATCGATGCATGATGCAGCTTCCGGAGAGCTTCAGCAATATTCCAGGTCGAGAGACGCTGGCGCGCTCGCAGGTGTTGCAGCGCAGTTGGCCGGTGCTGCTCGATCTCTGTGTTGCAGGAATCGGACTGGCTTGCTTTTATGGGGTCGTCGTCATTGCGCGGTACTGGTTCGGGCATCCTGAGCCTGAGATCGTCATCTCGCAGAGCCCGCGCGCGCTTCCGTTGTATGCGTTCTATTCCGTTGTGCGAATCGGGTTGGCTTATGTGCTCAGCCTCATCTTCGCCATTGGGTACGGATATGTTGCGGCGTACAACAAGCGAATCGAAGCGCTGATGATCGCGGGGTTGGATATCCTGCAATCGATTCCTGTGCTGAGTTTTTTGCCTGGTGTGATGCTGGCGATGGTGGCCCTGTTTCCGACGCGGCAGATTGGCGTTGAGATGGGCGCTATTGTGTTGATCTTTACCGGCCAGGTGTGGAATATGGCGTTCAGCTTTTATTCCTCGATCAAGAGCATCCCGCGAGAGCTGTCTGAGGCCGCGAGCATCTATCAATTTTCGCGATTGCAGCGATTGGTGCAGTTGGAGCTGCCGTATTCGGCGATCGGCCTGGTGTGGAACTCGATGGTGTCGGTGGCGGGTGGCTGGTTCTTCCTGATGGCATGCGAGATGTTCGTTCTTGGCACGCGGGACTTCCGGCTTCCGGGGCTGGGCTCGTACTTGCAGACGGCGGCAGGAACGGGAAATTATGTGGCGATCACCTGGGGCTTGCTGACGATGATTGCCATTATCGTCGCGACCGATCAGCTGATATGGAGACCAGTGATTGCGTGGAGCGACAAGTTCAAGTTTGAGCAGGTGGAGAGCGGAGCGCGCGTGCGCTCGCCGCTGTTGCATCTGCTGCAGCAGTCAAGAGGGCTTCGGACGCTGCGGCGGCATACGATTGAGCCGCTGGAAGAGGGTGTGTACCGCCGACTGACGCAGGAGCGCAAAGTGCGTGTAGCGCAAACCTCCGTGGCGGCTAAGGAGACGACGTCGGTGCGCCGCACAGCCTCTACCTGGTTCAGGTGGTTGATCCTAGCGGTGGCCGCAGGGGCCGTACTCTTTGCGGCGTGGCAGGCGTTGACTCTTCTGCGCGAGGTGCACACATCGCAGTTTGTTGGGGTCATGAAGGGAGCACTGGCGACTTTCCTGCGAGTGAATGTATCGCTTGTATTGGCAGCTGCTTGGACGATACCGGCAGGAGTTGCGATTGGCTTTCATCCACGCCTGGCGCGGATCGCCCAACCCCTTGCCCAAATCGCGGCGTCCGTTCCAGCTACCGCTCTTTTCCCTGTTATTTTGCTTGCGTTGATTCGAGTGGGAGGTGGCATGGGCATCGGCGCGATTGCGTTGATGTTGCTGGGAACCCAGTGGTACATCCTGTTCAACGTGATCGCCGGAGCGATGGCGATTCCCTCAGATCTGCGTGAGGTCGCGACGCTATTTCACTTCACGACGGTGCAAAGATGGAAGACGGTTATTCTCCCCGGGATCTTTCCCTTTCTGGTCACGGGAATGGTGACGGCGTCGGGCGGCGCGTGGAACGCCAGCATTATCGCGGAGTACTTTCGGCTAAGAGGCCAAACTCTGCAGACGGTCGGATTGGGAGCGGTGATCAGTGCCGCGACTGATAGCGGGCAGTTCCAGATTCTGCTGTTGGCTACGATTGTGATGGCGCTGATGGTGGTGACGATCAATCGGCTGGTTTGGCGGCCGCTGTATCGACTAGCGGAGTCGAAGTACAAGCTTGGATAGTTAGGCTAAGGGCGGTTGAGGACGGGTGGTTTTCGGAAGGCAAAGATAACCGCCAGTAGCGGCGGTGCGAGCAGAACTCCCCAGAAGGGGATGATGATGCCGAGCATAATCGGGCCCAGGAATGCTGCCCACCAGGGGACCTTGGTGGTGCGGTGCAGGATGTAAGGGCCGATGACCAATCCCTCGAGGATGACGATCAGGCCGTAGAGACCGAGCACAAGACCCAGGCGCCATTCGTCGTGACCGCTGACTGCGACTGCGATGACAGGGCCTATGAGGGCGACCATGCCCCCATAGGTCGGAATGATTTGCAGGAGACCGCCGAGGATTGCCCAGAAGGGCGCCCATGGCACGCGAATGAGTTCGAGGCCAATAAGCCAGATGACTCCGACGATAAGAGCGTCGAGAGTAGCTGCGCGCCACCAGTTAGCGAGCGCACTGCCGGCGGTTTTGAGGTGCGCTCGCGCGTTGTTGTTTCTAAGGTCCATGCCAACCTGTTCGTCGTGTGATGCATCTGAACCTGTCTGGAACAGAACTATAACGCAAAGACACTGATTTCGAGACGTCGATGCGTCTCGCCGTGGCTTTCGTGCGCCACCATGAATGGAGAATTGAAATGGCAGTAATGATGCAAGCTTTCTATTGGGATGCGCCGATAAAGGAACAGAAGGAAGGTGAGTGGTGGAATCATCTTTCGGAGAAGGCACCAGAGTTGGCGGAGGCGGGCTTCAACGCGTTGTGGCTGCCGCCTATCTGCAAGGCTGCGGAGGCCAGATCGGTGGGCTATGACCCGTACGATTATTTTGACTTGGGTGATTTTGACCAGAAGGGATCGACGAAGACGCTGTACGGCAATCGCAAGGAGTTGGAAAACCTGATCCAGACGCTGCATAAAAACAACATCGGGGCCTACGCGGACATGGTGATCAACCATAACTCCGGCGCGGATGAAGAAGAAGTGAACCCGCTCGACGGGCAAAAGCGTTGGACGAAGTTTAATCCGAAGTCGGGGAAGTTTCCACGGGACTGGAACTGCTTTCATCCGTCTCGCTATGAGCACGTAATGATCGAGGGCGAAAACTTTGCGGGTTTCCCTCACCTCTGCCATCGCAACCCTCGAGTGTATGAGGCTATGTTCGAATATGCGCGGATGGTGATTGAAGAGCTGGGCTTTAGTGGTTTCCGCTTCGATTTTGCGAAGGGCTATGGTTCGTGGATGATCGGGCTGCTGGCGAAGTATCGCTACGAGCGCGACGGTAAGGATTTCACCCCATTTGTGGTCGGGGAGTACTGGTCAGGACCGGAAGATATCGCTGGCTGGCTGGATGGCGTGCGCGCTGTAACTGACAGCCAGATTGCTGCGTTCGATTTTCCGCTGCGCTACAGGCTGAAAGATATGTGCGACACCCTGAAGTATGACCTGCGGAACCTGACGGGGGACGAATCGGTCGTCGCGAAACGCCCCTTCAATGCGGTGACGTTCGTTGAGAATCACGACATGGGCGGCAATGAGATCGTGAATGACAAAAACCTCGCTTACTCATTCATTCTGATGAATGAAGGGTATCCGTGCGTGTTCTGGTACGACTACTACAACCTGGGCCTAGCGCGGAAGGGCACGCCGAATGGCATTGATGCCCTGATCGACGCGCACCACAGATTTGCGGGTGGCGAGGCGAGTATTCTTCACTGCGATCCTGATCTCTACGTCATGCAGCGAAATGGAATTGAAGGGCAGCCCGGGTGCATCTACGTGCTGAACAATTTGGGAGACAAGTGGTCAGGGACTTCGGTCAAGACCAAGTGGCCGAATCAAAAGTTCAAACCGGTGGCGTGGGACGGGCACGATACGGCGCATCCAGATGAGCGGACTACGGATAAGGAAGGCAGCGCCGAGTTCCCTGCTCCGCCAAGGGGGTATGCCGTCTATGCACCGGTTTAGGGCATCACGAACCGAGCCTCAACTCCAAGATTTGCGGTGATATTCTTAAGGTATGAAATTTGGCGTGCTGGTATTTCCGGGCTCAAATTGCGACCATGACACCTACAATGTGATCGATGCGATTGCGCATCAGCCTGTGACATTTCTGTGGCATGCGTCGGAGGATCTTCAGGGGTGCGACGCTATCCTTGTGCCGGGCGGATTTGCCTATGGCGACTATCTGCGCACGGGAGCAATCGCGAAGTTTGCGCCGGTAATGCAGTCTGTCGCGAAGTTTGCGAAAAATGACGGCCTGGTTCTGGGAATATGCAACGGCTTTCAGATCCTGTGCGAGGCGGGGCTTTTGCCTGGGGCGCTGATGCGCAATGCGAGCCAGCACTACATCTGCAAGCAGACGTTTTTGAAGACGGAAACATCGATTCGCCGTTTACACATGGATTGACGAAGGGCCAGGTATTGCAGATGCCGATCGGTCATATGGAGGGCAACTACTTCTGTGATGCGGAGACGCTGGCGAAGCTGAAGGCTGAAGATCGCATCGCGTTTCGCTATGCAACGCCGGAGGGCGAGGTAACGGCGAAGGCGAATCCGAATGGATCGCTTGAGAATATCGCCGGCGTACTGAATGAGGGGCGCAATGTTCTGGGCATGATGCCGCATCCAGACCGATCGAGCGAAGCGTTGTTGGGTTCAGCGGACGGCTTGCTTCTATTCCGGGCGATGGCAGAGTCGTTGGCGGCGGCGCGGTAGATAACCTGCTGGCGCAGGCTCGGTGGTAACCTGACTACGCGATGATTGATATTCACCATCACCTTCTGTGGAGCCTGGACGATGGTGCTTCGACCCTTGAGACCTCGGTCGCGATGGCGAAGGCTGCAGCCGAGGATGGGATCTCGCATATAGTTTGCTCTCCCCACGCCAATAGCACCTATACCTATGATCCTTTTGTGATCTCCGAAAAGATTACGGAGTTGCAGCGACTCCTGGATAGGGATGCGATTCCCGTGAAGTTGGGTCGGGGATGCGACTTCCATATGTCGTACGAGAACATACAGGAAGCGAAGCTTGACCCGGGGAAGTTCAGTATCAATGGGCTGGGCTATCTACTGGTGGAGATCCCTGACTATGGGCTGTCGCGCGGACTCACCGAGGTCTTTTACCAGTTGCAGCTTGCGGGACTGACACCGATTCTGACACACCCGGAACGCAATCCGACTCTTCAAAATGATCAACCACGGCTGGTGGACTGGCTGCGTGGAGGAGTGCTGATTCAGGTCACGGCTGGGTCCGTTGTCGGTCGCATGGGAAGACATGCTGAACGCATGGCGCACGATCTCCTTTCGAACCGCTGGGTGCATTTTCTTGCCACTGATGCTCACAATGTAACGTCGCGACCACCGAAGATGCGTGAGGCGTTTGAGGTGGTGGCGAAGAAGTATGGACCTGACTACGCCCATCTTCTTTGCGTCTCGAACCCATTGGCAGCGTTTATGGGCAAGCCACTGCCGCAACAGCTGGAACCGCTAAATCTCTATGAAGAAGTGAAGGAAAAGAGTTGGTTGCAGAGAGTGACTCGGGCGATAGTTCCCTAACGACTAGAGGCCGAGACCGCCATCAACGGCGAGAAGTTGGCCAGTGATGAAGTGCGGAGCCGTGGCGAAGAAAATCGCAGCCGCGGCTACGTCGTGCGCTGTGCCATTGCGCTGCATTGGTGTCTTGCGGGCAAAGTGTTCATAGGCTTCATCGACTTCTCCCTGGACGATCATGCCCGGGGCGATGCAGTTCACACTGATCTCCGGCGCCCACGCTTTCGCCATGGTCTTTGAGAGCATGTGAAGGGCGGCTTTGGACGTGCAGTAGTGCGCGTGCGTGGCCCATGGATGAAGGCCGCCGAGGGAACCGATGTTGATGATTCGCCCCGCGTCGAGCGCAGGTGGGGATGAGCAGCCTTCGCCATAAGGAAAGGTGCGCGGGTATTGGTTGCGAACATCGCATCCCAGTCTTCGACTGAGATGTTCTCAAGCGCTTCGGAAGCGAAGACACCAGCGTTGTTGACGAGGAGATCAAGCTGACCGAACTCCTCGATTACCGACGCCATGGTTTGCTCGATACTTTCCGGGTCGCGCAGATCGCAGCGTACAGCCAGGGCGTCAACGTCGTGGTCGGCCAGCGCTCGTATTGTCTCTTCTGCTTCACGCTGCGATGCAAGAAAAGTTATGGCAACGTTCGCACCGCGTTCGGCCATTGAGAGCGCGATGGCGCGCCCAATTCTTTTAGCCGCTCCGGTGACGAGCACGGTCTTTCCCTGTAGCAATCTGTCCATAGATTTGAATTGAAGCGGCTATTGCTTTGGCGTAGTAGTGTCTGGCGGGATAACAGGCGGCGGTGTCGTCGGTGGCTTGGCGGCCGGGGTCGTCTGTCGTATCGGCTCCTGAACACCAGGCTTTCGGTCAGAGGACTTACCCGAGTTGTCCTCGTAGGAGGAGAGTTGCTCCTGCGGTCGGATCATAGAGACGGCGATCTGACGGCTTGGTTCCGTCACGATATATTCATCCGCAAAGGTGGCGAAACCCGTTGCGATGACCTGCACTCGAACGGTGCTGCCGGTGGGGATGACGTCGATCGCTGCTTTGCCCTCCGGATCCGTCTTGACCTCCAGATTGCCTTCGTCCTTACCGTCGAGAACGGAATTGAAGATGACGGCCGCATTTGGGATTGGCTTGCCGTTGAACTTCTTCAAGACGGTAACTTCAATGTGAGAGGTAGCTGGTGGCGCCTTGTACTTGGACCGCCGTGCTGTCCTGACCGGAAGAGCATGGGGAGGGCCAGACAAAGTCCCAGAGCGAAGAGCAGAGATAGACCGATAGAGCGATTGCAGCGCATAGCGTTTATTTTACGCCGTACAAAGAGTTAGGCATCCAGACCGTTGGCCTATCCGCTCATAAAGGTCCATCGAAGCTATTTTATTTGCTGAAGGTGACCTCGCAGGGCTTTCGGGTAGCCGTTCGGCCCGGAGGGGGACAGCGACCTCGGACGCTCCGACGAGACGAAGAGGGAAGAGTGGAAAGACAGTACTTCATAAAGACCATTCTACCAGGACGTGGATCGTTCTGTCGTCGCCGACTAGTTGGCGCCTAGGGGTCAGAGATTGCGTGAGTTTCACTCAGATTTCACGCAGAGCGAGTTGACAGAGGCTGCTCAAGCTGACTATCGTTAGCAATCGGGAGGCTTGAGTGCTAACGGCGGGTTTGAGACATTCTAGCCGGCCGTGGCCGAAGCTGATTCCACACTATTTGCGGCTGATTTCAGGGAGTCTGACTGGCAGGGTCGCGCATTACAGCGCGAACGGCGTTCGTTCGCTAAAAACCGCAACAGAAACTTCGAAACAAGGAGATGCATAGCAATGGCGACAACATCGTTTACACCGCTACACGACCGGATTCTGGTCCGGCGCATTGAAGAGGGCGAGAGCATCCGTGGCGGCATCATCATCCCGGATTCGGCAAAAGAGAAGCCGCAGCAGGGCGAGGTTATCTCGGTCGGCAAAGGTAAATCGAACGACGAGGGCAAGGTATTCCCGCTCGACGTGAAGGCCGGCGACAGCATCCTTTTTGGCAAGTACTCGGGTACTGAGATCAAGATCGACGGCGAAGAGCTGCTGATCATGCGTGAAGAAGAAGTTCTCGGCATCCTCAAGAAGTAGGCACTGCGTGCGGCAGACGCCGCTTCGCGGAAATTCGGCGCTTCGGGCGCCTCATTACAAACTTTGATCGGCATGAGCCGGTAACAGGAGCAACACAATGGCAAAACAGATTCTGCATGGAGAAGATTCGCGTCAGGCGATTCTGCGTGGCGTTAATATTTTGGCGATGCCGTCAAGGTGACGCTTGGACCGAAGGGTCGCAATGTCGTTATCGAGAAGAAGTTCGGTTCCCCGACGATCACCAAGGACGGCGTGACCGTTGCCAAGGACATCGAGCTTCAGGATTCGCTCGAGAACATGGGCGCGCAGATGGTTCGCGAGGTTGCTTCGAAGACCTCCGACGTGGCCGGCGACGGCACCACCACTGCGACCGTTCTCGCCCAGGCGATCTATCGCGAGGGCGTGAAGACAGTTGCTGCGGGTGCAAACCCGATGGCGCTGAAGCGCGGTATCGACAAGGCTGTTGAGGCCATCATCGGCAAGCGCGATGAGAATGGCGCTGCAGTTGGCGGCGCGCTGAGCAAGCTGTCGAAGCCGGTTTCGGGCGACATGATTGCCCAGGTCGGAACGATCTCGGCCAACTCTGACTCGCAGATCGGCATGATCATCGCCGAGGCGATGAAGAAGGTCGGCAAGGACGGCGTTATCACCGTTGAAGAGTCGCGCACGATGGAGACGCAGCTGGATGTGGTCGAGGGAATGCAGTTCGATCGCGGCTATCTGTCGCCTTACTTCGTGACCGATGCAGAGCGGATGGAAGTTGCACTTGAGAATCCCTACATCCTGATCTACGAGAAGAAGATCTCGTCGATGAAGGACCTGCTTCCCCTGCTCGAGCAGATTGCACGGACGGCGAAGCCGCTCGTCATCATTGCTGAGGATGTGGACGGTGAGGCGCTTGCGACTCTCGTGGTCAACAAGCTGCGCGGCACGCTGAATGTGGCTGCTGTGAAGGCTCCTGGCTTCGGCGATCGTCGCAAGGCGATGCTGCAGGACATTGCGATTCTGACCGGCGGCAAGGCGATCACGGAAGACCTCGGCATCAAGCTCGAGGGCGTCAAGATCGAGGACCTCGGCACTGCGAAGCGCGTGACGATCGACAAGGACAACACCACCATCGTTGATGGCGGCGGCAAGGACGGCGATGTCGAAGGACGCGTGAAGGAGATTCGCGCACAGATCGACAAGACCACTTCTGACTACGACCGTGAGAAGCTGCAGGAGCGTTTGGCCAAGCTGGTTGGCGGCGTTGCAGTGATCAAGGTGGGTGCAGCAACCGAGACCGAGATGAAGGAAAAGAAGGCTCGTGTTGAGGATGCGATGCATGCTACCCGCGCGGCTGTTGAGGAAGGCATCGTCCCGGGTGGCGGTGTGGCGTTGGTTCGCTGCGCGGCTGCGGTTGAGACGTGATCAAGAGTCTCGAGGGCGATGAGAAGATCGGTGCATCGATCATTCGTCGCGCGATCGAGGAGCCGTTGCGCATGATCGTCTCGAACGCAGGCGAAGAGGGCGCAGTTGTGATCGGCAAGATCCACGAATCGAAGGACAACAACTACGGCTACAACGCCGGACGGGTGTCTACGAGGACCTGGTGAAGGCTGGCGTGATCGATCCTACGAAGGTGACGCGGACTGCGCTGCAGAACGCGGCTTCGATCGCTGGATTGATGCTGACCACCGAGGCGATGATTCCGATATTCCGGAGAAGAAGGAAGCTGCGGGCGGCGGACATCAGCATGGCGGCGGCGGTATGGACGGCATGTACTAAGAACTGATTTTGCAGAAAAAAAGTGGAGCCCCGGAGGAGTCAATTGCTCCGGGGCTTTGCTGTTTTTCGGGTGTTTTTGAGGGGGGTTGGGAAAAAACGGTGTTTTTTGGATGGTTTTTTGTGGTGAAGTTGTGGTGAATTGTGTGGTGGAACGTGGTGGCGTTGATGGTGGCTTTTCTGGTGGCGAAAAACACGCCAAAACCATTTACTTGCACTTTCTTGTCCGAAAACTCCCGAAAATAGTTAGGAATGGCGATAATAACTCTTTGCTGACGGCGATGAACTGTCATCGGAGGTCGGGTTAGGATGGCTGTGAACTGGAGGGAGGTGGATGGGGATTATCCCGGCGGGAGTTTTCGAAGCTTGGGGCGATGGGGTTGGCGGCGCGGGTGTTGCCGCGGTGGGTTGGCGGCGCAGGGTCGGTGAGCGGAAGGTTGGGTACTGCGTGATCGGGCTGGGGACGATTGCGGACCACTTTATGCGCGGGGTGCAGACGAGTCCGAACTCGAAGATCACGGGGCTGGTGAGCGGGCATCGGGATAAGGCGGAGCGGATTGCGGCGCAGTATGGCGTGCCGAAGAGCTCGATCTACAGCTATGAGGACATGGACAAGTTTCGCGACAACAAGACGATCGATGCGGTGTATGTTGCGCTGCCGAACAGCATGCATGCGGAGTATACGATCCGGTCGGCGAAGGCGGGCAAGCATGTGTTGTGCGAGAAGCCGATGTCGACGACGGTGAGCGAGGCCGAGGCGATGATTGCCGCGTGCAAGGCGATGAACGTGAAGCTGATGATCGCGTACCGGCTGCACTACGAGCCGCTGAATCTGAAGGCGATGAAGCTGATTCGCGACGGGGCGCTGGGGACGGTGCAGACGATCGATAGGGCGTTCGGCTTCAATGCGAACCCTACGGCGTGGAGGCTGAACAAGGCGCTGGCGGGCGGCGGATCGCTGTTGGATGTGGGGATCTATGTGGTGAATGCGTGCCGCTACCTTACGGGAGAGGAGCCGGTGAAGTTTACGGAGTGACTCGACGATCGATCAGGATGGGCGGTTCGGCACGGTGGAGGAGAATGTGTCGTGGACGACTGAAGTTTCCTTCGGGGGTGGTGGCGACGGGTAGCAGCACGTATGGGGCGCAGATGCCGGGGTACTACAGGTGTTTGCGTCGAAGGGGTGGCTGGAGATGGGGCCGGCGTTCGGCTATGACGGCTTGAGGCTGCGGGCTGAGTATTGGGGTGGGGCGAAGGGTGCGCCGAGTATTGTGATCGATGAGGCGAATCAGGAGAAGGACCCGATGCAGTTTACGCGGGAGGCGAATCACTTTTCGGAGTGCGTGCTGGGAACAGACGCCGCGTTCGCCGGGTGAGGAGGGGCTGAGGGATATGGAGTATATCCGGGAAGATCTATGGGGCGGCTCAGTCTTAGGAGGGCGAAGATCGGGGGCGAAGAGTGGGTTCGCGCGTACGCGAATACCCCACCTTTCGCCGTAAGGCTGCGAAGGATGGGGCACGCGTGGTCGTAGGGTTATTGGAGAACGATGGTTCCGGGACGGACCTCAGCTGGGGGCGTTGACTTTGGTCTTGGGCAGGGTGGTGGAGATTTTGAGCGAGACCATCTTCTTGTTGCCCTCGACGGGGAAGGTGGCGACGTAGGTTTCGGCTGATGGCGCTCTGGAAGTTGCTTGAGGAATGGCGCGAGGGAGACGGGGTTGCCGGTGCCCTGGTAGTAGGCTTGCCGCCGGTTCCCTGGGCGACCTGGTGGAGATAGCTTTGGCCGCTGAAGCTGCCGCGACCACGGCCGAAACCTACGTCGCTGTAGTAGATGGAGTAGACGGCTACGCCGGCGCGCTGCGCGTCGGTGACGGCTGCGGCGACGTAGGGGCTGTCCTGGTTGGTGATGCTGGTGCTGCCGTTGTAGGGGTCGACGCCGTTGGTGATCATGAGGACGAAGCGGGCCTTGTGGGTGGGCTGCTGGACTGCGTGACGGTCTGGTTTTCGGCGTTGGAGGGCCAGTTCTTGACGAAGTCGGAGAGGCAGAAGTAGGGGCTGGCGCTGGCGCCTCGCAGGCCCATGGGTATACGAAGGCTCTGTGCGGCGGCGGCACGGTTGGTGGTGAAGCCGGGCATGTCGTTGGCGGAGACGACGCGGCCGTTCTGCATGTAGCCGACGAAGACCTCGGTGCCCGGAGGCAGGCTGGTGATGAAGGCGCGGAGATTGTTGAGTTCGCCGCCGATGCTGGTGCGAAGGCCGTCGTCGATCAGGAGGGCGACCTGGGCGCCGTTGGGCGGGAACGTGCGCGAGATTGAGGAGACCTGCTGGGCGGTTGTCGACCTTGACGGTGACGTCTTTTGCGGTGTGGGGAGACGGGAGCCTTGGAGTCGAAGGCGACCAGAGCCTGGGTGGGAGTGGGGCCCTCCTGCTGGGAAAAAGCAGAGATGCCGGGGAGGGCAAGTGCGAAGAATGTCAGTGCGAGGATGCGTTTCGTCATTTGGCGTCGTTCCTTCCTTCTAGTGGATTAGACGCTGAGAGCGCGTGCCCGCGCTGTGCGGGTAATAAATAGACGCAAGTTACAGAAAAAAGACAGGATTCTAGAGAGGTTTAGAAAAATGCGTACTTACAGGTTAAACACGAGTTCACTGGCATTTTGATGGTGGATGCTTTTTCGGCAAAAGAAATCTATCAGTTGCCGCCGATTCGGATCTTCATGCCAGCGCGGATGGTGAAGGGCAGGCCGGGATAGCCGATGGGGCCGATGTGTTGCTGGCCGAGCAGATTGTCGAGCTGCGTGAAGAGGGCGATGTGGCTGGTGGCGGTGAAGACCAGGTTGAGATCGAGTTTGGCGTAGGCGAAGTCGAGATTGCGGTTGGGGAGGAGGAGGGTGTTGCCGCCGTTGCGATCGTTGTTGAGTTGGAAGGTGGAGTCGTCGCTGCTGCTGGTGAGGGCACCTTTGAACGCGGCGGAGAATCGCTCGAGGTGTATTGGGCGGAGAAGAAGCCGGTGTTGGGCGGGCGACGGAAGGGACGCTGGCCAACGAGAGGAGAGAGGGCTCCGATGGGAATGCCGGGGAGGTTGGGGTTGATGGCCGGGGTGACGGTGTCGGATGGAAGGATTGGAGGACGATAGAGGCGAGGTAGGTGTAGCCGCCGCGAAGGAAGAGGTGGCTGAGGGGCTGGTACTGCAGTTCGGCTTCGATGCCCTGGGTGCGGTAGGCGAGTGAGTTGAGCGAGGCTGGAGGCAGTTGGGTGGCGATGTTGGCAGGGATGTTGAAGTAGTGTTCGAGGCCGGGGGCGGTGATGAATTCGAGTTGATGGTTGAACTGGTTGTGGAAGTAGCTGGCTTTGAGGATGAGCTTCTGGCGGAGGATGTTCTGGTCGATGCCGAAGTGTAGGTGCGGGAGCGCTCGGAGGTGATGGGGGGGACGTTGAAGGTGGGGTTGCCGGTTTGCTGGAGGAGGGTGGAGAGGCTGGTGAGTTGGGCGGTGAGGGATGGCTCCTGCACGCCGGTGGCTACGTTGGCGTGGAGGAGGGTGCCGTGGAAGGGCTTGGGCCGGGGCGGACGGCGTCGTAGGTTAGGCCGAGGCGCGGGGTTCCGGTGATGCCGTAGAGTTCGTTGTTTTCGACGGCGCCGCCGAAGGAGTAGAAGAGGCGGTGCTGGATGTCGCCCTGGATTTGGAGGGTGTAGAGGTAGTTGGTGCGCTTGATGATCTGGTCCTGAGGGATGTCGAGGGATTGAGGAGGCGGCCGCGTTCGTTCTCGTAGTGGAAGCTGAAGAGTGCGGCGATGTGGAGGG